>JBIIAX010000013.1:0-119654 GCA_044239675.1 Caulobacter sp.
TGCTTCTCAAAGCTCAAGCAGTTCCGACGGGTCGCAACACGCTTCGAAAAAACGGCCAGGAACTACCTCGCAATCATCACATTGGCCGCTATCGTGCTCTGGCTAAGATAAGTGTCCACAGCACCTAGACCTTCACCGTCCCTTCCCTTCATGTTGAGCGCCGAGGTCGCAAGGCGACCGACGGGCTGGGGAACCGCGTTCTGCAGATCGCGCCGCCTCTGGGGGAGCTGGCGGCGCCGATAGGCGTCGACTGAGGGGGCAGCGCCGGCCCGTAGTTGTCATGGCGCTGATTGGAAGCCGCCGCCGCCCGTGCTCAGAGCTCATCCACCACAGCCGGCGCTGCCTCCTCCACAACCCGCTGCGCGGGCGGTCCCCCTCCCCCAGCGTCGCTGCGCTCCTGGGGGGAGGAATGCAAAAGGCCCCGGCGTTTCCGCCGGGGCCTTCGCTTAGTTCGGTTTCGGATCAGATCAGAAGTTGATCGAGATCGTCGAGCGGCGGTTCAGGGGTTCCTTCACCCCGTCGCCGGTGGCGACGGCGGGAGCGGATTCACCCTTCCAGTCGACCGAGAGGGTCGCGCTGTTGACGCCCAGGCCGACCAGGGCGTCGGCGACGGCCTTGGACCGGCGCTGCGACAGGCCGACGTTGTACTTGGCCGAACCGGAGGTGTCGGCGTGACCGACGACCACGATCTGGGTGGCGTTGCCGGCGTTGGCGTATTGGGCCGCTTCCGAAACCACCGACTGGGCTTCCGGCGTCAGGATCGACTGATCAAACGGGAAGTAGACGATGAATTCACGCGCCATGTAGGCCGGAGGCGGCGGCGGGGCCGGCGGCTCGGGCGGGGGCGGCGGAGGCGGCGGCGGCGCGGGTTCCGGCGGCGGCGGGGGCGGCGCGGCTTCGGCGAAGCTGTAACGCAGGCCGAAGGTCAGCGACTGGTCTTGATAGGCGCCCTTGAGGTCGCCGATGAAGGGACCGCCATTGTTGGTGATGGCGCGGACGGTGACGTCGTTGCCGTCCAGGTAACGGTAGGTCAGATCGCCGGTCAGCCGCTCGGTGATGTCGAACGAAGCGCCGGCCAGCAGTTGCCAGGCGAAGGCGGTGTCGTTGTCGTGGATGCCGATGTTGCCGACCGGAGCATTGTAGCGGCCCGCGATGTCAAACGTCACCAGGTTCACCCCGATGCCGGCCCCGACGAAGGGACGGAAGGAGGACGAGGGGAAGAAGTCATAGATGACGTTCGCCATCAGGGTATAGGCTTCCACCGAACCGTCCGGACCCGGGCATTGGTTGCCTGAGGGCGGGGTGGTCGAGAGGTTGCAGACGGCCGTCGGGTTGGGACGGGTCGGGTCGCCGCGGAAGGTGTCGATGTCGCCGGCGCGGGCGCCGCCTTCCAGTTCGACCCGCCAGTTCGGCGAGACCTGATAGCCGACGCGGGCGAAGCCCAGCCAGCTATCTTCGGCCTGCACGTCAAACCGGTAGGGCTTGCCGTCCAGGGACAGGGCGCCGGTGTTCTGCGCGTCGATGGCGTCGGGCGTGTGATAGCCCAAGTCGAACGCGACATACAGGCCGCGGTCCTGCGCCATCGCCTGCGGCGCGAACGCCAAGGCGCCCAGCACGCCGCTCAGCAACAATGCTTTCTTGTTCAAGGTGGAGCCCCTCGCTCTAAAGTCTTTGCCAACGCGCCATCGCTCGGCATGAATCTTGTAACCGCACGACCCCGCCTGAAACCCCACGAACAAGGTCGAGGAATTTGAGTCCCCCGGTCTCGTCACAAGGCCCCCATCGAGACTGCAGCCGACCCCAAACGTCGAAGCCCCACATAGGTTCCTCAAGAAACGTCAGGTGATCGACAGACGCATGCGCCAACGCGATACGTCCGACCGTATCCGAGCCTCCGGCAATTTTCCAGACCCCACCGAGAGCTGTTCGGCCTATCCTGGCGAGGCGCCCGCCTAACGGGCAGGTCGTCAGGCGATGTCCGGAATGTTGGCGTCCAGTTCGGCCAGCCAGGCGTCGACGTGGGCGTCCGAGGGCATCCGCCAGTCGCCTCGGGGGGACAGGGCCCCGCCGGAGGAGATTTTCGGCCCGTTCGGGACCGCCGATCGCTTGAACTGATTGGCGAAGAACCGCGTAAGAAACAGCCTCAGCCACCGCTTTATCTCAATTAATTCAAAGGCTTTTCTCTGTTCAGCCGGTACGTCGGCGGGCCAGTCCCGCCGGCTGCCGACACCCCAGGCCTCCAGGGAGAGATAGGCGATCCGCGAGGGGGTGAAGCCGAAGCGGGCGAAATAATGCAGGTTGAAATCCTGCAGGGCGTAGGGGCCCACGAAACTCTCGGTGGCCTGTGTTTGCCCGCTGTGGCCCGCCGGCACCAGTTCTGGAGAAATTTCCGTCGCCAGGACGGAGCGCAGAACCTGCGCCGTGGCGGCGTCCACTTCGGCCGAGGCGGCGACGAAACGGATCAGGTGCTGGATCAGGGTCTTGGACACCGAGGCGTTGGGATTGTAGTGGCTCATATGGTCGCCGACACCGTAGGTGCACCACCCTAGGGCCAGTTCCGACAGATCGCCGGTGCCGACCACCAGGCCGTGATGCTGGTTGGCCAGGCGGAACAGATAGTCGGTGCGCAGGCCGGCCTGGACGTTTTCAAAGGTCACGTCATGCACCGCCTCCCCCCGGGCGAAGGGGTGATCCATGTCGGCCAGCATCTGGCGGGCGGCGGGGCGGATGTCGAGTTCAGCCCCGGTGACGCCCAGCGCCTCCATCAGCTTCCAGGCGTTGCCCCGGGTGCCGTCGGAGGTGGCGAAGCCGGGCAGGGTCCAGGCGAGGACATTGGTCCGGGGCAGTCCCAGGCTGTCCATCACCTTGGCGCAGACCAGGAGGGCCTGGGTGGAGTCGAGACCGCCGGAGACCCCGATGATCAGCTTGCTCAGGCCGGTGGCCTTCAGCCTCTGGGCCAGGCCCTGGACCTGGATATTGTAGGCCTCGTGGCACTCCTCGGCCAGCCGCGCCGGGTCGCTGGGCACGAAGGGAAACCGCTCCAGCGGCCGCATCAGGTCCAGGGTCCCGGCCGGCGGGCTGAGATCGAAGCTGGCGGTCCGATAGGGGACGGCGTCGCCCTGCCCATCCACCGTATCGCCGAAGGTCACCGTCCGTCGGCGCTCCTGGCGCAGGCGGGTGATGTCGACGTCGGCGACGGCCAGGGTGGAGGCGGTCGGGAACCGCTGGCTCTCGGCCAGCTGGGCGCCCAGTTCGAAGATCGAGGACTGGCCGTCCCAGGCGTTGTCGGTCGTCGATTCCCCCGGGCCGGCCGCCGAATAGACGTAGGCGGCGGCGCAGCGCAGCGACTGCGAACCGCAAAGCAGCCGCCGGTCGTGGGCCTTGCCGATGACGATGTTGCTGGCCGACAGATTGACCAGCACCTCCGCCCCAGCCAGGGCGGCGGCGGTCGAGGGCGGATCGGGCGTCCAGACATCCTCGCAGATTTCCACCGCGAAGGTGAAGGCCGGGGCGCCGAACAGCCGGGCCTGGAACAGCTGGTCGACCCCGAAGGGGACGCGCTGACCCTGGAGCTCCAGCGTCTTGCCGACCACATCCCGGCCCGGCGCGAACCAGCGCCGCTCGTAGTACTCTCGGTAGTTGGGCAGGTAGCTTTTCGGAACCACGCCGAGGATGGCTCCGCCGTGGATGACCACGGCGGTATTGTAGAGGCGGCCGAGGGCCCGCAGCGGCGCCCCGACGACAAAGGCCGGGCTGAGGGTCTTGCTGGCCTCCACCAGGGCGGCCAGAGCGGTCTCCACCGCGTCCAGCAGGACATCCTGATGGAAGAGATCATCGACCGAATAGGCGCTGAGGCCCAGCTCCGGGAAGACCATCAGGCCAACGCCGGCCTCATGGCCCTGCCGGACCAGGTCCAGGGTCTCGGCGGCGTTGCGGGCCGGATCGGCGACGCTGGTCAGGGGCACGCAGCCGGCGACCCGCGCGAAGCCGTGCCGCCAGGGCGAACGGAAGGGCAGGTCGCTGATCGCTCGCGGAGACTTGGCCATGGTCGCTATGTGGGGACCCCTGCTGCTGTGCGCGAGGCTTATCAGCGGCGCAGGCCGGCCCGCAAGGCGGCGGCTACCTCGGTCTGGCGGCCATGTCGCTGTCGCTGTCAGTCGCGGGAGCCGTCACTGGGGAGGATTCCGGCAACAGACGCAGGGCCTGCAGCAGGTCCCGCAGCTCTTCCCGCGCGGCCAGCCGCGGCGAGGCGATATTGAGCGGCCGCACGCCCGGCGACAGGTCGGCGATGGTCAGGCCGAAGGGGAACATCTCGCGATAGGCCACCCGGTCGCGCATCGAGGGACCGATCCGATAGCCCACCTGTTGGGCCAGGGTCTCCAGCCCGGCCGTCAACCGTTCGCGGTTGCGAACCTCTGTTCCGGCCATGCGATTGCGCAGGACCACCCAGTCCAGGGTGCGGCCGTGGCTCTCGCGGGTCGCGCGGGCCTCCTGCACCACCCGGGTATAGAGGCTGGGCCGGGTCAGCTCGACCGTCACCGGGTCGACCAGACCCAGGACGTCGAAGTCGACGAAGCTGTCGTTCATCGGTGTGACCACCATATCGGCCTGCAGGTGGGCCGATCGGGAGATCGGCGTGTCGGCCCCGGGGGTGTCGATGACCACCAGATCGGCATTGGCCATGGCCATGGCGATCGCCTCCTCGAAGCGGCTGACCGCCTCCAGTGGATCCGCCCGGACCAGGGCGGTCGGGTCGTCCGCCAGCTTGTATTCCAGCGGCATCGGCGCCTCGACCCCGGCCGCCGGCAGCCAGCGGCGGCGGTTGGCGAAGAAGCGGCTGAGGGTCTGCTGGCGCAGGTCGATGTCGATCACCGCGACGCGCGAGCCGCGATACATCATGGCCGTGGCGATCAGGGCGGCGATGGTCGACTTGCCGGCCCCACCCTTTTCGTTGCCCACGACGATCACCCGGCCGGGTGGCGGCCGGCTGGTCTGATCCTCAGCGCCAGACTGCCTGCGCCACCAGCTTGGTTTTGACATCCCGCCCCCAAGATAAAGTCTCGCCCGACGCCTGCAAACCACAGGCCACAAGGCGATTGTGGTGAAGGGGCCGTGAAGCCGCGAGCCCGGAGAGTCACGATCCCTCAACCGCCGCTGCCTGACGAACCGGCGCCGGCGGCCAAAGTTTGGACATCGCGGCCCCTGGACGCTGCGTCAGGCGACAGGGCCTGGCTTTGGCGGGAGGGGCGCCGCCGGTCAGACCGCGCCGGCGAACCCCTGATCTCGCCACGCACGGCCGCAACTGGCCGGGATCAAGCCAGGCTCGCCCCGATCCTGTCCCAGAATGGCACGGGACGGCCTGGAGGCCGCCGTCCGGTCGGGACAGGCCGGGCGGCGACGTTCATTTGCGCGTCAGGCCAGGATCGCTATCCTGGGGCCAGTTGTTTCGGGAGCCCAGATCGACTTGTCCAGTTCGTCCGCGCCGGTTCTCTCCCTCCGTGATCTGAAAGTGACCTTCGACACCCCGGACGGGGCGGTCGAGGCGGTGCGGGGCGTCTCGCTCGACGTACGGCCCGGGGAATGCCTCGGCGTCGTCGGTGAAAGCGGCTCGGGCAAGAGCCAGACCTTCATGACCGTCATGGGCCTGCTGGCCCAGAACGGCCGCGCGAGCGGATCGGCGACCTTCGAGGGCCAGGAGCTGCTGGGGCTGAAGACCGGGGCGCTCAACAGGATTCGCGGCTCGAAGATGACCATGATCTTCCAGGACCCGCTGACCGCCCTGACCCCGCATGTGAAGATCGGCGAACAGATCGCCGAGCCCCTTCGCCTGCATCTGGGCCTGTCCGGCGACGCGGCGAACAAGAAGGCCCGCGAATGGCTGGACCATGTCCGCATCCCCGAGGCCGCCCGGCGACTGAACCAGTATCCCCATGAGCTGAGCGGCGGCATGCGCCAGCGGGTGATGATCGCCGGGGCCATGGCCTGCAACCCGCGCCTGCTGATCGCCGACGAGCCGACAACGGCCCTGGATGTGACGGTGCAGGCGGAAATCCTCGACCTGATGGCCGACCTGCAGCGGGAAACCGGCACGGCCCTGGTGCTGATCACCCACGACATGGGCGTCATCGCCCGACTGGCCGACCGCGTCTGCGTGATGAAGGACGGCGCCTATGTGGAGGAGGGGACGGCGGCCGACATCTTCGCCGCGCCCAAGTCCGCCTATACCCGCAGCCTGCTGGACGCCATTCCGCGCCTCGACCGCGAAGGCCGTGGCGGCCGCCCGACCCTTGATCCCGTGCCGGCCGATGCGCCGGTCATCGTGCGCGGCGAGGACGTCAAGGTCTGGTTCCCGATCCGGCAGGGCCTGCTGGACAAGACCCGCGCCCTGCGGGCCGTCGACGGCGTCGACTTCTCCATCCGCCAGGGCGAGACGCTGGGCGTGGTCGGCGAAAGCGGTTGCGGCAAGTCGACCCTCAGCCGCGCCGTCCTGCGCCTGCTGCCGCCGGGCGGCGGCGAGACCGGCGGGACCCTGACCGTGCTGGGCCGCGACATCAGCAAGGCCGACGAGGCCGCCATGCGCAAGCAGCGCAGGGATCTGCAGATCGTCTTCCAGGACCCGCTGGCCAGCCTCGATCCCCGCTCGACCATCGGCGATTCCATCGGCGAGCCCCTGCGCGTCTTCCGCCCTGAACTCGGCCGCCGCGAGCGGGAGCTGGAGGCGGCGGCGATGATGGAGCGGGCCGGCCTGTCGCCCACCCTGATCAACCGCTATCCGCATGAGCTCTCCGGCGGTCAGAACCAGCGGGTCGGCATCGCCCGGGCGATGATCATGAAGCCCAAGCTGGTCATCTGCGACGAGGCGGTCAGCGCCCTCGACGTCTCCATCCGCGCCCAGATCATCGACCTGCTGATCAACCTGCAGAAGGAGATGGGCATGGCGATGATGTTCATCAGCCATGACCTGGCCGTGGTGCGGGAAATCAGCCACCGGGTGATGGTGCTCTATCTCGGCAGGGTGATGGAACAGGCCGGCCGCGACCAGCTCTATGCCGCGCCCCAGCATCCCTATACCCGGGCCCTGCTGTCGGCCGCTCCGATCCCCGACCCGTCGGTGGAGCGCAGCCGCAAGCGCATCCGCCTGACCGGAGAACCGCCGTCGCCAATGGACCCGCGCGCCTCGCTTCGCTTCCTGCCCTCGAAGCTGGCCGTGGATCCGTTGGCCCCGGTCTATGTTCCGCAGTTGAAGGAGGTGGAGCCCGGCCACCTTGTCAGCGAATACGATCCGGCCTGAATTCCCCTGGCGGGCGGCGGGCGCTGGTCGCCCCGGTCCGCTGTTTGTCCTGTAAGCTTGAGAGAGACTGTCCGATGGGGCCTACCGCCATGATCCGCCGCAGCCTGCTGTTTTCCGCGGCGATCGCCGCCCTCGCCGGCCCAGCGCTGGCCCAGACCGCGGCCGCCGCGCCCGCCGCTGTCGAGAAGCGGGCCGTCGGGACCCTGACCCTGGAGAATGTGCCGGTCGCGCCGCCCGCCGTGCGCGAGGCCCTGCGCCGCTACCAGAATGCCCGCTCGGCCGCCTTCCAGACCTGGCTGGAGGACGGCTCGATGCTGATCTCCACCCGCTTTGGCCAGACGGCCCAGCTGCACCGGGTCGCGGCGCCCGGCGGCGACCGCACCCAGCTGACCTTCTTCGACGAGCCGGTGGCCGGCGCCGAGGGCGTGCCCGGCTCGGCCGACCGCTACGTCTTCACCAAGGACACCGGCGGCGATGAGTATTTCCAGGGCTATCTGGCCGGCCTGACCGGCCCCGAAGTCGCCTTCACCGAGCCGGGAACCCGCAACCAGTCGATCACCTTCTCCAAGGACGGCAAGACCCTGGCCTGGGCCCGGGTCGGCAAGGGCGATCCCGACTATGACATCGTCACCATGACGGTGGGCGACCCGGCCAGCCGCAAGACCCTGTTCGAAGGGACCGGCGCCACCGCCCCCATCGCCTTCTCGCCCGACGGCCAGACCCTGCTGGTCGGCCGCTACATCTCGGCCAACTCCAGCAAGCTGTATCTGCTGGACCTGGCCACGGCGACGCTGACCGAGCTTAACCCCTCCAGGAAGGATATCGCCTACGGCGGCGGCCAGTTCACGCCAGACGGCAAGGCCATCCTGCTGACCAGCGACGAGGGCGGCGATTTCCAGCGGCTGCTCAGCTACAGCCTGGCGACCGGCAAGATGACCCCGGTCAGCCCCAACGACCTGACCTGGGACGTGGAAAGCTTCGACCTGTCGCCCGACGGCCGGATCCTCGCCTATTCGGTCAATGAGGGCGGTCGGTCGCGGGTGGTGGTGCAGGACTTTGTAACCCGCCCAACCTCGGCCAAGGGAGCGCTGCCCCAGCCGACCCTGCCGGTCGGCGTCCTGGCCGCCCTGAAGTTCTCTCCGGACAGCAAGAGCCTGGCCATCGGCCTCAACGCCGCCACCTCCCCGGCCGACGTCTGGGTGTTCAAGCCGGAAGACGGCGCCCTGACCCGCTGGACCTACAGCGAGGCCGGCGGCCTGGACCTCAAGCTCCTCAATGAGCCGACCCTGGCCAGCTTCAAGTCGTTCGACGGCCTGACCGTCCCGGCCTGGGTCTACAAGCCGGCGAAGATCGACGGCAAGGCGCCGGTGATCATCGACATCCACGGCGGGCCGGAAGGCCAGGACCGGCCGGGCTTCAACACCCGCCGGCAATACTGGGCGGCCGAACTGGGCGCAGTAACCATCGCCCCCAACGTGCGCGGCTCGGAAGGCTACGGCAAGACCTACATCAAGCTGGACAACGGCCCCCTGCGCCAGAACAGCGTCAAGGACATCGGCGCCCTGCTGGACTGGATCAAGACCCAGCCGGACCTCGATCCGGACCGGGTGGTGGTCTATGGCGGCTCCTACGGCGGCTTCATGGTCCTGGCCTCCCTGGCCGCCTACAGCGACCGCCTCGCCGGCGCGGTCGATATCGTCGGCATCTCCAACTTCACCACCTTCCTGACCAATACCGAAGGCTATCGCCGGGACCTGCGCCGGGCCGAATACGGCGATGAGCGGGACCCGAAGATGAAGGCGGTGTTCGACCAGATCAGCCCGCTGAACCTGACCGCCAAGATGCGCAAGCCGCTGTTCGTCATCCAGGGCCGCAACGACCCCCGCGTCCCCTGGACCGAGGCCGAACAGATCGTCTCCGCCGTGCGCGGCCAGGGCGGCGAGGTCTGGTACATGCTGGCCGGCGACGAAGGCCACGGATTCCGCAAGAAACAGAACATCGACGCCCAGCGCGAGGCCGAAACCCTGTTCTTGAAGAAGGTGTTCGGGGAGTAGCGGCGCCGGAGCCCACCCCCGGGGAGACGACGGCCCCGGGCCATGGTATGTCCGCGCCGATGTTGAAGATGGTCCGGCGCGTATTTGGACGGTTCAGCCTTGTCGGAGCCCTGGCGCTGGCATTGGCCATCTTCGCCCTGCCCGCCGCCAGCCCGGCCTGCGCGCCGGGTGATGGCGGGATAGCGTCAGCTTTCATCGACGCCTCCGCCGCTGAACGTCCCGGGCCTTGCGATACGGGCGACTCCCGGGATTGCGGGCCAGGCTGCGCGCACGGCTGTGGCCACGGCCACTTCGTCGCCCTTGGCCCCGTCGCCACTGCGACACTATCGGTTCCTGGCTACGCGACCCCCAGGGCGCCGCCGCGCACTCACGGCGCGCCGCTGGCGGCCCCTGCCCGGCTGGACCGGCCGCCTCGCGCCTGATCGGCCGACGCTGACGCCCCTCGCGGCGACTCTGAATCACACCTGACCCCTGCCGCCGCCGTCGTGCGCGCGCGGCTCCGGCCGCACCTGACCCGTGCGCGCCGACCTAAGGACCAACGATGAAGATTGATAGACATTGGCTGGTGACCGGCGTCGCCGTCATCGCCGCCCTGGGCCTGGGCTTCGGCGCCGCTCAACTGATGTCCGGCAGGACCGGCGAACCCAGCCCGCACAGCGAAGAAGAAGGCCACGAAGAGGCCGGCCCCGAGGGGTTCGTCGCCCTGGCGCCCGGCCGGGCGGCCGAGGCCGGGGTCACCGTGATGGCGCTGGAACGCGGCGGCGGCGCGGAACTCATGCTGCCTGGCCGCGTCCAGTTCGCCCCGGGCGCCGAGGCCGTCGTCGATGCACCGCTGCCAGGCACGGTGCTCGAGGTCCATGTGGGACCCGGCAGTCCGGTGCGCGCCGGCTCCGCCCTCGTCACCCTGCGCAGCCCCGATGGGGCCGGCGCCCGCGCCACGGTCGACGCCGCCGCCGCCTCGGCCGACGCGGCAAGCGCCGCCCTTCGCCGCGATCGATCCTTGCATGAGCGGGGGTTCATCGCCCAGGCGCGGCTCGACATCACCGAAGCGGAGTCCCGACGCGCCGAGGCGGAACTGCGCGCCGCTCGCGCCCGACTGGCCGCCTACGGCTCGCCCTCGTCCGATGGCCGGGTCGTCGTGCGCAGCCCGGTTTCCGGCGTGGTGACCCGGCTGATGACGTCGCCCGGACAGGTCCTGCACCAGGAAGATCAGGAGGTCGCGACCATCTCCGACGCCAGCCGCATCGAACTGGTGTTCGATGCTCCACCGGCCTCCGCCGGCCTGCTTCGGGCCGGCGACACGGTCAGGGGACGGACCGCCGACGGCCAGGACGTCAACGGCCTGGTCACGGCCATCGCCCCGGCCAACGAGCGGGGAACGGTGACGGTGAGGGTCCGGCCGGTCGGCTATGTCCCACCAGCCGGGACGGTGATCTCGGCCCGGCTGGCGGCAGGCGGGGGAGGCGGCGCCATCGTGGCGCCCAGCGAGGCGGTTCAGACCGTGGAGGGGCGGCCTTCGGTGTTTGTCGTCCAGGGTGACGGGTTCCAGGCCCGCGCGGTGGTCACCGGTCGCACGGCGGACGGCCGGACTGAAATCCTCCGCGGTCTGACCGGATCGGAGCGTATCGCCGGGCGCGGCGCCTTCCTGCTCAAGGCCGAACTGGCCAAGGGCGATGTCGAGCACGGACACTGATCATGCTGGACAGGATTATCGACGCCTCCGTGCGTTTCCGCTGGCTGGTCGTTCTGCTGGCCGTCGTGCTGGCGATCCTGGGCGGCCGCGAGGTGATGCGGCTGCCGATCGACGCGGTCCCCGACATCACCAACCGCCAGGTCCAGATCACCACGGTCGCTCCGGCGCTGGGCCCCGAGGAAGTGGAGCGGCAGGTCACCTTTCCGCTAGAGACGGCCCTGGCCGGCCTGCCGGGCCTGACCGAGACCCGGTCCCTGTCGCGCCATGGCTTCTCGCAGATCACCGCGGTCTTCACCGACAGCACCGACATCTATTTCGCCCGCAGCCTGGTCAATGAGCGCATCCAGGCCTCCCGAGAGGATCTGCCGGACGGTTTGACGCCGTCGATGGGGCCGGTCGTCACCGGCCTGGGCGAGGTCTACATCTGGACCATCGAGTTCAAGGGCCGCCCCGCCGCGACCGGCGCGCCCTACACCACCCTTGAGGGTGAGCGCCTGGTCACCGACGAGGAGAAGGCCACCTACCTGCGCACCGTGCAGGACTGGATCGTCGCGCCGCAGCTCAAGTCGGTGAAGGGTGTCGCCGGGATCGATGTGCTCGGCGGCTACGTCAAGGAATATGCGGTCCATCCCGATCCGGGCCGTCTGGCGGCCTATGGCGTCGGGCTGGTCCAGCTGGTCGAGGCGCTGGAGCACGCCAACCGGATCGCCGGCGCCGGCTATGTGAACCGGGCCGGCGAGGCCTATGTCGTCCGGGCCGATGCTCGCGTGAAGAGCCTGCAGGAACTGGCCCAGACTCCCATCCTCACCCGCGGCCGCCAGGTCATCCGGGTGTCTGACGTGGCGACGGTCGAGATCGGCCGGGCGCCGCGTCTCGGCTCGGCCAGCGCCAACGGCCGCGAGACCGTGGTCGGCACCGCCCTGATGCTGCAGGGCGAGAACGCCCGCGAGGTCGCCCGCCGGGTGGGCGAGCGGCTGCGCCAGATCGAGCCAAGCCTGCCGCCGGACGTGATGATCCGCCCCGCGCTGGACCGCACCCAGCTGGTCGAGGCCACCATCCGCACCGTTGAACACAACCTCGCCCTGGGCGCGGCCCTGGTCATCGCCGTGCTCTTCTTCGCCCTTGGCAACGTCCGGGCGGCGATCATCACGGCGCTGGTCATTCCGCTGTCCTTCCTGTTCGCCGCCTCGGCGATGAACCGGTTCGGCATCAGCGCCAACCTGCTCAGCCTCGGCGCCCTCGACTTCGGCCTGATCGTCGATGGCGCGGTGGTGGTGATTGAAAACACCCTTCGAAGGTTGGCCCTGCGTCGCCAGGAGGAGGGGCGGACCCTGACCGCCCCGGAACGGCTGTGGGTCGCGGCCGCCTCGGCCCGGGAGATGGCGCGCCCCGCCGCCTTCGGACAGGCGATCATCCTGCTGGTCTACGCGCCGCTGCTGATGTTCGAGGGGGTCGAGGGCAAGATGTTCGGGCCGATGGCGGCCACGGTCATGCTGGCCCTGCTGGGCGCGTTCGTTCTCAGCTTCACCTTCGTGCCCGCCATGGCGGCCCTGTGGGTGCGCGAGCCCAGGGCCGGCCACGACGAAACCCGTCTGACGCGCCTGGCCAAGGCCCGCTATGCGCCCCTTCTGCTCTGGTCGATCGCGCGGCCGCGAACCGTCCTCGCCGGCTGCGGCGCGGTGATCCTGGCCGGCGTCGTCGCCTTCCTGCTGCTGGGGCGGGAGTTCGTTCCCACCCTCGATGAGGGTGACCTGCTGGTCCAGGCCTTGCGGGCCCCCTCAACCTCGCTCGAACAGAGCCAGGCCATGCAGTCCCGCGTCGAGCGCACCTTGAAGGCCATGCCGGAGGTCGCCCTGGTCTTCACCCGGACGGGCACCGCCGAGGTGGCCTCCGATCCGATGCCGCCCTCGATCTCCGACACCTTCGTCATGCTCAAGCCGCGCAAGGACTGGCCGGACCGCGGCCTGTCCAAGGCCGAGCTGGTCGAGCGGATGGAAACCCGGTTGGGCCGGCTGCTGGGCAACAGCTACGAGTTCACCCAGCCGATCCAGATGCGCTTCAACGAGCTGATCGCCGGCGTCCGGTCGGACGTGGCGGTCAAGATCTACGGCGACGACTTCGCCGCCATGGGCGTGACCGCCGACCAGGTGGCGGACATCCTTCGCGGCATCGACGGGGCCGCTGACGTGCGGGTCGAGCAGGTCTCGGGCCAGCCGACCATCACCGCCAGCGTCGACCGCACCGCCGCCGCCGCCCAGGGCATCCATGCCAGCGACGCCGCCGACGCCCTGGCCATCGGCCTGGCGGGCCGGGAAGCCGGCCATGTGCTCGAGGGTGACCGCCGGTTCGACGTCGTGGTGCGTCTGGCCGACGACCTGCGCAACGACCCGACGGTCATGGCCCAGCTGCCGGTCATGCCCGAGGACGCCGAGGCCGGGGCGCCGACCGTGCCGTTGTCGGCGGTGGCGCGGTTCGACACCGCCGAGGGCCCCAGCCAGATCAGCCGCGAGAACGGCAAGCGCCGCATCGTGGTTCAGGCCAATGTCCGTGGCCGGGATCTGGGCGGCTTCGTCGCGGAGGCCAGGGCGGCCGTGGCCAGGGAGGTCAAACCGCCGCCCGGCGGATGGCTCGACTGGGGCGGACAGTTCGAGAATCTCGAACGGGCCAGCGCCCGGCTGGGACTCATCGTCCCGATCGTCTTCGCCACCATCGGACTGCTGCTCTTCCTGGCGCTGCGCTCGGTCAGGGACGCCGCCCTCGTCTTCGCGGGGGTTCCCGTCGCCCTGGTCGGCGGCGCCCTCGCCCTGCTGGTCCGCGGCATGCCGCTGTCGATCAGCGCCGCCGTGGGGTTCATCGCGGTTTCCGGCGTCGTCACCCTGAACGGCCTGGTCCTGATGCAGGCGATCCGGCAGCGACTGAACGCCGGCGTCAGCCCCCCCGACGCGGCCCTGGACGGCGCGGTCAGCCGCCTGCGGGCGGTCGTCACGACGGCCCTGGTGGCGGTGCTCGGCTTCATCCCGATGGCCTTCGCCTTCGGCCCCGGGGCCGAGGTCCAGAAGCCGCTTGCGACGGTGGTCATCGGGGGCCTGACAACGGCGACCTTGCTGACCCTCCTCGTCCTGCCGGTGCTGACGGCCCAGTTCAGGACGAAAGCGATCCGGGGCGTTGATGGGAAGGCCCGACCGACAGGATGACCAAGGGGGCCACGGCGGCGGACAAATCAGGCGGAGGGCCGGGCGGAGCAGAGTGACCGCTCCCGGCCGCCCCACCTTGTCAGTCCGCAGGCCCTTACTTCGCCCGCACTTCCAGCCGGTAGGGCACATAGAGGGCCAGGTCGAGCGGCCCGGCCTGGTACCAGGTTACCGGCAGGTTCAGACCCTGGACCGAGACGCCGTAGTCTGGCCCGAACGCCGCCGCTGACTTGAGAGAGTCCTTGGCGATCAACGCGATGATCTCGGCCCGATACTGCTCGGGCCGGATCAGGGTCAGGTTCCAGTCGCCCTGGACGAGGATTTCGGTGCGGCCGGCCTTGGGCGAGGCGGCGATGAACTTTTCGATCCGGCCCGTGGCGGCGTCCAGGGTGTCGGTCGGGGTGACCCTGGTCTTGATCAGCAGCCGGGCGACGCTGGTGTCGGCCTTGGCGGCCGGGCCGATGACGGTGTCCAGCATGGTCTCGTCGAAGGCGCCGACGATCTCCGAGCCCAGGCCCAGCTCGACGCCCGGGTTCTTGGCGGCGGCGCGGATCAGGTTGCGCAGGGTGGTCTTCAGCTCCTCCCGCCGCTGGCTGATGTCGCGGGTGTCGCAGATGACGGTGACCTGGACGATCAGGTTGTCCGCCCGCCGGCGCAGGACCACCACCGGCGTGCTGCCGGCGTCGAACTCTTCCCGCCGCTCGGCTGTGACAATGATCTCTCCGACATCGCCGTCCTGAGCCAGGACGCCGGAAGAACCGAGCAACAGGCTTGCCGTGATCAGGGCCGCGAACATCTTGCGCATGGTGTCATGTCCTCCCGTTTTGCCCAGGAGGTTGCGCCGGGCGCGGCCACCCGTCCAGTGCGCAAGCCGACGTTACGGACCGCTAGACGGACTCCGCCCTAGGCCGCGATGCGAAACCCCGGGTTCCGGACATAGAGGCCTGGCCGGCCGGTGACCGGGCGGAAGGCCTGGGTGGCGGTTTCGGCGGCCTCCTGGGCGCCCAGGACCAGCAGGCCGTCGGCCGGCAGCAGGGCGGCCAGGCTTTCCAGCACGCGCCGGCGGTAGGGGGCGTCCATGGCGCCGATCACATTGCGGCAGAAGATGACGTCGAACTGGCCCATGACGCCCAGGTCGGCGATCAGATTGACCCGCCGCCAGCGCACTCGCTGGCGGATGCGCGGATTGAGCCGCCAGTTGTCCTCGACCTTTTCGAAATGGGTGAGCAGCTTGCGGATCGGCAGGCCGCGCTGGACCTCGAACTGGGTGTAGAGGCCGGCCTGGGCCTTCTCCAGCGCCCGTTCCGACAGGTCCGAGCCATAGATCTCCACCTGGGTCCCGGCGGGCAGGCCCTCGGCGTCATGGGCGATCATCGCCAGGCTGTAGGCTTCCTGGCCGGTGGAACAGGCGCAGCTCCACACCCGGATCGGCTCGGAGCCGCGCAGCCGCGCCAGGGTCGGCAGCAGTTCCTTGGCGAAGCTCTGGAAGGGCGCACGGTCGCGGAAGAAGGCGGTTTCGCTGAGGGCCAGGGCCTCGACCACCGCCCAGATCAGCTTCTCGTCCCGTTGACCACGCAGGGCCGCGGCCAGTTCGGGAATGCCGGCATAGCCTTCGCGGCGGGCCAGGGGTCCCAGGCGGCTCTCGATCAGATAGGTCTTGGCCGGATCGATCTTCAGACCGGCGCGGGCCCGGGCCAGGGCGGCGAGCAGCTCGATGTCCGAGGGGCTCACAGCAGGTCCGCCTCGGCGAACTTCGCCTCGATGATGTCGCCGTCGAATGGCTTCATGATGTATTCCAGCGCCCCGGCGTCCAGGGCCTCGCGGATCCGGTCCGGCTCGGTCTCGACGGAACAGAAGACCACCTTGGGGTGCTGGCCGCCCGGCTCCGCCCTCAGTTGGCGAAGGAAGTCGATGCCGTTCATCACCGGCATGTTCCAGTCCAGCAGGATGGCGTCGGGCATGGCGGCGCGGCACCAGGCGAGCGCCTCCATCCCGTCGGCGGCCTCGGCGATCTCGAAGCCGAGTTCCTCCAGGATGCGGCGGGCCACCTTGCGGATCACCCGGCTGTCGTCAACGACGAGACAGGTCTTCAAAACCGGCGCGCTCCTCGAACCATGAACCCCTGTTCTGGGCCGCGTCGGTTAAGAGAGGGTGAGGGCCGTTAAGGTTTGGCGACGAATTTGGAAATGCGCGGTTCCTTCTCCCGCTTGTCGGGAGAAGGCGGCCCCCGCAGGGGGTCGGATGAGGGCGGCGCCGGCGTCGGGAGATTTCAGCTTGTGTCGCTCAACGGCAATCACAGACCGTCCGAGCGGCCCTCATTCCGGCGCTGCGCGGAAGGTCTCCTCCCGACAGGCGGGAGAAGGACTCTAAGCCGGAACCCAGGCCGCCAGGGTCACCGTCTCGTCTCCGGCCTCCACCGCCACCTGGCCGCCGGCCTGGGCGATCAGGCTGTGGACGTAGAAGGCCTGGATCCAGGCGCCGCCCATGGCCTCGCCCTTGGGCTTGCCGAGCAGGCCCCCGGCGACCTCCGGCTTCATGCGGATGCGCGGCCCCGCGCCCTCGACGCTGAGCGCGATGCGGCCGCCGGCCTCGACCGCCTTCACCGTCACCGTGCCGCCCATCGGCAGGGCGGAGCCGGCGATCTGGGCCAGGTTCAGGGTCGTGCGGGCGGCGGGCTTGTTCAGAGAGGCGGGCGTCACCTCCCAGACCAAGGTCGCCTTCATATGGGCGAAGACCCCGGCCGTCAGCTTTTCCAGTTCGCGGGAATCGAACACTTCCGTCGTCGAGGCCGAACCGAAGGCGGCGCGGCAGAAGCTGAGCAGGTCGGCCAGCTTTCGGGCGCTCTGGGCGATCAGGGCCATGGCGTCCTCGCGCATGTCCTGGGCGCCAGGGTCATCCAGCAGGTCGAGGCCGGAGACGATGGCGCTGGCCGGGCTGATGAAGTCGTGACAGAGCCGCGCCGCCAGCTGGGCGGCCAGATCCACCGGATCGGCGGGGATGGCCGTCGCAGCGAGGCCTTCGGCGGCTTGTGACGGTGCGGGGGACGGAGTCGGATCGGCGTCGGTCATACGGCCCGTCATGCCCTGATTTGGGGCCGGAATCATCCCTCCGCGGCGCCGGCGAAGCGGATCAGGTCAGCAGGACGGCGGCGAGGAAGGCGACGCCCGCGACGGCGGCGCCGATGGCGAACCACAGGGCCCTGGCGGGCCGGCCCTCGACCACCACGGTCTGCACCGGCGGTCCGGCCTCGGCCAGGCGGAGGATGGTCTTGACGGCCCGCTCGGCGTCCTCGGCGAAGGCGCGGACCCGGGCGGCGGGGGACAGCTCGCGGGTGATCCAGCGGCGGACGACGGGGTCGGCGGCGGCCCAGAGGTCGTGTTCGGGATAGATGCCCCGGGCGACGCCCTCGACGGTGACCATGGTCTTCTGCAGCAGCACCAGTTCCGGGCGCAGCCGCATGTCGAACAGGGCAGTGATCTCGAACAGTTGGGCCAGCAGCCGGCCCATGGAGACCTGGCTGGCGGCGCGGCCGAAGACCGGCTCCCCAACCGCCCTCAGGGCCTGGGCGAAGGCGGCCCGGTCGTGATGCTCCGGCACATAGCCGGCCTCGAAATGCACGGCGGCGACCCGGGCGTAGTCGCGGGTGAGGAAGCCGTAGAGGATCTCGGCCAGGAACCGCTGCTCCATCGGACCCAGCCGGCCGATGATGCCAAAGTCGACCGCCGTCAGGCCGGCCGGCGGGGTGACGAACAGGTTTCCCTCATGCAGGTCGGCGTGGAAGACGCCGTGGTCGAGGGCCTGGGCCAGGAAGGCGCGGATCAGGTTGTCGGCCAGCAGCTTGCGGTCGAAGGTCGGGTCATCCAGGGCGGCGGGCTCCGACAGCGGCCGGCCGCCAGCCCATTCCTGGGTCAGCACCCGCTTGGCCACCCCGTCCCAGATGATCCGGGGCGCGGCCATATAGGCGTCGCGGGCCATGACCTCGGCCATCTCGTCGGCGCCGGCGGCCTCGAACCTCAGGTCCAGCTCCAGGGCCAGGGACCGAATGACCACCTCGACAAAGGCCCGGGGGTCCAGCCGCCGCGCGGCCGGAACCAGCCGGTCGGCCCATTTCGCGGCGAGGCGAAGGGCGGCGCTGTCCTGCTCGGCCCGCAGCTCGACGCCGGGCCGCAGCACCTTCACCGCCACCTTGCGGCCGTCCAGCAGCCGGGCCGGATGGGCCTGGGCCAGGGAGGCGGCGGCGATCGCCTCCTCGAACTCTGAAAACAGGCTGTCCAGCGGCCGGCCCAGCTCCCGCTCGACCTCGGCCTTGGCCACGGCCAGCGGAAACGGCTCCAGCCGGTCGCGCAGATGGGCCAGGTCGGCGGCGAAGGGCCCGCCGAAGATGTCGGCTCGGGTGGCCAGGAACTGACCCAGCTTGATGGTGACGGGCCCCAGCTTTTCCAGCACCCGCGCCAGCCGCTCGCCCGGCCGGCCGTTTCGCGCGGCAGAGCCGGAAAACAGGCGCAGGGTCCGGGCGGTCAGCCGCAGGGACGGCGGCAGGTGGGGATCGATCTCGCGCGGCAGCAGGGCGTCGGCCCGGATCAGGGCCCAGCCCGCGGCGATCAGTCGGCCAAGCGCCATGCGGCTAGATCGCCCAACCCTGGTGGAGGGCCGCCACGCCGCCGGTGAAGTTGGTGTAGGTGACGCGGCTGAAGCCGGCGTCGCGCATCATGCCTGCGAAGGTTTCCTGGTCGGGGAAGCGTCGGATGCTTTCCACCAGATACTGGTAGCTCTCCCGATCCTGGACCACCCATTCCCCGATCGCCGGAATGGCCTTGAAGCTCCACAGGTCATAGGCCTTGCGCAGGCCCTCGCTGACCGGCCGCGAGAATTCCAGGCAGACGAACCGGCCGCCGGGCTTCAGCACCCGCCGCGCCTCGCGCAGGGCCGTCGGGATATCGGTGACGTTGCGGATGCCGAAACTGATGCAATAGGCGTCGGCGTGGGCGTCCGGCAGGGGCAAGCGCATGGCGTCGCCGACGCTCCAGGTCATCTCCGGCTCGCCGCCCTTCTCGATGCCGGCGGCGATCATCTCGCCATTGTAGTCCATCACGTGAACGGTCGCGTCGGGGCCGCCCCGGCGCAGCTGGGCCGCTCGGGCCATCTTCGAGAAGCGCCGGGCCATGTCGCCGGTGCCGCCGGCCAGATCGAGGATCACCTCGCCGGGCTGGGGGTTGAGCCGGGCGGCGACCGCGTCCTTCCACAGCCGGTGGACGCCGGCGCTCATCAAGTCGTTCATCAGGTCGTACTTGCCGGCGACCCGGTCGAAGACGCCCCTGACCAGGCCCGGCTTTTCGGCGGGGTCGACATCCTTGAACCCGAAGGTGGCGCTGCGTTCGCTCATCCTCACGTCCATAGACCGCGAGGCCCGCCTCGGCTAGCGGAGAGCGCTGGAGAGACTGCGCCATGCCCGAGCTTCCCGAAGTCGAGACGGTCCGCCGGGGCCTGGCCCCCGCCCTGGAAGGCCGGCGCCTCAGCCATGTGCGGCTGAACCGCCCCGACCTGCGCTTTCCCCTGCCCGACGGCTTCGGCCAGCGGCTGACCGGGGCGGTGATCACCCGCCTGGACCGTCGGGCCAAATACCTGCTGGGCCATCTCGACCGGGGCGATGTGCTGGTGATGCATCTGGGGATGACCGGCCGGTTCGAGATCGACGGCGCCGTCCCCGGCGTCTTCGAGCGCGCCGTCGATCCGGACCCCAAACACGCCCATGTGGTCTTCGAGACCGAGGGCGGCGGGCGGGTCACCTATTACGACCCCCGAAGGTTCGGCTTCATGAGCCTGATCCCCGAGGGCGAGCTGACCCGTCACCCCTGGTTCGCCGGCATGGGCCCCGAGCCCCTGGGCGACGACTTCACGCCCCTGACGCTGGTGGGCGCCTTCGCCGGCCGCAAACAGGGTCCCAAGACCCTGCTGCTGAACCAGCGGATCGTCGCCGGCCTGGGCAACATCTATGTCTGCGAAGCCCTGCACCGCGCGCAGATCTCGCCGATCAAGCCGGCCGGCGGCATCTCGAAGAAGCGGCTGGCCGTCCTGACCCAGGCGATCAAGGATGTCCTGGCCGAGGCCGTCGAGGTCGGCGGCTCCACCCTGCGCGACTTCGCCGCCGCCGACGGGGCGCTGGGCTATTTCCAGCACCGTTTCCGCGTCTACGGCCGCGAGGGTGAGCCCTGCCCGACGCCCGGCTGCGGCGGCGTGGTCGGGCGGATCGTCCAGTCGGGGCGGTCCACCTTCTACTGCCCCAGATGCCAGAAATGACCCGCTACAGCTCGTACTCGTAGCCGAAGTCGTACTTCAGGTTCTCGAGCAGGATGCCGCGCAGGATGTCCATCGCCTCCGGCGTCCACACGGTGTCGCCCTGGTCGTCCGGCCGCACGCCCTTGCCACTGGCGTTGGGATTGTCGAACATCAGCATAGTGTCCTTGCCGCCGGCCCGAACCCCGGCCTCGATCGATGAGGCCGGCAGGGTCACCCCCAAATGCCGGGCCAGCAGGTCCAGGTGGCCGGCGGTGTCATCGCGGAATCCCTCATAGGTCAGGACCCGCGTTTCCTTCGGATAGCGCTTCGCCACCGCCCCCCAGCGATTGAGGAAGCGCACATACCACCAGACATCGACGACGTACCTCTTGTCCCAGGGATCGCCGGCCACATAGGTCTCGAAGGGGACGTCGTACTTTGTCTTCCACTTCTCGTAGTTGGAGACCAGCACGTCCCGGATATCCCGGATGACCACGCCATAGACCGGCAGGGGCGCGATGGCCCGCACCCATCCCCACTCGACCGCATAGGCCGGGATCGAATGGCTGGAGGCGATACGCGGCACGCCGGGCAGGTTCAGTTTATGCTTGGGATGGCCGATGACCGCGTTGGAACTGGCGTTGTTATAGAACTTCGGCGGCTCGACCCCGTAGTGGTCGGCCATGGCCCAGGACAGCATCCATTTGATCCAGTGGGTGCCCGAATGCTGGCCGGTGACCAGATAGCCGTCCCAGTCCCGGTGCTTGATCAGCGACAGATTGGTCAGATCGCGATTAAGGCTGTGCAGCGCGAAGGCGATGTTCATGGCGGTCCTCCCAAACCGGTCGCCGCAACCGTACCCTTGAGCAAACGAACGGAAGGCGTCAGAACCCGGTCATGACCTACGAAACTCTCATCGTCGAGACCCCGGAAGCCGGCGTCACCCTGATCCGCCTGAACCGGCCCGAGGCCCTCAACGCCCTCAACAGCCAGCTGCTCAGCGATCTGGGCGCCGCCCTGGACGCAGCCGCGACCGATGAGACCGTCCGCTGCCTGGTGCTGACCGGTTCGGAAAAGGCCTTCGCGGCGGGGGCCGATATCAAGGAGATGTCGGACAAGTCCTACGCCCAGATGTTCACCCTGGACTTCTTCACCAGCGCCGCCCGCAAGATCGAGCAGTTCCGCAAGCCGATCATCGCCGCGGTCAGCGGCTATGCGCTGGGCGGCGGCTGCGAGCTCGCGATGATGTGCAGCTTCATCATCGCCTCGGAGAGCGCCAAGTTCGGCCAGCCGGAGATCAACCTGGGCGTCGCCCCGGGCATCGGCGGCACCCAGCGGCTGACCCGCTTCGTCGGCAAGTCCAAGGCCATGGACATGATCCTCACCGCCCGGATGATGGACGCCGCCGAGGCCGAGCGCTCGGGCCTGGTCTCCCGCGTGGTCCCCAACGACAAACTGCTGGACGAAGCCATCGCCGCCGCCAGGAAAATCGCCGGCCAGTCGCCCCTGGCCGTGGTGATGAACAAGGACCTGGTTGAGGCCGCCTACGAGACCACCCTGTCCACCGGCGTCACCCTCGAGCGCCGACTGTTCCACAGCCTGTTCGCCTTCGAGGACCAGAAGGAAGGCATGGCCGCCTTCGTCGAGAAGCGCAAACCGAACTTCACCGGGAAGTAGGCCCCCGGCAGTAGGGCTTAGACCGCCGACCGCACCCTCGGCCCATCGCCGTTCACCGCCTTGTCGGCCGCCGGGCTGGCCAGCCATTTGGCGAAGGTCTTGGCCTGGCGCACGGCCAGCCAGTCTCCGTGGGTGACCAGGATTGCCACCGGCCCCTCGCCGATATCGCGGGCCCAGCGGTCTTCCAGACGCGAGACGCCCATCCGCTGGATGCGGTTGGCCTGTTTCGGCTCGCGGGTGACCACGGCCGCCCCTTGCGTGGTCTCCATCAGGGCGCCCAGGGCCCGGATGGAGATGTCGGTGTGGATGACGAATTCGCCGCGCCGGCCCGGCCAGGCCTTGGCCGCCCGGTCCAGAACCTCCGCCAGATCCGGGTCGCAGACGATCTCCAGCAGAGGCGCGGGCATCAGGTCGCAGCCGGAGACCCCGACGACGGTCAGGCCCAGGGGCGCGGCGAGCGAGGCGAGAAGCAGGGTGCGGCGGTTCATGAACGGGAGCCTAGACCATCCCCGCGCCGGGGGCAGGGGGAATCCGCATTGACCGGGGGGGCGCCTTCCCGTATATCGCCGCGCTTCCGATTATCCGGCGCGGGATGAGCTTTCGCGCCTGTCCGCCCTTCAGTCAGAGATCACCATGGCCAACAATCCCGGCGCCAAGAAAGCGATCCGCAAGATCGCCCGCCGCACCGAAGTCAACAAGGCTCGCCGCTCGCGGGTCCGCACCTTCCTGCGCAAGTTCGAGGAGGCCGTGACCTCCGGTGACGCCGGCGCCGCCAAGACCGCCTTCGTCGAGGCTCAATCCGAGCTGATGCGGGCCGTTTCCAAGGGCGTGGTTCACAAGAACACCGGTTCGCGCAAGGTTTCGCGCCTGCACGCCCAGCTGAAGAAGCTGTCGGCGGCGTGACCCTCGGGTAACGCCTAACAGCCTGATCTTCTTGAGTTTTTTAAGCCGCCCGGGACCCGTTCCCGGGCGGCTTTCGTTCGCCCCCTGATCACAACCCTGCGACGTTTCCACTCAGTGTCCGGAGGGCTTGTTAAGGATTTCCCTTGCCAGGCGAGGAGGTCTGGTGAGTCAACAGAAATATCAGCCGGCGGCGCCAAATTTCCCGTTTGACCCCCTCCGAAACCCGGCTCTAAGGTCCGCCTCTCAGCGCTTTTCACCCGTCCTCCTCGGGGTTGCGGGCGACAGCGACGGATACCCTGTATCCGCCGTTCGGAGAAGAATTGTGTCTGATTGGCCGGGGCATCGTCGTGGGGGCGGGCGTCGCGGTTGTCCGGGAATGAACGAGATTTTGGACGGTGGGCTGATGACGAATCCGGGTGGACAGAGCGTGACTTCAGCGCCGGCGATTTCGGTGTGGGGCAAGGCCTGTCTGGCGCTGCGGCGCGAGCTGGGCGAGGCCGATTTCGGCTCCTGGCTGGCCCAGGCCGCCCTGCGTGAGGCGGCCGACGGCGCCCTGGTCCTGGTCACCCCCACGGGCGTCGCCCGGGACTGGATCCGCCGCAACGCCTGGCGGCGGATTTCCGAGCTGTGGGCCGTCCATGATCCGGAGGGCCGCCGCCTGGACCTCAAGTCGCGCATGGAGTTCGAGGCCTGCGGCGTCGCCCGGGTGATCGAGGCGGTGGATGTGGTGTCCTCCGACCTGCCGAATGTCTCGCCGCCGACCGCCGGCCCGGCCGCGCGGGCGCAGCGCAACCCCGGCCTGCAGGAGCGGTTCAACTTCGACACCTTCGTTCCCGGCCCCGCCAACGAGTTCGCCCATGCGGTGGCCAAGCGGGTGGCCAGCTGGGCCGACGGTCATTTCAATCCCGTCGTCTTCCACGGCCCCTACGGTTTTGGAAAGACCCACCTGCTCAACGCCATGGCCTGGGAGGCCATGCGCAACGCCCCGGAAAAGCGGGTGGTCTATCTGACCGCCGAGCGCTTCCTGTCGACCTTCGTCCGGGCGGTGATGGATCGCCAGACGGCGGCCTTCAAGGAAGAGCTGCGGGCCGCCGACCTGTTGCTGATCGATGACGTGCATTTCGTCGGCGGCAAGCAGTCGACCCAGGAAGAACTGTTCCACACCCTGACCGCCCTGATGGAGGACGGCCGCCGGGTGGTCTTCTCCGCCGACCGGCCGCCCTCGGCCCTGACCGAGGTGGACGCCCGCCTGCGCAGCCATCTGTCGGCGGGCCTGGTCTGCGGCCTGGAGCCGGCCGACCGCACCCTTCGCCTCGGCATCCTCGAGCGCAAGCTGGACACGCTTGGCCGCCAGGCCGGTTTCGCCGGCACGGCGCGCCCCGAGGTCCTGCAGTTCCTGGCCGACCGATTCACCGACAGCGTCCGGGAACTGGAAGGCGCTCTCAATACCCTGATCGCCCGCTCCGGCGAGGAGGTCCGCACCCTCAGCCTGGACGAGGCCCAGAACATCCTCCGCCCGCACCTGCGCGGGGCGGAAAAGCGGGTCACCGTCGATGACATCCAGAAGGCCGTGGCCGAACACTACAGCCTGCGCCAGGCCGACCTGCTCAGCGAGCGCCGCAACCGGGCCATCGCCCGGCCCCGTCAGGCGGCCATGTGGCTGGCCAAGCAACTGACCACCCGCTCCCTGCCCGATATCGGCCGGCGCTTCGGCGGCCGCGACCACACCACGGTGATCCACGCGGTCCGCCGCATCGAAGAGCTGAAGGCCGGCGACGAAGTCCTGGCCCGCGACCTGGAAACCCTGACCCGCAAGCTGCGCGGGTAGGCGCTCCTATCCCGCGCGCAGCGGGCGGTCCTCCTCTCTCAGCCCTTGGCTGGAGGAGGATCGGCGCCGCGCCGCCCTGGCTCGCGTCCCGAAACCCTCTACGCGTCAGCGCCCTGGCGGGCCTGGGCGCCCTTGCGGACCGTGCGCAGGGTTGACAGCAGCCGGGTCGCCGTGGCGAGGCTGAGCTTGGCGGGCTCGAAGGGGCCCCGGCGCGCGAGGGTGTCGACCACCGCCTCGTCGACCGTCGACAGGGTCCGGGCGCACATGTCCCAGTCGCCGAACAGTCGCTGCTCGGCCGCCTCGGCGCCAATGACCCGCACCTCGTGGCGTTGGTCGCGGTCGATACGGCCAAGCGTGGTCTGCACCGCGGTGGCAGGCCCCTCGAGCACCTGGAGGAACCAGCCCTGATGGACGAACAGCAGGCCGGTGATCGCAGAGGCGCGGTTGCTGACGACGGCATGACGGATAATCGCGTCGATCTGGCTTTCCAGCTGACCGGCCGGAATGAGGCTGCGGCTGAAATAGACGATGCGGTGCAGAGAGCGTGACGAACTGAAGCTGGTCATGGGCGACTCTGAGACAGTGGACGGCGAGTATTGCCTCCGTGCGCATGGCGATGACCTTAAGCCGGCCTCGGATGTCGCTCTGTCCGGGCGCGGCGGATTGCCTCACGCAAAGCCTCCCCCAGCGCTTCCCGCTCCGGCGGGCTGAGCGCCCGGCCGACGCTGCGGCGTTTGCCCGACAGCCTGAGGCGGACCCGCATCTCATGCTGGCCCAGCGCCTCCAGGTCGACGCTGGTGAAGGCCGTCGGCGAGGTCCAGACCGTGCGGCTTTCGCCCTTGATCTCCTCGATCACCTCCACCCGTTCGGCGCTGACCCTCAGGCGTTCGCGCCGCTCCGCCGCCCCGAAGCTGGCCCGCAGCGCCAGCCAGACCAGCAGCACGTCCAGCCCAAGGAAGATCGGGGCCGGCCAGGCTCCGATGAAGAAGAAGAACAGGCTGATCACCGCGCTGGCCCCGCCCAGCAGGCTGATGACCACCCGAAAGCCGAGCGGATTCATCGACCGGTTGGGGGCGATCACGGCGTCCATGTACAGCGGCGCGGCCATATCCCAACTATAGGGCGTCAAGGGCGGCTGGCGAGGGGCGCGGACCCCCTTGTCGTGGCATAAGTCGCCGGTGACCGATTCGCTGATCCCCGCCCGCGAAATCCTGCGCCGCGTCTTTGGCCACGCCGATTTCCGGGGCCTGCAAGGCCTGGTGATCGAGGAGATCCTCGCCGGCCGCAACGCCGTCGCCGTCCTGCCGACCGGCGGCGGCAAGAGCGTCTGCTACCAGATCCCGGCCCTGCTCCGGCCTGGCATGGGGCTGGTGGTCTCGCCGCTGATCGCCCTGATGAGCGACCAGGTGGCCTCGCTGCGCCAGTCAGGCGTCGCCGCCGCGCGCCTCGATTCCAACATCCCACCACAGGAGAAGGCCGAGGTCTGGCGCGCCATCGAGAGCGGGACCCTGGACCTGCTGTATGTCTCGCCCGAAGGCCTGGCGGCCGGAAACCTGATGGAGCGGCTGACCCAGCTGGACCTGTCGGTGATCGCCATCGACGAGGCCCACTGCGTCAGCCAGTGGGGCCATGATTTCCGCCCCGACTACCGGCTGCTGGGTCGGCTGGCCCAGCATTTTCCCGGCGTGCCGCGGCTGGCGGTGACCGCCACGGCCGACACCCGCACCCGCCAGGACATCCGCACCCAGCTGCGGCTGGAGGACGCCGCCGAGTTCGTCGACAGCTTCGCCCGGCCGGAGCTGGCCCTGAACGCCGAGCGCAAGACCGGCCCGGCCCACAAGCGGGTGATCGAACTGGTCACCCAGCGGCCCGGCAAGTCCGGCGTGGTCTATGTCGGCTCCCGCGACGGGACGGAAACGCTTGCCGAAAAGCTGCGCGACGCCGGGGTTCCCGCCATCGCCTATCACGCTGGGCTCGACAAGGAGGTCCGCAACCGCCGCCTGGAAGAGTTCCTGGAAGCCGACGCGGCGGTGATGGTGGCCACCATCGCGTTTGGCATGGGCATCGACAAACCCGACGTCCGCTTCGTCATCCACGCCGATCCACCGGCCGCCATCGAGGCCTATTGGCAGGAGATCGGCCGGGCCGGTCGTGACGGCCAGCCGGCCGACGGCATCACCCTCTATAGCAGCGCCGACATGGCCTGGGCCTTCCGCCGGCTGGAAGGGCGCGACATGGCGCCGGAGGTCAAACAGGTTCAGGCCCGCAAGATCCGCCAGCTCTACGCCATGCTGGAGGGGATGACCTGCCGGGCCGTGGCCGTGCGGCGCTACTTCGGCGAGGAGGGGGCGGAGGCCTGCGGCCAGTGCGATATCTGCGTCGCCCCGCCGGCCTCGGTCGATTCCACGGAGGCCGCCCAGAAGGCCCTGGCCGCCACCCACCGGCTGGGGGGTCGGTTCGGACGCGGCCGGCTTGTCGATCACCTGCTGGGCAAGACCAAGGATGTCTCGGACTCCGAAGCGGCCCTCTCCACCTACGGCATCGGCAAGGAGTTCAGCCCCCAGGGCTGGAAGGACCTGATCGACCAGCTGCTGTTCGAGGGCCTGCTGAAGGAAGACCCCAACGACGGCCGTCCGTTGATCGGCCTGGGCGAGGCGGAGGCCGTCCGCGCCGTCTATCGCGGCGAGCGGCGGGTGGCCTTGCGCAAACAGCCCGAGCGGCTGGACGATTCCACCCGCTCGGGCCGGCCCCGCAAACGCACCCGCGAGGCGCTTGCCAGCCTGCCGGCTGACGATGTCGGGCTGTTCGAGGCCCTGCGGGCCTGGCGGCGGGAAGAGGCCCAGCGCCAGCATGTGCCGCCCTATGTCATCTTCCACGACGCCACCCTGGCCGAGATCGCCGCCCGCCGCCCTGCCACCGCCGCCGCCCTGGCCGCCGTCAGCGGCGTCGGCGAGGGCAAGCTGGACCGCTACGGCGAGGCGGTGCTGTCGGTGGTGAAGGCGAACTAGAGGTCGCGGACCGGCAGGTTCAGCTCGCGCGCCGCGTCCCGCATGCGGACGTCGAAGGACACAAGGGTCGCGCCCAGTCGCCGGCAGATCACCAAATGTAACGCATCGGGCGCCCGCAACGGCGTCGTGATCGACCGCAGGACGGCGCGGGTCGCCACGGCGTCGTCCGGTGCGAGCGGAACGCTGGCGATCGTCTCCGAAAGCCAGCCATCGAGCCGGGCTTCACCACGGGCCTTGGCTACGAGATCGATCCGGCCGGTGCGCTGCTGGATTCCAAGGGCGGAAGAGAATTCCGCTGTCGCCCAGTCGCTGGTCAGAAGCTCCGCCGCGGACTCCAGATAGATCAGCCCAGCGGCGCTGTTGGCATCTTCGATCGTCAGAGACACGAGCACGCTGGTGTCGAGATAGTCGCTCAATAGCCTTCGTCACGCATCTGCCGGATCAGGTCGGCTGAATTGAACGGGGCGTCATCTTTCGGCTTGATCATATTCTGGCGAAGCCATTCCACATCGATCTTACCGGACTTCGCCTTGTGCCTGGTGAGGTCCGCGATCGGCTGACCCCGGCGTGTGATCACCACCTCCTCACCCTTGAGGGCGAGGTCGAGCAGCTTGGGAAGATTGTTTTTCGCCTCGGCGACGGAATAGCTGGCCATGGCCATCAAGATAGCCATCTCGATAGCCATGTCCAGTCTCGCCGGCCGTGGCTGGATAGACTAGACGTCCACCTCCGCGTCCAGCGCATTGGCCTGGATGAACTCGCGGCGGGGTTCGACCAGATCGCCCATCAAGCGGCTGAACATGTCGTCGGCGTCGTCGGCGTGGTTGATCTTGACCTGCAGCAGGGTCCGGGCCTCCGAGTCCAGGGTGGTTTCCCACAGCTGTTCGGGGTTCATCTCGCCCAGGCCCTTGTAGCGCTGGATGGTCAGGCCGCGCTTGCCGGCCTCCATCACCGCCCCGACCAGGTCCCGCGGACCGCGCACCGTCTGGCTCTTGTCCCTGCGGCGGTAGACGCCGGGCGCGGAAAACATCTCGGCCAGGGCCAGGGCCCGTTCGCCCAGCCGGCGGCCGTCGGCGGCCTGCAGGGTCTGCTCGTCCAGGACGATCGTCTCCGACACGCCCCGCTTGACCCGCTTGAACACATAGCCGCCGCCGACGCCGGCCTCGCCCGACCAGGGACCGTCGCCCTCCTCGGCATAGAGATCGAGCCGCGCCGCCGCCTTGGCCACGTCCGGGCTATCGCCGAACAGACCGGCCATGGCTGCCTGCTCGATGGCGAAGGCCGGCGCCCGGGCGGACAGCCGGTCGATGTTGGCCCGGGCCTGACGGCAGGTCTGGACCAGGGCCAGCAGGTCCGGACCGGTCATCCGCTCGCCGCTGACCAGGTCCAGTTCCGCCCCGTCGACCCCCTCGTCGGTGAGGAAGACTTCCATCTCGGCGTCGTCCTTCAGATAGCGTGACGAGCGGCCCTTGCTGGCTTTGTAGAGCGGCGGCTGGGCTATGTAGAGGTAGCCGCGCTCGATCACCTGCGGCATCTGCCGGTAGAAGAAGGTCAGCAGCAGGGTGCGGATGTGGGCGCCGTCGACGTCGGCGTCGGTCATGATGACGATGCGATGGTAGCGCATCTTCTCGATGTTGAAGTCGTCGCGGCCGATGCCGGCGCCCAGGGCGGTGATCAGGGTGCCGACCTGGTCGGAGCCCAGCATCCGGTCGAACCGGGCCCGCTCGACGTTGAGGATCTTGCCCCGCAGCGGCAGGACGGCCTGGTTTTCGCGGTTACGCGCCTGTTTGGCGCTGCCGCCGGCGCTGTCGCCCTCGACCAGGAACAGTTCGGATTTCGCCGGATCGCGTTCCTGGCAGTCGGCCAGCTTGCCGGGCAGGTTGGTGATGTCCAGGGCGCTCTTGCGCCGGGTCAGTTCGCGGGCCTTGCGGGCCGCTTCGCGGGCGGCGGCGGCCTCGACCACCTTGCCGACCAGGATCCGGGCCTCGACGGGATGCTCCTCGAACCAGCTGGCCAGGCCCTCCTGCACCAGCCCCTCGACGGCGGGGCGAACCTCGCTGGAGACCAGCTTGTCCTTGGTCTGGCTGGAGAATTTCGGATCCGGCACCTTGACCGACAGCACGCAGGTCAAGCCTTCGCGGGCGTCCTCGCCGGTGACCGAGACCTTCTCCTTCTTGGCGATGCCGGAGCTCTCGATGTAGTTGCCGACCACCCGGGTCAGGGCCGCGCGGAAGGCGGCCAGGTGGGTGCCTCCATCCCGCTGCGGGATGTTGTTGGTGAAGCACAGCATGGTCTCGTGATAGCTGTCGTTCCACCACAGGGCCAGATCGACCTGGACCTTCTCCCGCTGGCCGCGGATCACCATCGGCGTCTTGACCAGGGGAGTCTTGGCCTTGTCGAGGTGGCGCACGAAGGCCTCGATGCCGCCCTCGTAATGCATGATCTCTTCGTAGGGTTCGGCGTCCCGCAGGTCGCGGAAATAGATGGTCACCCCGCTGTTCAGGAAGGCCAGTTCGCGTAAGCGGTGCTCCAGCGTCTTGCGGTCGAAATTGATGTGACTGAAGGTGGCCAGCGACGGATAGAAGGTGACGATGGTGCCGGTCAGGGGCTCGCCGTTGTCGCGCTTGGGGCTGTCGCCGATGATCTTCAGCGAGGTGACCGCGTCGCCACGCTCGAAGCGCATCTGGTGCTCCTTGCCGTTGCGGTGGATCTGCAGCTCGAGATAGTCGCTGAGCGCATTGACCACCGAAACGCCGACGCCGTGCAGGCCGCCGGAGACCTTGTAGCTGTTCTGATCGAATTTCCCGCCGGCGTGCAGCTGGGTCATGATGACCTCGGCCGCCGAAACGCCTTCGCCCTCGTGGATGTCGGTGGGGATGCCGCGGCCGTCGTCGCTGACCGTGGCCGAGCCGTCGGCGTTGAGGATCACCTCGACGCGGGTCGCCCAGCCGGCCAGGGCCTCGTCGATGGCGTTGTCGACCACCTCATAGACCATGTGGTGCAGGCCGGAACCGTCGTCGGTGTCGCCAATATACATGCCGGGGCGCTTGCGCACCGCGTCCAGGCCCTTGAGAACCTTGATAGAATCGGCGCCGTACTCGGCCGCGCCTTCTTCGGCGGTCTGTTGCGACAGGGGGGTCTTGTCGGGGTTGATCTCGGGGATCTCGCCAGCGGTCTCGTCGGTCATTCAGTCGTCCAGGACGGTCAGTCCGGAGGGCTCCACGCGGACGCCCAGGGCCTGACCCTTGAAGGGGTCGAAAAGCGAAGCGTCCGTTCCGGTGAGAAACACCTGCAGGCCCAACGCCGCGATTTCAGCCGCCAGGGCCGACCTGCGGAGCGGGTCGAGATGGGCGGCGACTTCGTCCAGCAACAATACAGGATTCGGCGCGGAAATAGCACGCGAAAGTCGCGCCGCCTGGGCCAGAACCAGGTTCAGAATCAAGGCTTTCTGCTCTCCGGTGGAGCATTCGGCGGCCGGGCGGTCCTTTTCGGCGTGGACCACCGCCAGATCGCCCCGGTGCGGCCCGGTCAGGGCCCGTCCCGCCGCCCCGTCCCGCGCCCGGGCGCCGGCGAAGGCGGGGATCATCCGCTCGCCCAGCGCATCCTCGTCCAGCCCTAGCGCCGCAAGGCCTTCCCACTCGCCGGTGAGGGTCAGCAGGGCTCTTGGGAAGGGCCGGTCGGTGCGGCTGTCGATCTCGGCCTGCAGGGCGGCCAGGGTGCGCGCCCGGGCCGCCGCCAGATGCGCGCCATGCTCGGCCATCCGCGCCTCCAGCGCCGTCAGCCACATCGGATCGGGCGCGGCGCCCTCGTCGGTCAGCAGCCGCATCCGTTCGCGCAGGGCCTTGTCGTAGGCGCCGGCATGGGCCGCGTGCAGTGGCTCGGCGGCGAAGACCAGCCGGTCGAAGAACCGCCGCCGGTCGCCCGCCGCCTCGAGGAACAGCCGATCCTGGGCCGGGGTCAGCCAGATGGGGCGGATATGGTCGGTCAGCCGTCCGGGCGGCACGGTGGTTCCCTCCACCCGCGTCAACCGCCGCGAGGAGCCGGGACTGTCGGTCCCCGTGCCGAGCTGGGTCTCATCCCCGCCGTCGCTGACCCTTGCCGAGACCGCCCAGGCCCGGCCGCTCGCCTCGCCCGGCTGGCGACGGCCGACCTCGGCGAGGCTGGCCCCGCGCAGGCCGCGTCCCGGCGACAGCAGGGAGATGGCCTCCAGCAGGTTGGTCTTGCCCGCGCCGTTCGGCCCGGCCAGCCAGACGCTGCGCCCGCCCGGCTCCAGCGAGCCGACCGTGTAGGACCGGAAATCGGTCAGGGTCAGGGAGGTCAGGGCGGAGGTGGTCAAAAGGGGCCTTCGATCAGGCCCCCTTCTAGCCGCTGATCAGCGGCGGACGCCATTCCAGTTGAACAGGAAGTTGCGCTGCTCGGCCCAGGTCTGGCCCTGCACCGCGTCCCCGACCAGGCAGACGCTGCTGTGATAGGGCCCAACCCCGTCGGTGGTGCGGAAGCTGGCGCAGGTCCGGCCGCGATCGGTCTTCCATCGCCCGCCCTGGATTTCGCTTTCGTAGAAGCTGCCGGTCACCGTGCCGTCGGCCTTCAGGGTCAGGATCATCGGCCGGGTGTAGGGCTCGGCCGGATCGGTCGATAGGTCGATGGTCCAGTCCCCGGCCAGGGACGGCGCAGCGGCCGCCGGCTCGGCGGCGGCCAACATGAGGATGAGGGCGAGTGCGGTCATGAATGTCCCCTGTGATGGGGAGGACATGGCGCGCGGGTCGTCGCCGGCAAGTGCAGAGTTCGCTACACCCGCAGCGGCATCAGCACATACTTCACCCCGGCGTCGGTCGGGTCCAGCACCAGCGTGGGCGACGCCGGGTCGGCGAAGCGGAACTCGGCCGTCTCGCCGTTGATCTGGCCGGCGACGTCCAGCAGGTAGCGGGCGTTGAAGCCGATCTCGAAGGGCTCGCCGTCGTAGTCGATCTCCAGCTCCTCGACGCCCTGACCGGCCTCCATGTTGCGCACCGTCAGGGTCATGCGGCCGGTCTCGATAGCCAGCTTCACCGACCGGCTCTTCTCGGCCGAGATGGTCGCCACCCGGTCGACGGCCTTGGCGAACAGGGAGGCGTCCACCGTCATGACCTTGCTGTTGTCGCGCGGGATCACCCGCATGTAGTCGGGGAAGCTGCCGTCGATGACCTTGCTGGTCAGGGCCGAAGCCCCGGCGAATTCGAACCGCACCTTCTGCGGGCTGACCTGGAAGCCGACCGACTCGCCGGCGTCTTCCAGCAGGCGTCGTGCCTCGTTGATGGTCTTGCGCGGGATGATCACCCCCGGCTGGCCGGCGGCGCCCTCGGGGGCGGCCATCTCGGCCAGGGCCAGGCGGTGGCCGTCGGTGGCCACGCAGCGCAGTTTGGCCTCGCCGCCGTCCATCACCGTATGGACGTAGAGGCCGTTCAGGTAATAGCGGGTCTCCTCGGTGGAGATGGCGAAGCGCGTCTTGTCGATCAGCCGGATCAGGTCCTCGGCGTCGACCTGGATATGGGCCGACAGGCCGTCGGCGCTCATCACCGGGAAGTCGCCGGCGGGCAGCACCGGCAGGTTGAACTTCGACCGGCCGGCCGAGATCAGCAGGCGCGGATCCTCGCCCGAATAGGTCAGGGAGACGTCGGCCCCTTCCGGCAGCTTGCGGACGATTTCGTACAGGGTATGGGCCGGGGCGGTGATCTGGCCGGGCACGTCGACATGGGCCGCGCCCTCGTCGACGATTTCCATGTCCAGGTCGGTGGCCGAAAAGCTGACCTGCTCGCGATCGGCCGACAGCAGCACATTGGACAGGATCGGGATGGTGTTGCGGCGCTCGACGACGCTCTGCACATGGCCCAGGGCCTTCAGCAGCGCGGCCCGCTCGATGGTCAGCTTCATGTCTCGTCCGGCATCCGGGCGAATCGGTTGGTTGCAATAGGTCCCCGACCGCCCTCAAAGGGTGGCCGCCGACATTAGCGGAAATGACGCCACGGGAAAGGGGCGAAAGGCGAACTTCCTCCCGCCCCTTCGTCCTTGTCAGGCCTTGGTGTCGATCGATTCACCCGAGGCCTGGCCATCGGCTGCATAGGGATTGGCCCCCGCCGACGTCGCGTCCGGCGCGCCGGCGCCCGAGCCCTTGGCGGCGACCACCACCATGGCCGGACGCACGATTCTTCCGAACAGCTCATAGCCGGGCTGCAGAACCTTGATCACCGAGCCGGCCGGCATCTCGGCCGAGACCTGCTCCATCATCGCCTGCTGGAAATGCGGGTCGAACTTGGCGCCGGCGGCCGGATTGACCTTCTTCAGGCCGTTGCGCTCGAAGGCTTCCAGCAGTTTCTTCTCGGTCATCTCGATGCCGATGACGAAGTTCTTGACCACCGGGTCGGTGCTGTCCTTGGGCGCGAAGGCCGTGGCCTGGCCCAGGTTGTCGGCGGCGTCCAGCAACTCCCGGGCGAACTTGGTGATGGCGTAGGCGCGGGCGTCGTTCATCTCGCGCTCGGCCCGCCGCTTGGTGTTCTCCGCCTCCGCGGCGAACCGCAGCAGCTGATCTTTCAGGGCCGCGACTTCCGCCTGCAGGGCCGCGACTTCGCTGTTGTCGGCTTCGCTGAAGTCGATGGCGTCGTCGTCCTGGATCTCGTTGTCGGTGGTGTCTTCACTCATAGCGGTCGTCTCATCCGTCCATCATCTGGCCCAGGACCCTGGCGGTATAGTCCACCAGCGGGATGACCCGGGCATAGTTGAGCCTGGCCGGGCCGATCACGCCAATCGCACCCAGAACCTTCTGTCGGCCCGACATATAGGGAGCCGCGATCACGGCGGAACCGGAAAGTGAGAAAAGCCGCGTTTCGGCGCCGATGAAAATCCGCACCCCTTCCGCCTCCCTCACCCCGTCCAGCAGGCCGATCAGCTGCTCCTTCTGCTCCAGGTCCTCGAACAACCGTCGGATCCGTTCCAGGTCCTCGGCGGCGCCGGCGTCGATCAGATTGGCCTGGCCCCGCACGATCAGGGCCCGGGCGTCCTCGGTCCCGCCGCCCCAGGCGGCCAGGCCGTCCTCCACCAAGCGCGCGGCGACGGTGTCCAGTTCCGACCGCGCCCGATCCAGCTCGCCCCGCATCTCGTTGCGCGCCTCGCCAAGCGTCCGTCCGCGCAGGCGGGTGGCCAGAAAGTTCGAGGCCTCCGCCAGGGCCGAAGGGGTGATGCCGGGCGACAGCCGCATTAGCCGGTTCTCGACCGCCCCGTCCTCCAGCACGATGACCACCAGGGCCCGGTCCGGCCCCAGGGCGACGAATTCCACATGCTTGACCCCGGCTTCCCGCGACGGCGTCACCACCACCCCGGCCCCGCCGGCCAGGCCCGAGAGGATGCTGCTGGCCTCGTTCAGCGCCTCCTCCATCGAACGGCCCTTGGCGTGCAGCCGGGCCTCGATGGCGTTGCGTTCCACCTGTCCGACGTCTCCCACCTCCAGCAGGCCGTCGACGAACAGCCGCAGCCCCGCATGGGTCGGCATCCGCCCCGCGCTGATGTGGGGAGAGTTGAGCAGGCCGAGGCTGGCCAGGTCCTGCATGGTGTTGCGGATCGAGGCGGGCGACAGATGCACCCCGCCCTTGGATATGGTCCGCGACCCGACCGGCTCGCCCGTCTCCAGATAGCTTTCGACGATCCGGCGGAAGATGTCGCGGGCGCGGCCGTCCAGGTCGGACAGGCTGGGGGTCTGCGAAAGGCCGGTCAGCAATGGGGTCATCAAAGACTTTGTGTTTCTCAGGGGCCGGTGGACGGAAGGCCCGGCTTCTAGGATAAGCCGCCCAACCCCGCGCGCAAGGCGCGGTCGCCACCCGTCTGTCGATTGAAAGTCTCCGCCATGCGCCCGTCCGAACGCCTGCCCGACCAGCTCCGCGCCGTCACCCTGGAGACCAGCGTCAACCGCTATGCCGAGGGCAGCTGCCTGATCACCTGCGGCCACACCAAAGTGCTGGTCACCGCCAGCGTCGAGACCGGCGTTCCCGGCTGGATGCGCGGCAAGGGCGCCGGCTGGGTCACGGCCGAGTACGGCATGCTGCCGCGCGCCACCCACACCCGCGGCCGCCGCGAGGCCGCGCAGGGCAAGCAGTCCGGCCGCACCCAGGAAATCCAGCGGCTGATCGGCCGCTCCCTGCGCGCCGTCGTCGACATGAAGGCCCTGGGCGAGCGGCAGATCGTCCTCGACTGCGACGTGGTCCAGGCCGACGGCGGCACCCGCACCGCCTCGATCACCGGCGCCTGGGTCGCCCTGCGGCTGGCGACCAAATACCTGCTGGACGAAGGGGTGCTGACCACCGACCCGATCCTCGACCAGGTCGCGGCCATCTCCTGCGGCGTCCACAACGGCGCCCCGGTGCTGGACCTCGACTACGAGGAGGATTCCACCGCCGAGGCCGACAGCAACTTCGTGCTCACCGGCAATGGCGACATCGTCGAGATCCAGGCCACCGGCGAAAAGCGCGGCTTCACCCGCGGCGAGTTCGAAAGCCTGTTCGGCCTGGCCGAAAAGGGCATCGGCGAGCTGTTCGCCATGCAGCGCGCGGCCTGCGGGCTGGGGTAGGGTCCTCCAAACACCGCTCATCCCGGCGAATGCCGGGACCCATCCGCGTGAATGCCAAATTTTCCGGTTGGCCGCCGATCGATGCCTGCCGGAGGCGCTGTCAGCGTCAGTCCTGCCCCCATCGAGATCACGCGGATGGGCCCCGGCATTCGCCGGGGTGAGCGGACTTTTTGGGGTGTCGTAGCGGCTAAGCCCCGCTGTACTCCGCCTCGTCTTCGTCGACGAAATCCCCGGGTCCCGGCTCGAAGGAGATGATGTCGCCCGGCTGGCAGCCCAGTTCGCGGCACAGGGCGTCCAGGGTCGAGAAGCGGATCGCCCGGGCCTTGCCGGTCTTCAGGATCGACAGGTTGGCGATGGTCACGCCGACGCGGTCGGCGAGTTCGGTGAGGGACATGCGGCGCTCCAGCAGCACGCGGTCCAGTCGGACGAGAATGGCCATGACGTAGGAACTCCGGCCTAGATGGTCAGCTCGGCTTCCTGACGAAGGCGGGCGCCCTCGCGGAAGACTTCGGCCAGCACAAAGACCACCATCACGGAAAACCAGGTGGTCAGGTTCAGGTTGCCGTCGGTCCTGTTGACGCCGGGCATCAGCAGGGCGGCGGCGGCCCAGAAGACATAGCGACCGAGCTCAAGCCCGGCCAGGATCAGGCCGATCAGCCGCAGCCGGCCGACGTTGTCGGGATGGAAGGGATCGCCCGCGGTCAGGGTCTTGAAGATCCGGCGCAGGTTGCCGACGATCAGCAGCACGCCGCCCATGTAAAGGGCGCCGGCGAACAGGGCGGCGGCCAGGGCGGGGCCCATATGGCCCTCGCCGCCCATGTCCGTCTGGACCTCGAGTTTGGCGATCAGTTCGGGGCTGAAGCTCAGCAGCAGCATGACCAGTCCGGCCAGGGCGAGCACCCCGATAACGGCCCACAGGGCGAACCAGGTCACATCGAGAATCGTCTTCAGGAAGCTCGACACCGAGCCGGGTCCCAAGGTCCTCATGACCGTATCGCTCCGGGAAAATTCATGGTTGGCCCCCTTGAGATGCGGGGCCTGGAGGCGCCCGCCGGTCCGCTTCGGGATCATCCCCGATCGGCCGGCGAGCATGCCTCGGCGGCGGTCCTCACGGAAGAGGCGCCGGTTACAGCGATTGCGCGACGAAGGAATAGGCCGCGAAGGGCATGATCAGCACGACGGCGGAATAGACGAGGCCGACGGCGAGGCGATCGACGAGGTTGGTCATTTTGGCGGAGGTCATTTCATTCAGTCCTTGTTGCAGTGCGGTGGAGTTCGTCCGTCCGGTTCGAACCCGAGGCCAGCGGAAGCGCCGTCCTTGAGGAGACTTATGCTCGCTCATCGCTTTTCGATCAAATTACATATCGTTTAACGATATTAAACTGCTGTAATCTTGTGACGGCGGTTTGATGCAGCGCAGCATCGGCCCTTTCGCGCCCCGGGCGCATGGTCTTCGCGGCGCGGCAAAGCTGATCTACTGTCGCCGCAAGCCGAACCGGGGAGCCACCATGCGCGTCATCACCCTTACCGCCCTTTTGTCGCTGGCGGCTCTAGCCGCTGTGTCTCCCGCCCTGGCCCAGGACGGCGCAGCGAACTTCAACGGTCAGTGCAAGAGCTGCCACACCCTGACCGGGACCAATGGCCCGGCCGGGCCCAGCCTCAAGGGCGTGGTCGGCCGCAAGCTCGCCGGGTCGCCGGGCTATGCCTATTCCAAGGCCCTGGTGGCCAAGGGCGGCGCCTGGACCGAGGCGAGCCTGAACGCCTACCTCTCCGGCCCGGCCGCCTTCGCGCCGGGCGGCAAGATGTTCACCAGGGTCGCCGATCCCAAGGCCCGCGCCGCCCTGATCGCTTTTCTGAAAACCCAGAGATGATTCGCCGTCCCGGACCGCTCCCCGTCCTGGTCGTCGCCCCGATCGTCGCCCTGGCGATCCTGCCGGCGGCCTGCGCCACGGCTCCGCATCCGCCGGCCAAGGCGCCCGGGTCCTCGACGGGCCCCTCGACAGGCCCCTCGACGGGATGGGCCCGGCTGAAACCCAGGCCGCCCGTGGTTCGGCCGGCGCCCAAAGCCGCGCCGGGGGTGAATACGGCCGCCGTCCTCTACCGCTGTGCCGCCGGCAAGACCTTCACCGCCGCCTGGGGCCAGGCGGGCGACAGGGTGCGGGTCAAGGCCGGCGGCATGGTCCGCAGCCTTCCAGCCGCCCGGTCGGCCTCCGGCGCCCGCTACAGCGACGGCAAATTCGAGATCTGGGGCAAGGGCGACCAGGCCATGCTGACCGGCTTTCCCGGGGGTCCCTACCAGGGCTGCAGGGCCGGCTGAGTGGACGCTTTTCCCGCCTTCTTCCCCCTCAAGGGCCGGACCGTGGTCATCGCCGGGACCGGCGAGGCGGCCGAGGCCAAGGCCCGGCTGTTCGAGGGCTCGCCGGCCCGGATTGTCCGGCTGGAAGGCAATCAGGCCTTCCTCGTCGGGGCCTACAGCGACGCCATCCTGGCCTTCATCGCCGGCGATGAACTGTTCGTCCAGGCCGCCGCCCGCGCCGCCCGGGCCGCCCGCTGCCTGGTCAATGTGGTCGATCGGCCGGACCTCTGCGACTTCAACACCCCGGCGGTGATCGACCGGGGGGCGGTGGTCGCCGCCGTCGGCACGGCCGGCGCCGCCCCCATGCTGGCCAGCCTGCTGCGCAACGACATCGAGGCCCGCGTTCCAGCCGGCGCCGGCCGGGTCGCCGTGCTGCTCCGCACCCTGCAGGCCGAGGTCCGCGCCGCCTATCCCGAGCTCGTCGCCCGCCGCGGCTTCTTGCGCAGCGCCCTGTCCGGCGACGCGGCCCAGGCGGCCATGGACGGCGACATGGCCCGGGCCGAGAGCCTGATGCGGGCCAGCCTGGCCAGGGGCGGCCAGCCCGTCGGCCGCATCGCCATCGTCGCCGGCAAGGGTCCAGCCGACCTGCTGACCCTGCGCGCCTCCCGGGCCCTGGCCGAGGCCGACGTCATCGCCGCCGGGCCGGAGGTCAATCCCGCCATCCTTGCCCTCGCCCGCCGCGACGCCGGACGGCTGACCCCTTCGGAGTCCTCGCCCGCCGCCCTGGCGGCCCTGGCCAAGGCGGGCCGACAGGTGGTGATGCTGGTCACCGCCGCGCCCGGGCTGGACGATCTTCGCGCCCTCGCCGCCCAGGGCGTCGCCCTGGAGGTCATGCTGGCCGCGCCGGGAGCCTGAGCCGCCATGGCGTTCAGCCCCCAGGATGTCGGCATCGTCCTGCTGTCGCTGAAGGTGGCGGGGGTCGCCACCCTGCTGTCCCTGCCCCTGGCCTTCGGCGTCGGCCTGGTTTTGGCCCGGGGGCGGTTCTGGGGTCGCGGCCTGCTGGACGCCGCCGTGCATCTGCCGCTGGTCCTGCCGCCGGTGGCCACCGGCTATGTCCTGCTGCTGCTGTTCGGTCGCCAGGGGGTGTTCGGCGAGGCGCTGGGCGCGCTGGGCATTTCGCTGGCCTTCGACTGGAAGGGCGCCGCGCTTGCCGCCGCCGTCATGGCTTTTCCGCTGATGGTCCGGCCGATGCGGCTGGCCATCGAGGCCATTCCCCGCGACGTCGATGAAGCGGCCCTGACCCTGGGCGCCCGCGCCCTGCCCCGGCTGCTGCAGGTGACCCTTCCCCTGGCCTTTCCCGGCGTGGCGGCCGGGACCGTGATGGGATTCGCCAAGGCGCTGGGTGAGTTCGGGGCCACCATCACCTTCGCCGCCGCCATTCCCGGCGTCAGCCTCACCCTGCCCTCGGCCATCTACCAGGCGGTGCAGACCCCCGGCGCCGAAGGTCGCGCCGCCGCCCTCTGCCTGGTGGCGGCGGTCATCGCCGTCGCCGCCGTCTTCGCCGCCGACGCCCTGACCCGGCGCGCGCTGAGGCCGGAAATCGCGGCCTAGAAGTCCAGCGACCGGCCGCTGGTTTCCTTCAGGAAGAACAGGGTCGCCAGGACGCTGATCCCGGTGAAGAAGATCGGATAGGCCAGGCCCGCATAGACATTGCCCGTGGCGGCGGCGATGGCGAAGGCGCTGAACGGCACGAAGCCCCCGACCCAGCCGGTCCCAAGGTGATAGGGGAAGGACAGGGCGGTGTAGCGCACCCGCGTCGGGAACATCTCGACCAGGGCCGAGGCCTGCGGCCCGTACAGGGCCGTGGCGGCGATGGTGAAGACCAGCAGCACCCCGAACAGGCCCAGCACATTGATCCGCGCCGGATCGGCCTTCTCCGGATAGCCCGCCGCCGTCAGGGCGGCCTTCAGCCGGCCCTCGACCTGGCCCTTGACCGTCTTGAAGTCTTCCTTGCCAAGGCCCGCGCCCTCGGCCGAGACCACTTCCACGGCGCCGATCCTGACGCGGGCGGTCGCGCCGGCCGGCGCCGCCTCATTGCCATAGGAGACGCCGGCGTTGGCCAGGAAGGTCTTGGCGATGTCGCAGGAGGTAACGAAGGCCGCCTTGCCGACGGGATCGAACTGCAGGGTGCAGGTCGCCGGGTCGGCGATGACCACGATGGGGGTCTTCTGGGCCGCCTCGGCCAGGCCCGGGTTGGCGAAATAGGTCATCATGTGGAAGCCGGGCAGGAAGGCCAGCAGACCCAGCACCATGCCGAACCACATCACCCACTTGCGGCCCCAGCGGTCCGACATCCAGCCGAAGAAGATGTAGAGCGGCGCGCTGCACAGGGTGACGGCCATGATCAGCATGTTCACCGTCGGCCCCGGCACTTTCAGGAACTTCTCCATGAACACCGGCGTGTAGAAGAAGGCGCAGTACCAGACGGCCCCTTGCGCGCACATGATGGCGAACAGGGCGATCAGCACCAGCTTGAGGTTCTTCCACTGGCCGAAAGCCTCGCGGAACGGAGCCTTGGACTGTTCCCCGGCCTCCTTCAGCTTCTGGAACGACGGGCTCTCGGACAGCTTCATCCGCATGAAGATGGACACCGCCAGCAGGCCGGCGGACAGCAGGAAGGGCACGCGCCAGCCCCAGACCTTGAAGGCCTCCTCGCCGATCAGGGTGCGGGTGGCGAGGATGACCAGCAGGGCCCCCAGCAGGCCCAGCGCCGCCGACGACTGGATCCAGCCGGTCATCTGGCCCCGCTTGTTGGCCGGGGCGTGTTCGGCGACATAGATGGCCGCGCCGCCGTATTCGCCGCCCAGGGCCGTGCCCTGCAGGATGCGCAGGATGATCAGCAGAATGGGGGCGATGATGCCGGCGGTGTTGTAGCTGGGCAGCAGGCCGATGGCGAAGGTCGCCCCGCCCATCAGGGTGACGGTGATCAGGAACGCCGCCTTGCGCCCCACCTGGTCGCCCAGCCGGCCGAAGATCAGGGCGCCCAGGGGCCGGAAGGCGAAGCCGGTGCCGAACAGGGCCAGGGCGGCGATCAGCCCGGCCGTCTCGTTCAGACCGGTGAAGAAGACCTGCGAAATGACGCTGGCCAGGCTGCCGAAGATGAAGAAGTCATACCACTCGAAGGCGGTGCCCGCCGATGAGGCGGCGACCACGGTGAACATCGAGGTCGGCTTTTCCGCCGGCTGGTCCGTCATGAGGTTTCCTCCCCCGAGGGTGTGTTTGGGGAGGGTCTAGCACTGCCGGCCGCCGAAGCGGAAGGGATCAGGCGGACAGGGCGCTGTCGCAGGCCCCGCCTTCCGCGAGGGCCTCGTTCGCCGCCTCGGCGATACGGACGATCTCGGCCAGCAGGGCGCTGGGCGAGATGGGCTTGGAGACGACCCCGTCCATGCCGGCCGCCAGGTAGGACCGCCGCTGATGCGACATGGCGTTGGCGGTCAGGGCGATGATCGGGATCTGCGCCGCATGGCCGGGCAGGGCGCGAATGCGGCGGGTGGCCTCCAGACCGTCGACTCCCGGCATCTGGATATCCATCAGGATCAGGTCGTAGAGGCCGGTGGCCGCCGCCTCGACGCCGCTGAGCCCGTCCGGCGCCGTGGCCGCCTCGGCGCCCAGGGATTCCAGCAGCCGCACGGCGATCATCCGGTTGGTGGCGTTGTCCTCGACCACCAGCAGCTTCAGACCCCCCAGCATCGTCTCCAGCGGCAGGGCGGCGGTGTCGACGGCCGCCGTCGCCGGCGCGCGGACCGCCAGCCGGAAGGTCGAGCCCTCGCCCGGCGCCGAGGTGAAGGCGATGCCGCCGCCCATCATCTCCGAAAGCCGGCTGGCGATGGCCAAACCCAGGCCCGATCCGCCGAACTGGCGGGTGGTCGAGGCGTCGGCCTGATGGAACCGTTGGAACAGGCTGGCCTGGGCCTCCAGAGGAATGCCCACCCCGGTGTCCTCGATCTCGAAATTGACCATGTCCTCGCCGGACCGGCGACAGTGGACGGCGACATGACCATCGAGCGTGAACTTCACCGCATTGCCGATCAGGTTGAACAGCGACTGTCGCAGCCGCACCGGGTCGGTCAGGGCCCAGCCCAGATCCTCGGCGCCGGTCACCCTCAGGGCGATCCCCTTGTCCCGCGCCTGCGGGGCCAGCAGCCGCACCACGCCCTGGACCAGGGCGGTGACGTTCACCGCCTCGCTGGCGATATCCAGCTTGCCCGCCTCGATGCGGGAGAAATCGATGACGTCGTCGAGCAGGGCGGTCAGCATCTGGCCGCAGCCCAGCGCCTCGGACAGCAGGTCGCGGCCGTCCTCGGACAGCGGTTCACGCTCCAGCAGGTGCAGCACGCCCAGCACCCCGTTCATCGGGGTGCGCAGCTCATGGCTCATGTTGGCCAGGAACCGGGCCTTGGCCTCGCCCGCCGCCTGGGCCGCCTGTTCGGCCTCAACCAGGGCCAGTTCCTGCCGCTTGCGGGCATCGACGTCCATCACCAGCCCCACGCCCCGGCGGCTGGCCTTGTCGAGGGCGTAGTAGATCCGCACCCAGCGGGGCCCGTCCGGATGCAGGACCCGGAACTCGGCGCTGCTGCTGGCGTCGCCGCCAGCCCAGCGGGCCATGCTCTCGGTGATCTGCGCCTGGTCGTCCGGATGGGCCAGGGGCCAGACCGCGTTGGCCGCCTGGTCGTAGGACACCTCGCGGCCGATGATGTGGGTGAATTGCTCGGACGCCCAAAAGCTTTGGGCCTCATGGTCGATCTCGAAGGCGCCGGCCTCGGCGGCGTTCAGCGCCAGGTGCAGACGGCGGCTGTTGGCGGTGGCCTGCTCGACCAGCAGCTTGACCCGCTCCTGACCGCGGATGGCGGCGTCGCGGGTGGCGACGATCTCGGTGACGTCCTGAGAAATGCCCTTCAGGGCGAAGACCCGGCCGCGTTTCTCGGTGCGGAAGGTCGCCCGCATGGTCAGCCAGCGGCCGTCACGGGTCATCAGCCGGTGCTGCAGGGTATTGCCGATGCCGGTCTGGACCCCCTGTGTGAAGGCGTCCCGGACCGTCTCGACCTCGGACCGCTCCAGCTTGGACAGGAAGGCCTCGGTGTCGCCGACATCCTCCGCCGACCAGCCGAATAGCGAAAGGATGTCATTGGACCAGGTGATCCGGTCGCCCTTGGGCTCGTAACTCCAGGTGCCGATGCCGGCGGCTTCCGACAGCATGGCCTGGTTGCGCCGTGCGCCCGCAAGCTCCTGCTCGCGGCTCCGCTCGGCGGTGATGTCCCGCATGGTCCCGACGGTTTCGCCCTGGTCGGTCAGGCGGCTTCGCCCGTCGAACCACAGCCAGCGCCCGTCCTTGGTCTTCAGGCGAGCGATGCCGACCGCCTCGCCGGTCTCGGCCAACTGCTCCGCCATGGCCACGAAGGCGGGCCTGTCTTCCGCATGGGTAAGATGCAACGGCGTTCGGCCCAGCAGTTCCGCCGTCGTCCAGCCGGTGACCTCGGTCCAGGCTGGATTGACCTGTTTCAGCCGCCCAGTGGGGTCGGCGACAAAAAACAGGTCACGGCTGGTCTGAAAGAACCAGCGGGCGAGGTCCTCGCCGCTGTCCTGTCCCGCCCCCTGACCCTCGTTTGGCGGGGTCTTTTTGTCGTTGTCCTCGCTCATTGCCAGGCAGCTTGACGACCATGGGTGAAGGAATGGTTGGCGACGCCGCCAACGGTCGCTCAAGGGTTGTGTTTGCCTTCGCCTTGATCGCCCCGCCCGCCCGGGGGGAGCGGACGGGGCGCGTCAGGGCCTGACCCGGAGGAGGATCGGGGTCAGAACCGGACGTTGGCGGTCAGCACGGCCGAGCGGGTGTCGCCGGGCACGGCCCATCCAAAGCCGCTGCTGGAGCGGATGTTGGTGTAGTATTCCTCGTCGAGCAGGTTCTTCAGGTTCAGCTGCAGGCCGAGACTGTCGTTGATCGCCCAGGTCACCGAGGCGTTGACGATCCAGTAGTCGTCGGCGTGGATCAGCGGCGCGGTGGCGCTGGCGCGGGTGAAGGCGTATTCGCCCGAATAGTTGGCCCCGGCCCCGACCATCCAGGCCTCGTTGATCTGCCAGGTCGACCAGATGTTGAAGGCGTGTTCCGGGGTCAGCGGAATGGGGTCGCCCTTGGTGTAGTCGACGTCGTTCGGCGGCAGGGCCGTCGAGGCGACGTTCTGCAGGATCTCCGAGTCCAGGTAGGTGTAGTTGGCGATCACCGTCCACTGGGGCAGGATCTGGCCGCTGACCCCCAGGGTGACGCCGCGAACGCGGGATTCCCCCTCAAGCTGCTGCACGGTGATCAGCGGGTCGTTGGAGTTCAGGCGGATGTTGCTCCGCTGGTTCTGGAACACCGAGCCGGTCAGGGAAAGTCGCCCTTCCAGCAGGTCCCACTTGCCGCCCAGCTCGACGATCTCGGCCTCTTCGGGGTCCAGGCCGCAGTTCTGGGCGACGCCGGTAGTCGAGCAGCCGCCGTTCACCGTCGCCTGCGACGGGGTCTTGGTATTGCCATAGGCGAGATAGAGCGAGGCGTTCTCCACCGGCTTGTAGACCAGGCCCAGACGCCAGGAGAGCAGGTTCTCTTCGTTGCGGGCGGTCGGGGACTGGGTGACCGTCGGGCTGGCCGGCGGGACCGGATAGGGGATGGTCAGGGTGGCGGTGTTGAATTCGCCCTCATTGTGCTCGTAGCGAATCCCCCCGTTGATCGCCCAGTGCTGGCCGATCTCGATATTGTCGAAGGCGTAGAGGGCCTGGTTGTCCAGCCGGCCGTCGCTGATCGTCAGGGGGATGAAGTTGACCGGACCGACATAGAGGTTGTCCGGATCGCTGATCGACATCGTCGGCAGGACAGGGTTGGGCAGGGCCCCCAGCGGGTTGCGCAGGACGTTGCCGGTCTTCAGGTCGTAGGTCTCCGATGAGAACGACGCCCCGACCACGAAGTTGTGGCTGAACGGGCCGGTGGCGAACTTCCAGTTCAAATCGGTCTGGCTGACCAGCTGGGTGTTCTCGGTGTCGCGGCGATTCCCGCGCGGCCCGCTTGGGGTGTAGACCCCCGGCGTGGCGCAGGCGACGCCGGTCTGGGCGTTGAAACCGCTGGCCAGGCACCAGCTTCCCTGCGGCGGGTCGACCACCGTCAGCTGGGTGATCTTCTGGTAGCGGCTGGTGTTGGTGACGCTCAGGCTGTCGCTAAAGGCATGGCTGAAGCGCAGGGTCAGGCTGTCGACGCCGATCTCCTGGCGGTCGATGTTGCGATAGCCGTAGTAGTTGGACGGATCGGCGCCCGGCAGCGGGCCGTTGAGGAAGGCGTTGGAGGCATAGGGCACGCCATAGCGGGGCGTGTTCTCGTCCTCCTGATGGACGTAAGCCACCGTAAACTGGGTCGCGGTGTTGAGCCCGAAGGTCACCGAGGGGGCGACGCCCCAGCGCTCATAGGCCTCCACATCCCGGCCGGGGACGTCGTTCTGGTGGGCCATGACGTTCAGCCGGACGGCGGTGGTGTCGCCGATGGCCTTGTTGCCGTCGAAGGTGACGCGGCCGTAGCCGTCCGTGCCGGCTCCGACGGTGACCAGGTTGCGGTCGAAGGCCCCCGGGGTCTTGCTGACCAGGTTGATGTTGCCGCCCACCCCGCCGGAGCCGGCGTAGACGCCGTTGGCCCCGTTGACGATCTCGATCTGCTGCAGATTGAAGGGGTCGGTGCGGCTGTACTGGGCGCTGTCGCGCAGGCCGTCGGTGGTGATGTCGGTGTTGGCGCTGTAGCCGCGCAGGTTGATGCTGTCGCCATAGCCGCCGCCGCCCTCTCCGGCCCCGAAGGTGATGCCGGGGACCGTCTGCAGGATGTCCCGCAGGGTCAGCAGGTTCTGGTCGCGCAGGGTCTTTTCCGACAGCACGGTAATGGTCTGCGGGGTGTCCAGCGGCTTGGCGGTGTATTTGGTCGAGGCCGGCTGGAGGGCCTGGGTCCCCGTGACCTCGACCCCGGAAACCTCGTTCGACTCGCTGCTCCCGCCCGATCCGGCGCTGGCCAGCGGCCCCTCATCGGCGGCTGCGGCGGCCGAGGCCAGGCTCAGCCCGGCGATCCCGGCGACGGCGGCGACGCTCAGGGCGCGCTTGGCGCGGGCGCTGACGCCCACTGGCTTGTTGTAACGCATGAACCTATCCCCAGACCTGACCCGGCGAACCAACGGGCCCGCACCCTGCTATTGCGAGGCGTTCTTAATTGCAGTGTTTCCGGGATGCAATGAGAATCGTTCTCATAGGCGTTCGCAACTGCCCGCATTGACAGTTTGGGCCCCGGGGCCGAAGCAGCGCGGATGGCGAGACCCGGACCTGAATCCTTCGATGTCGTGGTGATCGGCGCTGGCGCCGCCGGAATGATGTGCGCCATCGAGGCGGGCAAGCGGGGCCGGCGGGTGCTCGTCCTCGACCACGCCGAGGCGCCGGGCGAGAAGATCCGCATCTCCGGCGGCGGCCGCTGCAACTTCACCAACCGCGAGACCCGGCCCGACCGGTTCCTGTCGCAGAACCCGCACTTCTGCCGTTCGGCGCTGAGCCGCTACACGGCCGCCGACTTCATCGCCCTGGTCGATCACCACGGCATCGCCTGGCATGAGAAGACGCTGGGCCAGCTGTTCTGCGACGGATCGGCCAAACAGATCGTCGCCATGCTGCTGGACGAGATGGAACAGGCCGGGGCGACCCTGCGCCTCTCCGCCACCGTCGACCGCATCGAGAAGACCGAGGCCGGCTTCGACCTGGCCGTCGGCGGCGCACGGATCTCGGCGGAATCGCTGGTCGTCGCCTGCGGCGGCAAGTCGATCCCGAAGATGGGCGCCACCGGCTTCGGCTACGAGATCGCCCGGCAGTTCGATGTCGCCCTGGTCGAGACCCGGCCCGCCCTGGTGCCCCTGACCTTCGCCGCCCATGTGCTGGAGGAGATGAAGCCGCTGGCCGGCGTCGCCGTGCAGGGCGCGGTGGTCGCCAACCAGAGCGGCAAGACGAAGTTCGAAGAGGACATGCTGTTCACTCACCGGGGTCTCAGCGGCCCGGCCATCCTGCAGATCTCCTCCTACTGGCGGGAGGGCGAGGAGGTGGTCATCGATCTGGCGCCCACCCTCGACACCTATGACCTGCTGAAGAAGGCCAAGGTCGAGAACCCGCGTATCGCCCTGCAGACGGCCCTGGCCTGGCGGCTGCCCAAGAGCCTGGCCCAGCTGATCGCCGCCGAGCATGGCGGTTTCGGCAACATCGCCGATCTCTCGGACAAGGCCCTCAAAGCCGCCGCCGAGGCGGTCAACGGCTGGCGAATCAAGCCGGTCGGCTCGGAAGGCTACCGCACCGCCGAGGTGACCCTGGGCGGCGTCGACACCAAGGACCTCGACCAGAAGACCATGGCCGCGCGCGGCGTCCCGGGCCTCTATTTCATCGGCGAGGTGGTCGATGTCACCGGCTGGCTGGGCGGCTATAACTTCCAGTGGGCCTGGTCATCGGGCTGGGTCGCCGGCCAGGCGGTTTAGGCTGCGGCCATCGCCGGTGCGTCCCCCCATGGAACCATCGACACGCCCGCTGCGCGGGCTGCTCAGGATCACGTTGAACTAGAATCGTCATGCTGAGCAGCAGGCGAAGCCTGCGTGTCGAAGCACGCAAACCCGGAGCGGCCTAAACGCCGCCCGCCACCGATCGCGCATCATAAGCCCCCTCGGGCTTTGTCCCCTTGCCGGCCAGGACCTCCAGCGTCTGGCGATAGGCCGGGCCGCCGGAGAGGTCGAAGCTGGTGCCCAAACCAACCCCGACTCCTGAGCGATATCCGCCGCCACCGCCGCCGACGCCCAGGCCGATGCGCGGGCCATTGCCGCCGCCGCCCTGTTCGCCGATGCGGTTCACCACCCGGAACCAGTCGTAGCCGTCGCGCAGCACGACCTCCGCCGCCCGGCGCAGGGCGAAGTCGTCGACCTGGGCCGGCGGGGCGCCATTGCCGCCCTGGAAGGTGACGCGGTAGCGGCCGCTCTCGATCCGATAGTCGGAAAAGCCGGAGGCCTTGGGTCCCGTCGAGGGACCATAGACGGTGGGGGTGGCGCAGGCCGCCAGGCTGAGGGCGGCGGCGCAGACGATCAGATAGTGGCGCATGGTATGGTTCTCCGAAGGGGGAATGTCAGCGGCCGGCCCGAAGTTCCTCTATCCACAGCTCTTGAGGCGCCACGCCCGCCGGGCGTATGCGAGCCGGAGAACCAAAGGGGCGCGCCATGACCTTCACCCTCGAACCCGTCGGCCATGTGCGGGGCGGACGCAGCGAAGCCATCGACGACGACTGGGGCGCAAGCCGGGTGCGGATCGCCCTGGACCCGGATCGCTACACGCAGGAGGCCCTGGCCGGGCTGGACGGATTTTCCCACGCCGAGGTGATCTTCGTCTTCGACCAAGTGACCGACGACCAGATCGTCACCACCGCCCGCCACCCGCGCGGCAACGCCGATTGGCCGAAAGTCGGCATCTTCGCCCAGCGCGGCAAGAACCGGCCCAACCGGCTGGGCGTCACCGTCTGTTCGATTATCGCCGTCGAGGGCCTGGACCTGGTCGTCGAGGGCCTGGACGCCATCGACGGCACCCCCGTCGTCGACATCAAGCCGGTGATGCGCGGCTTCCTGCCCCGGGGCGAGGTGCGCGAGCCCGCCTGGGCGGCCGAGATCATGGCGGCCTACTGGTGAGGCGCCCCCTGGAAGGAATCCGGGTCCTGACCCTGGAGCATTTCGGCGCCGGTCCCTACGCCACCCTGCTGATGGCCGAACTGGGGGCCCAGGTGATCAAGGTGGAGTCCCCCACCCTGGGCGGCGACGCTTCGCGGCCCACCGGCCCCTATTTGCTGGGCGAGCACGACAGCCAGTATTTCCAGACCTTCTCCCGCCACAAAGAGAGCGCCGCCGTCGAGCTGAAGACCCCAAAGGGACAAGCCGATTTCGAAACGCTGGTGAAGAGCGCCGACATGGTGGTCAACAACCTGCGCGGCGACCAGCCGGCCAAGCTGGGCCTGACCTATGAGGCGCTGAAGGGGGTCAACCCGGCCATCGTCTGCGGCCATCTGTCGGCCTATGGCCGGGGCAACAGCCGCGAGGCCTGGCCGGGCTACGATTTTCCGATGCAGGCCGAATGCGGCCTGATGAGCCTGACCGGCGAGCCCGATGGCCCGCCGACCCGGATGGGCGTCTCGATCATCGACTTCATGACCGGCTCGACCTTCGCCTTCGCCATGGTCAGCGCCCTGCTGTCGGCCAGGACCACGGGCGTCGGCTGCGACGTCGATGTCTGCCTGTTCGACGTGGCCCTGCATCAGCTCAGCTATCCCGCCGTCTGGGCGATGAACGCCGGTCACGAGACCACCCGCATGGCCGCCGGCGCCCACCCCTCGCTCAGCCCCGTTCAGCGGGTGAAGACCAGGGACGGTTATGGCCAGCTGATGTGCATGACCCAGAAGTTCTGGCTGGAGCTCTGCGATCTCGCCGGCCGGCCGGACCTGGCTGCCGATCCACGCTTCACAGATCTGACGACCCGGCGCGCCAACCTGCCGGCGCTGACCGCCGAGATGGACGCGATGTTCGAAACCCGGACAAGCGCGGACTGGGCGGCGCTGCTCGGCGGCCGCGTTCCCTTCGGCCCGGTCAACGACGTCTTCCAGGCCCTGGACAACCCCTTCGTCGCCGAGATCGGCATGCGCGACCGGGTCGCCCACCCCGACATCGAAGGCGGCCTGCAGATGCTGGCCGCCCCGATCCGCATCGACGGCGAAAGAATGCCGGCCAAACGGGCGCCGAAACTGGGGGAGGATACGGAGGCGTTGCTGGGGACGTCGCGAGCCTTCCCCGATGACGTCTCCCCAAACCGAGCGTAGGTTCCCTTCGATGCCCACCCTCCCCGCCCCCACCCAGACCCGCCCGGCCCTGCAATGGCGACGCGGGTCGGCGGCCGACCTCGCCATCGAGCGGCCGCTGGCCGAGGAGGCGGCGGTGGGGATCCTCTACGACGGGCGGCCGCATGCGGTGCTGATGGCCACGCCGGCCGATGTCGAGGACCTGGCGGTCGGCTTCACCCTGTCGGAACGGATCGCCGGCCCCGGCCAGATCGAGGGCGTGGCGGTGGAGGTGCTGGACCAGGGGGTGCAGGTCGATATCCGCCTGACCCCCGAGGGTCGCAAGGGCCGGGCCCGGGCCCGGGCGCGGACCCTTGAGGGGCGGTCCAGCTGCGGGCTTTGTGGCGTCCAGCGGCTGAGCGCGGCGGTGCGGCCGCTGGAGGCCCTGCCGCCCGGCAAGGCGATTTCGCGCCGGGCGCTGGAAGCCGCCCTCGACGCCCTGGAGGAGGCCCAGACCCTGGGCCGGCTGACCCGGGCCATGCATGCCGCCGCCTTCGCCGACGCCGACGGCCGGCTGCTGCTGACCCGCGAGGACGTCGGCCGCCACAATGCCCTGGACAAGCTGATCGGAGCGGCGGCCCGCGCCGGCCTGAACCCCGCCTCCGGCTTCTGCCTGGTCACCAGCCGATGTAGCTATGAGATGGTCGACAAGGCGGCCAGCGCCGGCTTTCCCCTGATGGTGGCCATCTCGGCGCCCACCGCCCTGGCCATCCGCAAGGCGCAGGAGGCGGGCATGACCCTGGTCGCCCTGGCCCGGGCCGACGGTTGCGCCGTCTTCACCGGCGAAGAGCGGATCGCCCCATGAGCCGGACCCGCGGAATCAAGGACTACGACGGCCCGGCCGGCGGCTGGGGCGCGCTGAAGGCGGTGGCCGAGGCCCTGGCCGATCAGGCGACGCCGGTCGAGGGCGCGAAAGCCCTGCTGTCGGCCAACCAGCCGGACGGGTTCGACTGTCCCGGCTGTGCCTGGCCCGACCCCAAACACACCTCGTCCTTCGAGTTCTGCGAGAACGGGGCCAAGGCCGTCGCCTGGGAAACCACCAGCCGCCGCGCCACCCCAGAAGCCGTCGGCGCCCAGACGGTGGCGCAGATGTGGAGCTGGAGCGATCATGCGCTCGAGGACCTCGGCCGGCTGACCGAGCCGCTTCGCTATGACGCCGCCACGGACCGCTACGAGCGGGTCAGCTGGGAGGATGCCCTCGGCCGGATCGGGGCGGTGCTGGCCGCCCTGCCCGACCCCAACCTGGCGGAGTTCTACGCCTCCGGCCGCGCCTCCAACGAGGCGGCCTTCCTGTTCCAGCTGCTCGGTCGGCGCTTCGGCACCAACAACTTCCCCGACTGCTCCAACATGTGCCACGAACCGACCAGCGTCGGCCTGGCCCAGCAGCTGGGCCTGGGCAAGGGCACGGTGACGCTGGAGGATTTCGACCACGCCGACGCCATCTTCAGCTTCGGCCACAATCCCGGCACCAACCATCCCCGGATGATGACCACCCTGCGCGAGGCGGCCCGGCGCGGCGCCCCCATCGTGGTGTTCAATCCCCTGAAGGAGCGGGCCCTGGAACGGTTCGCCTCGCCGCAGGACCCGGTGGAGATGGCCACCCTGACCAGCACCGACATCGCCTCCCGCTATTACCAGGTGAAGGTCGGCGGCGACGTGGCGGTGCTGATGGGGATGATGCGCCGGCTGATCGAGGGCGATCATCTCGACCATGCCTTCATCGACGGTCACACCAGCGGCTTCGAGGCCTTGAAGGCCCAGGTCCTGGCCGCCGACTGGGACTGGATTGAGACCCGGTCGGGCCTGGCCCGCGCCGATATCGAGGAGGCCGCCGGCATCTTCGCCGCCAGCAAGGCGGTGATCCTCTGCTACGGCATGGGCATCACCCAGCACCGCTCGGCCTCGTCCCTGGTGCAGCAGCTGGTCAATCTGTTGCTGCTGGGCGGTCACATGGGCCGACAGGGGGCCGGGATCTGTCCCCTGCGCGGCCATTCCAACGTCCAGGGCGACCGCACCGTCGGCATCACCGAAAAGCCGTCGCCGGCCCTGCTGGCCGCGATCCAGCGGGTGTTCGGCTTCACCCCGCCGGCGGCCCACGGCCATACGGTGTCGGAGGCCATCGAATCCATGCTGGCCGGCCAGACCCGCGCCTTCATCGGCCTGGGCGGCAACTTCTGCGTCGCCGCGCCGGACCCGGCCCAGACCTTCCCGGCGATGCAGCGGCTGGACCTGACGGTCAACATCGCCACCAAGCTGAACCGCACCCACCTGCTGCACGGCCGGGAAAGCTATATCCTGCCCTGCCTCGGCCGCACCGAGATCGACGTCCAGGCCGGCGGCCGACAGTCGGTGACCGTCGAAGACAGCATGTCGATGGTCCACGCCAGCCGGGGCCTGAAAGCCCCGGCCTCGGAGCATCTGCGGTCGGAGCCCTGGATCATCGCCGAACTGGCCATGGCCGCCCTGGCCGGCGGCGGCGGCATCGACTGGCGGGAGATGGCGGCCGACTATGACCGGATCCGCGACCGCATCGAGGCGGTCTTCCCGGACCTGTTCGGCGACTACAACGACCGCATCCGCGTTCCCGGCGGCTTTCGCCTGCCCGTGCCGCCCGGGGAGCGGATCTGGACTACCAAGAGCGGCAAGGCCGATTTCCTGCCCTATACGCCCGACGACGCGGCGATCGACGACCCGGCGCGGGGCCAGGCGGATGTGCTGCTGCTGACCACCCTGCGCAGCCACGACCAGTACAACACCACCATCTATGGGCTGAACGACCGCTATCGCGGGGTGAAGGGCCGGCGCGACGTGGTCTTCGCCCACCCCGAGGAGATCGCCGCCCGAGGCCTGAAGGACGGCGACCGCATCGACCTGGTCAGCGCCTTTGGCGACGACGGCCAGGACCGCAGGCTGCGCGGCTTCACCCTGGTCGCCCACGACCTGCCGAGGGGCTGCCTGGCCGCCTACTATCCCGAGGCCAATCCCCTGCTGCCGCTGTCCGAGCGCGACCAACGCAGCGGAACCCCGGCCTATAAATCCATGCCGGTGCGGATGAGCCGGTCGCCGGGCCCCGAGCCCCAATCGTGATCGCCGGCATGGTGCTGGCCGGCGGCCGCTCCAGCCGGTTCGGCTCGGAAAAGGCGGTCGCCCTCTATCGCGACCGGCCGATGCTGGACTGGAGCCTGGATGTGCTGCGGGCCGGCTGCGGAGCCCTGGCGGTCAGCGCGGCGACCGGGTCCGGCGCGGCGGCCCTGGCCCACCGCCACAGCCTGCCGGTGCTGAACGACGCACCCGGCGATCCGGACGGCCCGCTGTCGGGCCTGCTGGCCGGGCTGGTCTGGGCCGCCGGGCTGGGGGCCAGCCACCTGGCCACCGTCCCCTGCGACATGCCGGGCCTGCCCGCCGATCTGGTCGCGACCCTGGGTTCGGCCCTGGGCGAGGCCCCCGGCGTCTCCGTCCAGACAGGCTCCGGCCGCCAGCCCCTCTGCGCCCTGTGGAGCATCACCCTGGCCCACCCCCTGCGCGAGGCCCTGGCCCAGGGCCATCCGCCGGTGCGGGCCTTTCAGGACCAGATGCGAATGGCCCTGGTCCGCTTCGAGGACGAGGCGGCGTTCGGCAATTTCAACGGGGGTTGAGGCCGGGGACGGCAGCCTCCCTTCCCCCTGGAGGGGGGAAGGGCTCAATCCCCCCGCCCTCAAGCCGCCTGAAGCGACCTCAGCCGGTTGATCTCCATCTCGATCTCGCGGGCGTGCAGTTCGGCCAGGCGTTCCTCGCGGCGGTCGTTGCGCCAGCCGAAGAACACCCCGGCCAGGGCGCCGATCGCCCCGATCAGGAAGGTCACCGCCGAGCCGATCATCGCCCAGTCGATGGGGGAGGCCTCGCGGGCCGCGTCTCCGGCCCCTTCCACCGCCGCGGCGGCGATGTCGCCGGCCTGCTCCGGCACCGTGGTCTCGCCCGCCGGGGCCTGGACCGCCTCGACCATCGGGGCGGCGGCGGCGGCGACCACGTCGGTCGGCTCCGGCTGGGCCGGCTTGATCACCACCGAGCCGACGAAGACAAACCCCGCCAGCAGCATGATCACCAGTCCGGCGCGGCCCTTGCGCATCGGTCTGGGGTCTTCGTCCTGATATGTCGTCATCACCTGTTGCTCCCGCTCAAAGGCCCTCCCGTCCCTGACGGCGTGGCCGGATCTCAGCGAGCGCAGTTCGCCAGATCGAAGCTGACCGGCGGATGAACGAGGCTCAATGGGCGAAAAAATCGCCTGAAGGCGGAACCGGGCCGGGCCGAAAAGAGCTGAACGGGCGGCGTCGCCCGAACCCCGCTGCACAGGGTGAGGATATCGGGGCCGCGAAAAGGCCGTGTTCATCCCTTGTTGATCAGGATGGAGACGCCGGACCGGCTGGGTTAGAACGGCCCGACCCCTATCGAACAGACGAAGACAGAGACACCATGGCCAACCCACAGGCGGGCGGATCCGGCGCCAGGCGCACCCCCCTGCAGGCCCTGCTCTACTGGGGCACGGTGATCGGCGTCTGGGGCCTGATCTTCCTGGTCGCCTTCCTGGCCGTCTTCGCCATCGACCTGCCCGACGTCTCCAAGCTGAACGACGTCACCCGCCAGCCGTCGATCTCCTACCTCGACCGCAGCGGAGCCCTGATCGCCGTGCGCGGCAGCCAGTATGCGCCGCCGGTCGATCTGGAAGGCTTGCCGGACTATGTGCCGAAAGCCTTCGTCGCCATCGAGGACCGGCGGTTCTACTACCACCCCGGCTTCGACCCGATCGGCATCAGCCGGGCCATGGTCTCCAACATCAAGGCCGGCCGCGTCGTCGCCGGCGGCTCGACCATCACCCAGCAGCTGGCCCGCAACCTGTTCCTCACCCTGGACCAGAACTGGCGTCGCAAGGTGCAGGAGCTGATCCTGGCCGTCTGGCTGGAGGTCAAGTTCTCCAAGAAGGAGATCCTCGCCCTCTATCTGAACCGGGTCTATTTCGGCGCCGGCGCCTATGGCATCGAGGCCGCCTCGCAGCGCTATTTCAACAAGCCGGCCTCGCGCCTGACGGTGGGCGAGGCCGCCCTGCTGGCCGGGATGATGAAGGGCCCCTCGCGCTACAGCCCCGTCTCGGCCAGCGAACGGGCCGCCCGCCGCGCCACCATCGTGCTGGACGAGATGGTCGACTCCAAGGCCATCACCCCGGAGGAACGGGCCGAGGCGGTCAAGACCCCCGTGCGGGTCAGCGCCGTCCTGGCCAACCAGCGGGCGCAGTATTTCACCGACTGGATGGACGCCCAGGTGCGCGGCCTGGTGGGGGAGCCGACCGAGGACCTGATCGTCGAGACCACCCTGGACCTGCCGATCCAGGCCGCCGCCGAACAGGCGGTGCGGGCCGGCGTCGCCAAGAACAAGACCCAGGGCGTGCAGCAGGCGGCTCTGGTCGCCCTGGACGGCGAGGGCCGGGTCCGCGCCTATGTCGGCGGGGCCGACTACGGGGCCAGCCAGTTCGACCGCGCCTCCGTCGCCCGGCGCCAGGCGGGCTCGGCCTTCAAGCCCTTCGTCTATCTCACCGCCATGGAACAGGGCCGCAATCCCGGGGTGGTGGTGGTCGATGAGCCGGTGAAGATCGGCAACTGGGAGCCGCGCAACTACACCGGCCGCTATCTGGGCTCGATGACTCTGGAACAGGCCCTGGCCCAGTCGATCAACACCGTCGCCGCCCGGCTGGCCAATGAGGTCGGCACCGGCAATGTCGCGGCCACCGCCCGGCGCCTGGGCATCTCCTCGAAGATCCAGCTGGACCCCTCCATGGCCCTCGGCGCCGTCGAGGTCAGCCCGCTGGAGATGGCCCAGGCCTATGCCCCCTTCTCCAACGGCGGCTATCGCGCCCGCGCCTGGGGCATCACCCGCATCCGCACGGCGGCGGGCAAGGTGCTGTACGACCACGAGATCGAGAAACGCGGCCGCCAGTCGGTGATCGGCAGCCCGGCCCTGCCTTACATGAACCAGATGATGCGCACCGTGGTGACTGGCGGCACCGGGACGGGCGCCCGGGTGCCCGGCTTCGACATCGCCGGCAAGACCGGCACCACCAGCGACTACCGCGACGCCTGGTTCGTCGGCTACACCGGCGGCTTCGTCACCGCCGTCTGGACCGGCAAGGACGACAACACCCCGATGCGTCGGGTCACCGGCGGCGGCGCCCCGGCCCAGATCTGGAAAAGCTTCATGGGCCAGGCCCTGCCTCGCCTGAAAGCCCAGCCCATCCCCGGCGGCTACATCCCGCCGCCGATCCAGGAGCCGGACCCCATCGGCGACATCCTCGGCGGCCTGGGCATGGGCGGCGACACCCCCCCCGACCCCCAACCCCGCGCCCCGACTCCCGACCCCGAGCCGGCGACCCCGCCGGACGAGGTGCCTTACTGACGCTAACACCTCCCCCAGGCGCGAAGCGCCGGTTTGGGGGAGGTGGCAGTCGCGAAGCGACTGACGGTGGGGGTCCCCACGACGATTGGCGGCTGAACTTGCCTGATGCCGCCACAGCTTTGGGTGAGTCCGCTCAAACCCAAGACGCCACCTAGGATGACAAAGAGAAGGGTTGAGCGCATGGTACGCGCGCTCTTGAGGGGGCTTGCGCGCGACCGCCCGCCCAGCTCACAGGCGAACGCAGGGGGTTCGAATGAGGGTGCTGGTTGTTGCGGGCGCGCTGGCGCTCACAGGGTGCGTTTCCACGATTGAGCCCGTATCCATGGGCGACGGGACCTACATGATCGCTACGAACGCCCGTGGCGGCTTCAAGAGCGACGCTCAGTTATCCGCCGATACGATCCAGGCCGCGCACGCCTACTGCCGGCGAATGGGCAAGAAGGAGGCCGTTGTGCAGACCGCCACCAATTCCGGGACGCAGGGTTGGACGCCGCAGAATGCGCAGGTGGTCTTCTCATGTTCCTAGCCCTGCTCCTCCTGTTTCAGGCCTCGACCACGACCTGCACCAGTTACGGCTCTTCAATCACCTGCCAAACCCACCAGGAGCCGCGCATCGAGTGGGAGCTGTTGCAGACGCGGCCCTTGGTGATCCAGCCCCCGCCACCCCAGAAGCCCAACCAGTGGTACAAGCGCCAGCCTGAGACGCTTGCGCAGCGGGTCGGCAAGCTGGTTTCCAGCGGCGACTGTGACGGGGCCTTAAAGCTGGCGCTGGAAGGTGGAGACTTCGATCTGGCGGAAAAAGCCAAGGCGTATTGCGAGAGCAAAGCCGACTAGCGAAGGTCCGTCATTTGGAGGTGATTCAGTTTCAAACTCGAGTTACCAGCGCGAGCTGATGGAGTGTGGTTTTCGTCAGCATACCTATAATACTATATCTTCTCTTATCTACGTGTCGACAACTTCCATCTTTCCTGCAAATAAGCTCCGACGATAAACAGGGATACTGTCGATCCTATGAGGCCGCGCAGGAGAAACAACTCTTTCTTGCTGACATAGACAGGGGGGCCGTGGGCTACGATTGGGTAGGTACGCCCCGTCGCAACATCTGGAACAGTAGGTCGGTTATCGATGTAGTAGAAATCTAGTTCAACAAGGCAAATCATCGACAACAAAAAGGAAATAAAGATTGTGTAGAATATCACTTTCCTTGTCATGAAATCCTCCTATTCGCAGAGCGCGCCGATGTCGAGCGACGGCGAAACCCGAGTATAAGTTCCACCAGCGTATCCGACCACGGGAGTCGGCGGCGCAGTCATCGAAGAGCGTGACCTGCACAAAATCCTATTCGGCCCGCCCCGCCGCTAGCTCGAACCGCCGTGGTTTCTACGCCTTATCCTTCGTCCGCGATCCCCTCCCCGGCAACCCTCTGGAATCCCTCAGAGAGTCCAATCACCGCCTGATCTCGGAGCTAGCGACAGCTAACGCGCAAGCTACGGCTGCGTCTTCGATGCTTGGAAAGCCTGCCATTCTTCTGAGGCGATGAACCGCTGCCATTCATTCCAGATGTTTTCAGGGTCCAGATCGTCATACCCACGCTCTTCCGCCAACTCCTTGGCGATGGAGGCATACAGGGCTATGGCGGGGGAGTTGTCTCTCGTCCTGAGCACTTCCTCTTCCGTAAGAGGCGCACCCTTCTCACGCTCTTCCGCGACGAGCGTCGCTACTAGCGATGGGACCGGAACGATTAGCAGCTCCTCCTGCGGGGATACGGCGGCGGGCGCCCCACCTCTGCGCAGCAACCTGTCCCACCAACCCATCACCACCGGCCCCCATCTCGCGTGAACGCCACATGCTATCCGCTGATAACCTCTGAAGGAGCTAAGCAGGCGCTCGGCGGTCAATTTTGCAAAGGATATAATCGCCCCCGCCAGAGAGAAAATGTTCCGGTATTGGGTGGCATACACACCGGACCCCAATCGGACGGTTTGCCCTAGCTCGAACCGCCGCAGCCTCGTCTTATCCTTCGTCCGCGATCCCCTCCCCCGGCAACCCTCTGGAATCCCTCAGAGAGTCCGAAAGCCGCCCGATCCGGCGGAAACCTCCATCATTTCCATGCCTTGACTCTCCGCCGGATCGGAACAAAACATGAACTTATGAGCCCTCTGTCCACCCCCTTCCAGCTGCGGGAGAACCCCGCCCTGGCCTGTCGCGCCGGGCGGCTTGGGCTGGAGGAGGCCTGGGGCGAGGGGTTGCCGGGGCGGGTGGCGGCCAGTGTGTTCGGGCTGCTGCGCGCCGCCGAGGGGGACGAGCGGCCGGTGGTGCTGGTCGCCACCACCCCCTGGCTGCGCGAACAGGGCCGCTGGTTCCGCGATGGGCTGAAGGGGCTGGGCCTCGGCGACGCCCGGCTGCTGTTCATCGAGACGGCCAGGGACGCCCAGACCCTCTGGGCCCTGGAGGAGTGCTTCAAGTCGGGGGCCGTGGCCGGGGCGGTGGCCGCCGCCGACGCCGTCACCCTGCTGGCCAGCCGCCGGCTGGACATGGCGGCGCGGGAGGCCAAGGCCTGCTGCCTGCTGCTGCGCAGCCGCGAGCCGCGCGACATCAGCGCCGCCCGCCGCCGCTGGCGCATCGCTTCGGCCCCCTCGGCCGTGAACCCCGATGACGAAGCGGCCCCGGGCGCCACCCGGCTGACCGCCGCCCTGACCCGCAGCCGGGGCGAACCGCCCGGCGAATGGACCCTGGAGTGGGACGATGAAGCGCATCGTTTCCGTCTGGCTTCCGGACTGGCCGATCACGGTCTGGTCCCGGACGGCCGGACGGCCGCCCTCGGCTGAGTCCGACGCGCCACCCCCGCCCTGGAAGGACCAGCCCTTCGCCCTGGTGGAAAAGGGCGTGCATGGCCTTGTCCTGTCGGCGACCAATCCGGCCGCCCGCAAACTGGGCCTCTCCATGGGCCAGGCCCATGCCGACGCCCGCGCCGCCGTGCCCTATCTGGTCAGCCATCCCTGCCAGCCGGACCAGGACCGGGACTGCCTGCGCCGCCTGGCCCTGTGGGCGGAGCGCTATTCGCCCTGCGTGGCGATGGACGCCGGCTCGCCGGGGCGCGAGGGCCTGCTGATCGACATGACCGGCGGGGCGCATCTGTTCGGCGGCGAGGTCGCCCTGCTGACCGACATGGCCGGGCGGCTGAAGGCGGCGGGCGTTCCCGCCCGGCTGGCCATGGCCGACACCGCCGGGGCCGCCTGGGCCCTGGCCCGGTTCAGTCCGCGCGGCGGGCGGCGCATCGCCCCGGCCGGCCAGACCCGCGCCGCCCTGTCCGCCCTGCCGGTCACGGCCCTGCGGCTGGAGACGGCGGATGTGAAACTGCTGTCGCGGCTGGGCCTGCGGACCATCGCCGACCTGATGGCCCTGCCGCGCTCGGGCCTGGCCCGGCGGTTCCGCGGCGAGACCGGCCTGACCCTGGTGCGCCGGCTGGACCAGGCCCTGGGGGTGGAGCCGGAAATCCTCGAACCCATCCGCCCGCCCCCCGCCTGGCGGGTCTGGCGCGGTTTCCTCGAGCCGGTGATCGATGTGACCGGGGTGGAAAGCGTGCTCAACGACCTGGCCCCCGCCCTGGCCGAAAGCCTGGAGCGCGATGGCCAGGGCGCGCGGCGTCTCTGCCTGACCGGCTTTCGCGTCGATGGCTGGACCACCAGCCTGACCGTGGCCCTGAGCGCCCCCTCCGCCCGGCCGGCGCATCTGGCCAAGGTGATGAAGGAGCGGGGGCTGGAGCACCTCGACCTCGGCTTCGGCGTCGACGCCCTGATGCTGACCGCCGAGGTGGCCGAGCCGATGACCGCCGTGCAGTCGGACATCGACCGGGGCAGGGACAGCGACCAGCCGCTCGCCTGGTCGGCCCTGCTCGACCGGCTGGGGGCCCGGCTGGGCGAGGCCGCCGTCCACCATCTGCAGGGCCGCCAGAGCTGGATGCCCGAACGCAGCCAGGTTCGCCGGCCGGCCCTTAAAGGCCCGCCCGTCAAGGAGGACGAGGCGCCGGGCCTGGCCGAACGACCGCTGGTGCTGCTCGATCCGCCAGAGCGGATCAGCGCCAGCCTGACCGACCTGCCCGACGGGGCGCCGCGCCGCTTCACCTGGCGGCGGATGGAACACCGGGTGCTGCGGATGCAGGGCCCCGAGCGGCTTTCGGCCGAATGGTGGCGGGCCGCCCGCCGCCCGGCCCGCACCCGTGACTACTACCGCGTCGAGGACAGCGAGGGCCGCCGCTACTGGCTGTTCCGCGAGGGCCTCTACGGCCGCGAGGACCGGATCGACGAGCCCCTGCCGGACGAGGAGGCCAAGGCGGCCGAGGCGAAGGGCGAGGCGACGACCCGGTCGGTGGACCATCCGCCGGAATGGTGGATGCACGGGGTCTATGCATGAGCGTCATCCACCACGACTTCGGCGCCGGTTCGCCAGAGGGGCCGCCAGAGGGGCCGCGAGAGGGCGCGCCCGGTTCGCCGCCCCCGCCGGCTGCAGCGCCCCGGCCGGCCTATGCGGAGTTGGACGCGATCAGCAACTTCTCTTTCCTGGAGGGCGGGTCGCATCCGGGCGAGATGGTCGCCCAGGCCGCCCATCTGGGACTGGAGGCGATCGGGGTGGCCGACCGCAACACCCTGGCCGGGGTGGTGCGGGCCCACAAGGAGGCCAAGCGGATGGGCGTCCGGCTGCTCATCGGCTCCCGACTGGTGTTCACCGACGGGACCCAGCTGATCGTCTATCCCCGCGACCGCGCCGCCTATGGCCGGCTGTGCCGCCTGCTGTCCCTGGGCAAGAGCGAGGTGCTGGGGTCCGACCATGACGACCGCACGATCAAGGGCCAGTGCCGGCTGACCTTCGAACAGGCCCTGGCCCATGCCGAGGGCCTGGTCGCCATCGCCCCGGCGCCGGGGGTCATCGACGCCGGGTTCGGGGTCCGGCTGCGGGCCTGGGCCAGGGCCTGGCCGGAGCGGCTCTATCTCGGGGCCAATGTCCAGCGGGACGGCCGCGACCGGGCGCGGCTCAACCACCTGTCGCGGCTGGCCGACGGGATGGGCGTGCCGATGGTGGCCACCAACGCCGTCCTCTATCACCACTATGACCGCCGCCCCCTGCAGGACGTGCTGAGCTGTATCCGCGAGGGAACGACCATCGACAGGGCGGGCTTTCGCCTGCAGGCCAACGCCGAACGCTATCTGAAGCCCCCCGAGGAAATGGCCCGGCTGTTTCGCGGCCATGAACGGGCCCTGGCCCGCACCCGGGAGATCGTCGAGGCCTGCCGCTTCTCGCTGGACGAGCTGTCCTACCACTACCCCGACGAGCCGGTGCCGGCCGGCAAGACGCCGCAGGCGCATCTGGCCGACCTTGCCTGGCAGGGCGCCGGCTGGCGCTATCCCGAGGGCGTGCCGGACGAGGTGGCGGCGACCATCCGCAAGGAACTGCGGCTGATCGCCGAGCGCGACTATCCCCACTACTTCCTGACCGTCCATGACGTGGTCCGCTGGGCCAGGGCGGAGGGCATCCTCTGCCAGGGCCGGGGATCGGCGGCCAATTCGGTGGTCTGCTACTGCCTGGGCATCACCGCGGTGGACCCGGTGGGCCAGTCGCTGCTGTTCGAGCGCTTCATCTCCGCCGAGCGGGAGGAGCCGCCGGACATCGACGTCGACTTCGAACATGCCCGCCGCGAGGAGGTCATCCAGTACATCTACCACCGCTACGGCCGCCATCGCGCCGCCATCTGCGCCACCGTCATCCACTACCGGCCGCGCTCGGCCATCCGCGAGGTGGGCAAGGCCCTGGGCCTGACCGAGGATGTCACCGGCTCCCTGGCCGGCACCGTCTGGGGCAGCTGGGGCGATGCGGTGGAGGACCGCCACGTCGACGGCCAGGGCCTGGCCAAGGAGGATCCCCGCCTGGCCCTTGCCCTGAATCTGACCCGCCAGCTGATCGGCTTTCCCCGCCACCTGTCGCAGCATGTCGGCGGCTTTATCCTCACCCAGGGGCCGCTGGTCGAGATGGTCCCGGTCGGCAACGCCGCCATGGACGACCGCACCTTCATCGAATGGGACAAGGACGACATCGACGAGCTGAAGATCATGAAGGTCGATATCCTGGCCCTGGGAATGCTGACCGCCATCCAGAAGGGCTTCGACCTGATCGCCCTCCACTACGGCCAGACCTGGTCCCTGGCCGATGTCTTCCTGCGCAAGGACATGGAGGAGCCGGTCTACGACATGCTGTGCCGGGCCGATTCCCTGGGGGTCTTCCAGGTGGAGAGCCGGGCCCAGATGGCCATGCTGCCCCGGCTGCGGCCCCGCAAATTCTACGATCTGGTGGTCGAGGTGGCCATTGTCCGCCCCGGGCCGATCCAGGGCGACATGGTGCATCCCTATCTGGCCGGCCGCGCCGCCAAGCGGGAGGCCGAGGCCCGGGGCGAGACCTATGAGATCAGCTTCCCCCGGCCCGGCCCCGGCCATGATCCCGACGAGCTGAGGAATATCCTCGACAAGACCATGGGGGTGCCGCTGTTCCAGGAACAGGCCATGCGCATCGCCATGGAGGCGGCCGAGTTCACCGGCGACGAGGCCAACGGCCTGCGCCGGGCCATGGCCACCTTCCGCCACAACGGCTCCATCCACAGTTTCGAGGAGATGATGGTCGGGCGGATGACGGCCCGCGGCTATGACCCGGAGTTCGCCCAGAACTGTTTCAACCAGATCAAGGGCTTCGGCGAGTACGGCTTCCCGGAGAGCCACGCGGCCTCCTTCGCCCTGCTGGTCTATGTCTCAGCCTGGATGAAATGGTTTTACCCGGACGTATTCTGCGCCGCCCTGCTGAACAGCCAGCCGATGGGCTTCTACGCCCCGGCCCAGCTGGTGCGGGACGCCCGGGAGCATGAGGTCGAGGTCCGCCATCCGGACATCAACGCCAGCGACTGGGACAGCACGCTTGAGCCGCGCGAGGCGGCGCCAGCGGGCCCCGCCGGGCGATGCGCCCTGCGGCTGGGCCTGCGCCAGATCGACGGCTTCCGCGCGACCTGGGCCGAGATCATCATCCACACCCGCCTGCACGGGGCCTTCACCTCGCTCGACGACCTGCGGCGGCGGACCGGCCTGCCGGCCAAGGCCCTGGAGATGCTGGCCGCCGCCGACGCCCTGTCCTCGCTGGAACTCAGCCGGCGCGGCGGGCTGTGGGCGGCCCGCGGCCTGCCCCGCGCGGACCTGTTGCCGCTGTTCGCCCAGGCCGGACTGGACGAGGCGGACGGCCCGGTCCCCGCCGCCCTGCCGGTCCCCGCCCCCTCGGAGGAGGTGGTCGGGGACTATGAGACCATCCGGCTGTCGCTGAAGGCCCATCCGGTCAGCTTCCTGCGCGACCGCCTGGCCCGGGCCGGGGCCATCCCGGCCCAGCGGGTGGAGACCGACCCGGAGAGCCGCCGCACCGCCGTCGCCGGGGTGGTGCTGGTGCGCCAGAGGCCGGGCACCGCCAAGGGGGTCTGTTTCATCACCCTGGAGGACGAGACGGGGGTGGCCAACATCGTCGTCTGGCCGAAGATCTTCGACCAGTTTCGCCCGATCATCATGGGCGGGCGGATGCTCATGGTGCGCGGCCGGCTGCAGCGGGCCGAGGGGGTCACCCACCTTGTCGCCGAGACCCTCGAGGACTGGACCTGGTCGCTGGGCCTGCTGAGCGACGCCCCCCTCGATCCGGCCCCGATGCCCGGCGATGGCGCCACCCGCAGCGCCCCGGACCGCGGCGATCCCCCCCGCCACCGCCACCCCCGCGACGTCCGGGTGCTGCCCAGGAGCCGGGACTTCCACTGATCCGCGGCGTCCAGGCAGAGGCGGGGCAGGGCGCGCCAGGAAACTGTTTAGCCCTGTGGCGGAATAATGGCCCGTTGCCGGCAACCGGGGAGAAGCCAGCGCGTTGCAACGACGCTGGAGGAGCGACCATGAAAGACGTGTTGTACTGGACCCTGGGTATCCCAACCCTGGCCATGGCCGCCCTGGCGGCGATGAAACTGATGGGCATGCCGGGCTGATCCGGCCCGATTATTCCGTCCGGCGCGCTGGCCGGGCGATCCTGGTGGAGCCGAGGGGAGTCGAACCCCTGACCTCCTCATTGCGAACGAGGCGCTCTACCAACTGAGCTACGGCCCCCTCCCAGGATGGGGAAGGGCGGCACATACGGCCGGGGGCCGACTGCTGTCAAGGCGGCACAGGCCCCGACCGGTCGCCAATCCGAGAGGCGGCGTTGCCGCTGGAGCCGGGCGCGGCTAGAAGCGGCCAGGCGCGGTCGATTGGACCGTTCAATTGCACTCTGGAGCGGAATATCCATGGGAACAGCCATCGTCTGGTTGGTCATTACGGTCATCAACCTGGTGTCCCTCCTGGTCTTCGCCCGGGCCATCGTCGGCTGGCTGATCGCCTTCGAGGTGATCAACACCCGCAACCGCTTCGTCTTCGAGATCGCCCGCTTCCTGGAGGCCATCACCGACCCGTTGCTGCGACCGATCCAGAAGGTGGTGCCGCTGCTGGGCGGGATCGACATCAGCCCCATCGTCCTGCTCCTGGGCCTGCAGTTCCTGAAAATCCTGTTCACGGTCTCGGTCAGCGGCCCGCTGATCGCCTTGCTCGGCTAGGCAGCGCCGATGGCCGCCACCCTGGCGGTCCGCCTGACGCCCCGCGGCGGCCGCGACCATATCGACGGCTGGACCCGCGACGCGGCCGGCCGGCCGCTGCTGAAGGTCCGCGTCAGCGCCCCGCCGGTGGAGGGCGAGGCCAACGCCGCCCTGGAAAAGCTGATCGCCAAGGCCCTGGCCCTGCCGAAGTCGGCCGTCACCGTGGCCGGCGGCGCGACGGCGCGGGTCAAGCAGCTGCACATCGAGGGGCTGGAGCCCGCCGATCTGACGGCCCGGCTGGGCGGACCCGCCGACTGAGGGTCCAGACAAACGAAAACGCCCGGGATCGAAACCGATCCCGGGCGTCGCCGCTACAGACTTTCGTCTGAGGTTTAGAAACCGAACTGCGTGCGCAGGGCGATGGTGTCGTATTCCTGACCGATCTGGGCGCCGACCGGCGTGGCGAAGGTCGCCGCGTTCGGGGACAGGCGGTCGATCTCGACATGCTGGACATCCAGCATGAAGCGCAGGTTGTTGTTGACGTACCAGTTGACGCCGACCGTGGCGATGGTCTGCTCGCCGCCGCGGATCCCGTCGACCGGGGTGGCGAAACCGGCCTTGCCCGCATGGTAGTTCAGGTCGAGGTTGGAGTAGCGGGCGACCAGTTCCCAGGCGCCCCAGGAGCCGGCTTCGCGGTTGAACACCATGGCCGGCGACGGGCCGTCGAAGGCGCCGGTGCTGCGGTTGTACTTGCGGGTCTCGCCGGTGATGAACCAGCTGCCCTCAACGTAGTAGCCGTCGAATTCCGGATCCGACAGGGTCGTCGGCGCCCGGCGTTCAGCGCCGTACCGGAAGGCCTCGCCCTGGATCAGGAAGTTGGACATCTGGAAGGCGCCTTCCAGTCCGAGGACATAGGCGTTGTCGGCGTTGATGCCGCCGCTGTCGACCAGGCGGGTGCCGTCGACGCGAAGTTCCGGACGGTCGCGGAACTGCACCGGATAGCGAGAGGCCCCCGGAACGCCGGTCGTGTCGGCCAGGGAGTAGACGTAGGAGCCGCTGACGCCGATATGGGCCAGCCAGTCCGTGCCATGGAACGGCGCGACGGCGAAGCGGCCGAGGACGGCTTCCTGCTCATCGAACGGCTGGGCGGTCGTGCCGCCGCTGGAGCTGATGGTCGAAACCTGACCGCCGGTGACGGCGCCGGCGGCAAGCCAGTAGGCGCCGAGGGCCGAGTCCGAACCCCAGTCGCCGTTGGCGAGAATCTGCACGGCGCTGCGGCTGTCGCCGGCCGCGACGTTGCGGGCGACTTCAGCCGGAGCGGGACGCTCCATGATCATCATGCTGGAGGTGGAGACGTTGGCGCTGAGCCCGGCCTGCGGCTCGAAGGCGCCGACCTTGATCTGCAGCGGCTTGATGCCGTTGTACTGGACGAAGGCTTCGTGGATCCGGCCCGGATCCTCGGTGCCGGTGCCTCCGAACTCCAGGGTGAAGCCGTAGGTATAGTCGCCGAACACCTTGCCCTCGACGCCCAGACGGGCGCGGCGGAAGTCGGTGCCGCTGTTCAGGTCCTGGGCGCGGGCGGTGTCGCCGGTCCCGGCGCCGCGGCGCAGGTCGGGGGTCTTCGGGTCGTCCTGGAAGTAGCTGGCGGAGTCGAACATGATGACGCTGCGCAGGGCGGCGCTGAAGCGGCCGTCGGCGGTCGAGAAGGTCGGCCGGCCATTGGACACCGACAGGGTCGGGGCGGCGTTGAGCTTGGTGATGGCGGCGGTGTTGTCCGCGTCGCTGAGCTGCAGGGTCTCGACGGCGGTCTTGGCGTCGACGGCCGTGGCCCGGGCGTCGGTGGCGGCCTGGACGGCGCCGGCCTGCTCGTTGCGGGTCTGGGCGACCAGGGCGCGCAGTTCGGCCAGCTCGGATTTCAGCTCGGCGACTTCGGCCTTCAGGGCCTTGACGTCGGGATCGGCGGCGAAGGCGGAGGTGGCGCCGCCAGCGACCAGGGCCGCCATGGACACGCCGAGAAGAAGGCGTCGCATCTTGGCGCCGGAATTGTTACGCATTGGGAGACCTCCTGATCAGCGCCCCCTGGCGCCGAACATGCGGCGCGGTCTAGTCCTTGCCCGTGACAGTCCGGCGACAGATCCATGACGCTGCGGTGACGGCTGATGCGGCTGAAGGTCCCGGCGGGAAGCCTGGAGGGCCACTCCGTGGCGTTAAGAGTTCTGTCACAAACCTGTCACGAGTCTGTCGCTTAAACGCTAACCCCCATGGGTAGACCCGGCCGGCCTAGGCGCACGCGGCGCCATTTTGGAGGCTTCCCCATGTTCAAGAGTATCGTCGCAATGGCGAGCGCCGCGGCAATCGCCGGCGTCGCCACCATTTCCTTCGCGGCCGCCAGCATCTCCGGCGCCGGCGCCACCTTCCCCGCCCCGGTCTATGCCAAATGGGCCGAAACCTATCGCGCCAAAAGCGGCGTCTCGCTCAACTACCAGGCCATCGGTTCGGGCGGCGGCATTCGCCAGATCACCGCCAAGACCGTCGCCTTCGGCGCCACCGACAAGCCGATGAAGCCGGACGACCTGGCCGCCAACGGCCTGGTGCAGTTCCCCACCGTCATCGGCGGCGTGGTTCCGGTGCTCAACGTTCCCGGCATCGCCCCCGGCCAGCTGAAGCTGACCGGCCCGGTCCTGGCCGACATCTTCCGCGGCGCCATCAAGCGCTGGAATGACCCGGCCATCGCCGCCCTGAACCCCGGCCTGAAACTGCCGGCCATGCCGATCACCGTCGTTCACCGTTCGGACGGCTCGGGCACCACCTTCCTGTTCACCAGCTACCTGTCGATGAAGGCTCCCCGCTGGGCCAGCGACGTGGGCGCCAACGACGCCGTCTCCTGGCCCGTCGGCCTGGGCGGCAAGGGCAACGACGGCGTCTCCGCCTTCGTCAAACAGACCATGGGCTCGATCGGCTACGTTGAATATGCCTACGCCAAGCAGAACCGCATGACCTACGCCCTGCTGAAGAACAAGGCCGGCCAGTTCGCCCAGCCCAACGCCGCCGCCTTCTCCGCGGCCGCCGCCGGCGCCAAGTGGAGCTCGGCCCCGGGCTACTACCTGCTGCTGCTCGACCAACCGGGCGCCACCGCCTGGCCGATCTCCGGCGCCACCTTCATCCTGGTCCATAAGAAACAGGCCAACGCCGCCACCGGCCGCGAAGTCCTGGCCTTCTTCGACTGGGCCTATAAGAACGGCGACGCCGCCGCCTCCCAGCTGGACTATGTGCCGATGCCCGCCACCGTGAAGACCATGGTCCGCAAGACCTGGCTGCAGGTGACCGGCCCGGACGGCAAGCCCGTCTACGTGTCCAAGTAACCGCCTAAGCTCCAGACCGCCGATCACCAGATGACCATCACCTCTCCCCCCACCGACCAGGCGACAGCCCGGCAGGGCCTCCCCCGGCAGGCAAAGGGCTCCTCCGCGGACCCCCTGTTCGAAGGGCTGTGCTTCGCCGCGGCGACCCTTGTCCTGGCGGCGCTGGCCGGCGTGGTGGTCTCCCTGGCGATCGGCGGCTGGCCCGCCTTCGCCAAGTTCGGCGTCGGGTTCTTCTTCTCCGCGGAGTGGAACCCAGTGACCGAGGTCTACGGCGCCGCCGGCCCGATCGTCGGCACCGTGGTCAGCGCGGCCCTGGCCCTGCTGTTTGCCCTGCCCTGCGCCTTCGGGGTCGCCATCTTCCTGGTCGAGCTCTGCCCGGCCCGGCTTCGCCAGCCGATCGGCACCGCCGTCGAACTGCTCGCCGGCATTCCTTCGGTCGTCTACGGCATGTGGGGCCTGTTCGTCTTCGCCCCGCTGTTCGCCACCTATATCCAGATGCCGGCCATGATGTCGGCGCCCGTCGGCTCCATCTGGGAAACGCTGTTCGCCGGCATTCCCAACGGAGCCAACATCCTGTCGGCCTCCATCATCCTGGCCATCATGATCCTGCCCTTCATGGCGGCGATGATGCGCGAACTGCTGATGACTGTGCCGAAGGAAGTGCGCGAGAGCGCCTACGGCATGGGCTCCACCACCTTCGAGGTCGTCTCCAAGGTCTCCATCCCCTACATCCGCAAGGGCATAATCGGCGCCATCATGCTGGGCCTGGGCCGGGCGCTCGGCGAGACCATGGCGGTGACCTTCATCATCGGCAACGCCCACGGCTTCCCCGACTCGCTGTTCGCCAGCGGCTCGACCATCGCCTCGACCATCGCCAACGAATTCACCGAGGCTACCGGCGAACTGCACACCGCCTCGCTGATCGCCCTGGGCCTGGTCCTGTTCATGATCACCTTCATCGTCCTGGGCCTGGCCCGGATGCTGATCGGCCGGAAGGTCTCTGTCTGATGTCCCGCGCCCTGACCCGCTCAGCCTCGGACCTGACCTTCAAGGTCTTCTGCTTTATCGTCACGGCCATCGCCTTGACCGCCCTCACGGCCATCCTCTGGTCGCTGATCAGCCAGGGCGTGCCCGGCCTGAAGCTCGACATCTTCACCCAGTCGACGCCCGCCCCCGGCTCGCGCGGCGGCCTGCTGAACGCCATTCTCGGCTCGATGTTCATGTGCGGCATGGCCATGGCGGTCGCCGCGGTGGTCGGGGTGCTGGCCGGGACCTGGCTGTCGGAATACGCCGGTGAGAGCCGATACGGCCATGTCGTCCGCTTCCTCAATGACATCCTGCTGTCGGCCCCGTCGATCCTCATCGGCCTGTTCATCTACGAGATCCTGGTCGCGCCGCTGGGCGGCTTCTCCGGCTTCGCCGGCGCGGCGGCCCTGGGCCTGATCGCGATACCGGTGATCATCCGCTCCACTGAGGATGTCCTGCGGCTGCAGCCCATCGCCCTGCGCGAAGCCAGCGCCGCCCTGGGCGCGCCCCGCTGGCGCACCATGCTCAGCGTCCTGTGGCGCTCGGCCGGCGCCGGCATGCTGACCGGCGGTCTGCTGGCCTTCGCCCGGATCAGCGGCGAGACCGCTCCCCTGCTGTTTACCGCCCTGAACAACCAGTTCCTCAGCCTCGACCCCAGTCACCCCACCGCCAGCCTGCCGGTGGTCATCTTCCAGTTCGCGCTCAGCGCCTATGACGACTGGCGCCAATTGGCCTGGACCGGCGCGCTGCTCATCGCCGTCGCCGTCCTCACCGTCAGCCTGATCGCCCGCAAACTCATCCGGGAACCCGACCGCTCATGACCGTCCTCGACACCACCGCCGAACTCCCGGGCCCGACCGAGACCAGCATCGCCACCATTCCGGCCGATCGCGTGGAAGTGGGGGTCAACAACCTCAACTTCTTCTACGGCTCGAAACAGTCGCTGTTCGACGTCACCGTCGGCTTCGCCAAGAATGCGGTGACCGCCCTGATCGGCCCTTCGGGCTGCGGCAAGTCCACCTTGCTGCGCACCCTGAACCGCATGTACGCCCTCTATCCCGGCCAGACCGCCACGGGCGAGGTGACCATCGGAGGCCGCGACATCCTCAAGGGCGACGTCTCCCTGCCGGAGCTGCGCGCCAAGGTCGGCATGGTCTTCCAGAAGCCGACGCCGTTTCCGATGTCGATCTACGACAACGTCTCCTATGGGCTGAAGCTGTATGAAAAGCTGCCCAAGGCCGAGATGGACAACCGGGTGGAAGAGTCGCTTCGCCGGGCGGTCCTCTGGGACGAGGTGAAGGACAAGCTGAAGGAATCGGGCCTGGGCCTGTCCGGCGGCCAGCAGCAACGCCTCTGCGTCGCCCGCGCCATCGCCGTGAAGCCGGAGGTCCTGCTGCTCGACGAGCCGGCCTCGGCCCTCGACCCCATCTCCACGGCCCGGCTGGAGGAGACGGTCGAGCTGTTGAAGACGGACCACACGGTGATCATCGTCACCCACAACCTGGGCCAGGCCGCGCGGGTCAGCGACCACACCGGCCTGATGTATCTGGGCCGGCTGATCGAATACGGCCCCACCGAATCCATGTTCACCGCCCCGGTCACCACCCGGGCCCGCGACTACATCACCGGCCGGTTCGGCTGAGGAGCGCTCCCATGGCACACATCGTCACGGCTTTCGAAGGCGATCTGCAGGATCTTTCGCAGCGCATCTCCGCCATGGGCGACCGCGCCGGGCGTGAGCTCAGCGACGCCCTGCAGGCCATTCTCACCCGGGACGGCGCCCTGGCCGAGGCGGTCATCGCCGAGGACAAGCTGCTGGACCTCGATGAGGCCGAAGTCGAGCGCCGCTCGATCCGCGTCATCGCCCTGCGCCAGCCGGTGGCCGACGACCTGCGCCGACCGATCGCCGCGATGAAGATCGCCGCCAATCTGGAGCGGATGGGCGATCTGGCCAAGAACATCGCCAAGCGCAGCCGGGCCATCTCTGGCAACCTGGCCACGGCCTTCCCGATCGACGGTCTGGAAAGCCTGGGCAAGCTGGTGGCTCAGCGCTCCCGCGCCGTGGTGGCCGCCTATGTCGCCCGCGACCTGGACGCCGCCGTCGAGGTCTGGGCCAAGGACGCCGAGATCGACGAGGCGCACGAAACCCTTTCGCGGCAGGTGCTGGAGGCGATCATCGCTGGCGACGCCGAGATCGAACCGGGCATCCACCTGCTGTTCGTCGCCAAGAACCTGGAGCGGATCGGCGACCACGCCACCAACATCGCCGAACTGATCCACTATGAGATCACCGGCATGGAAATCGAAGGCGCCCGCCCCAAGAGCGATTCCCTGCAGTGACGGACCAGCCCCGCGGGGCTCGGTCCTGAAGCGAACGCCGCCCGCGCCTCGGCAGAGACGCGGGCGGTTTCGTTTGGATCAGGCGGCGACCGCCTCGAGGGCCGGATAGTCGGTATAGCCGGCGGCGTCCGGGCCATAGAAGGTCTTGAACACCGGCGGGTTGAGCGGGGCGCCGGCCTTCATCCGCTCGACGAGATCGGGGTTGGCGATGAAGGCCTTGCCGAAGGCCACGGCGTCGGCCGTTCCAGCGTCCAGGGCCGCCTGGGCGGTCTCGGCGGTGAAGCCTTCGTTGGCGATCCACGGCCCGCCGAAGATGTCTTTGAGCCGCGGGCCCAGGCTGTCGGCCGCCTGGTGCTCCCGGGCGCAGATGAAGGCGATGCCGCGCCTGCCCAGTTCGCCCGCCACATAGCCGAAGGTGGCCGGCAGGTCAGAGTCGCTGACCCCGTGGGAATCGGCGCGCGGGGCCAGGTGCATGGCGACCCGGCCGGCCCCGAAGACGGAGATGGCCGCGTCGGTCGCTTCCAGCATCAGCCGGGCGCGATTTTCGATCGACCCGCCGTAGCCGTCGGTGCGCTGGTTGGACCCGTCCTGCAGGAACTGGTCGAGCAGATAGCCATTGGCCCCGTGCAGCTCGACCCCGTCGAAGCCGGCCGCCTGGGCGTTCTCAGCCCCCTGGCGGAAGGATTCGACAACCCCCGCCAGTTCCTCGGTCTCCAGCGGGCGCGGCGTCACATAGGGCCGCTCGGGACGCAGCAGGCTGACATGGCCGGCTGGCGCGATGGGGCTGGGTCCGACCGGCAGGGCGCCGCCGTGGAAGCTGGGATCGGAAATGCGGCCGACGTGCCAGATCTGCATGAAGATGCGGCCGCCTCGGTCATGGACCGCGCGGGTCACCTGTTTCCAGCCCTCAGTCTGCTCTTTCGACCAGATGCCGGGAACGCCCTGGTAGCCGACGCCCTGGGGCGAGACCGGCACGCCTTCGGAGATGATCAGCCCGGCCGAGGCCCGCTGGGCGTAGTATTGCGCCATCAAGGCGTTGGGAATCTGGGTCTCGCCGGCTCGCAGCCGGGTCAGGGGCGCCATCACCACGCGGTTGGGAAGGTCGATGTCGCCGAGGCGGATGGGGTCGAACAGGCTGGGCATGGAGCGGTCCTTGATGCCGGAAATGCTACCGTCAATGTGGCGGTTCACAGGCCAGCCGCAACCGCATGGCGGATGCGATAAATCTGAAAGCAGGCGGAAGAAAATCTGGCGCCGACAATGGGGGAATGCTGCCTCCCTCAATTCCGCTCATCCCGCCGCCCTTCGGGTCGGCGGGATGAGCGGGCAGAGGGGTCGAAACCCAAAGGTCGATCGGTCTTGGATACCGGCCCTACTGACCCGCGCCTTCCTGCGGGACCAGGCCCCACGCCCCCTGGCCCAGGATGCAGGTCGAAGCCTTGGGCGGGCACAGTCCCTGCGAGCGCTCGGCGTAGATCTGTTCGATGATCTCCGGATTGGCGCGCAGGGCCTCGCCGCGCAGGCGGGTGGATTCGGCGACGCCGCGGGCGGTCTCGATGGCGGCCTCGGCGTTGGCCCGGGCCTCCGCCGCCTTCTGCTGGGCGGCCAGGGTGCGCTGCTCGGTTTGGGTGCGGGCCTCGACGGCGGCGGTGACGCTCGGCGGATAGCGGATGGTGCCGACCCATTCCATCTGGCTGATCTCGACACCCTCGGCCGCCCATTTGGTCCGCACCCGCTGGAAGGCCCTCTGGATGACCACCTGCCGCCCGGCCCCCATCAGGGAGCCGGTGCAGCGTTCGGCGCCGGCGGTCGGGGCCGGCGCGGCGCTCGGCGTCGGGGTCACGCCCGAACCCGTTCCGACCGGGTTGAGGTTGCAGGACACCGGCACCTGCTCGGTCTCTTTCGCAATCGCCGAGCGGACGTCGTTGCGGATCTGGCCGTCCAGCAGGTCGTCGAAGGGTTGGCGCCAGCGGGCGTAGAGGTCGGCCGCCTTGTCGTCCCGCACCCGGATGGTCAGGTTGACGTCGGCGGTCATCGGCAAGCCGGTCTGGTCGGCGAAGGCGATCTCCTCGTTCTCCTTGCCGTCCGAATTGGGCTCGCGGGTGTAGCTGTAGGTCCGCTGGCGGGTTGGATAGACGATGATGTTCTCGCCCAGGCCCTTCCAGTGCCAGCCAGGGCGCAGTTCCGTCGGCTGGACGCCGGGGTTGGCTCCGAACCGCGTGGTCTTGATGCCCGCCTCGCCGCTTTCCACCGTGGTGCTGCAGGCCGTCACCGAACAGCCGGCCGCGACCAGCAGGAAGACCAGGGCGCCGATCGTCAGGATGGTGCGGCCCACCCGCCCGCCGCCTGAGGCTATCCGCGACAGATTGGAATTGTTGTTGCTCATGAGGCATCCCCCGCCAGGATCTGGGCGTCCGCCGGAAAGCTCCGGCCCGCCGTGAGGATTCGCCGGAACCACGGCAAACCGCAAGTGAAGTTCGCGCCCGTCATCCGCCGCAAGAAACAGGGCCGGGCGCTGTGACGCGCCCGGCCCCTTTCAGAACGCCGGTCTAGAGCCCGGCCGAGGTTAGAGCAGCCAGCCGCCGGTCATGCCGGTGACATCGCCCTTGAACAGGATCGCCAGGTCGGCAATCCCGTTGCCGTCGATGTCGGCCTGCAGCAGGCTGCGGCCCGTACCGGAGTCATAGGCCAGGGTGTACTGGCCCGCGACGCCGCTCAGGCTGCCGGCCAGGAAGAAGGCCTGATCGCCGGCCAGGCCGGTATTGGCGTCGATCGCCGACAGGTCGAGAACGTCGCTGGCCGAGAGATCTTCGATCACATCCCGCGACGAAGCAGTGGAGTCCGTCGCCGACAGATAGACGAAGTGATCCGCCCCGCTGCCGCCTTTGAGCGTATCGGCCCCGCCACCGCCGACCAGGGTATCATTGCCCTTGCCGCCGTCCAGGGTGTCCGCCTCGGCGCCGCCGCCGAGGGCCGGCAGGTCGGCGATCGAGACCTGCAGCTTGTAGGAGGAGCCGGTGGGGATGGTGCCGTTGGTCGTCGAGCTGACATAGCGACCGACTTCGAAATAATAGGTGCCGCCCTCGCTGACCGTAAAGGTCAGGAAGGAGTCGGTGCCGTTGGTCGATCCCGTCCCGCCGGTGGTGGAGTCGCTGTCGTCGTTGAAGGCCAGGACGTTGCCTTCCGAGTCCAGCAGCTTGATGAAGCTGTCCAGCGACTTGGTCTTGTCGATGTCCAGGGTGATGGTCGCGCCGCCGGTCAGCACCACCTTGTAGAAGTCCTTGGTGCCGTCGCCCGCGCCGGTGATGGTCACATGCGGGGTGGTGGTGGCGTCGATAATGTCCGCATCGGCCCCCAGCTTGAACTCGGTGGTCACGTCGAGAGCGTGGGCGATGTCCAGGTTGCCAAGGCCCGGGTCCTTCTTGACCTTGCCGTCGCCGCTCGCAGCGATACCTGAGGGCGGGACCAGGATGGAGTCGCCGTACAGCTCGTCGTTGCCGTTGCCGCCGATCAGCTTGTCCTTGCCGAAGCTGCCGATCAGCAGGTCTTCGCCGTCGCCGCCGTTGAGGTTGTTCTTCGCCTGGTTGCCCAGCATGGAGTCGTCGCCGACCCCGCCGATGGCGTTCTCGATCAGCGACCGCACGTCGCCCTGATAGAGCAGGGCGTTGGCGACGTTGCCGGGCGCGAAGGCGGTGCCGCCGCTGAAGGCCTGGTGGTTGGCCAGCTGATCCTCGGAGAAGAGGGAGAAGGCGCCGGGGTTCAGGTCGATGATCAGGTCCGTGCCGTAGTTGGACAGATCATAGGTGTCGACGCCGTTGCCGTCCCACAGGGTCATCAGGATCTTGTTGCCCGATGGCGCGCCCTGGCCGACCCCGTCGATCGACTGCTCGCCGGTCAGCGGGTTCCAGGTGTAGACGTTGTTGCCGCTGCGGGTGGTGAAGTCGGCGCCATAGAGATACTGGAGCGCCGCGATGTCGTTCTGCATATAGGTCTGGGGCTGGTTGAAGCCTTCGCCCTGGAAGCTGGTCGGGGCGCCCGGGTTTGACCGGTAGGTCATCAGCGACCAGGCCTGGCCGTCATGGTTGGAGGGCAGGGCCACCGACCCGAACCGCGGACCGCCGCCGGGCGGCACATCCAGATAGTCGCCCGCCAGATCGGCGGTGGTGTAGTCTTGGTGACCATGCTTGAGGCCCATGCTGTGGCCGATCTCGTGCATGATCGTCGCCTGACCCCAGTTGCCCGGGGCCGGGGTTTCATAGAAGGGCTGGTTGGTGCGGCCAAACCAGATGTCGCCGGACTGCAGCGAGCTGGACGGGAAGTTGGCGTAGGCCGAGCCGACGTCGTTGAAATCGGTCTGGCTGAAGCGGATATCGGCGTGGGTCGTGGCGGTCTCGGTGATCTCCACGAAATTCAGGTTGGTATAGGCCGAGATCAGGCTGAAGGCGTAGCGGGCCGCCGTCTGCTGCATCGCGTTGAAGACGACGTGCTCGTCCGGCTCGCTGTTGTTGGGGTAGTTCTGATCGTCATAGAAGCTGCCGCTGGTCGGGAAGCTGAAGGTCAGGGTGGTCAGGGTCCAGCGCGATCCGATCAGGACCGCGTCGATGTCCTGGTTGCCGGAGAACTCATAGCGGTTCAGGTCCGCATTAAAGGTCTGGCTGATCAGCTCGGTCTTGCCCGCGCCATTGGCCCCGTCAACACCGTCACGATTGATGTCCGGCACCCGATGCAGGTCGTCCAGGACGTTCTCGCCGCCCTTGCCGCCGGGGCCGCGCAGGGCCGGCTGGCCCGACGTCCGCAGTCCCGCATTGGCGACATCAAAGTCCGTGGCGGTTTCGCCCGCCGTGTAGTCCTGGACCGAGACCTTGGCGATGACCAGGTTCTCGGGCCGCCCGGGGGCCGCATCGAAACCGGCGGCTCCGTCGCCCAGGCTGATCGTACGCTGCAACACCGTCGCCGCGGACAGGCCCAGGTCATCCGGCGCCAGGCTCTCTCCGTTCGAAGGGGCCCAAAGGTCGTCGCTGTCAAACAGCCAGGACGAGGCGGAACGGAGATCTGACGCGATAGACATAGGGCCTCCCAAACAAGCCGCGCGACATCGCGCTGCGGGCATAGTAGGCGCCTTTTTTCGCGTCGGCAAACCATTGGTATGCCTTAAATTTGCTTAAGTAGCGGCTTTTTTGCCCCTTTTTCGCCGGCTCCCGCTTTTGCCCGCGCGGCATAGGGACGTCGCCACCCGGCCTCAGCCGACCGTCGACCCCCTTGCGCGGGGGCTCAACCCTGTTTCTTGAACTCCGCCTCGATGGTCAGGGTGACGGCGTCGCTGACGGCCGGGACATAGGCGCTGATGCCGAAGTCGGACCGCTTCAGCACCGCCTGGCCGGCGAAGCCGAGCGTGTACTGCTTGTCGGTGAAGGCGACCCCGGCCTGGTTGAAGGTCGCCTTGACCACCACGGGCTTGGTGACTCCGTGCAGGGTCAGGTCGCCGGTGATGTCGGCGGTCTTCTTGCCGGTCAGCTTAATGCCGGTCGCCTTGAAGCTGGCAGTGGGGAACTTGGCGGCATCGAGGAAGTCGGCCGACTTCAGATGGGCGTCGAGCGCCGGATTGAGGGTGCCCAGCGAATTGACGTCGATGGTCACGTCCAGTTTGGCCGCCTTGGGCGACTTCGGATCCAGGGTCAACTCGCCCTCGACCTTGCTGAACTGGCCGGCATAGGTGGAGAAGCCCAGGTGGTTGACCGACCAGGTGATCTTGCTGTGGCTGGGATCGAGCCTGTAGCGGCCGGCCTGGACCGAAGCCGGGTTGGCGCTGACCGCCGGCGCGGCCCCTTGGGCGATCACCGCCAGCGGCGACAGGACAAGCACGGCGCCGATAGCGAGGCCGGCGAAGCGAAGGGTCTTGGTCATGGGGGCAGCTTCCGATCGATGAGTTGAAGATCGGCAGATGGGGTGGCCAATCTGAAACCGCAACAGTGTCAGTTTGATTGCGCCTAAATTTGCTCGTCCCAGGCTGTCGCCTCGGGAAACCGACGATGGGAGCAGTGGTGGTGCCGCTTACAGGACTCGAACCTGTGACCCCCTCATTACGAATGAGGTGCTCTACCAGCTGAGCTAAAGCGGCCTGGAGGCGAAACGCCTCGAAGGCGGGCTATTTAGCGGGACGCGGGGCTGTTGCCAAGCGGCGTCGGCGCGGCGGCGCCTTTGGCGGCGGAGTCTCTTCCGGAACCCCCTCGTAGAAACCCTCGACGCCGGGGTCGTCGGGGATGGGGAAGGCGGCCGCGCCGGTCTCCGCCGCCCGCACAAAAGGCGTGGATTCGGCGTAGGCGGCGGGCAGTTCGGGCAGGTCGCTCATCGCCCGCTCGCGCCGCTCCAGGCGCGGGTGGATCAGCTCGCCGGTCTCGGCATAGCTGGAGACCAGCCGGGCCCAGTCGGCGGGCAGGTAGTTGAAGGCGCGGCCCTCCGGATCGAGGTCGGACCAGTCGGCCTCCTGCGGGGCGGCGCCGCCTCGAGTGATCCAGCCCCGCGCCTCGTCGACCAGGCCGGCGGCGTTGGCGCAGCGGGCGAACAGGCCGGCCAGGCGGGCGGTCAGGGGTTGCTGCTGCAACAGGGAGGCGGCCGTGCGGGCGGCGCCGATCTCGCCGCCGATCAGCGCCTGTTCGACGGTGAGGATGCGGGATTCACGATCATCCGGCTTGAGGGCGGCCAGGGCCGCCAGCCTGCGGGCCCGCTCACGGGGCGTCTCGCTGACCACCAGGTCACGGTAGGCCAGCCACAGGGCCGGGTGGGGCTGGGCCTTCCAGGCGGTTTCCAGGACGCCCGAGGCCTTGCGGGTATCGCCCGACAGCCGGGCGGCCATCACCGCGCCGGGGGCGAATCCGGGGGCCAGCTTCGCCGACTGGGCGGCGTAGTCGAGCGCCTGCTTGCGGGCCTTGTCGTCGCCGGTCTCCAGGCTGGCGGCGGAGGCGGCCAGCAGGGCGGCGCGGGCCCGGTCGGCGACGATGGGGGAGACGATCCGGCGGTCCAGGGCGCTCTTGACCAGCTCCAGGGCGCCGGCCCAGTCGCCGGCCTCAAGTCGCGCCTCCAGCACCGCCCGCCAGGCCCAGCGGCTGGTCGCGGTCAGCCCGTAGGCGGCCTCGGCGTGGCGCAGGGCCATGGCCCGGTCGCCCTCGATCAGCGCGGTCTGCATCAAGCCCTTGAGGCCCGCCAGCCGCATCTCGGGAAAGGCCACCATGGCGCCATAGGCGGCCTTGGCGGCGGGAACGTCGCCGGCCGCTTCCGCCGCCTGGGCAGTCAGCACCCGCACCAGGGCCGGGCTGTCGTCGGCCAGTTCGGACGCCTTCAAGGCCAGACGGCGGGCCTCGCCGCCCTCGCCGGCGGCGGCGGCCAGGAAACCGCGCGCCAGGGCCTCGCCCGCCTCCCGGCGACGGCGCTCGATCCGGCGCTGCTCGGCCCGGCGGGGCATCTCCAGCAGCCAGATCAGGCCGCGCCACAGCAGGGTGGCCAGGAGGGCGGTGAACAGCACCAGCAGGGCGGCGGCGGCGGCGGTCATATCGACCCGCCAGCCCAGCCAGATCAGATGCGCCTCGCCGGTCTCGCGGCTGAGGGCCAGGGCGGCGACCGCGGCGGCGGCCAGCAGGAAAAGGGCGATAGCCGACCGGATCACGGGCGCGATCCGCCGGCGGCGTTCAGCTCGCCCAGGGCCTGGGCCCGCACGGCCCCGGCATACCGGTCAAGCGTCACCCGCTGCTGCGCCCCGGCCCGCCAGGCGCCCAGGGCCTCGGCGGACTTGGGCGGCAGGCGGCGCAAGGTGATGAGGGCGGCGTCGATATCGCCCTCGGAAACCTGCCGCTCGGCCCGGGCCAGGACCGCATCCGGTGAATCGCCGACCGTCGAGCCGACGCGGCGGATGGTGACCACGCTGGAGAGGGCATGCATCACCCGGGCGGCGAAGCCGGTCCGGTCGGCCGGCTCGCGCGCCGCGGCGGAGGCGCGGGCGGCGGCGGCGGCGAAGTCATCGGCCAGGGCGGCGCGGCTGGGGGCCCCGGTTTCGGCCAGGGGCCGCAGGGCGCGCAGCTCGGCGGAGGCCGGCAGGCTGCGCTCGGCCAGAGCCAGCTCGCCCGGGAAGGGCCGGGAGGTCTGTGACGCTTCCGTCAGGGCGGCGGCGGCCAGGGCGGCCCCGGCGGCGGCGGCCGTGCGGCGTTGGCCCGCTTCCAGCTCGACGAGCCGGGCCTCAAGGGCGGCGACATCCGAAGAGGTCGCCGCCTGCGGAGTGGCCGGCCCGTCGGACAGGGCCTGGACGGCGGGCCGGTAGGATTGCGGCTCCGGGCCGGGCGCCGCGGCCGGCGCCTCGTCGACGCCGCCAGGGCTGGGCGCGGTCAGACTCTGGACGAACTGCGAGCCCGCGAATCCGAGAATGACGCAGACCACCCCGAGGGCGGCGATGGCCCAGACGCCGGCGCCCCGCCGGGGACGGCTGAACGCCGCCGGGTCGCGGGGCGGGCTGATGTCGTTGCTTTCGGAAGAGACGGTCATGATTCCGAGCGATTCGCTTCCCGGCCCTGTCGGCCTTTTGACAACAGACTAAGCAGGCTGGCGTCATTGGGGAACGGGGCGATGGAAATCCTGGCGTCTTTTACACCCTCCAGCGGGGCTGCCACGGCCGGCGACAGGGCTAGAAAACACGGATTCGGCAGCGGATGGGATTGAAGGAAGCCCGCCACGACCTCGGCCGCGCGCGGTGAATGGACCAGAATGGCGGTCAGTTCCAGCCATCCGGGCAGGACATCGACCGGCTCGCGGGCCACCGTTTCATAGACGACGACGCCTCTGGCCGAGACGCCGCGCGAGCCCAGGTCGCCGACCAGGTCGCCGGCCGGCTGCGCCGCCGAGGGATGCAGGACCACCCCGCCCGGCCGCCGCGCCGCGATCACACCTGCGAGGGCGCTGACATCGCCCTGGGCCGAAACCACCTCGGCGAACCCCGCATTCCGCGCCGCCCCGGCCGTGGCGTCGCCGACCGTGAAGACAGGAAGCGCCCGCGCCGGGGTCAGGGCCGCGAAGGCCGACACCCCCTGGGCGCTGGTGAAGGCCAGGGCGCCGACCCCGGCGAGATCGAGGGTCACTCCGGGCAATGGCCGGGCCTCCAGCACCGGCGCGATCACCGGCGCATAGCCCAGGGCCTCGACCCGCTCGGCCGTCCGCTCGGCGCCGGGCCGGGCGCGGGTGATCCAGACGGTGGGGGGCGGCGAGGACATGATTTCAGGCTGGGCCGTGGGCGGCCGGCCATCAAGGCCGATGTTGGACGAGACTACTGCGGAAGGATGATGGCGTCGCCGCCGGCCAGCCGCACGGCCTCACCCAATTCGGCGCCCAGCGCCCGGGCCTCGGCTTCGCCGCCCTCGTCGGGCAGCATGACGCCACCTTCCTGCCGGAAGCGGGCGGAGCCGTCGGGGGTCAAGGCCTCGACGATCAGGGTCAGGTGGCGGCCGTCCAGCAGGGCATGGGCCCCGATGGCGGTGCGGCAGCTGCCTTCGAGGGCGGCCAGGGCCCCGCGTTCGGCGGCCACGGTCAGCCATGTGGCCTCGTCATGCACCGCCGCCAGCCAGTCGGCGCCGGCGTCGGCCACGCGGGTCTGGATGGCCAGGGCCCCCTGACCCGGGGCCGGCGGCGCCATAACCGGATCGAGGAAGCTCTTCACCACACTGCCCAGGCCCAGGCGGTTGAGGCCCGAGGCGGCCAGCAGGATGGCGTCGGCCTCGCCCCGCGAAAGCTTGGCCAGGCGGGTGTCGACATTGCCGCGGAGCAGGATGATCTCCAGGTCCGGCCGCAGGGCCAGGCACTGGGCGGCCCGGCGCAGGGAGGCGGTGCCGAGACGGGCAGCCATCGGCAGGTCCTCCAGCGTCTCATAGGCTTCGCTGACGAAGGCGTCGCGCGGGTCCTCGCGCTCCGGAATGGCGGCGATGATCAGGCCCGGCGGCATCTCCGCCGGGACATCCTTCATCGAATGGACGGCGAGGTCGACCCGGCCGTCCAGCAGCGCCTCCTCGATCTCCTTGGTGAACAGCGCCTTGCCGCCCACCTCCAGAAGCCGGCGGTCCTGGATGCGGTCGCCGGTGGTGGTGATCTGGACCAGCGGGGCCACCTCGTCGGCCCGGTCGGGCGCCCCCAGGGCCGTGGCGATGCGCAGCTGCATCATCCGCGACTGGGCGAGCGCCAGCTTGGAAGCACGGGTGCCGATCCGGACGACAGGTTGCGGCGACATGGCGGGAGGGCTACCTCGGGGACGAACGTGGCGTGCCGTTACAGGAGCGGAGCCCGTGCGGCAACTTGGATGACCCACCTTACCGTCCTCGGTATCGAAACCAGCTGCGATGAAACCGCCGCCTCCGTGGTGCGGCTGGAGGGCGACGGCCGGGCCACGGTGCTGAGTTCGGTGATCGCCAGCCAGATCGCCGAACACGCCCCCTTCGGCGGGGTGGTCCCGGAAATCGCCGCCCGCAGCCATGTCGAGGCCATCGATGGAATTGCAGCCAGAGCCATGGGCGAGGCGGGCCTGGGCTACGGCGACCTCGACGGGGTCGCCGCCACGGCCGGTCCCGGCCTTGTCGGCGGGGTGATGGTCGGCCTGTCGTTCGGCAAGGCCGTGGCCCTGGCGCGCGACCTGCCGCTGGTGGCGGTCAACCATCTGGAAGGTCATGCGGTCTCCGCCAGGCTGGGAGCCGACATCCCCTATCCCTTCCTGCTGCTGCTGGTCAGCGGCGGCCATTGCCAGCTGCTCGAGGTCGCCGGGGTCGGCGCCTGCACCCGGCTCGGCTCGACCATCGACGATGCGGCCGGCGAGGCCTTCGACAAGATCGCCAAGGCCATGGGCCTGCCCTACCCCGGCGGCCCGGCGCTGGAGAAACTGGCCCAGGGAGGCGACCCGGCCCGTTTTCCCCTGCCCCGCTCGCTGCTGGGCCGCGACGACTGCGACTTCTCCTTCTCAGGCCTGAAGACCGCCGCGGCGCGGCTGGCGGAAAAGACCACCGACCCGGCCGACCAGCGCGACCTGGCGGCCAGCGTCCAGGAAGCCATCGCCCGCCAGCTTACCGAGCGGACCGACCGCGCCATGGCCGCCTATGCCGTCCGTCATCCGCCGGGCCAGCGTCGCTTCGTCGTCGCCGGCGGGGTGGCCGCCAACCGCCATGTCCGCGCCCGGCTGCAGGCGGCGGCGGAGAAGCGCGGCTTCAGCTTCGACGCCCCGCCCCTGGCCTACTGCACCGACAACGCCGCCATGATCGCCCTGGCCGGCGCCGAACGCCTGAGCCAAGGGATCAGCGACGGCCTCGACGCCGTCGCCCGTCCCCGCTGGCCGCTGGACAGCGCCGCCGCCCTGGCCAACCCGACCCACGCCCCCGGACGCAAAGGCGCGAAAGCATGACCCAACCCAAGCACATGAAGCGGGCCGGCGTCATCGGCGGCGGCGCCTGGGGCACCGCCCTGGCCCAGGTGGCCGCCCGCGCCGGCCTCTCCGTCTGCCTGCAGGTTCGCGAGACCGAGGTGGTCGAACAGGTCCGCGCCACCCGAGAGAATGGCCTGTTCCTGCCCGGCGTGCGGCTGGACGACGATATCCATGTCACCACCGACATGGCCGATCTGGCCGGGGTGGACCTGGTCCTTGCCGTGGCCCCGGCCCAGCATCTGCGCTCCGCCCTGGCCGCCTTCGCCCCCCATGTCCGCCCCGGCCTGCCGATCCTGCTGTGCAGCAAGGGCGTCGAACAGGGCTCGCTGAAGCTGATGACCCAGGTCCTGGCCGAGACCCTGCCCCAGGCGGCGCCCGCCGTCCTCTCCGGCCCCAGTTTCGCCGGCGAGGTGGCCCGCGGCCTGCCCACCGCCGTCACCCTGGCCTGTCCGGACGAGGCGCTGGGCAAGCAGTTGGCCGAGGCCATCGCCACCCCGACCTTTCGCCCCTACCTCGCCGCCGACATGATCGGGGCCGAGGCCGGCGGGGCGATCAAGAACGTCCTGGCCATCGCCTGCGGCATCGTCGAGGGCAAGGGCCTGGGCCGCAGCGCCCACGCCGCCCTGATTACCCGGGGCTTCGCCGAGATGACCCGAATGGCCGAGGCGCTTGGCGGCGAGGCCGAGACGGTCGCCGGTCTCTGCGGCCTGGGCGACCTGGTGCTCACCTGTTCCAGCCCGCAGTCGCGCAACATGAGCGTTGGCCTGGCGCTCGGCGGCGGCATGACCCTGGAGGCGGCCCTGGCCGGCAAGCTGTCGGTGGCCGAGGGCGTCGCCTCCGCCCCGGCGGTGCGGGATCTGGCCGCCAAAGCCGGGGTGGACATGCCCATCTGCCAGGCCGTGGCCGCCATCCTGGCCGGCGAGGTCGGGGTGGACGAGGCCATTCTCGGACTGCTCTCGCGGCCGCTCAAGACAGAACGCTAGACCAAACGATAGAAGGAAGACCCATGGCCCTGTTCGTCATCTCCTGGCGCGATCGCGAGGATGGCCTGCCCATCCGCCTGGCCACCCGCGAGGCGCATCTGGCCTACGTCGCCGCCAACCCCGGGGTGGTGAAGCTGGGCGGCCCCTTCCTGACGCCTGAGGAGACCATGGCCGGCTCTCTGATCATCATCGAGGCCGCCGACCTCGCCGCCGCCCAGGCCTTCCATGACGGCGATCCCTACAAGGCCGCTGGCCTGTTCGAGACCTCCACCGTGACGCCCTGGCGCGTGACCATCGGGGCCCTGGCCTGAACCCGGCCCGGCCCGCGCCCGGAACGGTCCTCTGCCCTCTGGCCGAACTGGAGGACCCCGGCGCGAAAGGCTTCCGGTTCAGCGCCGGCGAGACCCAGTTCGCCGGCTTCGTGGTCAGGCAAGGCGAGGCGGCGCTCGGCTATATCGACAGCTGCCCCCATGCCGGCTGGCCCCTGGCGATGTTTGACCGCTACCTCACCCGCGGCAAGGACCGCATCCTCTGCGCCGGTCACGGGGCGCTGTTCCGCATCGGCGACGGCGTCTGCACCTCCGGCCCCTGCGCCGGCGAGGCGCTGGAGGCCTGGCCGGTGGTTGTGGTCGATGGCGTCGTTGTGACGGGGTGAAGCGGGGCCGGGACCGTGGGGGTTCCAAATTCCGCCCCCTCGAGGGCGGGGGACCGCGGCGGATACGCTGCGGTGGTGGGGGCAGCGCAGGTGTTGGCGCCCATGTTCAAGAATACCGGCGCTAACCGTGATCAGAGCGAACTCGCCCCTGCCGGCGCTGCCCCTTCAGTCAGCCGCTTCGCGGCTGCCAGCTACCCCGGAGGGGCAGCGATTAATCTCAGCGCCCCGACCTCAACCCACTCAGCATCCCCGCCCCATCGATCACGCCGGCTCCACCGCCGCATCCAGCAACCGCCGCGCCGTCACCGCCAGATCGACGATGCGGAACGGCTTGCGCAGCACCTGTTCGGCGCTGACCAGCTGTTCGATGGCCCCCGCGTCGGCATAGCCGGTGACCAGCAGGACCGTCAGCCCCGGGCATTGCCGCCGCGCCTGCTCGGCCACCTGCACCCCGGTCATCCCCGGCATGGCATAGTCGACGACCAACAGGGCCGGGGCGTCGCCGGCCAGCCGCTCCAGGCCGCTGCGGCCGTCCTCGGCCCAGCTCACCTGGTAGCCCAGGGTCTCCAGCCCCTCGACGATGAACCGCCGAACATCGGGGTCGTCATCGATGACCAGCACCTTTTCGCCATGGCCGATCGGCGCCTGTTCGATGGCGATCTCGCTGGGCCGCACCCGTTCGTCGGCGTCGCTGAGCGGCAGCCAGATCTCGATGGTCGCGCCCTCGCCCGGCTGGCTGTGGACCTTGACCGTCCCTCCCGACTGGGTGGCGATGCCATAGACCTGGCTTAGCCCCAGGCCGGTGCCCTTGCCAACGCTCTTGGTGGTGAAGAAGGGGTCGAAGATCTTGGCCAGGATGTCCGGCGGGATGCCCTTTCCGGTGTCGGAGACGCTGATCACCACATGGCGGCCGGGCTTCAGCCCCTCGGGCCACTCGTCCGTGACCCGGCTGGCCACGGTGACGGTTCCGCCGGTCTCCATGGCGTCGCGCGCGTTGATCGCCAGGTTCAGCACCGCCAGCTCCAACTGGGTGCGGTCGCCGGTGGCCAGGGTCGGGCCGGCCTGAAGGTCCATGACGACCCGCACCGTGTGACCCAGGCTTCGGGCCAGCAGGTTATCCATCCCGGCCAGCAGATCGTCGACGGCGATCGGCTGAAGATCGAGCTGCTGGCTGCGCGAGAAGGCCAGAAGCTGGCCGGTCAGCTTGGTGGCCCGTTCCACGCCCTGTCGGGCGAAGCCGGCCATCCGCTTGATCTTCGGGTCTTCGGCCCGCATCTCGATCATGTCGACATTGCCGATGATGGCGGTCAGTAGGTTGTTGAAATCGTGGGCGATGCCGCCGGTCAGCTGGCCGATGGCCTCCATCTTCTGGGCCTGGATCAGCGCCGCCTGGGCCTGTTCCCGCTCGGCGATCTCCTGCAGCAGCCGGCGGTTGGACTGACGCAGCTGTTCGGTGCTCTCGGCCACCCGCAGTTCCAGGGTGTCGTTCAGCGCACGCAGCGCCGCCTCGGCCTGTTTGCGGGCGGTGATGTCCAGGCTGACCCCGGTGACCCGCCGCGCGCCGTCGCCGGGCCGGTAGCCCGCCCGTCCGCGGATCTGAACCCAGTGCAGGGTGCCGTCGGGCCAGGAGACGCGGTACTCGACCTCCATGTCATGGCCGGCGTCGAGCGCCTGTCGCACCGCGCTCCGCCGACGCTCGACATCGTCCGGATGGATCGAGGCCAGCATCTGCTTGTAGGTGAAGACATCGTCCGGTCCCCGCCCGTAGTGGGCCTTGGCGATGGCCGAGGCGGACAGGCGCAGGCCATCCAGCGTCAGGTCCCAGGCGCCCAGGCGGCCGGCCTCAAGGGCGAAGCGTAACGCCTCCTCGGCCCGGGTCTGGGCGACCATATGGTCGCGGGCCGCATACTGGCGGCGGCGCGCGCGCAGGGCCGAGCGGGCGGCGCTGACCAGGGTCTCGGCATTGACTGGCCTCTCCAGCAACACGACGTTGCCAATGGCGCGCAGCCGCTCGGTCGCCGCCGCTGTCCGCCGGCCGACCTGGCGTGTGGCCAGGACGATGAACGGCAGGTCGGACCAGGGCGGCTGTCCGTCCAGCCAGGCCGCCAGGGCCTCCGGGCGCGCCTCGGCCAGGGCCTCCTCGGTGAGGATCGCCGCGCCGGGTCCGGCCTTCAAGGCCTCGGTCAGGGCCGGAAGGTCGGCGCAGACAAGGCAGGTCTTCCCCTGCGCCGACAGGGTTTCGGCGATGACCGCAGAATCCCGCCCGCGAGGGGCGAGGATGACAATCCGCTCGTCGTTCAAGCCGGAACCTTTTCGTCAGGGACCAGCGGATCCACGTCGTCGGGATCCAGCAGCGGCACCTTGCCTTCATAGGAGGCAAGGCCCGTCATCACCCCCTGGAAGTCGGTCAGGGCCTCACCCACCCGAATCCCGCCCTGACCGATCCGTATCTCGCGGATCACCCGCTCATGAGCGGCCGACCGGCTCTTCACGGTGGAGATCGCGCTCCGCACCTCTCCCTTGGCCTCGAAGAAGCGGAACAGCAGGATGGCGTCGCTGAGGTAGCTGAGATCCAGGTCGCTGCGCACCTCGCCGACAAAGCCGTGCAGGCCAAGGATCAGCAAGGTCACCACCCCCTGCTGGTTCAGATAGGTGAGCAGTTCATGCATCTGCAGCAGCAGATATTTCTGGCCCGGCATGGCCTGGAGGTAGGCGTTGAGGCTGTCGATGACGACGGTCTGAACCCCGTCTCGCTCCACCCCCTCCCGCACCCGGCAGGCGAACTCGCCGGGAGACAGCTCGGCCGGATCGATGCCGCGCAGGATAAGCTGGCCGCCGTCGACAAAGGGCCTCAGGTCCATTCCCAGGGCCGCCGATCGCGCCAGCAGGGTGCCGATGCCCTCGTCGAACAGATAGTAGGCGACCTTTTCGCCCCGCTGCAGCGCGGTCAGGACACACTGGGCCGCCGTGGTCGTCTTGCCGACGCCGGAAGGGCCGCTGAGCAGGGTGTTGGTCCCTCGCGCCAGCCCTCCGCCCATCAGGGCGTCCAGCTGGGCCGACCCCGTGGAAACCATCTGTGGGGCAAAGGCGCTCTGGTGCGACGCGGCGACCAGCCGCTCGAACACCTGGATGCCGCCGGTGTCGAGCTCGAAATCGTGATAGCCGCCGCGGTACTTGATGCCGCGCATCTTCACCACCTCCAGCCTCCGCCGCTGGGAGCCGTACTCCTGGACAGTGCGCTGAAGGGTGATCACCCCGTGGGCGATGCTGTGCAGCTGCAGGTCGCCGGACTCCGAGGTCTGGTCGTCGAGCAGCAGGACGGTGCATTCGCGGGTGGCGAAGAAATGCTTCAGGGCCAGGATCTGGCGGCGATGCCGCAGGGGGTTCTGGGCCAGCAGCCGCATCTCCGACAGGCTGTCGAAGACCACTCGGACGGGCTTTATTTCATCGACGCGCTGCATGACCCCGCGGGTTGTCTCGCCCAGTTCGACGTCGGACGGGTGGAGCACCGACTGCTCGCTGTCCGGATCCAGCCCCTCCTCGCTGACCAGTTCGAACAGCGACAGGCCGTCCAGCGACCAGCCGTGGGTGGCCGCGGCGGCCCGCAGTTCGGCCTCGGTCTCCGACAGGGTGATGTAGAGGCCGCTTTCGCCGAGCTCGAGGCCCTTGAGCAGGAACTGCAGGGCCAGGGTCGTCTTGCCGGAACCCGGCGTGCCCTCGACCAGATAGATGCGATTGGGCGTCAGCCCGCCGCCGAGGATGTCATCCAGGCCGGGAACCCCGGTCTGTACACGGGGCGGCTGAGATAGCGTGGCTGTGTCGTACATCGGTCCTCCCCGCGCACCTCGCGCGAGGTCGAAAACGCCCATATTTCGAAAAAGCTGCGGCCTCCAAGGCAAAAGTTCCATCAGGGAACTTGCCCTCCCGCCGCCCTCAGGCGGCCGCCCGTTGCGCCATCTCGGCCGCCACGGCCAGGGCGGCGGCGCGCGGATCGGCGGCGGCGGTGATCGGCCGGCCGATGACCAGATGGCTGGCGCCGTTGCTCAGGGCCTCGGCCGGGCCCGCCGCCCGGGCCTGGTCATCCATGGCCGCGCCGCTGGGACGGATGCCGGGGGTGACCACCAGGAAGTCCGGGCCGCCGATCCTGCGGGCGAGCGCCGCCTCGTGCGGGCTGGCCACCACCCCGTCGGCGCCGGCCTCGATCACCTGGCGGATGCGGCGCTCGACCAGGGCCTCGACCCCCATGCCATAGCCCATCTGGGCCAGATCCTGGCCGCTCAGGCTGGTCAGCACCGTGACGCCGAGGATCTTCGCCGACACCTCTCCGCCCCGGCCCTTGACCGCCGCCGCCAGGACCTGGGGATGGGCGTGGACGGTCAGCAGGTCGCAGGCGCCGCTGGCGACGATGGCCGCCGTGGCCTTTTCCACCGTCGCCCCGATGTCGTGCAGTTTCCAATCGAGGAAGACCTGGCGGCCCCGGGCCTTGAGGTCGCGGGCCATGTCCATCCCGCCGCCGGCCAGCAGCTGCAGGCCGATCTTGTAGAACAGCGCCGCATCGCCCAGGGTCTCGACCATGGCCTCGGCCCCGGCCCGCGTCGGCAGGTCCAGGGCGACGATCATCCGGGGGTCTGTCTTCTGGTTCGCGGACATGGCAAGGCTCCGGCGCGCGCGGGCCTCCCCGGGGAGGGGCGCGACTGTTCAGGATTTGGGCTAGAGAAGCGAAATGAACGCCACGGACCTCGCCGTCAACTTCTTCGTCGCCCTGTTCGCCCTGATAGATCCGATCGGCAATGTGCCGGTGTTCGCCGCGGCCACGGCGGGCGCCCTGGCGGCCGGCCGCAGGCTGGTGGCGCTGTTCATCTGCGTCTTCGCCTTCCTGTTCCTGACCTTCTTCTATTTCACCGGCCTGACCCTGCTGGAGTTCTTCGGCATCTCCCTGCCGGCCTTCCGCATCGCCGGCGGGGTGATCCTCTTCCTGCTGGGGCTCGACATGGCCCGCGACGACTTCACCGCCAAGTTCGCCGACGCGGCCGAGGCCGGCGAGGTCGAGGGGGCCGCCGCCTACGCCCGGCGCCGGTTCGAGCGGCTGATCGTGCCCTTCGCCATGCCGCTGCTGATCGGTCCCGGGGCCATCTCCACCGTGGTCATCTACGCCAGCGAGGCCAAGAAACTCGGCTGGCTGGGCGATGTGGCCGGGGTGGCGGCGCTGCTGGCCATCTCGGTGGTGACCATGATCATCTTCTGGCTGACCCCGTTGATCAGCCGGGCGCTGGGCCGGATCGGCATGACCATCATCGTCCGGGTGCTGGGCCTGATCCTCTGCGCCATGGCCGTGCAGTTCATCATCGCCGGCGTCGCCGAGACCACCAAGAACCTGGTCCAGCCCTCGGCCTCGGCCCCCTACAGCAGCAAATAGGGCCGGCTGTCAGGCCCTGGTATTCCTGAACCGGCCGCCCTGGGTGGCCAGCAGGGCCAGCAACCATTCGTCGGGGATGAACTTGGCCAAGGCCGCAATGGCCTTGTTCGGGGCGCCGGGCACGCAGACCGGCCGGTTGGCCTCCGCCGCCTCATAGCCGTTGGCCGCCACCTCGTCCGCGCCCAGCCACAGGATGCCGGGGGTGGAGCGGGTGACCAGGTCGCGGGTGCCGTTGACGTCGTGGAATTCGCTGTAGGTGAACCCGGGGCAGAGGGCGCTGACATGAACCCCGGTGTTCTGGGTTTCCAGGTGCAGGCTCTGGGAGAACTTGACCAGGAAGCTCTTCGACGCCGCATAGAGGGTGTGTCCCGCGGCGCCGGGCAGCAGGCCGGCCAGGCTGGCGACATTGACGATCCGCCCGAACCGCCGCTCGACCATGCCGGGCAGCACCCGGTGGGCCAGTTCGGCCGGGGCGGTCATCATCAGCTGGATGAAGGCCTGCTGGTCGCTCCAGGCGGTGTCGGCATAGACGCCGGGCAGGCCGAAGCCGGCATTGTTGACCAGGGCGTCCACCTGCCGGCCATGGGCGGCGAGATGGTCGAGGATGGCGACCGGCGCGGTCGGGTCGCTGAGGTCGGCGGGAACGGTAAGGGTTTCGACCCCCGAGCGCAGGGAAATCTCGTCGGCCAGGGCGGTCAGCCTGTCGGCCCGGCGGGCGGTCAGGGCGACATCATAGCCATGGGCGGCATAGATGCGGGCGAAGGCGGCGCCGATGCCGGCGGAGGCGCCGGTGATCAGGGCGAGACGGCGGGCCATGCGGCTTCCTGGGTGGTTGAAGATAGCGTCGGGAGAAACTGGCCTGAGCCGGGCGCCGGTTCAAGCGCGGCGATGATCAGGCCGCCTGGCCCCCGGACGCCGCGTGGGACGCGGCATGCGGCGCGGTCAGCAGGTCGGCGACGGTGATCCGGCTGAGCCGCTCCGACGCGGCCGCATCGGCGGCCCGGATGGCGGCGCTGACGGCATCCGGAATCCGCTCACCCACGGGACAGCCCTTCACCCCGGCCGGGGCGACCCCCAGGTGAGTGCAGCCATCGACGGCCCGCAACACCTGGTCCAGGGTGATGGTCTCCGGCGGACGGTTCAGCCAGGCGCCGCCGCCCGATCCCATCCGTGTGACAATCAGTCCCGCCCTGGCCAGCATGGCGGTGACCCGCCGGACCACCACAGGATTGGTCGGCATCGAGGCCGCCAGTTCCGCACTGGAAACGGCGCGCGACGCCTGATCCGCGCCCATATGGGCCAGATAAGCGAGGGCATGGGCCGCAACGGGGAACTTTTGGCTGTCTGACATGGCTTTCTGTACCGAAGGTAAGCGTCATTCGGCTGGGCGCAATGGCAAACCGAGGAAGGAACGGGTCGTGCGGATGCGATTGAACCCCGTGTGGAAAGGGTGTATCGCGCCCGCCGCGCCACAGCGGCGCCTCCTCGAAGGCTGGTTAGCGGCCTCTGGATCAGGACAAGCATGGCGATCGAGCCCGGCGACCCGTCTACCGTGACGGCGTCCAGCGTTTCCCCCGATAATCCCGATGGCAAGACCCCGGCCGCCCAGGCCGCCGGCGAAGGCCATGGCTCCTTCTGGGCCCTGGCCCTGGGCGCCATCGGCGTGGTCTTCGGCGATATTGGCACCAGCCCGCTCTACGCCATGCGCGAGGCCCTGGCCCACTCCAAGAGCGGCGGGGCAAGCGAAGGCGCCGTGCTCGGCGTCGTCTCCCTGGTCCTCTGGGCCCTGTTCCTGGTGGTGACCCTGAAATACGTCGTCCTGCTGATGCGGGCCGACAACAAGGGAGAGGGCGGCACCCTGGCCCTGATGGCCCTGGCCCGGAAGACCCTGGCCAAGCCCAACGGCAAGCGTTCGGCCACGGTCTTCTTCCTCGGCGTCATCGGCGCCGCCCTGTTCTACGGCGACGGCATCATCACCCCGGCGGTTTCGGTGCTGTCGGCCGTCGAGGGTCTGAAGAACGCGCCGGGGCTCAACGGCCAGCTGGACCATCTGATCCTGCCGATCTCCGCCGGCATCCTGATCGCCCTGTTCCTGGTCCAGTCGCGCGGCACCCACCGGATGGCCGCCTTCTTCGGCCCGATCACCGCGGTCTGGTTCCTGGTCCTGGGCGGGCTGGGCCTCTACCACATGGCCGACGACTTCTCGATCCTGCGGGCCTTCAGCCCCCATTACGGGGTCATCTTCCTGATCAACAACGGCTTCCTCGGCTTCATCATCCTGGGCAGCGTGTTCCTGGCGGTGACCGGGGCGGAGGCCCTCTATTCGGACATGGGCCACTTCGGCAAGAAGCCGATCCGCGCCGGCTGGGTGGGGCTGGTCTTCCCCTGCCTGGCCCTGAACTACCTGGGCCAGGGGGCCCTGATCCTCGCCAACCCCGAGGCCCGCCATAACCCCTTCTTCGAGATGATCCCTCAGGCCGTCTACTGGCCGGTGCTGATGCTGGCCACAGTCGCCACCATCATCGCCAGCCAGGCGGTGATCACCGGCGCCTTCTCGGTGACCCAGCAGGCCGTCCAGCTGGGCCTGCTGCCCCGCATCGACATCCGCAGGACTTCCGAGACCCAGGCCGGCCAGATCTATGTGCCGCAGGTCAACACCATGCTGCTGGTCGGGGTTCTGGTTCTGCTGTTCAGTTTCCGCACCTCCAGCGCCCTGGCCGCCGCCTATGGCATCGCCGTCACCGGCTCGATGTTCGTAGACACCCTGCTGGCCTTCGTCATCATCCGCTTTTTGTGGAAATGGAGCTGGCCGGCGACCCTGGCGGTCCTCGGGCCGCTGATGATCCTCGACCTGACCTTCATCTCGTCCAACCTGCTGAAGATCCCTCAGGGCGCCTGGATGCCGCTGGTCTTCGGCGGAGTGCTGGTCGTCATCATGTGGACCTGGACCCGGGGCGCCCAGATCCTCACCGAAAAGACCCGGCGCGACTCCGTGCCCTTGACCGAGCTGGTCGGCATCCTGGCCGCCCGGCCGCCCCACCGGGCGCCCGGCACCGCCATCTTCCTGACCAGCGACCCCGACATGACCCCCGTCGCCCTGATGCACAACCTGAAGCACAACAAGGTGCTGCATGAACACAACATCATCGCCACGGTTCGCTCGGCGGAGACTCCCCGGGTCGCCGACGCCGACCGCGTGAAGATCGAGAAGGTCAACGACGACTTCAAGAAGCTGATCATCACCTACGGCTTCATGGAAAGTCCCAATATTCCCAAGGCCCTGGCCCTCTGCCGCAAACAGGGGCTGAAGTTCGACATCATGGCCACCAGCGTCTTCCTGGGACGCCGCTCCATCGTCCCCTCGGCCCACAGCGGCATGCCGCTCTGGCAGGATAAGCTATTCATTTTCCTGATGAAAAACGCCGCCAACCCGACGGACTTCTTCAAGATTCCGCCGGGCCGCGTCGTCGAACTCGGCGCCCAGGTCACCGTCTAGGGATGATCCAGGCCCTTTCCATCGTCGGGGACGTCTTCTGGATCATCGGCCTGGCCCTAATGGCCTCGATGTCCTGGGCCGCCCACCGCAAGATCCCCGCCGGGACCTCGACCCCCGTCGCCTGGAACGGGACCACGGTCCTGGCCCGGGCCCCGAAGATCCCGGCCCTTTGGCTGGTCCCCTGCCTGGCCTTCCTGCTGGGCGCCTGGATGAAGTTCGAGAGCGGCGCCCCCGACCTGGACAGCAACGGCGCGATCATCTGGCTGCTGATCCGCGCCACCGTCGCGCCGATGCTGGTGCTGCTGCAACTGAACCAGATCCTGCGCGGCCTGAAGACCCTGGACGCCGAAGGGGCGCTGTAGACGTCTCGCCTGAAATGGAAGAGGCTGGGGCCGAGGAGCAAGCCGGCTTATGACCCGTCACGAAAAGATCGATCGCGTAGCGCAAGGCTTCGAAGATCCCGGCGTGGCTTTCGACGCGGCCACCGATGGCCGCGTGACGACCGAGGAAGCTCAAGCCGTTCTACGGGCGGCCATTCGCAAAGGCCTGGAGAGCGGCGCGCCGGCCCCCGCACGCGACGCCGAAACCATCAAGGCGGAAGGCAGGGTCCGGCTGGCTGCTCTGCGTGGCGGATAGACTTCTCCGACTTCCGGAAGCGGAACGCGATCTCGACGACATCTGGCTCAGAATCGCAGAGGACAATGTCCGCGCGGCAGACCGGCTGATTGACCAGATATGGCAGGCCGAAAAGCTCCTGCTGGATCATCCCCGCGCCGGACGACCGCGCGAGGACCTGGCTCCTGGCCTTCGAAGCCGACCCGTCGGCGCTTACCTGATCTTTTACAGGCCGGAGCCCGGCCAGATCACCATTGTCAGGGTGATCTGGGGCGGGCGAAACCTGCCGAAGATCTTCAGGCCGGCTTGACCATCGGCTGGCTGGTCGTCGCGGGCTTGCCCATGGCCAGAAGGGCGTTGGCCACGGCGGGGCCGATCACCGGCGTCCCTGGCTCGCCGACGCCGCTGGGCGCATTGCCGGAGGGGAGAATATAGGTCTCCACCGTCGGCGCCTCGTTCATCCGCAGCGGCCGGTAGGTGTCGAAATTGCTCTCCTGCACCGTCCCGTCCTTCAGGGTGACCTGGCCGAACAGCGCCGCCGACAGGCCGTAGCAGGTCCCGCCCTCGACCTGGGCGGCGATCTGGTCGGGCGCGATGGCGGTGCCGCAGTCGATGGCGGAAATCACCCGCCCGACCCGGGGCTCGCCATTCTCGGCCAGCTTGACCTCGGCGATCTGGGCGACGACCGAGCCGAAGCTTTCATGCACCGCGACGCCCCGCGTGTAGCCGGGAGCCGCCGTCGTGCCGGCCTTTTCCACCGCCAGGTTGAGGACCGCCAGATGCCGGGTGGCCCCCGCCTTGGTGTAGAGGGCGCGGCGGTAGTCGACCGGGTCCTTGCCGGCCTTGCGGGCCAGCTGGTCGATGGTGTGCTCCATGACAAAGGCGGTATGGGTCGCCCCCACCGACCGCCACCAGAGAACCGGGACATCAACCTCGGCCAGGTGCAGGGCCGCGTCGACGATCGGCGTCGCCTTGAGATAGGGCGACCCCATGGCCCCTTCGACGGCCGTCTGGTCGATGCCCTTGGACGGCATCGGCGAGCCTTTCATCACCGAATGGGTGACGATCCGGTGGCGCCAGACGGCGGGAAAGCCGTCCTTGTCCAGCCGCACCTTCACATCGTGGTGGACGATGGGCCGGAAATAGCCGGCCCGCATGTCGTCCTCCCGCGTCCAGACCAGCTTCACCGGAATGTCGTCGCCGACCTTCTTGGCCACATGGACGCATTCGACGACATAGTCGGACTGGAAGTTGGCGCGGCGGCCGAAGCTGCCGCCCGCGAACAGGGTCTCGATGAGGATCGCGCCGGGCAGATTGCCGACGATCTTGGCGGTGTTCAGCTGGTCGACGGTGGGGATCTGCGAGCCGAAGGTCAGTTTGGCGTTGTTGCCCTTGACCTGGGCCACGCAGTTCATCGGCTCCATGGTCGCGTGGGCCAGATACGGGAAATCATAGGTGGTCTCGAACAGGTCGCCGCTGGTCACCGAGGCCGGGTCGCCCTTGGAGTCGAAGGCTTCCCATTTGGCGTCGGCCGGACCCTGGCCCAGGGCGACCTTCTTAAAGTCGGCCAGGATGGCGTCGGAGCCGCGTTTCTCGGCCTTGTCCTCATCCCACTGGACCTGCAGGGCGTCGCGGCCCTGCTTGGCGGCCCAGGTGGTCTTGGCCACCACGGCGACCCCGGTCGGAATCTTGAACACATCGACCACCCCGGGAACCTTGCGGGCGGCGGCGTCATCGAAGCTCTTCATCTTGCCGCCGAAGCGGGGGGCGTGAGCGACCATGGCGACCAGCAGGTTGTCTGCCTGGACGTCCTGGGTGAAGCGGGCGGTGCCGTTGGACTTGGCGACGCTGTCCTTGCGACGAACCTTCTGGGTGCCGATCAGGGTGAAGGTCTTGGGGTCCTTCAGGGTCGGGCTTTCCGGCGGGACGACCTTGGCGGCGTCAGCCAGCAGCTCGCCGAAGCCGGCGCTCTTGCCGCTGACGTGGCTGACGACACTGTCCTTGACGGTCAGTTCGTCGGCGGGGACCGACCATTTGGTCGCGGCGGCCTGGACGAACATCGCCCGGGCGCCGGCGCCGGCCTTGCGCAGCTGCTCCCAACTGTTGGCGATGGCCGAGGAGCCGCCGGTGCCCTGCACCCCCATGCCGAGGTTGGCGTAGAGCTTGGCGTTGGCCGGGGCCTGTTCGACGGTGACCCTGGACCAATCGGCGTCCAGTTCCTCGGCGACGATGGCCGAGAGCCCGGCATGGTTGCCCTGTCCGAATTCGATGTGTTTGGAGATCACCGTCACCGCGCCGTCAGGCGCGATCTTGATGAAGGCCCCGAAGGCGCCGGGCTCGATCTTGCTGCCGGCGCTCATCAGCTCGGGCATCGAACAGCCGACCAGCAGGGCGCCGCCGGCCAGGGCGGCGCCGACGATCACCTCGCGGCGGGTGGAGCCGACGGATTCGCCGGCCGTTTGGGCCAAGCCCTTGATATAGCGCGTCATTCGCGGGGCCTCTCTAGTTGGCGACCGCCGGCGCGGCGGCCGGGGCGGTGGTTGGGGTGGCGGCCGGACCCGCCTTGGCGATGCCGGCGGCTTCCTTGATGGCGGCGCGAATCCGTTGGTAGGTCCCGCAGCGGCAGACATTGCCGCTCATCGCCGCGTCGATCTCCTCGTCGGTCGGACTGGGCTTTTCGTCCAGCAGGGCGACGGCGCTCATGATCTGGCCGGACTGGCAGTAGCCGCACTGCGGCACGTCGAGCTTGACCCAGGCCTGCTGCGCCGGGTGGTTGCCGCCAAGCCCCTCGATGGTGGTGATCTTGACGCCGACCAGGGCGCTGGCCGGGGTCGAGCAGGAGCGGATCGGCTGGCCGTCGGCATGGACCGTGCAAGCCCCGCACTGGGCGACGCCGCAGCCGAACTTGGTTCCGGTCAGGTGGAGATCGTCCCTCAGGACCCAAAGCAGGGGCGTATCCTCGCCCACCTCGACCGAAACGGCCTTGCCGTTGACATTCAGTGTGATCGCCATTGGGCCCTCCTCCAAGGTCGCGAATTTGGCCCATCTTAACGCCGTTAAGGTGGGGCTGCGCCAGCGAAAAAATCTGCGGCTCTTGCGCCCCGTCCGCGCCGGGCGGATGTAACCGCCATGGCCCTGATCCTGAAAGCCGGCGAGACCCTGGTCGCCGCCACCCACAATCCCGGCAAGGCGCGCGAACTGGCCGCCCTGCTGGATGGTCGCTTCACCGTGCTCAACGCCGCCGAACTTGGCCTGCCCGAGCCGGAGGAGACGGAGAGCACTTTCGTCGGCAACGCTCTTCTGAAGGCGCGCCACGCCGCCGACCTGACCGGCAGGATCGCCGTGGCCGACGACAGCGGCCTGTCGGTCGCCGCCCTGGCCGGGGCGCCGGGAATCTTCTCCGCCCGCTGGGCCGGGCCGACCAAGGATTTCGCCCTGGCCATGCGGAAGGTCGAGGAGCGGTTGATCGAGACCGGCGACGAGGATCGCGGCGCCTGGTTCACCAGCGCCCTGGCCGTGGCCTGGCCGGGCGGTCCGGCCGTGGTGGTCGAGGGGCGGGTGGACGGAACCCTGACCTTCCCGGCCCGGGGGACCAAGGGGTTCGGCTACGACCCCATCTTCATTCCGGAGGGTCACGACGTGACTTTCGGCGAGATGGAGACGGCGGCCAAGGAGGCGATCAGCCATCGGAGCCGTGCGTTCGAGATGCTGAAGGCCGCGCTCTTTGAGTGATCCGGCCCCGCCGCTGGGGGTCTATATCCACTGGCCCTACTGCGCGCGGATCTGCCCCTACTGCGACTTCAACGTGGTCCGCGACCGGGGACGCAAGGGCGAGCAGGCGGCGCTGGCCGACGCCATCCTCGCTGACCTGACCGCCCAGCGGGCCCTGACCGGGCCGCGCACCCTGGCCTCGATCTTCTTCGGCGGCGGCACGCCCTCGCTGATGGACCCGGCGGCCGCGGCGGCGATGATCGCCCGAGCCAGGGCCCTCTGGACCGCCGCCCCCGACCTGGAGATCAGCCTGGAGGCCAATCCGACCGACGCCGAGACCGACCGTTTCGCCGGCTTCGCTTCTGCCGGCGTGCAACGGCTGTCCCTGGGGGTCCAGGCGCTGGACGACGAGAGTCTCACGTTCCTCGGCCGCAACCATGACGCCGGTTCGGCCAGGCGGGCGGCGGAGGCGGCGGCGCGGCTGTTTCCCCGCCTGTCGCTGGACCTGATCTACGCCCGCCCCGGCCAGACGCCCGAGGGCTGGGCGGAGGAGTTGCGCACCGCCATCGGCTGGGGCGCCGAGCATCTGTCGCCCTATCAGCTGACCATCGAGGCCGGCACCGCCTTTGACCGGGCGATCCGGCGCGGGGCCTTCAGGCCGGCCGACGAGTGCCTGGGCGAAGCCCTTTACGACACCACCCAGTCGGTGCTCGCGGCGGCGGGGTTCGACGCCTATGAGGTCTCCAATCACGCCAGGGGCGACGCCGCCCGCTCGCGCCACAACCTCGTCTACTGGCGAGGCCAGGACTATGTCGGGGTCGGGCCCGGAGCGCATGGCCGGCTGACCCTGGCCGGCGCCCGCACCGCCACCACGGCGGCGCGGGGGATCGGCGACTACATCCGCAAGGTGGCGGAGACCGGCCTTGGCTTCGAGCCCGAAGCGCTGTCGCCGATGGAGGCGGCCGAGGAGCGGGTGCTGATGGGCCTGCGGATCGACGAGGGCGTGACCTTCGCCGAGGTGTCGGCGCTGGGCCTGACGCCGCAAAGCCCCGTCGTGCGGGAGCTGATCGAGGCCGGAGCCCTGGACGATGATGCCGTCCGCCTTCGCGCGACCCGCCGGGGACGGCTTGTCCTGGACTGGGTGACGGGCCGGCTGGCCGCCGGATGAGGAGCCTTCCGCTACGTCCGGCTTTGCGGAGTTTCAAACGCCCGTTAGTCTCCCCCTATGTCAGACGATCTCACAGACGCCCAGACCGCCGCCATCCCGGATGGCTACAAGCTGCTCAACTGGACCCGAGGGTTCGGCCGGCAGATCGGGCCGCTTTACGAAAAATATGACGCGAACGGCGCGACCCTGGCCTTCCGGGTCGAGGAGCACCACACCAACGGCATGGCCAACTGCCACGGCGGCATGTTGATGAGCTTCGCCGACATGGCCTGGGGCCGGGTGATTTCTGTGGCCAAGAGCCACTATTGGGTGACGGTCCGACTGACCTGCGACTTCCTCTCCGGCGGCAAGCTGGGCGACTGGATCGAGGGCCGGGCCGAACTGATCTCCGAAGAGGACGACGTCTTCACCGTCCGCGGGACGATGTGGGTCGTCGACCGGGTGATCATGACCGGCATGGGAGTGTTCAAGGCCGTCGGCCCCAGGCCGCCCCGGCCGGGCGAGAAGGCCTTCAAGGAGACGGCGGATGCCTGACCAACAGGCTCCGTCTTTCCCCGAGGTTCCCGCCCCGCTGATCCCTTTCCACGGCGAAAAGCCGCCCGCCCCCGCCTGGTTCGAGGCGGCGATCGCCGAAGCGCCGGAGCGGCGGTTCATCGAGGTTCTCGGCGCCCGGATCGAACTTCTGACCTGGGGCAAGGTCGGCAAGCCGGGCGTGCTGCTGTTGCACGGCAACGGGGCCCACGCCGACTGGTGGAGCTTCATCGCCCCGCTCCTGGCCGTCGACTACCGGGTGGCCGCGATCAGCTGGTCGGGCATGGGCAACAGCGACTGGCGGGCGACCTATGACGTCGAGACCTTCGGCGCGGAAATCCTCACCGCCATCGAGGCGGGCGAACTGGAGGCGTCCGGTGAGAAGGCGGTGGTCGTCGGCCACAGCTTCGGCGGCTTCCCGACCCTCCATTGCGCCGTTCATCATCCCGAGCGGATGAAGGGGGTGGTGATGCTGGATTCCTCCATCCATCCGCCGGAGCGGCAGTGGAACGGACCTCCGCCGCGTCAGAATCCTAATCGGGTCTATCCGGACCTGATCACGGCGCTGGGCCGGTTCCGGCTGGCGCCGCCGCAGGGCTGTGAGAACCTCTATATCGCCGACTTCATCGCCCGCGGGGCGCTGAAGCCCGCGCCGATGGCCGACGGGTCTGGCGAGGGGCTGACCTGGAAGTTCGATCCCGGCCTGTGGGGCAACTTCACCATGCCGCCGCAGGGGGCGTTGCTGGCCCAGGTAAAATGTCCTCTGGCCCTGGTCTGGGGCGAGCGGTCAAAGCTGATGGGGGAAGAAACCCTGTCCTACATGCTGCGGGAACTGCCTGACGACATCATCAAGTTCGCCATTCCCGACGCCGACCATCATGTGATGATCGATCAGCCCCTGGCGACGGTTGCGGCGCTACGTGGCCTGCTGGCCGCTTGGCCATAAGGCGGCAGGCGGGCTAACGGCCCACCCAAACCCAGCTGGGCGCCTAACCTCGACGCGATCCGGCGTCTAGAATTTGAAGGTGGTCTCAAGGCGGACCCGGGGGGCCTCGTCCTTGTCGCCATTGCGGCGGACCGGATTGTCGCGGTCCGAGGCCAAACCCAGCGCGCCGCCGACGCGGAGCGACGGGGTGACTCGGAAATAGGCTCCGGCTTCCAGATCCTTGGCGTCGGCTTCACGGCCGACCGGCGCGCCGAGGCCCAGCTTCAGGCCCCATTTGCCGGTCTTGGCGTCGAACTGCAGGCTGCGCTCGGAGCGTTCCGGGCCCAGGCGGGAGTCGCGCAGGTCAAATTCGCCGCGCACGCGGAATTCGTCGGAGGGTTTGACCTTGGGAGCGCTCTGGGCATGGGCCATGCCCGCCGATCCCATAAGGACCAGCGCAGCAACCGCTGCCGTGCAACCCACCTTGGACATGGAACTCCAACCTTCCCCGCCTCACCGATATCGTCAGGCTACCAACCGACGTTCAGTGCTTAGGGGAAACATATAAGGGATGAGGAAGGGGCCGGGTCAACGGCCGCGCCACGGCCGCCGGCGATTCCCCTCTCGCCTGTGGCGGGAAGGCCACGAGAATCGGCAATGGACTTTCCTCATTGGAAGGACCGGTCCCATGATGTAGACGGGCTTGAACAGCCGGGGGGCGAAAGAGCTTGGAGCATAGAGGCATGGGTTTTGCGCGCGAGGCGTTGAAGTTGGGCGCGGTGGCGGTTCTGGTCGCCGGTCTGGCGGCCTGTGGATCGACCGGCCCCAAGACGGTCAAGGAAGACGGCGGCGGGTTCAACCTGTTCGGCGTCGGCAAGCCCAAGGCCAGCAACGGCGCCGAGATCGGGGTCAACAGCTATCTGTGGCGGGCCTCGCTGGACGTCATCAAATTCATGCCCCTGGCCTCGGCCGATCCCTACGGCGGCGTGATCATCACCGACTGGTACAGCGACCCCGCCACCCCGGCCGAGCGGTTCAAGGTCACCGTCTATATCCTCGACACCCGCCTGCGGGCCGACGGCCTGAATGTCACGGTGTTCAAGCAGGTGTCGAACGGCGCCGGCGGCTGGACCGACGCGGCCACGGCGGCCCAGACCGAGACCGATATGGAAAACGCCATCCTCGACCGCGCCCGCAAGCTTCGACTCGCCAACGTCAACGGCTAAGACTGCTCGCGCCCGTCATCTTCGGGTTCGAGCCCGGAGGTGACGGCGTCCGGTTTCCCTAATCACCCACCCCGATTGCCGTTGACGCGGGGCCCGACTAAGACCGGCCCATGGCTCGCTACAATCCCAAGGACATCGAGCCCAGGTGGCGTAACGCCTGGGACCAGGCCGATGTGTTCCGCACGTCGAACGACGACGACGGCCGCCCCAAATACTATGTGCTGGAGATGTTCCCCTATCCCTCGGGGCGCATCCACATGGGCCATGTGCGCAACTACGCCATGGGCGATGTGGTGGCCCGCTATAAGCGCGCCAAGGGCTTCAGCGTCCTGCATCCGATGGGCTGGGACGCCTTCGGCATGCCGGCCGAGAACGCCGCCATGGAGCGGGGCGTCCATCCCAAGGGCTGGACCTACGACAACATCGCCGCCATGCGCGGCCAGCTGAAGGCCCTGGGCCTGAGCATCGACTGGTCGCGCGAGTTCGCCACCTGCGACCCTGAATACTATGGCCAGCAGCAGAACTGGTTCCTGAAGCTGCTGAAGCGCGGCCTGGTCTATCGCAAGGAGGCCACGGTCAACTGGGACCCGGTCGACATGACCGTCCTGGCCAACGAGCAGGTGATCGACGGCAAGGGCTGGCGCTCCGGCGCCACGGTCGAGAAGCGCAAGCTGACCCAGTGGTTCCTGCGCATCACCGACTATGCCGACCAACTGCTGGACGGCCTGACCACCCTGGACCGCTGGCCGGACAAGGTGCGGCTGATGCAGGAGAACTGGATCGGCCGGTCCAAGGGCCTGCGCCTGACGTTCAAATATGCGGGCGCCCCCCCGGCCGGGGCCGAACCCCAGGGCCTGGAGGTCTACACCACCCGGCCCGACACCCTGTTCGGGGCCAGCTTCCTGGCCATCGCGCCGGATCACCCGCTGGCCGAACAGCTGGCCGCCGCCGATCCGGCGGTCGCCGCCTTCATCGCCGAATGCCGCAAGGGCGGCACCAGCGAGGCCGATATCGAGGGCGCCGAAAAGCTGGGCTGGAACACCGGCGTCGCGGTGGTCCACCCCTTCGATTCCGACTGGAAACTACCTGTCTGGATCGGCAACTTCGTGCTGATGGACTATGGAACCGGCGCCATTTTCGGCTGCCCGGCCCATGACCAGCGCGACCTGGACTTCGCCCGCAAGTACGGCCTGCCGGTCAAGCCGGTGGTCCTGCCGGCCGACGCCGACGCGGCCAGTTTCGATGTGGGCGCCGAGGCCTATGTCGGGCCGGGAAGGATCTTCAACTCCGGCTTTCTGGATGGACTGGATATCGAGAAAGCCAAGACCGCGGCCATCGACCGGGTCGAGGCCCAGGACCAGGGTCAGGGCGCCACCGTCTACCGCCTGCGCGACTGGGGGGTTTCCCGCCAGCGCTACTGGGGCTGTCCGATCCCGGTCATCCACTGCAAGGCCTGCGGCGTCGTCCCCGTGCCGGACGCCCAACTCCCCGTGGTTCTGCCCGACGACGTCGCCTTCGACCGGCCCGGCAACCCGCTGCTGCGCCACCCGACCTGGCGGTTCACCGCCTGCCCGACCTGCGGCGGCGAGGCCGAGCGCGAGACCGACACCCTGGACACCTTCATGGATTCCAGCTGGTACTTCGCCCGCTTCGCCGACCCGACCAGCCCTGAGCCGATCAACAAGGCCGCCGCCGACCGCTGGCTGCCGGTCGACCAGTATATCGGCGGGGTCGAGCACGCGATCCTGCACCTGCTGTACGCCCGCTTCATCACCCGGGCCCTGAAGGACGAGGGGCTGCTGTCGGTGGAGGAGCCGTTCGCCGGGCTGTTCACCCAGGGCATGGTCACCCATGAGACCTACAGATCGTCCGACGGGACGTTTGTCGAACCGGCCCAGGTCGAGTTCGTCACCGAGGCCGGGGTCCGCCAGGCCCGGGTCAAGGCCACTGGCGAGGTCCTGACGATCGGCGACATCGAGAAGATGTCCAAGTCGAAGAAGAACGTGGTGGCGCCGGAGGAGATCTTCGCCGCCTACGGGGTCGACGCCGCGCGCCTGTTCGTGATGAGCGACAGCCCGCCCGAACGGGACGTGCAGTGGACAGTCGGCGGCGTCGAGGGCGCCAACCGCTTTGTCCACCGGGTCTGGGCCGAGTTCGACGCCTATGTGGAGCCGGGCGGAGAGCGGGGCGGCGATGAGGCCGGCGCGGCCCTGGAGCTGCGCAAGGCGACCCACAAGCTGATCGTCGCCGTCTCCGATGGCATCGAGCAGTTCCGCTTCAACACCGCCGTGGCCAAGCTGTACGGCTTCCTCAACACCCTGAAGGCCCATCCTGCCGAGGGCGCCGATGGCGGATTGCTGCACGCCCGCAAGGAAGCCCTGCAGATCCTGGCCCGGCTGATCGCCCCCTTCGTGCCCCACCTGGCCGAGGCCTGCTGGGAGCGGATCGGCGGCGAGGGTATGGTGGTGAATGCGCCATGGCCGGTCGCCGACCTGGCCCTGGCCGCCGACAGCGACGTCGTGCTGCCGGTGCAGATCAACGGCAAGCGCCGCGGCGAGGTCACCGCCCCCAAGGGCGCGGACGAAGCGACCGTGCGCGGCCTGGCGCTGGCGGACGGCGCCGTTTCAGTCCACCTTGAGGGCCTGACCGTCCGCAAGGTGATTGTCGTCCCGGACCGGATCATCAACATCGTGGCCAATTGAACATGACCAGACCCGCCGGCCTCTTCGCGATCCTTGGACTGCTGCTGGCCGCCCCCCTGGGCGGCTGCGGGTTCACGCCGCTCCTGGCCGCGCCGGGTGTCTCTCCGGGGCTGTCGGCGATCGAGACCATCGCGCCGGAAGGCCGCACCGGCGCCCTGCTGCGGGAATCGATGGATGACGCCCTGGCCCGGGACGCCGCCGTCCCGGCCCGCTGGCGGCTGGAACTGGACCTCAAGGAGAACCGCATCGCCCGGGGCCGGCGCCCGGACGGGGTGGCCAGCCGCTACGAATATATCGTCACCGCCAATTGGAAGCTGGTCTCCCGCGCCACCGGCGAAACCGCCGTGGAGGGCAGCAGCCTGGCCGAGGTCACCTTCGACCGGGCCGACCAGCCCTATGCTGCCATCGCCGCCCAGCAGGATGCCGAGCAGAAGATGGCCGACGAACTGGCCCGCAAGATCCAGACTGATCTGGCGGTGTGGATGCTGAAGCAGGCCGGTTAGGTCGCGCCCGGAAACGGCTGCACGAACTGCTGGGCCGTGGCTTCGGCGATCAGCTGGCCCTCACCTGATACGGGCGCTTCGCGGCGAAACTCCGCCCGAACGGTGATGATCTGGCGGGTGGCGGCGACCACCCTGGCCTCGATGACCAGGGGAACCATCCGTGTCACCCGGACAAAATTGACCTGAAGGCCCAGGGTGCGGAAGGCCTTGTCGCCGTCCACCACGGTCATCGCCGCGAAAGCCAGGGCCTGGTCGGCCAGGGCCGCCAGATAGCCGCCGAACATCGTGCCGTCGCCATTCTCCATGCCCGGCGATGGCGTCCACCGCTTGCGGATCCAGCCTTCGCCCCAGGCCTCCAGCAGGCCCAGCTTCAGGCTCTCGACAACCGGGGGCGGCGAGGCCTCTCCGGCGATCACGGCGTTCAGTCGGTCTGTGGCCCAGGTCATGGCGGCGCATCCTCTTTTTTCGGCCGCCAAAATATGAGCAATGCTCGCCTTTTCTTACTCGGGTTCCGGGCCGCCCCGGAAAGGTGATGGCGATGAGCGACAAGACCCCGTCCCACCGCCGGATCGCGCCGCGTCAGGCCCGGGCCCTGGCCTCAGTGGACGCCATCCTCGAGGCGGCGGCTCAGCTTCTGGAGGCGGTGGGCGAGGCCGGATTCAACACCAACGCCATCGCCGAACGGGCGGGGGTGAGCATCGGGGCCCTCTATCGCTACTTTCCCGACAAACGGGCCATCCTCATCGCCATGGCGGAGCGGGAGCGCGCGGCGGTCGACGCCCGGATCGCCGCGGGGCCGGAGCCCGGAACCCTGGCCCGCGACCGCGCCGCCATCCGCGCCTTCCTGGGCGCCTTCGAGGGCCGTCAGGTCGCCCGCCGGGCGGCGGTGCGGGCGCTGCTCAGCGTCAGCGATCCGGAACAGTTGGCGGAGGGCTTCGCCGCGATGCCGACGCCGAAAGACGTCGATGGCCGCCTCCTGTCGCCGGTCCAGGCCTTTGTCCTGTCGAGGGCGGTGCATGGAGCCATGCGGGCCGCCGTGCTGGAGGCCGCGCCCTTCCTGGCCAGCCAGGAATTCGAGGATGAACTGGTGCGGCTTGGCCGCGCCTATCTCGGCTTCTCGCGGCGCCAAGACGATGGCGGCGCGGACTGAGCCGCCCTAGATTGGCCGCCGCATGATCATCACCAAACGCCCCGAGGTCGAACGCCTGCTCAAAGGCCCGCCGCCGAATGTCCGCGCCGTGCTGCTGTACGGCCGCGACCGGGGCGGCGTGCGCGAACGGGCCGACACGCTGGCCAAGACGATTACTCCCGACCTGCACGATCCGTTCAACGTCGCCATCCTGACCGAAAGCGACCTGGATCAGGCGGGCCGGCTGGAAGAGGAGCTGACCGCCCTGTCGATGATGGGCGGCCGGCGGCTGATCCGCCTGCGGCTGACCGGAGAGCGGGCGGCGCCCGACAAGACCGCCGCCGAGGCCCTGACCCAGCATTCCGACGGGAAGCTGAACCCCGACGCCTTCTTTATCGTCGAGGCCGGCGCTCTGGGCCGCGACTCGGCCCTGCGCAAGGCCGGAGAGAAGGCCGGCGGCTGCGTCACCATTCCCTGCTACGAGGACGAGGTCGGGGATGTCGCCCGGATGACCCGCGAGGCCCTGTCGGCCGACAAGGTCGGGCTGGAGTCCGCGGCGCTCGATCTCTTCGTCTCGCGGCTGCCCAAGGAGCGGGGGGTCGCGCGGCAGGAGATCGAGCGGCTGATCCTGTGGATCGGGCCGGGCAGTGGCCGGCAGGCCTCCGCCGCCGATCTGGAGGATTTTCTCGGGGTCGAGCCGGAGGCCAGCCTGTCGGACGCCGCCAACGACGCCTTTGGCGGCCGGCTGGGCGCCGCCCAGGCCGGACTGGCGCGCGCCGCCGCCGAGGGTGAGACGGGTCCGCCGGCGGTGCGGGCCATGGGCATGCATCTGGCCAAACTGCGCCGAACCCTGACCCTGCACGCCTCGGGCGCTGGCTTGGCCGAGGCGGCCAAGGCCTCCGGCGTCTTCTGGAAGGCGGAGAAGGAGTTCCTGCGCCAGGCCCGGGCCTGGACCCTGGACCAGATCGACACCCTGCAGCCGGAGATCCTGGCCGCCGACCGGGCCTGTAAACAGACCGGATCGCCCGACCGGCTGATCGCCGAACGCCTGGCCTTGACCATCGCCGGTCGGGCGCGGCGTCTGGGGCTTTAGCGGCGCTCGATGATCCTGCCCGTCAATCCGGTTCTCTACGGCGGCTTCCTCTCGACCATGGCGGTGCTGGCCGTGGCCCCGGGGCCGGCCAACCTGTTCTCCATCGCCACCGGCATGCGGCGCGGCAAGCGAGCGGTGCTTCTGGGCGTTCTGGGAATGAACAGCGCCACCCTGATCTGGTTCGCCGGGGCGGCCCTGGGCCTGGGCGCCCTGGTCACCGCCTTTCCGCTGGCCTTCCACATCCTGACCTTCCTCGGGGCCCTCTATGTCGCCTGGCTGGGGCTGAGCTCGATCATCGCCGGCGTTCGCAATGCGCCGGATGCGGCGGCGCCGCCGACCACAGCCAGCCGCTCGGCTTTTCGCGACGGCTTCGCGGTGCAGATCGCCAACCCCAAGGTTCTGCTGTTCTTCACCGCCGTCCTGCCGCCCTTCCTCGATCCGAAGCTGTCCCTGCCGCCGCAGCTTGCCCTTTGCGCCCTGGCGACCATCGGCATGGACTGCATCACCATGACCGCCTACGGCCTGGGCGGCGCGGTGCTGGCGGCGCGAATGACCGAGCCAAGGTTCCGGCGGATCTTCCGCCTCGTGGTCGGGGCTCTCCTGATCCTGGCGGCAGGACTGATCCTCAGCCGGGGATAGTCGCGTCAGCGGCGTAAAGCTGGCGATTTTTCAGGGACTTGCACCCTTGCGCAACCGCCTTGCCCATCCGACTGTTAAGACCTGGGACGACAGACGCGGGCGGGGTTTTCGCCGCCCACAGGAGGATGCCATGAGGCTCGCAAAGGCCGCGGCGATCGCGGCGGCTCTGGCCATCGGCGGAGCGGGACTGACCGCCTGCGCCACCGCCACCCCCTATCAACCCAATGTCCGGGGCCAGCCGGTCTCCGGCGGCTATGCCGACCAGCGGATCACATCGAACCGGTTCAAGGTGACCTTCTCCGGCAACAGCCTGACCTCGCGCGACACCGTCGAGCGCTACCTGCTGTATCGGGCCGCCGAACTGACGATCGCCGAGGGCTATGACGGCTTCGTCCTGGCCGACCGGCAGACCGACAAGACCACCCGCATCTATGCCGATCCGGGTTTCGGCGGCGGCTATGGATACGGCGGCTGGCGGCCCAGCTGGCGCTATTTCGGGCCCCGCTGGGGCTGGCGCAGCTGGGATCCCTGGTACAACAACCGTTTCTGGGCCGATGATGTCGATGTGCGGACGGTCGAGAAGTACGAAGCCAGCGCCGAGATCGTCATGTATCGCGGCGCGTCGCCGGGCGGTCCGGAAACCAGCTTCAACGCCCGCGAAGTGGCCGCCAACCTCGGTCCTGGCATTGTCCGGCCCGAGGTGAAGTAGCGCTCAAGAAAAAGGCCCTCCCCATCGGGGAGGGCCTTGATCGTATCAGGCCTTGGCGTCCGCTTAGCGCGGCGCCATCCGGATGGCGCCGTCGAGACGGACGTCTTCACCGTTGAAGTAGCCGTTGGTGATCATGGTCAGGGCCAGCTGGGCGTATTCTTCCGCGTAGCCGAGACGCTTGGGGAAGGGCACCGAGGCGGCCAGGGCCTGTTTCACCGCTTCCGGCGCGGCGTTCATCAGCGGGGTGTTGAAGATGCCCGGCAGGATGGTGTTGACGCGGATGCCTTCGCTCATCAGGTCGCGGGCGATCGGCAGGGTCATGCCGACGACGCCGCCCTTGGACGCCGAATAGGCCGCCTGGCCCATCTGGCCGTCCTCGGCCGCCACCGAGGCGGTGTTGACCATGGCGCCGCGCTCGCCGTCTTCCAGCGGCTCCAGGGTCAGCATTCCGGCCGCGCTCTTGGCGATGCAGCGGAAGGTGCCGACCAGGTTGATCTGGATGATCATGTCGAAGTGGGCGAGCGGGAAGTGCTTGATCGCGCCGGTCGCCTTGTCGCGGCTGGCCGTCTTGGCGGCGTTGCCGGTGCCGGCGCAGCAGACCAGGATGCGTTCCTGGCCATTGGCGGCGCGGGCCTTGGCGAAACCGGCGTCAACGTCTTCGTCGCTGGTGACGTTGACAGCGCAGAAGGTGACCCCCAATTCCTTTTCGAGGGCGGCGCCGCGCTCGGCCTGGCGGTCCAGGTCGAAGATGGCGACCTTGACGCCTTGCGCGACGAGGGCGCGGACCGTGGCTTCACCGAGGCCTGACGCGCCGCCGGTGACGACGGCGGCGACGGAACTATCGAGTTTCATGGACGTCTCCCATCCTGATTGTATTGAATAACGACTTCGGAAAGAGGGTTTAGACACGTGAGCGCGAAAGCCAAGCCGTCACCCGACGTCAACTCGGGACATGGACGACCGGAAGATGTCATCGACCCGCGCAAGGCGCTGATTCCGGAGGTCATCAAGGTCAATGAGGTGCGGGTGGCCAAGGGATTCTGGCCCAAGGTCCGCAAGGTGGCCGGAAAGATCCCCTTCCTCGACGATGTCCTGGCCATCTGGTGGTGCGCCCGCGACCCCGCGACGCCGATGGCCGCCAAGGGGATGATGATGGCCGCCCTGGCCTATTTCGTCCTGCCCACCGACGTCATCCCTGACGTCCTGGTCGGCATCGGCTTCACTGACGACGCCGCGGTTATCGCCGCCCTGCTGGCCGTGGCCGGCAAATATGTGAAGGACCGGCACAGAAGCGCCGCCCGGGCCTTCATCAAGGGCGACGAGGACTGAATGCAGCCGGGGGGCGGGAGACTGGGCGACGCGGTGCGGGGCGTCGTTGGCGCTCCGGCTCCAGGGCCATCGGGTGATATCGCTCGGCAGGTCATCGAGAGCCACGGGGGCAGGCTGATGACACCCTCCGAGACATCGGTGTCGGTCATCATGGCGGCCTTGCTGCTCATCTCCCTGGTCTCGGCGGTGATTTACGGATTTGTATTCAGCACGCGGTCCCCATCCAGGGTTCGCGCATTGGTGAGCGTGCTGCCTGTTGGCGCCTTGGCCGCAATGGCGGCGATCATCGGGGCATCGGCCATCTGGAGCGGAGGGGTAACCGGTCGCGTCCTGGCGCCCTGGATGTTTTTTACCGCCGGCCTTGCCTTCGTCGCACTCGGCGACGGCCTGCTAAGTGGTGAGCCGAAGCGCTGGCTGGTCCGGGGCATGGCGGCCTTCTCGATCGGCCATCTCTGCTTCATCACGCTTTTCCTGGCGCCGAGCCTGGAAGCGGCGCCCGGAGCACCGCCTGTGGGGGTCATCGTCGCAATGGCCTTAGTCATCATTGGCTCAGGGCTGTTGATGGTCTGGCTCTGGCAGGGTCTGGGAAGCCTGTTCTGGGGCGTCGCCTTCTATGTGCTGATCAGCACCATCATGGTTTGCGCGGCCTTGAGCCGCTGGTCCGACAACCCGCAGTGGGCGGTCGGCGGACTGCTGTTCCTGCTCTCCGACTTCCTGCTGGCCGGACAGCTGTTCATGGGGGTGGAGCTTCTCGGGTCCCGCCAGAGGACCATCTGGGCCATCTGGTTCCTCCACTATGCGGCTCAACTGGCCTTCTTCTTTGACAACCCGGCCAACCCGACGATGGGCTTTTGACCGGCCATCGGCATGTCAGCGACCGTCCCGGCGTCTTCAGGCAGCCGGCGGGTTAGCCGCCGCCAGCTTCTCGGCCTTGGCCGTCTGCTGTTCGCGCCAGGTGATCACCAGGGTGGAGGCGACCACGATCACGGCGCCGAGGATGGTGGTCCAGCCGGGGACCTCGTGGAAGGCGACGAAGCCGATCAGGGCGGTGAAGACCAGGCGGGTGTAGTCGATGGGGGCCATGGCGGCGGCGTCGCCGATCTGCATGCCCTTGATATAGCAGGCCTGGGTGAGGGTCCCCATGACGCCCATGGCGCAGAGCAGGATGAAATCCATCGGCCTGGGCCAGGCCCAGACGAACAGGGCCGGCGGGATGGAGAAGGCGACGCCCAGCACGGCGGCATAGACCAGCAGGGTGAAGGGGCTGTGGTCGCGGGTCATCACCTTCATGCCGGTGATGGTCATGGCGAACAGCCCGGCCGAGGCCAGGGCGGCCAGCTGGCCGAGGCCGAACCCGTGACCGCCGGAGACGAACCCCGGCGCCAGCATGACGCTGACCCCGACGAACCCGACCAGGGCGGCCCCGATCCGCCAGGCGCCCAGTTTTTCCCGCAGGATGAAGAAGGCCAGCGGCACCAGCCACAGGCTGCGGGTGAAGCTGAGGGCGTTGGCCTCGGCCAGGGGCAGCTTCTGGAAAGCGTAGAAGCTGAGGATCATCGCCACCGTGCCCGCGCCGGAGCGGAACAGAAGGATGCCCAGCCGGGTGGTGCGGAAGGCCCCGCGCCAGTCGCGGGCGATAAAGGGCAGCAGCACGAACAGGCCCGCCGCCGAGCGGTAGAAGGTCTGTAGCGCCGCCGGATAGTCCGCGCCCAGCACCTTGATCAAGCTGGTCATCGCCGTGAAGGTGATGGCCGAGGCCAGCATCCACAGGGCCCCCTGGACGTTGGGCGCCAGGCCGCGATAGGCGGCCCGCGCCCGATGGGCATGGGACTGCGGTGCGGAGGCCGGGCGAGCCGGCTCGGTGATGGGCGGCAGTTCCTCGGGCATCAGCGAGCCGGCCCGGCCCGGAGCGGGTTTGCCGGTGGGACCGCGCTCACCCCTGCGGGCCGGCCATGGCGGCCTCGCGCATGGCCTGGGCCTCCTCCGGGGTGATGCCCATGGCCGCCAGGATCGGCGAGCCGACCTTGGGATCCCAGCTGCCCCGACCGCCGATGGTGATGCCGCCGTCGACGACGATATGGGTCCCGGTGACGAACAGGCTGTCGTCGCTGGCCAGGTAGAGGGCGGCGCGGGCGATGTCGTCGGCCGCGCCGCCCTTGGGGTAGGGTTGCATCTGGTCGGCGGCCTCGGCGATCCGGGCGGCCATCTGATCGGCCTCGGGCCGGGTCAGGCCCATGCTGGCGCCGAAGATGGAGGTGGCGATCAGGCCCGGGCAGATGGCGTTGACCCTGATCTTCTGGGGGCTGAGCTCGGCGGCGGCGCAGCGGCTCATATGGATAACCGCGCATTTCGCGGCGCTATAGGCCAGGGGGCCGAAGCCCGCCTGCAAACCGGCGATGGAGGCGGTGTTGATGATGCTGCCGCCGCCGCGCTTCAGCATCAACGGCGTGGCGTGCTTCATGCCCAGCGCCGGGCCCTTGACCAGCAGGGCGAAGGTGGCGTCCCAGCCGTCGGCGTCCATGTCGACGACGCCGGTGGGCGTGCCGCCATGGCCGGCATTGTTGAACAGGATGTCGAGGCCGCCGAAGGCCGATTCCGTCAGGGCCGTGGCCGCGGCGATATCCGCCTCCTGGGTGACATCGCAGCGGATGTAGCGAACGGTCTGGGGAAACCGTTGCTCAAGCATCGCCCCCTTCTCGTCCTGCAGGTCGGCGGCGACCACCATCGCCCCCTCCGCCACGAACAGCTCCACCGCGCCCAGGCCGATGCCCGAGGCGGCGCCGGTGATCAGGGCCACCTTCCCGTTCAGCCTTCCGGCCATGCGATGTCCTTCCCTCTGGTTTCTATGGTCCTCCGCCGGCGGGTCGCCCGCCGGCGCGGCCTTTTCTGGTCCTCGCCGTTCCGCCTATTCGGTGGTGACGACGACCTTGCCGAGCGCCTTGCGGGCCTCCAGGTGGGCGATGGCGTCGCCGGCCTTTTCCAGGGAGAAGGTCTCCGAGACGTGGGGCTTGATCTTGCCGTCGGCGTACATCTGCATCAGCTGGGCGACGTTTTCCTTGTGGCCCTTTGGATCGCGGGCCACGGCCGCGCCCCAGAAGACGCCGACGATGTCGCAGCTTTTCAGCAGGGTCAGGTTCAGCGGCACCTTGGGGATGCCGGCCGGAAAGCCGATGACCAGGAAGCGGCCGCCCCAGCCGGCGGCGCGGATGGTGGCCTCGGCATAGTCGCCGCCGACGGAATCGTAGGCGACATCCCAGCCGGCAGGGCCGCAGGCGTCCTTGAACAGCTGTGCAAGGGCCTTCAGGCCATCCTTGTCGAAGGGGCCGGGCGGATAGACGACGCCGGATTCGGCGCCGTGCCTGATGGCCAGATCGACCTTTTCCTGGCTGGATGCGGCGGCGATCACCCGCGCGCCCATTGCCTTGCCCAGTTCGACGGCCGCCAGGCCGACGCCGCCGGCGGCGCCGAGGACCAGCAGGGTCTGGCCGGGCTTCAGGTAGCCGCGATCCTTCAGGGCGTACCAGCTGGTGCCATAGGTCATCATGAAGGCGGCCGCCTCATCGAAGGGCATGCTGTCGGGAATGGGGGTCAGGCGGCTGGCGTCGAGGGCCACTTCCTGGGCCATGCCGCCGCTGCCGGTGGAGGCCAGCACCCGGTCTCCGACCTTGACGCCGGTGACGCCTTCGCCGAGTTCCTTGACGATGCCGGAGACCTCGCCGCCGGGCGAGAAGGGGCGCGGCGGTTTGAACTGGTACATGTCCTTGATCATCAGGACGTCGGGGTAGTTGACCCCGCAGGCCTTGACCGACAGAACCACCTGACCGGGACCGGCGGTGGGGCTGTCCAGCTCTTCCACCACCAGGGTCTCGGGACCACCCACGACCTTGCTCAGCACAGCCTTCATGCCACGTCTCCCGCTCTGTAAATTAAGGCGGACGAGGCTATCGCCGCCGTTACGACGTTCATAGGCCGGGAGTCCGAAGATGGCGAACAATTGTTTGAGTCTGGTCCTGCACGGCGGCGCCGGGGCGAAAGCCGGGCGCGACTATGATCGCGAGATCGCCCATATGCGGGGCCTGGTGGAGGCGGCGCGGGACAGCCTGAAGGCCGGAGCGACCGCCCTGGACGTCGCGACCCAGACCACCCAGGCGCTGGAGGCTTCCGGCCTCTATGTCGCCGGCCGGGGCGCCTCGCCCAATACCGACGGAATCTATGAGCTGGACGCGGCGATCATGGACGGCGCGGCTCTGCGCTGCGGGGCGGTGGCGGCGCTGGAGGGGTTCGAGAGCCCGATCGCCGTGGCGAGAGAGGTACTGGAGCATACCCAGCACGTCATGCTGGCGGGGTCGGGCGCAGCCGGATTCGCCGCCGCGCGCGGCTTTGCCCGCATCGCCGACCCGGACGCCTGGTTCACTCGGGCCGGGACTTTCGAGGACAACCATCCGCCGGGGACCCTGGCCCACGGCACGGTCGGCTGCGTGGTCCGCGATCTTGAGGGGCGCCTTGCCGCCTGCACCTCGACCGGCGGGGTGTTCGGCAAGATGCCCGGGCGCGTCGGAGATTCGCCGATCATCGGCGCCGGCTGCTGGGCCGACGCCGGGGTGGCGGTCAGCTGCACCGGCCAAGGCGAGTATTTCGTCAAGGTGGCCGCAGCCGCCCAACTGGCTCACCGCATGCGGTTCGGCGGCCAGAGCCTGAAGGATGCCGCCGACGCCGTCCTGGCCGAGATCGCCGCCATGGGCGGCGACGGCGGCCTGATCGCCGTGGCCGCCGACGGGTCCATCGCCATGCCCTATGTCTCGCAGGGCATGAAGCGAGCGGCCCTGACCCCGGACGGCGACATAGTCTCCGCGGCGTTTGAACTCTAACCACGTCTGGACAGGCCGCCTTTTCGGCGCACATATCCGCCCATGACCCAACCCCACGACGCGGACGTCATCATCGCCGGGGCCGGGATGGCCGGGGCGACGCTTGGGCTGGCCCTGGCCAGCGCCGGCCTGACCGCCATCCTGGTCGATCCGGCCCCCTTCACCGACCAGCTGGCCCCGACCTTCGACGGGCGGTCCTCGGCAATCGCCTATTCCTCGTTCCGCCAGTGGCGGGCCCTTGGGGCCGGCGAGGCCCTGGCCCCGCACGCCCAGCGGATCGAGCAGATCCTGGTCACCGACGGCAAGACGCCGGGCGCCGCCTCCGGCCGTCCGGGTTCGGCCTTCCTGCGGTTCGACAGCGCCGAGATCGGCGACAGCAGCGACGGCGAGCCCCTGGGTTATCTGATCGAGAACCGCCGCATCCGGGCCGCCCTGGCCGAGGCGGTGGGGCGAACGCCGGGCCTGACGGTGCTGGCCCCGGCGCGGGTGCGGGGGCTGGAGGTGACGCCCGCCGCCGCCCGGGTGACGCTGGACGATGGCCGGGTGCTGAGCGCGCCGCTGGTGGTCGGGGCCGAGGGCCGCAATTCGGTAATCCGCGAGGCCGCCGGCATCGGTCTGATCGGCTGGGGCTATGGTCAGTCCGGCGTGGTGGCCACGGTCAGCCTGGACCGAGACCACGAGGGCGTCGCCCACGAATACTTCCTGCCGGGCGGCCCCTTCGCCATCCTGCCCCTGACCGAGCAGCGGGCCAGCCTGGTCTGGACCGAAAAGACCGCCCAGGCCGAGGCCCTCAGGGGTGCGCGGCCGGAGGTGGTTCACGCCCATCTGCAGCGCCGGTTCGGCGATTTCCTGGGGACGCCCCGGATCACCGGCCCGGTCTTCGTCTATCCGCTGAGCCTTGCCCTGGCCGAAGAGATGAGCCGACCCCGGGTGGCCCTGCTTGGAGACGCCGCCCACGGGGTGCATCCGATCGCTGGCCAGGGGCTCAACCTCGGCCTCAAGGACGCCGCCGCCCTGGCCCAGGTGCTGGTCGAGGCCTTGCGGGTCGGGGAGGACATCGGCTCGGAAGTCGTGCTGGAGCGCTACGGCGCCTGGCGGCGGTTCGACAATGTCATGCTGGCGGCGGCGACGGACGTCTTCACCCGGCTGTTTTCCAACGACATCGGGCCGATCCGGGGACTGCGGAACCTGGGGATGGCGGTGGTCAACCGTATCGGGCCGGCGAGACGGTTCTTCATGCGCGAGGCCGGCGGGGCGGTGGGGGATCTGCCGCGGCTGCTGCGGGGCGAGGCGCTGTAGGGAGATTTAATTCCCGCCTCCCTTGGGGGCGGAACTTGTGAGCCTTACTCGCTCAGCTCTCGCGCCTCTTCCGGCAGCATCACGGGCACCCCGTCGCGGATCGGATAGGCCAGTTTCGCCGCGCGGCTGATCAGTTCGTTCGCGGCGCGGTCGTATTCCAGCGGGGTGTGGGCGATCGGGCAGACGAGGATTTCGAGCAGGCGCGGATCGACTTCGACGGTGGGGGCGGGTTCGGTCATGACCGGTTCCTACTGCATCGTCGGGTCTTCGTCGTCCCCGATACTTGCGTCGATCCGCAACAGGGCGGTGAGGATGTCGGCCCGTTCGGCATGGTCGATGGCCTCCAGCAAGGCCTGTTTCTCCGCCGGCTCGAACGGCAGGCCCATGGCCAGGCTGTCGACCAGGGAGTCGGCCGGGGCCTGTTCGGCCGCGTCCCAGTCCACGGCTAGGCCGCGCGGTGACAGATAGCCCTTCAGGGCTTCGAGGAAGGGGGCGCGATCCAGCAGGGTCGGCTCCGGCGGTTGCAGATCGGCGATATAGGGGCCGTAGTCGGCTCGGACCTGGCGGTAGGGCGCCCGCAGGCCCAGTTCCTCCGCCACCCGGAAGCGGCAGACCCCGGTCAGGGTGATCAGATAGCGGCCATCGCCGGTCTCGGCGAAAGAGGTGACGCGGGTGACGCAGCCCACTGGGCTGATGGCCGGCATTTCCCGGTCGCCGCCGGAGCGGGTCTGGATCATGCCGATCATCCGGTCGCCGGCCATGGCGTCGTCCAGCATGTTCAGATAGCGCGGCTCGAAGATGTTCAGCGGCAGCTGGCCGCCCGGCAGGATGACCGCCCCGTCCAGCGGAAAGACGGGAATGGCCTGCGGCAGGTCTTCGAGCTTGCGATATCCGGTGATCATGAGGGTGATCTAGCTGAACAGGATGGAAGACAACCGCCGGCGGCCGCTTTTTGTGACTTCCGACGTGTGGCCCGCCGCCTCGAAGACGGTGAGCAGCTGTTTGCGCGCCGCCTCGTCATTCCAGGTCCGGTCGGCGGCGATGATGTCAAGCAGTTGGGTCGCGGCCTCCTCGAAACGGCCCTGGCCGGCATAGGCTCCGGCGAGGTCGAAACGGGCCTGGTGGTCGTTCGGGTCCTTGGCAAGGGCCTGTTCGAAGGGCGTGGTTTCGGAGGCCGCGCCCTCGGCCAGGGCGAGCGCCGCGCGGGCGGCGTCCAGGTCCGGATCCTTGGCGTCCGCCGGGGCCAGGGCGACGACCTCGGCCGCCCCCTCGACATCGCCGCTGGCCAGGTAGCAGCGGGCCAGGCCGCCGATGGCCTTCACATTGGCCGGGTCCATCTGCAGGGCCTGGGCATAGGCCTGGGCCGCGCCGCCAAGATCGCCGAGATCGATGGAGTCCTTGGCCAGGCTGAGGACTTCGTCGATCTCGCTGGGCGGGGCCGGGCCGACAAGGCGGTCGACGAACTGGCGGACCTGGCTTTCCGGCAGGGCGCCCTGGAAACCGTCGACCGGCTGGCCGTTGACAAAGGCATAGACGGTGGGGATCGACTGGACGCGAAGCTGACCGGCATAGGCCGGGTTCTTGTCGACGTCGATCTTCACCAGCTTGACCGCCCCCTTCATCGACAGGACGACCTTTTCCAGAGTCGGGGTGAGCTGGCGGCAGGGACCGCACCAGGTGGCCCAGAAGTCGACGATCACCGGCTGGGTGCGGCTGGCCTCAATGACCTCGGCCATGAAGCCCGCGTCGGAGCCTTCCTTGATCAGGTCCGCGGGGCTTGGGGCCAGAGTGGTTTCGCCGATGAGGGTCATGCAGGGTCCATGGCTGGTGTCTTTGGCGCGAAGATGGGCGCAAGCCGGCATCGGTTCAACGCTCGAAGGTGAAATTCGGGTCGGCGGAGAACGGTCGGGGCGGGGGAACGCTCCCCCGACCGTCATCCTGGCCTTGTCCGTGGAAAGAGGATTGAGGGCGGAGGCTGCGCGCTAGACCCGCTGCATCGTCTCGAAGTCCACGATCATCGGCGGGTGATTCACCGCCGCCAGGAACCGCCGGAAGTCGGCCTGGCTGATGGCCGTGGTGGCGGTGTTGACCAGGGGGTGGAAGTTGACCGGGTCGGAACCGGCCAGGGCGGCGTCGAGCACGAAGGTCACCCGATGCTCGGCGTCATTGGCCAGGGCGAAGGCCGTGACCGAGCCCGGGGTGACGCCCAGAACCTCCTGCATCAGCGCGGCGCTGCCGAAGCTCAGGCGGGCCGAGCCGATGACGGTATGCAGCCGCTTGAGGTCGATCGCCGTCTCGCCGAGGGCCGAGATCAGCCACAGCCGACCCTTGGCGTCCTTCAGGAACAGGTTCTTGCTGTGGCCCCCTGGCAGGCTGGCCTTGAAGTCGTCGCCCTCGCCGACGCTGAACACCGCCGGATGATCGAGGGTGGAATGGGCGATGTCCAGGCCATCGAGCAGGCCGAGAATCTCGGCGCGAGTGGTCATCAGGCTCATTGCGGATCGCGGGTGGTGATCGGGGCGCTGGGATCGGCCGGCGGACGGACGGCGGCGGGCGGCGGCGGAGGGGCCGGGGCCGTTGGCACGACCAGCGGCGCCGGGGTGGTCGCGGCCGGTGGCAGGGTCGCCGGCTGGGGCCGGACCGCGGACGGCGAGGGGCGCGGAACGGTGGCCGGGGCCTTGGCTGC
>JBIIAX010000037.1:0-11114 GCA_044239675.1 Caulobacter sp.
CTTGGCCCCATGGCCGGCATGGCCCTGGCCGCCCTCCTCGGGCCCCGGGGCGGGCTGCTGGCCGCTGCGGCCCTGGTCGTCCTCAGCCTGGCTGTCCAGGCCTGGCGGCCCCGGCCAGATGGGTCAGCTTCTCCGGATTGCGCATGACATAGATGGCCGCCAGCCGTCCCTCGCCGTCCGGCTCGAAGGCGATGATGGTCAGGCCCCCGCCATCATTCAGCACCACCCCCGGCAGACTGTTGATCCGCACCATCGCCGGCTCGCCGCCCAACGGCCAGGCTTGGCGCCAGGCCAGCCCCCGGAGCAGGCTCATCACGTCCTCGCGCCCGATCATCGGCCGCAGGGCCGAGGGTCGTTTGCCGCCGCCATCGGTGATCATAACCGCATCCTCGGCCAGCAGAGCGCTGAGCGAGGCGAAATCCCCGCGGGTCGCCGCCGCCATGAAGGCCCTTGCCAGTTTCACCGCCTCGTCGCGCGGCACGGTGAAACGCGGTCGGGCCGCCTTCAGATGGCCCCGCGCCCGGCTGGCCAACTGGCGACAGGCAGCCTCGTCGCGATCCAGAACCCGGGCGACGTCGGCATAGTCCTGGTCGAACACATCGTGCAGCAGGAACACCGCCCGCTCCAGCGGCGACAGCCGCTCCAGGGCCAGCAGGAAGGCGATGGAGACATCCTCCGCCCGCTCCAGTGGATCGTCCTCGGCCGTCTCGACCAGCGGCTCGGGCAGCCAGGGGCCGACATAGGCCTCCCGCCGGGCCCGCGCCGACTTCAGTCGGTCCAGACACAGCCGGGTGGTCGTCTGGATCAGCCAGGCCTGGGGGTTGTCCGCGACGGCCCCGGCCCGCTCCCAGCGCATCCAGGCGTCCTGCACCACATCCTCGGCCTCGCTGACCGAACCCAGCATCCGGTAGGCCAGGCGCTTGAGGCGCGGCCGTTGGGTTTCGAACAGGGCCAGCGGGTCCGTCATGCCGCCAGGACCTCCGGCCGGTGGAAGGGGGCCGGCTGGCCGGCCACCGTCACCCGGGCGCAGGCGCGGGCGTGGCCGAGGCCGAACTTCACGGTCGGGTACATCCGTCCCATGGTCACCGCCAGGCTGAGATCGACCACCGCGGCCGACCCCCATAGGGCCCGGATCTCCTCCCGCGCCGCGTCACAACCGTCCGCGTCCTTGGCCAGGACGGCGGCGGCGAAGCGATAGCCGAGGCGCGCGGCCGGGGTCATCGCCGCCTGGTCCCCGGCCAGGACAGCGCGCAGGACGGCCGGATCGACCCCGCCCTGCTCGGCCATGTCGACGCTGATCTGGGTGCAGGGGCCGCAGTCCTCCGACAGGGTGGCGGTGATGCCGGCGGCGGCCGTGGCCTCGGCCGGCGCCGCCCTGCCCTGGCCGAGCGAGGCCACCAGGCCAAAGCGCAGGTAACGGCCGGGCCCGGCGGCCAGGATGTCGCGCATATAGCCGGCCTTGTAGTTCCAGCGCCGTTCGAAGGCGCCGATCTGGCGGGAGAGGATGGCTTTCAGCATGTCAGGCTCCAAGTCTAGGGGGTCGGGCCGCGAACGCCATCCAGCTGGTCAGGACGGCCGGCAGATAGACGCCCGGCAGGTCGCGCAGGCCGTCCCGCAGCGGGCTGCCCCCGCAGGCATTGTCGAAGAGGTGGATCGCGGCGTGCAGGCTCAGGAAGGCGGCCGCGCAGACCACGGCCGGCCAGCCCTGGACCGGGCGCCAGGCGAACCAGGCCAGGCCCAGGACGGCGACCAGATAGGCCATGGCGATGTCGCGGACGAAGTGGGGATTATAGAGGCCGGTCAGGCTGACCCCCGGCACGGCGTCGTACCAGGCCTGGGGCGCAACCAGCATGAACAGGGCGTTGGCGCCCAGCAGCAGAGCGAGGACGGCGGGGATCCAGCGGTGCATGACAGTCTCCGGTTTATGGGGAGACGAGGTGGCCAGCCGGCTTGTGACATCCGCCGATGGAAAATCCGCCTCCAAGCAAAGCCTGGAGGAGGATTGACGCGGTCCGTTCCCTCATGGGAACTCGCTCGATGAACAGTGATCGCCGCATCGGGCCCGTCCTCGCCACCCTGCTGGTGGCGGGAAACATGATCGGGGCCGGGATCTACATCCTGCCCACCTCCATCGCGCCCTTCGGGACCTCCAGCCTGATCGGCTGGCTGGTCAGCGCGGCGGGGGCCATCGGTCTGGCGGCGGTGTTCGCGGCGCTGGGGCGGATTCGGCCCGAGGCGGACGGGATTTCCGACTATGCCCGCACCGCTCTGCACCCCTTCCTGGGGTTTATCGCCTGGTTCTCCTACTGGGTCGGCTGTCCGCTCAGCAACGTGGCCATCGGCCTGGCGGCGGTGGGCTACCTGACCTCGCTGATCCCCGGCCTCGCGGGACCTGTGCCAACCCTGTTGTCCCTGCTGGCGGTGATCTGGATCTTCACCCTAGTCAATCTGGCGGGACCGAAGCTGGTCACCCGGCTCAGCGGCGCGGCCCTGGCCCTGGGCCTGTTGCCGATCCTGGCGGCCATCGTGCTGGGCCTGTTCGCCTTCGACCCCGCCCTGTTCGCCGCCAGTTGGAATCCGTCGGGCAAGCCGCTGACGGGCGAGCTGCCCGGGATGGTCTTGCTGATTTTCTGGGCCTTCCTCGGCATGGAGTGCGCCAACGCCATCGCCGCCAAGGTCGACAATCCCGGCCGCAACATCCCCATCGCCGCCTTCGGCGGCGTGGCCCTGTCGGCCGTCGTCTATATCGCCGCCTGCGTCGCCGTGCAGGGCGTCATCCCGCCCGCCGAACTGGCCAAGTCCACCGCCCCCTTCGCCGATGTGGTCAGCCGGTTGGCCGGGCCGATCGCCGGCGTTTTGGTCGCCGTCTTCGCGGTGGTCAAAACCTGCGGCACCCTGGCCGGCTGGATCCTGGTCACCGGCGAGACCGCCCGGGCCGGCGCCTCCGTCGGCTATTTCCCCAAGGTCCTGACCGAGACCGACCCGGCGGTGATCCCCCGGCGCGGCCTGATCGTCACCGGGGCGATCATGACCCTGATCGCTGTGGCCACCGCCTCCCCGACCCTGGCCAAACAACTGAACGTCCTCATCGGCCTGACCGTGGCGACCACTATGCTGGCCTACGTCCTCTGCTGCGCCGCCCTGTTCCGCGACGCCCGGCTGATCGGCGTCGCCAGCCGCCGGCTGTGGACCCGCGTCCTGGCCGTGGCGGTGCTGGTGTTCAGTCTTTGGGTGATCTGGGCCTGGGCCCTGACCCTGTAGCTACCATGTCCAGTCCTTCGCCGACTTGCGGCAGCCGCCGTCCTTCCAGCCGGTCCAGCCCCGTCCGCGCACGAACCGGCCGCTCATCGCCCCCGTCGGCTCGCCGGCCTTCAGCACCAGGGCGCCGTTGACCACCACCTCACTGATGCCGGTCGCATACCGGCGGGGCTGGTCGTAGGTGGCGTGGTCGCCGACCGTGGCCGGATCGAAGATCACCACATCGGCGAAATAGCCGGTCTTCAGCAGGCCCCGGTCCTTCAGCCCCAGGTTATGAGCCGGCATGCCGCTCATCCTGCGCACCGCTTCGGTCAGGGTCAGGGCCTTGTCGTCGCGAGCATACTTCCCCAGCACCCGGACGAAATTGCCGTAGGCGCGGGGATGGGTCGAGGACTTGAGAAACACCCCCTCCGGCGCCAGGGCCGAGGCGTCGGAGCCGAAGCTCATCCAGGGCAGGGTCGTCTGGCGGCGGACATTGTCCTCGCTCATCAGGAAGTAGACCACCTGGATGCGGCTGCCGTCGGCGATGACCAGGTCGATCATCGCCTCCTCCGGCGAGACGCCGCGTTCCTTCGCCACATCGGCCAGGGTCCGGCCGGTCAGGGGCTTCAGCGCCTCGCTGCGGAAGCCGACCATGATCGTCCCCTCGGCCCCGGCGTGGCGGTAGAGGTTCTCGTACGGCGCCTTGGGGTCGCGCATCTCGGCGATCACTTTCGCCCGAATGTCCGGGTCCTTCAGCCGGGCGATCCAGGCCTCCCGCCCGCCCGCCTGCACCCAGGGCGGCATGGCGGCGTCGAAGCCGGTGGAGCCGGCGGTATAGCTGTACATATTGGCGCTGATCCGCAGGCCTTCCGCCCGCGCCGCCTCGATCCGGGCGATGGCCGGGTCCAGCTTGTCCCAGTTGGTCCTGCCCGCCTGTTTCAGATGCCAGATCTCGCCCGGCGCGCCGGAGCGGCGGGAAATCTCGATCAGTTCGTCGATGCCGTCCAGCAGCCGGTCGCTCTCGTAGCGCATGTGGCTGGCGTACACGCCGCCGCACCGCCCGGCCTCGGTGGCCAGCGCCACCAGCTCATCGGTTTCCGCATAACTGCCGGGCGCATAGATCAGCGACGAGCCGACCCCGACCGCGCCCTCCTCCATGGCCTGGTCGACCAGCCCCTGCATGGTCTTCAGCTGGGCCGGCGTCGGATCGACGTCGCCTTCGCCCAGCACGTAAGTCCGCGCCGTCTCCGCCCCGATCATCGAGGCGATATTGATGGCGACGCCCTTTTTCTCCAGCGCCTCCATGTATCCGCCCAGCGTGGTCCAGGTGATCGGATACTTGATGTCCCCCTGCCGCTCGGTCTCCTGGGCGATCATCGCCGGGTTCCACGGACCCATGGACGAGCCCTCGCCCATCACCTCCAGCGTCACCCCCTGTTTCAGGTCCGACAGGCCCCGGCCGTCGGCGATCAGCGACTCGTTCGACCAGGACAGCATGTTGATGAAGCCCGGACTGACCGCCTTGCCGCCCGCGTCGATCTCCCGCGCGCCCGTACCGGAGACCCTGCCGATGGCGACGATCCGGTCGCCCTTGATGGCCACGTCGCCGACATAGGGCGCGGCGCCCGTACCGTCGTAGATCTGGCCGTTGCGAATGACGAGGTCATAGGCCGGAGTGGTGGGCGTGCTGGCGCAGGACAGCAGCAGTAAGGTCGCGGCAAGGGGGATCAGTCGTTTCAAGGTCAGTCTCCCGAAGGTCCCGGGAGGTTAGCGATTCCGCACCGCGTGTCAGCCAATCCCTTCAAGCCAGGCCGGCAAATCGGCGATGCTCTCCAGCTCCCCATACCGCGCATGATCCTTGGGCGCCGAGGCGGCCTCATGGGCCCAGACCAGCGGATAGGGGATCAACGCCGCCCAGGCGCCGGCTTCCAGCGCCGGGATGACGTCGGACTTCACGGAATTGCCGGCCATGGCTGCCTGCTCAGCGCCTGACCCGTGCCGCGCGAACACCCGCTCATAGGTCCCGCGATCCTTCTCGCTGACGATCTCCACCGCAGCGAACAGGTCGCCCAGGCCGCTGGCCGCCAGCTTGGTCTCCTGGTGCAGCAGGTCGCCCTTGGTGATCAGCACCAGGCGGTAGCGTTCCGACAGGAGGCTAAGCGCCGTCTCCACCCCCGGCAGCGGCTCGACCGGCTCGCTCAGCATCTCCCGCCCCGCCGCCAGGATTTCCCGCACCACCGACGACGGCAGATCGCCCTGCGTCAGCTCCATCGCCGTCTCGATCATCGACAGGGTGAAGCCCTTCACCCCATAGCCGTAGAGCCGCAGATTTCGCCGCTCCACCTCGGCCAGCCGGGTCTCCAGCGTCGCCTCGTCGGCATGCGGCTCGAGCAGCGCCACGAACCGCTTGTGGGTCAGGCGGAAGATGGTCTCGTTGTGCCAGAGGGTGTCGTCAGCATCGAGGCCGACCGTGGTGATGCGCATGGCGGGGGTTTTAGCGGCGCGGGCCGGGGGCCTCCACCGATTCCTGCCCCGGAGCGCCGATCAGGCGCAGGCCGCATGGCTCTTCAACACCCGCTCGGTCCCGCCGGGAAACTTTCCGAGCAGGCTGGCCGGCCTGACCGGCCGCGCCACCAGACCGCCGCCGCAGTTGGGGCAGACGAGGCCGAATCGATCGCCGGCGCAGGCTTCGCAGAAGGTGCATTCGAAGGTGCAGATCCTCGCTCCGGCGGCGTCCGGCGCCAGATCGCGATCACAGCATTCGCAGTTCGGCCGAAGTTGGAGCATACCGCCCTCCGATAGCGTTTGACCCGCGAGCGCCAAGTCCCTACCTACGCGCCCGTTTGCCCATCCAGGAACCCGCAGCATGACCGACCTTCTTCCCGGCGTCACCGGTCTCCTCGTCCTGGCGGACGGCACGGTCCTGCAGGGGATCGGCGTCGGGGCCGTCGGCGCGGCCGTGGGCGAGGTCTGTTTCAACACCGCCATGACCGGCTACCAGGAGATCCTCACCGATCCCAGCTACATGGCCCAGATCGTCGCCTTCACCTTCCCCCACATGGGCAATGTCGGGACCAACATCGAGGACATCGAACAGATCAGCGGCGCCTCCGAGACGGCGGCGCGGGGAGCCATCTTCCGCGACGCCCCGACCGATCCGGCCAACTACCGCGCCGATTCGGACCTCGGCGGCTGGATGCTGCGGCGGGGCGTAGTCGGTCTGGCTGGGGTCGACACCCGCAGCCTGACCAAGCTGATCCGCGAAAAGGGCATGCCCCATGCAGTGATCGCCCACAGCCCGGACGGCCGCTTCGACATTCCGGCCCTGGTCGCCCAGGCGCGCGATTGGAGCGGTCTGGTTGGGCTGGACCTGGCCAAGGACGCCACCACCCGCCAGACCTTCACCTGGGAGGAGACCAGCTGGGAATGGGGCGAGGGCTACGGCAAGCTCGAGACCCCGAAGTATGAGGTCGTGGTCATCGACTATGGGGTGAAGCGCAACATCCTGCGCAGCCTGGCCTCCATCGGCGCCCGCGCCACCGTGGTGCCGGCGGACACCTCGGCCGAGGATATCCTGGCCCGCAACCCGGATGGCGTGCTGCTGTCCAACGGTCCGGGTGACCCGGCCGCCACGGGCGAATATGCGGTGCCGGAAATCCAGAAGCTGGTGGCGAGCGGCAAGCCGGTCTTCGGCATCTGCCTGGGCCACCAGATGCTGGCCCTGGCGCTGGGGGCGAAGACGGTGAAGATGGACCAGGGCCACCACGGGGCCAACCATCCGGTCAAGGACCTGACCACCGGCAAGGTCGAGATCGTCTCGATGAACCACGGCTTCACCGTCGACCGGGACAGCCTGCCCGCCCCGGTGACCGAAACCCATGTCTCTCTGTTCGACGGCAGCAACGCCGGCCTGGCGCTGACCGACAAGCCGGTGTTCAGCGTCCAGCACCACCCGGAAGCCTCGCCCGGCCCGACCGACAGCCTCTATCTGTTCGAACGGTTCGCCGGCCTGATGGACAGGGCGAAATAGGGCCCAACTGCTCATCCCCGGGCGGGGATGAGCAGGCTATGCGCCCTAGGCGTCGATCGCCTCGGGCATGTCTTCGTCTTCCTCTTCTTCCGCCTCCTCGTCGCCGGCCTCAGCTTCGGCCGGCTCGGCGACCGCCTTCTTTTTGCGGCCGGGGGCGGCGGCGCGCTTGGCGGCGGCGGCGGCCAGTTTGGCGGTCTTGCGGGTGGCGGCCTCTTCTTCCAGCGCGGGCAGGATTTCGGCGGCGGCGGCCTGCTGCTTGGGGTCGGCACCTTCGCTCAGGCGACGGGCGTTGGCCAGCAGGTTGATCACCTGTTCGTCGCTCATGGTGGGGATTTTTTCGAGAAGACTCATGGCGCGCTCCGGCACTAGACGTCCATCGCCGCGCGACAGATTTTCTCCCCCTTATATCGGTATTTCCGGCTCGAATTGAATGCGTGCCTAAGTTTTTTTGGAATCGGCTTGCAAAAGCGGCAAAATAAGAAGAGGATGGCTGATCGAATTCGTCTCGGTTCGGCCGTATATCCTTTGCTTCAGCATCTGAAGCGCCCGGACCTGCCCCCCGATCCATCTCGAAGTTTGATTGTCCGCGCGAAGCTTTCGCACGGGCGAATTCATGTACTAAAGGACTAAAACTAATGGCTACCGGCACCGTCAAGTGGTTCAACGGCACCAAGGGCTTCGGCTTCATCCAACCCGATGAAGGTGGCGCCGACGTGTTCGTCCACATCTCCGCGGTCGAAAAGGCCGGCCTGCGTTCGCTGAACGAAGGCCAAAAGATCAACTACGAACTGGAACGCGACAGCCGCAGCGGCAAGATGTCCGCTGGCAGCCTCCAGGCGTAAGTGAGCCGCTGGCCCTCGGGCCGGCTGTGATCTGAGAATTCGGGCCGGTCCCTCACGGGGCCGGCCCGTTTTGCATTCCGGGACCCAGGCTGGCGGCTTGACCCCGGCCGCTACACGCCCCACTCCGCGTCCAGGCTGGCGGAGAAATCCCATGGACAGGTTCGAAACCCCGCGACTGACCGCCGAGCGGCTTTCGCCCCATCACCTTCCCGACCTCGTCGCCCTGCATGCCAACAAGGCGGTCTCCCGCTTTCTCGGCGGCGTCCGGTCGGGAGAGACCACCCGCGCCTATCTCGCCGACAACATCGACCACTGGGACCGCCATGGCTTCGGCCTCTGGGTGCTGCGGGACCGCGAGGGTCGCTTCGCCGGCCGCGCCGGCCTGCGCCATGTGACCGTCGAAGGCCGCCCCGAGGTCGAGATCGCCTACACCTTCACCCAGGCCCACTGGGGCCAGGGCCTGGCCAGCGAGATCACCGCCGCCCTGGTCGACATCGGCTTCACCACCCTCGCCCTCCCCGACATCGCCGGCCTGGTGGTCATCGGCAACGCGGCCTCTCGCCGCGTTCTGGAAAAGGCCGGGTTCGAGCTGGAGGGCGAAGTCCGCTTTCACGACGCGCATTGCGTGATCTATCGGCTCACGAACCCCTATCCACAGGGAGAGGGGCCGGAACAGTAGTGTCGCAACGAGCCCGGGATTCGTTCAGCAACTGAATCGCCTGTCGAGGACCGGGTGAGCGGGGTGTTCGCCATCCAACTTTGCCGCCCAAGCCGTCAGCGCCGCCTTGCCCAGCCGACGGTCGGCCGCGCGCAGAATGTCCGTCAACTCCCAGTCGTCACCCTCGAAAGGCTCGAACAACCTATCGCGATCCCGGTCCAGATAATCGCGCAACAGGTGGGAGATTACATCTCTGCCGTTTGGAAAGCTTCGCGACGCGCCAGGGGCCGGCCCGCCTCTCTTGCAGTCCTCGTCCAGGAACGGTCCCGGAAAATCCCAGATGATGCGGCCGTCCAGCAGAAACCAGTGACGAGACAACTTGTTGTGGTCGTGAGATCGCCCGAGCACATAGCTGGTGCAGTGGATCGCCAAGCCCAGCCTCGGCGCCCACAAGGCCTCAACCCGGCTCTTCAGCTTGCTCCAAGGTCCGCTCATCCGGCCTGTCCAACCTGACCGCCTAAGACGTCAGTCGGTCGGTGCGATGCATCGGCCAGCCGCGTCGTTCGGGTGAAGATCCGGCCATGCTCGAGGTCGTCCACCTCGTCAAACTCGTGGCTCTTCAGGAATGCCAGCAACCTGGGGTTCGGCTCGGCGCAGGTGGCGGCGAACACGTTCCAGCGGACGAAGGGCCGGCCACGTTGCCTGGCCCAGCCGAGGATCGTTTTCCAGAGCGGCAGCAGCACGCCCTCCCCGCCGCCATCGATGTGCGCCAGGTTGACGACAAGCCCGCCGTCTCTCTCCAGGAATTCCGCCAGGATCGTGGCCGTCCCGATGTGGAAGGCGAGCGCGCGGCCGAATGGGACCAGGATGTCCTGATCCTCAGGCGCCATCGACCTGAGCTCGGCAAGACTCAGCCCCTCGATCCTGATCGGCTCAGCCAACCTCGATCACTCCTTCCGCACCATGTTGCTCTCCCCCGGCGGGGTCTGGTCGATGACCAGCAGGACGACAGGCTCGGTCCCCAGCGCCGTGCCGGTGTGCCATTGGCCCTGGGCCTCGATGATGGTGTCGCCGGCGTGGAACTCCACCGCCCCGCCGGTGTCCAGGTTGCTCACCCGCAGATGGCCGGACTCGACGAAGGCGTAGCGGGCGTGCGGATGCTTGTGGACGGGCAGGCTGGCCCCCGCCGGAATCGTCACCCGGCTGACCGTCACCTGCGCCCCGCCCTGCGGCAGGAGAATCGGTTGGCCCGAATTGGTGCTGTCGTAACGTCCCAGAGCCTGGGCCTCAGACGCCCCCGCGGGAGCCTTGGCGGGCATCTCGGCCGCGGCCGGCGCGGCCAGTCCCAACAGCAGAACGGCGATAAAAGCGGCGTGGCGCATGGCCTTGTCTTCCCTGGTCGATCTTGGGGGCCGATCCTCTGTCATCCTTGGGGGCAATGGAAGCTTGCCCTGCCCTTCCGCCCTCTCTAAACGGGCGCCTTAGCCTGCTTTCAAATCTTCAGGGGCCGGGCGCGCTGTGGCGCGACCGCTCCGTCCGCGCGAGTATCCGATGCCCAAACGCACAGACATCAAGTCCATCCTGATCATCGGCGCTGGCCCCATCGTCATCGGCCAGGCCTGCGAGTTCGACTACAGCGGCGTCCAGGCCTGCAAGGCGCTGCGCGCCGAGGGCTACCGGATCATCCTGGTCAACTCCAACCCCGCCACCATCATGACCGACCCGGACGTGGCGGACGCGACCTATATCGAGCCGATCACCCCGCAGATGGTCGCCAAGATCATCGAGAAGGAACGCCCCGACGCCCTGCTGCCGACCATGGGCGGCCAGACGGCGCTGAACACCGCCCTGGCCCTCGAGGCGATGGGCGTCCTCAAGCAGTTCAATGTCGAGATGATCGGGGCCAAGGCCGAGGTCATCGACAAGGCCGAGGACCGCCAGAAATTCCGCAACGCCATGGACGCCATCGGCCTGGAATCGCCCAAATCCCACGCCGCCCACACCATGGACGAGGCGCTGGTGGGCCTCGATTTCGTCGGCCTGCCGGCGATCATCCGGCCCAGCTTCACCCTGGCCGGCACCGGCGGCGGCATCGCCTACAACGTCGAGGAGTTCCGCGAGATCGTCGAGCGCGGCCTCGACCTGTCCCCCACCACCGAAGTCCTCATCGAGGAAAGCGTGCTGGGCTGGAAGGAGTATGAGATGGAGGTTGTCCGCGACACGGCCGACAACTGCATCATTGTCTGCTCGATCGAAAACATCGACCCGATGGGCGTCCACACCGGCGACTCCATCACCGTCGCCCCGGCCCTGACCCTGACCGACAAGGAATGCCAGCGGATGC
>JBIIAX010000014.1:0-113479 GCA_044239675.1 Caulobacter sp.
GGCGCCTGGGCTGGCGCCCTCGGCGGGGGCGCCCAGGCCGGCGCTCTCCAGGCCGCCCTCCGATGCGCCAGCGACCGCGCGTCCGGCGGAGGCGGCGCTGTCGATGGGGGCCGCGGCGTTCGAGCCGGACGTCTTCCAGCTGGATGCGCCCGGCGAGGCGGCCGGGGAGCTGGACCCCGCCATCCGCGAGCTGTCACGGCTGGCCTATGCCAATATGCTGGACTTCACCCGCCCGACCCACGGCGGCGGCCTGGCCATCGACTGGGTCCGGCTGAACCGGGGCCATGCGGCGGGGATCAAGGAGCTGGTGATCGAGGAGAACCGCACCCGCCATGGCACGCGCCAGATCCTGCGCATCCGCATGGCCGACAAACAGGCGGCCCTGTCGCGGCTGATCGCCGTGGCGCTCAAGCGGGAAGCGATCAAGCGCGAGGAGGGCAAGCGCGAGGGGTGCAAACGCGAAGGGGGCAAGGCAGGCGCCGGGAAAACCCCCATCGGGGAGACAGGCGATCCCCATACGGGAGGGATATCGACCCTGTTCGATCCCCACACGATCCCCAGCCGGGAGCCATGCGATCCCCAGTCATGATCTGGGCCAAGACCCTGAAACTAGACAAGAAATCGCCCAAACACCCTATCCAGAAATGTCTAGTCGCCGTTTTTTGGTGAACCCGGGCCCCGACCCCTATTCGGCGACCGCCGCGTCGGCCCACTGTTCGTACTCCGGCTGGGCCAGCAGCAGCCGCCAATAGGCCTCGGCGGCGCCCCCCTCGTCACCGTAGGACGCCAAGTCGACGCCATAGGTCTCGAACCGGGTGGCGACCGGGGTGAAGAAGGCGTCGGCGATGCTCCAGTCGCCCAGCAGGAAGGGTCCCCCCGACCGGGTCAAGAGGCCGGTCCACAGTTCGACGATCCGGCGGATGTCCCGGGCGACCTCCTCGTCCAGGGCGACCTCGGCCCGGGCCCCGATGTCCATCGGGCAGGTCCGGCGCAGGGCGCCAAAACCGCTGTGCATCTCCGCCGCCGCCGCCCGGGCCAGGGCGCGGTTGGCGGGGTCCGCCGGCCAAAGGGCCGCTTGCGGGAACCGCTCGGCCAGGTATTCGCAGATGGCCAGCGAATCCCAGACGGTCAGGTCCCCATCCTTGAGCACCGGCACCAGGCCGGACGGCGAATGTCTGCGGATCTCGGCGGTCGAGGTCTCCACCTCCCGCAGGGGGACAAGCGTCTCGGTGAAGTCCGCGCCCGTGCGCTTCAGCGCCAGCCAGGGCCGCAGCGACCAGGTGGACCACCGCTTGGTGCCGATGACGAGTTCCATGACCTGACCTCCGCTCTCCAACCTCTCCTTGGGTCAGCCTATTGCCGCCCCGGACTATCCGGGCTCTAGTGCCGCAAAAGGTTTAGAACAAGCGTTCGAGGAAGCTCCCATGACCGACGCCGCCGGCCCGGCGCCGCCCGAGCCCAATCCGGCTCCCGTTTCCGCCCCCCTTCCGGGGGTCATCGAGCCCCTGACCAAGGGCTACCGGCGCTACGCCCTGACCATGCTGCTGGTCATCTACACCCTGAATTTCCTAGACCGGCAGGTGGTCAATATCCTGGCCGAGGACATCAAGAACGACCTGGGCCTGGCCGACTGGCAGCTTGGCATGATGACCGGCTTCGCCTTCGCCATCTTCTACACGGTCCTCGGCATCCCCATCGCCCGCAAGGCCGAGCGGTCCAACCGGCCCTATATCATCGCCGCCTCGGTCGCCGTCTGGAGCGGCTTCACCGTCCTCTGCGGCTTCACCCAGAACTTCTGGCAGCTGATCCTGGCGCGGATCGGGGTCGGGGTCGGAGAGGCCGGCTGCACCCCGCCCTCCCACTCCCTGATCACCGACTATGTGCCCAAGGCCAAGCGGGCCTCGGCCATCGCCTTCTATTCGATGGGCACGCCGCTGGGCACCCTGATCGGCCTGGCCATGGGCGGGCTGATCGCCGACGCCTACGGCTGGCGGATGGCCTTCCTGGTGGCCGGGGCGCCGGGGGTCATCGTCGCCCTGATCGCCGCCTTCACCCTGGTCGAGCCCCGCAAGAAGCTGGCCGCCGACCTGGCGACCCGGGCCGCCGCCCCGGCGGTCACCTTCGGGGCCGCCGTAGTGGTGCTGATGGCCAAGAAGACCTTCTGGCTGATCGCCTTCGCCGCCGCCATCAAGGCCTTCATCGGCTATGGCCACGCCCCCTTCACCGCCTCCTTCTTCTTCCGCAACCACGGCGAACAGCTGGTCGAGCTGGCCGCCTGGCTGTCCTCCATCCTCGGGGTGACCATCGGGGTGAAGGGGTTCCTGGGCCTGGCGCTCAGCGCCGTCGGCGGCACCGCCGGAGTGTTCGGGGCCTGGATGGGCGGGGTGATCGCCGACAAATGGGGGGCCAAGGACCTGCGGGCCTATGTCGTCGTGCCGGCCATCGCCTCCCTGCTGACCATCCCCATCTACATCTTCGGGGTCTCGGTCAGCCACGCCGGCTGGGCGGTCATCGTCCTGGCCCTGCCGGCCATCCTCGGCACCCTGTGGTACGGCCCGGTCTATGCGACGGCCCAGAGCATCGTCGAGCCCCATATGCGGGCCACCTGCGCGGCGGTGATGCTGTTCATCATCAACCTGGTGGGCCTGGGCCTCGGTCCGCTCGCCGTCGGCATCCTCAGCGACCTGATGGCCGGCCCGATGGGGCTGGGACCGGCGGAAGGGGTCCGCTGGGCGCTGATCCTCTCGACCCTGCTGGGCACGGTCGCCTTCCTGCTCTTCTGGATGGCCCGCAAGACCATCCGGGAAGAGGTGGTCAGCTGACCGACCCGACTTGACCGGCCCTCGGGCCGAACCCCAAAACTGAACGAAAGACCGCCCGCCGACAGGGGCAGCGGCAAGGGAGACTACCGAGTATGGCGAATATTGCGGCCGGGGCGCCGGACAAGCCGATCTATTCGAACGGCTACAAGTCGACGGTGCTGGCCATGCTGGTGGCCGCCTACACCTTCAACTTCATCGACCGGACGATCATCTCGACCATCGGCCAGGCCATCAAGGTCGACCTGTCCCTGACCGACACCCAGCTGGGCCTGCTGGGCGGGCTCTATTTCGCCCTGCTCTACACCCTGCTGGGCATCCCGATCGCCCGCATCGCCGAGCGCAAGAACCGGGTGACCATCATTACGCTGGGCGTCCTGGTCTGGTCGGCCTTCACCGCCGCCTGTGGTCTCGCCCAGAACTTCGTCCAGCTGGCCCTGCTGCGCTTCGGCGTCGGCATCGGCGAGGCGGCCTGCTCGCCCCCGTCGCATAGCCTGATCAGCGACTATTTCGAGCCGAAACAACGGGCTACGGCCCTGTCCATCTACAGCTTCGGCATCCCGCTCGGCACCATGTTCGGGGCCGTGGCCGGCGGCTGGCTGGCCCAGGAGTTCAGCTGGCGCATCGCCTTCCTGGTCGTCGGCCTGCCGGGCATCATCCTGGCCGTCCTGCTCAAGCTGATCGTCAAGGAACCGCCCCGCGGCCACTCCGACGTGGTGGTGGAGCCGCTGTCCGAGGAGGGCGTCGTCGCCCCGCCGGTCTATGTAAAGCCGCCCTTCTCCTTCAAGGACGAGGTCAGCGAGCTGTGGACCGTGACCAAGGTGCTGTTCACCAAATGGCCGGTGGTCCACATGGTGCTGGGCGTCACCATCGCCTCCTTCGGCTCCTATGGCGCCGGGGCCTTCGTGCCTCCCTATTTCGTCCGCCAGTTCGGCCTGGACCTGGCCACCGTGGGCCTGATCGTCGGGCTGGTCGGCGGCTTCTCGGCCGGCATCGGCACCCTGGTCGGCGGCTTTCTGTCCGACTGGGCCGGCAAGCGCAGCGCCAAATGGTACGCCCTGACCCCGGCCTTCGGCCTGCTGATCGCCACCCCGATCTACATCGTCGCCTATATGGAGAACAACTGGCAGACGGCGGCCCTGATCCTGCTGATCCCCGGCATCTTCCACTACACCTACCTCGGCCCGACCTTCGGGGTGGTGCAGAACTCGGTGCCGACCTACCGCCGCGCCACCGCCACCGCCCTGCTGTTCTTCTTCCTCAACCTGATCGCGCTCGGCGGCGGCCCGGTGTTCACCGGCTGGCTGATCGACACCCTGGCCCACTTCAACTTCAACCACCCCGGCCATCACGGGGTGCTGGAGTCGCTGTTCGGGGCCTTCGGGGCCGACAAGGGAGCGGCAGACTTCGCCGCCCTCTGCCCCGGCGGCGTCGCGCCGAAGGGCTCGCCCGCCAGCGTGGCCGCCGTCTGTCACGACGCCGGCGCCCTGGCCACCCGCCAGGGGATCGTCATCTCGATCTGCTTCTACGCCTGGGCCTCCCTCCACTACTTCCTGGCGGCGATCGGCCTGGTCAAACACATGAAGGCCAGCGCCACCTGATCGGCGGCGCTTGACTCCGAGGCGGCGCGGGGCGAAGCGGGCGGCATGATTTCTCGCTATTCACGCCCCGAGGCGGCGGCCATCTGGTCGCCGCAGACCCGCTATCAGATCTGGTTTGAGATCGAGGCCCACGCCGCCGACGCCATGGCGGAGCTTGGGGTCATCCCCAAGGAAGCCGCCAAGGCCATCTGGGACGGCGGCCGCGGCAAGGTCTGGGACAGCGACCGCATCGACGAGATCGAGCGGACGACCAAGCACGACGTCATCGCCTTCCTGACCCATGTCTCGGAAGTCGTCGGCCCCGAGGCCCGCTTCCTCCACCAGGGCATGACCAGCAGCGACGTGCTGGACACCTGCCTCTCGGTGCAGATGGCCCGCGCCACCGACCTGCTGATGGAAGACGTTGATTTGGTCCTGGCCGCCCTGAAGCGCCGGGCCATCGAGCACAAGCTCACGCCCTGCACCGGCCGCAGCCACGGTATCCACGCCGAGCCGACCACCTTCGGCCTCAAGCTGGCCGGCCACTACGCCGAGTTCCAGCGCGCCAAGGAGCGGCTGGCCATGGCCCGCTTCGAGATCGCCACCTGCGCCATCTCCGGCGCCGTCGGCACCTTCGCCAACGTCGACCCCCGGGTCGAAGCCCATGTCGCCGAGAAGCTGGGCCTGCAGGTCGAGCCGGTCTCGACCCAGGTCATCCCCCGCGACCGCCACGCCGCCTGGTTCGCCGCCCTGGCCGTGGTCGCCAGCAGCATCGAGCGGCTGGCCATCGAGATCCGCCACCTGCAGCGCACCGAGGTGCTGGAGGCCGAAGAGCCCTTCGACCCCGGCCAGAAGGGCAGCTCGGCCATGCCCCACAAGCGCAACCCCATCCTCACCGAGAACCTCACCGGCCTGGCTCGCCTGGTCCGCTCGGCCGTGGTCCCGGCGCTTGAGAACGTCGCCCTCTGGCATGAGCGGGACATCAGCCACTCCTCGGTCGAGCGCGGCATCGCCCCCGACGCCTCCATCCACCTCGACTTCGCCCTGCGCCGCTTGGCCATGGTCATGGAGCGGCTGGTCATCTACCCCGAGAACATGCTGAAGAACCTCGACCGCCTGGGCGGCCTGGTCCATTCACAGCGGGTGATGCTGGCCCTGACCCAGAAGGACGTGTCGCGGGAGGACGCCTATGCGGCGGTTCAGTCCAACGCCATGAAGGTCTGGCGCGGCGAGGGGCGGTTCATCGACTTCCTGAAAGGCGACCCCTTCGTCTCGGCCAATATGACCGACGCGGAGCTCGAGGACCTGTTCGACAACGGCTACCACTTCAAGCATGTCGACACGATCTTCACCCGGGTCTTCGGGGAACAGGGCTGAGCCAGCCAAGGAAGGCGGGCTTCCCGCCCGTCCACGCGCCGGACGCGCGACTGCTGATCCTCGGCAGCCTGCCCGGCGACGCCTCCCTCGCCCAGAGCCGCTACTACGGCCATCCCCAGAACGCCTTCTGGCGACTGGTCGGCGGGGTCTTGGGTGAGGACCTGCAGGCCGCCGCCTACGAAGACCGCCTGGCGATCTTGAAAGCCAATCACATCGCCCTCTGGGACGTCATCGCCGAGGCCCACCGTCCGGGCAGCCTGGACGGCGCCATTCGAGAGCAACGCGCCAACGACCTGGCCGGCCTGATCGCCGATCTGCCCGAGCTCGCCGCCATCGCCTTCAATGGCGGAACCGCCGCCAGGCTGGGCGCCAAGGCCCTGGCGGGTGTCCGTCCTGAGCTGCCCAGAATCGCCCTGCCCTCGTCCAGCCCGGCCTACACCCTGTCCTTCGAACGCAAAGCGGCCGCCTGGGCTGAGCTCAGGCGGCCGCTGCGTCTTGACGAGACCTGACGGTGGTTAGCCGACCGTCTTGATCTGTTCGCGGGCCTGGGCCAGCAGTTCGTCCATCTTCATCCGCACTTCGCCTTCGGTGGTTTCCAGGCCGGAGCCCTTCAGATCGCCGTAGACCTTGCGCAGCACATCCTCGTCGCCCGGCTGTTCGAAGTCGGACTTGACCACGGCGCGGACGTATTCTTCCACGGACTCGAGGCCCATCTTGGCCGCGGCCCATTCGCCCAGCAGACGGTTGCGCCGCGCCGAGGCCTTGAATTCCTGTTCGGCGTCGAGGGCGAACTTCCGCTCGAAACCCTTTTCGCGTTCGTCGAAGGTGGTCATAGATTTTCCATCTGGCAGTGCGGCGCGCTCAATACCGCGCGCCGGGCCGGCCCGCAATCAGAACCGGACGGTCCATGGTGAACGAAGACGATACAATAGGCCAGGTGATCGACGGCATGTACGCCATGATATCGGGCCCGCCCGGTCCCCGCGACTGGTCGCGGCAGACCGCGCTTTTCCATCCGGACGCCCGCCAGATGCGCACCGGACTGGATGAGGCCGGCGTCAGCTGGATCCGCATCATGGACCTGGACAGCTACCGCGCCGACACCACGCCCTTCTTTGACGCCGAACCCTTCTTCGAAGTGGAACTGGCCCGGCGCATCCAGATTTTTGGCAACATGGCGCATGTCTGGAGCCAGTACGAAGCCAAGCGCGCGCCTGACGACCTTGTCCCTGAGCGGCGCGGCGTCAATTCCATCCAGCTTTTCAAGGATGCCGAGGCCGGCTGGCGGATCATTTCGATGATCTGGGACAACGAGCGAGAGGGTCTTTCGCTGGGTTCCGTCTGAGTCGTTTGCGCCGCCGGGGCGCTTGCGTTATTTTCCCGGCCAACAACCATCACAGCGGTCGTGAGTCGGATCCGCGCGCTGGCCCCGCCTGCGCGCGATTTTTATTCCCCCACGCCGCGCCCCACCGGGGAGACGCATGTCCAGCCGCCGCAAGAAGATCTACGAAGGCAAGGCCAAGATCCTTTACGAAGGACCCGAGCCGGGCACCTTGATCCAGTATTTCAAGGACGACGCCACCGCCTTCAACGCCCAGAAGAAGGCGGTCCTGGAAGGCAAGGGCGTGATCAACAACCGCATCAGCGAATTCATCATGATGCGGCTCAGCTCGATCGGCGTGGCCAACCACTTCATCAAGCGGATGAACCTGCGCGAACAGCTGATCAAGGAAGTCGAGATCATCCCGCTGGAGGTGATCTGCCGCAACATCGCCGCCGGCAGCCTGTCGACGCGTTTGGGCCTGGAAGAGGGCACGCCCCTGCCCCGCTCGATCATCGAGTTCTGCCTGAAGGACGACAAGCTGGGCGATCCGCTGGTCACCGAGGAGCATATCACCGCGTTCAACTGGGCCTCGACCCAGGAGATCGACGACATCATGGCCATGACCCTGCGGATCAACGACTTCCTGACCGGGATGTTCGGCGCCGTCGGGATCACCCTGGTCGACTTCAAGATCGAGTTCGGCCGCCTGTGGGACGGTGATTTCGCCCGGGTCATCCTGGCCGACGAGATCAGCCCCGACAGCTGCCGCCTGTGGGATTCGACGACCAACGAAAAGCTCGACAAGGACCGCTTCCGCCGCGACCTGGGCGATGTGATCGAGAGCTATGCCGAGGTGGCCCGCCGCCTGGGGATCATGAAGGAAATGCCGACCGTCATTCAGGGGGGACTGCACTAGTGAAGGCCACCGTCCACGTTTTCCTGAAGCCCGGAGTCCTCGACGTCCAGGGCAAGGCCATCGAAAGCGCGCTGCACGGCCTGGGCTGGGCGGATGTCGCCGGGGTCAGGGTCGGCCGGGTGCTGGAGTTCGAGGTCGGCGGGGACAAGGCCGCGGCGGAAGCCGAGGTCAAGGCCATGTGCGACAAGCTGCTGGCCAACACGGTCATCGAAAGCTACCGCATCGAGGTCGCCTGATGAAGGCCGCCGTCATCGTCTTCCCGGGGTCCAACTGTGACCGGGACTGCAAGGTCGCCGTCGAACGCTCCACCGGCGCGACGGTGGACATGGTCTGGCACGGCGACACCGCCCTGCCCTCGGGCCTCGACCTGATTGTCCTGCCGGGCGGGTTTTCCTACGGCGACTATCTGCGCTGCGGGGCGATGGCCTCGCTGTCGCCGATCATGACCGAGGTTAAGGCGGCCATTGAGCGTGGCGTCGCCACCGTCGGCATCTGCAATGGCTTCCAGGTGCTGTGCGAGGCCGGTCTGTTGCCCGGCGCCCTGCTACGCAACGCAGGCCTCAAATACGTCTGCAAAGCTGTCGACCTCGATATCGTCAACGGCCAGACCCGCTTCACCGCCGCCTACCAGGGCCGCCGCGACGCGGTGATGACCGTCGGCAACGGAGAGGGCAACTACTTCGCCGATGAGGCCACCCTCGACCGGCTGGAGGGCGAGGGCCAGGTAGTCTTCCGCTACCGCGACAACCCCAACGGCTCGGCCCGCGCCATCGCCGGCATCGTCAATGACGCCGGCAATGTCCTGGGGCTGATGCCCCACCCGGATCGGTCGTTCGAAGCCGAACTGGGCTCGGCGGACGGCGCCCTGCTGTTCCAGAGCGCCCTGGCGAGCGCTTAGGGGGCTAGCGCTTAGGGGTCGAGCGCCTAGCGCTTCTTTTTCGGCTTGAACGCGGCCTCTTCCGCCGCGCGCAGCAGGGCCATGCGGGTGATCAGCTCGGCCGGGACGGGCTCGTCCAGCGGGAACTTGATGGTCCCCTTGCTGATCTCCAGCCCGGCAAGCTCAGCGGCCAAGGTCTTCTGAACCGCCTCCCCGACCGGATAGATCGAATAATGCCGCTTCCATCCGGCAAAATAGATGACCGCACGCCCTCCGATCTTGTAGGTCGGGATGTCGTAGGAGATCACCTCCTCGGCCTCCGGCAGGGCAGCGCGAAGCACGGCGCGAACCTCCGCCAGCAGCGGCCGCTGCTTTGGCGGCAGCAGGGCCATATACTCGTCGACCGTTGTGATCTCGACCTTCGCCATCCGTCTCTCCCTGTTGCCAACCTGAGCACGAATTCACTTGGCCGGCGGTCTTTCAGGCCCCACCTTCGCCGACGACTTTGGGGAAGACCATGGATATCAGCCAGATCAACTGGACCTATGTCGCCGGCGGCGTGGCGGTGGTGCTGTTCATCGCCTGGCTGGGCGTCTTGATTCAGAGCCGCCCCGGCCTGATCGGCATCGTCGTCGGCTTCGCGCATCTGGTCGTCGCCGGGCTGAACAGCGTCGCACCGGTTCTTGCCATTCTCGACCCAACCTTTGGCCCTTACGGTTTCGGCCTGGTCTCCGCCAGCAGCGGCCTGCAGATCACCATGGTCGCCGCCGCCATCTTCCTGAGCGCCCTGGTCGGCGCGTTCAGCGCCCTGAGAGCCTCGCGAGAGGCCATGCTGATGACCGCCTGCACCAGCCTGCTGTTCGCCATCGTCCTGGGTTGGCCCTGGCTGAAGGATCTGATGGACGGCATCCACGTCACCTTCCAGATCGGCGAGAACCTGACCATTCCGGGCTTTGTCGCCAAGGGACTGTTCGCCATCATCCTCATCGCGCCGTTTCTGGTCGGTTTCATCTGGGCTCTGGGCCGCAGCTTCAGATCGCCGACAAAGACCGTCTGACCCAGACCGCCTGACCCAGACCGCCAATCCCTCATCGGCGGTTCACAGCGGGCCCGCATCACACTAGAAGCCCAAGTCCATGAGCGCCCCTCAATCTCCCAAGCCCATGGTCGAAACCGCAGCCGAGTTCGGCCTCAAGCCGGAGGAGTATGCGGTCATCCTCAAGCGGTTGAACCGCGAGCCCAATCTGGTCGAACTGGGCGTCTTCTCGGTGATGTGGTCCGAGCACTGCTCCTACAAGTCCAGCCGCAAGCATCTGGGGAAATTCCCCACCACCGGCCCCAGGGTGATCTGCGGCCCGGGTGAGAACGCGGGAGTCGTCGATATCGGCGATGGCCAGGCCTGCATCTTCAAGATGGAGAGCCACAACCACCCAAGCTACATCGAGCCCTACCAGGGCGCGGCGACCGGCGTCGGCGGCATCATGCGCGATGTTTTCACCATGGGCGCCCGGCCTATCGCCCTGCTCAACGCCCTGCGCTTCGGCGACCCCAGCCATCCCAAGACCAAACGCCTGGTCGAGGGCGTGGTGGCCGGCATCGCCGGCTATGGAAACTGCGTCGGTGTGCCCACGGTCGCCGGCGAAACCAACTTCCACCACGGCTATGACGGCAACATCCTGGTCAACGCCATGTGCGTGGGCCTGGCCGACGCCGACAAGATCTTCTACTCGGCCGCCCCCGGCCCCGGCCTGCCCGTCGTCTATTTCGGCTCCAAGACCGGCCGCGACGGCATCCACGGCGCCACCATGGCCAGCGCCGAATTCGATGAAGACAGCGACGAGAAGCGCCCGACGGTCCAGGTCGGCGACCCCTTCGCCGAGAAGCTGCTGATCGAGGCGACCCTGGAGCTGATGGCCACCGGCGCCGTCGCCGCCATCCAGGACATGGGCGCCGCGGGCCTGACCTCCTCTTCCGTGGAGATGGCCGGCAAGGGCGCCGTCGGCATCGAGCTGGACCTCGACATGGTGCCCCAGCGCGAAGAGGGGATGACCGCCTATGAGATGATGCTGTCGGAGAGCCAGGAGCGGATGCTGGCCATCCTCAAGCCCGGCCGCGAGCGCGACGGCCACGCCATCTTCGAGAAGTGGGGCCTGGACGCGGCCATCATCGGCTGGACCACCGACACCGGAAACATCGTCCTCAAACACAAGGGCGAAGTGGTCTGCGACCTGCCGCTGGCCCCGCTATCCGACGACGCCCCGCTCTACGACCGCCCCTGGACCGAACCGGTGCTGCACCCGCGCATCGACCCGGCCAGCGTGCCCGCTCCGGCCGACTGGGAAGCGGCGGTGCTGAAGATCATGGCCTGCCCCGACGTCGCCTCCAAGCGCTGGCTTTGGGAGCAGTACGACCGCCACGTCATGGCCGACACCCTGGAAGACAGCGCCACCGGCGCCGACGCCGGCATCGTCCGCGTTCACGGCACGCGAAAAGCCCTGGCGGTGACCAGCGACTGCACGCCCCGCTATGTCCAGAACGACCCCTATGAAGGCGGCAAACAGGCGGTGGCAGAGGCCTGGCGGAACCTGACCGCCGTGGGCGCCGACCCCATCGCCATCACCGACAACCTGAACTTCGGCAATCCCGAGCGACCGGCCATCATGGGTCAGATCGTCAAGGCCATCGAAGGCATGGCCCTGGCCTGCCGAGAGCTGGACTTCCCGGTCGTGAGCGGCAACGTCAGCCTCTACAACGAGACCAACGGCGTCGCCATTCCCCCGACCCCGACCGTCGGCGCGGTGGGCCTGCTGGCCGACTACGCCAGGCATGCCGGTTTCGGCGGGATGAAGGCCGGAGACAGTCTGGTCCTGGTCGGGGTCAACGACGGCGAACTGGGCGCCAGCCTCTATCTGCGCGAACTGCTGGGTCGGGAAGACGGCGCCCCGCCGCCGGTCGACCTCGCCCTCGAGCGCAAGACCGGCGACTTCATCCGCGCCCAGATCCAGTCCGGTCATGTGCGGGTTGTCCACGATCTGTCGGATGGCGGTCTTGCCGTTGGCGCCGCCGAGATGGCCCTGGCCAGCAAGGTCGGTGTCACCCTGGACGCCAGCAGCGCCCCACACGCCCATTCGCTGATGTTCGGCGAAGACCAGGCTCGCTACCTGATCTCCGTCGCCGATGCCGCCGATCTGCTCCAGGCCTCCGCCGACGCCGGTCTGCATGCCAAGGTCATCGGCCAAGTGGGCGGCGACGCCTTCGCCTGCGACGATCTCTTCTCCATTCCCCTCGATAAGCTGCGCGCCGCCCACGAGGGCTGGTTGCCGGCGTTTATGGGAGCTGTCGCATGAAGACTCTCGCCGCCTTCGCCGCACTGTCCCTGCTCGGCGCCTGCGCCACCGCAGCCGCCGATCCCGTCACCCCACCGCCCGGCACGCCAAAGGAAGGCTGCGATGTCACCGCCTCCTTCGGCAGCTACGCCATGGGCATCGATCGGGAGGCCTTCGGCCGGGTGGAGACTTGGCTGGCGAAAAATCCGGCGCTGGTGGCTGAAGTCGCGACAACCACCTGGGGCCGCGAGGGCGAACGCACCCTCTGCATCACCGCCACCAGTCCCAAGGCAATCACCCCGCTGTTCAAGGGCGTGATGACCCAGCTGCCGACCATCGGAAAGCAGGCGCCGATCACCCTGCTCAGCCGCAAGGGCGGGCATTTCCATACCAAGGCGCCGAGATAGAGAATCCTTCTCCCGCTCGTCGGGAGAAGGTGTCGGCGCAGCCGACGGATGAGGGCGGCGCCGAGGTCAGTCGCCTATCCAGAAAGAAAGAAGGCAGCCCGGCCAAAGCCGGTGCTGCCCTCATCCGGCGCTGCGCGCCACCTTCTCCCGACGAGCGGGAGAAGGGCTCAATTTTAAGCCATCTCGACCTTGCGCTCGGCCGTGGCGCTGACGCCAAGGCGCGCGACCAGGGCTTCGTACTGGGCCCAGAGTTCCGGCGGCATCTTGTCGCCGAAGCGGTCGTAGAAGGCCGGGATCAAGGACGCTTCCTCCCGCCAGACGTCCTCGTCGACGGTCAGCAGCAGTTCCAGCTTGGCCGGGTCAAGCCCCAGGCCGGAGACGTCCAGTGAGCCCTCGGCGGGCAGACGGCCGATGGCGGTGTCGATGGCGCCGACCTCGCCTTCCAGCCGCTGGACGATCCACTTCAGCACCCGGCTGTTCTCGCCATAGCCCGGCCAGACGAACTTGCCGCCGTCCTTGCGGAACCAGTTGACGAAATAGATCTTCGGCAGCTTGGCCGGATCAGCGCCGGCGCCGACCTTCAGCCAATGGGCGAAGTAGTCGCCCATGTTGTAGCCGCAGAAGGGCAGCATGGCGAAGGGATCGCGGCGCAGCTCGCCCACCTTGTTCTCGGCGGCGGCGGTGCCTTCAGAAGCGGTGTTGGAGGCCAGGAACACGCCGTGCTCCCAGTCGAAGGCTTCCGTCACCAGCGGCACGGCGCTGGCGCGGCGGCCACCGAACAGGATGGCGCTGATCGGTACGCCGGTCGGATCGGCCCATTCATCGGCGATGACCGGGCATTGCGCGGCGGGCACCGTGAAACGGGCGTTGGGGTGTGCCGCCGGGCTGGGACTCTCCGGGGTCCACGGCTTGCCCTGCCAGTCGGTCAGGTGGGGCGGCGCCTCGTCGGTCAGGCCTTCCCACCAGACGTCGCCGTCGGGGGTGAGGGCCACGTTGGTGAACACGCAGTTGCGGTCCAGGGAGTCGATGGCGTTCTTGTTGGTGGCGATGCCGGTGCCCGGCGCCACGCCGAAGAAGCCGGCTTCCGGATTGATCGCCCACAGCTGGCCGTCTTCGCCGAAGCGCATCCAGCAGATGTCGTCGCCGATGGTCTCGGCCTTCCAGCCGGGAATGGTCGGCTGCAGCATGGCCAGGTTTGTCTTGCCGCAGGCGCTGGGGAAGGCGGCGGCGACGTAGCGGACCTGGTTCTGCGGCGAGGTCAGCTTGAGGATCAGCATATGCTCGGCCAGCCAGCCCTCATCGCGGGCCATGACCGAGGCAATGCGCAGGGCGTAGCATTTCTTGCCAAGCAGGGCATTGCCGCCATAGCCGGAACCGAAGGACCAGATCTGCCGGCTTTCCGGGAAGTGGACGATCCATTTGTCGTCGTTGCAGGGCCAGGCCACGTCGGCCTCGCCTTCGGCCAGGGGCGCGCCCAGGGTATGGACGGCAGGGACGAAGAAGCCGTCGTCGCCCATCATGTCGAGGGCCTGCTTGCCCATCCGGGTCATCACACGCATCGATATGGCGACATAGGCGCTGTCGGTGATCTCGACGCCCAGGGCGCTGATCGGCGAGCCGATGGGGCCCATGCAGAACGGCACGACATACATCGTGCGGCCCTTCATGCAACCGTCGAACAGGCCGTGCAGGCGGGCGCGCATGGCTGCGGGCTCGGACCAGTTATTGGTGGGGCCGGCGTCGGATTCGTTTTCGGGGCAGATGAAGGTGCGGCTTTCGACCCGGGCGACGTCGCGCGGATCGGAGGCGGCGTAGAAGCAGCCCGGCCGCTTGACGGGGTCAAGACGCTTGAGGGTGCCCAATTCGACCAGACGGTCGGTCAGCAAAGTCCATTCGGCGTCCGAACCGTCGCACCAGTGGACGGCCGCGGGCTTGGTCAGGGCCGCGATCTCGCGGACCCAGGCGACGAGCTTGGTATGGTTGGTAGGAGCCTCATCGAGACCCGGAATCGAGACTTCGCCGCCCATGGCCGGCGCCCTCCATGACTACAACATCCGGAGGCCAAACACATTCGGCCCCTCTTCGATGTCCTTGCGCTGCTCATTGCCTAGCGTGCCACGCGGGTCGCGAGCAAGCCGAAAGGGCCAATTGTGATCACCGGATGACGCTTTGCACAGCAGTCCGGCTCGCTCGTGCCGGCCAGTCGATACCGGTCCTCGCGTAATCCGGGAGTTCTTCCACGGCGTCGCCAACCGCGAAACCCGCAGCCTGACGACCATTGCCGCTGAGTGACGTGGGGTCACGATTGCGTCTGCAATTCAGAGGGTTAGCATCGCCCAAAAGAACCAGGTCAGGGAGAGATGAAGATGGCAATGAGCCACGATGTGGTCATCGTCGGCGGCGGAATCGGTGGGTCGGCCCTTGCGGCCGTCCTTGCTGACCGCGGCGTCGACGTACTGCTGCTTGAACAGACAGAGGTGTTCGAGGACCGGGTTCGCGGCGAATGGATCGCGCCCTGGGGCGTGGCCGAGACCAAGCGCCTCGGCCTGTACGACGTGCTGATGGCGGCCGGCGGCCACCACCTGACCCGCCACGTCACCTACGATGAAAGCCGCAGCCCCGAAGAGGCCGAGGCCCGCACCCTGCCGCTGTCGATCTTCGCCCCGGACGTGCCCGGGCCGCTGTGCATCGGCAACCCTCACCACTGCCAGGTGCTGTTCGACGAGGCTGTCCGCCGGGGCGCCAGGGGGCTGCGCGGAGCGCGGGTGACGCAGATCACGCCTGGCGCTGCGCCGTCCGTATCCTTCGAACACGATGGCCAGTCCCATAGCGTCGCCTGCCGGCTGATCATCGGAGCCGACGGCCGTACCAGCGCGGTGCGCGAGGCCAGCGGCGTCACCCTGCACCAGGACAAGCCTCATCACTGGTTCGCCGGTCTGCTGGTCGAGAACGCCCACGCCTGGCCGGACGACCTGCAGGCCATTGGCACCGAGGGCGACTTCGGCTTCCTGGCATTCCCGCAGGGCGAGGGCCGGATCCGGCTCTATGGCGGCTACGGCTTGGAGCAGCGCCGCCGGTTCAGCGGCCCGGACGGCGCCCAGGCCTTCCTTGAAGCCTTCCGCATGGGCTGCAGCCCGATGAACGCGGCTATCGCCGAGGCGACCCCGGCAGGACCTCTGCTCTCCTACCTCAACAACGACAGCTGGACGGACGAGCCCTTCGTTCAGGGCGTGGTGCTGGTCGGCGACGCGGCCGGCTGGAACGATCCGATCGTCGGACTGGGCCTGTCGATCACCTATCGGGACGTCCGTATCGTCAGCGAGATCATGGCCGGCGGCGACTGGTCGCCCGCCGCCTTTGCCCCTTACGCCGAGGAGCGGGCCGAGCGGATGCGCCGGCTGCGGTTCGCCGCCTCGATCACCTCGACCCTCGACATGGAGTTCGGCGCCGACGCCAAGGCCCGCCGGCGCGCCCACTTCGAACGCAGCGCCCAGGACCCCAGCCTGGGCGCCCACGGCTTCGCGGTGATGGGTGGACCGGAGATGGTGCCGGCCGAAATCTTCACCCCGGAACACCGGGCCCGCGTTCTGGAGCACAGCTGATGGATTTCGAGGACTTCAACCGCCGCTGGCTGGCCGCCTGGACGGCCAAGGACATCCCCGCCCTGCTCGGCTTCTATGCCGAGGACTGCCTCTACAAGGACAACAACACCGCCGCCGGTATCACCGGACACGCCGCGCTGAAGACCTATCTGGAGGGTCTGTTCGGAGCGACGCCGGCAATGACCTACGAGCCGGAAACCGTCTGGTCCATCGACGGCGGCTTCTGCGGCCGCTGGTATTGCACCATCGCCATGCCGGACGGGCCCACGAGAATGCGCGGCTTCGACCTGGTGATCATGAAAGGCGACCGCATCGCCGAGAACGAAGTCTACGTGCATCCCCTGCCCTGACCCCTCTCCCGCTTGGCGGGAGAAGGACAGTGAGCCCTACCCGCCTCGCTTCATCGTCTCGCGGGCGATGATGATCTGCTGGACCTGGCTGGTGCCTTCGTAGATGCGGAAGATGCGGACGTCGCGGTACAGCCGCTCGATGCCGTAGTCGGAGATGTAGCCGGCCCCGCCGAAGATCTGCACCGCCCGGTCGGCGACCCGGCCGACCATTTCCGAGGCGTAGTATTTGGCCGCGGCAGCCTCCAGGACGATGGTCTCGCCGGCGTCTCGTTTGCGGGCGGACTCGAGCACCAGGGCGCGCGCCGCCATGCATTCGGTCTTGCTGTCGGCCAGCATGCCCTGGATCAGCTGGAAGTTGGACAGGGCCTGGCCGAACTGCTTGCGCTCGCCGGCATAGGCCACACAGTCGGCGATCAGTCGCTCCGCCACACCGACGCATAGGGCGCCGATGTGCAGCCGGCCCTTGTCCAGCACCTGCATGGCCACCTTGAAGCCTTCGCCTTCCCCGCCCAGGCGGTTCTCGACGGGCACCCGGACGTTGTCGAAGGTGATGTCGTGGATCTGGGCGCCGTGCTGGCCCATCTTCTTCTCGGGGCTGCCGACGGTGATGCCGGGCAGGTCGCTGGGCACCAGGAAGGCGCTGACTCCGCCGCCGCCTTTCACGTCCGGGTTGCTGCGGGCCATGACGGTGAACAGCCCCGCCTTGGCGGCGTTGGTGATGTAGCGTTTGGATCCGTTCAGCACATAGGCGTCGCCATCGAGCGTCGCCTTGGTCTGCACCGCGGCGCTGTCGGAGCCGGCTTCGGGCTCGGTCAGGGCGAAGGAGGTGACGGTTGTGCCGGCGGCGATGCCAGGCAGCCACTTGGCCTTCTGTTCGTCGTTGCCGAACATCACCAGCCCCTGGCTGCCGATGCCGACGTTGGTGCCGAATTCCGAGCGGAAGGCCGGGCTGGTGCGGCCCATCTCGAAGATCACCAGGCATTCGTCTTCCATGGAAAGATCGAGACCGCCGTATTCCTCCGGGATCGACAGGCCGAACAGGCCAAGGTCGCGCATCTCGGCGATCAGCGCCTCGGGCACCGAGTTGGCCTCAGCCACCTGAGATTCCATCGGGCGCAGACGCTCGGAGACGAAACGGCGGACGGTATCGACCAGCTGGTCGCGGGTTTCGGCATCAAGCGCCATGGCGGAGGTTCCCTCGTTGGTTGGCAAATCCGTTAAGGCAGAAGCGGCGCAAGGTGAAGGGTGACGGTGGGTTACGGGCTGTCGGCGACCGTCAGGCCGCCAGCTTCCAGGCCAGGGCCAGATCCTCGACCAGTTCGGCGAAGGCCTTGTCCTTGGCGGCCTGTTCGGGAACGCGCAGCAGAAACGAGGGGTGATAGGTCACCAGTCCCTGGGCTTGGTCAGGCAACTGGATCGCCTGGCCGCGATTGGCGCCGATGGGGGTCGCCTTGCCGAAGACGCTTAAGGCCGCCGTCGCCCCCAGCGCCACGATCACCCGCGGGCGGATCAGCCGCCGCTCGTTGTCCACCCACCAGCGACAGGCGGTGATCTCGGAGGTGACGGGCGTCTTGTGGATGCGCCTCTTGCCGCGCAGCTCATGCTTGAAGTGCTTTACTGCATTGGTGACGTAGGTCTGTTCGCGCGGCACCCCGGCGGCCTCCAGCGCCCTGTTGAACACCTGGCCGGCCGGCCCGACGAAGGGACGGCCCGCCAGATCTTCCTGGTCGCCGGGCTGCTCGCCGACGAACATCAGCCGGGCGTGGGCGGCGCCCTCCCCCGGTACGCCCTGCGTCGCGTCCCGCCAGAGGTCGCACCGACGGCAGGCATCGACGCCGGCCGCCAGGTCCTCGAGCGTCGCCGGTTGCCCTTCGTGGATGGTCGCCTCCGTGATCGCTGCGCGGGTCGCCTTTGCGGCGTGGCGTGACGTCGGGGTTGGGGCTTGCGCGACCATGGCGGCTGTCCTTTCGCCCGCAGAGGCGATCAACTCCGAAATGAGCCGCGCCTCGGGAAGGTTGCGCCAGTAGCGCTTCGGCATCTCCGACTGCATGGCCGAAACCTTCAGCCGCGCCGGATTGAAGATCGAGGCGTAGTAGGTGCGCCAGAAGTCCTCCAGCAGGTCCTCGGTCGGGGCCTGGTCCTGGCTGACGCCCGGAGAAAAGCTCAACAGTTCGCCGTCCCAGTGGCAACAGTCTTCCGGCGTCAGGATGGAAAACCGCATGCCCGTGAACCGCCGGGCGAAGAAGGGCGCCGTCCGCTCGACCACGTGATGGGCCGGCTCGAACCAGGCCGCATAGGTTTCCGGCTCCACCCCGACAAGCAGCCGGAAACGGACGAAAGCCTTCATCTTGTGGCTGGCGCGGGAGACATTCTTGGCCATCTCCCGGGCCCGCGCCACATCCGGATCGGTGATGTCGAGCAGCAGGCTCGCCCGGTCCTGAAGCCGCCAGAGCAGCCGGTAGAGCAGGCCGAAACGCTCAGGATCGCGGTGGCAGATGACATCCTGCGCAAGTTCGACAAAAGCGCGTGGCGCGGTGAAGGCCGGCCCGTCCCGCGATGGCGGTGGCGCGGAGTCGTCGGGCTCCGCAAACAGGTCGCCTTCTCCCTTCACCACCCAAGCCACATCGTTCGGAACAATCCCGGCCACGCGCAGCGACCGGGCCGCAGTCCGCCACCCTTCAAAGTCCGTCTCGCTCGCCAGACGAACGACCCGCATCAGAACAGACTCAACTGCTGGGACGCCGGGACCAGCCGCCCGCGCAGGTCGGCGGCGTCGGTCAGGCCGCCGGGCGTCCAGTCGGCCGTGACGATGAACGGCTTCACCTTCTCGACGCCCCGCGCCAGGCGTTTGACGTCCTCAAGCCGCAGCCGCTTCTGGCGGCGCAGGGCGATCATCCGGTCGACTGTCTTGACGCCCAGCCCCGGCGTTCGCAGCAAGGTCTCGCGAGCGGCCGTGTTCACATCGACCGGAAAATCCTCGCGGTGGTTCAGCGCCCAGGCCAGCTTCGGATCGATGGCCAGATCGAGGTTCTCGCCCTCTCCGACGATCTCGCGGCGGTCAAAGCCGTAGAACCGCATCAGCCAGTCGGCCTGATACAGCCGGTGCTCCCGCATCATCGGCGGCTTGAGCAAGGGTAGACGGCTGGTGGCGTCGGGGATCGGGCTGAAGGCGGAATAATAGACCCGGCGCATGCCGTAACCGCCGTACATCGTCTCGCTGCGGCGAAGCACCTCGCCATCGGTCGCGGCGTCGGCGCCGACGATCAGCTGGGTCGATTGGCCGGCCGGCGCAAACTTCGGCGGGCGGGTCTTGCGCCCCTTTTCCGACCGCTCCTCGATCGCCAGCCGCACGCCGCCCATCGCCTTCTTGATCACCCCGACGTCCTTCTGTGGGGCGAGATGGGTCAGGCTGGCGTCACTGGGCAGCTCGATATTGATCGACACCCGATCCGCATAGAGCCCCGCCTCCAGCACCAGCGCCGGCGAGGCTTCCGGGATCAGCTTCAGATGGATGTAGCCGCGAAAGTCATGGTCTAGGCGCAGACTCCTCGCCACCCGCACCATCTCCTCCATGGTGTAGTCGCCGCTACGGATGATGCCGGACGAGAGGAACAGGCCCTCGATATAGTTGCGCTTGTAGAAGCCCAGCGTCAGGTCGACGACTTCCTTCACCGAGAACCGGGCGCGCGGCACGTTCGAGCTGGAGCGGTTGATGCAGTAGGCGCAATCGTAGACGCAGAAGTTGGTCAGCAGGATTTTGAGCAGGCTGATGCAACGCCCATCCGGGGCATAGGCGTGACAGATGCCCATCCCCTCGGTCGACCCTACGCCCTTGCCGCTCATGGAGTCGCGTTTGGACGAGCCTGACGAGGCGCAGGAGGCGTCATACTTGGCCGCGTCGGACAGGATCGCCAGCTTGCGCTTGAGGTCTAGGACAGCCATGAGACCGGTGTAGAGTTCTTTCTTTGTTCCGTCCATTTGAATTTGACAAAATCGTTTGGAACCAATGGCTTCTTGGACAGTTGAGGCTGCGTGACGCGCCTCTTGATCCACCACGCGACCCGTTATCGCTACGAGCGGCCGGTGTCCTTCGGCCCACAGCGGCTCCTGCTGCGCCCCCGCGACAGCCATGGCCTGCGCGTCGAGCGGGCGTCGCTGTCGGTGACGCCGGGCGGCGACATCCGCTGGACCTATGACGCGCTGGGCAACTGTGTCTGCTGGTTCACGCCGCGCGGCCAGTCCACCGAACTGACCTTGATCAGCGAATTGGTCATCGAACGGTTTCCAGCCCCGCTTCACGCCTTTCGACCCGACAATCCCCACTCGGCCACCCCCGTGGTCTATAGCCGCGATGACAGGCTTTCCCTGGCGCCCTTCATGGCGCCGGAGAGCGAGGACGATGCGGCTCTGACGGCCTGGCTGCTGCAGATGATGGACCGCCAGGGCGAACCGGCATTGGATTTCCTGTTGCGCTTCAACGCCACTATCCATGAGACCTTCCTGTATCAGACGCGATGGGAGGAAGGCGTGCAGGCGCCGGCAGAGACCCTTGCCAAGGGCTCCGGCACCTGTCGGGATTTTGCCTGGCTAATGGTGGAGGCGCTGCGCCGGGCCGGCTACGCCGCGCGATTCGTCACCGGCTATCTGCACTCGCCCAATGCCGCCATCCGCGGGGCTGGCGCGACCCACGCCTGGGTCGAGGTCTTCCTGCCCGATCTGGGCTGGACCGAATTCGATCCGACCAATGGCCTGGCCGAATCCGCGGACCTGATTCCCGTCGCCATCAGCCGCACCCCGCGCGAAGCCGCGCCGGTCACCGGTGCGTTGATTGGGGATCCAGGCCGACGCGGACTGGCCGTCGAAGTCCACGTCAGCGAAGCGGCCGTCGCGGAAGCGGCCTGAGACTATCTCAAAGCAGGGAGCGCGCGTCATGACCTCGGACTTTCAACAACAGGCCCCGTTGTCCAGCAGCTCGTTCTTCCGATCCCAGACCCAACCTCAACATGGCCAAAAGGCCGCCAAGGATGCGGCCAAGGTTCAGGAGCGGCCCGCTCCGACCCGCAAACCGGCGCATTGAGGCAACAGTTTCCAGCGGCCCAGGCGTTAATTTGCCGGTCGGGTTCGCCTGAGCCGCGATCCCGCTTGCGCGCAGCCAGTGAGGGGTTAACGTTTGGCAATATTCGGCAATCCGGGGGAAACGGATGCGTGGGTTTGCGGGGGTCGGCCTGATATGTGGAGTCGCTGTTGCAGCGACGGCCTTCGCTAGCCTGTCCGCCATGAGCGCCTCGGGAGATCTCCAGAACGCCAACCTGCAGGGAGCCGCTGAGCTCTCGATGGCCTACGCCGATGCCCGGGTCAGCGATGATCCGGACGCCCCGATCCGCACCGGGCGGTTCGACCTTCCGGCCCAGGCTCCGGTACAGCTGGCCGGGGCTCCGTTCGATGCGCCCAGGATCGCCGAGGCCGCGCCGGCCGCTCGATCTGACCCCGGCGCCATCACCCTGGCCAAGGTGGCTCCGACGCCGCAGACATCGCCGGCGGCGGCTGGAGGACGAACGGCCTTTGCTCAGGCCGCCATTCGCCAAGCGGCTTTCCAGTCCAAAGAGGCGTCATCCGGCGCTCGCCGGTCGCCGCGCCTGGCCCTGTCCCTGACCACCGACGAGAGCCCGCTGTCGCCAGAATCGGGACTGGCCTTCCAGGCCCGCGACCTTCGCGAGAACCTCGCCGCACCGCGCATTCAGCCCCGCTCGAAGCTGTTCGACGCCAGGAGACTGGGCTTGCAGCTTGATCTGTCGCCCGAAAATGCCCGCAAGGGCCGCTGGTTCGCCTTCGCCGCCAGTTCGGGCGACGCCCTGGGCTTCAATCTGTTCGGCGATCCGGCCAAAAGCGGCCGAAAGCGCAATAGCTGGTCAGTCGAAAAGTTGGCCGAATACGGCAAGATGCAGATTGGTATCGGCTGGCGGAAAGGCCCCATGCAGATGTCCGTCGCCGCCACCCAGCGCGAGATCGGCGCCTACGGGTTTTCCCGCGAGGACACGGTCTTGGGGGTGTCGTTCACGATCAGCGGGGGCAAGCGGCTCGCCGCCCCCAAGGCCCGACGGGGCATCCCGCGCGACTAGCGCGCCCCCTCGAACAGGCCAAAATGGGTTTCTATCGGAGTGGCAATGGTCTTAGACAGGCCGCGTGTCCGAACCGCTTGACCCGTCTGATCCCCCCGCAGCCCTGACGCCGCCGAAATCGGAAATGGGGACCCGCCTCGCCTCACTTGCCGTGGCCAGCGCCCTTTTCATGGAGTTTATCGACTCCACCTCCCTTTCCACCGCCCTGCCGACCCTGGCCAGAGCCTTCCACGCCGACCCCGTCCACTTGAAGCTGGCCCTGACCAGCTACATCCTGGCCCTGGCGGTATTCGTGCCGATCAGCGGCTGGGCGGCGGAGCGGTTTGGCGCGCGCCGGGTCTTCCTCGCCGCCATGGCGGTCTTCCTGACCGGCTCGATCCTTTGCGGCTTTTCCAGCTCCCTCGGCGAATTGGTCGCCTTCCGAATCCTGCAGGGCATGGGTGGCGCGATGATGACGCCGGTCGCCCGGCTTATCGTCGTTGGATCCACCCCAAAGGACAAGCTGCTCAAGGCCATGGGCTGGTTCACCATGCCGGCGCTGGTCGGCCCGCTGATCGGACCGCCGCTGGCCGGCTTCGTCCTCGCCGTCGCCGACTGGCCGTGGATCTTCTGGCTGAACATTCCCGTCGGCATCCTGGGTATGATCGCCGTGATGCGGTTCGTGCCTCACGTCCGCACGCCAGACCCTGGCGCCTTCGACTGGAGCGGCTTTCTGTTGTCGGCCGTGGCGATCAGCGGCGTGGTGGCGGTGGCCGAAACGGCGGGCGTCAACCTGCTGCCCTGGTGGCTGCAGATCGTCATCGTCGCCACGGCCATCTGCTGCGGGTTCGGCTACCTGCATCTTGCCCGGCGCAAGGTCCGACCGATCCTCGACCTGGACCTGCTCAGGTATTCAACCTTCCGGGCCAGCGTGCTCGGCGGCACCTTTGTGCGGCTGGGAGTAGGCGCAGGCCCCTTCCTCATGCCCCTGCTGCTGCAGGTGGGCATGGGCTGGTCCCCGCTTCAGGCGGGCTCGGTGACTCTGGCGGGCGGCCTTGGCGTGCTGGGCGCGCGGCCCTTTGCCTCCTTCGTACTGCAACGGATCGGCTTCCGCGCCATGCTCAGTATCTTCGTGGTGCTCAGCGCCGCCCTGACTGCCGTACCCGGCTTCTTCACCGTGGCGACGCCGCCGGTGCTGATCATGATCCTGCTGTTCCTCGCCGGCTTCGCCCGCTCCAGCCAGTTCATCTCCGCCAACACCATAGCCTATGCGGAAATTCCCAGCGAGAAGGTCGCCGCCGCCTCCACCCTGTCCGCCGTGACCCAGCAGGTGGGTCTCGCCCTCGGGGTCAGTTTCGGCGGGCTGATGCTGCATCTGGCGCGGGGCATGGGGACCGGGGACCTGCGACCCGAGAGCTTCACCATGCCTTATCTGGCCATCGGCGCGATCACCCTGCTGGCCGCGCCCGTCTATCTGATGCTGGACCCCAGGGCCGGCGCCGAAATCAGCGGCCACAAGGGAACGCGGCGGGTGGGCGAATAGCGCTACCGAATGCCGGCCGTGGCGATCCGTTCGCGGGCCATTTCGTTGGCGACCTCATGGGTCGGGCGGCCTTCCGTGGCGGCGCGGTCTAGCACCTCGCCCAGGGTCGCGGTCAGGGCGTCCAGCTTGGCGTCGACCCAGGCCTGGTCGAAGGCGATGTCCTGCTGGATGCCGCGAATCTCGGCCGCCACATTGATGATGCCGCCGCCGTTGATCACATAGTCAGGGGCATAGAGCATGCCCTTGTCGAACAGGGCGCAGCCGACTTCCGGCGAAGCGAGCTGGTTGTTGGCGCCGCCGGCCAGGACACGGCCCTTGAGCCGCGCCAGGGTTTCGAAGGTCACCGCGCCGCCCAGGGCGCATGGGGCGAAGACCTCGGCCTCGGCGTCGAAGATGGCGTCGGGCGCCACCACGGTCGCGTTGGTGCGGGCCGCGACGTCGGCGAGGGCCTGCGGGTTGACGTCGGTGATGATCAGTTTCGCGCCGGCGGCGTGCAGCTTCTCGGCCAGGTAGGCGCCGACATGGCCGACGCCCTGGATGGCCACGGTCACCCCGGCCAGGTCGCGCTGATAGGCGCGCTCCACACAGAGCCGGACGCCCCGGAAGATGCCTTCGGCGGTAACCGGGCTGGGATCACCCGAGGCGGCCTTGTGTCCCTCCAGGCCAGCGACGTAGCGGGTTTCCTTGCGGGCCTCTTCCAGGTCGGCCGGTGAGACTCCGACGTCCTCGGCCGTCCAGTAGCGGCCGCCGACGCGCTCGACGGCGCGACCGAAAGCCTGGAACAGCTGGGGCGTCTTGTCCTCGCGGCTGTCGCCGATGATCACCGACTTGCCGCCACCCAGTTCGAGGCCGGCCATGGCGTTCTTGTAGGACATCGCCCGCGACAGCTTCAGGGCGTCCGTCAGAGCGGCTTCAGCGCTCTCGTAGGGCCACATGCGGCACCCGCCCGCGGCTGGACCCAGGGCGGTGGAGTGGACGGCGATAATGGTCTTCAGCCCCGTCGCCTCGTCGGAAAAGGCGTGCACGCCTTCATGGCCTTCGAAGGCGGGGGAGTCAAACAGGGTCATGCCGGAAACTTCGCGATTGGGGGAAGACATGTGCGCGGACCGCGCTTTACGCCGCAAGGGCGAACCTCACAACCCTCAAACGCCGGAACGGTTCATCCGCGCGGGGACGGGTGGCGCGCCAGACGGCAGGGGAAGATCCGGCCGCAGGATGAAGCTTGCCGCGTCGCCGATGACCACGGCCCGCTGATGATCGCGCATCAGCAGGTGATAGCCATGGGCGTAGTAGGCGGTGCGGTCGGTCTTCTTCAGCCTGGCCGCGGCCTTCAGCGACGGCGGCTTGGGAATGACGTCGTCATTGGCCCCGTAAAGGTAGGCGGTTGGAACCTCGACCTTGCCGACTTCGCGCCAAGCCTCCTCCATCAGGGTGACCAGACCATAGACGGTGTCCGGCCGCGCGCCCCAGATCATCAGCCGGTCGCGGCCCATGGCGATCAGTTCCTCGGCGTTGTCGGAGGGTTTGATCGTTCGGGCCAGCCAACCGGGCGGTGTCACCACCTGGCCGGGGCTGAGGTTGGCGGTCAGCCACAGCAGGGTCTTGTTGGGCAGCGGCTGGCTGGACCAGCCCCAAACCGCCGGCGCCATCAGCACCAGCCGGTCGGCGGCGGGCGGCCTGTCCGAGGCGAAGGCGCAGATGGCGACGGCCCCGCCCATGCTCTCGCCCGCGACGATGATCGGCACCCCCGGATGGCGCGCCTTCACCAGGTCGACGAACACCCGCAGGTCCTCGGTCATCAAGTCCGCGCCCGCCCAGATGCCGCGCCCGACGGAGCGGCCAAAGCCTCTCTGGTCGAAGGCATAGGTGGCGATCCCCTGCCCCGCCCATACCGGCGCCGAGAAATGGAAGGCGTTGGCGTAGTCGTTCATGCCATGCAGCCCGACCACGACGGCGACCGGCGGCGCGGGCGTCTGCCAGATCGTCAGGCCCAGGCGCGCGCCGTCAAAGCCGACGAAGACCTCCTCGCCCAGGCTGGGCCCGGCGAACCCTGCCCCAGGCGTCAGGCGCTGCTGCAGCGCCATCGGCGCACAACCCGCGGCGGTCCCCGCGGCAGCGAGCGAAAGGAGGAAACCCCGACGTTTCATTGGCCCAGAATGTCCGCAACCCGGTGGCGAAGATAGGGCGTCACTTCGTCCTCGAACCACGGATTGCGCTTCAGCCAGGCGGTGTTGCGCCAGGACGGGTGCGGCATGGGCAGGTAGCGGGGCAGATACTCGGTCCAGGCGGCGACCGTATCGGTCATGGTGCGCTTGGACCGGTCGCCGAGGGCCCAGGCCTGGGCATAGCCGCCTACCAGCAAGGTCAGCTCGACCTGCGGCAGCGCCGCCATGAGCTGCGGCCGCCAGAGCTGGGCGCAGCGCGGCGGCGGCGGATAATCGCCGCCTTTGGGATTGGTCCCGGGGAAACAGAAGGCCATGGCCGCGACGCCGATCTCGGGACGGCCGTAGAAGGTCTCGCGGCCCACCCCCATCCAGGACCGCAGACGATCGCCCGAAGGATCATCGAACGGGATGCCACTCTGGTGCACCCGGTTGCCTGGCGCCTGGCCGCAGATCAGCAGCCGGGTGACCGGCGCGACACGGACGACGGGCCGGGGTTCGTGCAACAGCTCCCCGGCGCAGGCCCGGCAGTCGCGAATGTCGGCGAGAATGGCGTCGAGGCTCATCGCCGCCATATAGGTCGCCGAGGCCGGTTCGGCAGGACTGGGCGACGCGCGACTATTCGTCGGTGGCCGACTCGGCGGTTGTCGGCGGCGGGTCGCCTTCCATCGGCAGTCGCAGGCGATAGACGCCTTTGAAGCTGTCGGGATCGGCGGGCTTGTTGTGGCGGAGGATGACGACCTGACCGGCGCGGGCCATGCCCACCGCCGTCGACCGCACCTGACCCAGCGCCCGCTGCCAGCGCTCCGGCAGGATGACCTTGGCCACCTCTGCGGGATCGATGCTCTTGCCGGCCGGCAGGTCGGCAAGCTGCGAGAGGATGGCGTCTTCGATCGGCGAGGTCATGACCCCTCTATGCCCTCCGCCGTCGAAACAAGGAATAGCCGGCCTTGAGTGGATGGTCGGCTAAGGCTACCTCCAAAACAACATTTGGTTCGGGGACGGCACTTCATGGACGGCGGCAACGAGATCATGGGTGGACCGCGATTGGTCACCGAGGGCGAGTGGGCCGGCTGGCGGTATTGGGGCGACAGCGATCCGTTCGAGGCTCAGTCGGGTCCCTTCTATTTCCGCGAAGAGGAAGGCGGGGCTATCCGCTGCGCCTTCAAGGCCGAAAAGAAGCACATGAACGGCGGGGGCTTCATGCATGGCGGCTGCATGATGACCTTTGCCGACTTCGCCCTGTTCGCCATCTCCTGGCCCTATCTGAAGGAGGATCACGCGGTCACCGTCAGCCTGAACGGCGAGTTCGTCGGCCCGGCCCATATCGGCGACCTGATCGAATGCACCGGAGAAGTGATCAAGGCGGGCCGCTCGATGATCTTCGTGCGAGGCCTGATATCGACCGGCGGCGAGGCCATGCTGACCTTCTCGGGCGTGATCAAGAAGGTCAGCCGCCGGCAGGGATAGAATTCCTGACCCGCCACTTAAAAAAAGTTTAACCCACATGAACCGTCGTTAAGTTGAAGAACGCCGGTCGATCTCCCATCTCTGCCTCCGGATCGGCGTCGCCCCTGTCGGCGCGGTCCACGAGAGACGGGAGATTGAACACCATGAGGAAGCTTTTCCTCATCCTCTGGTCGTTGGCCGCCCTGGCCGGCGCCGCATCCGTGGCCTTGCTGGCGCCAGAGCGCTCCGGCGGCCTCTACGCCAACCTGTCGCGCAGCGTCTGAGCTCACCAGACCGGCTGGCCAGACCGCCGGTTCCTCAGGGCGCGGCCCTGACCTCGATCCTGACCACCTGTCGCACAGCACGCTCCGGACGCTTGTCGGCGCCAACGATCAGCCGCCAGGTCGCCTCGTTCTCCGCCAACGGACCATCGATCCGCCTGTCCGCCAGGATGATCGCCCCCTCACGGAACCAGACGTCCAGTTCCGCGACCGAAAAGATCGCCCGGTAGTCGTCGAAGCCGGTGACCACGACATAGGCGACCAGCGGCTTGCCGTGCAGGCGCGGGCCGCTGGCGACCCCGGCTTCGCGGAACACCGAGGCCAGGGTTGGACCCTGGTAGATGGCGGGCTTGCCCTGCTGCAGCACCACGTCGGCTCGGGGTAGCGTCGCCATCTGGGCGGCGGTCAGCACCGTCTCCTTGCCGTCCAGTCCGACCACGGTCAGCGACTGGGCGAAGACCGAGGCCGGCGGCAGGATCAATAGCGCGGCGATCAGCAGCGCCCTCATGTCCTGACCCCGGCCTCCGCGGCCGGTCGGGCCATCATGGCGGCGTACCAGCGCTGGGCGTGGGTCAGGTCTTCGGGAATCTTGAACTTGGCCATCCGGGCGAAGTCGATGGAGGTGGCGGCCACGATGTCGGCCATGGTGATCCGGTCGCCGGCGATGAACGCGCTCTCGGACAGGCGACGGTCAAAGATCTTCATCGCCCGCTCACCACCCCGGTGGTTAGTCTCGGCGATCTCGGGAATCTGCTTTTCCAGCGCCGCCAGGGCCGGGTGGCTGTGGCGGACGGCCAGCATCAGTGGCGTGGCCAGCATCATTTCCGACCGACGCAGCCACATCTCGATGATGGCGGCCTCCTTCGGGTCGCGGCCGAACATGTTGGGCTCGGGATAGATGCTTTCCAGATAGCGGCAGATCGCCACCGACTCGGTGATGGTTGTCTCGTCGTCGATCTCCAGGGCAGGAACATTGGCCAGCCCTGCCCTGCTCAGATAGTCGGGCGTGCGGTGCTCGCCCTTGAAGATCTCGATGTTGATGATCTCGACATCGTGGTCGCCCTTTTCGGCCAGGAACCAGCGCACGCGCCTCGGATTGGGCGCGCGGAAGCTGTCGTAGAGTTTCATGGTGCGTCTCCCTGTCTTGTTTTTCTTAGGTCTTGGGCGTGGCGGCCGGGGCGTCTTCAAGCGGCTTGGCCGGGTCGGCCGACCCCGGCGCGGGTTTGGCGGGCGGAGCGACTGAGGGGCCAGGGACGGCGGCGGCGGGCGGCTTGTCCGGGCTGATGCCGAACAGCTCCCGCGGCATGGCGCCGACGACGCTGGCGGTCATGCAGGTGGCCAGGAAGCCGGCGAGAAGCGCCTTCCAGACCATGCCGATGACCTCCGCCCGACGTTCGGGCATCAGCACGCCCAAACCCGACACGGTGATCCCGACAGAGCCGACGTTGGCGAAACCGCAGAGGGCGTAGGTCATGATCATCCGGGTGCGCTCGGTCATCTCGCTGGACGGGATCTTGCCCAATTCGACGAAGCCGATGAATTCGGTCAGCATCAGCTTGACCCCCAGCAGCCAGCCGGCCTTGCCCGCCTCATGCCAGTTGATGCCCAGCGTCCAGGCCAGAGGCGCGAAGATGTATCCGAGGATCCGCTCCACCGTCACCGGCGCGCCGCCCCATTGGGGCAGCAGGGAGAGGATGTTGTTGCCGATGGCCACGAAGGCCACGAAGACGATCAGGATGGCGGAGATGTTCAGAACCACCATCAAGCCGTCCGCCACCCCCTTGGAGATGGCGTCGATGGAGGATTCATATTTCAGCAGCGAGGTGTAGTCGGCGGTCACGCCCGCCTGGCCCTTGGCCTCCGGGATGATGATCCGGGCCAGCAACACCCCGGCCGGTGCGCTGACCACAGAGGCCACAAGAACGTGGGCAGCGGCGTTGGGCAGGAATTTGGCCAGGATCTGGCTGTAGGCGACCATGGTTGAGCCGGCCACCGTAGCCAGGCCGACGACCATCATCATGAACAGCTCCGACCGGGTCAGCTTGTCCAGATAGGCCCGAATGATGATCGGGGTCTCGACCATGCCCAGAAAGATGTTGGCGGCGGTGGCGGTGGCCGAGGCGCCGCCCATGCCCATCAGTTTTTCGAACAGGAAGCCGAAGCCCCGGATGATCCACTTGAGGATTTTCCAGTGCCAGAGCAGGGCCGACAGGGCCGAAATGACCAGGATCAGCGGCAGGACCTGGAAGGCGAAGACGAAGGCGGCGTTGGGATTGGTGACTAGATAGGGGCCTGGCGCGCCGCCGAGATAGCCGAAGACGAACTGGGTGCCCTGGGCCGTGGCGTTGGCCAGGCCGTCGACGGCGGCGGTCAGCCCCCGCACGAAGCCCTGCGCCGCCGGGATGCCGAAGAGCAGAAAGATCAGCAGCATCTGGACAGCCAGGGCGCCGACGGCCAGGCGCCAGGGGAAGGACTTGCGGTTCTCCGATACGGCCCAGCAAACGAAGACGGTGAGGACCAGGCCAATCAGGCTCTGGGCGTTCTCAAGGCGAAACATCGGCCACTCCCGGCGTCCGACTCCTCCGCCGGTCCGCATGGCGGCGATTGACTACGATCGCACGGGTGGGCGCAAGCATTGGGCGTCAGGGAAGGTCTGTCCGATCGCCTTTGACCCTGGCGCGGCAATCGGGATGCGCCCTGACGGTTGCCGTCGGCGGGATGACGGGTCAGTCTGTGGCGGTCACGACCGGCGAAGACCGGCGGACGGGGAAAACGTTTAGGGGCGAACCAATGTCAGAGATTTCACGTCGCGGCCTGCTGGCCGCCACCACCGCTGGCGCCGCGCTGGCCGCAGGCGGCCTGGACGCGGCCGTGGCCAAACCCGCCAAGGCCCCGCCCTGGACACCGGACGCCGTTGAGCTGGCCGCCCGCATCCGGCGCAAGGAGATTTCCGCCGTCGAGCTGATGGAGGCCACTATTCGCAAGGCCGAAGGCCTGCAGGGCAAACTCGGCTTTATCGTCAATTCGGACTTCGACCGGGCCATGGACACGGCCAAGGCCGGCGGCCAGACCGGGCCGTTCGCCGGGGTGCCGTTCCTGGTCAAGGACCTGGACGACTACAGGGGCCTACCGACGCGGTCCGGGTCGCGCTGGACCCGGGCGTTTCCACCGGCCCAGGCGCAGGACGTCTATATCGACTGTTTCGACCGTGCCGGACTGATCACGTTCGGCAAGTCGGCCTCGCCGGAATACGGCTTTCTGCCGACCACAGAACCGATGGGCTACATGCCGACCCGCAATCCATGGAACCCGGACCACTCCAGTGGAGGCTCGTCCGGCGGCGCCGCCGCGGCGGTGGCCAGCGGGGTGATCCCGATCGCCCATGCCAGCGACGGCGGCGGCTCGATCCGCATCCCCTCCTCCAACTGCGGCCTGTTCGGCATGAAGCCTTCGCGTGGCCGGATGATCGATCCAAATCCTGGAACCAAGGCCACCGACATCAGCGTCAATCACGCTGTCAGCCGCACGGTCCGGGATTCGGCGGCCCTGTTCGCGGCGACCGAGCGACCGAGCGGCGGACTGCGGCCGGTAGGACTGGTGACGCGCCCCGGCCGGAAAAAGCTCAAGGTCGGGCTGCTGCTGACCGGAGGGTCGGGCAAGGCGCCGGACGCGGAGGTGGCCGCGGCGATCAACGACACCGCCAAGCTGATGGAGAGCATGGGGCACCGGATGGAGCCCGCTTCCTGGCCGATCGACAGCCAGCAATTCGGCCAGGACTTCCTGACCTATTGGGCGGCCGGGGCGGCCCAGGTGGTCGAGGCTGTGGCCAAGGCGACGGGGAAGACACCCGACGCCACCATGCTGGAGCCCTTCACCCTCGGCATGGCGGGGCTGGTCGCGGGCTTGAAGCCCGGACAGCTGGAGGCCGCCATCGGACGATTGGAAGCGGCCTCCAGAGCCTATGATGCGTGGTTCGCCAGGTACGATGTCGTGCTGTCGCCGGTGCTGTCCAGTCCGCCGGTAAAGCTGGGCTATGTCTCCGGCGATGTGAAATTCGAGGAGCTGTCGGCCCGGCTGACCGACTACGTCGGCTACACCCCGCTGCACAACGTGGCCGGCGCGGCCGCGATGAGCGTGCCGCTGGGCTGGTCGCCGCAGGGCCTGCCGATCGGCAGCCATTTCGCCGCCCGGCTGGGGAAGGAAGAGATGCTGTTCGAACTGGCCTATGCGCTGGAAGAGGCGCAGCCCTGGGCCGGCCGCAAGCCGCCGGTCAGCGTGTAATCCTGGGCCCCTTCCGCCTCTGTCCCGGAGGCTAATCCTGCCCTAGCTCATCGCCTCGAGAATCTTCTTCACCTCGGGCTTGAGGATCTTGCCGTTGGCGTTGCGGGGCAGGGTTTCGTGCCAGAAGGCGATCTTGACCGGCACCTTGAAGGCGGCCAGGCGGTCGGCGACGAAGGCGCGGAGTTCCTGTTCGCTGGCGTGGGCCCCGGGCTTGAGGGTGACGACAGCGGCGGGCTCCTCACCCAGGGTCTTGTGGGCGATACCGACCAGGGCGGCGTCCATGACGGCCGGGTGATCGTAGAGGACGTTCTCGACCTCGATGCAGTAGATGTTCTCACCGCCTCGGATCAGCATGTCCTTGGCCCGGTCGACGATGAAGCAGAAGCCCTCCTCATCCAGCCGCGCCAGGTCGCCGGTGCGGACCCAGCCGTCGATGAAGGTCTGGGCCGTGGCTTCAGGCTTGTTCCAGTAGCCCTTCACCACCATCGGCCCCCGGCAATAGAGTTCGCCCAGCTCGCCGACCGGCAGCTCGCGGTCGCCCTCGACGCTCATGATCTTCAGGTCGGCGACGGCCACTGGCGGGCCACAGCTGTCGGGCCGGTGCTCATAGTCCTCGCCGCTGTGTGTGGTGACGGTGGCGCTGGTCTCGGTCATCCCCCAGCCGTTGCCGGGGGCGGACTTGGGCCAGGTTTCCTTGATCTTGCGGACCAGTTCGGGAGCCGAAGGGGCGCCGCCGTAGGAGACGCTTTCCAGGCTGGACAGGTCGTACTTCTCGCGGGCCGGATGTTCGATCAACTGCCAGGCGATGGTCGGCACGCCGCCGCAATGGGTGACCCGCTCCCGCTCGATCAGCTGCATCGCCAGATCGGGGTCCCATTTGCGCATCATGACGATCTTGTGCCCGCCGAACATCGACGGATTCAGCACGGCGAAACAGCCGGTGGCGTGGAAGAAGGGCACCGAGATCATCATCGCCTTCTGGGGCGAGTCCGGATCGGGGGCCGGCGGCTGCTCACCCCGGCGCAGAAACTGCCGCGCCGCCGCCGAGCCGGACGACATGATGTTGCTGTTGACGTTCCTGTGGGTGCCCAGCGCGCCCTTGGGTTTGCCCGTGGTGCCGGAGGTGTAGAAGATCGTCGCGTCGTCTTCCGGCTCCAGCGGCGTGGTCGGCAGGGCTGCGTCCGGCAGGTCCTTCCAGGTGGTCGGGTCGCCGATGGCGTCTTCCAGTTTGGTCACATAGGGGTGGCTGACCTCATCGACCATGCGGCTGACGAAGACATGCTGCAGGTCGGGACAGTTGGGCAGATGCTCGGCCAGGCGATCAAACCGCTCGACATCCATCACGGCGATCTTGGTGCCGGAATCGGTCAGGCCGTACTCCAGCTCGGGGCCGGTCCACCAGGCGTTCAGCGGCGTGACGATGGCGCCCAGGCTCTCGGCCGCATAGAAGGCCACCGGCCATTCAGGCAGGTTGCGCATGATAATGGCCACCCGGTCGCCCTTGACCACGCCCTGTTCGGTGAGAACCTCGGCGAAGGCGGCGACGGCGCGATGGAAGGCCTCGTAGGAGACCCGCTCGTTCTCATGAACCAGGAAGATCTTCTCGCCGTGGCTCCGGGCGTGGGCCAGCGTGTCCCGGAGGGTGGCGGGGATGGTGTTCCAAACCCTGGTTGGGATACCGCGAATGACGACCTCGCCCATTTCGCATGGCGCCCCCGGCGCGGTCAGCAGCGCATGGGCCTCGGCGATGGACATCGCCGGCCAGGCGGGGGCCGCCGTTTCGGGAGCGGCTGTCTGGGATTGGGCGCTGTCGGTCATCAAATCCTCCGGTGTCGATTCTGATCAGCCTGCTTCTGCGTCAGGCTCTCCTAAGGTGAAGCACAAGGCGGCACGGCGTGTAAACAGCCGTTTGAACGCTTCGCGCATCCCGATCCGCACAGCGACGCACTGACCTATCCGCGGCGAGATTGTTAGGGAATATTCTCCTTATTTTTCCGCAAGTTGTCTTAGCTTCATCCGAGGATCGCGGATGCTGCAAAGTGATGCGTCCATCACAGACCCTCAAGGGCCAGGCGCGCGGCAATGAAGTCCAGATAGACCCGCGCCTTTCGCGGCAGTCCCCGGCCCTGCCAGACCGCCCAGAGAGGCAGAGCCGGGGCGCTCCAGTCTGGCAGCAGCCGCACCAGGCGGCCTGCGGCCAGATCGCTGGCGACGAGGAATCCGGGCGCCAGGACGGCGCCCAGGCCCGCCCGGGCAAGGTCGGCGAGGACATCACCGTTGGCCGTTCGGACAGCGGGACGGATTTCCACCTCGACCTGGGAGCGACCGTCGCCCAGCGGCCAGCGCGCCGGGTGAGCCGAGGTGGTCAGGCTGATGCAGGGGACGCCGGCGAGGTCTCGCGGGCTGGCGAGCCGGTGGCGTGCGGCGAAGTCCGGGGAGGCGACGACGATGCGCGGATAATGGCCGAGGCGCCGGGCGGTCAGGCGGGAGTCATCCTGGTCGCCCAGACGGAAGGCCAGATCCACCCCCTCTGCGATCAAATCGACGCGGTCGTCTCGCGCGGCGAGGTCGAGCCGGACGCGGGGCCAGGCGGTGAGGAAGGCGGCCGTGGCTGGGGCCAGTTCGGCGCGGGTGAAGGCGACGGATGCGGAAATGCGCAGCAGACCGACGGGTTCGTGCTCGGCTCCGCGCACCGCGGCCTGGAGCGCATCCATCTCGGCGGCCAGGGCCCCTGCACGATCATAGGCCAGTTGGCCGGCCTCGGTCAGAGCGACTCGGCGCGTGGTGCGGCGGAGCAGTTGGCCGCCCAGGTCCGCTTCCAGGGCGGCGATGGCGCGGCTGGCCGCCGACTGGGCCAGGCCGGCGTCACGAGCGGCTTGGCTGAAGCTGCCGGTGTCGACGACCCGGATGAAGAGGCGCAAGGCGTCCAGACGGTCCACGGGCAGCCCTCCGCATTTCATGCTGATCTTGGATAAATCATATCCAATATCTCCCGATTATCGCCATGCGAAAATGACTGTACGAAGCCGTCATGGCCGAATTTCAGATCCACAGCCGGGCGACCGCCCCATCCGCTTCAAAGCCGATCATCGAGCAGGTGCAGTCGAGCATGGGCTATGTCCCGACGCTCATCGGTCAGATGGCGGAAAGTCCTCAGTTGCTTGAGGCCTATGCGGCGATGAGCGCCATCTTCCGCAAGTCGAGCTTCAGCGAGACTGAACAGCAACTGGTGCTGTTGACCGTCTCGGTGGAGAACGAGGCCCACTACTGCACCCCGGCCCATACCCAGCGGGTGCGAAACGCCCTGCTGGACGAGGCGGAGATTCGCGCCGTTCGAGACGGGCGGGCGCTGAGCGATGTGCGCCTGGAGGCCCTGCGGGCCTTCACCGTCCGAATGATCCGCGAGCGGGGTTTCCTGTCGGACGCCGAACTGGCCGGGTTCATGGCCGCTGGGTTCACCCGGTCCCAGGCGCTTGATGTCGTCCTCGCCGTCGGACTGAAGACCCTGTCCAACTATGTCAATCATCTGGCGGAGACCCCGCTGGATCCTGCTCTCCTCGCCGACGCCGTATCCCCGGCGCGGCAAGTCGCCTGATTGGAGCCCCACCATGAAGCGCCTGACCATTGCCCTGACCCTGGCCCTCGGAGTCATCCCGATGCTGACACCCACGCTCGCCCAGGCGGCCAAGCCGCCCGTCTACACCCCGGCCCTCAGCGATGTGGCGGCGGGCGGCTACGATGTTGTCGCCTACTTCACCACAGGCAAGCCGACGCCGGGGACTGACGCCTTCAAGACCCAGTGGCAAGGAGCGACCTGGAAGTTCAGTTCAGCCGCCAACCTCTTGAAATTCAAAGGAAATCCGTCCGCATTCGCGCCGCAGTACGGCGGCTATTGCGCCTGGGCGGTGGCCAACGGCTATACCGCCAAGGGCGACCCGCGAAACTGGAAGATCGTCGGCGGCAAGCTCTATCTGAACTACAACAGCGACATTCAGGCCAAGTGGGTGAAGGACATTCCGGGCTTCATCCGCAAGGGCGACGGCAACTGGCCGACGGTGCTGGCCAAATGAGCCTTGCCCGCAAGATCTGGAAATATGTCCCTGACGCCATGGCGGTTTTCATGGCCGTCATCTTCCTCGACAGCCTGCGCTACAAGTTCACCGACCATCCCAAGACCCAGGTGATCTTCGGACTGCTGGACGGCTGGGCGACCAGCCTGGGGGCCGCGGGACTGTTTGGCCACACCGGCCTGTTCTCGCAGTATGTCATCGGCTCGATCGAGCTGCTGGCCGCGACGCTGCTGCTGGTCGGGCTGCATCCGAGGTTCAAGCCTCTGCAGGCCGGCGGAGCTTTGGCCGGGCTGCTGGTGATGATGGGAGCGGTGAGCTTCCACCTGTTCACGCCACTGGGCGTAGATCCGAACTGCGACGGCGGCGGCCTCTTCGCGGCTGCCTGCACGAATTTGGTATTCGCAGCGGTTTTGCTGGCCGGGTTTCGGCGCGGGGCGCTGGTGGAGTTGGCGAAGCGAGTGGCGGTAGTGTTTCGGCCCTCCTGAGGCGCTCGACAGATCTGGCGGAGCATTCTAGCCTCTTCCCGATGGAGGCGCCGATGAGAGTCCTGGTTGCTCTTTTCGCATTGCTTCTTCTGGCCATGGCGCCGCCGCACGCGGTCGCCGTGGAGCAGCTCGCGCTGGCCCCCTGCCCCATCAACGGATCCTCCGAGCCTGCCTTATGCGGTCACCTCGAGGTTCCGGAGAACCGCGCGGCGCCGGCCGGGCGAAAGCTCCGACTCAAGGTCATGGTCCTGCCGTCCGTAGGGCCGCGCACGCTGCCCCCGTTGTACGATCTGGCCGGCGGGCCTGGCGAGGTCGCCACGATCAGCGCCAGCTTCTACGCCGGAGACGGCAGCGCCTACCGCTCAGGGCGCGATATCGTGCTTGTCGACGTGCGGGGGACCGGAGGTTCCGCGGCACTGCACTGCCCGGATCTCGAGGCTGGCAGTCCCCTGCGACGGATGTATCCGCCAAACCGGGTTCGAGCATGTCGCCGTTCGCTCTCCGCCAAGGCGGATTTGCGCCAATACACCACCGCAGCAACGGCCGAAGATATGGACGCCGTCCGCGCGGCGCTGAAGTATGACCGCATCGACATATTCGCCCTCTCCTACGGCACGATGCTGGCCCAGGCCTACATGCAGCAGTATCCAGGCCGGGTTCGCGTCGCCATTCTGGTTGGAACCGTGCCACTCGGCGAAAAGTTGCCCCTGCACCATGGCGCGAACGCCCAGCGGGTCCTCGATCTGTTGATCTCGGACTGCAGTTTGCAGCCGGCCTGCCGAGCGGCCTATCCGGACCTGCCGGAGGACTGGCGGCGGCTGATCCGCCGGCTGGACGCCGGGCCGGTCTCCGTTCCGGTCGCAGAAGGATTTTCCATGGTGGAACGGGGCCCGTTCCTGGAGGCGCTACGGGCCATGATGACCAGCACGGCCGGCCAGAGCCGTGTGCCGCTGGTTGTCTCTCGGGCCGCCGCCGGCGACTTCAGCCCTTTCGTCAAGGCGGTGGGCGGCGAGGGGCGGCCGTCCGGCCTGCCGGCTCTGGCCTGTCGGTCGCCTGCGCCGAGGGTACGAACAGGATAACCGGAGCAGAGGTCCGCGCGACGCCAACCGGCGCTTTCGGGACTTATCGGATCGTCGAGCAGCGACAGGCCTGTCGCCTATGGGGTGTCGGACGCGCGAAGAACCCGTCGGTCACGGGGACGACGTCCGACACACCGGTGCTGTTTCTGGCCGGAGGACGTGATCAGGCGGCGCCACCCGACTGGGCCAAGCAAGTGGCTCGCGCCTATCCGCGCGGCCGCGTGATCGTCATCGAGCCCATGGCCCACGCCATCGATGGGCTGGAGAACCTCGACTGCTTCGACGGCTTGGTACTGGCCTTCCTGACGACCGGAAAACCGGATGATCTGGATCTCTCCTGCTTGCCCCGGATGACCGCGCCACCGTTCGCGACCCAGCCCTAACCCACATCTTCCAGTCGCTTCAGCGCCGCTTCCAGCTTCGCTTTCGCCGCTTGCGCGTCGGCCAGCTTGCTGCGGTTTTCGGCGATGACCTCTTCCTTGGCCTTGGCCATGAAGTCAGGATTGCCGAGCTTGCGGTTGACGCGGTCCATGTCCGAGACATGCCCGGCGATGTCCTTGCTCAGGCGGGCTTTTTCCGCCGCCAGGTCAATGAAGCTCGCAACCGAAAGCGCAGCGGTCGCCTCGCCGATGACGAAGGGCACCGAGCCTGACGCCGGGGCGTCGGCGAGCGTGGCGCTTTCGAGGCGGCCCAAGGTGAGGATCAGGCCCTGGTGGCGCTCCAGGCGCTGGGCTGCCGCCTCCCCCGCCCCGGTCAGGGTCAAGGGTATGCGGGCCCCCGGCGGCACGTTCATCTCGGCGCGGACCGAGCGGATCTGGGTGATCAGATCGATGACCCAGCCGATCTCGCTCTCGGCCTCGGCGTCAACCCAGGCGGCCGGCAGGTCCGGCCAGCGCTCCAGCATCAGGAAGCCGGTGCGGGTGGGCCCCTCCTCCGCCGTCTTCTCCCACAGCTCTTCGGTGATGAAGGGCATGACCGGATGCAGCAGGATCAGGCACTGGTCGAGGACCCAGGCGGCCATGGCCTGAGTCTCGGCCTTGGCGGTCTCGTCCGAGCCGGTGAGAATCGGCTTGGCCAGTTCGACGTACCAGTCGCAGAAGACGTTCCAGATGAAGCGGTAGAGGGCGCCGGCCGCATCGTCATAGGCGCAGGCCTCGAGGGCGCGGGTGACGTCCGCCGCCGTCTTAGCCGTCTCGCCCCGGATCCACCTGTTGAGCGTCTGATTGACGGTCGAAGGGTCGAAGCCCGCGATACGGACGCAGCCGTTCATCTGGCAGAAGCGGGTGGCGTTCCACAGCTTGGTGCTGAAGTTGCGATAACCTTCAATACGTTGCTCGCTAAGCTTGATATCCCGTGCCTGACCCGACATGGCGGTCAGGGTGAAGCGCAGGGCGTCACAGCCGTATTTATCGATGAGGACGAGCGGGTCCATGACATTGCCCTTGGACTTGCTCATCTTCTGGCCCTTCTCGTCGCGGACCAGGGCGTTGATGACCACGCGGTGGAAGGGGACCTCGCCGGTGAAATGAAGGCCCATCATCATCATCCGGGCGACCCAGAAGAAGATAATATCGAAGCCGGTGACCAGGGTGTTGGTCGGGTAGAAGCGCTTCAGGTCCGACGTCTCCTCCGGCCAGCCCAGGGTCGAGAAGGGCCAGAGGCCTGACGAGAACCAGGTGTCGAGGACATCCTCGTCCTGGGCCAGGGCCCTCGGCGCTCCGTAGTGGGCGTCGGCGGCGGCCTGCGCCTCCTCCAGCGTCTCAGCCACGAAGATCTCGCCGTCCGGCCCGTACCAGGCCGGAATCCGATGACCCCACCAGAGCTGGCGGGAGATGCACCAGGGCTGGATGTTGCGCATCCACTCGAAGTAGGTCTTGTCCCAGTTTCTCGGCTCGAACACCGTGCGGCCGTCCTCAACGGCGGCGATGGCCGGTTTGGCCAGAGTTTCGGCGTCGACGTACCACTGGTCGGTCAACCAGGGCTCGATGACCACGCCGGACCGGTCGCCATGCGGGACCTGATGGCGAGTCTTTTCGATGCCGCGCAGCAACTCCAGCGCTTCGAACTGCTCAATGACCATCTTTCGGGCGACGAAGCGGTCGTGGCCCTGGAATTCGGCCGGCGCGTTCTCGTTGATGCGGCCGAAGGCGTCGAGGATGTTGATCGCCTCGAGGCCATGGCGCTTGCCGACCTGGAAGTCGTTGAAGTCGTGGGCCGGGGTGATCTTGACCGCGCCGCTGCCCTTTTCCGGGTCAGCGTACTCGTCGGCGACGATGGGGATCAGCCGGCCGACGATGGGGAGGCGGACGAACTTGCCAACCAGGGTCTTGTAGCGCTCGTCGTCCGGGTGAACCGCGACGGCTGTGTCCCCCAGCATGGTTTCCGGGCGGGTGGTGGCGACGACGATCTCGCCGGAACCATCTTCGAGCGGATAGGCGAAATGCCAGTAGGCGCCGTCGACTTCCTTCTGCTCGACCTCCAGGTCGGAGATGGCGGTCTGGAAGTGAGGGTCCCAGTTGACCAGGCGCTTGTCGCGATAGATCAGGCCCTGTTTGTGCAGCTGGACGAAAACGCGCCGGACCGCGGCCGACAGGCCCTCGTCCAGAGTGAAGCGCTCCCGCGACCAGTCGCAGCTGGCGCCCAGGCGCCGCAGCTGGTTGACGATGGTTCCGCCGCTTTCCGCCTTCCATTCCCAGATCTTTTCGACGAAGGCGTCGCGGCCCATGTCGCGGCGGCCGAGGTTCCCTTGGGCAGCCAGCTGACGCTCGACCACCATCTGGGTGGCGATGCCGGCGTGGTCGGTGCCGGGCAGCCAGAGGGCCGCCTTGCCGCGCATCCGCTGAAAGCGGATCAGCACGTCCTGCAGGGTGTTGTTGAGGGCGTGTCCGATATGGAGGCTGCCCGTGACGTTGGGCGGCGGGATGACGATGCTGAACGGCTCGGCCGCCGGATCGTCGGTCGGGCTGAAGGCGCCGGCGGCCTCCCAGGCGGCGTACAGGCGCGGCTCGGCGGTCTGGGGATCGAATGTCTTGTCAAGCATGGTGGGTTCTTAAGCGTGTGGCGGGCTCGTTCAAGCCCCGGACGAATCCTTCTCCCGCTTGCCGTGAGAAGGTGGCGCCCGAAGGGCGTCGGATGAGGGCAGCGCGGGGCGGGGTACTCGACCACGGAAAAGGGCAGCCCGGTGAGCCGGTGCTGCCCTCATCCGGCCGCTGCGCGGCCACCTTCTCCCCTCGGGTCGGTCCTGACCCGCCCGCCCAACGGCAGGCTGCGGGAGAAGGGAAGTTTAGCCTACTCGGCCGCGTTGGAGCTTTTCGACGGCTTCGGCGACCTTGTCCTCGACGATGCGAGGAAGGTTGTCGTCCAGCCAGGCCTTGAGAAGCGGCTTGAGCAGATCCCGGACAACGTCGTCGAGGCTGCGGGCCGGGCTCGGCATGGCCAGGGCCGCTTCCAGACGGCCGAAGGCGGAAGCCGTAGCGGCGGCGGCGGCGGCGCTGAGCAATGGCTCTTCATCGCGAACCGGCGGAGCATAGCTGACCGCAGCAACTTGCGGTGCGGGTTCAGGAGCCGGGGCTTGGACCGGCGCGGGCTCGGGTTCCGGCGTCCAGGCCGCGACCGGCTCAGGCTCAGGTTCTGGGGCCGGCGGCTCGTACACGTCGATGTCGCCATGGGTTTCCAGGGGCGCCACCGCCTCGATGGCGTCCGTCAGTTCCAGGACGTCTTCGTCCTCTTGCTGAGCGAAGGGCTGGGGGGGCGGTTCGACGGCGGCCGGGGCATAGACTGGCTCTGGCGTGGCGACCGGGACCGCGGCCGGCGGCGCGTCATCTTCGGAGATGATGCGGCGGATAGAGGCCAGGATCTCCTCCATCGTCGGTTCCTGGGCGGTCTGTTCGGACATTGTCGGGACCTAGGCTGAAGCTGTGAGAATCCGGATTTCAGACAAGCCTAAGCTCACCCGCCGGTTCCTGCAAATAACCCACTGAGTCTTACGCTCGGGTTTCCAAGGCGCAAGATTAGTTCGGCGCCGTTTTCACCGCTTCCGGAGGCGCGGGACGCATCCCCGGAGCCGCGACGTGATCCACTGCCGCCACCACCGGCTCCCACGGCACCCAGCCAAAGCTGCGGTTGACCTTGGCCGCGGAAACGGCCGGATCATACAGGGTCTGGGCGGGGGTCAGGTAGCGGGCCTCCAGCTTGCCAACCGCCGAAAGGACCAGGGCGCTGGCCAGGTATTCGTCCCGCCGGGCGTTGATCAGCGCCAGTTCGGCCGAGCGCAGTTCCTGCTGGGCGTTGAGCACGTCCAGGGTGGTGCGCAGGCCGACCTGGGCTTCCTGGCGGACGCCTTCGAAGGCGATGCGCGCCGCGCGAACCTGTTCCTCGTTGGAGACCAGGCTGGCGCGGGCGCCCAACAGCTGGTTCCAGGCCTGGCTGACGTCCTGCTGGGCGCCGCGGCGTGCGCCCTCGATGGCGGCGGCGTCAGCGTTGTTCTGTTCCTGGGCCTGGCGGATCGACGACGAGATCAACCCGCCGGTGAACAGCGGCACCGACAGGCTGACCGTGCCGGAGACGGAGCGATCGTAGTCCTCGAAGGCTTCAGAGCTGCTGGTTCCGCCGGCGCTGGCGCCCAGCCGGCCCTGCAGGCTGATGCTGGGCCGCGTGGCGGCCTTGGCCTGGACGACCCGGGCCCGGCTGGCCTGTTCCGCATAGTTGGCGGCCAGCAGGGCCGGATTGTTGGCTTCCGCCTGGCCGAAGGCGTCGTCGACGGTGGTCGGCAGCAGTTCGGCCAGGGACGGCTCATCGGTCAGGTCACCCGGGTTCTGGCCGACGACAGCCGCGTAGTTGGACCGGCTGATGGCCAGCTGGGCCGTGGCGCTCGCCTGGCTGGACTTGGCGGCGGCCAGGCGGGCTTCGGCCTGGGCGACGTCGGTGCGGGTGATTTCGCCGACTTCGAAGCGAGCCTTGGCCTCGTCCAGTTGGCGCTGGAGGACGGCGACGTTCTCGTTGGCGATCCGCAGGGCCTGGATGTCGCGGCGGACATCGACGTAGGATTGGATTACCTGGGTCAGAACCGAGGCCTCGACCGAACGCAGGTTCTGTCGGCCGGTCTCGATATCGGCCTGGGCGGCGCTGATCTGGGCCCCGACGCGACCACCGGTGTAGAGCGGCTGGTCGATGAGGATGCTGGCGCTGGACGAATTGCTGCGGGAATCATCGATGGGCGGCGAGAAGATGCTGGTCTGCAGTGGGGCGCCGTAGCGGGTGTATTGCGAGGTTCCGCTCAGGCCGGCGCTGACTTCGGGACGATAGCCGGTCCGGGCCTGAACCACCGATTCGTCGAGCGCGCGCAGATTGGCGCGCTGCTCCCGCAGGGTGGGGTTGGTCTGGTAGGCCAGCGCGATGGCGTCGGCGAGGGACTCGGCGAACACAGGCGTCGCCAAGCCGGCCAGCAAACCAGCGCTGCAAATTGCGGCCAGCAATCCGGCCCGACGGCTCTTGCGCATAGAAACTATCCCCAGTGGCGGCGAGTCCGCTCGCGGCCTTTATATGATCGCCTGTAAGTGTCACCGCCAGTGGCGGCCAGTTAAGCTTTTTTCACGAGGAACGTTGCCACAGGATTACAGTCCCGAGGCTTCGCTGTGAACCGCCCTGTCCAGCGCCGATCGGCAGCGTCGGGCCCCAAAACGGGCCCTATATTCCAGTCTAGAAGGCGAAGGCGGGCTTCGGCGCGAAGCCCGGCAGCATGCGGGCGGCGGCGTCGAACACCGAGCGCCCGCCGATACCATCCTCGGAGCGGATATAGACCATGGCCCGTCCGACTGGGCCCGTGCGCTCGACCACGCCCATGCGGCCGTGCAGGGCCAGGGCGGCGCGCCAGGATTGCGGAACCGTGGTGACGGCGCCCTCGGTGATGACTACGTCATAGTTGGAACCCGTGACGGTGGTCAGATCGTCGCCTTCCAGGCGGTCGACGGCCAGACCCATCGCCTCGAACACGGCAGCCGCATAGGGCGCAGCGATGGCCAGAGCTTTCTCGCCCCCCCGTGGCTTCAGCGCATGCATCAGCTTGGCGACGTCGCGCGGGCGCATCAGGAACAGGCCCGGCGCATACTCGACCTCGACATCGGCGTAGGCGGCGTGGGCCTTGGTCGCCGGCAGCAGATCCTGGCGGTCCACCAGGCGGATGGCGTCCTGCAACGGCAGGTCGGTGACGTCGGCTGTGCGGATCTGGCTCTCGACCATGTTCATGCGGGCGGCGGCGAAGTCGGCGGCCATGGAAATCCCCTGACGGAATGGCGATGCGTACCCCGGCTTATAGGTCCGCCCTTAATGGTAAGGCAATGAGGAGCAGCTAGGCATTGCCCCTTCGGTTGCGCTCTGGTAGCCAACCGCCTCCCCGATGCGCCGCCAGCATCGGTGGTGGTGAGGCCTGGTGGCGGAGTGGTTACGCAGAGGACTGCAAATCCTTGCACCCCGGTTCGATTCCGGGCCAGGCCTCCAATTTCCCTATCGAATCGACGCCCGTGGCGCCGAGCCGCGACGGGCCTGGGCCGTCAGCCCACGGTCAGCAGCCCCTCCGGCGCGATGAAGGGTCGGTCGGTCTGGGGGAAATCCACAAAGAGAGTCCGCCCCCCCTCCACCGTGGCGCGGCGGTGCCAATCGACCCAGGACTCCCAATAGGCCAGGCGAACCGCGGAGAAACGATGCTGGTCGAAGGCCGCGGCGCCCGATTGGGTGATCGACGCGGCGTGGTGCAGGCCGACGGCCAGCGGTTTTGGCAGTTCCGCCGTCGCCTGGGGACCGAACCGGCGGCGGATCCGCCAGAGGAATTCGGAGTCGGCGCCGGCGCGGACCGAGTCGAAAAAGCCGATCTCGTCGAGGACCGAGGCCCTGAAGAAGGTCGAGGCCGGGTTCTCATGAAGAATATGCCCCGCCCGCCGAACGATGGCGTAGCCCGCCTCGTCGACCCGGTACCAGAGCGATGTCGAACAGACGAGCGTCGGATCGCTCTCCATCAGCCTGACGTGTTCGGCGATACGCTCCGGATGCATCCAGTCGTCGGAGTCGTGGAAGGTGAAATAGTCGCTTCCCACCTCTTTCAACGCCCGGTTCTTGGCCTGATAGGTGCCGCCGTTGCGCTCCTGGACCATCAGGCTGACTCGGGGGTCGGCCGCCGCGATCGCCGCGATCACCTCACAGGTCCGATCGCTGCTGACATCATCGACGACCACCAGCCGAAGATTGCCGTAGGTCTGGGCAAGGACGCTGCGGACCGCCAATTCAACGGTGGCCTCCGAATTGAAGGTGGTCATCACCACCGTCACCCGCGGGCCGGTCTCGTCCGCCGGCTCCGGCGCAGGCGCGACCTCCACCCTCCCGGTGGCAAGGGCCTCGCCCGGCGGCGCCAGATCATAGAAGCCGAAGAAGACGTCCAGACACCGCGCCCACTCGGCATGGCGCCCCAGAGCCTTGTAGGTGTTGGCCAGGCAGAGTTGAAGCTCCCGCGCGGAGCGATCCGCCTTCATCGCCGCCAAGGTCTTGAGCAGGGCGTCTTCGTTGCGGCCCTGGGACAGCAGCGCGTCGATGAGGATCAGCCGGGACGAGGTCGGCAGCTTGGTGGCCAGTTCTTCCGCCAGCCGGAAGTATAGCGCGCCCCGTTCGGGATCGGCCGGGCTGACAATGGCGCCCAACTGGAAATAGCTTTCCCAATCGGTGGGATCGTCGATCGACAGTTCGGTCAACCGATCGACCGCCTCGTCGACCAGCCCGGTACGGAGACAGGCCCGGGCCAGCAGGTGCCGGGCGCGGCGGGCATCGGTCGGATTGAGCTGAGCCAGGATGGCCGGCGTCGCGACCATCCGTGAGAAGGTGTCGAACGCGGTCCGGGCGGCGTTCATTTCCAGCATGATGCGGCCGAAAAAATAGTCCAGATAGGCCCAACGTTGAGCGGTCTCCGGCTCCGCCGCCTTGACCAGCCGGGAATGCAGCCCCCAAAGCTTCTCGACAGCCTTCTGATTGTAGAGCAGCCGTGGCACTTCCCGAGCCAGGGAGGCGCTGTAGTGGCCGGAAAGCGCTTCCACCAATGGCTCCAGCTCCATCGCGGCGAGAAGTGGCGGCGTCATCGCTTCTGAGGCGCCCCTGGCTTTTGGGGCGGCCGGCGCCGCGACTCTGGCGTTGATCGCCGTGTCGTGCGGAAGTTGGGCCTGAGCGACCGCCCTCCCCTCGTCGGTGAGGACCAGCGACCAGTCGACCCTGTCGTCGCCAAGCGCCAGGAACAGGGCTTCGCGCGGCGCCGTGAACCGCAGCAGCTCAGCCTTTCGCGTCAGGGTGAACAGCCCGCCGGAATCGGCCAGCTTCAGCGCCACGGGCGGATGGCCTGGCGCGGTGGCGAGGATTTCCGCGTCCCGTCCGCCGTCGGGCGAACGCAGCCAGCCATCGAGATTGTCGGGAGAGCCCAGGGTGAAGGCGGCGTCCGCGGTGGCCACCGACTCACTGCGGACCTCGAACGCGCTCATGCTGACGGGGCCGCATCCTGGGGCCAGTTGCACCGCCAGGAACAGTTCCGACGGCGTTTCCTCGTCCGGTCCACCGGTCGCGAAGGACCAGCGCCTCAGGCCTTCCGGTCGAGGATCGACGCCCTGCGCCAGCCTCCGCCAGATATGCAGATTGGCGTCGGCCCCGCGCGACAGAACCGCGACCCACTGCAGCGGCAGGGAATGTTCGGCGCCGGCGAGCCGGACGCTGACCTGAAAGCTGGCGACGGCGTCTCCGGGCAAACCGGCCAGCGCCTTGCTAAGGTTCAATGGCATCAGCAGCCGAACCTCGCGCGTCTCGCCGGCCGGCTGCAGGGTCAGGGCGACGCCGCCAAGGCCGACGTTCTGGTCGACCTCGATCCGGCAGTCCCGGGCATCGTCCAGCGTCTTGAACTTGATGGATCCGGCCGCTCCCACCGGGGTTGAGCGCTTGCGTCGATCCGGCTCCGGAACCGTCGCGCCGACCCAGGAGAAGGTCTCCGAATGGAGCGGCCAGCCGGCTGATGCCGCCTGCCTGGGGCGAAGGAAGCCGGGGATCTTGAACTCGACAGCCACCTGAAACTCCCACTCAAGCCCAGCGTCCGCCTCTATGAATCGCCTGAGGCCGCCGCACCGACGAAACGCCCGACGATAGGCTTGCCGGGCGCATCACCCGGGACGGTGCAAAGCATGACCGCCGCCGCCGCCGCTGTCCATCGGCGACAGGGGCGGCGTCGAGGCGGTCTGGTCAGACCGCCTGGGCGGCGTATTTGTCTCGCCAGGCCACCGCATGGCCACCGAACATCTCCGCCGACTGTTCCAGTTCCTCGCGGAAATAGCCGGCGATCCAGGTCTGGATTTCCTGCGGCAGAACCAGCTTCTTCTTGACCGACTTGCGATTGAAGTCGGGAGCCAGCCGGCTGGATTTCTCCGGATCGCCGCCAAGGAAGTTCAGGATGTCCTCACGCAGGCCTGCCGGCCTGGCGACAATGTCATCGAAGAAATAGTAGGCGAACTGGTCCGGTGGAAGTCGGGAGCGCCAGCGGTCGACGATCCGGGTTGCGAAGGACCGCTTGCCGAACGGGCCCTGCAGGAAGAATTCCTTGAAAGGCTCCAGCTCCTTGAACGCCACTTCCGGAGCCTTCTGGTTGCGGTAGGCCATGCCGATCTGCGACATCACCCGCTGCACCGGGTCGCGAAGCAGGATCAGGGCCTTGACCGCGGGGAAGCGCTTGACCGCAGCATCGACCTCTTCATCTTCGATCCCGCCGTAGGACGGCGTGATATCGCCCGAAATCAGATCGCCCTTCGGCTCGAACAGGCCTGCATAGCGATCCAGATCCGAAGGCTGACCGATACAGGCCTTGGCCCGCTCGAAAAACACCCGGTCCCGCTCGTCCAGCAGACGCCAGTCGTTCTCGAAGCGGGAAACGCTGGCGCCCTCCAGGTCCTGGAGGGTCTTGAAGATCGCTTTATGGATGCGCTTGTTGGGGAAGCTGCGGTCAAGGAAATGCAATTCCTTGACCGCCGTCATCCAGAAGTCCGGATGAAACTGCAACTGGTCGTACAGCCAGCCGGTGCCGGCTTTCTGCAGTCCGATACAGAGAAAATCAGGGCCGTCCGACACGAGGACTCCTTAGATAAGTGAAGCGATCAGCAGGCTGATGAGCCGGATCGAAATCAATCCTCGTCGTCGTCCTCGATCTTGGACGAAACCCGCTTGATCGACTTTCCGGATGGCGTTTCGCCGTCGTTGGTCAGGCTGTCGATCTGGCGGCGCAGCTGCTTGAGTGGCTTCTGCATCTGGGCGCCAAAAGCCAGCGCTTCCTCACGATCGGCGCTGGAGAGCCAGGCGCTGACCAGTTCGACCGTCTCCGAAAAGCTGAAGGCGGCGTAGTCGCGCTTGACCGTCACGGAACGCAGATTCTTGCTCCGGAATTCCAGGAATTCCTCGACCTCTTCGGGCGTCAGGATTTCCTTGTCGGTCTCCGACAGTTCCAGATCCGGGTAGGACACCTTGGCGATGACCTCACTGGTCGGCGCCTTGGCGATCGCGTCATACCCCGTCCTGATCAAGCGGACGGTGTTTCCCCGTTCTCTGATTTGCATGGTGTCCTGGATCCTTCTTGGTCCGCGTCCGCGCTGGCGGCCGCCGTGATGAATGGTGACGTTGTGGTGTGGCCTTAGCCTATCGCTCGTATCCCATGAGCTCAAACTCCTCCGCGCAGACTTCCTGTATCTTGGCCTTCTGATCTGGGCTCAGGTGCTCCGCCGCCGGCTTGCGATCTCCGCGATAATTTCCCTTGCTGCTGGGGAACCGCGAGTAGATGTCGATCCCCCCCAGTTTCTCCTCCACCGTCTTGATGTCTTCCTTGAGGTGTTCGTAGCGGATGATGAAATCGACGGCCAAGTTTCCATCCAGGCTGTAGAGGTCGAAGTTGCGGTACTTCCCGCGCGCCACGGTGTTCTCCAGAACCGTTTCGAAATCCCCGCCGCCGCGCCGGAACCAGGCCATCGACACACACTTCTCGTAGGGGTGCCGCTCGATGGTGAACTTGAAGGCCTTGTCCCAGACCTCGGTATCAAGAACCTTTCGCGCACGACGCACGCTGGCGTGGTTGAACACGGTGTAGAGCTCCTCGAACTTTTCCTTGCGGAACTTCTTCATGGCGATTGTGTCGCCCAGCCGCACGGCCCGCCGGTAGGACTCCTCGATCTTCGGATCGCTGAGAAAATTGCGAGGCAGGGATTCCGGAAACTGGCCCAGCCGCGTGAACTCGTCCTCAGTCGCCAGGGGAGTGATGATATCGTCGGGCCCACAGTGGCTGCCCAGGGCAATCTCCATGCTGGTGCCGGCGGTCTTGCGGGTTTTCACGAAGGCATAGTTGCCAGCATAAGATACGATCATACTCGGTCTTCCATCATTCTCGCCGAAGCGTCACTCGGCAGCGGCTGCGGCGGGTCGGCGCACCCGTCCAGTATGTCCTGGGCAACCCTGGTGTTAGTTGCTTGCGCTGACTTCCCGGGCTTGCTCGGCCAGTAGGGCCGCTCGTTCCGAAAGATCCGCCGCACGCCTATATTCTCCCAGTTCGAGGCAGGCGATAGCCACGTGCCGGCACAGGCGGTGATTTTTCAAGGAGCCATTCCAGACGTGCTTCAGCAACAGCCGGGCGCCGGACTTGTCGCCGCTCGCGGTCTTGGCCCTCGCGGCAAGGACAATGGCCTCGACTCGAATACCGCTGCGAATGGTCTTGGTGTCGCCGAGCTCCTCCAGAAGGTCAGAAACCTCGGCGAAACGGCCGTAGGTGAATGCCTCGCGCATTCGCTCAAGGACAACCGTTCGCTGCTCGTCCAGTTCCTTGGTATCCAAAGTTCGTCCGCTCCCCTTGGGCGCCTGGTCGTTGATATTGTTGTGAAGGCGGCCGCTAAGTCGCCTCCAACGCCGAACTCATGGCCCCGCTTCGCCCTCGCACCATGTCAAACAGAGCGAAGTCAATTCTGTTCTCCGCCATGAACCAGTCCCGGTCCTCGTCACTTACCGCCAGATGGCGCTCGTTGACGCCGTACCTGCTGAGCGCCGCGGTTTGTTTCGCGACCTTGACCTCACCCGTCATGCCCAACCGCTCCAGTTCGAGATCAAGATCATCTCGTTCCAGCACGATCACGGACTTGAATGCATCCAGAACCTCCGCGGCCCTCTTCAGATGGGACTCCCCAATGGGGGCAAGGGACAATTCAGAGCACAGTTTTCGCGTATAGTAGTTGGCTGAGCGGGCCAACGGGCCGGCCTTGCTGTAGGACCAGTTCATAAGCTCCTGAAAGACGACGTCTTTGTGAACCGAACCGGACAGCTTGGCGAACCTGTAGTTGGACACTGCTCGGGCAAACGGGTCGCGCAAAACCGTAAACAGGTCAATCGATACGTCACACCGGAAGTACTCAACCGGTGGGAAGTCCCATTCGATGGCGAAAAACTCGACGCCCTTGGACGCCTGCCGCTCCAGCACCAACCTGACGGCATCCGCGTCCATGGTTTCGTAGCGCAGGTTTCGGCCGTTCGGCTTGACCAGGTTGCCGTTGTGGTTGTGCTCAGGCAGCACGAGGCCCGCCTGCCGCGCCTTGCGGACAACGGTAGACCCCGCGCATTTGTGCATATGCAGAAAAATCAGCATTGCGGTCAGGGTTCATAAGTCGGCGCGGGCCGCCCGCCATTGGCAGGAAGCAGGCCAGGGATCGTGGGACGGGAGATCATTGCAGGCGCTCATAGCCAAAGGCCTCGAACTCCGCCGCGAACATCGAATTGATCGTGGCGATCTGCTTGGCCGTGAAGTGCTTTCGCGGATCGACCTGGTCAGCCAGGATTCCCTTCTTGGCGTGAGGAATGGCCGGCGGATTTTCTACCCCAAGGCTGGCGATGAAGGCCGGGAGTTCCTCCGAGAGGTTCTCGTAACGCATCACCTTCGCTTCAATCCGGCCTTCCGGACCCTTGTATTGTTTGATGTTCACCAGCTTCTTGATCTGGCCGCTGTCAAACAGATCGTCCAGCGCATCCTGCATGGCCTCCGGCGTCGAGACCATGACGCCGGTTTCCTTGTAGCCGGTGGCTGCCTGCATATTGGCCATGGACAGCACCTTGCTGTAGGGATTCCGGTCTACGGCGATGATCTGGTACTCGCCGCGGACGTCGCCGCAAAGTTCGAGAACCCGGGTCAGTGTCATGTGGTTGCCGAACTCGCCCTCCGGCGCACGAACCTTGCCGATCTTGTTCAGCGGGGTGGACTTCAGCTTTTCGATGTAGGCCTTCTCGGCCGCCGGGTCGGCGCTGTAGTTCTGGGCCTGGGCGCCCCGCTCGATGCGCATGAGTTCATCTGACTGCCCGATCGGGGTCAGAATGTCCTCAGGACCGCAGATGGCCGAAAGGGCGATCTCCGTACTGGTCCCCGCGACTTTGCGCCCCTTGATGAAAATGAACCTATGGAGCTTCGAGAAAATCATTGTCGTCCGTTCGGTCTGGGGGTCGAAACCCTCTAACAGGGTCAGGCGGATTGGGAGGGGCCGTCAGTAGGCCTTGTAGCTCTTTTCCTCGACGATCGAAGAGCCGAGCAGTTCGTTGATCTGGCGCTTCACCGCCGCGCGATGGTCGTTGCGAAGATAGACCTTGCGCGCCAGTGCGATGAAGTCTTCCCCGAAATCCTTGCGCCGCTCGCAGTCCCGCTTGCTGTCCTCGACGTCCCAGAGCTCCGCATTGACGGCGTACAGGTCCTCGTACAGGGCCGAATAGTCGGCTTGACCAGCGATGTTGTCCGCCTCCACCTGCTCAAGCAGGCCAAGCTCGCGGTTCACATTCTCAAGCTTGGCGGGATCACTCAGCCGATCCTTCTTGATGCGAAGGATGGTGATCTTGTCCAGCAATTCGCCAGCCGACACGGGTACGAGGATCATCGGAAACGCTCCACTCAGGCAATCGCCGCGTCGGCGACGACCGTCTTGCGGCGGCGGCGGACGGGCTTGGGTTTCATACTGGCCACGAGGCTGTCAAAGGCCAACAACACGTCGGCAAGCGGCACCTCCCCGATGCACCGGCATTGTGCAGTAACGAAGTAGGCGGCGTCCTTGCATTCGCAGGGCGAGCAATCCTTGATCAAGGCGACCCCGCGGCTGGTCGGACAGAGCGGTCCCCGGGTCCTCACATTGGTCGGGCCAAAGACGCCGACCAAGGGGATACCAAGGGCGTTGGCGATGTTCATCACCCCGCTGTCGTTCGACACGAAATAGGAGCAGGCCGTCATCCGCTCGGCCATCTCCTGGATACTGCCGCCGGTCATGTCCTCGGTGCCCTCGACATATTCCCCCTCGGTCCCGAAGGAGGCGACGCGGAAACCGCGCTGCTGTAGCAGGCTGGCCAGTTCGCTGAAGTGGGTCCAGCGCTTGCTGACCCAGAAGCCGTCCTTCGACCCGCCATGGAAGCCGACCAATTTTCCGGCAGGCCATTTGTAGGTCATTTCACCCAGGAAATAGCGGGCGATGTCCTCCTCCTCGTAAGGGACGTCGAGCAGCTGTTTGGCGGCCTCGAGGTTGAACTGCGCCTCGTGGAATTCATGGTCGGGGTGGAACTGGTCCCAGTCCCGCGACCAGATCACCCGCTTCGCCCGGATCGGCAGGCGGGCCGCCCCGAAGCTGTGGGTCAGGAAGATGGTGTCATAGCGTCGCGCCAGGGCGTACTGGCGAAGCGAATAGACGGAATTCACCCATCTCGAGTTCTGCAGCAGGAAGAGGCAGGCGTTGTGATCCTCGGCGACCAGGAGGTCGACCGGCCGGCCGATGTGCTCGGCGATCCGCCGGATCATTGGCGCCACATGAATCATGTTCCCGATGCCGGAGCCGATGCCAATCAACATCGGCTCTTCCGCCTGGCGCGCGACGTTGAGGATGGCGTCCCGCTGGTGGGCGTAGGAATAGACCTCCGAATTCACATAGGCGGCCGCGACCGCCGAGGCGTAGTGGTCGGGATCGTCGTACAGCCGGGCCAGTTCGCTGGCCCAGACGCCAGCGTCCTCCGGCAGGACGAAACCGGATTCCTTCAACAGATAGGGCACATTGCCCACGGTCGAACCCAGCACCGGCTTGCCGTAGCGGTGGGCTTCGATACAGACCCGACTGAAGGTTTCGACAAATCGATAGCTGGGAACCGCGACCACCCTGGCCTTGGAATACAGAGTGGCCATATCATCCGTACGCGGAATAATCCGAACATTGTCCAGCTTGCGTTGGCGCACCGCCGTCTGGGGTTCGCGCATGTCCGACTGACTGGCGATACAGACGAACAGGATATCCGGCTTGAGAGCCGCGACATCCAGGATCAACCCAAAGCCCTTGTCGACCTTCGAATTGACCAGCAGGACGTAGTTTTCCAACGGAGCGTCAGGCTTCATGGGAGGTTTCCAGGGACTGAGGCACCGAATAAATCACCGGACAGCGCACGCCGAAAGCAGTCTCCAGGATCGACCGGGTGTACTGAGAGTTGGCATAGACGCTGGCGGCGCGGGACAGGATGTATCGGAACTCGGCGCGCGGCACCGGCGCCCCGTCCTGATCGAAATAGCCCTCGTCACTGTCATCGCCCAAGGCTTCGCGCCAGAAGTGCACCCCATAGATGAAGGGGATATTGGTGTGGCTGAGCGCGTCGGTGACGGAAAAGCCCAGGCCGGAGATCACATGCACCAGCCGGGCGTTGTTCTCGATGAACAGCCGCCGGAGGGCCGCCGGACTATCCTGCACGAAGGCGAACCGCACACCATCTTCCACCCCGGACTTGCCGACCAGTTCCGGCCTGACCCCGACAATGATGGGATCAAAGCCGACGGACCGATAGTGTTCGGCCATACTGGCGATGAAGTGTTCTCCGCCGCCGAATTTGAAGCTGCCGTGCCGGGACAGAACCACCGCTGTGGGGCGTTCCGGCGGATCCGGCCGATCTCGCCCGTAGAGCGGCTCGAACTGGGCGAGGTTTGACAGGCTCGGGCTCAGCAGGCCGCTTTCGATAAGCTGGACCAACGAATCCTTGCGCCACAGCTTGAAATTGGCGCCAGGCTGCTTGACCGACACGAAGCCCGCGAAGGGATCGATCAGTTCTGCCAACTGGGCCTCGGTGGCCTTCGGCGAGCGGGGCGGCGCGATCCGCAGCCAGTCAAAGGCCGTTTCGGACAGACGGGCGGCGACGACATTGGCGGATTCATCCGCCGCCGAGAACTTGCGGACGGGCGAGCCAAGCGGGCCGATCGACAGGCCCTCGGCGCGGATGGACAGTTCCCCGTATGTGGGCGGTCGGTGATCGGCGTCCTCGTCATCGAGGTAGCGAAGGGCCCGGACCTGGAAGCGTGCGGTCTGATCAAGCGGATCGAGCTTCAGAACCGCCTGGGCGATCTTCAGGGCTTCGCCGACCCGGTTCATGGCCACGAGGTTGCGGCTCTTCAGCAGCATGATCGGAATTTCGTCCGGCTTTTCCGCCAGCAGTTGATCTGCGAGCTGCACGGCTTCCTCGTTGCGGCCCAGATCGTAGTAGAGGCGCGCCAGGGTGACCACGCCGCTGCGGCTGGGGTCGTGGTCTACGGCCATCTTCATCAGCGAAGCGGCTTCGCTGATCATGTCGAGCCGTTCGCGGGGCGTCGCTGCGTCGCGCGCGACCCGGCGCAGGGCGTTGGCCAGTTCCTTGTGGGTGCGGGAGGCGGTCGGCAGCAGGCGCAAAGCCGCTCTGAAGTGGGGAATGGAGTCCGCGTGCCGGCCGGCCCGGGTATGGGCCACGCCACAGTAGAAATGCATCTCCTCCGTCGCCGGGAACAGGGCCGCTCCCACCGCCAGGATGCGCATGGCGGTGTTGTAGTCATTGGTGTAGAGCGCGCCGCGGCCGACCAGCATCAGCAGCCGCTCATACTCCTTGGAAACGCCGATCAGCACACGGTGAAAGCTGACCAGGGACTTCCAGTTCTTGCTGGCGAAATGCCCGCGGGCCCGGGCCAGGACCTCTCCATTGCGGGCCTCGCGCAGCAGACCCGCCAGGGTCTCGTCATCCGTGGCCCGCAGGAACTTCAGCACGCTTTCGCGATTGATCGGTTCGGCGACCTTCACCGCCGGAGCCTTGGGCGCTTCGCCGCCAACCCGCTGGACCAATTCGAAGAATTCGGCCCCCAGAGGTCGCACAGCGATCAGAGCACCGGTTCGAACCGACCAACTCGGGTCGATCGGAACATCGAAGCCGTAGTCGCCGGTGCCCAAATTCTGATCGCGCAGATGTTTCCGCGATCTATTGGCGACAAACTGCCCCTTCAACTCGCTATCGACATAAAAACCGAAGGTTACGTGCCCTTCAAGATTTCGTTTGTCTGCCAGCCAGCCTCGGACGACATCACCCGAAAAGGGGTAAATGTTGCCCACATATTGGGGAACGCCTCTGACTATTGCCGCACCGCCCGCTTCCACTGTGGTCCGATATCCCCCGGAAAAACCTCGATATTCGATATTGAAAGCCAAGCGAACTTGCAACGGTCCCGATGAAACAAGCTGCAATCAATCCAACATCCGGCGTCCTGGGGCAGACCGGCATCAGGGTTTGCCGCGTCGCCGAACGCGGCTGCGGGTCCAGTCCGACGCTGCTCCGTTCTCGTTCCGCCGGTGCGGTGGATCGACCGGGTCAATAAGGGCTGTCCGTCAGTCCGCCGGGTCCGAGTCGCCCCCCTTGTCTCTCTTGCCCTTCTTCTTGCCCGACGCGCCGTCGCATTTTTCCTTGTGGGTGAAGCTCTGGCCCGTCTCCTGGATGCGGTCGGCCACACGGCTCAGCCGCGCTTCGTCGTTCAGGAGAAATCCAAGGTAGTAGAGGCGCAAGGGCACGATATCGATATCCTTCCCCTTGGGGTCGGAGCCCGACACCGCCGCGCCGCAGGCCATGGTGCGGGTGTTGGCGGCGTCGCTGATCACCCCGGTCTGAGGATCGACGCTGGCCAGGAAGCGGTCCGACCCCTTGCGCAGCGCCGTCATCACCTGGTCCCGCCAGGGGGATTGCGGTAGCGCATGGGCATATCGGGCAAGCAGCTCCAGGGAGACGGTCTGGTAGTTGGTGTCGTACCCTCCCTTTTCCGGGAAGGCGCCGTCGGCGGTCTGACGCTTGAGGATGGTTTCCATCAGCTCCCGCGCGCGGTCCGTCAGCTGCCGGTCGCCGGTCACCACCCCGGCCTGCTGCAGGCCGGACGCGACGAACATCAGCTGGTTGGTGTTCTTGGCGCGGCCGAAGAAGGCCACGGTGTCCTGGGAATTGGCCAGCCAGAGCGCCGACTTGCGAAGTTGCGGAACCAGGGCCTTGACCCGACGATCATAGGCGGGTGCGAGATCGGACTGTTGCAGGAGCAGAATCGTGCGGGCGGAGGCCTCGATGAACTCGGATTTCGGGTGCAGCGAGTTCTGCTTCTTCTTCGTCCCGCCCCTCTCATTGGGGAAGGAGCCGTCGGGGCCGGCCTGGCTGAATCCGTATTCGAAAGCCTTGATCCCCCTGTCGAGCAGATCGTCGCGGTCGGCGTCCTTCGAGATCAGACCCGCCGCGACTACATAGTAGGCCCGCCGCAGGCTCTCCACCGCCAGGGCCCCCTTAGGTCCATCGACGGTGTCCGGAAAGGTCCCGTCCGCGCCCAGCTTCTCAGCGAACTTTCGGCCATCCGCCAAGAGCAGTTCAGCGGTCCGCCCCTCCCTCAGGAAGGCCGTTTCCGATTCGGCGCCAACCCTGGCGACCACCGCGGTGCTGGATTGAGCGGACCCGGGCGCCGAGGCTCCGCAGGCCGCCGTCAGCAGGACGGCGCAAAACCACAGGCTGGCCCGGCCGAGACTTCTGGTCATACGATTTCTCCTCAGGGCTGGGGGCGCCTCGGACCGGGGCGCGATGAGCCGAAACCGAGCATGCCCAAGCCCTGTGGCAAAGATGCGACGGCTTCGCTGCAACGCGCAAGGCGGAGAAAAGGATCTCAAAACTTCCCGAGGGCAAGTCAGGAGGTCGCGGCGAATTTCTGCTCAAGCAGGCCAAAGTCCGGCAGCCGCTTCCAGCCCGGCAGTTCCCGGCCGGTCACGTCCTGGGTCCGTTTCACGTCCTGAATGAACCGCTCACGCAGCGCCTCGACGTCGGCCCGGCTGAACCGGGGGATCACCTGGCCCGCGCCTGGCTCGCTCTTGGAGCTCAGGGTCAGCCAGTCGCCTTGCCAGGCCATCCGCATGCCCTCGTTGACCGGCGTGTCCTCGATGGGCTGCGGCTCTATTTCCAGGAAGCGGGCGGCGTTGCCGTAAAACTTCGTGGCGCTCTCCTGAAGATCGTCGAAGAACAGGACCTTCAGGTGGGGAAAGCGGCTTTCCCAAAGCTTCAGCCGCTTGGCGTAGAGACTGCGCTGGATGTAGCCCTCGAAGATTTCCTCATCCAGCCGCTCGCCGCCCTGAACCCGCTTGCGCTTGAAGTCGTGGAGATAGTGGGAAAACATCCGATCGATGGGATGACGCAGGCAGACGATGATCCGCGTCTGATCGCCCAGCAGACGTTCAATGAAGCTGATCGCCTGTTTGTGGTGAAAATAGTTGGTGGACCCCTCTCCCACCCATCGCTGATCCGTGGCCCCGCCAAAGAACTCATTCTGATAGCGAAGGAACGCGCCGGCGGTCATTTTCGGGCGATTGAAGAAGAACGGCTCCTTCGGACGGCTGAAAAAAACGTCGGGATGCTCCGAAAGCGCCTTTGCCAGGAAGGTCGTGCCGCCCTTGGTAACGCCAACGATCAGAAAATTTGGGCTGCGCGGTTGGGGCAATGCATTCCCTTTGGTCGCCGGGGCTGCCCGCGTCATGCATTGACGACATGGCGGCCCGAGGGGCGGCGATGGTGACGGTCGCCCTTCCGGGGCGAGTTAGCCAACGAGTCTAGTACTATGCCCATATTGGGGCAGGCAAGACTGGGATCCTTCCGCCTGCCTGCACGCCAAATCGGCTGTTCGAAGTCAGGCGGCCGGCGCCTTGGCCGCCTTCTTGGCCAGTTTCGCGGCCTTGTCTTCCGGCGTCCGGGATTCCTTCTTGGCGCGTTTCGCCGCGAGCTGCGCAGGGGACATCGAGGCTTTCCGCGCCTTCTTGGCCGCCTTCTTGGCGGCGGCCTCCGCAGTGATGTCCTTCGAATTCGTTCCGTCCACCATAAGTCACTCCAAGCTCGGCCAATCCACGCTCCCTCCGAGCGCAAGGCCATTCATCCTGAGAAAGCGCGGACAAGGCAAGGGTTTCAGATCGTTGACGGCCGATGATTTTCGCTTTGTTGCGGGGGCGACGCCCTCCTATCCTATCCGGGGTCCGACACAGCGCCTAGCAGGCCGAGCCCATGATCAAGGCGGAGTTGGAATGAAGCGAATCCTGGTGGCCAGCATACCGAGATGCGGCAGCACCATGCTGTTTCGGACCATTGCCGGATTGGGAAAGGGCTCCACCATGCCGGCGGACTATGAGGGGCCCCACCTGAAGACCCATTCCTTCGATCCTGAGAGATTCGCCGGGACGGCGGACATGGCCATCTTCCTCTTCGGCGACGTGATGTCTTCGGTCGCCTCGACGCGCCAGCGCCGGTATACCCAGTCGCACTTCGACAACTGCGGCGCCGGCCATCTGTCGCCAGACGACACCGACATCTACGACGCCGACCATCTCAATTATGAGAAGATGTTCGACGCCTGGATGCAGAGGACCACGCTTCCCCACGTCGCGGTTCGCTACGAACGCCTTCACGCTCTGGCGCCGGCCCTGACAAAACTGCTCGGCTGCCCGCTTCCCTTGATTGAGCGACGTCGGCGGCGAACCCGGCATGAGGCCATCGATCCGGCAGATCGCCGCAGAATCCGCAAGGCCTACAGGTCCTTGATCGAAAAAGTGGCGCAGGCCCCCGATCTGTCTTGCTGGCTTTAAGAGAGAGGGGCAGGGTAGGTGGAATGAAACCCTCGCAATTCCTCCTTCCCGCCGCGGTCGCCCTGTCCCTCTGCCTGGGGCTCTCGGCCTGCAAACCCGCAGCCCCAGCCAAGACCGACACCACGACGGCCGCCTCCAGCGAGAAGGAGGCGTCCGGGACCAAGGAAGAAAAGAAGGCCGAGAAGCTGAAGCGAAAAGCTGCGAAGCGCGCGGCCAAGCAGGCCGCCAAGGCCGGCGGCCAGCTGGCCAAGCAACAGTGACGGCCTTGATGGCCAGGATGCCGCCAAGTGTCTGAGCGTTCGGAGAAAATTCGCAAGAAGGCCCGCGCTGCCTACAAGGCCGGCGAGTACGAAGAGGCGGTGACGATGTTCATGCGCCTGGCGGATAACCGCGACGAGGATGAGCCGCTGGAACTCCGGGTGGCGGATCACGTCCACGGCGGCATCGCCCTGGCTCGGCTGTCGCGGCACGCCGAGGCCGTGGCCGAGTTTGAAGCCGCCGTCGCGCTGGAGCCGGGCAACGCCGTGGCTCAGGGCAAGCTGGGACAGGAACTTATCCGTGTCGGCCGCCCGACCCAGGCCTTCGAGGCGTTGCGCACCTCCGCGCTGCTGGCCCCGGCCGACGCCAACGTTCAATGGGCCCTGGCGAAGGTGGCGCGGGCGCTTGGCGAGGACCAGGTCGCCGATGCCGCGGTGGCCGCCTGCCTCGCCGCCGACCCCGACCATGAAGAGGCGCAGATGACCTTGATCGCGCGGAAGCCCGCGCCTTCAAGCACCTTGCCGGGCCAGGCGGTTCCCGACAGCGCCTTCGCCGACCTGCTGACCTTTGTTCAGACCCGGCCGGGTTCCGACGGTCCGATCCTGCCGGCCGCCCGGGGACCGCGCTATCCCATCCTGAATGCGCTTGCCGGTTCTCTGGGTTTCATGGGAGTCTTCCTGATCGTCCGCTTCATCATGATCGGCTGAAGGCGGCCAAGGGCTGATCGAGACCGCTGGGCGCGGCGGCGCCGCTTTTCTTGATCGCCTCTGAACGGGCCTTTTTGCGCGCGTTGACTTCGGCGTGCTTGACGAAACCGGCCTTGCGGTCGGCGTCAGCGTAGCGGTCAGCCGCGGCAAAATTGAAGCCCCCCTCATGCGGCATTTCGTCAATCTCCGTCAGCAGGGACGGTCGAAAATAGCCCAGCTCGACCTCCCGCGCGAGATTGCTGATCGTCATTCGACCCGTCTCGATCATCAGAAGAACTTCCTTCATCCAATGACGGCCATTTCGATTACTTGAGCAAACCCAAGGCTGCGTATTCATATCGGTATAGTGTATGAGCCGCGTATCAAGGTCGTAGTGCTCAAGGCTGTTCCAGGCGAAGGGGACCCCATATCTGACCTCCGCCTCGTCCAGAATACACATCTCATACATCAGCTGTTCATAGCTGTAGCGGCCGTCCAGGCCTTCGACGATCTCGCGAACATTCCACCGCGCCCGCTCACAATCGATGAGCATCACCGAACATTGCTTTTTCCGGACCTTGGGCGCCCCGGCCTTTTCCTGATTGACCGCGAATTCGGGCAGGTCCTCCTGGATATTGATCGCCTGATCCGGGAACGGCAGGTCCCAGAGTTCCTTGATGTCGCGAAAGACCAGCATGTCCGCGTCGAGATAGATGCCCCTGCCCCGGTAGCTCTTGAGCTGGGGGATGGCGAACCGCGCAAAGGAAAAGTTGGTTCGTGAACCCTGTCGCAGATCCTTGGGTTCCGGCAGGTCCAGATCGATAAGCGGACAGACCCTCACCGCCGAAAATGTATGCCGCTGGATGGAGTGCTCCAGCACTGCGGCGGCGAGCAACTGTGACCGATCGCAGCCCACGAAGATGTCGATCGTCTCGGTCATGCCACATCCTCAAGTTTCGGATCACTCGCCTGCCGGGCCCGGGCCCGCTCGCGCATGGCCTGCATCAGGTAGGCCATGGCGTCGCCTGCCGGATCATCACCAACCGCTGATCGAACCAGGAAGCTTGCCCGGCGCAGCGCCTCGTCCGTCAGGCCGTCGGAATGGGCGAAATTCTGCCAGTCGACGATGGAATGCAGCAGCGGCAGCGGGTCATAGGCCGGAAGCTCAAGTCCGTAGGCGGCCACCGCGACTCGCTTTCCGGCCTGCACGGCGTCCAGCGCCACGGTCGAAGGCGTGGTGATGACCAGATCGGCGAAGGCCAGGATACTCGGGGCGGTGAAGGGCTCCCAGAAGGGATCGGTCGGATCGGCGAGCACCAGATTGGACGGCCATTGCGGCACCTGGTGCATGTTTCTGACCGTCCACAGCCCGGCATGGTGCGGCTTGATTACCACCGCGCGTTCAGGATTGGTTGCCGCGAACTCGACGCAATCGGCCAGGAAGCGCCGGCGCCAGGCATTGTCGTAGCGGCTCCAATGCAGATTCTCGAATACGGCGACAATCGATTTGAATGTCGTCAAGGCGCCGCGCAGCTCCAGGGCCGGACGAATCGGCGCCGCCACCCGGCCCACCGGAACCAGGCGAGGCCTTACCTCGGGGCTTGCGCTCTCGCCCGCGGTCTCGCCGCCCCATACGAAGATGTGGTCGGACAGCAAGGTCGGCCGTTCCACCTCATCATGGTCCAGCCGGATCAGACCGACGTTTTCGACCCCATGCTGGAAATTGAAGGTCGCGATCTGCCGGTCCCTGGCGCGCCGGACCAGGGCATGGGCCCTTTCATGCGCCGGAAGGCTGCTCTCCGCAAAGGTGACAAGCGCCCCTACGCCCTCCAGCGGCGGCTCGTCTGACTGCAGCATCAGGTCCCGCTTGCAGACGATCGGCGTCAGGTTGCGATCGGCCAGTTCCCGCCCGACCCGAGGGCTGCGCCGGTCGAGCCAGGTCGAGACGACAACGCGAAGTTCCAGATCGTCCCTGCTCAGCAACCGGTCGATAAAGGGAAGCGCGATATCCAGATCCTGGATCAGGTCCAGCAAGACCATGACCGCGCCACTGCCCTGCAGCGGGACCGGCTGGCGCTTCATCCCGGACAACACCTCGATCCAGCCGCGCCCCACCATGGCCGGCGAGTGGATTTCCCGGTCCAGAATGCGCGAGATGGCGGCGGCGCCGCCGCCGCGCAGGGCCGTCGCCCGCCGCCTGGATTGGCTGTAGGTCTCACCGCCGAAGAAGACGACGCGATCCGCCTTGACCAGGGCCGACGCGACGGTCTGTGGCGACCAGTCAAGGCCGCTGAATTTCAGCCCGATCTGCGCCAGCCAGGCGCGCGTCTCGGCTGACCCCACGACAACCGCGTTGCCGCTTTCCGGCCGCCAGAACCGTTCGAGCGCTTCAGCCTCGTCGTGCTCGATCCGGTCTCCCGGCTCGGCGAACCACAGCTCGAAGGCCGGGGGAAGCGCTGCTTGGGTGATGCTTGGCGGGGCTATGTCGAATCGCACCGCGACCGCGGCGAGTTCCACCGCCCGGGCCGCGCAATCCGGCACGGTCCAGACCGCGACGCCCGGACCGACGGCGCGTCCCGCCCAGGCCGCTGCGCGCGGACCGCGGGCGACGACGCCCGCTATCCGGTTACGCAAGCCCCGAAGGGCTTCAAACACTGACGGAGGCGCGTCAATCCACCGGGTATCCACCTCGACGAGGATCGTCGCGCACCCTCGCCTGGCTATGGTCGGCAGCGCATTCAGAGCGTCCAGGGGCAGCACCACCAGGTCGGCCGGCGGGATACTGTCAGCATGGCCCGCGTGGATAAAGCTGGCGTCCCAGCCATCCGCTTCCGACAGCAGCGCGGGCAGGCCAAGGCGCCTCAGCTCGCCGGATCGGAGGGGGTCAAGGTCGGCGTGGATCCAGACAACGCGGGGCATCCCTCAGCCCCGCCTCGGTCCGGACCGCCGCAAGCTGCGGATGCGATCGACCATCAGACCCGGGTCGTCATACGCCGCCAAAGCGACGGTTTCGGTTCGGGATCACCGGCCGGCCTGTCGTCAGGCTGCTCCGGGCTCGAGGCCAGCGGTTGAAGCGGCTCCGGAGGCTCCGTCGGCGGAGCCGGGATTGGCGCGACCTCGGGGGAAGGCTTAGCCGTCGAATTGGCCTTGGCGAGCGTTTCGAGAAGCGAGCGGACCTTTCGGTGGTTGGGGCTCTGCTGGGCGGCGAGGCGAAGCTGGCTCGCCGCCTCCATCGACTTGCCGTTGGCGATCAGCTGCTGAGCGTAGCGGAGGCGGAAGTCGATGTCCTCGGGCCCCAGCCTGACCGCCCGGGCCATATAATCCTCAGCTTCCAGAACACGCTGAAGCTTGGCCAGCACCAGGCCGAGGTTGAAATTCGAGTTTGCGTCCTCCGGGCTGAGGTCGACAGCCTTGGCCAACTGGGACTGGGCCTCGGCGTAGGATTCGATCCGGGTAAGGGCCTTGCCGAAGGCGGACCGGTAGTCAAATTCGGAATATCCCCAGCGCAGGTAGCGCTGTCCGCGCTCCAGGCGCTCGAAGACCTGGGCGGCGCCGGCGTAGTCTCCCTCCTCAAGCAGCTCGCGAAGGTAGCCCCTGGACATGCGGATCGGTTCGGCATTGGCCTCCCCGCCGGTCTGTCCCGGCATGTAGGCCGCCGCCACGCGATCGACGATCTCATTCACCACCGCCGGGGTGACGTGCCGGTTGTCCTGGATGAAGGCGGAGCCCCTCGGCGTGTGGGTCACGACTTCATAGCTTGGGACATAGTCGACATTGTCGTGCGCCCTGACGAACATCTCGGCCGCGGCTCGCAGGGCGCTTTTGCTGTAGGTGTTGGCCATGATGGCGTCGCGGCCGGTGAAGGTCGCCTTGAACGGCACCGGCGAGACGGTCAGCATCATCCTGACCTCCGGATGGCCGAACTTCATCAGAACCGACCGGATCTCGCCGAGGACGGAAAATATCTCGTCCACGGTGAACACATCCAGTCTGAACCGATCCGGATCGGCCCGGAAACAGGCGGTCGGCGGCGCTCCGTTCAGATAGTACCCGGTCTGCAAATCGTACCAGGCCTCCACCAGACCCAGGGTCATGACCACCAAGCGGCAGCGGGGAACCTGGCGATAGATATCCTCCACCATCCGCCGTCGCTCCTTGACGCGATCCAGGCCGGCCGGGGCTACGTTTCCGGCCAGATGGGGATCGTGCCAAAGGTCCTTGCGGATATGAAAATAACCATCCTCCGGGAACTGGCATTCCGGGTCCAGCGCCCAGCGCAGCTCGTTCAGGATCGAGTGCGGCGGGTACTTGTTGAGAAGGTCGTTGTCGGTGTCGCTCGCCCGTTCTTCCGGAGGCAGGGTCAGGGCCATGGTCGGCATTTCAAAGCCGATCTCGCTGAACCTCTTCTCGATGTTGCGGGCGAAACAGGAGCCCATGGTGAAGACGGCTTCCCCGGGGACCAGGGTGAAGCTCGGGACAAAATTGACCTTGGCCACGCCATCGAGGCGGGCATGGTCCTTTCGGCCGTCGGGCCACAGTGAGCGACGGTTCGCCTTGAGGTTGGCGAAGGCCTCGGCGCCGGACATTGATTCAAGGGGCATAATACGGACGCCTTCACCGACTGATCGTCTAGGGAGTTATCTTTTCTCGCTTCCGCCCGGCGAGGCAAGGCCGATCACCGCGCTCAAGCGGTTCGCCATCTCCGGTGAATCCGCCATCGCGATTACCGATCGCGCCAGGGTTCGCCTGAGCTCAACGGTAAGCGCCTCCACCGCTTCGAGGTTTTTCTGGAGATGCTCCTGAGCGATGACGGCCGCCTCGACCGGCAGCCGAACGGCGAGGCTTGGATTCTCGACGGCAGGCGGCGTCGCTGACGGCGCGGCCGTCGGCCCCGGGACGGATAACGCCACCTCCTGCCCCGCAATCAGCGGGCTCTCCCCGATCACGTAGTCGGCGCCCGTCACCAGAACCCGCAACTGCTTGTGGGCGCGGTCGCCGATATGTCGGAGGGGGATAGTGAACCCGCAATGGTGATCGGGCATGCCGACGGCGCGAAGATCCGGACGGGCGATATCAGCCACGGCGTTGGCGACGATTTCGCCATCACACTCCAGTGACACCTGCAGCTTGACCTGCGGCATCTGCGGACAACGCGCCCAGCCGGTCAGGTTCTCGCCCGCCACGGCGTCCAGCCTTCCCTGATAGGCCGTCTGTGGCGCGCGACGCGGACGGCGCTGCCGTGATTCCCGGGGGCTGGGTTCCGGCAAGTCGAGCGCCGATTCCCACTGCGGGACCAGAGCCTGCATGGACCACACCCTCTCGATATATCCACGTGACGCGAGCGCCTTGGCCTGCTGCGCATCGTAGTCTTCGATCAGGCCCTCAAACCCCGGCCCCCAGTTGTCCAGGGAGCAATAGGGCGCGAACTCGACATAGCTCTGAATGCCGGTGGCCAGGACCGGGACCCCGGCCCAGATCGCCGTGGTCAGCCGGTTGTGGCTCTTGCATTCGGTAAAGGGATTGCGCGTGACCGGCAGGAGCACCGCATCCGCCCCGGCGATCAATTCCGCCTGGGCCTCTTCCGACCAATCAACATATCGGGTCGGCGCCCGCATCGGCTCGATATGTTCGGCGAATTTTTCCAGGCTGTTGCTGCAGACCGTCAGCACGACGGGTCTGCGGGCCGACAACGCCTCCAGTTCCTCGCGGATCAGCAGCAGATCCGTCATCCCGCACGGCGCATTCGGCGAACCATGAGAACCGAACCAGAGAAGATCGACTGGCTTGTCCCGGCGGGGCCGCCGCACCCGTCGGCGTTTCATTTTTTCGCAGGCGTCGCCGATGACGATCGGGCTGACCGCGCCCGAGGTTTCGTTCTGGATGATATCGGCCAGGGCCTCCGTCGTGCAGGTCACCCGGTCGGCGATCGACATCATCTCAAGAATTTCGGTCTTGGCCCGATGATAGCGCGGCAGGTCGAAGGGGTTGTAGAAATGATTGTCGCAGATGTCGAAGATGACCCGACCGCCACGCCCGGCGATCCGGGCGGCGAGCTTCCTGTCATCGCTGGAGTAGGCCTTGGAGAACACGACCGTATCGTACCGGTCGACCTTGTCGGGCTTGAAAAGCTCGACATTGTGGCCCTTTGATTTCAGGGCCTTGAAGGGCGCGTCGACCCGATAGCGAAAGCTGGCGATACGCCGATCGTTCGAAGCTCCCTTCCAACCCACCGAATGCAAACTCATTCAAGCTCCCCTCGCCGGTCTCCCGGCGACTACTGGCGCATCTTAACGCGGGTTTCCCCGATGCGGGTCACAACAATCGAACCTTTGCAGTACGATACAAAAATTACGCCAACCTCGCCAAGCCGGCTGTCAAACGGCGAAGCGATCCCCCTGGACGCGTCACCAGAGGACTGCCTATCGACGGTCAGCCGCAAGACTAGCTATTCGAACCGACCGTCTCCAGCCCGTTCGCGTCCTAACAGACATGATTTTCGCCAGTCCTGCCACACTATGAGCCTGTTCGACGAACGGCGCTTGCGATTATTTCCGGACCGGAACATGTTCCGCTCAAACCTGTCACAGTCAGGGCTCGGGCCCACGGGAGATGCATGGAAATAGGCGCCGAGTTCTGGCCGTTTTTCGCCGTGGGCGCCGTGGCGCAACTGATCGATGGCGCCCTGGGAATGGGCTACGGGGTCATTTCCAGCACCGCCCTGCTGTCGCTGGGGGTTCCCCCGGCCAATGTTTCCGCGAGCGTCCACACCGCGAAGGTGTTTACCGGCGCCGCATCCGCGATCTCTCATGCGGCGCACCTGAACGTCGATGGCAAGCTCCTGCTGCGATTGTCGGCGGGTGGTATCTTCGGCGCGTTGCTGGGCACCTATGTGTTGACCTCGATAGATGGGGACAAGCTGCGGCTGCCGATCGTCATCTGGTTGGGAATCATGGGGCTCGCCATCCTCTGGCGCGCCTGGAAATCCGCTCCGCCGAGGATGACGACCTGGATGAAGCCCTTGCCGCTCGGCTTTGCCGGCGGGTTCTTCGATTCGGTCGGCGGTGGCGGCTGGGGCCCGGTGGTGACCAGTTCACTTCTCGGGACCGGGTCCGATCCGCGCAAGGCGATCGGGACAACGAACGCGGCGGAATTCTTTGTCGCCCTGTCGGTATCCGTTGGTTTCCTGATCGCCATCGTCTCCGGCCATTGGGATGCAACGGGCCTCGCCGATCAGTTCTGGTCCGTGGCCGGGCTGATCGCGGGCGGGGCGATCACCGCCCCGATCGCCGGATGGACGACAAAGGTCCTGCCGATTCGGGCCCTGACCTGGGCCGTGGGCCTGCTTGTGGTGGCGCTGACAGCCTGGCAGGCCGTCTCCATCTTTCTGCAATCATAGGGAAGTCTGCGGCTGCGCGTCTGTTGGCGGGCAAACGACCAGGTCCCGGCTGGCGGCGCCCTTGAGGGGGGAACCTCGCCCGTGGCTTCAGGGCAGGCTAGAGCGCGTCAGGGTTAAGTGTAAGCGGTTAACCCGCCCGACGCGCTCTAAACGTTTGATTTAGAGCCCTTTTTGACGGGTTAGATGACTCCATCTCACCCTAAGGGTCTCTAGGCATGCTCAGCAGTCCACCGAGGTAGCGGCCGTAGTCTCCGGAAGTCCGGCGGGCGAGGGCCGCCAGCCCGGCATCGTCGATCCACCCCATTCTCCAGGCGATCTCTTCTGGACAGGCGACCTTGAACCCCTGACGCATCTCCAGCGAGCGGACGAATTCCGCCGCTTCAAGCAGGCTGTTCGGCGTTCCGGTATCCAGCCAGGCAAATCCTCTGCCCAGCGGCTGGACCGTCAACTGGCCCCTCTCCAGGTAGGTCCGGTTGACGTCGGTGATCTCGAATTCCCCCCTGCTGGAGGGCTTCAGATTCGCGGCGATATCGACGACCTGCTCATCGTAGAAGTACAGACCCGTCACCGCCCAATGGGAGCGTGGCGCCAGGGGCTTCTCCTCGATCGACACCGCACGCATCTCGGCGTCGAATTCGACCACGCCGTAGCGCTCCGGATCCTGGACCCTGTAGGCGAACACCGTGGCCCCGTCGCCGACCGCCGCGGCGGCGGTGATCCGCGAAAAGCCCTGGCCGTAGAAGATGTTGTCGCCAAGGATCAGGCACGACCGCTGGCCCGCCACGAAATCCGCCCCGATGACATAGGCCTGGGCCAGACCTTCCGGGCGAGGTTGTTCCACATAGGTCAGGGAAACGCCCCAGCTCGAACCGTCACCCAGCAGACGCTGAAACAGCGGCAGATCGTGCGGCGTCGAGATGATCAGGATCTCCCGCACCCCGGCCAGCATCAGGGTCGAGAGCGGATAGTAGATCATAGGCTTGTCGTAGACGGGAAGCAGCTGCTTCGACATCACCAGGGTCATCGGATGCATCCGGGTCCCGCTACCCCCGGCCAGAATAATACCCTTCACGCGTCTTCCTTCCGACCGTTCGTCCGATAGTCCGTCAACGCCGCCGCCGCCGATTGGCGCCACGGTGAGGGCCTCCACGAGCTCGCCGCCGCCAGTTTCGAACTATCCAGACTGGAATAGGCAGACCGCGCAGCGGCTGTCGGATAGTCGGCGGTCGTGATCCGGCGGACGCGGGCCGATGGACCGCCAGCATCCCTGGAAAGGGTAAACAGGGCCTCTGCAAGATCAGCCCAACTGGCGTCGTCCGCGCCGGCGGCGTGATACAGCCCCGGGGCGCCTCCGTCCTCGACCAGTCGGACGGCGGCGAGGGCCGCGAGGGCGACGTCCCTGGACCATGTCGGGCGGCCCCGCTGGTCGTCCACCACGCTGATCTCATCGCGGCTCTCGGCCAGCGACAGCATCGTCTTCATGAAATTGCGGCCGAAGGCGCCGAACACCCATGCGGTTCTCAGGATGACCGCTCGCCCGCCGGCCGCCAGGACCCTCGCCTCCCCCTCCGCCTTGCTCCGCCCGTAGACATTGAGCGGCGCTGTCGGGTCGTCCGGACGATAGGGCCGGTTCGCCCGGCCATCGAAGACATAGTCCGTCGAAAAATGGACGAAGGGCAGGCTTCTCGAGGCGCAGGCCACCGCCATACGTTCCGGAGCATCGCGATTTAGCCGGTATGCCTCGTCCACCTCGCGCTCGGCGAGATCGACCGCCGTGTAGGCGGAGGCGTTGATCACCGCCTCCGGGCCGATCCGGTCGATCGCCGCCTCGACACCGTCCTCCCCGAGCAGATCCAGCCGGTCCCGGCCTAGAAATATCGCCGGCCTGCCCAGTTCGGCGGCCAGCCTCGCCAGCTCGGAGGCCACCTGTCCGGTCCGCCCGAAGACCAGCAGCGGTCGCTGAGTCCCGCCGGTCAGAACGGCGACCCCAGGCTGGCCAGGGTCGGCGCCGCCTGGTCATTGGCGGACAGGACGGCCTGGGCTGCAGGGACCGGCCAGTCGATTCCCAGGTCGGGGTCGTTCCACAGGATCCCGGCGTTGTGCTCGGCGGAGTATGGGGCGTCGACCAGATAGGCCACCTCCGTGTCCGGCTCGAGGGTGCAGAAACCGTGGGCGAAGCCTCGCGGAACCCAGATCTGGTTCCAGTCATCGTAGGACAGCGCCGCCGAGACCCACCGGCCAAAGCTCGGCGACGCCTTCCTTATGTCGACAGCCACATCCAGGATTCGGCCCCGTATGACCCTGACCAGCTTTCCCTGGGCGAAGGGCGGCAACTGGAAATGCAGACCCCTGATCGTGCCGACCGATCGGGAAAGGGAGTGGTTTTCCTGTACGAAAACCTCCCCGATTCCGGCCGCCGCCAGCCCGTCACGGTTCCAGATCTCGGAGAAGAAGCCGCGATCGTCCGCAAACCGCCGGGGCCGAAGAATCTTGACCTCGGCGATGGAGAGCGCCTCGACCTCCATTACTTTTTCTCCGCGAGGCCAAGCCTTTGGCCACGATACTTGAGGCGGAGCGGTTCCCACCAGTCGCGGCGCTCAAGAAACCATCGCACGGTCTTTTCCAGTCCAGCCTCGAAGGTCTCCTGCGGCCGCCAGCCCAGCTCGCTCTGAATCTTGCTGGCGTCGATCGCATAGCGGCGGTCATGACCCGGTCGATCGGCGACAAAGGCGATGAGCTCCCGCCGACTTGTGTCGCCGGGCGCCTGCTGGTCGAGCAGGTCGCAAATCATCTCGACCACCTGCAGGTTGGCGCGCTCGCTGCGCCCGCCGATGGCGTAAGTCTCACCCGGTCGTCCGCGCTCGATGATCAGCCTGAGAGCCCGTGCATGATCCTCGACGTGCAGCCAATCCCGCCGGTTCTGGCCGTCGCCGTAGACCGGCAGTCGAACCCCCTCCAGTGCGTTGAGGATGATCAGGGGGATCAGCTTCTCCGGAAAGTGGTAGGGACCATAGTTGTTCGAGCAGTTGGAGATCATCGTCGGCAGGCCATAGGTGTGAAACCAGGCCCGGGTCAGATGGTCCGACGCCGCCTTGCTGGCGGAATAGGGCGAACGGGGATCATAGGGCGTCTGTTCGCTGAAAAAGCCCTCGGCGCCCAGGCTGCCGAACACCTCGTCGGTCGAGACATGCAGGTAGCGGAAACCTGCGGCGCGTTCGGGGGGGAGGCCCCGCCAGTATGCGAGAGCCGCCTGCAGCATGACATGACTGCCTACGACATTGGTCCCAATGAAGTCATCCGAGCCATCGATCGAGCGATCCACGTGACTTTCTGCGGCGAGATGGATCACCCCGTCCGGCTGAAAGTCCGCGAAGGCGGCGGCGACGCTAGCCGCATCGGTGACATCGACCTGCCGGAAACCGTAGCGGTCGCTCGCCGCGATCTCGTCCAGGGATTTGAGGTTTGCCGCATAGGTCAGCTTGTCGAGGTTCAGGACAGTGTCGCCCATCGACCCGACCAACAGCCGGCAGACGGCAGACCCGATAAAGCCGGCCCCGCCGGTAACGATCAAACGCACGACACACCCCCACACGTCGCCTCACCCGCCGGTAGCGCGCGCAGCCGACCCTCTTTAAGGGCGGGGACCGACGGATGAAAGCCCAAGCGGCAATCCTTCACCCCGCCCGCGTAACCTTTTCAAACAGTTGGTGCTCAGACTGGACCGCCCGCTCCACGGAGTAGCCAAGCGCCGTCGTCAGCGCCTCCTTGCGCATTCGGGCCCGGGTCGCATCGCCATCGCCCATGAACTCGACAATGGCCGCCATGATCGCTTCGTCGCTGCGGGTGTCGACCAGAAAGGCGTTCCGGCGGTGCCGCGCATACTCGCCGGCGCCGCCGAACAGCGGCAGCACCGGCACACAGCCGCAGGCCATGGCCTCGAGACCCGTACGGCCGAAGGCCTGGTAGTCCGACAGGTCCAGGAACATGTCGGACCCCCGCAGCACCTGCGCGACGGCGCTTCGGGAGAGGACGCCGCGATTCGAAATTGCCGGGGAGAGGCCTGCGCCGGGAATGTCCCCATCCTCGCAGCCGAACACGGTCAGGCTCACCCTGTCGCCGAACTCCGCCGCCAGCCGCTCCATGATCCGCAAGGTGCGGCGCGGCGCCCGGCGCGGTGTCTCCGGCCGGACCATGGCGGATATTGACAGGGGCCCGGCCTGGCGACCGAAATCCGGGCGGTACGTCGCATGGTCGAGGCTGGCCTTGACCCGCCTGACCGCAATGCCGTGATTGCGCTCGACCATCGCGCACAGCCAGTCGGTCTTGGCGAACAGCAGGGCGTCAGCCGGCAAGGCCCGATAGGAGTCTCGAGCCCGCTGCCAGGCCGCCCCCCCTGGCGGGAAGAAGAAAGGCTCGTAGTCCTGAACGTAATAGCCCGCTTTCGGCGCGGGATGCTTAGCCGCAGCCAGCCCCTTGAGCGCCGCCGCGACGAGGTGCGCGGATGGGGCCGTCGTCGCCAGCACCAGGTCGAAGCCGAGCATGACGTCCTGCAGTTCCTGCTCGCCATCAAATCCCCGAACCTCAGCGCCAGCCTCAGCGAGGTCAGGATAGACGCCGCCAAAGGCCTCAAGGGTGTCACGGCTGGTGGCGATGACCGCGTCGACGCCGGCGCGGCGCAGGCCGAGCACCTCCTGGACCACCGAATGGACGCCGCCGCCGCCGCCTCGAACCGGAAGAATAAAGATCACCCGCATCGGTCCGTCCCCTCAAAGCGCCGCGTCATAGGCGCGGCGGACGGCGTCGCGCACCGCTGACAGGGCCGGGATATCCCGATATCGGCTGGTCAGGGCGGCGAGGTCGACATCCGGATGCAGGGTCCGGAGCGTCGCCGTCCCCTGCTTCATGGCCGCCGACCAGTTCTGCTGGCCGAATGAGGCCGACTTGACGTGATAGACATAGACATCATCGGCCACGACAAGCCTCCATCCGGCCTTGCCCGCCCGCAGGCAGAGGTCGTTTTCCTCGCCGTAGCCGCGCGGAAAGGCGGCCACATTCAACCCGCCGAGCTCAAGATAGGCCTGACGCCGGATCAGGGTGCAGAAGCCGTTGAGCAGGGGCACATCGGGGTAGCTGCGGACGGAGGCCTGGCGGACAACGTCGGCGACATCCTGCGGACTGGCTCCCGGAGGCAGGCCGTTGGTTTTCCACTGGTTCTGGGCGTCATACAGGTCCGGCACGGACTGGAAGCTGGCGGCGTTGGAGAGCGGGCCGACCAGGCCGATTTTCGGGTCCGACCCGGCGCAGGACAGCAGGCCCTCCAGCCAGCCCCGGGTGACGATCGTATCGCTGTTGAGCAGCACCACCCAGTCCGCTTCCGACCCTCTAAGCGCCAAATCCGCGGACGCCGTGTAGCCCAGATTGGCCGGGTTGCGTGTGACCCGGACCCAGGGTTTTCCCCGGGCGAAATCGTCAATGAGGGCCGCGCCCGTCCGATCGGAGGCGTCATCGACGATATGAAGCAGATGGGGGACCGTCGTCGTCCCGATCATTGAAACCAGGCAGTCTAGCGTCTCGTCGATGGCGTTGTGGACGCAGACGACAACCTCGACCGTCTCGGACCTCGCCGCCGTCCAGCGCCAGGCCAGGCCAGGCTCCAGGGGCGATGGGGGCCGCGCCACCTGAACCTCGGGCGATGTCCAGGCGTCCAGGCCGTGAACCTGTGCAAGTTGGGCCAGGATGCTCCTGTCTTCCAGGGCCAGATGCCCGCCCTCCTCCGGCCGGGGCGTCGTCCCCGCTGAGACGCAGACGTCCCGGATGGCGGCCGCGAACGGCTGACGAAATTCCAGCGACAGGAAATCCTCCGTCGACAGCACCGCTTCTTCCGACGGCTCCTCGGTCGGTCCGACGACGAAGCGGAGATCGAAGCGATAATCCTGGCGAATCACCAGCAGCCGCCTGGCCGCGGTCGCCAGGATGGTTTCCGTGAGCCTCACGCCCTGATGGCTGCTGAAAGCCGTGCGACGAATGATCCTGACCCGGTCCATCAAAATATGTTCAGGCAGGGCTGCCTCGCCGCTCTGGAACAGGCGCCTGGCGACGGATGGCATTCCGAGGGTGAATGCGATCACGCCCTCCCCCATGGCGGCAATGTCCTGGTTGAGGCGGATTTCCAGACGACAGTGTTCGGGAACCTCGCTCGCCGCCCAGGCCAGCGCCGGACCGTCTGTTTCCAGTTCGCCAAAGACCGCCCGGGCCCGGACCGGGGTGGCGGCGCGGCTGTTCTCCACATACCAGCCCTCGGCCAGTTCCCTGCGTCCACGCACGCCATCGAAGACAATACCCGCCGGCCAGTGAACGAGGCCGGCGTTGTGCACATGGTTTCCCGGGTCAGGGGCGACCTCTTCAGGCCGGCCTCGCGACTCCGCATCGGCCGCACCGAGCTGGATACGGGCGACATCCAGCTCAGCCGCCAGCCCGTTCGGGGCCGCCAGTTCGATGGCGATCGGGGAAAGCTCGCCGGGACTCAGCCGGACTTCGCCCGTTGCGAAGGTCCAGGCCCAACTGGGCAGGGTGCTGACCGCCAATTCGCCCAGGGACCGCCCGTCAGCATCGATCAGCCGCAACACCAGATCGACTGGCTCGGAGGATCGCGCCGCCAGGACCAGGGGAAGGCTCACACCCGTCGGGGGATCCGCCCGCAGGAGTCGCCGCAGGATCACCCCGCCGACCGACAGCGGCCCGAAGCTGACCATGTCGCCGGACAGGCCGTGAAGCAGAGTGATGGCTTCAGGAAAGGCGTGGAACCCGCGGGTCGGCGTCGCCCCCACGGTCCAGCCGGCGGGGCCGTCTCCCGTCCAGCCCTGAAAATTGCCGTTCTCCACGAGGACGCCCGGATCACGCAGCAGATCAGTCGGCTCGAACGGCAGCGCGGCGCCCCGATAGCCCAGCCGGACCGACAGATCCGCAGCGACAAGCGTGTCGGGAAGACGGGCCGTCATCCGGCCGGATTCGACCGTGGCGGTCTGAACCTGAACGATGGAGCCCTCGCCGCGCCGACTGAACCAGAGCTCCAGGGTTTCGGCCTCAAGCGGACGCAGGTCGCCGGCCAGGCGGACGCTGACCAGACCGCCGGCGTCCACCCTTGCCGTGAACTGAAGATCATACGGCTCCAGCCGGCCAACCGGCAGGCCGGCCTCAACCATACCCGGCGCAGCGATCATCAGCGGCCGCTCCGCCAGGATCCGTCGGTCCTCCGGGGTCAGCGCCGCATGGAATTCCAGCCCCGCCGCGGTGGTCGACCACTGGGTGTCGAGCGGCGGATCAAGGCGCGCCTCTCCATCATGGAGCGATAGGCTGATTGACTTGGCGTACTGGCCGCCATGGACCCAGCCCCGGACGCCCGACAACGTATAGCCGGCGACCTCAAGTCTGGGAGTCGACCGGTCGGCGGCGATGGTGAAGGCTTCGAGCTTGCTGCGCAGCCGGTGGTCGGAGTTCTTCGTCCTGACGACGAAGCCGTGCGGCCGGTCATCCCGGTAGGCGGCCGGGATGACATAGGCAAAGGCGTACCGGCCGTCGTGTTCGCCCAGCTCGACGAGTTTCGGGTCGAGCGCGTCGGACCGCAACTCCGCCACCTTCCTGTCGTCGATGAAGATTTCAACATCACAGCGCCGGTTGCGGTCGTTCCGGTCAGTCACCCAGCCGCGCATGACATTGTCCGTATCGACCCGCACCCAGCCGGAGAGCCCCGGCGTCGACGCCTTGACCTCGGACTCGTCGGCCGGTGATTTCGATTGTTCAAGCTTCGGGTTGGCCGTATTCAATCCCGCCTCCAAAAAGGCCCAGCGGTAGACCGCCGACAGACTCTGGCGTTTCCATCCGAGAACGGCTTACCACCAAGGCGACGGCTGGACTATGCTGTCGCCAACAGCCAGGGCGACGCACCGCGGTTCGCCTGGGATGAGGGAGAGTGTCGCCTGAGTTATCGGCTGGAAGTTCAATCTCAGACCTTTCATTGCCAACAGCGCCCCTCCGCTGAAACCGGCGAGGTTGAGGCCAGTATCGAGACCGCGCTGCGGGCCTTCCCTGGGCCGCCGCCCGCCCTGCTCTACTGGGACCTCGATCTCTTCGCCGGTTCCGAACCCGTCGGGGAACTGAAGCTGGGCCGCGGCGGAATCGATCCTCTTCTGCTGCAGGAGTACGACCTCGGCGCCTGTCTCGCGGTCAGCGAAGCCGCCATGACCTCGCTGGTCGGGCGCGGAGCCTTGAACGCGGCGCGGGACCTCCACCAGGCGGCGAACCTGCTGCTGAGGTCTCCCGCGACCCGCAGCCTCTATTGCCCAAACCTCCGGGCAAGGGCCGATATCATGGCGACGAAGGGCCGCAACGCAGTCCCCAGGCGAACGGGTGGCGACACCCTGACGATCGCCCTCCTCAGTGTCTCGGCAAGCGACCAGATCGATCTGTTCCTTGACGCGCTTGCCCTGCAGGAATTCAATTCGCGCCTGGAACTCCTGGTGATGATTTCCGGCGGCGGGGCGGGCGGCGGCAAGCAGCGGGCCCAGGCCGTCGACAGCTGGGCCGCGGAAAACAAGACGATCCGCGTGCGCCGCTACATGGTCTCCGGCGAATTCGATCAAGCCTATCTGGCCAATACCGCCGCCGCCCTGGCCGCTGGAGACGTCTTGCTCCTGGCCGATCCCGTCTGCCGGCCGCTCTCGCCGACGCTCATGCAGACGCTGGCCGACTGGGCGTTCGGGGGAGACACCGCCACGGCGACGCCGAGGATCGAAAGCGGCGACCGCCTGCTTGCCGCCGGCCTTAGCCTTGCTGAAACCGCTGACGGCGCGACGATCCTGACGCCCTTCGCCGATGATGTCTTCTCCGACGGGGCCAGGCTGGCCGCGGCTCCGTCTCCGTGGTTGTTCGCCGTGAGGCGGCGGGCCTGGATCGAGGGAGGCGGCATCCCGGTGACCAGCGGCGCGCTCTGGACCAGTCCCCTGGCCAGCGACCTGGGTCCCAAGGGAAGACATGTCGTTGTCGGTTCGGTCACCGCGGAGTGGATCGGCGATGGCCGTCAGACCGACGGCCTCGCCGCCGCCGCCCCGGCCCGTCTTCGCACGGCCTCGGCCTCGGCGCTCCGCGGCGGGGCTCGGACCCTGTGGCTGCCCGCCAAACCCAGAGCAACCGAAGCTGCAAGGCGAGCCAAATCCCCTGCCGCCAAGCCCCCGGACGAGCCTGTCGCGGCCTTCAGCGACGCGGGACTGGCGGCCAGTGCGACAAGGCTGCTGGTGTTTGCAGACGCCTTCGGGCCCTCACAGTCCATTGCCTTTATCGAGGGTCTCGCGTCGGCCCGAGCCCGTGACGAGGTCGCTGTCCGCATCGTTGCGGAGGCCCGCCTCACGGCGGCGGCCGATCGGATGGTCGATCTTGTCGATGCCGAGTTCGCCCTGGCTCAACCGACGATCGTCGTGGTGTCCCGCTTGGCCGACCAGGCGATCTGGAGGGCGGTCCAGAGAGCGGCGCGAGCCCGCGGCCTGCCGATCATTTTTCATATCGACGACGATCTGTTCGATCTGCCGGTCATTCTCGGGGCCGACCGCTATCGCTTGGCCAGACATCCGCGCCGCATTCACACCCTGCACGAAATTCTCGCCCAATGCGACCTGACGCTGGCCGCCACCCCGGCCCTGGCGGCGCGTATCGAGGCGTTGGGCGCGCCGGGCCGGGTCGTCAGCATGCCCATCGGCAGCGCCGGCCTGCCGCCTGATCGGCGCCTGCCGCGCAAGCCTTCGGACCGCCTGACCATCGCCTATATGGGTTCGGCGTCTCACAACCACGATCTCGAGATGGTGATTCCCGCGCTCAATCAGATCCTCAAGGCCTACCCGCATGTGGATGTCGCCCTGTTCGGGTCCATCGCGAAACAACCCGCTGCACGACTGATCGGCACAAGGTTGAAGACCCATGCCGGCGTCTTCGGCGACTATATGAGCTTCAAGAAGCGGCTGTCGGAGCTGCAGTTCGACATCGGCCTGGCCCCGTTGCGCGACATCTCCTTCAACCAGGTCAAGACCCCGACCAAATGGATCGAATATGCGGAGGCCGGAATACCGGTTATCGCCTCGGCCGTTTCCCCCTATCTGCCGATCGCGGAGGCCGGGGCCCTGGTCGCCGCACAGGACGACGCGTGGGAGCCGGCGTTGCGTGATCTCGTCGAAGACCCGTCTCGCCGCGAATCTCTGGTGACAGCGGCGGACGAACTGTTGCGACGGGAATTCAGCTGGAGCAAACTGGAGGATGGAATGTTGAGCATCCTGAGACCTGTGCAAACCCGCGCCGAGGCAGCCTGATGCCCAGGACTCGGCAGGGCTCGCCGACCCGTCCCTCCACGGACGAGATCGGCGGCCTGAAAATGGAGCTGGCATCCCGAATCGCTGAATGCGACTGGCTGAAGTCGCACTACGAACAGCACCTGCGGGCCGCCTTCTCCCGCATCCAGGACCTTCGCACCGCGCCGCCGGCAACCAACGAGCCGGTCGTGGATGTCGCCAGGTACGAGGCCGAGCTCCGCCAGCTGAGGCTTGAAACCGAACGCCTTCGATCAGCGGAACAGCGCTACCTTGACCGGATCGCTGAGCTCAAGGAGGACCTGTCCGCCCAACGCAGCGATCGGGCGAACCCATCATGAGCGGCGTCCAGTTATGAGTTTGGTCCAGTCAGGTGCGTCGGAACAGATGAAGAAGGCCGCCACCCGGTTTCTCGGTTCGCTCGGCATGATGGGCCGGTCAAGGATCGAGGGCTTCGTCGATCACGTCCTTGCGGGAGAGATTGTCGGCTGGGCCTATGACCCGACCCGACCCAGCCGGAGGGTGCTCATTGTCGCGGTCGCCGACGGGGCGGTCATCGCCGAGACCCTGGCCGATCTGCCAAGACGCGATCTGATCAATCTCGGCAAGGGCGACGGGCGGCACGGCTTTCGCCTGCGAATTCCCGGCGATCTGCCGGAAGCCGCGCGTATTTCGCTTCGGATCGAGGCTGTGGCGGGACCGCGCAACGTTCTGCTGCAACGCGGCAAGATCGAAATTTCCGCGGCCGAGGCGGTCCAGCCCGCCGCGCCGTCTCGCACCGAGGTTCTCTGCGGGTTCCTCGAACGCTGGCACGATGGAGAGATCAGCGGCTGGGCGGTCGACCCGGCAAACCCCAAGGGGCGGATCAGCGTCGATATCTTCGACGGCGAACGGTTTCTCGGGGCCGCGCCCTGTGATCAGGAACGTCCCAAACTGGCGGCTTCCGGCGCCCCTTCCGGCGCCCGAGGCTTCGCCTTCAAGCCGGCGGCGGCCGAAGAGCTCGGCGCCGGCAACGAATTACGGGCTCGTATCTCGGGGTCGCGCCTCGAGCTTCGCCGCAGCAAGAGCTATCCGGGTACGCCGCAGCGCCCCTCGGACTTCAATCCGCTGGAGCCGGCCGCGGCGTTCGATGAGCCCCTGGCGGCGCCCGCGCCGGTCGAGTTCGCCCTGCCCGAACCCGCGCCCTCGGAAGAGCTTCGGGCGATGCCGTCCGGCTTGGCCATCCTGGTCTGCGGCGAAGGCTCGCGCGAGATGGTCGATGAGACCCTTGCCAGCTGCCGGGCCCAGGACTGGCCGGAGGTTGAGACAATCCGCCTTGGGCCTGACGCCGTGGATGACCAGCGGCCGGGCCTGGAGGCCATTCTTGCGGCCCGCCGCACGGCGGTGCTGCTCAAGCCGGGCCAGGTCGCCGACGCCGGCATGGCCCGCGCCCTCTGTCAGGCCCGGGGCGCGTTCGACGTCTGCAGCTGGCCCGCCGGAAGCGACATAAGCCCGACCCGGGGCCCTGACATTGCTGCGCTGTTGAACGGCTTCTCGGGCGGTCTGGCCTTGCGGGCCGCGCTGCTTTCCCGCTTTGAAGGGGACCTGGCGGCGACACTTTGCGCCGGTGACCTCGACACGCTGGCCGGATGGTCCGCCCGAAGCGGGTTCCGTTGGCTGTCCCTTCCCGCGCCCCTCGCCTCGGCGCCGTCGCAACCCGGCCGCATGGCGACGATCGCCCCGGCCGCTGTCCCCCGCCGGGTCAGTCTGGCGATCTGGTCGGGCTGGGCCGAGCCTCAATGGCCGGCGCTGAAGGCCCTGCTGGCTGGCTGCAAGGACATGGATGTTGAAATCTTGGCCCCCGACCCGGTGGTCGGCGACGACCTCATCGACCTGGTTCCGGAGGGGCTGGCAAGCCTGACCGTGAAGCGCGTTGGCGTTCCGGCTGTCCCCGGGGATGGCGCGCTCTGGCGTCAGATGACCGAAGCCGCGACCGGCCAGGTCGTTGTCCTCTGCCACGGCGGGGTTCGGCTGCGCCGTCCCGAAACCCTGAGTCAGGTCTGCGCCTGGGCCATGGCGCCCCGGATCGGCGCCGTCACCGTCGATATTGTGGGTTCGCGCGAGGCGCCCCTCTCCGGATTGGCGATCGAAGCTGATGATGGCGGCCTCGGGGTCAGGAGCGCCGGCGACGAGACCTCGCTGGGCCGCGCTCGACTGGTCCCCGCCGCGCCCGCCGCCTTCATGGCCATCTCACGCAACGCCCTGGCGTCGGTCGGCGGCTTCGATGCTGACCGGCTGGCGCTCGGGCCGGCCGATCTTGATCTTGGGCTGAGGCTTCGCCGGGCCGGCCGCACCTCAATCGTTTTCGGCGGCGCCGAAGCGGTCACGGAGGATGAGCTGCTGGCCGGATGGACGAAGCGGCCAATTGGGCCTGCCGACGCCGCGGTCCTGGGCGAGGATCTGCACGCCGCGACCCTTCGGCCCGGAGCCCTCCCGGAGTGAAGAGCCGGGGCGCCGGGGCGGTCCTGACATTCATCGACCTGGTCCAGGACTTCGACGTCGTGGAACCCTACATCCTGGCCATCCGCGACATCGCCGGTTGGCCCCAGCGAATTGTCGTCTCGCGCTGGTTGGCCGAGGCCGCGCCAAGGGTCGAACAGATCCTGAGAGGGCACGGCGTTCCTTTCGACTATGTGCGGCGCCGAGACGTCGTCGCCGGCAGGTCCCCTCGGCTGGACGGTGTTCGCTATGTCCTGACCGCCTCCGAAAGCTCGGCCGCGGCCCACACCGCCGGGTGGGCGCTCGCGTCGCGGGCCAGGGCGGCGGGCATTCCCACGGCCACGTTTCAGCACGGTCTGCAGAACGTCGCTCTTTCGCCGGAGCCCGACGGTGAGTGGCTGCGGCTCGCCTCCGATCGAATCTTCTGCTGGTCAGGCCAGCCCCTGGAGGGAACGCCCGCGGAGACCTTGCAAAAGCGAGTGGCGGTCGGACGGACAGCCATCCCCGGCGGGATTTCGCCGACCCATGACCTTGGCGTTTTCGAGAACCTTCACTGGAGCCGCTACGACGACGACCAACGTCAGGGCTTCCTGCGCTGTCTCTTGACGATGGCGGACCGGCGGCCCGCTCTCTCCATCCTGGTTCGCGCCCATCCGGCGGGTGGCTGGCTGGACTCCGTCGCCCCGGAGCTGGAACGGCGCCCGAACCTGACCCTGATCACCTCGGCGCAGGCCCGTCGGTCACTTGAGGGAGGACGCAGCACCGTCAGCAAGGTGGGTCGCATCATCACAACGCCTTCAACGGTCGCCCTCGATGCGGCGATGTCCGGCCGCCCCGTCGCGTTGGCGATCCAGTCCGACGACGCCTTCGTCCCGCTGCCGCTGCTTGCCGGTCCGGACGATTGGCTGGCCTTCGCCGACGGCGCCCTGGACCCTGTGCAGCTAAAGGGCTTTCTCACCCGCCACCTCCTCCCCGGTGACGCGATAGCCCGCACCCTGGCGGCGCTGTCAGAAGTCTCGGCCTGACCCCTTCAACCCCGCCTGACGCTGTGCCATGGTCGGGACGAGAGTTGGAGTTGGCATGTCGCAGACTGAAACCCGGGCCACCACGCTCGCTGGGGCGCTATCTGTTCAGTTGCGGGTGATTGTGGCGCTCGTGCTGCGAGAACTGGTCGCTGAATTCGGCCAATCGCGCCTGTCGATTCTGTGGCTGCTGTTCCGGCCGGCCTTCCTGATCGCCCTCTTTTATTGCCTGTCGTTGCTCTACCATCGGCTGACCCCGCAAGGCATGTCGCTGATGGCCTTCCTGGTCACCGGCTGGGCGGCCTACTTCCTGTTCATGCGCAGCCTGAAGGACACCAGCGGAAATGTGAAGGGCGGCAGCGGCCTGCTCATGTTCCCCCATATGACCGCCCTGGACATCTTCTTTTCGCAGGCTGTCTCCGAGTGGTTTGTCTACACCTTCGTCTTCCTGCTGTTCGTCGCCTTTGCCCTCCTGGTCGAACGAAGCCCGCCTCCGGCCAATCCTCTACAGGTGATGATGGCCTATTGGGCCTGCGGCCTCGTCGGATCGTTCCTCGCCTTGATCATCTCGTCCATCGCCCGGGTGGCGCCGGCGGTTGATCACATTTCGCTGCCGATTCGCCGGCTGGGCCACTTCATCAGCGGGGTGATCGTCACGGCGGCCGACACCCCGACCTATTTTCTTGAGTACATCAAGTGGAACCCCCTGCTTCACGCGATCGAACTGATGCGCGAAGCCTGGTGGCCGGCCTATGTCTCGCCCGTCGCCGACGCCTGGTACCTGGTGAAATGCCTGTTCTTCATGGCCGCGCTGGCGCTCATTCTCGAACGCGCAACCCGCAAGTATATCACGCTATGAACCTGGAAGTTGTGGGCGTTTCGAAGTCGTACATCAGCCTTGGCCGCCGGCACACGGTGTTCAAGGATCTGAATCTCGACTTCCCCAAGGGCGTCAACGTCGGTCTGATCGGGCCGAACGGATCGGGAAAATCCACCCTGCTTCGTCTGCTGGCCGGGGCCGACATTCCCGATGAAGGATACGTCCGGCGGAACGTGCGGCTGTCGTGGCCGCTTGGGTTCGGGGCCGCGTTCAACGGCATGCTGTCGGGGATCGCCAACGCCCGGTTCGTCGCCCGGATCTATAATCGCGACCCGGACTATGTCGCCGACTTCACCGCCGAGTTTTCCGGTCTTGGCGAATTCATGAAATGGCCGCTGAAGGTCTGTTCGACGGGGATGCGGGCGCGCTACGCCTTTGCGCTGTCGATGGCCATCGATTTCGAATGCATCCTGATTGATGAAATTCTTGGCGTCGGTGACGCCGACTTCCGGGCAAAGTGCGATGCGGCCCTCGAGGAGCGCAGAGCGAAGTCCGACATCATTCTGGTGTCACATAATCTGAAGGACATAATACGGTTGTGCGATCGCGTGATTATCTTGGGCGGCCATAAACCGATCATCTCTGACGACGTTGTAAAGACAGTGAAGCGCTATAGCCTGGTTATGACGGGCTCAGCCGAAGGGGCGGAATTATAGGTATGAGCGGACCCGATCAGGCACTGTCGGTGAGGGGCGCGAGTCTGCCCGGCCCGCATACCCCCAGGACAGGTATCGCGGGGGCCGCGCGTCAACTGGCGTCAAAGCGGCCGTTCCTGGCCTATATGCTGCTGGTCTGCGTTCTGGCCGCCACCTACTACGGAGTCATCTCGTCCCGGCTGTATGTTTCCGAGACCCGTTTTGCGATCCGCAGCACCGACGTCGCCGCGCCGACGGGTATTCTGGCGGGACTGATGGGCCAGACGACTGGACTGGCCGATATCACCGCCGTGTCGGACTACATCCGCTCTCCAGACATGTTGAAGGTCCTGGAGCAGCGGCACCACCTTCGCGCCCTTTATGACGATCCCAAGCTGGATTTGTTGCAGTGGATGCCGAGCGACGCCTCGGACGAACATTTCCTCGGCTTCTACCGACGGCATGTGATTGTGAAGCTCGACCGGGAGGCCAGCGTCATCATCGTGCAGGTGCGCTCCTTTACGCCTGAATCCGCCTCCGGGGTCGCCAATTCCATCATCGAACTGACCGGCAATTTCGTCGATGGCATGACCCAGAAGATGCGCAATGAAACTCTGTCCTCGGCCAAGGCCGAACTGGACCGCGCCAATCGCCTGGCCGACGAGGCCCGCCAGCGCGTCGCCTCCTTCCGCGGCGCCAGTTCCGACCTCGACCCCAGCCAGAGCGGCGCCATCGTCGTCGGCGGGATAGGGTCTCTTGAGTCCACGGCGACCGGCTTGAAGTCCGAACTGGCGGCCCTGATGACCTATAGCCAGCCCGACGCGCCGGCGGTCCGGCAGCTTCGGGCCAAGCTTGCCGCCGTCAACGCCCAAATCGCCTCGCAGAAGGCCAAGCAGGGCTCGAACTCCAACCTCTCAAACCAGGTCACCGCCTTCGAGACCGTGCAGCTCAACCGGACCAATGCCGAGCGCACGCTCACCCTGGCCCAGACGGGTTACGATCAGGCGCGGGCGACGGCCGAGCAGCGCGAAAAATACGTCGTGCAGATCGTCAAGCCGAACCTGCCGCAGGATCCCACCTACCCCAATCGACTTCTGGAATTCGTCACTGTGATCATCTTCGCCATGGCCGGCTACGCCCTGGTGTCGCTGACGATCGCAGCCATCAATGATCACAAGGGTGTTTGAATGAAATCGCTGCTGTGTGTGCTGGCCGCGGTGATAGCGGTTGGATCGGCCGGCTCGGTGCTGGCTCAAACCCCGGCCCCGCAAGGACAGGCTTCCAGCCAGGCCAGCGCGCCGGCTTCGGCCCCGGTCGGCTCGACCGCCCCGGTGGTGCCGCCGGTCACCGTTCCCTCGCCGCCGCCGCCGCCTGAACTGATCGAGATGGCCGATGGGGTCGACGTTCCGGTCTATGGGAGCCAACTGTTCACGGGCGCCTTCTCGGCCGCCCGGCCGACCAAGGGGTCCGACTACCTGATCCAGGCCGGAGACCTGATCGCCGTGCGCATCTTCGGCGCGGTCAATGTTGATTCCGTCCAGACGGTGGATACCTCCGGCTCGCTGTTCATCCAGGGCATCGGCCCGGTCAATGTCGGCAACACGCCCGTTTCGGCCCTTCAAAGCCGACTGACCACCGCCCTGCGCGGGGTCTACAACGATACCGTCGGCGTCTATGTCGATGTTCTGCAGGGCGGCACCCTGGGGGTGTTCGTCACCGGCGACATCCGCCGGCCGGGCCGCTACCTCGGCTCGCCCTCCGACACGGTGCTGTATTTCCTGGACCAGGCCGGCGGGATTGACCCGGTCAAGGGCAGCTTCCGGAACGTCACGGTCAGCCGGGGCGGCCAGGTCGTGGCGACCTTCGACCTCTACGACTTCCTCAGCGATGGCCGGATCGAGCGATACCCCTTCCGTGATGGCGACGTCATCCGGGTCGGCCCTCGTGGCGCGATGGTGGGCGTGACCGGCGCCGGCCTCAACGCCTACGCCTTTGAGGCGCCCCGGGGCGCCGCCGTCATGCGGGGAAGCGAACTGCTCAACCTGGCAAGGCCCCGTTCCACCGTCAGCATGCTGGCTGTCAGCGGCGTCCGAGCGGGCCTGGGCCAGTCCGCGCTCTATGCATTGAAGGACTTCGGGGCCGTCACCCTGTCCGACGGCGATCACGTGGTCCTGCAATCGGATATCTTCACCCAGAGCATCACCGTCACCCTGATTGGCGATCTGCCCGGGCCCTCCCTCGCCGTCATGCCCAAGGGTTCGAAACTGAGCCAGTTGCTCGCCACCGTGTCCCTGGAGGGCGCCGACGTCGATCCGAGCTACGTCTACATCGAACGCGCGTCCGTCGCGCTGCAACAGAAGGTCGCCTTGGACAAGGCCCTCGACAACCTCGAGAAGGCCGCCCTGACCGCCCCGGCCAGTTCCAGCGAGTCCGCCACCATCGCCAGCCAGCAGGCCAGCCAGATCGAGCGCTTCGTCATCCGGGCGCGGCAGGTCCAGCCCTCGGGCAATGTCTCGGTCTACACCAATGGCCAGTTCAACGACCTGAAGCTGGAGGCCGGAGACAGGGTCGTCTTCCCGCCGCGGCGCGACGTCGTCATCGTGGCCGGTGAAGTGATCAGCCCCGGCGCCTTCGCCCACGGCCCGAGAGCAACCATCCGCGACTATATCAACCGCGCCGGCGGCTTTGCTCCCAACGCCAACAAGGGCCGCTTCGCCCTTCGTCGTCCTGACGGCAGCGCCCTCGTCGCCAAGGCCAGCACCGTGCCGCATCCGGGCGACGAAATCGTCGTCGTCCCCTCCGTGGTCAGTCCGGGCTTCCTCCTGTTCAAGGACATCACCGCGATCGTCTTCCAGATGGCGACCACCGCCGCGGTCGTCCTCAGCGTGACGGACTGATCTGACGCACTGAGGCTAATCAGGGCTCCGGGGCGCGTTTGGCGCTTCGGAGCCCATCGGCCACGCTTGGCGCGCCACCGCCCCCGGCAGGCTGATCAGACTTGAGGTCTTCAGCGCAGATCGCCGCCCCAGAGCTGATTGGACACTGACCAGCGTTCGTCATCAGGCGAGAGCGCCGGGTGGAAATAGGGATCGTGCTTCAGTCGGCCCCCCCACCGCCTGTGCATGCGATTGACGGCGTCGAGGAAGGCGTCGTCCAGCACCTTGCCGCGACTGGCGGACTCCCTGTGGACCAGTCGCGCGTGAGGCGTCCAGACCGTTCGCAGCCCGGCGTTGGCCAGGCGCAGGCACAGATCGACGTCGTTGAAGGCGATGGGAAACGTCTCTTCGTCGAACCCGCCCACAGAGAGAAACCGATCCCTCTGGATCATCAGACAGGCCGCCGTGACCGCCGAGGCGGACCTTGCGACCTTCAGCTGGTAGCCCGGCCCGGCCAGATCACCCGGCGCGCCTCGCAGGTCATGGCCGGCGATTCGGTGCGAACCCAGGCCCAGGGTCACGCCCGCATGCTGAATTCGCCCGTCGGGATAGAGCAGAAGACTGCCCACCGCCCCGATGCCCGGCCTCTGAGCCCAGCCAAGCATCTCCCGCAGCCAGTCCTTGTCGGTGACCAGGATATCGTCGTTCAGCAGCACCAGCGTCGCCGCTGTCGACGAGACCGCCGCAAGGTTGTTCAGCTTCGAATGATTGAAGTCTCCAGGCGCGCTGATCACCCGGACCGACGGGTCCTGGGCCAGGCTGTCGAGAAGCCTCAGGGTTCTCGGCTGCACCGACCCGTTGTCGACGATCGCGATCCGCAGATCGGAATAGTCGGTCCGGCGCTGCAACCCGGCGACACAGGCCGCCAGAAGGTCCGGCCGGTCGCGCGTCGGAATGATCACCTCGACAGGCGGCTGGCCCCCGACCGTCCAACGGATTCGGTTGAACCCAAGATAGCCGGCCGACACCTCCGCCGCCTGGCCCCGCTGCTGGAGGTGGCGGCGCACGGCGGCCTGCCGGGCCGCATCCGCCCGCCCGCGCTGTTGTTGCGAAAAGGCTCGGCCATTCCGCGCCCGGCGCCAATAGTAGAGAATATAGGGCAGATGCCGGATGGTCGGTTGGTCGCTCCGCGCCGCTATGCGGAGCAACAGATCGTGGTCCTGCGAACCATCCATCGAAGGGTCGAGTCCGCCGAGGGCTCGCAAGGTCGCCGTCCGCACCGCGCAGAGATGGTTGATATAGTTCTGGGCCAGCAGCCGCTCGGGATCAAAAGCCGCCTTCAGGCTGGCGCTTCGGTGTCGCCCCTGGCCGTCGATCACCCCTTCATCGGAATAGACCGCCTCGATCATCGATGAGTCGAAGGCGCTGGCGACCCAGCCCACCGCTTCCGGCGCCAGGACGTCGTCGTGGTCCAGAAAGAGGCAGACCTCACCGGTCGCCAGGCCAAGCGCCGCATTGGTCGCGTTGCTGATCCCCGAGGACTCGGCCGAGCGGATCAGGCTTACCCGGGGATCCCGATCCGCCGCCTTGGCCAGCAGCGCCAGGATGCGCGGATCGCGGCTGCCATCATCGCTGAGGCACAGCTGCCAGGCCTGATGCGACTGGGCGAATACCGAGTCGATCGCGGCCTTCAGATGGAGCGGGGATGGATCCCTGACCGGCATCAGAATGGAAACCGAACGGTCTGAAAGCGGCGGCTGCAGCGGCGGGTTGCGCGCCAGCCATTTGCGGTAGATGGCCCCTGCGAGCCTTCCCGGCCTCAGCGCGCGTCGCGGCCACACCCGCCTCAGGGCGTCATTCTCGGTCAGCCCCAGCAGCCGATGAACCCTGAGCGCGCCGGCGAGTGTCACGGGGGCAAGTTTCAGCCTGGGGGCCGCTCCGTGCGTGACGGCATAGGTCCGGATCCGGAAGGCCCGGCCGCCGGTCTCAAGCACGGCCGGACGCCCCGGCCCGGCGACATCGGCGGAAAGCACCTGCCCCTGGAAGTCCAGAAGGGCGATGGCCGCCTCTGCGTCCGCGGTGACGGAGATAAGCCGGGGCCATACCCTCGGCGACCTTCCCGCCCTGTCCAGGACCGCGATATCGGCGTCGGCCGACTCGATCAGCCCGAATCTCCGCCAGTCGAGCCGCGCGGCCAGGGTGGTGACATCCAGGATGTCCCGGGCCGCGGTCAGGACGCGAAGGTCCAGCAGCAGCATGGCCCGATAGACCGGATTGGGCAGGTCGATGGCGAAGCCGGCCGGATTCCTGAATAGCTTACGCAGGCGGCGGAGAAACCGCGACCCACCCTTCTTCCCCGTCACGTCGCCTCACCGATCAGTGGCTCAAGTTCCAAAGCCTGCCGCTCCACCTTCGCCCTGGCCGAATTCACCAGTCGGACCCGGCGTTGGGGATCGTCTATCAGCGCTTCGACGGCCCGCGACCAGTCCAAAACCGACATCGGAAGCAGGAGCCCATCGACCTCATGTCGGACGGCGTCGCGATAGGCCGGCGCGTCGGCGAATATCCCACAGGCGCCCAGGCGAGCGGCATCGAAGACCTTCACCGGCGCCCTCGCCGCATTCGCCAATCCCGGCCCCAGCGGCGCGAGAAAGACCGTGGCGGAGCGGGCGGCCTGCCCGGCCCGATAGGTGGGCCAATCCACCTGGGGCAGGATCGACACCATCGGCAGATCAGCGCAGTCCTTGGCCAGGGCGCGGTCGCCACTGATCTCGAAGCGGATGTCCGGGCGGCCGCTAAGCGCCCGGGCAATCTCCACGGCGAACCGGCGCTCGGGACCATGAACGTCCGTCCCATGATAGACGACCAGGGCCGCGTCCTCTTCAGTCGGCGGGGCCGGAAGATCGCATGGCGCCGGCGGCAGGATGCGCGCCGCCTCTGTAAACCGTGCGGCCAGCGCGGGCGTCGAGACCCATACCTGGCCAACCAGTCTTTCCAGTCGATCCAGGAATCGGCCGTAGCCCACGGCGACCTTGCCGCGCGCCCGCCAGGGCAGAGACCGGTCCGCCATCATCGCAGGCAGATCGTCGTCGACAAAAAACACGACATCATGGAGATGCTTCCGTCGCCGTTCGACCGCGCGAAGCCATTCGGCGTTGATGTAACGGCAGATGACCACCAAGACCCCGTCTTGGCTCCAGACGTCGACCGTGTCAGGCTTCTGGGAGAGATTGACCACGCGCCAGGCTATGTCGCCCTTGGCCAGGCGGTTTCGCAGATAGTAGTCAACGGTGGCGTTCTCGGCCGCCTGCAGGACCAGGATCGCCGAGGGTCGCGCGGAACCGCGGGAGGGCGCCTTGCCCAACGGACGGAGGGAATGCAGACCCCGTCGACGCCCCGCCAGGTGCAGCCGCCGCCAGGTCAGGTCGAGCAGCTTGCGCGGGAAGTCCCATTGTTTCATGAGAGACCTGGTTGGGAAACAGCGTTTGGTCGAGTCTAGGGAGTCTCAGGTAGCATAGATGGTTGGCCCCGAGGCAGTCGACTACAGCGGCGTCTGGGCCGTCCGCTCACCCGCGGTGATGATGGAGAGGCGGCGCACGCTTCAGTTCCTGGGACCCGATGTCCGCTTTCGCTACGTCCCGCCCGGGCTGCCTCTGCCAAAGGGAATTCGCGGCCTGGCCGGCTGGGGCCTGATCGGCACCGCCCATGTCGAGGCGCGCCGCCGAGACCTGACCTATCTGGCGATGGAAGACGGCTTCCTGAGGTCGGCGGGAATATCCGGCCCCGCCGCGCGCCGGCTCAGCCTGGTGGCGGATCCGGAGGGCGTCTACTACGACTCCTCGCGACCCTCGCGCCTGGAGCGCCTGATCCAGGCCTGGGAAACGATCCCCGCCAGTGACATCGCCGAGGCCGAGAAGGTCATGGCTCTGCTGCGCCAGGCCAATCTCGGCAAATACAACGCCGCCTCCGATGTCGAGGATGACGATCCTATCTTCGCGCGGGGCGCCCCTGTCGTCGTGCTGGACCAGATCGCCGGTGATCGGTCGATTGCGGGCGGCGCCTCCACGCCAGACACCTTCGCCGAGATGCTGGATGCGGCGTTGGCCGAAAACCCAGGCCGCACGGTCCTGGCGCGAGTGCATCCCATGGAGGGCCAACGCGGACGGGTCGGGCACCTGAGAGCCCTGGCCGCCGCGCGGAATGTGCAGGTCTACGGCGCCAACGTCAGTTGGGCTTCGCTCGCCAAACGGGCGCACCGCGTCTACGTCGCCTCCAGCCAGGCCGGGTTGGAAGCCTTGATCCTGGGCGTTCCGGTCAGCTGCTTCGGCATTCCCGCCTACGGGGGTTGGGGGCTGACCGATGACCGCCGCCCCTGTCCCAGACGCACCGCCAGACCGACCCTGGCGGCCCTGGTCGCCGCCGCCTATGTCCAGTATCCCATCTATCTCGACCCTCTGACGGACCAGCCCTGCGCGGCCTCGCGCGTTGGCCGGATGCTGGCGGTCTCGCGCCGCCGTGATCGCGAAACTGAAGGCCCTTGTCACGTGGTCGGCGTACAGCGTTGGAAGAGACCCGCCGTCGAGGCCTTCATCAAGGGCAGTCGCACGGTGCTGACCTGGACGATGGACCCGCAGGTGGCCCTGAAGCGGCAACAGGCCAGCGGGGGGCGGATCGCCGGCTGGGCCTCGCGAATCCCGGAGTCGCTGGATGCGGAAGCCAGAGCCCGGAACATTTCCCTGGTTCGCCTTGAAGACGGATTTCTGCGGTCGGTCGGCCTAGGCTCGCGGCGGGAACCCCCCTCCTCTCTCGTCGCCGACGACCTTGGCATCTACTATGACCCGGCTCGCCTGAGCCGCCTGGAACAGCTGCTCCGTGACACCGACTTCGATCCCGCCCTCGTCGCCGAGGCCGCCAGCCTGCGCCAGCACCTGGTGGGTCTGAGACTAAGCAAATACAATGTCGGGGGCGTCGGTCGCCCCTCCCCCTACCCGGTCGGCGCGGACCGGCGTCGGCTCCTGGTCCCAGGGCAGGTTACGGACGATGAGTCCGTGCGCCGGGGCTCTGGAAAGGAAGTCGTCGACAACCTGAGCCTCCTTAAGGCTGTGCGCGCGGCCAGGCCGGACGGCTATCTTCTCTACAAGCCTCACCCTGACGTGGAGGCAGGTGTTCGCAAGGGCGCTCTTCCCGCCGAGCAGGTGCTGAAATGGGCCGATGCCGTGGCGACGGACTGGGCCCTGCCGGACCTGCTGGAGCAGGCGGAGGAAGTCCATACCCTGACCTCCCTGTCCGGTTTCGAGGCGCTGCTGCGGGGCCTGGACGTCTATACCTACGGCAGACCCTTCTATGCCGGATGGGGCCTCACCCGCGACCAGATGGACTTTGAGCGGCGTGGCCGCGCCCTGACCCTCGATCAGCTGATCGCCGGCGCCCTCCTCCTGTATCCGCGCTACATCGACCAGCGGTCGGGGCTGCCCGCCGAGGCCATGGACGTCGTCCGCGAACTGTCGAGCCGGGCATCCCGAGGCGGCGCGGGGGCCCGTTCGTGAGTCTGCGAGGGGACGGCCGACACTTCCTGTTTCTGCGCGGGCCGTTCGGACCCTTCTTCCACCAGTTCGCCGACGCCCTGCGGGCGACCGGAGCCCGGGTAAGCAAGGTCAATCTCGACGTCGGGGACGCGGCAATCTGGGGCCCGTTCCGCCCCGCCTCCTTCTTCGCCGATCCGATCGAGGCCTTTGGGCCCTGGGTCGCAAAGCTGATCGTCGATGAGGGCGTGACCGATCTGGTCTGCTTCAACGACCGGATGTCTCCCCACGAGGATGCGATCGCGGAGGCCAGGCGGCTGGGGATCGCCATTCACGTCCTGGAAGAGGGCTATTATCGACCCCACTGGGTCACCCTCGACCGCGGCGGCGTCAATGTGAACTCGTCCCTGCCACGCGATCCGGACAGCTATCGCGCCGCTCCGGAAGGCCTCCATGAACCGCCACAGCCGGAGCAGGCAGGGTTCGTCACCCGCGGACTGGTCTATGCGACCATCTGGCATTACGGGGCCAAGATGGCCCTGGCGCCCTTCTACAAGCGCCGGGCAAGCCAGTTTCCGCTCGATACCTTCGGCCAGATGATCGGCTATTCGGTCACCTATCTGAAGGGCCTTGCCGGTTGGAAGGGCTGGCCGCCCGTGGAAGCCAAGCTGCTGGCGGAGACCACCCCGTTCTTTTTGGTCCTGGTGCAGAAATCCGGCGACACCCAGCTCACCCACAATTCGGCTTACGACAACCCCGGCTTCGTCCGCGCCGTTCTGGAAAGCTTCGCCAAGGACGGTCCCCCGGACGCGATTCTGGCGTTCAAGCTCCACCCCCTGGAGCCCAGCATGAAGGCGACGGCTCAACTGGTCCTGGACAGCGCCCGCGACGCGGGTCTCGCCGATCGGGTGGTCGTGCTGGATGGCGGAAACCTCAACGCCCTCGCCCGAAAGTCCGTCGGCGCCGTGACGGTGAACAGCACGGCCGGGCTGGCGGCGATCGGCTTTCTCTGCCCGGTCAAGGTGCTTGGACAGGCCTTCTACGACCTGCCGGGCCTGACCGATCAACGGGACCTGGCGGACTTCTGGCGAGATCCGGCGGCGCCGGACGGCGATCTGGTGAAGCGGTTCAGAAGAGTGGTTTTGGCGCGGACCCAGATCAACGGATCCTTCTTCACCCCGAAGGGCCGGCGAATGGTTATCCGGGAAGCCTGCAGGCGCCTGCTGGCCCCACAGACCAGCGGCGACCCACCCTCTTCCGAGGACAGCCCGGCATGAGGCTCAACATCCCCCAGTTCGCCGCGTGGCGCCTGACGCCGCCTCGGAGGCGTCGTGACCGATAGCCGCATCATCGGACTGATGAGATTCTCGCTGATCACCGAGCGCAACCGGGTGAACTGGAAGCAGACGCGCGGCCAGACCGTCGACGAAGCCGCGGCCCTGATCATGGCGCCGGCGCGTCTGGACCGGCGCATGGCCCTGTTCGAGAATCTTCCGCTGCGCAGCCTGGATCATCAGACCCGGCGCGATTTCCAACTGATCGTGATGACCTCGACCCTCCTGCCAAAGCCCTACAAGCGGCGCCTGAAGCAGCTGGCCGAGGAGCGCGACTATCTTGTCATCAAGAAAATCCCGCCTCACCGCGCGATCAAGGACGCCGCCCGCCAGGCCATCGAGGATCGCACCGGCCGGCTGACCACATTCCGTATCGACGACGACGACGCTGTCGACGATCATTACATCGAGCGGCTTCATTCGTTCGCGACGGCGGCGAACGAGGGAAAGATCGTCAGCTTTCAGCGCGGCTACGGCCTCCAGGCGGAGGGAGCCGGCTTTCTGTTGCAGGAGACCGTCTACCCCAAGATCGCCCTGGGCCTGGCCAGTATCGCCAACGACGGCCTGACGATCTTCGACAAGGGCTCCCACTCGCAGATCGACCGGTTCCCGATGATCTTCGACGACACGCCGGGAGCCTGGATACGCCTGCTGCACAATGGATCGGACAGCGGCGCGCGGATCGACCGTGGCCGGCCAGCCATCCACTGTGGGCCCCAGGAGCTCGCCGCCCATGCGCCGGGCTTCGGGCGGCTGGATTTCCAGGCCGTTCATGACGCTCTGGCCAGAACAGACCCCTAGATTGCGTTCAAATTGTCGGCGAAGGCTCTGCCTGATCCCGCGATTGGAGCTCGCCTTGGCCCTCGGTTCGGCCTTGAACTGACCCTGAGGATTCGAGGCAGGCGCGCCCGTTCTCCGCTCCGCGCAACCCCAGCCAGGCCTCAATGTCCCGGACCCGGCCAGAAATTGCTGGCGATCTGAAAATTTCACGATAGGGCTACAGGCTGAGCCGGTCATAGAAACGCGGCCTGAAGGAGCGGCGGGTGTCTGAAATTGCAAGAGGATCGACGGTGGCGGCCGTGGACTTCCAGCAGACCGAAAACTGGTCTCCGGTTCTTCGCAAGGCGCAGGTCTATGAACAGATCCTGCTCGACATCATCCTGGGCCGCCTGGAACCCGGCGCCCGGCTCGATGAACAGGTGCTGGCCAGGCAGTATGAGGCCGGCCTCGCCGGCGTGCGGGACGCGTTGGGAAGGCTCAGCCTGGAAGGAATGGTGGTCCGCCGCCCCCGCTCCGGCACCACGGTCACCCAGCTGGATCTGGTCGAACTCAGCCAGGGCTACGAGGCCCGGGCCCTGATCGAACCCCACTGCGCCGCCCTGGCCGCCACCAACGCCACCGACGAGCAGGTGGCGGACATTCTGGCCGCTTTCGATGGCGGCGAGGCGGCCGCCCTGTCGATGGACTGCACCACCCTGGTCGCGATGGACCAACGGTTTCACGCCACCATCGCCCGGGCCAGCGGAAATGCGGCCCTGGCCCGGGTGTTGATCCCGCTCCAGCACAAGGCGGCCCGGTTCTGGGTCTATTCGATGAACAGCAGCACGGCGGCGGAACGGATCGCCGACATCGCCCTGCACCGGGCCGTCGCTGCCCGGATCGCCGTGCATGACGCCGATGGCGCGCGTCTGGCCATGAACGATGTCCTTGGCTCCCTGCCGGACAATGTCCGCCGCGTCGTCGCCCAGGCCTGACCCTCGGCCCCCAGCCGTCGGCGGCATCCACGCAATCAAGTCAATGATGAAGCGGCTCGCGCGTACCGCGCGATCTGACAGCCTTGAGATGTGAGACAGTCGTATTCGACCAAGCCGTCAGCCCCCTGACCCGGTGGAAGGCGCCCTTCGTCCAACAAAAAGGCGTCTTGCCCGCCCTTCGACATTTTAACTGAAATTTTAGTTGAGGCGGGTTTGAGGTCCGGCCTCGGACTGGAGATAGTGTCGGCAGGTCGCGCGGGTTGGGGATACTGCCAAAGGCGGAGCTCGCGCCAGACCATGACGAGGTCACCATGACGAAGAGGCAGTTGCTGGCGGGATCCGCCGCCATCCTTTGTATAGCGTTCGCCGGCGCGGCGTCGGCGCAGGACGCCGACAACAACGTCGATGAAGTCGTCGTCCAGGCCCGCGACAAGGCCGGGTTGTTGGAAAAAACGCCAAACGATACGGTGTTCGGGCTCGACAAGGCGCTGATCGACACGCCCCGCTCCGCCACCTTCATCAGCGACACGACCATGGAGCGCTATGGCATCGAGACCATCGATGACCTGACCGCCGTGTCGCCCGGCTCCTATACCGCCAGCTTCTACGGCGTGCCCGGCGCCCTGAACGTCCGCGGCACCCTGGCCGAGAACTATTTCCGCGGCTTCAAGCGCATCGAGAACCGCGGCACCTACTCCACCCCCATCGGCGACGCCGCCCAGATCGAGATTGTCCGCGGTCCGCCGACGCCGATCTACGGCGCCGGCAAGGTCGGCGGCCTCCTGAATTTCATTCCCAAGTCCGCCCGGTCCGGCGCCGGCTACATGACCAGCGGCGCCGCGGAGGTGACGGCCACGGTCGGCTCCTACGGCAGCGGCGGCGTTACGATCCAGGGCGATTCGCCCCTCAACTGGGGCCCGATAGACGGCGGCGCCCACGGCTACGTCGAGTACCAGGACGCCGGTGAATACTATCACGGGATCACCCCCGAACGGTTCCTCGGCGAAGCCTCCCTCGACTTCGACTTCGGCGGCGGCTGGACCGGGACGGTCGGCGGCATGTATTTCCACTCGGACGGCGATGTGCAGACCCCCGGCTGGAACCGCCTGACCCAGGACCTGATCGACCACGGAACCTATATCACCGGCCGCGACACCGACCTGACCGACGCCGACGGCAACGGCCGGATCACCCCGGGAGAAATCGGCTTCTACCCTTACGGCTCGGCCCTCTATCTGTTCTTCGGCAGCGATGCTCGTCACCAACTGGACACCGGCATCGGCACGACCAAGCTGGACCATCGCACGGTCTACACCAGCCAGGCCGACTTCTCCGAGACCACGACCAACACCTTTTACACGGATGTGGTGAAGACCTTCGACAACGGCCAGGCGCTGAAGTTCCAGCTCTTCTACGACGACCTGGATAACAACCGCTTCGTCTCCTACGGCTACCCGGCCTCGTTCCAGAGCTCGGTCTGGGAAGCCCGCGGCACCTACAACTTCGATCTGGACTTCAGCTTCGTGACCGCCAAGTCCTTCGTCGGCGCCTCCTACCGCGACTTCGAAGGCCGGCGCCGCGAAAGCTTCAACAGCGGCGTGATCGCCCTGGACCGCCGCGACATCGCCTTCGGGGCCACGGCCAGCGACATCCTGGACAGCCCCTTCAACCCGCCGATGTTCGGCAGCCTGCAGTGGGAAAACGACAACCGCTCGACCTGGGAGCAGGCCGGCGTCTTCTTCACCAGCGACATCTACTTCGGCGAGCGGCTGAACCTGATGATCGGCGGCCGCTATGACGACTACGACGTCGTCGGCCACGACACCGGCTTCCTGACCTACACGACCAGCGGCCGGCAGGAGGGCGGAAAGAGCAAGGGGACCTACAGCGCCAGCCTCAGCTACAAGACGCCCTGGGGCCTACTGCCCTACATCACCTATGCCGAGGCCTCATCGCTGGAGATGAGCCAGGCCGGCGATATCGCTCCGGCCCTGATCGCCAACGACGCCTGGCTGTCGGATTCCAAACTGACCGAAGGCGGGGTGAAGTTCCAGCTGCTGCAAGGCACCCTGGTCGGCTCGCTGGCCGCTTACAGCCAGGAGCGGACCCAACTGGTCCAGGGTATTGCCACCACGACCGTTCAGGGCACCGAGTCCGAGGGCGTCGAACTGGAAGTCCGCTGGCTGGCCTCGGAGAACTTCAGCTTCACCCTGGCCGGCAACAAGCAGGAAACCAACGTCAAGGAATCGCCGGGCTTCTCCTACCTGCCGGCCTTCTCGATGGGCCAGACCGGGGTCAACGCCTATGGCGGCAGCTATGTGACCTTCTCGCTGGGCTCCCTCTTCCCGAGCCTGGCGGACGGCTACAAATACACCCTCATCCCGGACACCGTGGTCAGCCTGTTCGGCACCTATACGAGCAACAAGTACGACTGGGGTCAGGCCGGGGCGACCCTGGGCTTCACCAACGTCTCCGAGACCTCCGGCTATGTCCCCAACGCCGTGGTTCTTCCCAGCTACACCGTGGTCAACGCCTCGGGCTTCTATGCCTATGGCCCCTACTCGGTGACCGCCAATATCGATAACCTGCTGGATGAAGAGTATTTCACGCCGCTGGGCGACTCCTACTCCAACATGGCCGCCCTCCCGGGCCGTGGCCGTGAATGGCGGGTGACCGTCAAGCGCACCTTCTAGTTGGCTGCCGCGGGTCGGCCTTGGCCGGCCCGCGGAGTATCCTATCTCCAGCGTTCCCTCCCGGAGGATTAGACGATGCTCTCCACCCAGCGCAGGCCTCTGGTCATCCTCGGCGTCTTCAGCCTGTTGTTCTTCCTGATCACCGCCTCGACCTTCTCGTCGCTGGGCGTCGTCCTGCCGCATATGGTTGGCGAGATGAAATGGAGCTGGGAGCATGCGGGATTGGGCTTCACGCTCCTGGGTTTCTTCTGCGGCGCCTCGTCCTTTCTACCGGCGTTCCTGATCCGACGGGTGGGCGTTCGGGCGACCATCCTGATGGGGTCCGCGGTCATGGTCGGTGGGTTCGCCTGCCTAGCGACGACGGCCGGGCTGCCCTTCTATTTCCTCGGCACAGCCCTGCTGGGGGTCGGCTATCAGATGATGGCCCTGATCCCGGGCACCCATGTGCTCGGCGCCCTTTTCAAGGGCCGCGCCAGGGCTTTCAGCATCTATTTCACCTCGGGGTCTCTCGGCGGCATCGCCGGCCCCTTCATGGTCCTGGGCGTAATGTCGATCTCGCATGACCAGTGGCGGGCCTTCTGGATCGTGCAGGCTGTGGCGTCGATTGTCGTCGGGCTGCTTTGCGCCGCTCTGGTGGGCGGGCGGGAGTGGCTGGCCAAGGCGGCCGCCGAAATGGACGCGCATGTGGCCGAAGACGCCGCCCAGCCCCAGGCCGCCAGCAAGATCTACCGCACCAACCGCGACTGGACGGTCAAGGAGGCGGTCCGCACGCCGCAGTTCTACATCCTGATGGCCGCCTACTTCATGCATCTTCTTGGAGCGGTGACGGTGGCCAGCCTGTCGGTGGCCCACCTGACGCAGATCGGCGTGGTCGCCGCCATGGCCGCGACCCTGCTCAGTTTCGAGTCCCTGATGTCGATGGCCAGCCGGATACTTGGCGGGGTCGTCGGCGACAGGATCGACCCGCGTCATGTCCTGATCGGAACCCAGGCCCTGATGGCTATCGGCTTGGCTGTGCTCAGCGTCGCTGGTGGCTCGCTTTTCCTGCAACTGATCTACGCGGTCGGAACCGGCTTCGGCTTCGGCGGAACGGTGCTGGCGGTGACCATGCTGCTGATCAACTACTACGGCCGGAAGAACTATCTCGAACTGTTCTCCCTCACCTGCATGATCGGCGCGGTCTCGGCGCTCGGCCCGTTCATAGGCGGCTATATGCGGGACCGTCTGGGCACCTTCGCCCCCACCTTCCAACTGTTCGCCGCCGTGTCGGTTGTCATCTGTCTGGCGGCGGTGGTTATGCGCCCGCCCAAGGCGCGCGAACTGCCGGAAGCCGTCAGCGAGGAGGACACACCCATCCTCCAGGCCGCCGAATAGCCCCACCCCGCCCTGTTCCTGTACCGTCCGCCCGCCTGATGGAGGCCGCCCGCATGTTCCACAGCCCCTCGAAACACAAGGATTTCGGCGTCTTCATGCCGATGGCCAACGGCGGCTGGATCATCTCCAAGACCACGCCGGTGCTGGACGGCCTGTACCAGCAGAACCGCGCGGCGGCGATCGTCGCCGACGAGGTGGGCATGGACTTCATCATGGCCATGGGCAAGTTCCGCGGGTTCGGCGGCGAGACCAACCACTGGGGCACAACCCTGGAGTCGGTGACCATGATGGCCGGCCTGGCCGAGGTGACCAAGAACGTCCGGCTGTGGGCGACCATCCACCCGCTGCTGCAGAACCCGGCCGTGGCCGCCAAGATGATCGCCACCCTCGACCACATCAGCGGCGGCCGCGCCGGCCTGAACATCGTCGCCGGCGCCTACAAGGGCGAATTCGAGCAGATGGGCGCCTGGGACGACACCCTGACCCATGACGATCGCTACAGCCTGACCGAGGAATGGACGACCGTCGTCAAGCGGCTGTGGACCGAGGAGACGGTGGATTTCGACGGTCGCTTCTTCCAGATGAAGGACTGCCAATCCAGCCCCAAGCCGCTCTCCAAGCCGATGCCGGACATCATCTGCGCCGGGATGTCGGAGCGGGGCTTCCAGTTCTCGGTGCGCGAGGCGGACGCTGTATTCATCGGCGGCCGGACCGAAGAGGAGCGTCGCGACGCCAGCCGCCGCGCCAAGGCCGCCGCCGAGCGGCTCGGGACGACCATCCGCACCTACGCCATGTGCACCATCGTGCATGAGGAGACCGACGCCAAGGCCGACGCCCTGGCCCGCAAGTATGACGAAGGCCAGGACATCGATGCGGTCATCGCCCAGCTGATCAGCTGGGGCGCGGGCGACGGCGACGTGCGGGCCCGGGCCCTGTCGATGGGCGCCTTCATGACCCAGACGGCGATCGGATCTCCGGCCACCTGCGCCGATAAGATCCAGAGCTTCGTCGACAATGCCGAACTGGACGGGCTGATGCTGATCTTCCCCGACTATGTCGCCGGCCTGAAGATGTTCGGCTCGGAGATCCTCGGCGGCCTGCGGAGCGTCTACTCGTGAACCAGCTGGTGACGCCCGACGCAGTCGAGAGCGGCGCCGGCGCCCTGGCCGACTGGATCAAGCCTGGGCGCACCGCCCTGGTGCTGATCGACATGCAGGTGGATTTCGCATCGCCGGACGGCATCCTGGCCGGCTATGGCATCGACATGGCGCCCCTGGCGCCGGCCCTGGCGGCGTCGGAGGCCCTTGCTGAAGCCGCGCGGGCGGCGGGCGTGCCGGTGATCTTCGTCGGGCTGTTCACCAGCCCGGAAAGCGACTCCCCCGCCTGGAAGACCCGCATGCTGCGGCGTGGCGGCGATCCGGAAGGCGACAGCCATCTGTGCCGCATCGGCGAGGTCGGCTCGGACTTCTACGGCCCCCTGCCCCGGCCCGGCGACGCCATCGTCAAGAAGACCAAATACAGCGGCTTTGTCGGCACCGATCTGGACGCCCGGCTGAAGGCGCTTGGCGTCGACACCCTGGTGGTCACCGGGGTGACCACTGAATGCTGCGTCGACTGCACCGTGCGCGACGCCTTCCATCTGGACTACCACGTCTTCATCCCGACGGACGCCTGCGCGGCTTATGAGGAAGACCTGCATAGCTCCAGCCTGAAGAACCTTGAGCTCAACTGCGCCATCCTGACCACCAGCGCGGAAGTGATGTCTGTTTGGGAGCCTGCGTAATCATGGCCGATGGTTTTCCGCCCCTGGGTCTCCAGGCGCCCTACCCCGTGACCGAGGAAGACAAGGCCGCCATCCTGGCCGCCATCGACGAGACCGAGATGGTCGAACTGGCCCTGGCCCTGGGCAATATCCCCAGCCCCGCCGGCAAGGAAAAGGCCGCTGGCGACTTCGTCTACGACTGGATGCTGAAAGAGGGCTTCTCGCCGCGCAAGGTGGGGGCCACCCCCGAGCGCAACAACATCATCGGAACCTGGGGCGGCAAGGGACCGGGCAAGAACCTGCTGTTTACCGCCCACCTCGACACCGAGAGCCCGACCTGGGACGCCGACCAGGACATCTACAAATACAGCGCCGCCACCCTGGCCAATCCCGAATGGGAGAAATGCTGGCTGGAGGACGGCAAGCTGTACGGCTATCCGATCGCCAACGACCGGGGGCCGATGACCTGCTTCCTGATCGCCGCCAAGGCGCTGAAGAAGGCCGGCTACGACCTGTCGGGCAAGATGTACCTGACCGCCTGCCCCGGCGAGATCGGCCCCGAGCCGATCGAGGAGCACCGTGGTATCGCCTATATGGGCAAGGACATCGGCGCCCACTACCTGTTCCACCACGGCGGCGTCGCCCCCGACTACGCCATCGCCGCCGAGGGCTGCGACTTCGGCCTGACCTGGGTCGGCTGCGGCTATTCAGTATTCCGCATCCGGCTGTGGGGCGAAGGGGTGTTCACCCCGCTGCTGGAACAGCCGGCCTCCCCGGCCGTCCACCCCAACCCCATCTATCGCCTGGGTACGCTGGTCGACGCCATCCATGCCTGGAGCGGCCAATGGGCCGAGGCCAGCCGCTATGAGAGCGTCGGCGGGGTGGCCCTGCCGAAGTCGCAGATCGCCGCCGTGCGCGGCGGGGTGCCCCACGCCTTCGGCGCCGGGACCGAACTGGTCAACGTCTATCTGGAGGTGGGCCTCAGCCCCAAGCAGAAGGTCGCCGACATCCAGCACTCGCTGGAGGCCATGGTGCTGGAAGCGGGTCTGACCGGGGTCGAGATCGAGTGCATGGTGGTCCGCCACGGCTTCGAGGCCGACGCCGCCGAAGTCGCGCCCCTGGTCAGCGCCGTGGACGCGGCGACGCGGCTTGGCCTGGGCCACCCGGTCGAACTGGCCGCGCCGGTCTATTCCAGCATGTGGCGCGACCACAACGTCTTCAACATGCACCGCATCCCGGCCATCACCACCGGCTTCAAGCGCTGGCGCCCCACCCCACAGGACCTGGTCGACAGCGCCCTGATCTTCGCCCTCACCGCCCTGGCGGTCTGCGGCCGGGCAAAGGCCACGACGGCCGAAGCCCGGATCGCCCCGGTCTATGGCGACAACCCGTTCGGCAAGGACTAACCACCTGATCCACGGCCCTTGTCCGGCCGTAAGCCCTGACCCACCGCGCCTCCGAGACCTGATCCATGGCCTACTCCGCCCTCGAAGTGAAACCCATGACCCGGCGCATCGGGGCCGAAATCTTCGGCGTCGATCTGGGCCAGCCGCTGTCCAACGCCCAGGTCCAGGAACTGCACGACGCCCTGACCCAGTACCAGGTCATCTTCTTCCGCGACCAGGAGATGAGCCACGAGGCTCACATGAGGTTCGGCCGCTACTTCGGAGATCTGGCCATGCATTCCGGCGTGTCCGGCCTGCCCGACTATCCCGAAGTGGTCGCCATCCACGCCGACGAGACCTCCAAGTTTGTCGCCGGGGAGACCTGGCATTCTGACCTGACCTGTGATCCGGAGCCGCCGCTGGGCAGCATCCTCCACATGCATGTGGTGCCGGAAGATGGCGGCGACACGGCCTTTTCCAGCATGTACGCGGCCTATGACGCCCTCTCGGACCGGATGAAGGGTTATCTGGAAGGCCTGACGGCGGTGCATGACGCCAACCCCGTCTACAAGGCCCTCTTCCCGGACATCGACCGGACCTACAACTGCTCGACCCACCCGATCATCCGCACCCACCCGGCCAGCGGCAAGAAGAGCATCTTCATCAACCCCTCCTACGTGACCCACATCGTCGGGCTGTCACGGCTGGAGAGCCAGACGATCTTGAGCTTCCTCTACGCCCACTGCGGCAACCCCGACTTCCAGGTGCGTTTCCGCTGGAAGCCCAAGTCCGTGGCCTTCTGGGACAACCGCTGCACCTGGCACCAGGCGATCTGGGACTACTTCCCCGACGTGCGGTCGGGCTACCGCGTCACCGTGGCAGGGGAGCGGCCGGTCTAGCCTACTCCCTCGTATAGCTCTCCGGCACCTGCGGGTTCGGGCCGGCCTTGCCCCAGAGCAGGATCTCGTTGCCCCAGGGGTCGCGGAAGGCGTGGTTGTAGCCATTGAACTCGGACCAGTAGTGGTCTCGCCACAGCTCGGTGGCGCCCAGCCGGGTGGCGGTGTCGAGGATACGCTCGGGCGTGTCGTCGTCGCCGATCAGAATCCAGATCCGCGCCTTGCGGCCGTCGGTGGACAGGCTGGTCGGACCGACACCGGCCGGGTTGGGATGCGGCCGGGCGTTGGCGGCGTCGAAAATGCCGAGATGCAGGTTGCCGATCTCGCTCGGCTGCCCATCGGGTTTCGGGAAGAATCCCCCGGGGACCATGCGGTGATAGACCCCCTCGGGCCGGGCGTCGTTTTCCCAGCCGAACACCTCGGCGTAGAACCTGCCGGCGGCGGACGGATCGTCCGAGGCCAGGTCGACGAAGATCAGGGTGTTGGGCTGGGCCATGGGGGCTCCGTCAGTGTTGGGGGGCGTCGTCAAAGGCTGTCGAGAGGCTGACCTCCCGCCAGGCGTCGATGTCAGCCCAAAGGGCGTCGCGGCCGTAGCCGGCGTACTTCAGGGCGTCTTCGCCGAGCAGCAGATGCAGCGGCGGGCTCTCGGCGTCGACGACCTTTAGAATGGCCTGGGCCATGCGGTCTGGATCGCCCGACTCCTGCCCCGCATGGTCGGCCAGGATGCGTTCGGCCTCCCGCGCCAGGCCGTCGTAGTCGGCCAGCTTTTCAGCCACCAGATGCTGTGACCGGCCGGCGAAGTCGGTCCGCATGCCGCCGGGGGCGACATTGATCACCTTGACGCCCAGTTCGGCCAGTTCAGCGGCCATGGTCTGGGTCAGCGCCACAAGGGCATGTTTGCTGGCGCAGTAGACGCCCGTACCGGCCCAGGTGGCCAGGCCGCTGACCGAGGTGACATTGACGATCCGCCCGGTCCGCCGCGCCCGCATGGCCGGCAGCACGGCCTTCATCACCGCCAGGGGACCAAAGACATTGGTCTCGAACTGGGCGCGGACCTCATCCAGCGACGCCTCTTCAACCGCTCCAACCAGGCCGTAGCCGGCGTTGTTGACGGCGACATCGATCGGACCCAACCGCTCCTGAACCTCGCCGACGACAGCTTTCACCGCCGCCTCGTTGGTGACGTCCATCTGGAAGGCGACGGCGCGATCCGCGGCAAGCACCTCAAACGCCTCCGCGGCCGCAGCGCTGCGCACCGTCCCCGCGACGGTGTCGCCACGGTCCAGGGCGGCGCGGGCCAGGGCCCGGCCCAGGCCCGCGCTAACGCCGGTGATCAACCAGGTCCGGGTCATGCAATCCTCGTCGGCGCTGTCAGCGGGCAAGCCAGGATCATCTAGAACGGCGCATCCCCCTTGGCCCAGAGCCGATGCATGGTTCGAAAGTACTTCTTGTCGTCGTAGAGGGTGCCGGTGTGCAGGGTGCAGCGGTTGTCCCACATCAGCACATCCCCGGCCCGCCATTTGTGGCGGAAGACGAACTGGTCCTGGGTCATGAAGGCGACCAGTTCGTCCAGCATTTCAAGGCCTTCCGGATTGGGCTTGCCGACGATCTCCAGCACCGTGCCGGTCGAGGGCCAGAGCGCCTTGCGGCCATCGGCGGGGTGGGTGCGGATCAGCGGGTGGAAGACCTCGGGGTTCTCGGCCAGCTGCTGCGGCGTCAGCTCGCGCGACCCCCACTCGCGGTTCTTCATGAAGTGGGCGTAGCTGTGGTGAAGCTTCAACCCCTCCAGTTCCGCCTGGCGCTCGGGCGACAGGGCGTTGTAGGCGGCGACGCCATCGGCCAGCAGGGTGTCGGAGCCCTCGTCCGGCACCTCCACCGCATAGAGCATGGTGCACATCACCGGCTTGGCCTTGTAGCTGTAGTCGGTGTGCCAGCCGACGCCGTCGTTGTGGGCGCCGATGGGTTTGCCGTCCACCTCGCGGTTGGAAAGGATGTAGATGTTGGGATAGCCAGGCAGGGTGAAGTCCTGCAGCGTATGGCCTTCCGGTTCGCCGAAGCGGGCGACGAAAGCCACCAGCTCGGCGGGGGTGAGGGTCTGGTCGCGCAGCAGGATGGCGCCGTTGCGATGGAAGGCGTCGACCACCGCATCGAACTCGCTCTCGCTGGCCTTGGACAGGTCCAGGTCGAGGATTTCGGCGCCGAATCCCTCCTTGAGGGGGCGGATGGCGATCTGGGCCGGCGACATGGCGGCGCTCCTGAAAAATGACGTCCTGGGCAGACTAGCCCGTGGAGAGCGCGCGTTCTTGCTTCAATGCGCCCATCCGTTTGCCGCCCTACCGCGCGCTTCTGCCGGGGCCAAGTCTCCGTGCGCGCTGGTGCAAGACCGCGGGCCTCGCGCGTGGCTAGCTGACGGCTCAGGACCAAGCCTGTCCCCGGGGAGCAGTGCGCCATGCGCGACGAGATTTTCACCGATGGATTCTTCGAGAGTTTCGAGCGGTCAGTCGTCGACATCGAAAGCGCAGAGACGCTGCCGCCGGCCTGCTACACCGACGCGGGCTTCTACGAGTTCGAGAAGGAGGCCCTGTTCACCCGCGAGTGGCTCTGCGTCGGCCGCGTCGACTGGGTGAAGGAGGCCGGCGACTATTTCACCACCCAGATCGCCGGCGAGCCGATGGTTATCGCCCGCAACCGCCAGGGCGAAATCCGCGCCATGTCCTCGGTCTGCCAGCACCGGGCGATGCTGGTGGCGGAGGGCAAGGGAAACACGCGCGGCTTCGTATGCCCCTATCATCACTGGGTCTATTCGCTGAACGGCGACCTGGTGAACGCCCCGGCCATGGAGCGGACCTGCGACTTCGACAAGACGGCGATCAAGCTGCCGTCGTTCAAGGTGGAGATCTGGCTGGGCTTTATCTTCATCAACCTGAACCCCGACGCGGCGCCCCTGGCGCCGAGGCTGTCGGCGGTCGAGACGGCCATCGCCAACTATGACCTGGCCAACGCTGTCGATCTGGAGCCGATGACCGGTAAGTTCGCCTGGAACTGGAAGGTGATGTTCGAGAACAACAACGACGGCTACCACGCCAGCAAGCTGCACCGGGGCCCGCTGCACGACTTCGTGCCCAGCGAACTGGCCAGTTTCCCCGACGCCGATCCGGGCGACGCCGGCTTCCTGCGCTTCAACGGCACCCTGCATCCCGACGCCAGCTTCAACGCCACCCAAAAGGCCGTTCTGCCGGTGTTTCCGAAGCTGACCGAGGAAGACCGCGGCCGGATGACCTTCGCCAATGTGCCGCCGACCCTGTCGCTGGTGATGACCAGCGACCTGGTCATCTACCTGATCCTTCGGCCCACGGGGCCCGACACCATGGAGCAGGACACCGGCCTGATGGTCGCCCCCGGCGCCATGGATGATCCGGGCTTTGGCGAGCGGCTGGAGATGCTGATGACCAGCGCCGGGAAGATCATCGCCCAGGACATGCATGTCGATGAACTGGTGCAGGTGGGGCTGAAGTCCCGCTACGCCACACGTGGCCGCTATTCCTGGCAGGAAGGCGCCCAGAGCCAGTTCAATCGTTGGCTGGTCCCCCGCTATCGCGCCGCCTGGGCGGCGATGAAGGCGCAGAAGCAAACCAAAACCCTGGAGCCCGCATGAGCGACGGCCAACGCCTGCCCGCCATCTTCTTCGGCCACGGCAGCCCGATGATCGCCCTGGAAACCAACGACACCACCCGGACCTGGGCGGCGATGGCGGAAGCGATCGGCAAGCCGAAGGGCATCGTCTGTATCTCCGCTCACTGGCTGACCCGCGGCACGGCGGTGACCGCCATGCCGCGTCCCCGGACCATCCACGACTTCGGGGCCTTCCCGCAGGCGCTGTTCGACGTGCAATACCCCGCGCCCGGCGATCCGGCCCTGGCGGCGCGCGTCCGCGACCTGCTCAACCCGACGCCGGTCGTCCTGGACCAGAAGGACTGGGGGTTCGATCACGGGACGTGGTCGGTGCTGGTCAAGGCCTATCCCAAGGCCGACGTGCCGGTGGTCCAGCTGAGCATCGACGCCACCCAGCCGCCCGCCTGGCATTTCGAACTGGGTCGGCGGCTGGCGCCCCTTCGTGACGAGGGGGTGCTGATCATGGGCACCGGAAACATCGTCCATAACCTGCCCGCGATGAACTGGGGCGCCCGCGACTGTCCGCCGTTCGACTGGGCGGCGCGATTCAACGACCATATCCGCCAGGCCATCATCGACGACGCGCCGGAGCGGGTCATCGACTACGAGGCGATGGGCCATGACGCCGCCCTGTCAGTGCCGACGCCGGACCACTACTGGCCGCTGCTCTACGTCATGGGCGCCCGGCTGCCCGGCGACCGCCCGGTCTTCTCCCCCGACCATATCGAACACGGCTCGCTTTCCATGACGAGCGTCACCCTGGCCGCCTGATCCGGAGTCTTCATGCCCTTTATCTGCGAACCTGGCGCCACGCGTCCCGACACCAAGCCCGGCGCCCTGCATACGCTGAAGGCCACGGTCGAGACGGTCCACTGGGGCTATTTCGATCCCTCCATCGGCCCGGCGCTGAAGATCAAGAGCGGCGACCTGGTGCAGGCCGAGGCCATCACCCACCACGCCGGAGACGCGCCGGACCTGATGATGGATGAGACGGTGACGGCCCTGTTCAAGGGCATCCCGGAGTCGGACCGAAACCCCGGCGTCCACATTATGACGGGACCCATCTGGGTCGAAGGCGCCCAGCCGGGGGACGTGCTGGAAGTTCGCTACATGCGGATGGTCCCCCGCTGCAACTACGGCTCCAACCTCGCGGCCAACTGGGGCTATCTCTACAAGGAGTTCGGCGAGAAGGAGCGGGTGACCATCTATGAGCTGGACCCCAACGCCAACACCGCCAGCGCCCTCTATGCCTACGATTTCGAAGGCAAGTACCTGATCCCGGGGACCATCACCAACTGCCCGGTCTGCGACCGCCAGCCGGCGCTGAAGGGCATCCGTATCCCGGCGCGGCCCCATCTGGGCACCGCCGGTGTTGCGCCGGCGATCGACGGACGCACCAGCACCATCCCGCCGGGACTCCACGGCGGCAACATCGACAACTGGCGGATCGGCGCCGGGGCGACGATGTACTATCCGGTCCAGGTGGAAGGCGCCCTGTTCTCCATCGGCGACCCCCACGTCAGCCAGGGCGACGGCGAGATCTCGGGGACGGCCATCGAGGCGTCCCTGGACGTGCTGATGCAGATCGTGCTGCGCAAGGACTTCGAGGTTCCCGGCCCGCTGCTGGAGACTCCCAACTGGTGGATCGTCCACGGCTTCAACGAGGACCTGAACGTTGCCATGCGCGAGGCCTCGCTGAACATGCTGGGCCTGCTGCATGAGCATGTCGGCCTGTCGAAGAACGACGCCTATTCGCTGATGAGCGTCGCCTCAGACTTCGCCGTGACCCAGGTGGTCGATGGCCGTCAAGGCTGCCACGTGCGCATCCCGCGCAATATCTTCCCGCCCCAGGGGACCTGATCGCCCAAGATTCAGGCGTCGGTCCGATAGGCTCGCTTTGAGGCTAGCGGACCGAACACCCCCAGCAACTGAAATGTTAAGAAGAGGCCTTCGTATCAGGAGGCCTCCGTCATGGCCGCCATGGCCTTCGCCCGTGACATACCCATAGCCGCCTCTGGCCGACCCCGCTGGCGGCATGTGGCCGACGCCGCACTCGACCTGCCACCGTCGGAGAGCTGGCGATCGGTCATGGACCGCATCTGCCTGCCCTATGTCGAGACCCGGGGAGAGCTGGCCGCGCCGCGCGGACAGGTGCTGTGGATGGCGTCGGAGAGCGGCGCGGAATTCACCCGGGTCGACGCCACGCCGCAGAAGATCGCCGGCCGCTATCCGCAACAGTCTACCGGTGTCTGGCTGAGCGCCCTGATCGAGGGCGAGGCGGAGGTGGAGGTCGAGGGCGAATCCTTCGATGCCTCGCCCGGCGCGGTGCTGTTTGGACCGACGGGGGCGGCGGCCAGCGTCGACTACCACACGCCCTTCCGCCAACTGTTCGTCAAGCTGCCAAAGGCCGTGATCCACCCTCGCCTGCTGTCGCCGGCGGGGCTGAAGGTGGGGCGGCTGGACCCTGAGCTGGGCTCGACCAGGATGCTGTTCGCCCTGCTCAAGGCGGCGGCGGCGAACCTGGATGAACTGTCACCGGAGCAGCTGCGGCCAGTCGAGATGGCGGTCACGGAATTCCTCGTCTCCTGCCTCGCCGATCAGGGCGGAGCCAGTGCGCGCGGCGGGGCGGCCGGGGCGCGGGCCTCACAGCTGAACCGCATCCGCCAGACCATCGAGGCGCGGCTGAGCGACGCCGAGGTCAGCCTAGAGGACATCGCCGCCGCCCATCGCATCTCGCCCCGATATCTGCAGAAGCTGTTCAAGTCGGCGGACGAGACCTTCAGCCACTACATCCTGGCGCGCCGTCTGGAACGGTGCCGGTCGGACCTGGCCAATCCGCAGTGCGCCCAGCTGTCGATCTCGCAGATCTGTTTCCGCTGGGGCTTCAACGGCTCGCCCCACTTCAGCCGCGCCTTCCGCGACCGGTTCGGCCTGTCGCCGCGCGAGCATAGACGGGCCAGCCTGCCGGCCCCCACAGAGCCGGCCGTCGAACCGACGGGCGTCTGAGGACAACTAACCGGCGCGTCGGGGCAAGATGACCGGGACTGAGGCGGTCCAGTCTGCGATCCTTGCCGCCGAAGGATAACGCTCCGCATGCCGACTGTTCTCCGCCGCTCCCTGATTCCGACAGGTCTCGCGGGCCTGGTCTCGGCCGGCCTCCTGGCGGCCTGCGCCAACCTTGCGGTGGAGCCACCTGCGCCAGCCCTGTGGACGGACTATTCGGATCATCCGGCCGCATTCCTGGCCAAGGACGAAGGACCGGACGCCGCCGACTTCCTCAAGCCCCCGCCGAGCCTCGATTCGCCGCGCGGGCTGGCCGACCTGGAGGCCTACAGGACCACTCGCGCCCTCAAGGACAGTCCCCGCTGGACCCTGGCGGCGCGCGACGCCGAGCTCTATCGGCCTGACTCGGCGCTCGGCGCTTTCGCCTGCGCCCTGGGCGCCGAGATCAAGCCGGCCAAGGCGCCGCGCCTCGCGGTGCTGCTGGGGCGAATCCCGGCGGATGTGGACCTGGTTCAGGAACGAGCCAAGAAGACCTTCGCTCGCCCGCGTCCCTTCGTCACCAACCCCGCGCCGATCTGCGTGAAGATGGATCCGTGGCTGCCAGGCAGCGGCTCCTACCCCTCCGGCCATGCAGCGACCGGCTGGGCCTGGGGCCTGATCCTGGCGCAGATCGCGCCAGACCGGGCCGCGCCGATCCTCACCCGCGCCGCCGCCATCGGTCAGAGCCGAGTCGTCTGCGGCGTGCACTACGAAAGCGACGTCGAGGCCGGACGGATGACCGCCGCCGCCCTCGTCTCCCGGCTTCAGGCCCAGGCGAACTTCCAGTCCGATCTCGACGCCGCCCGGATCGAACTAGCCGCCGCCCGCAAGACTGCCCCAGCGCCCGACTGCGCCCTCGAAACTGCCGCCTTCGCCCAAGGACAGCCATGACCGAGACCATGCGGGCCATCCAGGTCGCCTATTCCGGCGGCCCCTTCGAACTGGTTGAACGCCCCCTGCCTCAGCCTGGACGCGGCGAGGTCCGGATCCGCGTCGAGGCCTGCGGCGTCTGCCACAGCGACGCCTCCTCCAAGAACGGCTTTCCGGGCCTGACCTATCCAATCATTCCCGGCCATGAGATCGCCGGGGTGATCGAGGCGCTGGGCGAGGGCGTCGTCGACTGGACGGTCGGCCAGCGGGTCGGGGCCGGCTGGTTCGGCGGCCAGTGCGGGCGGTGCGAGCGATGCCGACGTGGCGAATTCATGAGCTGCACCAACCGCAACATCCATGGCGTCACCCGCGACGGCGGCTATGCCGAGGCCGTGGTGGCGGCGACCGACGCCCTTGCCCTGATCCCCGACGACATGGCCAGCGTCGAGGCGGCCCCGATGCTGTGCGCCGGGGTCACCGTCTATAACGCCCTGGCCCGCTGCGGCGCGCGGCCCGGCGCGGTGGTCGGTGTGGTCGGGCTCGGCGGTCTTGGCCATCTGGCCGTGCAGTTCGCCGCCCAGATGGGATACGAGACGGTCGTCGTGGCCCGCGGACCGGAGAAGGCCGACTTCGCCCGGCAGCTCGGCGCAAAACATTACATCGACAGTGAGGCTCAGGAAGTCGCCCCGGCCCTGCAGGCGCTCGGCGGCGCCCAGGCCATTGTCGCCACGGCGGCCAATGCCGAAGCCATCGGGGCGGTGATCAACGGCCTGACCATCGATGGGAAGCTGATCGTCGTCGGCGTTCCGGGCGAGGCCTTCCCGGTCCACGCCTACCAGCTGCTCTACGGCCGGACGATCACCGGCAGCGCCGGCGGTGTAGGGATCGAGTCGCAGGACACGATGCGTTTCGCCGCCGCCCGGGGTGTCACGACGATGATCGAGACCCTGCCGCTGGAGCGGGCGGCGGAGGCCTACGACCGGATGATGGCCGGAAAGGCGCGGTTCCGAATGGTGCTGGTTCCCTAGCCGGGCATCTCCAGCCCCAGATGGCTGCGCAGGGTGGAGCCCGCGTAGTCGGTGCGGAACAGGCCGCGCTTCTGGAGGATCGGCACGACCTGGTCCACGAACACCTCAAGCTCCACCGGCATCTGCAGCGCCTGCATGATGAAGCCGTCGCAGCCGCCGCCCCGCAGCCAGTCCTGCATGAAGTCGGCGACCTGTTCGGGCGTGCCTTCGATGGTCAGGTGGCCGGACAGCTTGTCAGCCATGCGGTCGGCATAGGCGCGGACGCTTTCGCCCTCGCGGATTTCGCGGACAAACCGGGCGCGGTCGCCACCGATCATCGGGCGGTCTTCCAGGGTCGGCATGATCTCGTCGAGAGGAAACATCCGGTCGAGGTCGAAATCGGTGAAGTCGTAGTTGAACCGCTCGCCCAGCAGGCCCCGGATCAGGGCCGGGTGGGTCAGTTCGCGATAGAAGGCCCGCTTGTCGGCGACCTCCGCCTCGGTCGAGGCGACCAGGGGCATCAGGCCGGGGAGGATCTTCACCGCGTCGGGGCTGCGGCCCTTGTCGATCGCCATGGACCGAAGGTTGGTGCGGAAGGCGCGGCCGCCCTCCAGGTCCTTGAAGCCGGCGAAGATCGCCTCGCCGTGTGAGGAGGCGAAATCCAGGCCCCACTGCGACATCCCGGCCTGGATCAGCACTGGATGGCCCTGCGGGGATGGCGGGGCGTCAGCCCAGAGGGCCTTCACTCGGGCCAGGGATTCGTGCGCCTGGCCGTAGCGGACTTCATGCTGGGGATGGGCGCCGGAGCCGAAGTTTCGCCCCGCCGCCGAACCCGAGGTGACCATATTCCAGCCGGCGCGGCCGCCGCTGAGCTGGTCCACCGTGGCGAACTTGGCGGCCAGCACCTCCGGCGAATGGTAGGTGGTCGAGAAGCTGGCGGCGAGGCCGATGTCGCTTGTCGCCCCGGCCAGGCCGGCGATCTGGACCAGCGGATCCATGGAATTGATGGTGGCTTCGCCAAAGATGCCGCCGGTCCGTTCGCGGGCGGCCAGGGTGTCCTCGAAGAAGACCATGTCGAACTTGCCGCGCGCCGCGATCCGCGCCGCCTCGGCATAGTGGCCCAGGGTGGTCAGGGCCTCGGGTTTCGTCTCCGGATGGCGCCAGGAGGCGACGTGGCCGCCGCTGGTCAGCATCCACAGGCCGAAATGCAGCTCGCCGCCGGGCGTGGCCGGATCGAGGCTCACGCCGTGGCTCGCAGCGGCGCGGGGGGCCTGGTGGAGAACCGGTTGACCGGACGGGCAAGACCCAGGCGGGCGCGAAGATCGCCCTCCCCTGGTGCACCCGGCTTGACGCCCATGCCCCGCAGGCGGGGGATGACATCCTGGCAGAGGCGCGGGATGTCGTAGTCCGGGTCGGTCGGCTGGAGCAGAAAGCCGTCACAGCCGCCTTCGGCCAGGGTGCGCGCCAACCACAGAGCCAGGCCGGCGGCAGGCTCGAACGCGAGATCGACGGCGACCTCCATCAGGCGTCGCCGTCCGGGGGCGCCGAGCGCCCCGGCCGGGCCGAAGACCATGTCGCCATGAAATGTGGTCTGGCCGGCCGGCTCCAACAGGATCGGCCGGCCCTGCAGCGGACGCGGCACGTTCAGGGGACCGTCGACGGTGTAGTAGACGCCGTCGTGGCGGATGCGGCGAACGCGGTCGCGGTCGGCGAAAATGCCAGAGGCCTTGTCCAGCACCAGGGCGTCATCATCCCAGCTGTCAAACAGCTGGAGCACCACGTCGAGGTGTTCGGCAAAGTGCGCGGGCTCCATCTCGGGATCGCCAGGGACCGGAATCCAACCGGCGCGACCACCACTCATCAGGTCGAGCGAAGCCAGGGCGCGCGCCACATGGAAGGGGGCCCAGGTCGCCGGGACGACGGGCGCCACTCCGACCGTCTTTGTCGCAGCCATCAGCCAGGCGGCGACGGACAGGGGGTCCTGACCCAGGGGGGACGGTGTCCGCGGATCGCCGATCTGGATAAAATCCAGGACATCCAGCATATCCAGCGACCATGGGCCGGGGCCATCGATCCGCAGACCCAAAATCATCCGATCGACCACGACGCACCTCGCCCGAACCGCGAGACTGATCCTGTGAAATTTCAGGGTTCGCCGCCAGGGAGAACGGGGCTCGTCGAGCGCCCACCAGCAGAATGAGTATTTCCGCGCCGCCGGTCGCATAAACGACCAGCGACCCGCCCAGACCCAACTCGACCGGCGCGGACCTGCCGCGCCGGTGAAGAGAGGATCAGGCCCGGGCCAGATAGACCGATTGCGGCGACATGAACTCCAGCAGGCCGTCCATGCCGTTCTCGACGCCGAAACCGCTCTGCTTGTGGCCGCCGAAGGGGGTGTCGGGCCGCAGGTTGAGGTTCTGGTTGATCCAGACGGTGCCGGTTTCCATCCGCCGGGCGATATCCAGGCCCTGCTCGGTGTCCTTGGTCCAGACCGCGCCGGCCAGGCCGTATTCGCTGTCGTTGGCGCGGTCGATGACGTCGTCGATGTCGGCGAACTTCAGCATCGGCAGGATGGGTCCGAAGGCCTCTTCCT
>JBIIAX010000041.1:0-10836 GCA_044239675.1 Caulobacter sp.
TGGTGGTGGTGCTGGTGATCAGCGGCGGCGACGCCAAATGGGCCTTCTGGGGCATCTTCGCCCTGTCCTTGCTGATCGGCGTCACCCTGATCATCCCGATCGGCGGGGCGGACATGCCGGTCGTGGTGTCGATGCTGAACAGCTATTCCGGCTGGGCGGCGGCGGCCCTGGGCTTCACGCTGGAGAACGTCACCCTGATCATCACCGGGGCCCTGGTCGGCTCCTCGGGCGCCATCCTCAGCTACATCATGTGCAAGGGGATGAACCGCAGCTTCATCTCGGTCATCCTCGGCGGCTTCGGGGCCGATGACAGCGCCGCCGCCGCCGGCGGCAAGGTCGAGACCCGCCCGGTCAAGACCGGCAGCGCCGAGGACGCGGCCTTCATCATGAAGAACGCCAGCAAGGTGATCATCGTCCCGGGCTACGGCATGGCCGTCTCCCAGGCCCAGCACGCCCTGCGCGAGATGGCCGACAAGCTGAAGGAGGAGGGGGTCGAGGTGAAATACGCCATCCACCCCGTCGCCGGCCGCATGCCCGGCCACATGAACGTGCTGCTGGCCGAAGCCAACGTCCCCTATGACGAGGTGTTTGAGCTGGAGGATATCAACAGCGAGTTCTCCACCGCCGACGTGGCCTTCGTCATCGGGGCCAATGACGTGACCAACCCGGCCGCCAAGACCGACCCGACCAGCGCCATCTACGGCATGCCGATCCTCGATGTCGAAAAGGCCCGCACCGTCCTCTTCGTCAAGCGCGGCATGTCGTCGGGCTATGCCGGGGTCGAGAACGAACTGTTCTTCCGCGACAACACCATGATGCTGTTCGCCGACGCCAAGAAGATGGTCGAGGGGATCATCAAGGGGCTGTAGGGGCTGATGGGCGCAGCCGGGAAGGCGCGGGCGAAACGACTGCGGCCGCTATTGCCCGCAATGCAAACGTGAAGCCGAGGGTTCGGTGCGGTTCAGTGACCGGGCGGACCCTCTGCTACCACCACTGCGTAAGCCTCCTATTGGCCTGCCCTAATTTCCGTAGAGCGCGGCTTTTTCCTCTTGGTAGCGCGCGTAGGACTCCTTCATCGACGCCACATTCAGCAGCATCGAGGCGACCTTCTGATCCGTGCCCGCCTTATAAAGTGTAGAGCGCGCCCACATGCTTTCGGTGCGCCGGCTACCTGACAGGAAAACCACCTCCCGTTCCACTTCATAGGCCTCGCCCGCGAAAACCGGCCCGTCGAGCAGACGAATCTCCTGATCGGCAAAGAGCCCCACCGCAGGCCCGCGGATGCCGTATGCCGCGTTGTCCGAGGTGTACTGCATTAGGACGCTGATCATCTCCATCGGCAGGATGGCGCGGCCAAGCGGCGATGCCCCCGTGTAGTAGGGTGACGGTTCGGAGATCCTTTCCAACTTCTGGTTCAGGCTGAAGGGATAGAGGTCACCCATCCGCTGATCCGGGTCCATGCGTACTGGTAGGCGGGGAAGCCTCCTGCCCACGCTCACGTCGGCGAGGATCACGGGGTCAGAAAGAACGGCAAGCCCGGAAAGCCGCTGTTCGAGCGCCGTCTCAACGAATTCGGGGCCGACGGAGGCCGTACCGCGAAGAATTTCGGTTCCGTCATCGCGCCGCAGCCAGATTTCAGCCGAAGTCCCCCCCTCCTCCGGCTTTTTCAGGAACGCCTGCAAGCAATCGCCCTCAAACGCTGGCGCACGGTAGTGGGCGGAAATGCAGCCGTTCCTCAGCCACCTCTCGCCCCAGACCGCATGGGCCAAGGGAGCCACCTGGCTGAAGTGGGTCGGGCCTTCAATAGTCCCGCCCTTGAAACCCAACTTCTGGGCTGTCGCATCATCGTGGATGGAGGCGTGGCCGTCATACTCCTGCACCGCCAGCATTTGCCTGGGGGAGCGGAACGGACCGGTCAATATGCCATCCCGATTGTCGATTTCGGCTTTGAACGCATCCATGGCAGGTCCTCTCGCTTGGCGACCGTGGCCGCGCCATTCGGGCCCCGGGAATTGCTGTTCTTAGTGCGGCTTAGGCAGCCGAGGCGGCTGCGCTGGGGCGAGCGCCAACCGCCCTGTAGTGCTTGTCAATCCAGCTCAGCTCCCGCGAATAGGGAAAGCCGACCTTCTCGAAAAAGTCGATGAAGCAGAACAGATGGATGTCGGCCAAGGTAAACCGGCCGAAGCAGACGTATTGCCGCCCCGCCAGTTCGTCATTGATCCACCGAAGCCAATGCTGCGCCAAACCTTCGAGATGAACCGCGACCTGTGACGGCAGCAGATGCTCATGTGGAGCGTGGTGATCTCGAATTGGACCCTCCGCGGTCACGCAGGCGACCGACATCGGCTCAACATATCTCAGATCAATGAATCGGCTCCACATCCGCGCTTCCGCCCGTTCCTCAGCCGTGGCGCCGATCAAGGGCGTCTCGGGGTATCGTTCTTCGAGGTACTCACAGATCGGGAGAACCTCGCGGAGCACAAATCCACTGTCGAGAACCAGCGCTGGCAATTGGCCTGTAGGGTTCACATTTGTCCGGTACGGCGCCCGGCGATTTTCATCACCGCGAAGATCGACCTGATATGTGGGAAGTACGATGGCCTTCTCGGCCGCGAACATTCTAACCACGCGGGGATTCGGCGCCTTGTCGTAGTTGTAAAACAGCATGCGTTCGGGTCCGTCCTTGAAAGTCGGTGTTCGCTTAGGCCGCCGCGAGACGTCTGCCGACCCGCTCTGCCCGATCAGTCACGGGTAGGATCGATCAGGAATTTTTCGCCGGTCGCCTTTCGCTCATAGGCCCGCAGGACATCCGGCCGCAGCGCCTCGCCAAGTCCAATGACCCGCGTATAGGCGCTGGCGAATGTTGTCGTGAGCTCATCGGCGATCCGCCTACGCAGCCGGTCCTCGGTCTCTGGTCCCACCTTGTTCAAGAAAGGCGTGAGCAACCAACCCGAGACGCTCCACTGATAACCCAGACCGAAGCGGTTGATTGTCGTGGGCCCAAGATCCAAGGCGCCGTAGATGTAGAGTTGCTTGAAGGTGTCGGAGCCATACCTACTGTAGACCTTCATATTGCGGACAGCTGCGACCTCCATCGCGTGCAGGATATCGCTGCCCAGCGAACCGCCGCCGATCGGGTCGAAGGCGATGGTCGCCCCGGTCGCGGCAATCGCATCAATCAGGCTCTCACCGAAGGTCTCGGCCTTGCTGTTTAGGACGTGTGTCGCACCGATGCTCCGCAGGATATCTTCCTGTTCCTGTGAGCGGACGACATTGATCAAGGGCACACCGTCGGCGAGGCAGATTCTCTGAAGCATCTGGCCGAGGTTGGATGCGGCCGCGGTGTGGACGATGGCCTTGTGGCCCTCGCGCCGAGCGGTTTCCACAAAACCGAGTGCAGTCAGCGGGTTGACAAACATCGAGGCGCCCTGTGCGGGGCTGGCCCCTTCGGGGAGCGGAACGACGTCCTGAGCCCGCACTTTTCGATAATCCGCGTACATCCCGCCGGCCAGCATGCCGACGACCTTGCCCAACAACGCACCGGCCTTTGGGCCGGTCGCGACCACTGTCCCCGCGCCTTCGTTGCCAACGGGAACGGACTGTCCGATCCGGCCCGCAATCGCCTTCAATCGATCCGACGGCACGCTGAAAGTCAGTTCGGGCTTGCCCGACCCCCCCTCCGCTAATGTGGTTATATCCGCGGGACCGAGGAGCGTGCCGAGGTCGCTCGGGTTGATCGGGGCCGCCTCCACACGGACGACGACTTCATCATCTGTCGGGCTTTCGACGACGACGTCGTCTAGTGAAAGAGTAAGCTTGCCGTTCGCGCTGATGGTCGAACGTAGCTCGCGTCCGCTGAAGGTCATAAGGCTATCCGTTCAATTGGGATCGACCGATTGTGAGCGGCCAGTGAATGGCTTGAGATCCAGTGGTAGGCCCGCGCTAGGCAATAGCTCGCTCGACGCGGTGACGCGCTGGCTGGGCTGTCGGCGCGGGCGTCAGGCCTATCCAGACGCGGCCGGATGGCGGACGCCCCACAGCGAGCCGAGCAACTCCGTCAAACCCGCCTTTCCTGGTGGGTCGGCGGCAGTGAACAGATCCCCATCTGTCCAGTGCTCGAGCTCATGTCCCCAGGGATCTTTCCAGTAGTCGAATATCTGGCTTCCGAGCAGATGACGGCCCACACCCCAGGAGTGCTGCCGATTGCGCGACTTGAGAAAGAAATGCCCCTTCATGAGGTCGTCCAACCCGCTCACTTCGAAGGCGGCATGGTTGAATCCGGGTCCACCCGGCGCCTGCAGAAGGAATAACGTGTGATGATCTGTGGGCGTGTCGCCGCGGTCGCAACGCAGGAAAGCGCCAAAGGGAACACCGGGCTCGAGCTCGATCTGGTCTGACGTAATCAGCCCGAAGCGGCTCTTGTACCAGGCCTCCGACACCGCGAAATCGGCGACGTTGAGCACGGCATGGCCGAGCCTGTATACCTGCGATGGCCCTGGGTTAAAGCGGACAGGCTCCCGGAAACGCCTCCGCTCCCAAGCGGAATTGATGGCGGCGTCCGGCGCCAACGGCCCGCCGGAAGTCCCGGTCTGTTCGGCGACAACATCCACTGTATTGCCATCCGGGTCCCGCAGACGGACACGATACCCGCCGCCGGGCGCGTTTGAGGCCTCCACCCTGGCTTCGCTGACCTCTGCCAGGGCCTCCAGATCAGCCCGGGATTGTGCGCGAAAGCCCAGGCCGGCGAAGCCAGGCTCGCCCAGCTCGGTGATATGGGCGTATGGCGCTCCGTTGGCCCCCCTCCCGTACAGCTTTCCACCTTGCTCGATGCAGCTAAGTCCAAACTCCTCCAGAAAGACCCTCATCTTTCCAAAATTTGGAGCCCTGAAGCGAACAAAGGCGATGTCCTCTACTTTGGTAATGCTCAACTTGAACACCCTTTTCTGTGGGTCATTTTGCAACAGGGCGGATCATCCCGTTACACGAACAATATGACCTTCAATGTGTGCCCGGCGCACTGCGAGCCGGAAGCCCCGATGCTCGGCGGAGTAGTTTCCAGTTGAGAGCCCATGCGGAGACTGTTGCTGACCTGTTTTCACCGGCGATGGCCTCGTCAATGAGCCAGCTCTTCCACTACGGCGTTTCCCCTCCCCGACTGCGCAGCCATCATACAAGTCTTTTTTATGTTGGAAAATAGTTATTATATTTAGCGTCGTTTCCTATCGCGGCCGGGCCGCCCAAGAAGGGCGGGAGCCATGGGTTACGCTTCACCCCCTGCGCCGGCAGTTCGATGATCTCCAATCACCGCAGACGAGAGCTCTATGCGGAAATCTCGCTTCAATTCCGCTCAATCCGCAGGGGCAGTTGGACAAAGCCGAACAGGCCCCGGTTGACGCCGGCAGTCGGCGTGGCGGTCACCAGTCGCGCGTCAGCCTCGACCAACGCCTCGACCAGGACCTCCATCTCAAGCCTCGCCAGGTGCATGCCCGCGCACATGTGAGCGCCCGTCCCCCACGCCAGTTGATCCGCCGAATTTCGACCGATGTCGAAGCGGTCGGGCTCTGGATAGCGGCGCTCATCCCGATTGGCGCAGCCATAGAGCAGCATGACCCGAGCGCCCTTTGGAACGATCACGCCCTCGACAGCGTAGTCGTCCGCGGCAACCCGGGCGAACCAACGCAAAACAGAGTTCCGGCGCACGCTCTCCAGAACCGCGGCTGGAATCCTCGAGGGATCAATTCTGAGCGCGGCCCATTGGTCCGGATGACTGGCAAGATCGTACAGCAGATGGCCCTTGGCGAGGATTGTCGTATCGAGGCTTGGGATCACATAGGCGCTGATGGCCGCCATCGCCTCACTCAGACTAAGCCGGCCGCTGTCCACGGCCTTGAACAAGTCGCCGGTCCAGCTCTCCGGTCGGACCGTCTTCGCGCTGAGACTGCTCATGAACATACGCGCCTCAGCCGCGACCGCCGCATCCTGGGGGTCCTGATCAGGACCGATCTGATTGAAGGCCGCGGCGGCCCACTCAAGCATGCGGTCTCGCCCGGCCTCAGGCAGACCGACCAGGTGAGATACCGCCTGGACGGGGAGGAAGGAGGCCAAGTCTCGCATGGCGTCAAACCACCCGGCGCCAAGCAGTGCGTTGACCCGCTCGCCAACCATCCGCTTCAAGTCGGCGCGGGCTTCACGAAGCCTGGCCGGCGCCAGAGGCCGCATGATCGTTGCGCGCATTCTGGCGTGTAATTCTCCGTCCGTCTGAAGGACGTTTACCGACGCCCCGCGGCTATTCCAGGCGTCATTGAACCCGACGCCTTCACCGCTGATAAGCCGATCCGGAGCCCTTAGCGCCGCCTGTACGTCGGCGAAACGGCCGATCGCATAGACGGACGGCCGTTGAAGGCGCACCACCGGACCCGCGTCTCGAATTGCCCTGTAGTCGTCGAAGGGATTTCGAAGGCTTCGATCCGAGAAGAGGTCGAGATCAAGCTCAGGCGCCTCCCCGTCCGGGCTTCTCGTCACTGCTATGCCCGTCATCGGCCAGGCCCTTTCATGCATAGTTCCAGCGGGTGATCGGGCGGATGCGCCAAGACCCCGAAGCCTCGCCGCCCTGCCGATAGGTAAGGCTGCAGAGGCGGACGGTCTCGACACCAGTCGAGGCCGTCCTCCTCTGGCCTCTAGGCCGGGCAACCAAGCCGTCGGGCAAGCCGGGCCTAACCGACTTGCCAGAAACACCGCCCTACCTGCTTCATGCCAGTAAACCTGGGGCGTTCTCCCCACAGTGTGTCCTGGCGAAATGCGATCCCGTGGGGGATCAGAAGGACTTTCCGACCGTGACCCCGAAGGTGCGCGGGGGCCGGTAAGTCTGTTCACGGAATTGGCCTTGAGAGGCGCTCAACTCCGTCGCATCGTTGATCATGCGCTCATCGGTAAGATTGCGGCCCCAGACAGCCGCAGTCCACCCCTCGCTCTCGTCACGGAATTCAAGGCGGGCGTTAAACACCCCCACCGGCTTTTGGCTGACGTCCCGCAGATCTTCGAATGGTGTGTAGTAGACGCGGCTTTGATAGCTGTACTCGCCGCGGAGCGTTGGGGTCCACGAGCCGACTTCCGAAAAGCGGTATTCTGCGCCCAGGTTCGTCGAGAACTTCGGGGCGGAGGACATCCTGTTCCCCGAGGCCGACCGGGTGCGTGCGCCGACAGGCACGTCGAAGGGGAAGGTTGAGGGCCCGATGGGGTCCACGGCGCCCGCAAAGTCCACATACTTTGCATCGAGCAGTGAAAGGTTGCCATCGAACGAGAAGCCCTCGCCGAGGACGGCCCGGAAATCCGCCTCCAGCCCTTTGATTTCGGCCTTTGCCGCGTTGACGATGCGAACGGCGGGAATCCCCGGGGGGATGATGACCGTCGTGTTCACCTGGAGATCTGTGTAGTCCATGTAGAAGGCGGCGATGTTGATCATAAGCGCGCGATCAAACAGCAGGGACTTCAGGCCGACTTCGTAGTTGGTGACTTTCTCGGGAGCGAAATTTGAGCCATCGAAGGCCCCCGGATTGAGGCCGCCGGACTTGAAGCCCTTGGCGTAGGTTGCGTAGAGATTGATGTCGTCGGTCGCCTTCCACTGCAACGAGACCTTCGGGGTAAATGAGCTTGCGCTGTTGTCCAGCCGCTGTGTTGCAATCGGCGCGCCGACAAAGATCTGTCGGGTTTCGTAGTCCTTGCTGGACTCCTCCGAGTAGCGCCCTCCAACCGTCAGACTGAGGCTGGGCGAGAAGTCGTAGCTTGCCTGGGCGAAGGCGGCATAAGCCTTTGTACGATAAGAAATCAGGTTGCTGACGATCTCCAACCCAAAAACCGGAATTGGGACCTGATAGGCGCCCTTCACTTCGTTATCGAGGTAGTAGGCGCCAAGAATCCAGCGGAAGGGACCTTCGCCATTCGAGGAGAGATTGAACTCCTGGGTGACCTCCGCAGAGCGCTTACGGTTAAACTTGAAATAGGCGATGTCGAACGGCGTGCCGTCGATGTCGAACGTGCTGTTGGAGTTTACACGCCGATAGCCCGTCAGGGAGGTGAGGGTGACCGGGCCCAGATCCCAATCCACCTTAGCCCTACCGCCATAGGCCACAACGTCCTGATTGTTGGGCCGGCTCCTGTTGGAATCATACTCTCGGGGGAGCACGAAGCCGAGACTCTCCACCTGCAGGGGAACCTCAGGGAAAACCCGAGAGATTTCGTCCGCCAAGGTCGATTGAAGGTGGGTGTAGTCGGCAGACAGTTGAACGCGAACAGCGTCGGACGCGTCAATGTCCAGCTTTGCCCGACCGGAAGTCGTCGCACTGCCGTTCACGCGGCTGCCATCATACTTGTTACGCCCATAGCCAGGCAGATCCGTCGTCTTGAAAGCGATCCGCCCCCGGACCTTCTCGTCGAGGATAGGCCCGGTCACGAAACCCTCGGTCTCGATCAGGTTGTAGTTGCCGAACGTCACCTGCCCACCCGCCTCTGCCTCGCGCGCCGGGTCTCGGGTGATGATGTTGATCGCGCCGCCGGTGGCGTTGCGACCGTAGAGGGTGCCTTGGGGACCACGAAGAACCTCGACTCGCGCGACGTCGAAGAAGGCGCCGGTCTGGTCATAGCGGTTGGCGAGGTAGACACCGTCGAGGTGTGTTGCGACAGCCGACTCAACGCCGACATTGCTGCTAATGCCCCGAATTGAAGTGCGCAGCACGCCGTCCCGATCCTGGCCGAAATTGAGCCCGGCCGCGAGGAACTGGATGTCCACGATATTGCGGATTCCGCTCTTCTCGATCCGGTCTCCACTGAAGGCGCTGATCGCCGCCGGAACTTCCTGAAGGTTCTGTTCGCGCTTCTCCGCGGTCACCACAAGCTCTTCGATGACCTGCGCATCGGGCGCGGCCTCCTGAGCGGAGGCCGTGCTTGGCGAGAAGCCCGTCGCGACGCCGAGGGCGAGCACGGAACACGTCGCCGCCAGTCCAACCCTCAATTGAACGGCCCTAGCGCTTGAACTGAACGTCATGCCGAATTCTCCCCTAGCATTTCTGAATGCGCGCTCTGGAGGCGCGCTCGCTTCGAGTTTGTGCCAGAAAATATTCTTTTTGGCAAATCTAATATGTTCTTGGGTCGAGAGAATGCGCCGCTCGTTTGGTCACTCGGCCAGGCGCCTGAATCCCAGCGATCAACCGTTGACGGAGGGGCGTCCTGAAGAATCCCTGAAGGCCTCGGCCATGCGTGCGTATTCCGCCAGGCATTCAGGATTGGCCATTGCAGACGGATCGATGACGCGATCCAACACCGCGCCCTCGAATAACCGCTTGATGGGAAGTTCCTGCTTCTTGGAGGAGAGGGTCCGGGGCACGGCGGAGACGGCGATCACCTGGTCCGGGACGAAACGAGGCGACAAGGAAGATCGGATCGCCTGCTCAATTCGGCGGGCCAGAGAGTCCGAAACATCTCCGCCAGAGGAGGGCACGACAAACAGCAGGAGCTGGCTGTCCGCGTGCTCGACCCGCACATCGATAACCAGCGAGTCAACGATCTCGTCGAGCTCTTCAACCGCGGCGTAGATTTCACTCGTCCCCATGCGATGCCCGCCACGATTGATGGTCGCATCGCTCCGGCCGAAGATTTCGCAAACGCCATCCGGCTCGATCTTCAACCAGTCGCCATGCCGCCAGACGCCGGGAAAATGCTCAAAATAGGACTCCCTGTACCGCGTCCCGTCGACGTCGCCCCAGAGGAAGAGGGGCATGCTCGGCAATGGCTTGGTGCAGACAAGCTCACCAACTTCGCCAACAACCGATTGCCCCTTGTCGTTCCAGGCCTCCACAGCGGCGCCCAGCTGGCGGCACTGAAGCTTTCCCGGAGCGGCGTAAAGCTCGGGATTTCCTGTACAGAAGGCTCCGCAGATATCCGTGCCGCCAGAGCTGTTGTACCACCAGATTTCGGGCTTGCCGGCCTCGGCCAATCGTCGGGACAGACCCGATTGCACGGCCGCCGGAAGCGGCGACGCTGTGCTGCCAAGGGCCCGTAGCGACGTCAGGTCCCCGACTGTGGACAGATCCAGCGAGGCCTTGTCGCACATGGTGTAGAACTGCGCGCCGGAGCCGAAGAATGTCACCCGGTTGCGGGCGACAAACCGCCAGAGCAATCCCCAATCCAGCGCATCTCGTGGTCCGGTCGGGCTGCCGTCAAATATGCAGATGGTGGTCCCGTTCAGCAGCCCGCCGACCTGGGCATTCCACATCATCCATCCTGTCGAACTGAACCAGTGGAACCGCTCGCCGGGCGCGCGCGGGTCGTAGCTCGCGAGAAGGTTGGAATGCAGGCGGGATGCCGCCGAGCTCAGGATGATCCCGCCGTGACCATGGACCAGCGCCTTCGGCTTGCCCGTCGTGCCGCTTGAGTAGACGATCCAAAGGGGGTGATCGAACGGAAGCCACTCGGGGAGGAAGGCGTCGATCTCGGCAGCCTTGCCCGAGGCAAGTGAGTGGAAATCAAACGCGTCAGCCATCTCTCCCACGCCATATCCTGAGGTCACCATGATCAGCGCTTCGACGCTGGGCAGGGAGGCGCGCAGCTCATTGACCGTATCGAGCCGATTGATCGGCTTGCCGCCGTAGAACACGCCGTCGGTAGCGATCAGCACGCGCGGTTCAATCTGCCGGAACCGTTCGAGGATCGCCGGCGCGCCCATATCGGGCGCGCAGATCGCCCAGATCGCGCCGATCGAGGCGCAAGCGAGGAAAGCAATCGCCGCCTCGGGGCGATTGGGCAGGTAGGCCACGACGCGATCGCCCTTACCGACGCAGAGGC
>JBIIAX010000034.1:0-36562 GCA_044239675.1 Caulobacter sp.
CTGAGCCGCGCCGGTGATCATGTTTTTCACATAGTCGGCGTGGCCGGGGCAGTCGACGTGGGCGTAGTGACGGTTGGCCGTCTCATATTCCACGTGCGCGGTGTTGATGGTGATGCCGCGGGCCTTTTCTTCCGGAGCCGCGTCGATGTCCGCATAGGACTTCGCCGTCGCGCCGCCGCTCTTGGCCAGCACCATGGTGATCGCCGCCGTCAGCGTCGTCTTGCCATGGTCAACGTGACCAATCGTGCCGATGTTGCAGTGCGGCTTCGTGCGTTCGAACTTTTCCTTGGCCATCGTCTCTGTACCTTCGCGCCGGCGGCGGGTTTCAATGTTGCGGAATTTGGAGCGGGTAGCCGGGATCGAACCGGCATCCTCAGCTTGGAAGGCTGCTGCACTACCATTGTGCTATACCCGCGCCTCCTGGCGGGGACGCCAAAATCACTCCCATGGGCGAGCCGGGACCTCGTGGTCGCCAAGGAATGCCTGCGGGCGCGTGGTGGGGGAAGAAGGACTCGAACCTTCGAAGCTTTCGCAGCGGATTTACAGTCCGCCCCCTTTGCCGCTCGGGACATTCCCCCAAGCGCCTGCAGGCATTTCCTTTGGCGGCCCGGCCCCTTCCGTCGTAACGGAGAGAGCCAAGGCCCCAAATCGGAGCGCGTCTTATAGTGTCCTCATCCCGTGAACGCAACGACCGGAAAACACCCTTTCGACCGCGCGTCGATAAGGGCGGAAAGCCAAGCCCTGCAAGGGTTTCCGGCCGATCCTCCGGCCCGGACGCGAAAGATTGGCTCTGGGGCGTGCATGCGGTCGAGGCCGCCTTGGCGAATCCCGACCGCTCTTCGCCCAAGAGGATTCTCGCCACCGCGGACCGCGCCAAGAGCCTGAACGCCCGGTTCGGCAAGCCGGCGACGGTCGAGATTCTCGAGGGGCCGGAGATCGCCCGGCTGCTGCCGGCCAACGCCGTCCACCAGGGCCTGGCGATGAAGATCGAACCGCTGGAGCCCCTCTCCATAGACGAGATCGGCAGTCCCGCTTCCGGCGTCCTGCTGATGCTCGACCAGGTGACCGACCCCCAGAACGTCGGCGCCATCCTGCGATCGGCCGCCGCCTTCGGAGCGCGAGGCGTCATTCTTCAGGATCGCAACGCCCCGACGCTGTCCGGCGCCCTGGCCAAGGCCGCCGCCGGCGCCGTCGATCGCATTCCCCATGCGGTGGTCACCAACCTCTCCCGGGCCCTGGAGCAACTGGCGGACCTGGGCTGGCGGGCGGTCGGCCTGGATGGGTCGGCGGACAGCACGCTCGAGGCGGCGCTGGATGGCGGGCCCACCGTCCTGGTGCTCGGATCCGAAGGCGAGGGTCTGCGCCGGCTTGTCGCGGAACACTGCGATATCCTTGCCAAAATTCCCATGCCGGGCGGATTCGAGAGCCTGAATGTGTCCAACGCCGCGGCAATAGCTCTTTACGCGTGCAGCCTTGCTCGCGCCTTGGGGGAAGAGGTTACCCAAAAGTGAATTTACCGTTTTGACTTGGCTGGAAGGCGTGATTTGCTCCCGGTTCTAGTGCTGGGGCTGGATAGTCCCGCCATTGTATCGACATGGGTTCGGGGGCTCCGATGCCGAAGTTTTCGCCAGGACAGGCCGCGTATGTGGTTTCCGGCATTGCGCTGTTGGCGCTGAGTGGTTGTGGAGGGGGTTCTCCCGACGACGGCTACGCCGGTCCGCCCCCGTCATCCTATCAACAGGACAAGGGGCCCGCGCCGCTGCTGGGCGGAACGCCTCCGCCCGCCCATGACGGCTACAGCGATCAGGTCCTGGCCGGCGGACCCGGCATGGCTGCGATCCCCAACCCCGAGAACCTGCCGCTCGCCGAGCGCCAGGCCATCTACGGCCACAAGTACGACCACCTGAAATACCGGCCGCTGCCCGGCCAGTCGACGGCGCCCAGTTCCAGCAAGACCCCGTCCCCCAGCTACGGGGAACCGGCTCCGGCCGCCCATCCGGCGAGGGGCGAACTGAAGACCTGGCGGGACTCGAACGGCAAGCTGGTGGTTTCCAACCGCCCGATCGCCAATCCCGAGGACATGACCCCGGCCGAGCGCCAGCGCGTCTATGGCAAGCGCTATGCGCCGCGCGCCTATTCGGCCTCGCCCGTCCGCCGCAAGCCGGCCTATCGCCCGGCGCCCAGCTACGCCCCGACCTATTCGGCGCCCAAGCCCAAGCCCGTCGTGGCCAAGCCCGCCCCGGCCTATCGTCCCGCGGCCCCCAAGGCGGCGGTCGCTCCGCCGCAAAAAATGGTCACCAAGCCGGCCCCGGCGCCAATCAAGGCCGCGCCGCCGGCTCCGATCGCCAAGGTCGCCCCGCCGCCGGCCCCCAAGCTGGCGCCGCCGGCCCTGAAGGTCCCGGCCGCGCCGGTCGCGCCCCCGGCCAGCGATCCCAAGATGGCCGCCCTGTCCGCCGCCGTGGGCCCGCAGGTGACCAAGGGATCGGTGCTGACCATTCCGGAAGGCCTGGCCAAGGGTGAGGAGTCCCGGGTCAGCCTGTCCCTGCCGGTCGACCTGCTGAGCGTTATCCAGGGCGAAGCCGCCAAGCTTGGCCTGGCCAAGGCGGCCCGCAAGGCCGAAGTCTCCGCCACCCTGACCGGCGATGGCTACACGATCACCCCGAACGGCGCCCAGACGCAGCTGTTGAAGAAGGGCGAAGCCGCCACCTTCAACTGGCAGGTCAAACCGGGCGACGGCGAAAAGTCCCCGCTGAAGGCCACGGTCGATGGCGCGCTCAAGGGTCAGAAGAAGGCCAGGACCTTCTCCATCGCCAGCATCGAGCAGCTCATCGCCGAAACGGTCGAGGCCACCAAGTCGCAGGCCAGCAAGATGGGACTGCCCAGCCTCGACAAGCTGGCCATCCCGGGCCTGAAGCCGATCAGCGTCGGCGGCACGGTGATTTCGCCTGGCGCCCTGACGGCGGGCATTCTGGCCTTCCTCATCCTGCTGATCGCCGTCGCCATGGGCCGCGCCGGCGCCTCGCGCCGGGCCCGGGCCGAACGTCGCCGCAAGTTCCGCACCATGACCGACTACGGCCGGACCGAGGAGACGGACGTCGAACCGGTGCGCCATGAGGTCAATCCGATGGTGGCGGCCGCTGGCGGTGCGGCAGTCGGCGCGACGGCCATGACCTTCGCCGCGGACGATCATGAGCCCGCTCACGCCGAGGCGCCGGCCTACGTCGCGCCGGCTCCCGTCGAGGCGGCTCACCCCGAGGCCGCCCCCGTCGAAGCCCCCCAAGTCGAGGCTACGCCCGCCGAGGCCGCCGAGATCCACCCGGAGCCCACGGTGGCCCACCCGGCCCCAGCCGAGCCGGTGGCTCACGCTGCGGAGCCCCTCGCCTACAGCCCCGGCGGCCTGACCGCCGAGGCCCCGGCCGAAGGCCATGCCGCCGAGCCGGTGAAACACCGTCCCGAGCCCGAGCACGTCTGAGCGGAATCATCGCTCGACACGCCAAAACAGCGGCCGGCTCCCTTGTCAGGAGCCGGCCGCTGACGCATTGAGGGCCTATGTTCGAAAGTCTCTTTGGCGCCGATCTGGCGGGCGCGGGCGCGGCCCTCCTCCAGGTCCTGATGATCGATCTGGTCCTGGCCGGCGACAACGCCGTGGCCGTGGGCCTGGCCGCCGGCGGCCTGCCGCCGAAGGACCGCAAGAAGGCCATCCTCTACGGCCTGATCGCCGCCGTCGTCCTGCGGATCGCCTTCGCCCTGATCACCGTCCAGCTTCTCGCCATCATCGGGCTGCTGCTGGCCGGCGGCGTGCTGCTGCTCTGGGTCTGCTGGAAGATGTGGCGCGAGCTGCGCGAACAGGCCGCCGAGGGCGAGGCCAACGCCGAAGCCGCCATGGACGACGACCCGGCCACCGAACCGAAGGTCAAGCCGGCCAAGTCCTTCAAGTCCGCCTTCCTGCAGATCCTGATCGCCGACGTGTCGATGAGCCTGGACAACGTCCTGGCCGTGGCGGGCGCGGCGCGGGAGCATCCCGGCATTCTGGTTTTCGGCCTGCTGCTGTCCATCGCCCTGATGGGCATCGCCGCCACCTGGATCGCCAAGCTGCTGCACCGCCACCGCTGGATCGGCTACATCGGCCTGCTGATCGTCCTCTATGTGGCGCTGCACATGATGTGGGAGGGCCATCGGCAAGTCGCCGTCGATCTGAACAAGGTCGACGCCTACAACGCCGTCATGCCGGACCTGCTGGATATCACTCCCGCGGAAGCGGCGAAGTTCCGGGCGCACTGACGGCAGTCGCGCCGGCTTCAGCCGGCTGGTCGAGGCTGGTCCGTCCACCACCCGGCGGCGGCGCGGTCAGCATGGCGAAAGCCAGCCCGATCGCCGAGATGGCCAGCAGGGCCATGGCCCCTAGCACCGGCCACACCGGCTCACTGGCCACCGGCGGCTTCAAGAGTCCCCGGGCATAGGCGAGGGCTTCAGGCTGCAGGGCGGAATCGTTGACGGGCATGGGGGGATCATCGGACCTCCGCCTCCGCGCCGCAACCGCCGCCATCATCCGGCGACCAAGCCCGCGATCGCCGTCAGCGCCCGGGTCAGAACCGCGCGTCGGATCGGACCACCCAGTGACAGGCGCGCCCCCGCGCCCTGCCCGACGCCCGTCGCAAAAGTCTCCGCCGCGACCACCGCCACCCCCTGGGTCTGGGCCGCAGCATACAGGCGCTCGGCGCTCCAGCTTGGCGGCAAGTCCAGCCAGACATGCAGGCTCTCCGGCGGGCCCTTGGCCCGCGGCAGCAGTCGGGCGGCGATCTCTCGCCTTTCCACCGCCTCCCTGCGAACACCCGCCAGAAGCTCCGTCGCCAGGCCATCCCGGATCCAGCTGGACACCACCGCCGACATCAATGGAGCCGGCATCAGCACCAGAGCCCGCAGGGCCTCGGCCACGCGATCGGCGACCTCCCCCGGCGGGCAGACCAGGAAGGCCAGCCGCAGTCCCGGCGACAGGCATTTCGACAATGTGGCGACATGGAAGACCCGTTGCGGCGACAGGCTGGCCAGGGCCGGCGGCGGCTGTTCGAGAAGCAGGCTGTAGGGGTCGTCCTCAATCACCCAGAGGCCCCGCCTCACCGCCAGGCCCGCCACCGCACGTCGGCGGGACAGGCTCATGGTCGTGGTGGTCGGGTTCTGCATGGTCGGCACGAGGTAGAGCGCGGCCGGCGCCCCGGTCCGGCAGATCTCGTCCAGCGCCTCGATCAGCACGCCCTCTTCATCCACCGGACAGGCGATCAGTTCGAGCCCGAACTGCGTGGCCAGACCCTTGATCCCGGGATAGGTCAGGGGTTCGACGACCAGCCGGTCGCCCGGCTTTGTCAGGGCCGACAGCAGCGCCGCCAGCGCGGCCTGGGAACCCGGCGTCACCAGCACCCGCGCCGGCGCGACCTCACCCAGGCAGGGCTCGAGCCAGCCGGCGCCGGCCGTCTTCAGGGCCACGGTCCCCAGGTCTGCGTGATAGGTCATCAGGGCCGCCGTATCCGTCCGCCGCAGGACCTCAGCCGTCGTCTCCCGCAACAGATCGGCCAGCGACAGCCCCTCCGGCGGCGGCGGCAGGTTCATGCTGAGGTCGACCAGCCCGACATCGTCATCCACCGCTCTGGCCCGCACAAAGGTGCCCCGGCCGACCGCGCCTTCGACGAGGCCGCGTTGTGTGGCCGTCGCCAGGGCTCGGGTCACGGTGGTCAGGTCCACGCCCAGCGCCTCGGCCAGCCGTCGCTGTGGCGGGAGCCGATCACCTGGCGACAATTCCCCCGCCGCTATGGCGTCGGCCAGGGCGTCCGCGACGGCCAGATAGATCGGCCCCGACGCCCGCGCCACGCGCCGCAGCCACGCCAGCTCCCGCGCCGTCGTCATGCTTGATTATCTCGCGTGAAATCCATACAATATATAAACATTGTATGTATCTCAGCGCAAGCGTAGGGACTCTGATGACCACGGCCTTCAATCCTCCGACCAGTCTCAGCGCCGGCCTGCGTTGCCGCTGTCCCCGTTGCGGCGAAGGCGCGCTGTTCAAGACCTTCCTGGGTTTGGCCGACGGTTGCGACCGTTGCGGTCTCGACTATGGCTTCGCCGAACCCGCCGACGGGCCGGCCTTCTTTGTGATGAGCGGCGTCGGGGTGGTCGTCATCGCCCTGTGGGCCTGGTGGGCGATCGCCGCCCAACCCCCCATCTGGTTGCAGATCGCCCTGGTGTTTCCCACCCTGATCGGCGGATGCCTGGGCGCGCTGCGTCCGACCAAGGCCTGGATCGTCGCCGAGCAATATCTGCATAAGGCCGGCGAAGGCCGATGGATCAGCCTGGGCCGTCATGGCGAGGGCGGGTTCGTCAGGGACCGGCGCAAGGCCTCCGGCGGCTGAAACGCCAAGGCGGCGCCCGCCGCCTGTTCCCCTTCCGCGCCATCCCCGCTAGAAGCGCCCTATGATCTTGGTGATCGATAACTACGACAGCTTCACCTACAACCTCGTCCATTATCTGAACGAGCTTGGGGCCGAGACGCTTGTCCGGCGCAACGACGCCCTGACCGTGCAGGAGGCGCTTGGCCTTCGGCCGGCCGCCATCCTGTTGTCGCCCGGTCCCAAGGCCCCGGCCCAGGCGGGGATCTGCCTGCCGCTTCTCAGGGGCGCGCCGGACGACATGCCCATCTTCGGGGTCTGTCTCGGCCACCAGGCCATGGGGGAAGCCTATGGCGGCGAGGTGATCCGGGCCAAGGCGATCATGCACGGCAAGACCAGCGCTATTCACCACGAGGACAAGAGCGTCTTCAGGGGCCTGCCCAATCCCTTCACCGCCACCCGCTACCACAGCCTGGCGGTTGACCGCGCCAGCCTGCCTGCGGAGCTGGAGGTGACGGCCTGGACCGAGGACGGCGAGATCATGGGCCTGGCCCACCGCACCCGTCCGGTGCACGGCGTGCAGTTCCACCCCGAATCTATCGCCACCGAGGGCGGCCACCAGCTGCTGGCCAACTTCCTCGACCTCGCCAACGTGCCGCGCACGGCGGTCGTCTGAGGCCATGTCCGACGCCTTCAAGCCCCTCCTCGCCCGCCTGGCGGACGGTCAGACCCTGTCGGAGGAAGATGCCGAGACCTTCTTCGCCGCCTGTCTAAGGGGCGAGCCGACCTCGGCCCAGATCGCCGCCGCCGTCACCGCCATCCGCCTGCGCGGCGAGACGGTGGGCGAACTGACCGCCTGCGCCCGCGCCATGCGCCGCGCAGCCGTGACCCTGGATCACCCTTATGAGGTGGTCGACACCTGCGGCACCGGCGGCGACGGCCTTCACACCTTCAACATCTCCACCGCCAGCGCCCTGGTCGCGGCCGGCGGGGGCTTGAAAATCGCCAAGCATGGCACCCGCGCCCTCTCCTCCAAGTCCGGCTCCTCCGACGTGCTGGCGGCCCTGGGCGTGAAGATCGATGCAGGGCTGGAGCAACAGCGCAAGGCCCTGGACGAGGCCAATATCTGCTTCCTGTTCGCCCCGGCCCACCATGGCGCCATGCGCCATGTCCTGCCGGTTCGGGCCGAGCTCGGCTTCCGCACCATCTTCAACCTGCTGGGGCCGCTATCCAATCCGGCCAACGCCCGCCGCCAGGTGCTGGGGGTCTATGACCCGCGCCTGCTGGAGCCGCTGGCCCGGGTGCTGGGTGGGCTGGGGGCGGAGCGGGCCTGGACCGTGCACGGCTCGGGCATGGACGAAATGACCGTCACCGGCCCGACCATGGTCTGTGAATGGCGCGACGGCGGTGTGCGCAACTTCAACATCACCCCCGACGCCGTGGGCCTGGCCAAACATTCGCTGGACGACCTGACCGGCGGCGAGCCCGCCTTCAACGCCGCCGCCCTGACCCGTCTGCTGGACGGCGAGACCGGCGCCTACCGCGACGTGGTGCTGCTCAACGCCGCCGCCGCCTTCCTGATCGGCGGCAAGGTCGAGACCCTGCGCGAGGGTGTCGACCTGGCCCGGGCAGTCATCGACGACGGGCGCGCCAAGGGCGCCCTGGCCGGCCTGGTGCGGATCACCAACAGCTGATGAGCGACATCCTCAGCCGCATCGCCGACTACAAGCGTATCGACGTCGCCGCACGCAAGGCTGTGCGCTCCCGGTCCGATGTGGACGCCGCAGCCGCCGCGGCCGACGCCCCGCGAGGTTTCCGCAAAGCGCTGGAAGCGAAGTCCGGCGATGGCCGCCTGGCCCTGATCGCCGAGATCAAGAAGGCCTCGCCCTCCAAGGGCCTGATCCGCGCCGACTTCGACCCGCCGGCGCTGGCCCTCGCTTACGAGGACGGCGGCGCGGCCTGCCTTTCCGTCCTTACGGACGCTCCCAGTTTCCAGGGTGATGACGCCTATCTGGTCGCCGCCCGCGCCGCCGTCGCCCTGCCCTGTATCCGCAAGGACTTCCTGGTCGACCCCTGGCAGGTCGCCGAAAGCCGCGCCCTGGGCGCCGACGCCATCCTGGTGATCATGGCCATGGTCGACGACGCCCTGGCCGCCGACCTGATGGATGAAGCGTCCCGGCTGGGCATGGACGCCCTGGTCGAGGTGCATGACGCCGCCGAGCGCGACCGGGCCTTGAGCCTTGGCGCGACCCTGCTGGGCATCAACAATCGCGACCTGCGGACCTTCGTCGTCGATCTGGCGGTGACCGAACGGCTGGCGGAAAACATCCCCGACGGCGTGCTTCTGGTCACCGAGAGCGGGATATTCACCCCCGCCGATGTCGCCCGCACCGCCGCCTGCGGCGCCCGCGCCATGCTGGTCGGCGAGAGCCTGATGCGGCAGGACGATGTGACTGCGGCGACGCGGGCGCTGCTGGCCTAGCCCGCGACGGCGGCAGGCCTCAGGGCCGAAACCTGATTGGCCGGTTCGACCTTCCTGCCCATGGTCCAGTTGCTTCGTACCCGAACCTTGGGGTTGGGTGCGGACCAGATCTCGCCGCTGCCGTCGATGGCCACCACCCAGATCAGGTGATGTTCCTGGCCGTAGTCGATGACAGCGAAGGCGTAGCCGGTCCCCTTTCCTTCGACGGAAACAGGCAGGCAGGGGTCGAGCTGGGTAAAGGCCATGGGTCACGCGGGCGGTTGGAACTGTTGGCTCAACTCCCCGACAAAGTCCGTGTTCCACAGCGAAAACAGCGGTTCTGGTTAACTTGACAGAAAGAAAGAACACCTAGAGAACATCATCATCGTTTGCGATTTGTTCCAACGAGTCGCGTCTGGAGAGACCTGCGCCATGCTGACCCGCAAACAGCACGAACTGCTGATGTTCATCCATGAACGCATCAAGGAAAGCGGCGTCTCGCCCTCCTTCGACGAGATGAAGGACGCCCTGGACCTGGCGTCCAAGTCCGGCATCCACCGGCTGATCACCGCCCTGGAGGAGCGCGGCTTCCTGCGCCGCCTGGCCCACCGGGCGCGGGCGCTTGAGGTGGTGAAGCTGCCGCAGCAGGCGACGACCTCGGCTCCGGCCGGCGGCCGCCAGACCTTCAAGCCACAGGTTGTCGAGGGCTCTCGCCCCGCCGCCTCGGCGCCGGAACCGGCCAACGATGTCCGTGATCTGGCCATTCTCGGCCGTATCGCCGCCGGGGTGCCGATCGACGCCATCCAGCACGAGCGGGACCGCCTGCCTGTGCCGGAGAGCATGCTGGGCGCCGGTGAACACTATGTTCTGGAAGTCGAGGGCGACTCGATGATCGAGGCCGGCATCCTCAACGGCGACTATGTTGTCATCCGCAGAACTGACCAGGCCTCCAGCGGCGAAATCGTCGTGGCCCTGGTCGAAGGCGAGACCGCCACCCTCAAACGCCTCCGCCGCAAGGGCGCCTCCATCGCCCTGGAAGCGGCCAATCCCAAGTACCAGACCCAGATCTACGGCCCCGATCAGGTCGAGGTTCAAGGGAAGCTGGTCGGGCTGATCCGCCGCTACCACTAGCCTCTTAGGGCTGAAGACTTCGGAAGACCGGGACGGCGTCGCGATCACTCGCGGCGCCGTTCTTCCGTCCAGGGGCGCCGGCCGCGCAGGGGCTGGGCCCAGACGATCCGCCAAGCATCGCCCCGGCGGTAGAGCTCCGCCGATCCGCCCCTCTCGAAGTCGGCGTCCTCCAGCACCAGGGAGGCGGGGCAGTCGCCGGGCGCCGGCGAGCGGAGGATGACCACCCTGGCCTGGCAAAGTTGCGCCCAGCTCTCGGCGCTGGGCGCCTTGCGCTGGTTCCACAGGGCGACCTGCCCCTCCCCGGCCGGCAGGCAGCGGCGGCGATTGCAGTCGAACAGGCCCGCCGAGGCGGTGTCATCGATCTCCAGGCCCCGGCGCCGCGACCAGACCTCGAGAGCGAATCGGCGGCTGTCCGGGCGAGCGGGAACGGCCTGCTCGCCGATCCGAACCGCCGCCGCCGAGCCGTCCGACGCGATCCACAGGTCCGGCGCGGGCGGCCTTGGCCAGAGTACGACCGCCAGGGCCAGGGGCGCGCCCAGCCAGCGCAGCCGGCCGCGCCAAAGGCAGAGGATCAGGATGCCGAGAAAGGCGACCGGCAGGGTCCAGTCCGGACCACTGGCCACGGTGACCAGGGCGCCCGGCGCGGATCCGACCTTGGTCGCGATCGCCCTCATGAGTTCAATCGACCAACCGGCGACCGCCAGGAAGGGCGCGCCAATCCCCAGCGGCTCCAGGGCCGCGCCCACCGCCAGCATCGGCATCATCACGAAGCTGGAGATCGGCGCGACCAGCAGATTGGAGATCAGTCCGTAGCTGGCCACGCGGTTGAAGTGGTGCATGGAGATCGGCCCAGTGGCCATGCCGGCGACGAAGCTCATCGCCAGGCTGGCGAAGATCCAGCCGCCGACCGCCTGGGGCCCGCGGATCCACCAGGGCGTGCTGATCTCGCGGATCGGGCGCGGGAGAGCTTCGACCAGGGCGACAAGGGCGGTGGTGGCGGCGAAGCTCATCTGGAAGCCGGGCTCGGTCGCCGCCTCCGGCTGCAGCACCAGGATGATCATGGCGGCGACGGCCAGGGCGTCGAGGCTGATCGCCCTGCGGTCCACCAGGATGGCGAGAAAGGCCACCGAGGCGGTGACGGCGGCCCGCACCGCCGGCGGCGGCGCGCCGGAGACCACCAGATAGGTCCCGACCGCCGCCAGCCCCAGCAGGGCGGCGGCCTTCTTCCCGTCGATCCGCAGCGCCACCCAGGGCCAGAGCGCGATCAGCAGCCGCGCCGCCGCGAAGGCGAAGCCGCCGACGATAGCCATATGCAGACCGGAGATGGACAGGATATGGGCCAGGCCCGAAGCTCGCATGGCGTCCATCTGCTCCTGGGTGACCCAGGCCTCGTGGCCGGTGACCATGGCCGCGGCGATGCCCCCGGACTCCGGCCCCATATCGGCGACGATCCGGCGGGCCAGGCTCCAGCGCATGGCGTTGATGTCCATCAGGAGCCGCAACCGCCAGGGCGGCGAGCTGAGGGTGATCGACGTCGGCGGGCTGACCGCGAAGCCGACCCCGCCGACCCTGTCGAACCAGGCGTCGCGGGCGAAGTCATAGGCTCCGGGACTGGCCGGCGGGGGTGGCGGCCCAAGACCGGCTCGCAGGCGAACCCCCTGCCCCGGCCCCATCACCGCGTCAGTCGGCACGGTGACCCGCACGCGGAACGGCAGGTCCGCCTGGTCCAGCCCCTCGATTCGCGTCGGGGCGATCAGCAGCCGCCCGCCGCTCTTTCCCGGACTGGCCACGTCGACGACGAAACCTTCCAGCAGAACCGGCTTGTCGAAGTCGGGCGAGACCGGAGCCCGCGCGGCCTCGGTGCGGATCTTCCCCGCCGCCGCGCCCAGAACCATCAGGAGGGACAGAACCAGCAGGATCGACGCCCCGGGCCCGCGCATCAGGCGCCGCGCCAGCAGGACCCCGGCTCCGGCCAGGAGCGCCGCCAGCAGGGCCAGCCAAAGCGGAGGCTCGATGCTTAGGCCCATATAGCCTGCGGCGCCGAAACCGAAGGCCACTGGGGCCCACAACCGCCAGCGAAGGCGCTGAGCAGCGATCTCGGCGCCAAGGCTAGGACCAGCGGAAAGCCACGTGCTAAGACGCCCGCCCAATCTGGCCCCCAGAGACCCAATGTCCGCCACCCCCGTCGTCACACGGTTCGCCCCCTCGCCCACCGGCTCGCTCCATATTGGAGGGGCAAGGACGGCGCTGTTCAACTACCTGTATGCCAGGCATACCGGCGGCAAGTTCCTGTTGCGCATCGAGGACACGGACCGCGAGCGATCGACCGACGCCAATGTCCAGGTGATCCTCGACGGCCTGTCCTGGCTGGGACTGACCTGGGATGGCGAACCGACCTTCCAGTTCGCCCGGGGCGACCGGCACCGCGAGGCCGTCCAGCAGTTGATGGATGAGGGCAAGGCCTACCGATGCTGGTTGGCGGGCGACGAACTTCAGGCGGCCAAGGACGCCGCCCGTGCTGCCGGCCACGCCCTGCGTTCGCCCTGGCGGGATCGCGATCCAACAGCCCAGGATCTGGCGACGCCCCATGTGGTGCGGTTCCGCGGCCCGCTGAACGGCGATACGATGATCCCCGACCTGGTTCAGGGCTCGGTCACTCTGCGCAACCGCGAGCTGGACGACCTGATCCTGCTGCGTTCCGACGGCGTGCCGACCTATAATCTGGCCGTGGTGGTCGATGACCACGACATGGACGTCTCCCACATCATCCGCGGCGACGACCACCTGAACAACGCCGCCCGCCAGACCCTGCTCTACCAGGCGCTGGGCTGGCAGGTTCCGGCCTTCGCCCACATCCCGATGATCCACGGCCCCGACGGCGGCAAGCTGTCCAAGCGCCATGGCGCCCAGGCGGTCGGGGAGTTCGCCGAGATGGGCTATCTGCCGGAGGCCCTGCGCAACTATCTGGCGCGCCTAGGCTGGAGTCACGGCGACGACGAACTGTTTGACGACGCCCAGGCCGCCGCCTGGTTCGATATCGCAGATGTGAACAAGGCCGCCGCCCGCCTCGACTGGGACAAGCTGAACCACGTCAACGGCCACTACATCCGCCTGGCCGACCATGCCCGGCTGGCCGGACTGGTCGCCGATGTCTACACCGCGCGAGGAACACCGCTTTCCGATGACCACTGCGCCATCCTTGGCGGGGCCATCGGCCTGCTCAAAGACCGGGGCAAGACTTTGCTGGAACTGGCCGATCAATGCGCCTTTCTGTTCCTGCAAAGGCCCGTGGCCATTGAGGAAAAGGCCAAGACCCAGCTGACCGCCGAGACCGTCGCCCGCCTCTCCAGGCTCGCCGCCAGGCTGACCGAGCAGAACGACTGGAGCGCCGAAGCCCTGGAAGCCCTGCTGAAGGCTTTCGCCGAGTCCGAGGGTGTCGGCCTGGGCAAGATCGGCCCGCCCCTGCGCGCCATTCTGACCGGCGGGCGACCATCACCTGACCTGGGACGCACACTTGGCGCCCTGGGAAAGGCCGAGAGTCTCGGCCGCATGGAGGATGCGCTTTCGCCTGTCGCGTGAGGCGCTATAAGGCGTTCGAAAACGCCCGTTCGGGCTCGCTGTTTTGAAAGGACGCCGTATGGCCGACAAGGCGACGCTGACCATTGGTGACAAGAGTTATGATCTGCCGATCCTGAAGGGCTCGACCGGTCCCGACGTCGTCGACGTCCGCAAGTTCTATGGCGATTCAGACCTCTTCACCTTCGACCCCGGCTTCACCTCGACGGCCAGCTGCGAGAGCAAGATCACCTACATCGACGGCGATGCGGGCATCCTTCTGCACCGCGGCTATCCGATCGACCAGCTGGCCGAGAAGTCCAGCTTCCTGGAAGTCTGCTACCTGCTGCTGAACGGCGAACTGCCGACGGCCGGCGAGTTCGAGAAGTTCGAACACAACATCACCTACCACACGATGCTGCACGCCCAGTTCGACCGCTTCTTCGAGGGCTTCCGTCGCGACGCCCACCCAATGGCGATCATGACTGGCGCGGTCGGCGCCCTCTCGGCCTTCTATGCCGACAGCATCAACGTCGATGACCCGCGCGAGCGGGAAATCTCCGCCCACCGGTTGATCGCCAAGATGCCGACCATCGCCGCGCGGGCCTTCAAGTACCATATGGGCCAGCCCTTTGTGTCGCCGCGCAACGACCTGACCTATGCCGAGAACTTCCTGCGCATGTGCTTCGCCGTGCCGGCCGAGGACTGGAAGCCGAACCCGATCCTGACCCGGGCCATGGACCGGATCTTCATCCTCCATGCCGACCACGAGCAGAACGCCTCGACCTCGACGGTGCGTCTGGCCGGTTCTTCCGGCGCCCACCCCTTCGCCTGTATCGCCGCCGGCATCGCCTGCCTCTGGGGCCCCAGCCACGGCGGCGCCAACCAGGAAGCCCTGGAAATGCTCGAAGAGATCGGGACGGTCGACAAGATCCCCGAGTTCATCGAAGGCGTGAAGGCCCGCAAGTACAAGCTGATGGGCTTCGGCCACCGGGTCTATAAGAACTTCGATCCCCGGGCGACCGTGATGCAGAAGACCTGCCACGAGGTCCTGGGCGAACTGGGCATCAACGATCCGTTGCTCGACGTGGCCATGGAACTGGAGCGGATCGCCCTCAGCGACCCCTACTTCATCGAGCGCAAGCTCTACCCGAACATCGACTTCTACTCGGGCATCACCCTGCGGGCGATGGGCTTCCCGTCGAAGATGTTCACCGTGCTGTTCGCCCTGGCGCGCACGGTTGGCTGGATCAGCCAGTGGAAGGAAATGTTCGAGGATCCCGCGCGCAAGATCGGCCGTCCGCGTCAGCTCTACACCGGCGCCACCGCCCGCGACTACGCCGGCATCGACACCCGAGGCTAAGGGGACGGTTGGCGCGATGGACTTGCGGATAGCTCCCATCGCGCCCTCCGACCTGCCGGACCATCTTCCGGCCCTCTGCGACATCCTGATTGCCTCGGTGGGGCTGGGAGCCAGTATCGGGTTCCTGGCCCCACTGTCGTTGGCGGAAGCGCAAGGCTTCTGGCGCGGCTGTGGCGAGGCCGTGGCGCGCGGAGAGCGGTTGATGTGGGGCGCCTGGCTGGGCGGGGATCTGGTCGGGACGGTGCAGTTGGTCATCGGCATGCCGGCCAATCAGCAGCACCGGGCCGATCTGGTGAAGCTGATGACCCTGCCGGCGAAGCGGGGCGCGGGCATTGGCGCGACCCTGACCCGAACGGCTGAGCTGGCCGCGATCCATCTGGGCCGCAGCCTGATTGTCCTCGATACGGTCGCCGGCAACCCTGCCCAGCGCCTTTACGAGCGGCTCGGCTACACGGCCGCCGGCGTCATTCCCGACTATGCGCGATCCAGCGCCGGACCGCTGGAGCCCACCTGCATCATGTTCAAGCGGCTCGTTCCGCCAGGATCCTGAGCACCGCGTCCGCCGCGGTTTCCGCGGGATCGATCTCGGGCCGGCCCATCTTGCGGACCGCTTCGAACTGGGCGTCGGTCTGTTTCAGACGCAGGCCCTCGTCGTCGAGCCGCTGGCGGATCGCCGCCGCCAGCCTCGGGCCCGTGCAGTCGGTCTGCAGCAGTTCGGGTGCGATCATGTCCTGGGCCGCGATGTTGAACATCGTCACCCAGGGCGACTTGAAGACCAGCATGGCCAGGCGATACCCCACGGGCCCCAGGCGGTAGGCCACCACCATGGGACAGCCCGCCAGGGCCAGCTCCGTCGTCACCGTGCCGCTGCAGGCCAGGGCCGTCGTGGCGGCGACGAAGGCGTCGTCCTTGAGCTGGTCGTCCTCGATCACATGCGCCCTGAATGGCCAGCCTGCGATCCGGGCCTTCACCGAGGCGGCCACCGTCGAGGCCAGCGGCACGACGATCTGCAGGGTCGGTCGCTCCGCCTTCAGCTCGGCCACCGCCGCCTCGAAGTGCGGGAAGACGTGTTTGATCTCGGCGGGCCGGCTGCCCGGCAGGACGAGCAGAATCTGATCATCCGGCTCCGCGCCGATATGGGCCCGCAGCCGTTGCGGATCGGCGCCGGCGTAGGTGCGCATCAGCGTGGGATTGCCGACGGTGGTCACCGCCAACCCCTCGCGCTCGAACCAGGGCGCGTCGAAACCATGGATGGACAGCAGATGATCGACGGTCCTGGCCAGGGTCTTTGCCCGGCCCGGACGGCTCGCCCACACCTGTGGGCCCACATACTTGATCAGCGGGATCGACGGGTCCATCGCCCGCAGCGCCTGGGCCACGCGCAAGGTGAAACCCCAGCTGTCGATCAACACCGCGACGTCAGGCTTTTCCCGCGCCGCCAGGGCGGCCGTTTCCTTTACCCGGCGCCGAACCATCGGCAGGGCTCGCACCCCTTCGATGATCCCCAGAATGGACAGCGGGGCGATGTCGAAGGGGCTCTCAACCCCCTGTTCCGCCATCCTGGTCCCGCCGACCCCGACGAACCGGACGCCATCGCCCAGTCGCGCCTTCAAGGCCCTGGCCAGCCCCGCCCCGAGCGCGTCGCCCGAGGCTTCAGCCGCCACCAGCATTACGGTCAGGGGCCGGGTCACGTCAGGTCTTGTGCTCCACGCCCAGAACGAACAGGCCGTACTCATCAGCGGCGGCGATCACCGCCTCCCGGTCAACGATCAGCAGCCGGCCGGCTTCACCAACGATACCGGCCAGACCCGCCCGAGCGGCGCCGCGCAGGGTGGCGACGCCAATCGTCGGCAGGTCGACCTTGAGCTCCTGGATCGGCTTGGGCGCCTTGGCCAGAACGCCCCTCGTCCGGCCGGGCTCGCCGCGCAGGGCGGCCGGCAACTCGGCGACCCTGCGAAGCATCGCGTCGGTGCCCTCCTGCGCTTCCACGGCCAGGACGAGGCCATCGCAGACCACCGCCCCCTGCCCCACATCCAGCCGGCCGATGGCCCTGGCCACCTCCAGCGCCCGCTCGATATCGCAGCGGTGGCTGGCATCTGGCGAACAGCCGCCCAGCAGGCCGAGAGGCAGGGTCATGGCCCCGACCGCCTCATGCACGCCCTCGATGGCGAAGCCTTCCTTGCTGAACTCTTCGAGGATGCGGCGCAGCAGCGCGTCATCGCCACGGCGAGCCGCGGCGATCACCCCCGGCAGGGCGGCGATGCCCCGCAGATCCGGCTTCAGGGCTGAGAAATCCGGCCGCGCCACGATGCCGGCGAAACACACCGCCTCGCAGCCCTCCCGGTGCAGCACCTTGAAGCATTTGCCTAACTCCGCCAGCCCGACCTCTTCACCCGGATGGCCCAGGGTGGCGTCATCGGCGATGCCGCGAAGTCGCACGACATAGTAGGGCCGGCCCGCCTGTCGGCAGTGGTCGGCGATTTCGGCCGGCAGGCCGCCGGCGCCGGCGATCAGGCCAAGCTTCTTCACGGTCGTCAGCTTTCGCGGTGCGGTAGGCAGAGCGGCCGGCTGGCGTCGGCCCGGATGAACTCAACGATCTCCATCACCTCGGGCATCTCGGCATAGGCCTCGGCCACGTCCTCCAGCCGTTCCTGGAAGGTGCCTTCGTCGGCGAACAGCATGCGATAGGCCGCCCGCATGGTGTTGATCCGCTCCCGGTCGAACCCCCGACGCTTCAATCCGATGAGGTTGAGACCCTCCAGATGGGCGTGGTTGCCCCAGACCGAGCCGTAGGGGATGACGTCCTTGGTGACGATGCCGCCGCCGCCGATGAAGGCGGAACGGCCAATCCGGCTGAACTGGTGGACCGCCGCCAGGCCGCCCAGGAAGACGAAGTCGGCCACTTCGGCATGACCGCCGATGGCGACGCTGGGCGCCAGGGTGACCCGGTTGCCGATCACCGCGTCGTGGCCGACATGGACACTGACCATGAACAGGCAGTCATCACCCACGGTGGTGACGCCGTGGCCCATCACCGTGCCGGTGTGGATCGAGACGTTCTCGCGGAAGATGTTGCGGGCCCCGATCTCCAGCCGAGTCGGTTCGCCCTTGTGGCCCAGGTGTTGCGGTGGGCCGCCGAGGTTGACGAAGGGATGCAGCAGGCAGTCCTGGCCAATCGTGGTCACGCCCTCGACGACGACATGGGATTGCAGCTTCACCCCGGCGGCCAGGGTGACGTCCTTGCCGACGATGCAGTAGGGGCCGACCTCGACCGTGTCATCCAGGCGCGCGCCCGGCGCGACCAGCGCCGTGGGATGGACGTGGGTCACGGATTGGCGTCCGCCGCCATGGCCGCGAACTCCGCTTCGGCGGCAACCTTGCCGTTGACCATGGCCTTGCCCTTGAACTTGACGATCTCGCCGCGAATCCGGGTGACCTCCACATGCATGCGCAACACGTCTCCGGGGCGCACAGGGCTGCGAAACCGCACCCCGTCGATGGACATGAAATAGATGACCTTCTTGGTGACATCGACGTTCAGCGACTTGGACATCAGGATCGCGCCGGTCTGAGCCATGGCCTCAACGATCATCACACCGGGCATTACCGGATGGCCCGGGAAATGCCCCTGGAAGAACTCCTCATTGTAGGTGACGCATTTGATGCCGATGATCGACTCGTTGGGCCGGTAGGCTTCGGCCCTGTCCACCAGCAGGAAGGGGTATCGATGTGGGATCAGCGACAGGATTTCGTTGATCTGGATATCAGCGACGTCCGTCGCTTGAACTTCACTCATGGACCTCACCCCTTGCGCCTGGCCGATCGTGCGAGCCAGGCGGTCTCCCTCAACCATTCTCGAACCGGTTTGGCCGGATAGCCGCTCCAGACTTCTCCCGCGGGAATGTCGCGGATCACGCCGGCAGCGGCTCCGATGCTTGCGCCGGATCCGACGCTGACATGATCGGCCACGCCGGCCCGGCCGCCAAAAGCGACGCCATCTCCGATGGTTACGCTTCCGGATATGCCGACATAGGCCGCCATGACGCAGTTGCGCCCCACGCGGGTGTTGTGGGCGATGTGGACGAGATTGTCGATCTTGGTGTTCTCCCCGACAACCGTATCGTCATAGGCGCCCCGATCGACGCAGCTGTTGGCGCCAATGGTGACATTGTCCTGAAGAATCACCCTGCCCAGCTGTGGCACATCGACCACCCCCGACGGCCCGGCTGCCGCGCCAAAGCCGGCCTCGCCGATCACCGCACCGGCCGACAGGGCGACGCCATCTCCGATCAGGGCGAAGCCAACCACGCTGCGCGGGCCAAATCGGCAGCCGCGGCCGATGGAGACGCCAGGACCTATGATCGCGCCCGGGCCCACCGACGTCCCCGCGCCAATCCGTGCTCCCGCCCCGACCACGGCGCCCGTAGCCAGGACGACACCTTCCTCAAGTTCCGCCTGCGGATGGATGAACCCGTCGTTCGCGCCGGCCAGGATGGGTTGGTGCAGCGCCGAGGCGGCCCGCGCCCAGGCCGCCTGTGGATAGGGGGTGATGATCGCCGCGCAGCTGGGCGGAACGTCGGCCGACAGGGCCTCCGGTACGAAACAGGCGCCGGCCTGACTGGCCTTGAGGTCGGCCAGATGCTTTCGGTCGGCGACGAAGGCAAGGCTGTCGAAGTCGGCGCGATTCAGGGGCGCGACCTGGCGAATGGCCAGATCAGGACGTCCTCGCTGCAAGGACCCGCCAGTCAGGCGGATCAGCTCGATGAGCGGAATGGGGCCAAGGCCCAGAAAGAAGCGGGGGTCGGGCATGATATCCTCAAACCCGACCCCGGCCCCTATTGGTCGATGGTCGGATCAGTTGGTCTTGGGCTTGGCGGCCGGTGTGGCCGTGGCGGCAGGAGAAACTACCGGTGCTGCGGTCCGTGGGTCCAGACGTTCCTTGGCGAAGGTAAACTGCTGAATCTTGGCGTTGGTGCCGGCGATGACCGGACCGGTGATGTCCATGGCCGGGTTGGCCAGGATGACCGACTCGGCCGGCAGCAGGATGCTGCACTGCTTCTGTTGATAGACCTGGACCAGAACGGGGTCCATTTCCTGGGCGATGCGGCCCAGCGCGTTGCGGCGGGTCTGGGTGACCTCGGCCTGACGCAGCTTGCCCTTGTCGTCCAACGCGCCCAGGGCGGCCCGCAGGTCCAGCTTGCGCTTTTCGATGGCCAGGCCATCGGCGGTGGGGCTGCGGGAGTCGGCGTCCAGCTGAGCGGCCTTGGCCTCGAGGTCCTTCTGATCCTTGGCCAGCTCGGCGTTGGCCTCGGTGGCGATCTGGTTCAGCCGGGTCTGAACGAACTTGCCGACGGTCGATTCGTTCATCGCCCGGGCATTGTTGAAGATGCAGACGTTGGCCAGGGCCGGACCATGGCTGATCGGCAAGGCGGCGGGACCGGCGGGCGGGCCGGCCGGAGCCGTCTGCGCCATGGCGCCGCCGGCGATGGCCAGAATGCCGGCCACGCCGAGAGCGCGGACCGTGGTGGTCTTGAGGGTCATTGGGATTAGAACCTTGTGGAGGTTGAGAACCGGAACGTTTCGGTCTTGTCGTAGTCTTCTTTGGCCAAAACTTGGCTGAAATCGAATCTGATCGGCCCCATCGGGGACCGCCAGAAGACGCTCAGGCCGGCCGTGGCCCGCAAGGCCATGTTATCCTGGATACAATCCTGCATCGGGCCCGAGCTGCCCTTGATGTAGCATTGCTGGACCACCCCGAAGCTGTCCTTCTTGTCGATGTCGTCCAGCAGGCCAAGCGTGCCGACATCGGTGAACAGGGCCGCCTTGATGCCGTACTGCTCGGGCAGGAAGGTCGGCACGGTCAGTTCAGCCGAACCGATCGCATAGAACTTGCCGCCCAACGCGTCCTTGCGGCCCGTGGTGACATCCCGCGGACCGATACCCGCCGTCTCGAAGCCGCGGAAGTTGTTGCCGCCCCGGTAGAAGCGGTCGTTGATCCGCACATTGTCGCCGCGCCAACCGTCGATATAGCCGGAAGACCCGGTGGCGCTGAAGATGAAGTCCTTGTTGAACCCGTAGTACCAGCCGCCGTTGGCCTCGGTCTTCAGGTAGTTGACGTCACCGCCGACCCCGGCGAGATCCTGCGACATCTCGACGAAGAAGCCTCGGGTCGGCTTCAAGCTATCGTTCCGACGATCCAGGCGAAGCGTGTAGCCGATCGACGAGGTGATGTAGCTGCCGCGCTGGTCGCAGAGGGTGGTGGACACCGAGCCGCTGCTGCACAGCGAATCGGCCACCTGCACATCATCGCTGCGGATGACGTAGCGCAGGCCCATCGAGGCGTTCTGGGTCAGGGGGAAGCCCAGCCGCAGGTTCAAGCCGGTCGAGGAGGTGTCGAACGCGGTCTGCTGGCTGAAGTCGTAGCGGTAGGTATAGACATCGACGCCGGCCAGCAGGTTGCGGCCCATGAAGCGCGGCTCGCTGAAGGAGAAGTCGATCTGCTGGCGCAGCGAGCCAACGGAGATCCGGGCCCGCAGGTTCTGGCCCCGGCCACGGAAGTTGCGTTCGCTGACACCCAGGTCGAGGATCAGTTTGTCCACCGAGCTGTAGCCGGCGCTGAACGACAGTTCCCCGGTCGGCTGCTCTTCCACCTTGACCCGCAGGCCCGTGCGGTCTGGCGCCGTGCCCGGCACTTCCTCGATGTCGACTTCCTTGAAGAAGCCAAGCGAGCGGATCTGGCTCTTGGACCGGTCGACCAGCACGCGGTTGTAGGCGTCGCCCTCGGAGACGTTCATCTCGCGGCGGATGACCGAGTCCAGCGTGCGGTTGTTGCCGACGATGTCGATCCGATCGACATAGACGCGCGGCCCCTCACGGACCTGGAAGACCAGGTCGACGGTCTTGGTTTCGCGGTTGGGCACATAGCGCGGCCGCACATCGACGAAGGCGAAGCCCGCCGCGCCGGCCGCGAAGGTCAGGGCGTCGGTGGCCTGTTCGATCTTTTCGTCCTGGTACAGCTCGCCGGTCTTGATCGGCAGCAGCTGCTCCAGCACCGTGCCGTCCAGCTTCTTCAGCTCGGTCTCGACGCTGATCTTGCCGAACTTGTACTTGGGACCCTCGTCGAGGGTGTAGGTGATGGCGAAGCCGTTCTTGCTGGGCGACAGCTCGGCCACGGCCGAGACCACCCGGAAATCGTAGAAGCCGCGGTTGCGGTAGTATTTGCGCAGCTGCTCCTTGTCGTACTCGATCCGATCGGGATCGTAGTTGTCGTTGCTCGACAGGAATTTGTACCAGGCGCTTTCCTTGGTCACGACCACATCGCTGAGGTCGCCATCGGAATACTGCTCGTTGCCCAGGAAGTTGATGTCGAGGACGCCGCTCTTGGGGCCTTCGTTGATCTCGAAGATCAGGTCGACGCGCTTCTGCGGCAGCTCGACCACCTTGGGCGTCACGGTCGCCGAAATGCGGCCGGAGCGGCGGTAGAGTTCGATGATCCGCTGGACGTCCGACTGAACCTTGGCGCGGGTGAAGATGCCGCGCGGACGGATGGTCAGTTCGTCACGGATCTTGTCGTCCTTCATCGAGGAGTTTCCCTCGAAGACGACCTTGTTGATGATCGGGTTTTCAACGACCCGGATGTTCAGGTCCCCGCCCTGCAGGTCGATCTTCACGTCGGCGAACAGTTCCGTGCGGAACAGGGTCTTCAGCGCCAGATCGATCTTGGCCGCATCAAGCGTGTCGCCCGGCTGGATCGGCAGGTAGGAGGCGATGGTCGAGGATTCGATCCGCTCGTTTCCGCTGACGACGATCCGCTGCACGACCCCGGTCTGGGCCTGGGCATAGGCCAGCTGGGGCGCCAGCAAGGCCGTGCTGCCGAGCAGGAGCGCAAGGCCGGAAACTAACGCGGCGCCGCGGTGGCGAGGGTGCATCATGAGGTTTGCCATCGAGGAAGTGGAAGGGCTCAGGAGAAGAGACCGCCCAGGAAATTGAACACGCGCAGCCGCTGGAGATCGTTCCAGGTGGCGAACAACATGAAACCGACGAGCAAGGCAAGACCAAGGCGATATCCGACAGCTTGGATACGTGCCGGAAGTGGCCGCCGCGCCACGGCTTCATAAGCGTAGAAGAGCAGATGTCCGCCGTCGAGAACAGGCACGGGCAGCAGGTTCATGAAGCCGACGCTGACCGAGAGGAAGGCGGCCAGCCCCAACAGAGAGACAAAGGACCCGACAACCTGCATCGGCACATTCGGCGCGCCCTCGGCCCCGGCCTGAGCGACCTTTCCGGCCGTATTGGCGATCCCGAGCAGGCTGCCGATCTGATCGGCCGGCATTTTTCCGGTGATCACCCGGCCCAGGTAGAAGATGGTGGTGCTCAGCACGTCCCAGGTCTGGTCGACGCCATAGCGAATCGCCGCGATCGGGCCGTAGCGCTGACGCTCGACCTTGGCGGATGCGTCGATGCCGATGCCCAGCATCCCGACCTTCATCCGGCCGCCGATCCTGTCGACGATTTCCTGCTGCACCGGGGTGGCGGTGAAGGTCAGGTCCTCGGATCCACGGCGGACCTCCACGCGAATCGGCGTGTTGGCCCGCAGGCGGATATAGTTCTGCAGGTCCTCGAAGCCCTGGATGGGAAGCTGATCGAGGCGCCGGATGACGTCGCCATTGCGCAGGCCCGCCACCTCGGCCGGACCACCGGGCGAGGAGATGCGAATCTTGGCTTCGTAGATCGGCTGGCCAAAGGCCATGACCAAAGCCGCGAACAGAGCGATGGCCAACAGGAAATTGGCGGCCGGACCGGCGGCGGTGACAAAGGCGCGTTGCCACAGAGGCTTGAACTGGAAATAGCGGCCGGTCGCCGCCTCCCCTTCCCTCGCCACGATCTCGGCTCTCAACGACTCAAGGTCATTCTGATCGGGGACGCTGGCCGCATTTTCATCGCCCGAGAAACGGACATAGCCGCCAAGCGGAATCCACCCGACGGTCCAGAGGACGCCTGTGCGGTCCCGCCAGGACACCAGAGCCTTACCGAAGCCGATGGAGAAGCGGTCGATAGCCACACCGCAAGCCCGGGCCGCCCAGAAGTGCCCCAACTCATGGACCGTCACCACCAGCGACAGCACGAACAGAAAGGCGAGGATGTAGAGGGGGGCGGACGAGAGGAATCCGGTCATGGGACGCGATCGATCCTTCTAATCTCAGCGGGCCGACTGAAGACGGTCCACAACGCCCGTCGCCACGCGCCGCGCGCTGGTGTCGGTCATCATGGCGGCCTCCAGTTCGTCGCCCCCCGGCTCCCCCTCGGAGTCCCAGCCGCCGTTGAGGCGATCAAGGGTTTCCTGGACAGATCGGGCAATATCGAGAAAGCCGATGCGGCGGTCAAGGAAGGCGGCGACGGCGACCTCGTTGGCCGCATTCATGGCGGCGGGCGCGCGCCCGCCGGCGCTGAGCGCCTGGCGGGCGATGGCGATGGCGGGGAAGCGTTTGAGGTCGGGCGCCTCGAAGGTCAACTGGCCGATGGCCGCGAGATCAAGCGGCGCGGCGGGCCAGGGCAGGCGGTCCGGCCAGGCATAGGCGCAGGCGATGGGGCTGCGCATGTCCGGCGGGCCCAGCTGCGCCAGCGTGGAGCCATCCGTATACTCGACCATGGAATGGATGATCGACTGCGGATGGACGATGACGTCGATCCGAGCCTCCTCCGTGTCGAACAGGTAGCTGGCCTCGATCATCTCCAGGCCCTTGTTCATCATGGTGGCGGAGTCGACCGAGATCTTGGCCCCCATGCTCCAGTTGGGATGGGCGACGGCCTGCTGCGGCGTCGCCGCCGCCATCGCCTCATAGGTCCAGGTTCGGAAAGGGCCGCCCGACGCGGTGAGGATCAGACGGGCCACCTTGTCCAGGCAGGGCTGCTGCAGCACCTGGAAGATGGCTGAATGCTCGGAATCGACGGGGATAATCACCCCGCCGGCCTTGCGGGCCGTTTCCAGAAGATAGGGGCCGGCGCAGACCAGGCTTTCCTTGTTGGCCAGGGCGACGGTCGCGCCCCGCCGGGCGGCGGCCATGGTCGGCGCCAGGCCGGCAGCGCCGACGATGGCGCTCATCACCCACTCGGCCGGCATCTCGGCGGCGGCCTTGACCGCCCCCGTCCCGCTGGCCGTCTCAATGCCAGAACCCGACAGCCGTTCGCGGAGGACAGGAAGCAGCGCCTCGTCCTCGATCACCGCCAATCGCGGACGCCAGCGCAGCGCCTGTTCGGCCAGCTTTTCGACATTGCGCCCGGCAGTCAAGGCGATGATCTCGACCTCCGCCCCGGATTCCTCGAACAGGCTCAGCGTCGAGACGCCGATGGATCCCGTGGACCCCAGGACCGTCACCGTGCGGGTCAAATGTGCCAGCCCCAATGCTGGATGAGACGGGCGCCGGCCACGACCATGACCGCGAACATCAGCCCGTCGACCCGGTCCAGCATGCCACCGTGGCCCGGAATGATGCCGCCGCTGTCCTTGACCCCGAACCGTCGCTTCAACATCGATTCCCAGAGGTCGCCGCCCATGGTGGCCAGACCGGTCAGCAGGCCGACGAACATCGCGCCGGGAAGGCCGATGAAACCATGGCCAAACAGACGAGAAATCCACAGGACAATGGCTGCCGTCAGCACCGCCCCCGCCAGGCCGCCGAAGAAACCGCTCCAGGTCTTGTTGGGCGAGAAGCGCGGCCAGAGCTTGGGTCCCTTGAGGGCGCTGCCCACGGCGAAGGCCATGATGTCGGTCCACCAGGTGACGGCGAACAGGTACACCGTCCAAGGGGCGCCCTCGGGCATGTCCCGAAGCCAGACCATCGCGATGCCGGCCGGGGCGATATAGATCACCCCATACGCGGCGTCCGGAGCTTTGGCGGTCTGGCCGCGCGCCACCAGGGCGGCGAGCCCGGCTCCGACCACGACCAGCCCCCAGGTCACCAGCCAATAGAATTCCGGATTAGGCGCGCCCTGATCGGTGGCGACCCTGGCGATGTGGCTGGAGACGACACAGGCGATGCTGGCCGCACCCACCACCAGGCCGACGCGCACCGGCGCGGAGGGCGCCACCAGCCGGGCCCACTCCCGGGCCAGCAGGGCGCCGACCAGACAGATCAGCACGGTGTAGAACCAGCCGCCCAGCCACACGGCTACAGCCACAGCCGGGATGATCGCGAACGCCGAGATCAGCCGGATGCGCAGGTTGTGCCAGTCGAACCGCTTAGCCGGCGGCGAGGACGTCATCAGCAGTCACTCCACCGTACCGGCGCTCTCGCGAACGAAACTCGCCGACGGCGGCGGCCAGATGGTCCGGCCCATAGTCGGGCCAGTAGACGTCCTGGAAGATCAGCTCGGCATAGGCGCATTCCCAGAGAAGAAAGTTGGAAATGCGGCGCTCGCCGCTGGTACGGACGATCAGGTCGGGGGCCGGCGCTCCCGCGGTCGACAGATGGGCCTCGAACAGGGCCTCGTCCAGGTCGTCGGCGCGCGCCTCGCCCCGCTCGACGGCCTGGGCGAACTTGCGGGCGGCGTCGACCAGGTCGGCCTGACCTCCGTAGTTGAAGGCGACCTGCAGGTTGAAGCGGGTGTTGTGGGCGGTGCGGCGCTCGGCCCGCTCGATGATATCCAGCACGTCGGGGCGAAGGCCCGTCCGGCGGCCGAGAATCCGGACGCGGACCCCTTCCCGCTCGAGGCGCGCCAGGTCGCTTTCGACATAGGCCTTCAGCAGATTCATCAGCTCGGAGACCTCAGCCACCGGCCGGCGCCAGTTCTCGGTCGAGAACCCGAACACGGTCAGGGTGCTGACGCCCATGTCCGGGGCGGCCTCAACGGTCCGCTTCAGCGCCTTGACCCCTTCGCGGTGACCCAGGGTGCGCGGCAGTCCACGGCGCTTTGCCCACCGGCCATTGCCGTCCATGATAATGGCGACATGCAGTCCGCCGACGGAATCGCCGGCCTGGGACGCTGACTCCGTCCTCTCCTGCACATCGTTCTTGGAGGGCATCCGCCTCTTGTCCCTTGTCAACTCTGGAGTGGGGCCATCGTCATATCGCAGAGATGATTAAACCTGCATGATCTCTTGCTCTTTGGTTTTCAAGGCCTCGTCGATCTTGGCGACATGCTCGTCGGTGGCCTTCTGGAGCTCGGTTTCCAGCTTCTTCTGCTCGTCCTCGGTAATCACCGAGGCCTTCTCCGCCTTCTTGACGTCGTCCATGCCGTCACGGCGCACGTTGCGAACGGCGATCTTCTGCTGTTCGGCATATTTTCCGGCGATCTTGGCGAGGTCCTTGCGGCGGTCCTCGGTCAGCGGCGGGATCGGAATGCGCAGGTTTGTGCCTTCGACCACCGGGTTGAGCCCCAGGCCAGACGAGCGGATCGCCTTTTCCACCGAGACCACCACGCCCTTGTCCCAGACGCTGACGCTGATCGACCGTGGCTCAGGCACGCTGACCGAACCGACCTGGCTCAGCGGCACGGTCGATCCATAGGCCTCGACCATGATCTGATCGAGCAGGCTGGAGGAGGCCCGCCCCGTCCGCAGGGACGCGAACTCTTCCTTCAGGGCGGCGACCGCCTTGTCCATCCGCGCGCGATAGGTCGCGATCTGCGGCTTTTCACCATCGGCCATGGTCCGGTTCTCCCAACAGGTATTTCTCTTAAGCCGCGGGACCCTGAAATCCCGTCAAGAAAATGCGTAATTCCAATCAATCTCAGGGCTTTGCCCTCATCCCTTACCCGGGATTTTCGGCGATCACCGTATGGACGCCCTCGCCATGCAGCACCTTCAGGAGGTTGCCGCGCTCGCGGATCGAGAAGACCACGATGGGAATCTTGTTCTCGCGCATCAGGCTGATCGCCGAGGCGTCCATCACCTTCAGGTCGCGCGACAGCACATCCAGGTAGCTCAGCTGGCCATAGCGGGTGGCCGTCTTGTCCTTCTTCGGGTCCGCCGTGTAGACGCCATCGACGCTGGTGCCCTTGAACAGCACGTCGCAGTTCATCTCGGCGGCCCGAAGAGCGGCGCCGCTGTCGGTGGTGAAGAAGGGATTGCCGGTCCCGGCGGCGAAGATCACCACCCGGCCCTTTTCCAGATGCCGCTGGGCGCGCCGGCGGATCAGCGGCTCGCAGACCGTGGGCATGGGGATGGCGGACTGAACCCGGGTCTGCACCCCGATCCGCTCCAGCGCGTCCTGCATGGCCAGGGCGTTCATCACCGTGGCCAGCATGCCCATATAGTCGGCGCTGGCCCGCTCCATCCCCTTGGCGGCGCCGGCCATGCCGCGGAAGATGTTGCCCCCGCCGATGACCAGGCTGAGTTCGACCCCCGCCTCGACCACCTGCTTGATGTCATCGGCCACCGCCTCGACGGTAGGCATGTCGATGCCGAAGGCCGTCTCGCCCATCAGCACCTCGCCCGACACCTTCAGCAGGACTTTCTTGTAGCGGAGCTTGGTCATTGCCGACGATTCTACCCTGTGACTGGGCCGCACCATAAACCAAGGGCGCACCCGGCGTCAGCCGGATGCGCCCTCAATACGTCAGGTCGGTAACGATCAGTTCCCGCCGGTCATCGACGCCACTTCCGCGGCGAAGTCCGGACCGGCGACCTTTTCGACGCCCTCACCCAGGGCCAGGCGGACGAAGCCCTTCATGGTGATGGGCGAGCCCAGTTCCTTGCCGGTGTCGGCGAGCAGGACCTTGATGGTCTGGTCAGGGTTCATGACGAAGGGCTGCTCGAGCAGCACGACTTCACGCTGGAACTTGGAGATCTGGCCGTCAACGATCTTGGCGATCATGTTTTCGGGCCGGCCCTGTTCCTTGGCCTTTTCGGTCAGAACGGCGCGCTCGCGCTCCACCGCCGCCGGATCCAGGTCCTCGGAGGACAGGGACAGCGGGTTGGTGGCGGCCACGTGCATGGCGATCTTGCGACCCAGTTCCTGCATCGCGGCCTGGTCGCCGGCGCCTTCGAGAGCGACCAGCACGCCGATCTTGCCCAGTTCCGGCGCGACGGCGTTGTGGACATAGGCAGAGACCGAACCTTCGGCGACCGAGAAACGGGCCGCGCGGCGCACGGCCATGTTCTCGCCAATGGTGGCGATCAGGTTGGTGACCATGGCGTGGACTTCTTCGCCCTCGGCCGTCTTGGCGGCGCGAACGGCCTCGACGTCGCCGGCGATTTCCAGAGCCACGGCCGCGACCTTGCGGGCGGCGTTCTGGAACAGGTCGTTGCGGGCGACGAAGTCGGTTTCGGCGTTCAGCTCGATGGCCGCGCCGGTCATGCCCTTGCCGTCCTTGCGGATGGCCACGGCGACGACGCCTTCGGCGGCGACGCGGTCGGCCTTCTTGCCGGCCTGGCTCAGGCCCTTGGTGCGCAGCCAGTCGGTGGCCTGCTCCATATCGCCGTTGTTCTCAACGAGGGCCTTCTTGCAGTCCATCATGCCCGCGCCGGACTTTTCGCGCAGTTCCTTGACGAGGGCAGCGGTGATGTCCGCCATGATAAATCCTCCAGATCGTAAATGGGGTGCAGCCGGGCTTTGCGGCCCGGCTGTGACAAGGGTTTGACGCTGAACCCCTCCCGTCGCCGGGAAGGGCCGAAGATCAGCTGGCGGCCGGCTCTTCCGAGGCGGCTTCGGCGGCGGGCGCGGTCATCGCCGCTTCGGTCGCCGCGATCTCCTCCGAGGCGGCTTCCGTCACCGGTTCCGGGGTCAGTTCACGGGCCAGGGTCGGCTCGATCGGAGCCACCGAGGCGCCCAGGTCGACGCCCGAGGCGGCGGCGCCGGCGGCCATGCCGTCCAGAACCGAGTCGGCGATCAGATCGACGTACAGCTGAATGGCGCGGGCGGCGTCATCGTTGCCGGGGATCGGGAAGGTGATGCCGTCCGGGTCGCAGTTGGTGTCCAGGATCGCAATGACCGGGATGTTCAGCTTGCGGGCTTCCTGGATGGCGATCGCTTCCTTGTTGGTGTCGATCACGAACATGATGTCGGGAATGCCGCCCATGTTCTTGATGCCGCCCAACGACAGTTCCAGCTTGTCCCGCTCGCGGGTCAGCTGCAGGCGCTCTTTCTTGGAGCGGCCCGAGGCGCCGTCGGAGTCCAGAACGCCTTCCAGCTCGCGCAGACGCGCGATGGAGCCGGAGATGGTGCGCCAATTGGTCAGGGTGCCGCCGAGCCAGCGGTGGTTGACGTAGTACTGGGCGCAGCGGGCGGCGGCTTCGGCCACCGGATCGGACGCCTGGCGCTTGGTGCCGACGAACAGCACGCGGCCGCCGGCGGCGGCGACTTCACGCACCTTCACCAGGGCCTGGTGCAGGAGCGGAATCGACTGCGACAGGTCGATGATGTGGATGTTCGAGCGCGAGCCGAAGATGTAGCGGTCCATCTTCGGGTTCCAGCGGTGCGTCTGGTGGCCGAAGTGGGCGCCGGCTTCGAGGAGCTGGCGCATGGAGAATTCAGGCAGAGCCATGTCTGTATCGGATCCTTTTTCCGGTTATCGCCTCCGCGGGCAATTCCCGGCCAAATGGCCAGGACCGGAACGGATCTGGCGGGATGTCTCCCCGCCAAGCCCGAACGCCCGCGTGCGTGATGGCGCGGCAGATAGGCGGAATGGTGAGGAAATGCAAGTGTTGGGGTGATTTCGGCCCTTCTCCCGACAAGCGGCAGAAAGCTCTCAGTCTACACGTCTTCCAGGAACGACACCCCCGGCGCGGTCTTCAAGGCCCCGCGCAGCGAGGCATCCAGGGCGTAGAACCCCGGCAGCTTCATCTCCACCTCCCGCCCCCCGCCGATGCCGGCGACCAGGATGATCTCCCCGCCCCGCTGGGCCACAGCCCCGGTCAGGCGCTTCTTCAGCGCCTCGATCTCGGCCGAGGCCGTCGATAGATGCACCCGCAGCCCCGCGGCCACGGCCTCGATGGCGCTGTCCACCGGTTCGGCGTCGTCGCCGAAGAAGCGGACCTCGCCGTCGCGGGACTTGCAGCGGACCCGCAGCACCACCGCCTTGCCGGGCTCGAGAACCTCGCGGCACTTGCGCAGGGACTCGGGCGGAAACAGCACCTCATACTCGCCGCTTGGGTCGGACATCGAGACGAAGGCGAACTTTTCGCCCCGGGCGCTGGCCCGTTCCTGACGGCGGCGGACCATCCCGGCCATCTTGAAGGCTTCCTGCCCGGCCTCGGCCTGCGGAATGGCGTCGGCCACCAGGGTGACGCGGCGGCGGCGCAGCACCTCGACCATGTCCTCCAGGGGATGGCCGGTCAGGTAGAAGCCGACGGCGGCCAGTTCCTCGTCCAGCCGGCGGATCTGGTCCCAGGGCTCGGTGCGCGGCAGGCGCGGCCGGGAGGCGTCCGACTGCTCGCCGCCGAACAGGCTTTCCTGCGACGAAGCGCGGTCGGCGGCCAGGCTCTGGCCGTGCGCCATCAGCATGTCGGCCGCAGCGATGACCTGGGCGCGGTTGGGATGAATACTGTCCAGCGCGCCGGCCCGGGCCAAGCCCTCCAGCGCCCGCTTGTTGACCTGACGTGGGTCGACCCGCTCGACAAGATCGAACAGGTCGCGGAACGGCCCGCCCTCGTTTCGCACCTCGACCAGATGCTGCATGGCCGCCGTGCCGACGTTGCGCACCGCCCCCAGGGCGTAAAGCACTTCGCCGTCCTCGACTTCGAAGTCGGCGCCCGAACGGTTCACGTCCGGCGGCCGGACCGGCACCTTGCAGCGGCGGGCGTCCTGATAGAACACCGCCAGCTTGTCGGTGTTGGAGATATCCAGGCTCATGGAGGCGGCCATGAACTCGACGGGGGCGTTCGCCTTCAGCCAGCCCGTCTGGTAGGAAATCATCGCATAGGCGGCCGCGTGGCTCTTGTTGAAGCCGTAGCCGGCGAACTTTTCCACCAGGTCGAAGATGGATTTCGCCTGGTTCGGATCGACGCCCTTGGCCTCCGCCCCGGCGACGAACCGGACCTTCTGCTGGGCCATCTCCTCGGGCTTCTTCTTGCCCATGGCCCGACGCAGCAGATCGGCTTCGCCCAGGCTGTAGCCAGCCAGGATCTGGGCAATCTGCATGACCTGTTCCTGGTAGACGACGATGCCGAAGGTCTCCTTCAGCACCGGTTCCAGGGTCGGGTGCAGGTAGTCGATGGCCTTTCGGCCGAACTTGCCATCGACGAAGCTGTCGATGTTGTCCATCGGGCCCGGCCGATAGAGGGAGATCAGGGCGGTGATCTCCTCAATGGTCCCGGGCCGCAGCTTGCGCAGGGTGTCGCGCATGCCCTGGCTTTCCAGCTGGAACACCCCGACCGTCTGGCCCGCCGCCATCATCTCGTAGGAGGCCGCGTCGTCGAGCGGCAACAGCGTCATGTCGACCGCCGCTCCCCGCTTGGCCATGTGTCTCAGCGCCCGCTCGATCACCGTCAGGGTCTTCAGGCCGAGAAAGTCGAACTTCACCAGGCCGGCGCTCTCGACCCACTTCATGTTGAACTGGGTGGCCGGCAGGTCCGAGCGCGGGTCCTTGTACAGGGGAGTCAGCTGGGTCAGCGGCCGGTCGCTGATCACCACCCCGGCGGCGTGGGTCGAGGCGTTGCGGAACAGCCCTTCCAGGCGCAGCGCCACGTCAAGGCAGAGCTTCACCGCCGGATCGTTGTCCCGCGCTTCCTTCAGGCGAGGCTCGATCTCGATGGCCTTGGCCAGGGTCGTGGGGTTGGCCGGGTTGTTCGGCACCATCTTGCAGAGCCGGTCGACCAGCCCCAAAGGCAGTTGCATCACCCTCCCGACATCGCGCAGCACGGCCCGCGCCTGCAGGGTGCCGAAGGTGATGATCTGGGCGACCCGGTCCTTGCCGTACTTCTGCTGGACGTAGGTGATGACCTCTTCCCGCCGCTCCTGGCAGAAGTCGATATCGAAGTCGGGCATGGAGACCCGCTCGGGATTGAGGAACCGCTCGAACAGCAGACCGAACCGCAAGGGGTCGAGGTCGGTGATGGTCAGGGCCCAGGCGACCAGCGAGCCGGCGCCTGATCCCCGGCCGGGGCCGACCGGAATGCCGTGCGCCTTGGCCCAGCGGATGAAGTCGGCGACGATCAGGAAGTAGCCGGGGAAGCCCATGGCCTGAATGACCCCGACCTCGAACTCCAGCCGCTTCCAGTAGTCCTCCTCCGGCGCGGCCAGCTCGACGGCGGCCAGCCGGGCCTTCAAGCCCTCGCGCGCCTGATGGGCCAGTTCGTCTGGTTCGCTGCGGCCGGCCCCGGTGTCGAACCGCGGCAGGATGGGATCGCGCTTCTTGACCATGAAGGCGCAGCGGCGGGCGATCTCCAGGGTGTGGTCGCAGGCCTCGGGCAGGTCGGCGAACAGCGCCCGCATCTCCGCGGCGCTCTTGAAATAGTGCTCCTCGGTGACCCGCCGCCGCTCATCCTGTCCGACGAAGGCGCCGTCGGCGATACAGAGCAGGGCGTCATGCGCCTCGTGCATCGAGCGGTCGGGGAAGAAGACATCGTTGCTGGCGACCAGCGGCACGTCGTTGACATAGGCCCAGGCGACCAGACCGGGTTCCGCGGCGGCCTGGGCCGGCATGCCGTGGCGTTGAAGCTCCACATACAGGCGATGGCCGAACACCCGGTGCATCTCGGCCAGCGTCCTGTCGCCCTCCGCCGTCTTGCCGGAAGCATAGAGGGGGTCGATCGGGCCATCGGGCCCGCCGGTCAGCAGGATCAGCCCCTCACTGTGCTCGACCACCTTCGACCAGGCGACCGACGGTTCCGACACCGCGTCGATCTCCAGATAGGCGGCCGACGACAGTTCGGAGAGGTTGAGATAGCCGGTCTCGTTCTGAGCCAACAGGACGAGGGTCGGGGTGCGGGCCCAGCGCTCCGGCGGCCCCTCCCCAATCCCTGTCACCGGCAGGGCGCAGCCGACGATGGGCTGGACTCCGGCATCCTTGGCGCTGACCGAGAACTCCAGGGCGCCGAACAGGTTGGCCCGGTCGGTGATGGCCACGGCCGGCATCTGCTGCCCCGCCGCCAGCTTTGGCAGGCCGTCAGCCTTGATGGCGCCTTCCAGCAGGGAATAGGCCGAGCGCACCCGCAAATGGACAAAGCCGTTCGCCAGGTCCGCCATCAACTACCACTCCATCGATTCCCGAAGGGTCACCATAGCGCGGATCAGGCGGCCATATAGGCCACGGAACACATCATCCACACGAAGCCCACAACAGAGGCCAGGGCGAGGGTTTCACGAGCGATGCGGGCCATGGGGGCCTCCTCCGGTCAGTTCCTTCTTTGTTCTTATTCCCGTTTTGTTCCACAGGCAAATGAAATCTCCGCCCTCGACGTTCCATCCCCAAGGAAGGCTGTTGATAAGTCGCCGATGACCATCCTGGCCCGGCGCCTGCGACCTCGCCTCAGGCCTCTTCGCCGTTCATCGGCGGCTGGTGCAGGGCGACGATATCTTCCATCTCGGCCTGGCGGATGGCGCGTGTGACATTCAGGCGGACGAAGATGGTGTTGGCCCCATGGGCCTTGCGGGCCTTGTCCCAGCCGTTGTGGACACCCTTGTGGAGGCATTCGGTCTCGCCGGCGAAGACGATGGTCTTCTCCTCGCCCTTCACCTTGACGAACAGGAAATTGGCCCCCGTCGGCGAGATCGGCCCCGGCCCGTCGAGCGGTAGATAGCGATAGCCGCTACCGGACTGTCCGGCGAATTCAAACTGCTGGGCCATACAAACGCTCCCTTGCTCCGCACAGGGAGCCTTAAGGCCTCCGCACCATGGCGAAAACGGGGCGAGCGGGCGCCGGCCATGGGGCGCTGCCTAACGGGCCTGGCGACGGTTGACGACCCTGCGCGACATCTGTAGCGTGTCGATGACGCTAGCCGAGACCGCCCATGACCCAGCCCCCATCGGACACCGAGCTCGAGATCCTCAAGGTCTTCTGGCGCGATGGCCCGCTGAGCGCCCGCGAGATCCAGACCAGTCTGCCCGACGCCCTGGACTGGACCGCCTCCACCACCCGCACGGTGCTGGAACGTATGCGGGTCAAGGGCCTGCTGGCCCGCCGCTCCGTCCACGGACTGGCCGTCTATGAGGCGGCTCGCGGCAAGGCCGACGTGTTGGGCGGCATGCTGCGCCGGGTGATGCGCCAGGTTCTGGAGGTCGAAGGGCCCCTGCCCGCCTCGGCCTTCGCCGGCAGCCAGATTCTGTCGGCCGAGGAACTGGCCGAGCTCGAAACCCTGCTGAACAGCGCGGAGGACGATCAATGAGCGGCGTGGAAACCTCTCTTCTCGTTCTTTTCGCCACCCTGCCGCTGGCCGGCCTCGGGCTCGTCGCCGGGCTGCTGACCGAACGGATCACCGCTGCGCCGGCTCTGCGCGAGCGATTCTGGGGGGTCGCCTTCGCCCTGCCTATCATCGCCGTCGCCGCCATCCCGCTCCTGGCGCCCCTCATGCCTCGCCTGCCGGACGCGCCGGTTCCCGCGGTCGGGCCCGGGGCGGCCCCGATGACCATGGGGCCCGTTCCAACCACCACGCCGGATCCGCTCCAAGGCCTGTGGGAGATCGCCAAGCTCATGGCCCCCACCCTCCTGCTCAGCCTTATTCTGCTGGGCGTCCTTGCGTCAGCGGGCCTGCTGATCCGGCGACACATCCGCCTGGCTCTGCTGGTGCGCCGCGCCAAGCCTCTCGACGACGACGCCCTGACCGCAGCCTTGATCAGCCAGGCCCGGGCCCTGAACGTACGCCCACCGGGACTCAAGGCCTCCGACCGCGCCGTCACCCCGATGCTGGCAGGGCTGGTTCGCCCGGCCATCGTCATCCCCAACGCCCTGACCCGCCTGCCGACCAAGCGGCTGGCCCTGATCTGCGGCCATGAACTGGCCCACCTCAAGCGGGGCGACAATCCCAGAGCCTGGGCAGAAGGCGCCGCCCTGGCCCTGCTCTGGTTCAATCCCCTGATGGCGATGATCCACGCCCGGCTGAACGCCGCCCGCGAAGAGCGTTGCGACGCCATCGCCCTGGCCGGCGCCGATGCGCCCGTCCGCCGCGCCTATGCCGAAACCCTCATCCAGACGCTCCGGCTCAGCGCCGACCCGGAGCCGCACACCGCCTTCATCGGCGCCGGAAGGAAGACCGCCATGCGTCTCAAGGCCATTCTCAAGCCCGCCGCCGAAGCCGGACCCCGCGCCATGGCCGGCGTCATCGCCATCGCCGCCGCCCTGACCGTCGCCATCGCCGCGGGCTCCGTCGCCCTCGCGGTGCAGGCCGCCCCGACCAAGGCCACGGCCGGCCGCGCCTCCGTCTGGCGGCAGTCCAGCCAGGAAGACGCCTTCTCTCCCAAGGGCGAGGTCACCGTCGCCGCCGACACCGTCGATGTGCGGCCGGGCAATCTGGCCATATGGCGCGGCAGGCCGGTGATTGTCCTGGCCACGCCGACAGGCGATCCGAAGACCGACGCCGCCCTGGCCAAGGTCCGCTTTGAGATCAACGGCGCCGCGGCGCCCGACGACTTCTCGCCCAAGTCCATCGCGCCGAACCAGATCGACCGGCTGGAGATCACCGGTCCGGCGATCCCTGGCGAAGGTCCCTCCACCGTCAATATCGTGCTGGTCGGCGGCCCGCCCGCCCCGGTCGCCCCGCCGGCGCCCCCGGCCGAGCCGCCGCCTCTGCCGACCGCCGC
>JBIIAX010000015.1:0-111820 GCA_044239675.1 Caulobacter sp.
ACCGCCGCCGAAGGCGGTGGTGGAGGGGGCGGCGCCGGCGGAGCGTGATTGCGAAGAACGCAGTCGCCGCCGCGCCAGAACGTGAGTCATCCTGACAAGCCGGCGCCGCCCCCTCCACCACGCTACGCGCGGTCCCCCTCCCCCGAGCTTTGCTCGGAGGAGGATTTTTTCCGAAACAGCTTCAGGGGCAGTCGCACCGGGGCCTGGAGGATCAGGCCCAGGTGCATCAGGCTGATCCGGACGTTGTCGGCCAGCATGGCGAAGTTGGAGGTATTGCCCGGCGGGTAGACCACCTGGACCGGGACATTGATCACCGGCACGCGGCGCCAGTGAAGCTGGACCAGAATCTCGGTGTCAAACTGCATGCGGGCGCCGATATGTTCCTCGGCGATCATCTTCAGGGTCGAGGCCAGGGGATACAGGCGAAAGCCGCAGAGGCTGTCCTGGATGTCGAGCGATGCGGTCTCCACCCAGACCCAGAAGTGGGTGATGTAGCGGCCGAACTTGCGGGCCTTGGGCACGCTGTCGTCATAGACCGCCGCCCCGGCGAGGACGGCGGTGGGATTGGCGCGGCCGAGGTCGAGGAAACGCCGCGCCTGCTCCGGCTCATGCTGGCCATCTGCGTCGATCTGCAGGGCGTGGGTGAAGCCGGCCTCGGCGGCGTGGGCAAAGCCCTCCATCACCGCCGCGCCCTTGCCGCCGTTCTCCGGCCGGCGGATGACGGTGACCCCGGCCTTTGGCGCATGAAAGGCGGCGAGACCGGAGCGAGCTGGTTCAAGATTGCCGTCGTCGATGATGAGCACCGGCAGGTCCATCGCCCGCAGGCCGGCGATCACCGGCCCCAGGCGCAGGTAGTGGTTATAGGCGGGAATCACCGCGCACGGACGAAAGCTCATGGCGGTGGTCTAGCGGGCCGGTGACGGCTATTCCACCACCACCGCGACCTCGCCGACCAGGGTGACGCCGACCATCATCTTGCCGACCCCGCAGCGGAACGAGTCCTGGCTGGCCACCAAGTCGCCCTTGAAGTTGGACTTGATGCCGATCACGGCGTTGCCGCCGCGGGCCTTGGCGTCCTCGCCCAGGGCGATCAGCCCGCTAAGCATGGCCCAGCGGCAGTTGGCCATGTCCCCCCGGTTGCTGGCCGCGGTCCGCCTGTTGGTGCTGGTCGGGCCAATGATCTGCTTCACCGTCACCGGCTCGTCGGCGAAATAGTAGCTGACTCCGGCCGGCAGCCTAGCTTGGAAGGCCGGGTCATCAAGCACCAGATAAAGCGGATAGTCTTTCAGCCTGTCCTGCCGGCCGGCCAGGGCGGCGACGGGCGCCAGGACGATAAGGGCGGCCGCCATGCCGCCCGCCAGGAACCTGGGGATCACAAACACCTTCCTATTCAGCCGCAGCCTTTGCTGCGCGGCCTGGGGATTTCCGCCGTCAACGGACGGTGGCGACGGTTCCGACCAGGGCGACCCCGGCCATCAGGTTGCCGGCGCCGCAGACATAGCTGTCGTTGCTGGAGGTCCGCTCGCCCTTGTAGTTGGACTCGATCCCCACCACGGCGTTGCCGCCGCGGCGCTTGGCGTCCTCGCCGATGGCGATCAGGGCGCTGAGCATGGCCCAGTCGCAGGCGACCTTATCGGTCTTGTTGAAGGCGTTGGTCTTCTTGTTGGTGTGGGTCTCGCCCAGCGACTTGGAAACGGAGGCCCTCTGGCTGCCGAAATAGAACTTCACGTCTGGCAGCCTTGCCTTGAGCTCCGGGCTGTTCAGGACGTCGGCGACGGGATAGCTGAGACGATCGTCGCGGCCGGCCGCGGTCGCCGTCGACAGGGCCAGCGGCGAGGCGGCCAGAGAGACGGCGAGCGAGAGGGCGAGCGGCAGGGCCAGGACGCTGTGTCTGATCTTCATGATTTTCCCCGGGGTCTGGGCGTTGGCGGCCTGGGCCAGGGGCATCCGCGTCCCGCCGACAACAGGGGATAGAATACACACCCGGACCATGGACTCAACGTGGACGAGGGCCCCGAGGCTGGTCTAGGACAGGGTTGCAGGGTCGGGCCCACAGGGTCAGGGGAGACCTTTCGGGTATCGGGGGCGTTACAAGCGATGGCTGCGACCTGGGCGTCGACTGGGGAGCGAGGGGCTTTCGCCGGGCTCTGGACTCTGGCGGTCATCTATCGCGCTCTGGGCCGGACGGTCTGCATCACCCTGATCGCCCCGCTGGTGCTCTATTTCTACGTCACCGGAACCCGGCAGAGGCGCGCCTCCCTCGACTGGCTGGCGCGCGCCCGGGCCCATGGCGCCGATGTCAGGCCGGGGCATGTCGCAGGCTTCAGACATGCCATGACCTTCGCCGGCGCCGCCCTGGACCGGTTTTCCGCCTGGCTGGGCGATATCGGCGTCGACCGGGTCGATGGCCTGGACGATCCGGAATTCGCCGCGGCGCGCAACGATCCCCGCGGCGCGGTCGTGCTGTCCGCCCACCTGGGCACGCCCGAGGTCATGCGGGCCATCGCCACCCTGGGCGAGCGCCGGGGGGTCAGCATCCTGGCCCACAGCGCCAATGCCGCCAAGTTCGGCGAGCTGATGGCCCGGATGGCGCCGCGATCGGCGGTGCGGATCATCGAGGTCACTGATCTCGGGGTCGGGGCGGCGATGATTCTGTCGGCGGCGCTGGAAAACGGCGACTGGGCGGTGATCCTGGCCGACCGCATCGCCCCCGGGGGCAAGAGCCCGTCGGTCTGGTCGCCGTTCCTGGGGCAGGACGCGCCGATCCCGGCCGGCCCCTTCATCCTGGCCTCGGCGCTCAAATGCCCGGTCTACACCCTGTTCGCGGTACGCAAGCAGGGCAGGTACCAGGTGACCTTCCGGAAATTCAGTGAACGGCTTGATTTTCCCCGCAAGGACCGCGAAGCAGCCCTGAAGGCCGCTACGGCGCGCTTTGCCGCCGTGCTGCAGGAACAGGCTCTCGCCAACCCGTTCCACTGGTTCAATTTTTATGATTTCTGGCGTCTCTAAGGGGTGGGTATGGACGGGGTAAGCGACATCGGCGGACGCTACGGCGAGGGCATCGTCTTCGGCGAAGGCGACTTGACCATCGAGGACGTCTGGGCCCTGTCCACCGGCCAGGTGGCCCTGCGGCTGACCACGGATCCGGCCGCCTTGGGCGCCATCGCCCGTTCGGCCAAACACGTCGAGAACACGCTGGCCCGCGACGGCGTCATCTATGGCGTCACCACCGGCTATGGCGACAGCGTCACCCGCGGCGTGCCCAATCCCCTGGTCACCGAACTGCCTCTGCACCTGACGCGGTTCCACGGCTGCGGCCTGGGCCGGATTCTGGAGCCCAACGAGACCCGCGCGGTGATGGCCGTGCGGCTGGTCACCCTGATGCGGGGCTGGTCGGGCGTCAGCCTGGAGCTGGTCACCCTGCTGGCCGACATGCTGCGGCTGGACATCCTGCCGCTGATCCCGGCCGAGGGATCGGTGGGGGCCAGCGGCGACCTGACCCCGCTCAGCTACATCGCCGGCGCTTTGGCCGGGGAGCGGGACGTCCTCTATCAGGGGCAGGTCATGTCGTCCGCTGAAGCCTTCGCCAAGGCGGGCCTGGTCCCCATCAAGCTGAAGCCCAAGGAAGGCCTGGCGGTGATGAACGGCACCTCGGTGATGACCGGGCTGGCGGCGCTCGCCTTCCACCGCGCCGAACAGCTGTCGAAGCTGGCCAGCCGCCTGACCTCCCTGGCCAGCCTGGCCCTGCTGGGCAACCCCGCCCACTTCGACGAGCGGCTGATGAGCGCCAAGCCGCACCCCGGCCAGATGCGGGTCGGGGCCCGGATCCGGGCGGACCTGGCGCAGTTCGCCAGCCTGCACACCCCGACCCGCCTGCAGGACCGCTACTCGATCCGCTGCGCCCCGCACGTCATCGGCGTGCTGGAAGACATGCTGGGGACCTTCCGCACCCTGATCGAGACCGAGCTGAACAGCGCCAACGACAATCCGCTGTTCGATCCGGAAGACGGCCGCACCCTGCACGGCGGCCACTTCTACGGCGGCCACATCTGTTTCGCCATGGACGGGCTGAAGACCCTGGTCGCCAACCTGGCCGACCTGATGGACCGCCAGCTCGCCCTAATGGTCGACACCCGCTACAACAACGGCCTGCCGTCCAACCTGTCCGGCGCGACCGGCGAGCGGGCGCCGATCAACCATGGTCTGAAGGCCGTGCAGATCGGCGTCTCGGCCTGGACCGCCGAGGCCCTGAAACTGACCATGCCGGCGAGCGTCTTCTCCCGCTCCACCGAATGCCACAACCAGGACAAGGTCTCGATGGGGACCATCGCCGCGCGGGACGCCCTGCGGGTGGTCGAGCTGACCGAACAGGTGGCGGCCGCTCACGCCATCGCCTGCGTGCAGGCCGTGCGCCTGCGCCTGCGCGACGGGGGGCTGAAGGACGCCGAACTGGGCGAGCGGGTGGGAAGCTTCCTCAATGACGCCGGCGCGCTCGTGCCGTTCATCGACGAGGACGCGCCCCTGGACCGCACCCTGCGCGCCCTCTGCGCCTCCCTCGCCGCCGGTCAGTGGTCGGCCTGGCTCGGCGAGCCCTGATGAGCGAGGTGAAGACGCCGGCGGCGCGGCCGATGAAGGGCATCGTCACGGCCGTGGTGCGGACCTGTCCGCAGTTCTACGACCTGGACCCGATGAACATCGTCTGGCACGGCAACTACCCCCGCTTCATGGAGCTGGGCCGCGTCGCCATTCTGGACAAGATCAACTACGGCTACGACGAGATGATCGCCTCCGGCTACGGCTGGCCGATCATCGACATGCGGTTCCGCTATGCGCGGCCGCTGAGGCTTCACCAGGCGTTCGATGTCCACGCGGCCATCGTCGAATGGGAGAACCGCCTCAAAATCGACTATGAATTCCGCGACCCGGAAACGGGACAACGGCTTAACCGCTGCTCGAGCGTGCAGGTGGCGGTCGACATCAAGACGGAGACGATGCTTTGGGAATCCCCGCCGATCCTGCGCGAAAAGCTGGCGCCCTTTCTGGATTGAGCCGCAAGGCTCTCGCCGGACTGCTGGTCGCCGCCGCCGCGCTGCCAGGCGCCGCCTTCGCCAAATGCGCCGATCCCTTCGCCCTGCGCGCGGAGACGGGGCAGTTCGACTTCAAACAGACGCGCCGGCTATCCAACATGAAGACGCCGCTGATCTCCACCGGCGTGGCCAGCGTCAAGCCGGGCCGGGTCGACTGGCGGGTGGTCAAGCCCGTCGATGTGCGGCTGACCATCACCCCCGGCAAGATCACCCAGTCGGTCCAGGGCGGCCCGGCCCAGTCGGTGGGTCCCGCCTCGGCTGACCCCTTCCTGCGCAGTTCGGGCCTGTTCGAGATCCTGACCGGCGACTACACGGCCCTGCGCCGCTACTACGTCATCACCGGCGCTCCGGCCGCGCCGGGAGCGGCCTGGTCCCTGAGCCTGAAGCCCAAGGACGCCAACCTGGGCCGGTTCCTCGGGGCCATAGAGATCGCCGGATGCCTCCGGGCCGAGGCGGTCAGTATCCGACAGGCCAACGGCGACACCATCGCCATCGAGATGTCGCCGGTTCGGAAAGGTTAGGCCAAGCTGTGTTTGGGGGGCGTTTCGGACTGAGCAAGATCTACCTGGCCTGCTGCCTGGTCGCGGCGGGATTCATCCTGCTCAGGCTGATCGGCGGCGGCGCGCTGGACACCGATATCCAGAGCCTGCTGCCGGCCGGGGCGCTGAAACCGCCAATGCGGGAGGCCATGGTCCAGGCCGGGGCCGCCGCCTCGAGCCGGGTGGCGATGCTGGTCTCGGCCAGCACGCCGGACGGGGCGCAGGCCGCGGCCGACGATCTCTCCAAACGGCTGAAGGCCAGCGGCGTCTTCGTCGAGGCCGCCGTCGATGGCGAGCAGACCGCCCGCTGGATGTTCGCCAACCGCAATCAGCTGCTCTGCGAGGACAGCCCCGCCGCCTTCGACGCGGCGGCGGCCAAGGCGGTGGTGCAGAGCTCCCTGGTGCAGATCTATTCGCCGGTCGGGCCGGTCAACGGCGACATGCTGTTGCGCGATCCCTTCCTGCTGACCCTTCGCCTGACCGGCTGCCTGCTGCCGAGCAGCGGTTTCGGGGCTCAGAGTCCCGAGGGGTCAGTGCTGATCACCGGCCGGCTGAACGGCTCCGCCTTCCGGCTGGATACGCAACAGGCCTTCACCGAGGTCGTCGATCAGTGGCGCGCGGCCCAGCCGGCCGGGGTGACCATCGCCCGGGCCGGCGCCGCCTTCCATGCCGAGGACGGCGCCAAACATGCCCGCAAGGACATCTCCACCGTCGGCATCGCCAGCACCCTGGGTATCGTCCTGCTGTTGCTGACCGTCTTCCGTAGGCCGGGCGTCCTGCCCCTGACCCTGCTGGTGGTCGGCGCCGGGTATCTGGGGTCGCTGGCCGCCGTGCTGCTGGTCTTCAAGACCGTGCATATGCTGACCTTCGTCTTCGGATCGGCCTTCGTCGGGGTCACCGCCGACTATGCCATCTACTATCTGGCCACCGGCCCAATCACCGGCTGGAGCAGTCCGGCGGAGCGGCGGAGCCTGATCCTGCGGCCGGTGACGGTCTGCATGATCACCTCGGCCATGGGCTTCGGCTGCCTGGCCTTGTTCGGGGTGCCGATCTTCAGCCAGATGGCGGTTTTCGCCGTGGGCGGCCTGCTGTCGGCCTGGGCCTGCGCCTTCCTGCTGCTGCCCAAGCTCGATCCGGCGGTGAAGGTCGAGCGCCAGGCCCGGCTCGCGGCGGTCTGGAACGGACTGGAGGGCCGGATCGGCCGGTATGGCTGGAACAGGATCAGCCTGTCCCTGTTTGGCCTGATTTTCGTCGCCGGGGCCGTGTTCGCCACCCTCCACTTCTCGGTGCTGGACGATGTGCGGAAGTTCCAGCCGCGCTCGCCAGAGCTTGTCGCCGAAGAGGCGAAGGTGAGGCAGGCGGCCGGCGTCGGCTTCTCGCCCAACTTCCTGCTGTCCTGGGGGCCAACGGCCGAGGCCGCCAAGGCCCGGGAGGCCAGCGTCATCGCCAGCCTGCCGGCCGGGGCCCGGGCCGGCATCCTGTCGCCCGGCCGGTTCGATCCGCCAGCCTCCACCCGCGCCGCGTCCGAGGCGGCCATCCGCGCCCGGCTGCTGGAGCCGCACCTGCGGGCCCGCGCCGAACTGCTGGGCCTGCCCGCCAGACAGTTCAAACCCTATGACCGCCCGGCGAACGTCAAGCTGCCCGATTGGATCGCCAGCCTTTCCGGGACCACCCGCACCCAGAGCTATCTGATCGCCCCCGTCCCCGAGTCGGCCGTGGCCGCCGTGACCGCCGCGACCCGGGGCCTGAGCGATGCGGCCTATGTCGATCCGGCCACCGCCTACAGCGAAGCCTTCGGGGACTATCGCCGAATGGCCAGCCTGGCCGTGTTCGCCGCCTTCGCGGCCATCGGCCTGATGCTGCTGGTCATCTATCGCCGCGCCTCGGCCCTGAGCATCCTCATCGCCCCGGCCCTGGGCGTCACCGGCGGGATCATCGCCGCCTCGGCCCTGGGCACGCCGCTGAGCTTCTTTTCGATGATGGGCGCCTTTGTCGTGGTCGGGACGGGCGCGGACTATTCCATCCTCAGGTACGAGGCGGCGCAGGGACGGCGGTCCCCCCTGGCCGGCCTGCCGATATTGATCACGGCCCTGACGGCTATTCTCTCCATGGGCCTGTTGAGTCTAAGCTCGACCTATCCGGTTCGCGCCTTTGGCATAGCCGTTGCCGCAGGGCTCGCGATCTCCTACGGATTCTCCTTTGTTGCAGCGTGGTTCGGTTCCCGGGGGCGAAATGTCAGACAAGCTTGATGTGGTGATCATCGGAGCCGGCCCTTCGGGCGCCGCGGCCGCCGCCTTCCTTCGCCAGAAGGGCCGCACCGTCGAGGTGATCGAGAAGACCCATTTCCCGCGCTTTTCCATCGGCGAGAGTCTGTTGGCGCAATCGATCGCCATCCTCGATGACGCGGGCCTGCTGCCGGCGGTCGAGGCCGGCGGGTTTCAGTTCAAGAACGGCGCGGCCTTCCAGTTCGGCGACGACTACAAGGACATCTACTTTCCGGACAAATCCGCCTCCGGTCCCGGCACCACCTACCAGGTGCTGCGCTCCAAGTTCGACAAGATCCTTGCTGACGGCGCCGCCGAGATGGGCGCGAAGGTCGTCTATGGCGAGGAAGTCACCGCCTTCGAAAGCGACGACGACGGCGTCAAGCTGACGGTGAAGAACGAGGCCGGCGACGTCCGCACCGTCGAGGCCCGTTTCTGTCTCGACGGCAGCGGTTTTGGCCGCACGCTCAGCCGCCTGCTGGAGCTGGAGGAGCCCTCCAGCTTCCCGCCGCGCCAGGGCGTCTTCTGTCAGGTGAAGGACAACATCGACGATCCGACCTTCGACCGCAGCAAGATCCTGGTCTCGATCCACCCCGAGCATCGCCATGTCTGGTACTGGTTGATCCCCCTGGCCGACGGCATCACCTCGATGGGCGTGGTCGGCTCGCCCGAGATCATCCAGGCCGCCGGCGCCACCGAACAGGAGCGGCTGGACACCCTGGTCGGCAAGGCCAGCCGTATGTCGGAGGTGCTGAAGAACGCGACCCCCTACCGCGAGCCCGGCACGATCCACGGCTACGCCTGCAGCGTTAAAAGCCTGTACGGTCCTTCCTATGCCCTGCTGGGCAACGCCGCGGAATTCCTCGACCCGGTCTTCTCCTCGGGCGTCACCATCGCCCTGAAGTCGGCGCAGCTGGCCACCGCCCTGATCGATCGCCAGCTGAATGGCGAGACGGTCGACTGGCAGACGGAGTTCTCCGACGAGCTCTATATCGGCATCGACACCTTCCGGGCCTGCGTTTCCACCTGGTACGACGAGAGCCTGCAGCGGATCATTTTCAACAAGCCGGAAGAGACCAACGACATCGTCCGCTACCTGACCTCGATCCTGGCCGGCTACGCCTGGGATCGCAGCAACCCGATCGTGCAGAATCCGGTGAAGTACCTTCGGACGGTGGACCGTTACCTGACCACCATGGCGGCGTGATCGCGCGCCTGACCCTTCCGCTGCTGCTGGCCGGCTCTCTGTTGGCTGGCTGCGTCACCGCGCCGCCTGGCCCGCCGCCGCCCGCAGGGGTGGCCGCCGTGGCCCGTGACAGGCTTTGGCTGACCCTGCCCCTGCCGCCCGCCTATCCGGTCGAGCGGGAAATGGCCCAGTCGATCGTCGCCCGGTACGGACCGCGCAAGATCGCCTTCGACGCCCTGGTCAGCCTGTCGCCCTCGGCCGTGCGGGTCATCGTCACCGCCCCGGCCGGGCCGCGCCTGGCGCAGATCGACTGGACCGCCCAAGGGGTGGTCACGAAGATGGACGGGCCGCCGCCGCCCGGCTTCCGAGGCGAAAACGTCCTGGCCGACATGGTCCTGGCGAACTGGCCCAAGGCCGCGCTCGAACAGGCCCTGGGCGGACGGCTGCAGGTCTGGGACTATCCCGACGGTCGACGTAAGCTGGTGCGGGGCCAGGAGCTGGTCGTCGATATCAGCCCCGCCGTCCGGGACGAGGACGGAGCCACCCAGCGCACGCTGAACAACTATGATTTCGACTACAGCCTGACCATCGTCAGCCGGGATGCTCCGTGATCAAACGCCGCGCCTTCGTCCAGGACCACACCGTCGCCTGCGCCCTGGGAGCGACGACGGCGGCGGTTTCGGCCGCCCTGTTCAGCGCCGCGCCGCCGACGGTCTCCGGCCGCTGGACCCTGATCGACGGCCGCGAGACCCCGGTCGGCGCCCTGCCCTTCGCCCTGCCGCCATCGGAACAGGCCCGAGTGCCGGCGCGCAGCCGAACCAACAGCCTGCTGGAACATACCCTGGCGGAGATCGCCGAGCCCGTCGCCGCCGCCATCTCCCGGTACGGAGCCGCCCGCGTCGGCATCGTGCTGGGCACCAGCACCTCCGGCGTTGGCGAGAGCACGGCCGCCCTGCGCCAGCGGCTGGCGGGCGGATCCTGGCCCGAGGGCTATCACTTCGACATTCAGGAGCTGAACGATCCGGTGGCCGCGGCGCAGCAGCTGACCGGGGCGCTTGGACCGGCCTATGCCGTCTCGACGGCCTGCACTTCGGGAGCCAAGGCCCTCGCGGCCGGCGCCCGGCTGATCGCCGCGGACCTCTGTGACGCGGTTCTTTGCGGCGGGCTGGACAGCCTGTGCGAGCTGACCGTCAACGGCTTCGGGGCGCTGGAGGCCCTGTCCGGGGAGCTGTCCAACCCGTTCAGCGTCAACCGCAAGGGCATCAATATCGGCGAGGGCGCCAGCCTGTTCCTGCTGACCGTCGATGAGGCGCCCGTACGGGTGGCCGGGTGGGGAGAGACCAGCGACGCCCATCACATCAGCGCGCCCGATCCGAGCGGCGCCGGCGCCGAGGCGGCCGCCCGCAAGGCCCTGGCCATGGCCGGACTGTCGGCCGCCGACATCGGCTATGTGCATCTGCACGGCACGGGCACGGAACTGAACGACCGCATGGAGGCCGGGGCGGTCAACCGGGTGTTCGGCGAGGCCACCCCCTGCAGCTCGACCAAGCCCCTGACCGGCCACACCCTGGGCGCCGCCGGCGCGGTGCAGGCCAGTTTCTGCATGCTGGCCATAGAGACCGGCAACCTGCCGCCGCACATCTGGGACGGCCAGGCCGATCCGGACCTGGCCCCGGTAAGGCTGGCCGCGCCGGGCGACCGGGCCTCGGACCTTCGCCACACCCTGAGCGCCAGCTACGCCTTCGGCGGCAACAACGCCGCAATCGTCCTGTCGCAAGCCTGATGATGACCGCCTATCCGCCCATCGACCGCCTGATCCCGCATCGCCATCCCATGCAGCTGGTCGACCGGGTGGTGACCGAGGTGGACGGGATCACCCGGGCTGAGCACACCATCGGCGCCGACCATCCCTTTGCCCAGCCGGGAAAGGGCGTGCCGGTCTATGTCGGGTTCGAGATGATGGCCCAGGCCATCTGCGCCGTGGACGGCCTGCGCCGCTGGCGGGAGGGCAACCCGCCGGAGCTGGGCTTCCTGCTGGGCTGCCGCAAGTTCACCGCCGCCCGGGACTGGTTCGAGATCGGCGAGACGGTGATCGTCGAGAGCCGGGCCCTGCTGGAGGGCGAGACCGCCAGCTATGAGTGCCGCCTTGTCGACGCCGCCGGCCTGGAGATTTCCGCGGCGGTGGTCAATGTCTTCCAGCCCGCCGACATCGGCAGCTACCTGAAGGGAACAGAGCTGTGAGCTGCGAGCTGAACGCCAAACGCCCGGTGCTGGTCACCGGGGCCAGCAAGGGCATCGGCCGGGCCAGCGCCATCCGCATCGGCCAGGCGGGGCACCCGGTCACCGTCCACTATGGCGGCGACCGGGCCGGGGCCGAAGAGACGGCAGAGGCCATTCGCGCCGCCGGCAGCGAGGCCGACCTGATCAGCTTCGATGTTTCCGACCGCGCCGCCGCACTGGCCGCGCTGGAAGGCCGTCTGGCCGACAAGGGCCCCTACTGGGGCATCCTGCTCAGCGCCGGCATCACCCGCGACAACGCCTTTCCCGCCATTACCGGGGACGACTGGGACGCAGTGCTGCGGACCAACCTGGATGGCTTCTACAATGTGGTCCATCCGCTGGTCATGCCGATGATCCGCCGGCGCGATGGGGGCCGGGTGATCGCCCTGTCCAGCGTCTCCGGCGTCATGGGCAACCGGGGCCAGGTCAACTACAGCGCCGCCAAGGCCGGGATCATCGGGGCGGTGAAGGCCCTGGCGGTCGAGCTGGCCAGCCGCAAGATCTGCGTCAACGCCGTGGCCCCCGGACTGATCGATACGGGCATGATCGGCGAGGTGCGGCCCGAGGTGATCCAGGCCATACCGATGGGCCGGATCGGTCAGGTCGACGAGGTCAGCGCCTTGATCGCATTTCTCTTTTCGCCGGAAGCCGGGTACATCACCCGGCAGGTGATCGGTGTAAACGGGGGGTTGGTCTGATGCGTCGTGTCGTGGTGACCGGAATGGCGGGCATCACCTCGATGGGCCAGGACTGGTCGCAGATCGAGGAGGGGATGCGCGCGGGAAAGACCGGCATCCGCTACATGCCCGAGTGGGAACGCCTGACCGACATGGGGATCAAGGTCGCCGGCGGGGCCGACTGGTTCAAGCACGAGGGCCATTTTCCCCGGCAGGCCATGCGGTCGATGGGCCGGGTGGCCGTGATGGCGGTGGACGCCGCTGATCGGGCCCTGCAGATGGCCGGACTGAAGGACGACCCGCTGCTGAAGTCCGGCCGGGTCGGCGTGGCCGCGGGCTCGTCCTACGGCTCGACCGAACCGACGGTCGACTTCGGGAACTTCATGGTCACCGGCAAGGCCGGCAAGCTGAACGCCACCAGCTACATCCGGATGATGGCCCATACGGCGCCGGTGAACGTCAGCGTCTATTTCGGGCTCAAGGGCCGGGTGATCACCACCAGCTCGGCCTGTGTCTCCGGCTCGCAAGGCATCGGCTACAGCACCGAAGCGATCCAGGCGGGCAAGGCGGACATCATGCTGGCCGGGGGGGCGGAAGAGCTGTGCCCGACCATGGCCATGGTCTTCGACCGCCTCTATGCGACCAGCAAGATAAACGACCATACCGCCAGCAGGCCGTTCGACTCCACGCGCGACGGCCTGGTCACCGGCGAGGGCGCGGCCTTCCTGGTGCTGGAAGAACTGGAGCATGCCCTGGCGCGGGGGGCGACGCCCCTGGCCGAGATCAAGGGCTTTGCGACCAATGCGGACGGCAGCCACATCTCCCACCCCGACGGCGACGTCCAGGCGGTGGTGATGCGCGACGCCCTGTCGGACGCGGGCCTGGCGCCCACAGACCTGGCCTTCATCAACGGTCACGGCACGGCGACCGTGGCCGGCGACACCTCCGAGGCCGGGGCGACCTTCGACGTCTATGGGGACTCTGTTCCCTTCCACACCCTCAAGGGGCATTTTGGCCATACCCTGGGCGCCTGCGGGGCCATCGAGGCCTGGCTGGGGATCGAGATGCTGAACGGCGGCTGGATCGCCCCGATCGCCAACTTCACCCAGGCCGACCCACGGTGTGCGCCGCTTGACTACATCGGCGGCGACGGCCGGCAGATCAGCGGCGAATTCTTCGCCAGCAACAACTTCGCCTTCGGCGGGATCAACACCTCCGTCATCATCGGCCGGGTCTAGGCTTGCCGGAGCTGGGTCAGGTGCAACAGCTCGTCATCGATCTATTGGTCTTCCTGGCGGCGCCGGTGCTGTTCTGGCGGCTGATCCGCGGCGTCGTTCCCATGGCGGTGCTGCCGATCCTGTTCGGCCTGGCCATCTCGGTCGCCGCAGCCCGCTTCGGCTTCGACAAGGCGATCGTCGGCCCCTCCAGGCTGGGCGAGACCATCGGCTGGCTGGGCGTCCTGGTCCTGGCCTTCAGCGCCGGGCTGGAGACGCGGATGATGGCCACCAGCAACGCACCCGCCGGTCCTCGCCTGATCGGTACGGCGGTGACGGCCCTGGCCATCCCCTTCCTGATCGGCGCCGGCGCCATCGCCACCGGGCTGTTCGACCTGGTCCTGGCCCCGCCCAAGGGCGTCTCGCCGCTTCTCGGCGCGGCGGCCATAGGGCTTTGTCTGGCGGTCAGCGCCCTGCCCGTGCTGATCGGCATCGTCCGCGAACTGCCGGCCGGCGACCGGCCGCTGGGTTTGGTTTCCCTGCGGATCGCCGCCCTGGATGACGCCATCCTGTGGATCGGTCTGGCCGTCCTCCTGGCGGTGAAGGTCGGGGCGGCCGGCGCCTTCTTCACCTTCGACTGGCGCCATGGCCTGGCCGTGGCGGTGTTCGCGGCCATGGCGGCAGTCCGCAAGCCGCTCGATCGCTGGGCCGAACCGCCGCTGGCCGTTGCGGTGTTGGCCGGAGCCGCCTGGCTGGCTGCCGGCGTCTGGGCGACCACGACGCTGGGCCTGCACGAACTACTGGGGGCCTATTTCGCCGGGGTGCTGATGCCGGTCGGCGTCGTCCGTCGGCTGAAGCCGGAGAGCCTGGGCAGGCTGGCCCTGTTCGGCCTGTCGCCGCTGTTCTTCGGCCACCGGGGCCTGAGCATCGACGGCTCGGTGCTGACTCCCCTGGCCCTGGTCTTCGCCTGCGGCATCTTCATCGTCGCCGGCCTGGCCAAGCTGGCCGCAGTCCATATCGCGCCGCCCGAAGCCGGAATGCCGGCTCTGGAACGAGCCCGGCTGAGCATGCTGCTGCAGTGTAAGGGCCTGATGGAGATCGTCGCCGCCACCATCCTGATGAAGGCCGGCCTGATCACCCAGACCAGCTTTGCGATCCTGGTGACCATGGCGGTGATGTCCACCAGCCTGACCGTGCCGCTGTTCAGGACGGTGTCGGGTCTTGCCGCACGCCGGCGGGCGGCGGGCGTGTCCGCCAAGGGAGCGACGGACGGAGCGGCCGGGAAGGGTTAGCCCCCGATCATCCCCGACGAGGCCTCATGGCCGTTCACCCGCAGCCAGCGGAAGGTCAGCCGGCCTTTCTCGCGATCGGCGGTGATGCTGAGGTCCAGCACTTCGTGCGGCCGGACGATGTCCTTGAACTTGACCCGGTTGAGGGCCGCGCCGGTCGGGGTGAACCCCAGGACCTGTTCGGCCAGCAGCACCGCCATATGGACCTGCGAGATGCCGGGCAGGATCGGCTGGTCGGGGAAGTGGCCCTGGAAATAGATCAGCTCCGGCGGCAGGCTGACCATCAGTCGGGCGGTGTCGCCCTCATGCATCGCCACTTCATAGGGCGGCATGCGGGGCGGCTCGAACAGGGCGCGCAGATCGCTCAACCGGCGCTTTCCCTGGCTGTCGGCGGGCATCCGGGTGACGAACCGCCAGTGTTTCGGCCGCTCGATCGGCTCCAGCCGGTCGGCGAGCGCGGCGCGAAGATGCCGCCCGAGACGGAAGGCGCCGGTGGCCTCCAGGCGAGCGGCGCCGGACGGGCTGAGGACGACCACGGCCGCCAAGGCCCCCTTGCGTTCCGGCAGGGTCAGGGCGGCGGCTTCGGCCGCATCGTCCAGCGCCGCCAGGGCCTCCTCGACCCGGGTCAGCGAAACCCGCTTGCCGTCGACCTTCTCCATCCGATCGGCGCGGCCCAGCAGGCGGAAGCGGCCGTCGGCCAGGGGCTCTCCCCGATCACCCATGGAAAATCGATCCGAGCCGTCGAGATAGGGGGTGGCGACGGTCAGGCCGCCGTCCTGGTCCCAGCCGATATCGACCACTGGGAAGGGGGTCCAGGGCTCACCCTCGCCTGTCTGGCGGCGCCAGGCGACGCCGCCGGTCTCGGTGCTGCCCAGCACCTCGGTCACCGGCCGGCCGAAAGCCGCGAGACAGGCCAGGGCCGCGGGGGTGACCAGCAGCTGGCCGGACGAAAAGATCAGGCCAGGCGCCTGGGCGGCCAGGTCCATGGCCGGCGGCAGGCGGGTCAGATGGGCGGGGCTGGAGATCAGGGTGACGCCTGGACCCAGGCGGCCCTCCAGCTGTTCCCAGTATTCAGCGGCGCGATCCGACGACGTCCGACCGGTCATCAATGGCCAGACCAGCCGGTAGATCAGGCCGTAGATATGCTGGTGGCTGACGGTGGCGACAACGGAGCCGGTCTCCTGGCCGAAGACGGCCTCCAGGACGCGGGCTTCGGTTTCCATCTGGGCCAGGCGGCGTTCGATCCGGCTGGGAGCGCCGGTGGAGCCTGAGGTGAAGAAGCTGAGGGCGACGTCGTCGGTCGCGCCGTCCAGGGCGCCTGGGGGAGCGTCGGCGGCTTCGGACAGGGCCAGAGCCCTGTCGTCGAGCAGCCGGGCATTGGCGCCGCCGACCTCGGTCAGGTAGCCGCCTTGGGTATGGGCCGGCAGGGCCAGGGGACGGCGGGCGACGGCGGCGGCCAGCAGGGCGGCGGTGAACAGGGCGGCCGAGCTGGTGTGCAGGAAGAGGGGCGCGTCGCTCGCCATGCCGGTAGCGGCCATGCCAGGGGCCAGGGCCGCGGCGGTGGCGCGGATGCGGCCGGCGGTGATCGGCGGCTCTCCGGTGAAGAGGACGCGGTCCGCCGGGGCGGTCAGCAGGGCCTGGATCAGACCGCTCATACGGCCTCCGTCCGACCGCGCAGAATCTTCCGCAGCAGGAACTCTCCGGCGAACAGCAGGCCCATGGCGACATAGGCGATGAAGCCGTTGTAGAGCGCCCAGAGCGCCTCCGAGGCGTATAGGGCTGTCCACAGGGCGGTCAGGCCGTTGGCGGCGATGAAGACGCACCAGACGATGGTGACCTTGCGCGTATAGACCACGCCGGCCTGCGGCAGGTCCGGCTCGGCGATGCGGGCCAGGCGCTCGATCATGCTGGGGCCCTTGACCAGGGTGGCGGCGAAGGCGGCCAGCATCGCGCCGTTCATGAACACCGGATAGAAGCGCACCGCCCGGTGGGCGTCCCAGAGCATCAACAGGCCCATCAGCACCGCCACGGCCAGCGGCGCCAGGGCCATGCCCAGCGGCACGCCCTTGCCGAAGCCGAAGGCCACGCGCAGCAGCAGCAGAGCACAGAGCGCCGCCACCACGGTGGCGGGCCCGACCGTCTTCACCGCGAACAGGGCGATGAAGGGATAGAGGATGGAGACCACAGCCAGCGCCAGGGCCGATGGGTCGAGGCGTCGGCGGGGCGGACCCGCCGCAAGGGGATCAGCCATGGGCCGAGAGTTGATCGACCACATCCAGAACGTCGTTGATGGTCCGGACGGATTTGAACTGCTCCGGGGTCACCTTGCGGCCGGTGATCTCCTGCAGCTTCACCATCAGATCGACCGCGTCGATGCTGTCGAGGCCCAGGTTATCCACCAGGTCGGCGTCGGGCTTCAGATCGGCTTCCGGGACCTCGAAGGTCTCGACCAGAAAGTCGGCGATTTCCTTGTAGACGGCTTGTCTGTCCATGATGTCCTCCGTCAGCGCGCCGCGGCGACGAACTCGGCCAGCGACCGAACCGATTGGAAATGGGACCGAGTGCTCTTGTCCTCGGCGTTGATCTTGATGCCGTACTTCTTCTGAACCCCGACGCCAATCTCCAGGGCGTCGATGGAGTCCAGCGCCAGGCCGGAATCCCCGAAGAGATTTTCCTGCGGGTCGATGTCCTCGGGCTTCACGTCCTCAAGGTTGAGGACGTCGATGATCATCACTTTGATCTCGTCTTCCAGGTCGGTCATGCGCGCAGCATCTCATCCATTAGCGAATCGACCCGCGTGACCAGATGACGCGCGGCGACAGGGAGCGGGTCATGACCCGCCGTTTCGAAAACATCAATGCGATCATGTATCTGGATCGTCCAGTGGGGACGATGTCGCGGGATTCGATACCAGGGCTCACCCTTCAGAAGGGTGGGAGGGGAGACGGTGATGGTGGCCAGACGGACCGGGGCCCCGGCCTTGAGGGCGGCGTAGGCGAAGCCGCGCTGCATCTTGCGGGGCTGTCCGGGCACGGTGCGGGAGCCTTCGGGGAAAACAACCACATTGTTGCCCTCGCGCATGGCCTGGGCGCAGTCCTCGAGCAGCCGTTCCGGGTCTCCAAGGTTGGGAATATAGCCGGCCGCCCGGACCACCCCGGCCATGAAGGGGTTGTTCCAGACGCCGCTCTTCACCACGCATTTGGTGCGCTGCATGAAGGCCATCAGGAAGACGATATCCAGCAGGGACGGATGGTTGGCGACCACCATCACCCCGTGATCGGTCTTCAGCAGCGCCTCGCCCCGGCATTCGTAGGTCAGCACCCCGAGGACCGCCATGATGCGGATGTAGAGCCGCCAGGTCCGCTGCACGACCCGCTGGGCGATGCGCTGGCGCAGGTCCTTGGCGTGAAAGCCGACATTGAGGAAGGGGAAGACCGCCAGAGCCAGGGCCAGGCCGCCGATGCCGAACAGCAGGAAGGACAGGCCGGTGGCGATCAGCCGCCAACCCCGGTCAAGGGCGCTGACCATCCGGCCGATCATGCGGCGATCCTGACGGGCGCGCGAACGCTGATCCGCTTGGCTCCAGCCTGCAGCCCCGCCAGCAGGGCCAGGGCGCCGGCGCGGCCGGGCCCCGGATCGACGGCGGCCACGGAGCCGGAGGCGGCCAGGGTCAGGCGCAGCGCCAGGGCGACGCCCGGCAGGCCCGGCTCATGCTCGAAATCGTCATAGAGGCCCGGCAAGGGCAGTTCGGTAAACAGCAGGACCACCTGGGCGGCCTCCGCCGACCGCAGCCGAAGCCAGGCCTCCAGCACCCCCGCGGCCAGACTGTCCGCCCCCGCGGCCAGGGCAGTGTGGCTGGATTTCTCGCCAAGCACCTGGGCGGCCAGGCCGGGGGCGGCATTGTGCACGCAGGCGGAAAAGGCCGAGGGCGACAGCAGGTCGGAGGCGACGATGGCCTGGGACAGGTTGAGGGCGGTGGGCACGTCGCCGTAGCGGGAGGCGAAGACCAGTTCGCAACCCGGCGCCGAGACGCCAACGGCGCACCGGACGGCGGCCAGGGCGAACCTGGGCATGCGTCGGCGCAGTCCCACAGGGACCACGCCGGATCCCGACGCCGAGCCCATGACCTGTTCCGTGTCGGCGGCTGCGTCGATAACGACGCCGCCCCAGTCCGCTATCGCCAGTTCGGCGATCCCCATTCGCCCCACTCAAACCGTTGCGCAGCCCTCATGCGCTCCGCCCCGGTCCCCCATGATACTCACGAAGGTCATCCTAAACCGGGACGTGCGCGGAGCAACCGTCGAATGGGTTCAGGCCGCGACGAAATTGCCGTGGAAGCCGAAGGGCACGCGGCGTGGCGCCGGGGCCACGGCGACGGGGCCGGCGGCGATGTCCAGCGCGTCGAACACCGCCAGTTCGCTGATCTGTTTCTCCGGCCGGAACAGGACGGTGAGGATCCAGCCCTCGCCCTCGGCCGAATCAGCCCCTGCCGGCACGAAGACCGGCTCGGCGACACCGCCCAGGCCCTCGTCGGCCCAGATGGAGCGCACACCCGTTTCCAGGTCCAGATGAACGAGGCAGTCGCCGCGAATGTCGCCGGGCCGCCTGCGCTGGCCGGAGAACCAGCCGTGGCGATAGGGCTTCTGGGCGCGGCGCTCGTCAAAACGGGGGAATTCCCCGGCCAGGTCGTCCAGCTGCGTCTCGGTGACCCTCTGCTCGGCGCCGGTCAGGTCGATGCGCCAGCGGACGGTGACCGCGCCGTTCTCCAGGCCGGGCGAGCCGTCGGGCAGCGGGAAGAAGGGCGCCTGGGCGTAGCGCATGACGTCGATGACGATGGCGCCGTCCTCGTCCCAGGCGTTCATCACGTGAAAGACGTAGCCGGCCTCGATCCTGGCCCAGCGCAGGCTTTCGACGCCCCGCGCGCGGTCGATGATGGCCAGGCTGGCGCCCTGGGCCGGATCCCAGGCGAAGGCTGGCTTGCCGGCCATGGCCCGCTGGATGTCGCCGGTCAGGGGCAGGACCGGGATGATGGCGAACCGGTCGGTAAGGGCGAAGTCGTGGATCATCGAACAGTAGGGCGCCTCGAAGGTCTCGCGGCGGATCAGGTTGCCGGCGGCGTCGGCGACGCCCCAGCTGACCTTGTTCGACAGCGGCATCTCGGCGTCGGCATAGGCGATGAACACCATCTCGCCGGTGGTCGGATCGACCTTGGGGTGGGCGGTGACCTTGCCGCCGAGGTTGCGATAGCCCTTCGGCTCCAGCGTCCCGGCCTCGATCTCGAAGGGGGCGTGGGCCTCCTCGAGGGCCAGCAGATGGCCGGCGTGGATCATGATGTTGGTGTTGGCCACGCCGCTGTCGGTCCCCATCACCGAGGGATCGGTGGTCATCGGATTTCCCATGACGCCGTAGAGCGGCCGGCCGGCGGCATGTTCGGTCTGCCAGCGCGGGGTGCGGACATAGCGGTTGCGGTAGCGCACCTTGCCGCCCGCGATCTCGAAGGCGTGGACCATGCCGTCGCCACCGAACCAGTGATAGCCGCGATCAACGGGCTCGAACTGCGGGTTGGGCCCGATGCGGTAAAGGGTCCCGGCCAGCCCGGCCGGCAGGGCGCCGGTGACGGGCAGGTCGAAGTCATCCTCGCTGCGCAGCGGGGCGAAGTTGCCGCTGAGAAAGCGGTTGCCCCGGGTTTCTCCGTCCATGGTCTCTCTCCGCTGGCTTTTCTTATTGTCAGTCCTGAAGCTTGACGATCAGACCGACGTTGGGACTGGCGGTCCCGGCGACCACGGTCTGGTAGGCCTGTTGCAGGCCCTCGGGCCCTTGCGCGTATTCCAGCTTCAGCCAGGCGTTGGCCTCGACGAAGGCGCCAAGGGCGGCCTTGAAGCGGGCGTCCATCACTTCCGCCCCCCATTCCCCGGCCCGCTTGCGGATCTGGTCCGGCGCGAAGAACAGGGTCGGCGTCGGGCCCGGCAGGGGCGCCGCCTCGATGGCCGGCGCCTGCCAGTGGGTGACGCCGATGATGGCGCTGTGGGCGATGCTGTCGCCCAGCAGATTGTGCAGGGTGGCGATCAACTGGCGGTCGCCGGCGAAGTCGATCAGCACCGTGGGGGTCTCGACCTTCAGCGACGGGGCCTGCTCATAGGGCAGGACCTGGTCATACAGGCCGAGGCCCTGAAGGAAGGCGACGTGGCGCGGCGAGGTTAGGCCGGTGACCTTCACACCGCGTTGCGACAGGGCCCAGGCCAGACCCAGCGCCGTCTTGCTGGAGGCGCTGGTCAGGACAACCGACTTGGCGCCCAGATCGTTCTGGTCGGCCAGGAAGTCGTCGATCAGCCAGCTGGTCATGAACAGCGGCCGCAGCAGGGCGCGGTGGTCATCCAGCGGATCGGCCGGGGCGGCGGCATACTGGTTATAGGTCGGCGGCAATTGCGCCCGGTGCGGGGCGGCGTCCACATAGCCGCCCCGCGTCTTGACCAGCCGGGCGGTGAACCGGCTGGACATCGGCATGTAGCCGAACAGACGCAGGCCCGGCTCGATCCCCTCGGCCCGGGAGGCGACGACCGTGGCGAACCCCCAGACAGGGATGCGGCCAAAGCCGTCCGGCGCCGGAAAGAACTGCCAGTAACCGAAGGCCTCGCCCATGGCCCCGTAGGTGATGTTGTTGGCGGTGAGGGCGAAACGCTCGACGGCCAGAAGGACCTCGCCTTCCGCCAGGCTGTGTGCCTCCTCGGCCGACCGCAGTTCGGTGCGGGTGAGGTCCCGCTTATCGATCAGGAGGTCCCAGTGCATCGTCGCTCACCATTATTTTACGACGTAAACGTATAATGTAAGGTATGCCCGCTGACAATCCCGCTTTCGCCAAGTGACATGCCCCGCGCCCTATCCCCAGCCCAGGTCGAAGATTTCCGCGAGCGGCTCTGCGTCGCGGCTGAGCACCTGTTCGCCGAACATGGGCCGGAAGCGGTGACCATGCGCCAGCTGGCGGCGGAACTGGGGGTCAGCCCGATGACCCCCTATCGCTACTTCAAGGACAAGGACGACATCCTGGCGGCGGTGCGGGCCAGCGGGTTCGGCCGGTTCGCCAAGGCGCTGGAAGACAGCTTTCATGCCGAGAGCGACCCTGTCGCCCGGTCGGAAGCCGTGGGCCGGGCCTATACCCGGTTCGCCCTGGAGCATCCCGACGCCTACCGGCTGATGTTCGACCTGTCCCAGCCCAACGAGGCCGACTATCCCGAACTGGTGGCGGCCAGCCGCCGGGCCCGGGACATGATGACCAGCCAGGCGCGCGGCCTGATCGAGAGCAGCGGCATCGACGAGGACCCGGAACTGGTCGCCCATATGCTGTGGGCGGCGCTGCACGGCGGACTGGTCCTGCAGCTGGCCGGCAAGCTGTCGCCCTCGGTCGACCCTTCCGCCCTGCGGCGGGGCGCCTTCCAGGCGATCGTTCGCGGCCTGTCGAAGCGCTGAGACGGCCAGGACGGATCGCTCTCGCCGCGAGGGCGTTGGTGGGGAAACGCCCCATCAAAGGACATTTCCCTTGGCCGCCACCGACCTCCTTCCCGCCGTCAACGGCTTCTTCAAACAGAACAGCGCCCTGCCCCAGCTGCCGGCCATCCCGGCGCCGAAGACCCTCCTGGCCAGCGCCAAGGCTCATCCGGTGCTCAGCGTCCTGGCCGTGGCGGGCGGCATCGCCGGCCTGGTGCTGCTGGCCAATCCGGCAACCCGCAAGGCGGCCATCGCCGGGGGCCTGACCCTGTGGAAGACCTATGGCGGCAAACTGACCCCCAACGCCTAGGCGCTGTCGCCTGGACCTACTCAAGGCAGGCAGGGCGTGGCACATCCTCTCTGGTCTTGACCGGAGTTGCGCCATGTTCCGCCGCCTGCTCACCGCCCTCGCAGCCCTGGCCCTCCTCACCCTTGTCCTTGGGATGCCCGCCATGGCCGCGCCGAAACCCGACAGCCTCGACGCCATCGCCGTCGACTTCGTCAAACTGACGCTGGAGGCCGGGGAGCGGGAGGACGGCTATGTCGACGCCTACTACGGCCCGGCCGAATGGGCCGCCGAGGCCAAGGCCCATCCCCGCGACCAGGCGACCCTGCGCGCCGACGCCCGCAGGCTGGAAGCCCGGCTGAAAGCCCTGCCGACCCGGGGCGAGACGCCGCTGCTGGCCCGCCGCCGCGCCTTCATGGCCGGGCAACTGAAGGCCGCTGACACCCGCCTTTCCATGGCGCTGGGCGACAAGTTCAGCTTCGCCGACGAAGCCGAGGGGCTGTTCGGCGTGCGGCCGCAGCTGAAGCCGCTGAGCGACTACGACCCCGTCCTGGCGCGGATCGAGGCCCTGGTTCCCGGGGAAGGCCCGCTGGCCCAGCGGGTCGACGCCTTCTGGGACCTCTATATCGTGCCCGCCGACCGGCTGGACGCCGTGATGAAGGCCTCGATCGCCGAGTGCCGCCGCCGCACCCTGGAACACATCTCCTTTCCCGCCGACGAAAAGTTCAGCCTGGAGCTGGTCACCGGCAAGCCCTGGTCCGGCTACAACTGGTACAAGGGCGGGGCCAACAGCCTGATCCAGATCAACACTGACCAGCCGGTGCGCATCACCCGCGCCATCGACCTGGGCTGCCACGAGGGCTACCCCGGCCACCATGTGCTGAACATGCTGCTGGAGCGGAACCTGGCCAGGGCCAACGGCTGGATCGAGTTCACCGTCTATCCGCTCTACAGCCCCGAGTCGCTGATCGCCGAGGGCACCGCCAACTACGGCATCGACCTGACCTTCCCCGGCGACGACGCCCTCATCTTCGAGCGGGATGTGCTCTTCCCCCTGGCCGGGCTGGACCCTGCCATGGCCGGGAAGCAGGCGGCGCTGAGCAAGGCCACGCAGGCCCTGGCCGGCGCCCGGTTGACCATCGCCCAGCAGTATCTCGACGGCCAGATCGACCGGGCCACGGCCCTGGCCCTGATCCAGAAGTACCAGCTGGTTTCGCCGGCCCGGGCCGAACAGTCGCTGAAATTCACCGAGGCCTACCGCAGCTATGTGATCAACTACGGCCTCGGCCAGGACATGGCCCAGGCCTATGTCGAGGCCGCCGCGCCGGACCAGGCCGGGCGCTGGAAGGCCTTCACCCGGCTGATCTCGGAACCGACCACGCCCGCGGATTTGCTAAAGCGCTGATACGGCTGTAACAACAGCCCGTCCCGAGCCCTCGCGGCTCGCCAACCCGAAACGACAGGAGATTGACCCATGAGCACGCTCATCCCGCAAAATCTTCAGTCAATTCAAGGTTGGAATGAAATCAGAATGGATCGCGCGGCTTAAGGCAGCGCTTGGACGCCTCGGCCCCACAAGCCGAAAACACCTCTCTCCCGAAGCCGATCGCGCCGCCCTGGCGCGGGCCCTTCGCACGTCCCTCTCGGCGCATCTGCGCCGGGACATCGGCGCGGAGGACCCTTGATCAGAGGGTCAGCTTCTCGAAATAGCCAGTCAGCTCCAGATAGCCCCTGGCCCCGTCGGCGGCGACCGCGCCTTCCCAGTAGACGGGGCCGCCGCCGGCCCGGCTGTCCAGTTCCTGGTCGTCGAAGAGGGGCTTGAGGACGAAGGTTCTCGGCCCCGTCGGCAGCGTCACCGTCAGGCCCCGCTCCACCGGATAGGCGGCGCGGGTGCGGGGCGAGGTCCAGGTCCGGCGGCCGGTGAAGGCCACGTCCGCCGGTCCGAACACCGTCTGTCGGCCGTCGGCGGACCGGTAGGAGCCCCCGGCCCAGACCGGCTTGCCGCCGGCGTCGCGGACTTGGAAGGCCATCAGGGCGCCGCCGTCGTCGAGGTTGAGGCCGACCCAGTCCCAGCCGACCGCCGTGGCGTCGAGCAGGGTCGAGGACCACTCCCGGTCCAGCCAGGCCCGGCCGGTGACGGCCCGCGCCTTGCCGCCGCGCAGCAGCGTGCCGCTGACCTTCAGCTGGGGCAGGCTGTAGTAGTGGCTGGCCTGGGCGGGCAGCGGGCCCTTGCGGCTGAAGCCGCCGCGGCCCTGGAGGATCGGGGCCTGGGTGGGATCGAAGGTCAGATCGAGCGTAAAGTCCTGGCCGCCGGCGCGGGTATGCCAGCGATTGTCGGGGCCGCGCCGAAGCGACCAGTCGTCGAGCACGATTCCGGCGTCACCTTCGCGCGCCTCGGCCAGCCCGAAGCCGGCCCTGGCGACCCGCTGGTCATGCAGCAGATGGCCGACCTTGGGGTCCGACAGGGCGGCGTGGGCGAACAGCACCTGCTTGGCGGCAAAGGCGCTGGGGTTGGCCTGGTCGATGTTGGGGCGGGTGCGGAAGAAGGTGACCTGGAAGCCGAGCGGCGGCCCCTGCCCGGTGTCCAGCCAGCCGGTGACGTACCACCACTCGGTGCGATAGGCCGGATGGCTGCCGTGGTCGGCCGGGAAGCTGACGGCGACGTCCGGGGTGACCCTGGCGTAGTCGGGCGCGACGCGGGCGGTGTCCGCGGCCCCGCCCAGCACCAGCAGGCCGCCGAGGGCCAGGAGCGCAAGCAGCCGGCGCATCACCAGTCCTCCCGAACGGCGCGCACGGCGTCGGTAGACAGCGCCCTTCGCCCCGCCAGCAGGGCGGTTCCGGCCGAGGCGGCGATGAGGGCGACGGTGACGACGCCGAACAGTCCCCAGGGCAGCTTGGTCTCCATGGTCCAGTGGAAGGACTGCGGATTGACCACATGGATCAGCACCTGGCTCATCAGCAGGCCCAGCGTCAGGCCCGCCGCCACCCCGACCGCGCCGAGCAGGGCGCCCTCGATCGACAGCATGGCGGTGATCTGGCCGCGCCGCACGCCGATATGGCGCAGCATGCCGAACTCCTTGGTGCGGGCCAGGGTCTGGGCCGAGACGGTGGCGGCGACGCCGGCCAGGCCGACGAGGATGGCCACCAGTTCCAGCACATAGGTGATGGCGAAGCTGCGATCGAAGAGGCCGAGCGCGATGGCGCGGATCTGGCCCGGCCGGGCGAACTGGACGCGGGACTTGAGGTCCGGCGGCAGGGCGGCGGTGAGGCCGCGGCTGACGGCGGCCAGATCGGCGCCCGACTTCACCGCAATGGAGGCCTCGGCCCGCAGGGCGTCGCCGGTCAGGCGGGTGTAGTCGGCGCTGGTCAGCACCACGGCCCCGTCCTGGCGGCGGTAGTCGCGCCAGAGGCCGGCGACGAAGGCCCGCTGGCGGCCGGCGATGGGCAGGACCATCCAGTCGCCGGGCTTCTTGTGGTGGATGAAGGCGGCCGGTTCCGACAGCCAGACGGGGGTGGCGCCGGGCGGGATGGGCTTGCCTCGGCCGATCATCGGCATGCGGGCGGCCGGGGCGGTCGCATCGATCGGCTGGGCGATCAAGGCGACGGGCTGGGTGTCGGGGGTCAGCCGCAGGGTCTGGGTGCGGGTGAAGTGGATGGCGGCGACGCCCGGCACGGCGGCCAGCCGCGCCTGGCCCGCGGGGTCGAGACCGCCCGCCTCCGACGGTCCCTCGAACCGCATGTAGAGGTCGTCGGGCAGGATCTGAACCAGCCAGTCGTCGACCGAGCCCCGGAAGCTGGAGACCATCACCGCCATGGCGATCATCAGGCTGGTCGAGGCGACGATGCCGCAGAGGGCGATGGCCGCCTGGGACGGCGCGCCCCACAGCCGGGTGACGGCCAGTTCGGCGGCGGGTCCAAAGCCGCGTCCCTGCAGCGGCGCCAGCAGCAGCCGGGCCAGCCAGGGCATGGCCGCCACCCCGCCCGCCAGCAACAGGGCCATGGAGCCATAGCCGAGCAGAGGCAGTCCCATGATGGCCGGGGCGAAGGCGCAGGCGCCGCCCAGGGCCAGCAGGATCAGGGCGATGGAGATGCGCGGGCGGGCCGAGGGATCGACCGCGTCGCCGACGTTCTTCAGCGCCACGGCCGGCTGGGCCCGGGCGGCCTCCCGCGCCGGAAACAGGCTGCCGCCGAGGGCGCAGGCCAGGCCAAGCGCGAAGAAGACCCCGGCGGCGATGGGAGCAAAGACCAGGGTCGGGCGGCCGCCGCTGAAATAGCCCCCGCCGAGGTCGCCGCCGAGCAGCCGCAGGGCTGCGTCGGCCAGCAGCAGGCCAAGACCGAGCCCCAGCCCCGCCCCCACCATGCCGACGATGCCGCCCTCGGTGAGGATCTGGATCATCAGCGACCGGCGGCTGGTTCCCAGCACCCGCAGCAGGGCGAACTGCGACCTTCGGCGGGCGACCGAAAGGGATTGGGCGGAAAAGACCAGGAAGCCGCCGGTCAGCAGGGCCATCAAGGCCAGCATGTTGAGGTTGACCCGGTAGGCGCGGGACAGGCTGTCGCTGCGCCGTTCCTCGCTCTCGCGGGTGACCATCTCGGCCTCGGGCGGCAGGATGGCCTTGATCGCGTCGCGCACGGCCTGAGGATCGGCTTGGGGCGTCAGCTTCAGGTCGACCCGCTGCAGCCGGCCCAGCTGGCCGAACCGCCACTGGGCGGCGGCGATGTCCATGACCGCGATACGGCGGCCTTCGGCGACGCCCGGCAGGTCGCCGGCGATGGTCAGGGGCGCGGTATGGCCGGCGGCCGAGAGGGCGAGCACCTGGCCGGCGCGTCGGCCGCCAGCCTGCATCAGGGCCGGCGACAGGAAGACGGCGTTCTCGTCGAACACCGCGCCCGCGTCGCCGAACCCGGCTCCTCCGGCCCCTGTCGCCGGGCGGCCCAGCAGGCTGGGGGTGACGGCGGCGGCGCGGAAGATGTCGAGGCCGATCAGGGTCAGGCCCTGGTCTTGGCCCGGCAGGGCGGCGGTCAGCTGGATCACCGGGCTGGCGCGGGCGACGCCGGGCAGGCGGGCCAGTCTTGGATAGAGGCCCTCGTCGAAGCCGCCGGGCGAAACCGACTGCACCTGCAGGTCGGCGTCGCCGTTGACGGTGCTGATCGCCCGGGAAAACTCGTTGAGGGCCGAGGCGTTGATCAGGTGGACGGCGAAGCCGAGGGCCACCCCGACGGCGATGGCCAGGGCGGCGGTGATCACCCGCACGGGCTGGGCCCGCCACTCCCCGAGGATCAGCCAGATCAGGGCCGGGCGACTGGTTCCGGTCTGGACCCCTGTGTCACGCGCCATGGGCGGTCAGGCCGGTGCGGGTCAGGTCCAGGGTGCGGTCGGCGACCGCGGCGGCGACTTCCGAATGGGTGACGATCAGGGCGGCGGCCCCGGCCTGGCGCACCTGGGCGGCCAGAAGGGCGAGGATGCGGTCGGCGGTTTCCGGGTCGAGGTTGCCGGTCGGCTCGTCGGCCAGCAGCAGGGCCGGCCGGTGGACCAGGGCGCGGGCGATGGCCACCCGCTGCAGCTCGCCCCCCGACAGCTGGCGGGGATAGTCGCCGCCCCGCCCCCCTAGCCCGACCTCGTCCAGCAGGGCGGTGGCGCGGCCGAGCGATTCGGTGGGCGACTTGTGGCCGAGGACCAGCGGCAGGGCGACGTTCTGGGCCAGGGTCAGGTGGGGCAGGACGTGAAAGGCCTGGAAGACGAAGCCGATGCGGTCCCGGCGCAGCAGGGTGCGGCCGTCATCGTCCAGACTGGAAAGGGGCGAGCCGCCGATGATCACCTCGCCGGAATCGGCGGTGTCGAGGCCGGCGATGACGTTCAGCAGGGTCGATTTGCCGACCCCCGACTCCCCCATCACCGCCACCAGTTCGCCCGGGGCGATGGCCAGGTCCAGGCCGGAGAACAGCACCCTGCCACCGGGGAGGGATTTGGTCAGGCCCTGAAGGGCGAGCATCGGGGTCTGGGTCATCAACGGGGGACTTTAGAGGCTGGCCGAGGCGGCGACAGGGGGAAACTGCGCCGCTAGAGCCTCACCTCGCCGAACTTGCCGGCCTGGTAGTCGCGGATGGCCTGGTGGATTTCCGGCACGGTGTTCATCACGAAGGGACCGTGGGAGACGACCGGGGCGCCGATCGGGTCGGCGTGGCCGAGGAGCAGGCGGGCGTCTGACGTCGCCTCGATCTCCAGCAGGTCGCCGGCGAGGTCGAGGGTCACCAGGTTCCAGCGGCCGATGGCCCGGCCGCCGATACGGATGTCGCCATCGACAACATAGAGGAAGACGTTGCGGGCGGAGAGGTCGCCGAAATGCATCCGGCCGCCGGCGGCCAGATCCAGGGTGCTCATGAAGACCCCGGTCAGTGAGGTGATCGGTCCGACCGTGTCGCCGTACTGGCCCGAGATCAGGTGCAGCCGGGCGCGGCCGTCGTCGGCCTCATGCACCGGGATGTCCTCCGCCTGCAGGCCGATATAGGCGGGCGGGCTCATCTTCAGGGCCGGCGGCAGGTTGACCCAGAGCTGGAGGATTTCCAGCGGGCCGCCCTGGCGCTTGAAGGCCTCGGGCGAAATCTCCGCATGGACCAGGCCGGAGCCGGCCGTCATCCACTGGATGCCGCCCGCCCGGATGACGCTTTCATGGCCGCCGCTGTCGAGGTGGGCCATCTCGCCCTCCAGGATGAAGGAGACGGTCTCGAACCCCCGGTGCGGGTGGGGTCCGAACGGCAGGCCGTTGTTGCCCGGCCGGTAGGTCTGCGGGCCGTGGTGGTTGAGGAAGAGGAAGGGATCGACCTGCTCCAGCCCAGGCCCCGGCACCGGCCGGCGGGTGGTCAGGTCGGCGATGTCGTCCCGCTGGGCGGGATGGACGGCGAGGACGGTCTTGTGCGGCATGGGACGGATGTGGCCTCGCGGCGGGCGTGGAGCAAGGCCGTTTCCCTTCACCCCCGGCGGGAGAAGGCCTAGGCTGGAGAAAACGCAGGGAAACGCAGCATGAAGTACCGCCAGCTTGGGTCCAGCGACCTGATGGTTTCGGAGATCGCCCTGGGGTCCTGGCTGACGGCCGGGGTCGGGGTCGAGAAGGATACGGCGATCGCCAACATCCGCCACGCCCTGGACCTGGGCATCACCTTCCACGACACCGCCAATGTCTATGGCCGGGGCGCGGCCGAGGCGGTGACCGGCGAGGCTCTGGCCGGGGTTCCGCGCGACAGCTACGTCCTGGCGACCAAGCTGATGGGCGACATGGGCAACGGCGACAAGGGCCTGTCGGCCGCGCAGATTCACAAGCAGATCGACGCCTCCCTGACCCGGCTGCGGACCGACTATGTCGATCTCTACCAGTGCCACCGCTACGACCCCGACACCCCGCTGGAGGAGACCATGGAGGCGCTGAGCGCCGTGGTGAAATCGGGCAAGGCGCGGTGGATCGGGTTTTCGGAGTGGTCCCCGGAGAATATCCGCGACGCCCTGGCCATACCGGGGGTCGAGAAGTTCGTCTCCAGCCAGCCGCAGTACAGCCTGCTGTGGCGGCGGCCGGAGAAGGAGGTCATTCCGCTCTGCGCCGCCAACGGCATTTCGCAGATCGTCTGGTCGCCGCTGGCCCAGGGCGTGCTGACCGGGAAATACGATCCCGAAAGCCCGCCGCCGGCCGACAGCCGCGCCGCCTCCGATTCCATGAGCGGTGCGATCAGCCGGTGGATGGAAAAGCCGGTGCTGCTGGCCGCCCAGAAGATGAAGCCTCTGGCGGCGGAAGCGGGCCTCAGCCTGGCGCAGTTCGCCCTGGCCTGGGTGCTGCGCGAGCCCAATGTCGCCTCGGCCATCGTCGGCGCCAGCCGGCCGTCGCAACTGGACGACAACGCCGCCGCCGTGGAGGCCAGGGTCGATCCGGCGCTGTTCGCACAGGCCGAGGCCATCGCCGCTGAAGCGAGAGGATAGGACCATGCTGGCCAGGACGCCGAAACATCCCTGTATCGAATGCGGCAAGGGCTTCCATGAGGAGGGCTTTGCCTATGACCACGACGAGATGGCCTTGGGCCCGGCCTATTGGTCGGACCAGGGGCTGCTCTGTTCGGTGACCTGCGCGGCGAGCCATGTGCGCAGACGGTCGGCCGAGGGGACGATGCCCAACAAGCCGGTGGAGTGCCCGGTGGATGTGTTCTCAGGCTTTTAGAGGCCCAAGCAGCGCCGGATTTCCGGGACGGCCCGATGGGTCAGGCCGATGGCGCGGAAGTCGAGGCGCTGCGGCTGGGACGAGACCTTGACGATGACCAGGCCGTTGGTCCGGTCGACGAACAGGTTCTGGCCATGGATGCCCATGGCGAACAGAGTCTGCGGCGCACCGTCGATAACATACCAGCCGCCGCGATAGCGCATGGTCAGGCCCTGGAAGCCGGCGGCGAACTCGCCAGTGCGCCAGGCTTCCGCGTCGCCGCACTGGGCGATGTCGTCGATCCAGCCCTTGGGGATGACCTGGACCCCGTCCCGGCGGCCGTCCTGGACCATCAGCTGGCCCAGGCGGGCGAGATCGTGCGGCGTGGCGCCCAGGCCGCCGGTGGCGCGGGGCGCGCCCCTGGGATCGAGGGTGATGTAGCCGTCGTCGGCCGCGCCCATCGGCTTCCACAGCAGATCGCTGACCAGGCCGGCGAAGCTCTGCCGCGTCGCCCGCTCCATGGCCCAGCCGAGCAGGTCGGTATTGGCCGAGACATAGCGGAACGGCCCGCCGTGCGGCGCCCAGGGCGTGGTCATGGCCGGATAGAAGGCGTGCAGGTCGCCGGGACCAGAGGCGGGCGGCGGTTCCCAGCCGGTCGAGGCCTCATAGGCGGCGGCGTCATGAAGATTCAGGGCCACGCCGGTGCGCATGTCGAGCAGCTGGCGCAGGGTGGCGCCGCGATAGGCGGTGTCGGTCACCTCCGGCACCAGGTCGGAGACCGGGGCCTCGAGATCGAGTTCGCCGGCCTCGGAGAGGATGCCGGCGATCAGGCCGGTCAGGGACTTGGAGGCCGACATCAGGATGTGCGGCGTGCGGCCGGTCATGCCGGGCGCATAGGTCTCGTGGACGATCTTGCCGTCCAGGAGGACGACGAAGGCGTCGCTGGATGTGGCCTCAAGGAAGGCGGCGAGATCCATCGCCCCTTCGCCATGACCCAGGCGAAAGCCGCCGAGGTCGCGGAGCGCGATGGGAAGCGCGCTGGCCGTCGCGCCGGCGGCGGGGATGGGGTCGGTGCGGACCACCTGCTGGGCATGGTGGAAGGCCCAGCGGCTGTAGGGGGCGTCCCGCCAGTTGGCGAGGGTGGCGCCGGGGTTGGAGTCCGTCATCGCATCCATGGTCCGGATTCCGCCGCTGCTTCGAAGCGGCTTCTACAAGGTCGCTGGAAGGCCCGCCATGCCGCTGTCAGCCAGGGCGGTCAGGCGAGGGCCAGGCCCGAGCGGGCGGCCTGGTCGGCGGTCAGCCTGTCGGCCTCGCTCAGCAGTCCGGCCCAGGCGGCGGCGGTCTCCGCGGTCCAGGCGTCGCCGACGCCGTCGCGGACCGTGTCCGCCACCACGCCGAAGAAGCTGGCGAAGATGCCCGGGGGGACGCCCAGACCATCGTGGTTGACCAGTTCGCTGCCGATCAGGTTTCGCGACATCGTCCCGCCCTCGGCGAGGTCGAGCAGGATTTCGAAGACCATGGCCAGCATCTCGCCCCGCGCCGCGCCGGTGCGGTCGCCAATGAACAGCGGCTCGATCTCCGGCCGGGCGGCGAACAGCCGGGCGTAGACCTGTGGCGCTGGGTCGCCCAGGCGGTCGGCGACGGTTTCCAGGGACTGCCGGATCAGGTCGTGGGTCATCGCCCCTCCTCCCGGCAGTCTGACGCGGGATCCGGCGGTTGGCGAGACCGTCAGGCGGGATCGGCGTCGATCCGCCGCCAGCGGGCCTCGGCCAGGGCGAAGGCGCCGAAAGCCACCAGACCGGCGCCGGTGGCCGCCAGGATGGCCGAACCGAAGGGCTGGGCCTCCAGCGCCTGCAACGCGCCGCCGAGATTGCGGGCGGCGCCGGCCTGCAGGGTCCAGCCGGCCCGCAGGATGAACAGGCCGAGCGGCACGAAGGCCACGCCCCGGGCGCCGTAGCCCAGGCGGCCTAGCCAGCATGCCCAGGCGCGGGTGGCCTTCGAACAGCCCAGCCGCTTGCCGAAGTCCTTGCGAAAGCCCTGGACGATATTGGCGACGCCGCAGACCAGGACAAAGCCGCCGACCAGCAGGACCAGCGCCTGGCCAAACGGCAGACTCATCGCCTCGGCGGTCATCTGGTGCGCCGACTGGGCCTCGTCGGCCTCGCCGATGTCCTCCACCTCGTCCAGCAGTTCGAACAGGGACCAGGCGAGGCTGCCGTAGACCAGGCCGCTGAGCGCCTGTCCGGCGCGGCCGATCAGGGCGAGCGGCTTCCTGCCCTGGCGGTCCGCGTCGAAGGCCGACTGCAGCAGCCGCCAGAGGGCGAAGCCCAGCAGGCCGCAGGCTATGGCCGCGATCCAGACCTGGCCCAGGGGCCAGGTCTTGAGCGCATCCACCGCACCCTTGCTGCCCAGGGGCGAGCGAGCGAGTTCGATGGCGGAGAGGAAGGCCAGGGCCCCGATGCTGAGATAGACGAAACCGCGCGCCGCATAGCCGGCGCGGGCCGCCCATTCCAGGCTGGTCGACAGGTCGGGGCCCGGCCAGGCCGCCCTCGCCTTCTTCCAGGCGGAGCGGCCGCTGGCCGAGAGGCTCACCCGCCGCTACGGGGCGGGGATCTTGGGCGCCTCGATGTCCGGCGCCTTGATATTGACGTCCACCTGCTTGGGCTTGTTGAGGCCGCCGCCGAAGATCAGGAAGGCCCCGATCACCATCACCAGGACCAGCAGCCCGCCGACCACGAAGGCCAGTCCGCTGTTCCCGCCGCCACTTCCTTCAGCCATTTGGAAATCTCCTCCCTGAGACATGTCGTGGCAGGTGGAGCGCCGAGGAGGCGGCTTTGTTCCCGAAATGAAAAGGGCCCGCCGTCGCCGGCGGGCCCTGTCCCTACTGTATCGGCCTGGGGCCTTTAGTTGCCGGGCAGCTTGCAGCCGCCCAGCGACTTGGCCTGGGCGCAGGCCAGGACTTCGGTCACCTTGGAGGTGCCCTTCTGGTAGCCCAGCACATAGCTGCCGGCGCCGTCGGTGCAGCCGGCTTCCAGATAGACGGTGGTGTCGGTGGCGCGATCCATGGTGCGGGTATTGCCGACGACGCAGGTGGTTTCCTTCAGGGACTTCAGGTCCTTGGTGATCTGCGGGTAGCCGAGGTCCTTCTTGGTGAAGGAGCAGCGGTAGCCTTGCGCCTCGGCGATGGCGCAGTTGTAGACCGTGCCGCTGGAGCCCTTGAACTCGGCGATGGCGCCGTCCGGGCGATCCTTGCACTTCAGCTCGACCACTTCCTTCGCGGGCACGCTGAACACGCCATATTGCTCGACGTCGCATTTGAAGCCGGCGGCGGTGGCCAGGCGGCCGTAGAGGCCGTTCTGTTCGGTCTTGGCGGCGCGGGCGTCGGTCAGGGTGCAGCCGCCGGCGACGAAGTCGGCGTCGGCGCAGGTCAGGGCCCGGGCCAGGGCGCCGGTCGAGGCCTGTTCGACCATATAGCCGGAGCCGTCCTGGCAGGCGGCCTCGAACCAGTTGGAACCGGACTTGGTGCTGAGCACGAACCGCTTGTCCTTGAGGACGCAGGCCTTGCCCGACCCGGCCATCAGCTTGTCGACGATGGCCAGCTGGGCGGCCTTGTCGGTCATGGTGCAGGCCACGGCGCTGCCCGCCTCGTAGTTGAGGCAGTTGCTCATGTCGGCGCCGGCCTCGACGTTGGCCGGGGCGCCGGTGATCATGATGAAGCCCGAGCCGTTGTCGCAGGCCACTTCGATGAAGGTCTTGGCCGGGCTGGCGCCGATGTAGCGGGTCTTGGCCACGGTGCAGGCGACGCCGGACTTGGCGACATAGGGGGCGAGCTGAGCGTCGAGGTTGGCGTTGCCCGGCAGTTTGCAGGCCAGGGGGCTGGGCTGCTGCTTCTCACCCACCGGCTTGTTGGCCTCGAAACAGGCGGCCAGGGTCGGGGCGGGTTTGGCCGGGTCGGCGATGACCACATAGCCCATGCCCTGGTCGCAGGTCACTTCATAGAAGTTGGTCTTGGCCTTGGCGTCCTGGACGATGAACCGGGCGTCGGTGACGTTGCAGGCCAGGCCGGCCGACTTGGCCAGGGCCGGAGCCTCGGCCATGCCGCGGGTGCGGTCCTTTTCAGTCACGGCGCCGGGGGCGGCCGGGGCCTCCTTCTTGGGGGCGGCGATGGTGGTCGCGGCTGGCGCGGCAAGGGCGAGGGCGAAGGCGGCGACGACGCCGAAACGGAAGCGACTCATGGACCCTGGGCTCCTGGGCAGTGGATCTGTTGTTTTGGCGTCATAAACGCGCCGATGACGAGGTGGTCAAGATACCTGACCCTACGGGCGCAATTGCGGCGCGGGCCTGAACGGCGGATGATAGGGAGGTTCACCGGAGGGACAGGCAAGTGCACGACGGCGTTGAAGACATCTCGGCGGAATTGCGCCGCCCCAAGCTCGACTATCCCTTCGAGACGGTTCCCACCCCCGGCGCCGGGGATGCGGTGGAAGTGGCCCCCGGCGTCCTGTGGCTGAGGCAGCCGCTGGGCGGGCCGCTGGGCTTCATCAACGTCTGGGCCCTGGCCGACGGCGAGGGCTGGTGCATCGTCGACACCGGCCTGCAGACCAGGGAAACCGCCCAGGCCTGGCGCACCGCCTTCAAGGGCGCGCTGGGCGACAGGCCGATCACCCGGGTGATCGTCACCCATCTGCACCCGGACCATATCGGCCTGGCCGGCTGGATGACCCGCAAGTTCGGCTGCCGCCTGTGGATGACCCGGCTGGAATATATCCAGTGCCGGATGCTGGTCGCCGACACCGGCCGCGAGGCGCCCGAGGACGGCCTTCGCTTCTACAAGTCGGCCGGCTGGGACGAGGAGGCGATCGACGCCTATCGCGCCAAATTCGGGGGCTTCGGCAAGGCCATCTATCAGCTGCCCGACAGCTACCGCCGCCTGACCGACGGCGAGACCTTCCGCATCGGCGAGATCGACTGGACGGTGGTCACCGGCAACGGCCACTCCCCCGACCACGCCTGTCTGTGGGCCAAGGAGGCCGGCCTGTTCATCAGCGGCGACCAGGTGTTGCCGCGCATCAGCTCGAATGTCTCGGTCTTCCCGACCGAACCGGACGGCGATCCCCTGACCGACTGGCTGACCTCTCTGGCCAAGATCAAGGCGACCGTGCCGGACAGCGTGCTGGTCCTGCCCGCCCACAATGACCCCTTCCACGGCCTGCACGCGCGGCTGGACCATCTGATCGCCGGGCATGAACGCCAGCTGGGCCGTCTGGAGAAGGCCCTGGCCGAGCCCAAACGCTCCATCGACGTCTTCGGCAGCCTGTTCTTCCGCCCGATCGGTCCGGAACTGCTGGGCATGGCCACCGGCGAGAGCCTGGCCCACCTCAACTGCCTGGTTGGCCGCGGTCGCGCCGTGGCTGAGCCGGACGCCGACGGGGTGACCTGGTATAGGGCGGCCTGAGCCCCCGCGTCGACGAGAACGAAGATGGCGCGAACGCGGGGATTTTTCTCTAGATTTCAACGCAAGCCCCCCGCGCGGCGATGAAGTGAAAATGAAGCGGAAGTGAAGCCGTTCTGAAGCGGCGGTGAAGTGAGAGTGAAGCGGCGATGAAGCGGCGATCAGCGCCGTCATCCCGGCCGTAGGGGCGTGGGGACTGGTTCTCCGCGCAATGGCGGCGGCAGCGAGCCAAAGGCGGCTGGAGCGGAGTACCTGTCCCCGGTCCGACGCTGACCGGGGACAGGTAGCCCGAATGCCGTCGGTGTGGTTCATCGGCTGACGTCCGTGAGCGGGCAACCAGTCCCCATACGCGATCGCACTTCATCAAACCCCGCCGCGCGCCGGCGGATCGTCCGGCAGCAGGGCCAGCAGGCGGGTCAGGGCGAAGACCTTGGGCCCCATCTTGACCCGCACATTGCGGCGGGTGGTCTTGGTGCGGCCGTCATAGGATTCCTCGATGGTCAGCTCGCGCAGGCCGGCGGCCTTGGCGTGGTCGAGCTGGCTCAGATCGAGATCGACGCGCTGGTCGTAGCGGTGGAGCGCGACGTAGTGCATCAGGTTTGAGAAGGCGACGAGGCGCAGTTCCTCGATGACCATCGCCTTGGTCAGGGGCGCGGTGCGCACCGCCCTGCCCCGCTCCAGCGCCGCCTGGACATTGGGTCGCTGCAAAAGCTGGTAGCCGACCTGGGCGGCGTTGCTGTGGTGGTAGCCGGCCTTGATGGCGGCTTCCCGCGCATTGGGCTCGGTCAGATAGGCGTCGACGAAGCGCCGCTGGGGCGCCGACATCGGATAGGCGGGAGAGGTTCGGGACAGGCGTTCAGCCGGCATGGGCGGGGGTCCTCTGCGATCGAAGCGGAGGGGGTATTATCCCATGGGCGGACCTATTGCGCCGCGCCCGCTCCGGACAGGCGGGCGACCTGGGCCGCGAACTCGTCGCGGACGGCGTCTCTTTCGCCCTCGGGAAGCCAGTTGGCCATCTGTGGCGCGACCACTTTCCAGTAGGCCAGCTCCCTGTCGGTCAGCGGCATGCTTTCGGCTGATCGCATAGGCCCCAGCAAGGCCTCGAAGCGCGCGCGAATGGACTCCACCGTGGGGACCGTGGGCTCCACAACGGCAGGCTGCGCGAAGAGTTCAAACTGGCTCATATCGTGATAATCGAATGATTCGGCTCAGAGGCCAGCGGCAGCGGCGACGCAGCCCGCGCATCCCTCAGGGTCGGACTATGAGCGGGGGAAATGGTCATGAGCACTCTGGAGGAAGCGGTCTCGGCCTTCGGCGCTTCGGCCAAGGCGACCTTGAACAATCCCGGCATCATCGGCGAGCCGGAAGACCAGCTTCGTACGCCGCTTGTGACCCTCGTCAAGGCCATCTCGGTGCTGACAGGATTAGCGGCGCTCGACACCGAACTGGTGGGCGAGACCCGGCTGTCCGATCTGATGATCCGGCCGGATTTTGCGGTTACCCGCAAGGGCGCCCTGATTGGCTTCGTCGAGGTCAAGGCGCCAGGAAAGGGCGCCGATCCGACCAAATTCAAGGGACATGACAAGGCTCAATGGGAGAAGCTGAAGGCCCTCCCCAACCTGATCTATACGGATGGCAACGCTTTCAGCCTGTGGCAGGACGGCAAGCGGGTGATGTCGATCGTCGTCCTGGACGGCGATGTCGAGACCTCGGGGAAAGACCTCAAGGCGCCGCCAGAACTGACCGATCTGTTCGCCGCCTTCTACCAATGGAAGCCTATTGCGCCGCGTACGCCGAAGCAGCTTGCTGAAACCTCCGCCCGGCTGTGCCGGCTGCTGCGTGACGAGGTCGCCGAACAGCTGAACCGGCATGCGCCTGGCCTGACGAGTCTAAAAGAAGACTGGCGCAAGCTGTTGTTTCCGTCCGCGACAGACGAAGAGTTCGCCGATGGTTATGCGCAGGCGGTGACCTTCGGCCTGCTGATGGCCAAAGCCCGCGGCATCTCCCTGAAGGACGGCATCGACGACGCTGCTAAGACCCTGCGCAGATCAAACTCGCTGATCGGGTCCGCCTTGCGGCTGCTGACCGAGGAAGCGAGCGACGAGCACACCCTCGATACTTCGCTGAAGACCCTGACCCGGGTGCTGGATGTGGTTGAATGGGACAAGCTCAGCAAGGGCGAACCCGAAGCCTGGCTGTATTTCTATGAGCTGTTCCTGCAGCAATACGATTCCAAGCTGCGCAAGAAGACCGGGTCCTACTACACGCCGCCGGAGATCGTCACCGCCATGGTTCGGCTGGTGGATGAGGCACTGCGCACACCTGCGCGGTTCAACCTTCCGCAGGGGCTGGCGGCGCCGGAGGTCACCCTGGCTGACCCGGCGGTCGGCACGGGCACCTTTCTGCTGGGTGTCCTGCGTCGGATCGCCGATACGGTGGAGGCCGACGAGGGCGCAGGGTCGGTGCCGGCGGCGATCACCGCCGCATTGACGCGGCTTATCGGCTTCGAGCTGCAGTTCGGCCCCTTTGCGGTGGCGCAACTGCGGCTTTTGGCCGAACTGATTGACCTCGTCACCTTCGGCAAGACCGGGGAGCAGGTTCCGGAGGATTTGGCCAAGGCGCTCAGCGCCGAACTGCGCCTCTACATCACCGACACTCTTGCCGACCCGGATGAGGAGACGGCCTGGATTCCGACCAGCATGGCAGGGGTGGCCGAATCCAGGCGCGCCGCCAACGAGATCAAGCGCCGGGAAGCTATCACTGTTGTCCTCGGCAACCCGCCCTACAAGGAAAAGGCCAAGGGCATGGGAGGTTGGGTTGAGGACCGGGGAAAGACCCTCAGGGCCCCGCTCGATGATTGGCAGCCGCCCGTTGAATGGGGCGTCGGCGCCCACGCCAAGCATCTGAGGAACCTCTACGTCTATTTCTGGCGCTGGGCGGCGTGGAAAGTATTCGGCGGCGACCTCTACCGGGGCGGTACCGACAAATCGGACCTCGGTGAGTGGACTCATCGAAAGGGCATCGTCTGCTTCATCACGGTGTCTGGCTTCCTCAATGGTCCGGGATTCCAGAAGATGCGTGCCGATCTGCGCAGAGACGCCGACGAAATTTGGGTGATCGACTGCTCACCTGAGGGATATCAGCCACCGTCCGCAACTCGTGTCTTCCAAGGAGTGCAGCAGACCGTTTGCATCGTGATGGCTTCCCGCAGAGCGGTGACGGATGAAAACACACCAGCACGGGTGCGCTTCCGCAGTCTTCCGGAAGGACCTCGCGAAGACAAGTTCGTGGCAATCGCAGCCATCGGCCTCGATGGCGAAGGCTGGCTTGAGGCACCCACCGATTGGCGTACCCCGTTCTTGCCGGCCTCGGCGGCGGAATGGGCTGGCTATCCCGCGCTGGAAGACTTGTTCGTCTACAACGGCTCTGGTGTGATGGCAGGCCGAACCTGGGTTATCGCCCCGGACCCGCAGTCGCTTAAAGATCGGTGGAAAGCCCTGCTTTCTGAGGAGGACGGAGCTAAGAAATCTGTCCTTTTTCATCCGCACCTGCGCAGTGGACAGCCTGGGGATAAACACCTTACAAAAGTCGTTACGGAAGGCCTGTTCGGACACAAACACCCGGCGATGCCTGTGTCGGCGGACAAGAGCCTCGGGGCTACGCCCGTTCGCTACGCCTTTCGCTCCTTCGACAGGCAATGGATATTGCCCGACGCACGCCTTCTGAACCAGGCTAATCCAACTCTCTGGGCAAGGCACTCTCCAGCTCAAATCTATTTGACCGCCTTGATGGCCCACTCGCCCACGGCCGGTCCGGCATTGACCATCAGCGGCCATATCCCAGACATCCATCACTACAAGGGCTCATTCGGGGGCCGTGTTTTCCCTGTTTGGGCCGATCTCAACGCGACCCAACCCAACATCGCCCCGCGTTTGCTCGCAGAACTTGGCGCAGCTTACGGTCGCGAAGTCGGGGCCGAAGAGGTCATGGCCTATATTGCCGCAGTCGCCGCTCACCCGGGCTATATCGAGCACTTCAGCACCCATCTGAAGCAGCCCGGGTTACGCATTCCGCTGACAGCCGACGCGGCCCTGTTCGCGGAAGCGGCGGCGGTGGGCCGGGATGTGATCTGGCTTCATACCTTTGGGGAGCGGCTCGCCGACGGCCATCCGGCCGGCGCACCCAGGGTGGCAAAGGACGGGCCGACTATCCCTGCGGAAGGAACTCTACCCGCCACCCTTGAAGCCATGCCCCACGACCTGGAGTACGATGCCGGCGAACGTCGGCTGAAGCTGGGGACGGGGTATATCGCCAACGTCTCTCCCGAGGTCTGGGGCTACGAGGTGTCGGGCAAGCGGGTCCTGACGCAGTGGTGGAGCTACCGCCGCCAGGACCGCAGCAAGCCGCCGATGGGCGACAAGCGACCGCCCTCGCCGCTTAGCAGCATCCAGCCTATTGCGTGGCTGCCGGAGTACACGACCGAACTCCTCAACGTCCTGCACGTCCTCACCCGGCTGGTGGCGTTGGAGCCCGTACAGGCAGACCTGCTGGACCGTATTGTTAAAGGGCCAAACATCGACGCCGACGTTCTGGCGGGAGCTGGGGCGTTGTCTGGCGGTTCGGCCGATGCTGTCAGCCCCCTCGAGGACGACGAGTTGAGTGACCAGGCTTCGGAATAGTCGGCCAGCCTGGCGTCCATGGCTCCGTGAAGGCCCGCCTCACGACGCGTCGACGACGTCCAGATCCTTGCCCCAGACAAGGCCGACGCCCTCCCCTGCCTTGCGGATGTATTTGAGGACTTCGTCGCGGGAATTGTTGGTCGCGACGAACCAGCCTGGCATCAGTTGGGCCGAGAACTGCTCCACCTGTTTGCGGTTTTCGTAGAGCAGGTCGGGCCGTCGGGCGACGGCGCGTTTGGAGCGCGGGTGGTAGGCGGCCAGGGCGTCGAGGGCCCCGGGCCTGGCCTCCTCGATCTGGCGGAGGCCGCCGATCAACAGGGCCTTCCAGGACTCATAGCGGGTTTCGCGGCCCAGTAGGCGCAGCGTCAGGTCGCTGGTCTTGCGACCGATGACCCGGTCGAGGGATCGGGGCGCAACCGGCGGCAGGGCCAGGGAGCCGATCGGTGCGAAGGCCTCGGAAGTGAAATCAAACTCGAACGCGCCCTCCGGGAATCGGCCGGCCAGCAGGCGGTCATCGGCGATCCACAGGGTGATCTGCGGCTCGGCGCGGGTGAGAATGCCTAGAGCCCCCTCGAGGCCGGAGGCCAAAGCTATTCGGGCCATGGAACAAACTCCAGATGTTTCTTATAAGGTTCTTATAAGACAAGAAGTAGCCGGCAGCAAGCGGGTGAATCTGCCAATTTCTTCCTTGCTCTCACCTGCGTCGGTGGAGGGATGGGTTGCCTCGCTTTATTTCGCACGCGAACTTGATGTTTCGTATGCGAAGCATATCATCGCTCCATGTCTCCCCCCGCCAACCGAAGGCTGATGTTCCTGCTCAGCGCCGCGAACCGGCGGGTGCAGCGGTGGATCGAGGGGGAGATGGCGGCGAAGGGGGGGCTGACCTCGGCCCAGTCGGGGGTGCTGTTCTTTCTGGGCAAGGCGGATGGGGCGCTGATCGGCGAGGTGGCCGAGGCCCTGGATACCGCGCCCAGCGCCATGAGCGGGCTGATCGACCGGATGGAGCGATCCGGGCTGGTCGAGCGGCGGGCCGATCCGGCCGACGGGCGGGCGCAGCGGATCCACATGACCGACAAGGGCCGACAGGGCCGGGACTACGCCAAGGCCGGCCTCGACTATATCAATTCACAGATCACCGAGGGCTTCAGCGAGGCCGAGGTGGAGACCATAGCCCGCTGGCTGACCCAGCTTCAGCAGCGATTTCCACAGGGCGACGCCAAAGGAGGGAATGCCAGATGACCGACCACGTGCAGGTTCAGGTGGAGGACGGGGTGATGACCCTGACGCTCAACCGCCCGGAGAAGAAGAATGCCCTGAACGACGCCATGTACGGCGTGCTGGCCGACAGCCTGAACCGGGCCGAGAGCGATCCGGCGGTGCGGGCGGTGCTGTTCAGGTCCTCCAGCGAGGCCTTCAGCGCCGGCAACGACATGGGCGATTTCGCCGCCCAGAATGCGTCGGGCGACACCAGCCGGGACGCGGGCGCGCGGGCGGCCGGCGAGCGCAATGTGACGCGGTTCCTGAAAGGCCTGGCGCGGGCCGAAAAGCCGCTGGTGGCGGCGGTGCGGGGGCTGGGCGTCGGGGTCGGCACGACCATGCTGCTGCATTGCGACCTGGTGTTCGTCTCGCCGGAAGCCAAGCTGACCACGCCGTTCGTTGGCCTTGCTTTGGTGCCGGAAGCGGCGTCGAGCTGGCTGTTGCCGGCGCGGATCGGCCATGCCCGGGCCTATGCGATGTTCGCGCTTGGCGAGGCGATGATGGGCGAGGAGGCCGCGCGGGTCGGCATCGCCAACAAATGCCTGCCGAGCGACGAGGTCGACGCCGCGGCCCTGGCCGCCTGCAAGATGCTGGCGGCCAAGCCGATCGGGGCGCTGAAGATCACCAAGCGGCTGATGCGGGACGCCGCCAAGATCGCCGATCTGATGGACCTGGAAGGCCGCTATTTCGGGGAACAGCTGCAGACGGCCGAGGCGGCGGAGGCCTTCGCCGCGTTTGCGCAGCGGCGGGCGCCGGACTTTTCCAAGGTGGGGTAGGCTCGCCCCAACCAATAAGAAAAAACAACAGGGAGGAAGACCATGACCGATCGTATCACCTCGCCCTTCGGGGCCTATTCCACCGCGCGGGAGGTGGTCGCCGGCCATGACCTGAGCGGCATGACCGCCATCGTCACCGGGGCCGCCACCGGCATCGGGGTGGAGACGGCGCGGGCCCTGGCTGAGGCGGGGGCCGACGTGGTCATCGCCGCACGCAAGCCGGACCTGGCGGCCCAGGCCATCGCCGACATCCAGACGACCGCCAAGGGCAAGGTGTCGTTCGAGATGCTGGACCTGTCAGACTTCGCCTCGATCCGGGCGTTCGGGGTGCGGTGGGGTGTTCGGCCGCTGAACATCCTGATCAACAACGCCGCCGTCATGGCCTGTCCGCTGGACCACACCAAGGACGGGCTGGAGATGCAGATCGGCACCAACCACTTCGGCCATTTCCTGCTGTCGACGCTGCTGGCGCCGGCCCTGGAGGCGGGGGCAAAGGCTTCCGGCAAGACCTCGCGGCTGGTGTCGCTGTCGTCAATCGGCCACCTTCGGTCGGACATCCGCTGGGACGACCCCCACTTCAAGACCGGCGACTATGAGAAGTGGGCCAGCTACGGCCAGGCCAAGACGGCCAATTCGCTGTTCGCCGTGGGCTTCAACAGACGCTTCAAGGATCGCGGGATCACCGCCAACGCGGTCATGCCCGGCGGCATCATGACCCCGCTGCAGCGCCACCTGCCGATCGAGGAGCAGCGGGCGATGGGCTGGCTGGACGAGAACGACAAGCCGGTGACGGGGTTCAAGAATACCGAACAAGGCGCCAGCACCAGCGTCTGGGCGGCGGTCGGCGATGAGCTGGAAGGCGTCGGCGGCCTCTATCTGGAGAACTGCGCCCAGGCGGAGCCGTGGACCAAGGAGAACCCGCGGGTCGGCGTTCGCGCCTGGGCGCTGGATCCCGACAGCGCCGAGCGGCTGTGGGCGATGAGCGAGGCGACGACGGGGGGTTAGGGCTCCGGCCCTCCCCTACCCGCTCTCCAAGCCCCCTTCCCCCTCAATGGGGGAAGGGTTGGGGATGGGGGTGTGTCTCCGGGATCGCGGGCTTATTCTGAACAGGGCTCGGCGCCCTCTTCGGTCTTTCCGGAAGCCGTCCGGATACACCCCCTCCCAACCCTCCCCCATTGAGGGGGCGGGCTATTCGTGGCCTTCCGGCGGCTCCCGAGTCATAGATTCCAAAAGCGAAGGCTTCCCCTTCACGGGGAAAGACAGGCGTTCAGGAGACCATCATGAGCCTAGCGGGCAAGACGTTGTTCATCACCGGAGCCAGCCGGGGGATCGGGTTGGCGATTGCGCTGAAGGCGGCGCGGGACGGGGCCAATATCGCCGTGGCGGCCAAGACGGCCGAACCGCACAAGCATCTGCCGGGGACCATCTATTCGGCGGCGGCGGAGATCGAGGCGGCGGGGGGCAAGGCGCTGCCGCTGGTGGTCGATGTGCGGGACGAGGCCTCGGTCTACGAGGCGGTGGAGAGGACGGTGGCGCGGTTCGGCGGCATCGACATCTGCGTCAACAACGCCTCGGCCATCCAGCTGACCGGGACCGAGGCCACCGACATGAAACGCTACGACCTGATGAACCAGGTCAATGCGCGGGGGACCTTCCTGGTCTCAAAGGCCTGTATTCCGCACCTTAAAGCCGCGGCCAATCCGCATGTCCTGGCCCTGTCGCCGCCGCTGGATCTCTCGCCCCACTGGTTCGGGCGGCATGTGGCCTACAGCATGGCCAAGTACGGGATGAGCCTGTGCATGCTGGGGATGAGCGACGAGTATCGCGGCAAGATCGCCTTCAACGGCCTGTGGCCGCGCACCGGGATCGCCACGGCGGCGATTCGGTTCGCCCTGGCCGGGGACGCCGGGATGGCCATGTGCAGGACGCCGGAGATCATGGCCGACGCGGCCTATGCGATCTTTGGCAAGCCGGCCAAGGACTTCACCGGCAACTTCCTGATCGACGACAGCTTCCTCTATGACGAGGGGGTGCGGGACTTCGATCAGTACCGGGTCGATCCCGGCCAGCCGCTGATGCCGGACTTCTTCGTGCCGGAAAGCTCGCTTCCGCCGCCGGGGGTGAAGATCGGCTGAGGCGCCCGGGAGGGCGAGGCGCTGAAACTGCCGGCGATGCAGGCGATCTGGCGGATCGGTTGCGGCATATCGACGGTCTCTCTTGCCGGAGGGCGACATATGGCCCAGCTTGGGCCACCGTTCTCGAGGGTTGATCTCATGAAGCGCCTTATCGTCCTGGCGGCCATTGCCGCCCTGGTTCCCGCCTCGGCCCCCGCCCTGGCCCAGGTCCGCACCATCACCGACAAGCCCGGCATCGTCGGCACCGACGGCAAGAAGGTTCAGATCGCCGACGGCCGCTGGTGCAAGACTTTGGTGGTCACCGGCAGCCGCCTGCCGACCAAGAAGGTCTGCAAGACGGAAGAGGAATGGGAGGCCCAGGCCCAGGCCTCGCGCGACAAGCTGGACGACTTTACCCGGCTGAACAACACCACCAACAAGATCGCCGGCGCTGAAGGCGGCTAAAGGCCCGCCCACCGCGCTCCAGGCTGACCGATGCCAGGGAGCAGAGAATGAGACATAGTCTGATCGCCGTCGCGGCGCTGATGCTGGCGAGCGGGCCCGGCCTCGCCATGGGCCAAGTCACCACCATCACCCAGGGGCCCGGCCCCTCGCTGAAGACCGCCCATAAGACCGTGCTGTCGGACGGCCGGATCTGCCGCAGCCAGATGAAGACCGGCAGCCGGCTTCCCAGCCTGAAGGTCTGTCGCACTCCGGCCGAATGGGACGCCCTGGAAGCCTCCGCCAAGGAGGAACTGGATAACATCCTGCGCCGCAGCGGGGCGGTCAACCAGGTGACCGGGAGCTGATCCTCCCGGACCAGAGCCCTTGAAGAGGGCTCTGGTTCAAACGCTTGGAGCGCGTCGGGCCGGCTGACCGCCTGACGCGGCCTGGCCGACGGCCCTCAGGCCTTTTCGAAGATGGCGGCGATGCCCTGGCCGCCGCCGATGCACATGGTCTCCAGGCCGTAGCGGCCGTCACGGCGGTGCAGTTCGCGCAGCAGGTTGGCGAGAATCCGCCCGCCGGTGGCCCCGATCGGGTGGCCCAGGCTGATGCCGCCGCCGTTGACGTTCAGCTTGTCCCGGTCATCCCAGCCCCAGCCCTTCAGCACGGCCAGGACCTGGGGCGCAAAGGCTTCGTTCAGCTCGACCAGGTCGATGTCGTTCCAGCCCAGGCCATTGCGGGCGAACAGTCGCTCGACGGCGGGGACCGGACCGATGCCCATACGCGACGGCTCGCAGCCGGCGGCGGCCCAGCTGTGGAAGAAGCCCATCGGCTCCAGGCCCAGCTCTTCCAGCTTGTCCTCGGCGACCACCAGGCAGGCGGCGCCCGCGTCGTTCTGCTGGCTGGCGTTGCCGGCGGTGACCACGCCGTCCTTCTCGATGGCGCGCAGCTTGCCGAGACTTTCCATGGTGGCGTCGGCGCGGGGGCCCTCGTCGCGGGCGAAGACGATGGGGTCGCCCTTCTTCTGCTTGACCGAGACGGTGACCAGCTCGTCGTCGAACTTGCCTTCGGCCCAGGCGGCGACGGCGCGGCGGTGGCTTTCGACGGCGTAGGCGTCGCTGTCCTCGCGGCTGATCTGATAGTCCTTGGCCAGGTTGTCGGCGGTTTCGATCATGCCGCTGATGACGCCGAACCGTTCGATCGGCTGGCTCATCACCCGTCCGCGGGCGAGGCGGTCATGCATGGTGACGCTGCCGGCGCGGGCCCCGTTTCGCATGTCGGTGGTGTAGTATTCGACGTTGCTCATGCTCTCGACGCCGCCGGCCAGCACCACATCGGCCGCGCCGGTCTGGATGCGCATGGCCGCGTCGATCACCGCCTGCAGGCCGCTGCCGCAGCGGCGGTCCATGGAGACGCCGGGGATGGAGATCGGCAGGCCGGCGGCCAGGGATGACCAGCGGGCGATACAGGGCGCCTCGCCGCCCGGATAGCCTTGCGCGAAGGCGACGTCGTCGATGCGTTCGGGATCAATGCCGGTCCGCTCGATCAGCGCCTTGATGATCACCGCGCCGAGGTCGCCGGCGGTGATGCTGGAAAGCCCGCCCTGGAACTTGCCGACGGCGGTGCGGATGGGGCTGACGATGGCGGCGCGGCGCATGGGCTTGGCTCCGTTACCCGACGCCGCGATTGGGGCCGGGCGGGATGATGAGGGCAGCGTCGTTTTCACGACGCCGACAGCGATTGGCTAGGCCCAGAACTTCGTCTCGGTTGGCTGGATAGCCATCGAGCAAGCCTTGGGAAACTAGATAGTACTCTTCGTAATCCGCCAGTCCGTTGGCGACAGGAATGGACAGGAAAGGCCGACCGGTTGCGACCTCCACACCGAGCGAGAAGCGGCCCTCGCGATCGACATGGAGATCGTCAAATCTCATGTATCAGACCGGATCGTAGGGGAACACCGAGGCGGTGGCGCCCAGGTCGGTGAAGCTGTTCTTCATCGCCGGCAGGGCGACGTCGAGCAGGGAGCGGGGGGTCCAGCCTTCGGTGTTGGCCATGTTGCGAACAGGGCGGGGCTGGTCGAACAGCACCACCTCGTTGCCGCGCACGCCGAAGACCTGGCCGCTGCAGTCCCTGGACTCCGGCGAGACCAGGGCGATGGCCAGCTGGGCCACCTGGTCGGCGCGCATCGCATTCTGCATCCGGGCGACGCGCTGGGCCGAGGCCTCGTCCTTGACCGGGATGGTGGCGATCATCCGGGTCCAGGCGAAGGGGGCGATGATGTTGGAGCGGACGTTCTTCAGGGCGCCTTCCATGGCGATGATCCGGGAGAGGCCCATGACGCCCAGCTTGGCGGCGGCATAGTTGGCCTGGCCGATGTTACCGATCAGGCCGCTGGTCGAGGTGAAGTGGACGAAGCTGCCTTCCTGCTGGTCGCGGAACAGCTCGACGGCGGCGCGGGATACGTTGAAGGCGCCGCGCAGGTGGACCTCGATGACCCGGTCCCAGTCCTCTTCGCTCATCTTGTGGAACATGCCGTCGCGCAGGATGCCGGCCGGATTGATGATGGCATGCAGGCCGCCGAACTCGTCCTTGGCCTGTTCGACCATGCCCTTGACCGAGGCCATGGAGGCGACGCTCTCGGAGTTGAAGCTGGCGACCCCGCCGGCCGCGATGATCTCGTTGGCGGTCTGCTGGGCGGGTCCGGCCGAGCCTTCGTCGCCGCCGGCGACGCTGCCGCCCAGGTCGTTGACCAGGACCTTGGCGCCTTCCTTGGCGGCCAGCAGCGCGCACTCCCGACCGATGCCGCCGGCTCCGCCGGTGACGATGACGACCTTGCCTTCAAGCACGCCCATGGGCTGTCCCTCTTGTTGGATTTTGCAGGATGTCTAAGGCGGCGACCTTGGGTCAGGCAAGTCCGGCTTTCCTCACCCGTAGGCCGCAGGCCGTACGGGGGAGGGGGACCGCGAAGCGGTGGAGGGGGCGAGGGACGGAGCGCGGACCGGTGTGGTTGCCCGGAAGTGGGGCCAGAGCGCCAACAATCAAAGCGGCGCGCGGCTTTCGCCCCCTCCACCACCCGCTGCGCGGGCGGTCCTTCTCCCCCGTACGTCGCGCTTCGCGCGACTACGGTGGAGGATAGATCACACCAGCCGATCGGCCTTGCGCAGGCTGGGGAACAGCCAGGCCCAGAGGCCGGTGACGGCCAGGGCCCCGACGCCGCCGAAAACGGCCGCCCCGACGGGGCCGAGGAAGCGGGCGACGACGCCGGATTCGAACTCGCCCAGCTCATTGGAGGCGCCGATGAACAGGGACGACACCGTCGCCACCCGGCCGCGCATATGGTCGGGGGTGGCCAGCTGGATCAGGGTCTGGCGGACGAAGACGCTGATCATGTCGGCGCCGCCGAGCACGGCCAGGGCCACGACCGAGACCCAGAGCAGGTTGGAGAGGCCGAAGACCAGGGTGCCGAGGCCGAACAGGCCGACGGACAGGAACATGATCAGGCCGGCATGGCGGCGGATCGGATTGGCGGCCAGGTAGACGGCGACCAGGGAGGCGCCGACGGCCGGGGCGGCGCGCAGAATGCCGAAGCCCCAGGCCTCCACATGCAGCACGTCCCGCGCGAAGACCGGCAGCAGGGCGGTCGCCCCGCCGAGGATCACCGCCGCCAGGTCGAGAGAGATGGCCCCGAAGACGATCTTGTTGTTCCAGACATAGGCCAGCCCCTCCTTCATCAGCGACCAGCGCGAGCCGGGCTGGACCTGGGGCTGGGTGTTTCCCCGGATCATCAGGGTGCAGGCGAAGGCGATGATGTAGAGGATCAGGGACGCCGTGTAGGGGGCGCTGAGCGACACGGCGATCAGGGCGCCGCCGAGGGCCGGGCCGATGATCGAGCCGGTCTGCCAGGCCAGCGAGCCCCAGGCGATGGCGCGGGGCAGCAGGGCGCGGGGCACCAGCATCGGGGCCATGGCGGTGCTGGCCGGAGAAAAGAAGGCGCGGGCCGAGCCGAACAGGATGGCGGCGCCGAGCAGCAGCGGGATGGTCTCCTTGGCGAAGAAGGCGGCCAGGGCCAGGGCGGCGGCGATGACGATCTCCGCCGCATAACAGAGCAGCAGGATGCGTTTGCGCTGATGCCGGTCGGCGGTCTCCCCGGCGGGCAGGGCCAGGAGCAGGACCGGGATGAAGGAGACCAGGCCGATCATGCTGACCATGAAGGCCGCCTCGTTCACGCCCATGGTGCGGCGGGCGATGTCGTAGACATGCCAGCCCAGGGCCACGCTCTGGATCTGCACGCCAAGGACGGCGGTCCAGCGGGAGAACCAGAAGAAGACGTAGTCCCGCTGTTTGAGCAGGGCCCGCATCGAGCTGTCGGCGTCAGAGGGGGGCGTGTGGGAGAGGTCGGGAGAGTCGGTCATGAAGGACGGCAACTTGACCTGTGACCGCCCGCGCGGCAACGCCCGTTGACTTGCCTGCAGGCGCACGGTTGACGCGCCGCCTCTCCGACCGTAAGTCGCGCCTCCCGAACGGCCGGTTCAAGGAGGGCCAACCGTTGCTGATCCTCCGACGAACCATCCGCCGCGCCCTGACCGCGCGCCGCTAGCCGTTCCGCATTTCCCGGCGGGACTTTTCGTCTTCCCAGTCGTTTCGCCGAGCCCATGACCGACATCACCTACCGCCCCGAGGCGCACGCCGACGCCGCCCTGATCGCCGCCCTGACCGATCGCGCCTTCGGGCCCGGCCGTTACGCCAAGACGGCCGAGCGGCTGCGCGAGGGCAATGACCTGCTTGGCCCGCTGTCGATCACCGCCTGGCGGGGCGAGGCCCTGCTGGGGTCGGTGCGGATGTGGCCGGTGTGGGTGGGCGATAGGCGCGTCACCTTCCTGGGCCCGATCGCGGTGGTGGCCGACGCGCGCAAGCACGGCATCGGCCAGACCCTGGTGGAGATGGCCTGTCAGGCGGCCAGGGCCGCCGGCTGGGACCATGTCTTCCTGGTCGGCGACGCCCCCTACTTCGCCCGGATGGGGTTCATCGCCGCGCCGGGGATCCAGATGCCGGGGCCGGTCGATCAGCGGCGGGTGCTGGTCCGGCCCCTGAGGGACGGCGCCGCGACACTCGAGGGAGCGGCCCGGGTCTGACCGGGGTTCGCGCCGCCGCCTCGGGCCGGGGCGCTCAGTTCCGCTCCGCCTTGGTCGCGTCGCGGACCGCCTTGAACTCCGTCCCCGCGCCCCACTCCGGCCAGGTGCGGCTGTTGGCGAGGTCGAGGCCCAGGTCGTGCAGCAGGGTCAGGTCGACCACCATGCCATCCATGTTCCAGTCGGCCGACCATTCGTCCGCCGGCTGGTGGTATTTGTCGCGGGTATAGGCCTCGGCCCAGGCCTTGGCGGCGTTCGCGTCGGCGCCGACCACCGCGATGCCCGAGCCGAAGGAGATGGCCGGCACCCCGCGTTTGGCGAAGGGGAAGTGGTCGGAGCGATAGAAGTGGCCGGCCTCCGGGCTGGGATCGGGGCTGAACACCCGGCCCTCGGTCTTGCCCTTGGCGATCAGCAGGTCCAGCAGGTCCTGCTTCACATCGCCGGAAACGTTGAAGTCCTTCGTCGGGCCCAGCGGGCTGAGGGCGTCGGTGTTGAACACGGCCACCGTCTTGCTGAGCGGATAGACCGGGTTGGCGGCATAGTATTCGGACCCCAGCAGGCCCTTTTCTTCCGCCGTCACGGTCATGAAGACAAGGCTGCGCTCGGGGCGGGGGCCTTTTGCGAAGGCGCGGCCCAGCTCGATCACCGCCGCCGTGCCGGTCGCATTGTCCACCGCGCCGTTGTAGATGGTGTCGCCCTTGGCGTCCGGCCGGCCGACGCCCAGGTGGTCCCAGTGGCCGGAATAGATGACGTATTCGTCCGGATGCTTGGCGCCGGGCAGGACGCCCAGGATATTCTTCGAGACGATGACCTGGTGCTTCACCTTGAAGTCGGTGGAGAAGGTCGCGCCCTTCAGCTGCGTCGGCTTGAAGGCCCGGGTCTGGGCCTTCTTCTTCTCGGCCTCGAAATCCAGGCCCGACGCCTTGAACAGGTTCACCGCCGCATCGCGGGTGATCCAGGCCTCGACCGGGGTGTGGACCTCGGCCGGATTCTTCCGGACGATGTCGAACATGGTGTTGGTGTTGGAGTTCTTGACGGTGTTCCAGCCGTAGGAGGCGCCGGCCGTCTCATGCACCACCAGCACGCCGGCCGCCCCCTGCCGGGCCGCCTCCTCGTACTTGTAGGTCCAGCGGCCGTAGTAGGTCATCGCCTTGCCGCCGAAATCCCCCTTCCCGGTCTCGAAGTCGGGGTCGTTGATCAGCACGACGATGATCTTGCCCTTCACGTCCATGCCCTTGAAGTCGTCCCACTTCCGCTCGGGCGCGGTGACGCCGTAGCCGACGAAGACGATGGGGGCGTCCTTGACGCTGACGCTGTCGACATTGGTCATCGAAGCGCGAATGGCGATGTCGTCGCCCTGAACCAGCGGGGTCGTCGTCCCTCCGACGGTGAAGGCCGAGGTCACAGGCCCGTCGGTGTCGAACCGGCCCAGCGGCACATCCTGGGTCCAGGACCGGCTGCCGTCCTTCTGCAGGTCGCCGCCGGGCTCCAGCCCCGCCGCCGCGAACTGCCCGGCGACATAGGCCACCGTCTTGGTTTCCCCGACCGTCGCCGGCCCGCGCCCCTCGAACCCGTCCGACGACAGAACCTGCACATGCTCGGTCAGCTTCGCCCCCTCGATCAGCGGATCGGCGGCAAAGGCGGTCAGCGGCAAGACCGCGATGGCCGTGGCGAGCAGAAGCTTCTTCATTCGGGCGTCTCCGGAGGCAAAACTTGCGGCGCGGACCCTATCGCCGGGAAAGCATCTCCGCCAGCGTCATCCTTATCCGCTACACTCCCCCCATGCACCGCCGCGCCCTCCTGACCGGCCTTCCCGCTGCCGCCTTCGCTGGCCAAGCGCAGGCCCTGTCCGCTCCGGTCAACCCTTACGACCGCATCTGGCTGGCCGCCGGCCGCGACCCGGCCCAAGGGCGCACCGACGCGCTGCTCGTCCAGCATGACGGCCAGATCCTCTACGAACGCTATGGTCCCGAGCACGGCCCGAAGACCCGTCATGTCTCCTGGTCGATGGCCAAGTCGGCGACCCACGCCCTGGTCGGGGCGGCGGTGCTGCAGGGGCGGATCGACATCGACCGGCCGGTGGGCGTTCTGCCCGCCGGCTATGGGGTCACCCTGCGCCACCTGCTGACCCTGACCGACGGCCTGCCCTGGAAGGAGGACCGCCAGCCCCTGGCCGTGGCCTCCGATGCGTCGCGCCTGCTGTTTGGTCCCGGCCGCTTCGATGTCGCCGCCTTCGCCGCCAGCCGGCCCGGTCCCCGCAAGCCGCCCGGAACGGCCTGGAACTATTCCACCGGCGCCTACCATCTGGTCGCCCGGGAGTTGACCAGCCGTCTCTTCCCACGGGAATCGGCTCCCGAAAGCCGGCGGCGCGCCATGGCCTCCTGGATGCGGGACAGTCTGTTCACCCCGGCCGGCATGACCGCCAGCCTGTTCGAATTCGACCCGCAAGGGACCTTCTACGCCGGCTCGCTGATCTACGCCCCGGCCCGCGACTTCGCCCGGCTGGGCAGCCTCTATCTCAATGACGGCAAGGCTTTCGGCCGGCGGGTGATTCCTTCCGGCTGGGCGCGATTCGCCGCCACGCCGACGGTGTCGCCCCAGTACGGCGCCGGCTGGTGGCTGGAGCAGTCCTTGCCGATGGGCGACAAGCCCGCCTTCCGCGTCGGCGCCCCGCCAGGCAGCTTCCACGCCCGGGGTCTGGACGGACAGATCACCCTGGTGGTTCCCTCGCGGCGCCTGGTCATTGTGCGGCTCGGATATACCCCGGACAACACGGGCGGATGGCCGGCGATCGGCCGGTGCTTGCGTGAAATAATTCGTGTTCCGACGACCCGCGTCCGATGACCTCGCCAAAGCCCCGGCCGGGTTGGGTTTGCGACGCTTCTGCGACGATTGGTCAACATGTTGTTAACGAAAAAGTCGCCTGAGAGGCGCTGTGCCCCGTTGACGAACCGTTAGCCTCCGTGGCCCCATATAGTGGGTCTGGGGGCGGTTCGCCCACTACATGTAGGGTCTTCGGGCGGGGCTGTCCTGTACGAAGTGGCTGTTTGATTACGGGTTTTGGGCATGATGGGTGAAGCAGCACGGCAGATTCCGCTCGGTGAAGCCGCCGGAACGGATGCCTGGATTTCGGAGCGCCCGGCTCTGGCTCTGGTTCGCAAGGTGGTGGTCGATCGCAGCCGCGACGCCCTGCTGACCGACTTCGGCAAGACCACCCTGGAAGACCGCTATCTCCTGCCCGGGGAAAGCTACCAGGACATGTTCGCCCGGGTCGCCACGGCCTTCGCCGACGACGCCGACCACGCCCAGCGGGTCTATGACTATATGAGCCGCCTTTGGTTCATGCCCTCGACCCCGGTGCTCAGCAACGGCGGCGCCGATCGCGGCCTGCCGATCAGCTGTTTCCTCAATGCGGTCGGCGATTCGCTGAACGGCATCGTCGACACCTGGAACGAGAACGTCTGGCTGGCCGCCAACGGCGGCGGCATCGGCACCTACTGGGGCGGCGTCCGGTCGATCGGCGAGAAGGTCAAGGGCGCCGGCCAGACCAGCGGCATCATCCCCTTCATCCGGGTCATGGACAGCCTGACCCTGGCCATCAGTCAGGGCTCCCTGCGCCGCGGCTCGGCCGCCGTCTATCTCGACATCCACCATCCGGAGATCGAGGAGTTCCTGGAGATCCGCAAACCCTCGGGCGACTTCAACCGCAAGTCCCTGAACCTGCACCACGGCATCAACATCACCGACGAGTTCATGCACGCGGTGCGTGACGGTGAGAAGTTCGGCCTGCGCAGCCCCAAGTCGGGAGACGTGCTGAAAGAGGTCGACGCCCGCACCCTGTGGCAGAAGGTCCTCGAGCTGCGCCTGCAGACCGGCGAGCCCTATATGATCTTCTCGGACGCGGTGAACCGCGCGATGCCGCAGCACCAGAAGGACCTGGGCTTCAAGGTCCGCCAGTCCAACCTGTGCAGCGAGATCATGCTGCACACCGGCAAGGACCACCTGGGCGTCGAGCGGACCGCCGTCTGCTGCCTCTCATCCGTCAACGCCGAGAGCTTCCTGGAGTGGCGCAACGAGCCGATGTTCATCGAGGACGTCATGCGCTTCCTCGACAATGTGCTGGAAGACTTCATCCAGCGCGCCCCGATCGACGCCAAGAACGCCGTCTACGCCGCCATGCGCGAACGGTCGGTGGGTCTGGGCCTGATGGGCTTCCACAGCTTCCTGCAGGCCCAGAACGTGCCCTTCGAGAGCGCCCTGGCCAAGAGCTGGAATATGCGGCTGTTCAAGCATCTGCGCCGCGAGGCCGACAAGGCGTCGGTCAAGCTGGCCGAGGAAAAGGGTCCCTGCCCCGACGCCGCCGACAAGGGCGTCATGGAGCGGTTCAGCCACAAGCTGGCCATCGCCCCCACCGCCTCGATCAGCATCATCTGCGGCGGCACGAGCGCCGGCATCGAGCCGATCCCGGCCAACATCTACAGCCACAAGACCCTGTCGGGCACCTTCGCGGTCAAGAACCCCTACCTGGAGCGGCTGCTCGAGGAAAAGGGCCAGAACACCGCCGCCGTCTGGGACACCATCCTCAGCCATGAGGGCTCGGTCCAGCACCTGGACTTCCTCAGCCAGGACGACAAGGACGTCTACAAGACGGCCTTCGAACTGGACCAGCGCTGGATCATCGAACTGGCCGCCGACCGCACCCCGGAAATCTGCCAGAGCCAGTCGGTCAACGTCTTCCTGCCCGGCGACGTCGACAAATGGGACCTGCACATGCTGCACTGGACCGCCTGGGAGCGGGGCATGAAGAGCCTCTACTACCTGCGCTCCAAGTCGGTGCAGCGCGCCGCCCACGCCGGTGAGGACGAAGTCCGCGCCAGCGCCGAAGCCGCCGCCCCCACCGACTACGAAGAATGCCTGGCCTGCCAATGATCTAATCCTCCCCCAGGCGCGAAGCGCCGAATTGGGGGAGGGGTACCGCGCGAAGCGTGGTGGAGGGGGTCCCCACCGCCGGTGGCGGCTGAACCTCCAAGCGCTGCCGCCGGCATGGGGAGCGGACCCCCACCGTCAGCCGCTGCGCGGCTGCCACCTCCCCCGAACCGGGCCTGCGGCCCTGGGGGAGGATTGTCCCGCTCACAACAACCGCGCCGTCGGCGGCACGAAGTGGGCGCCCTCGTGTTCCAGCAGCCACTTCTTCCTCGGCAGGCCGCCGCCGAAGCCGGTCAGCGAACCGTCCGCCCCGATCACCCGGTGGCAGGGCACCACGACCGCGATGGGGTTGGAGCCATTGGCCAGGCCCACGGCGCGCGAGGCGTCCGGCTTGCCCAGCTTGCGGGCCATGGCCCCGTAGCTCATCGTCTGGCCGACCGGGATCCGGCGCAGATTGTCCCAGACCGACTTCTGGAAGTCGCTGCCCAGGGCGAGCACCGGAATGCGGTCCAGCGCTCCGATCTCCCCGGCGAAATAAGCGTCCAGCGGCTCCCGAACGGAGGGGGGAACCCGGCCGCGGACCAGCGCCGCCTTGGGATAGGACCGCCGCAGGGTGAGCAGGAAATCCTCCTCCGGCCGATCGAAGTGCAGCAGCCGCAGCACCCCCTCCCCGTCGACCGCCAGCCACAGGCCGTCGATCGGCGAGCGATAGCGCTCAACGGTAAGCGTCTCAGGCTGCGCGCTGGGCATCGATCTTCTCCCGGGCCAGTGCGGCGATGGCGGCGGCGTCTCCGGCCCACAGATGCAGGGCGGCATAGGCCCGCCAGGGCCGCCAGGCCTCGGCGCGGTCCAGCAGCTGCGCCGGCGTCGGCCGACCGGCCTCCGGCGTCTCCAGCGCCCGCATCAGGCCGATGTCGGCGGCGGGAAAGGCGTCCGGCTCGCGCAGCTGGCGCATGGCGATATATTGCGCCGTCCATTCTCCGATCCCGGGCAGGGCCTTCAGCGCCTTGAGGGCGCTGTCCAGGTCCTGGCGCGGTCCGAACAGCGCCGGATCGGCGACGGCCGCCGCCCCCATCGACGACAGGGCCCGCGCCCGCGCGCCCGGCATGCCGAGCGTCGAGAGATCCTCCGCCGCCAGCCGTTCGGCGGTCGGGAAGGCCAGGGTCAGCCCCTCCCGCGCCCAGGCTTCCGGCAGCGGCTCGCCGTATTGCGCCGCCAGCCTGCCGGCCAGCCGCACGGCCGCCGGCACGGTGATCTGCTGGCCGAGGATGGCGCGGATGGCCAGTTCGAAGCCGTCCCAGGCCCCCGGCACCCGCAGTCCCGGTCGCAGGGCCACCCGCGCCGCCAGGTCCGGATCGGCCGACAGATGCTCGCCGATGGTCGTCGGGTCGGCGGCCAGGTCGAACACCCGCCGCACCCGCGCCAGGATCACCGGCAGGGCGCTCATCTTGGGAAACCGCACCGTCACCGCCAGCTGGTCCGTCCCGGCCCGGGTGACGCTCAGCGTCCCCACCTCGCCGTCCAGGGCGATGGTCCGCTCATAGCGCTCGTCCGTCACCACCTCGACCCCGGGGATCGCCCGCAGCTTCAGGAAGGCGATCAGCCCGGCCCAATCGTAGGGCGGCCGGTAGCGAAGCTTCAGGGTCACCCCCTCGTCGCCGTTTTCGGCCGTATCGCGGGCCGCCCTGCGCCGCAGGGTGGCCGGCGGCCGGTGGTACAGATTCTGGAACGTCTCGTTGAACCGCCGCACGCTGCCGAAGCCCGCCGCCAGGGCCACCTGGGCCATCGGCAGGTCGGTCTCGTGAATCAGCTGCTTGGCCAGCAGCACCCGCCGCGTCTGGGCCACCCCCACCGGGGAGGCCCCCAGATGCACCCTGAACAGCCGGCGCAGTTGTCGCCCGCCGACGCCCAGCCGATCCGCCAGCCCCTCGACGTCGCCGTCGTCCAGCGCTCCTGCCTCGATCAGGCTGAGGGCCCGCGACACGGTGTTGGAGGCGCCCCGCCAGGCCCCCAGGTCCGGCGAGGTTTCGGGGCGGCAACGCAGGCAGGCGCGGAAACCGGCTTCTTCCGCCGCCGCCGCGCTGGGATAGAAGACCACATTCTTCGACATCGGCATCCGCGCCGGGCAGACCGGCCGGCAATAGATTCCCGTGGTCTTCACTCCCGTGAAGATCTTCCCGTCGAAACGGGCGTCGCGGCTCTGGATGGCCCGGTAGCAGGCGTCGTGGTCGAGATCCATGGCGCCATTGTCCATGGAACCAACCGCCCCGTCTCGCGGTTTTCGGACATCACCGTCCAGCGCTGAAATCGCGGTGAAATCCCGCCATGGCTTGCTAATTTGGCCAATCTGGGGTTTGACGCCCCCGCGAACCAAGAATGAACACCGAAGGACTGAATGAAAGATCCCCTGAAGACGGGCTTTAACGACCGTCTCGCGACCGCCGCCGAAGCCAAGAAGGCCTTGCTGGCGCGGATGAAGCCCAAGCCGACCGTCACCGATCCCAACTTCGTCGACCGCGCCACGCGCAAGGCCGAAGAGCTGGCCGCCAAGCGCGCCCTGCACGAAGCCGAGAAGGAAAAGGCCCGCCAGGAAGCGGAAGCCCGACGCGCCCTGGAAGCCCAGGCCCGCGCCCTCGAGGAAGAAGCCGCCCTGGACGCCAAGCGCGGCGAGCGCAAGGAACGCAAGGCCCTCAGCAAGGCCGAGCAGAAGGCCAAGCGCGACGCCCGCTACGCCGCCCGCAAGGCCCGGAACTAGGGTCCATAGGCTCTGGTCATTTCGACGACCCTCCGGTCGTTGGGATGATCAAGGTGATGAATGTTCTGTCCTCCCCATGAACAGGGAGACCGCTACACTGCCCAAAATCAAATAGGGCAGGAGCGCCGCACATGACCACCGATCTGTTTTCTCTCAAGGGCCGCACGGCCCTGATCACCGGCGGATCGCGCGGGATCGGCAAGATGATCGCCGCCGGCTTCATCGCCCAGGGCGCATCCGTCTACATTTCCGCCCGCAAGGCGCCGGCCGTCCAGGCCACGGCGGAAGAACTGGGCTGCGTAGGCCTGCCCGCCGATGTCTCGACGATGGACGGCATGCACGCCCTGGCCGCCGCCTATGGCGAGCGCGAGGAGAGCCTCGACATCCTGGTCAACAACGCCGGCGCGGCCTGGCTGGCCCCCTTCGACGACTTCCCGGAAAAGGGTTGGGACAAGGTCATGGACCTCAACGTCAAGACGCCCTTCTACCTGACCGCCGCCCTGGCCCCGAAGCTGCGCGCCGCCGCCACCTTCGAGAAGCCGTCCAAGGTGATCAACATCTGCTCCATCGACGGCATCGCGGTGAACCCGCAGGAGACCTATCCCTACGCCGCCAGCAAGGCCGGGCTGATCCACCTGACCCGCCGCATGGCCAAGACCCTGATCGCCGACAACATCGTCTGCAGCGGCATCGCCCCCGGCGCCTTCGCCAGCGACATGAACCTCGCCGCCCGCGATGAGGGCGAGGCTGTCGCCGCCCGCATCCCCGCCCGCCGCATCGGCACGGACGAGGACATGGCCGGCGCCGCCATCTACCTGGCCAGCCGCGCCGGCGACTATGTGGTCGGCGCGACGATCACCGTGGACGGGGGTGTCGCCTACTGCTGAGTGCGTCCTTCGACACGCCCGCTGCGCGGGCTGCTCAGGATGACGACATGAGGGGGGCGGCCCTCCCTTAAATCGTCATGCTGAGCAGCAGGCGAAGCCTGCGTGTCGAAACACGCAAACCCGTTCAGCCGGCTAGAACCACCTGCGCCCGACCTTCGCGAAGGCCGACACCGAGGCCGCCGCGAACTCTCCCGTCCGCCACGCTGTCTCCCGGTCCTCCGCCTCTCCCTTGGCGGCGACATCGGCGTCCAGACTCATCACCGTCCAGACCCAACGGTCCTTCTCCGGCCGGACGTAAAGGGCGTAACCGCCCTGAGGGGCGTGGGCTGCGAGCGACATGGGACGTCTCCAGGGTTCGGAGACACCGTGGGGGCGGGGCGTCCAGCGTTGCGCGCGATGGCGGCGCCGATTCGGTGCAGCCCCAAAAAATCCGCTCATCCCGAAGAAGGTCGGGACCCATCCGCGTGATCTCGATGTCGCCAGGAATGGCGCCGACCGTGACCGTCACAGGCTGTCGGGAGAAGGGCTCAAACCTATCCTGCCACCGGCAGGCACACCTCGAACCTGGCCCCCGTCGCGGACGCTACCGCCGATATCGTCCCGTGGCTGGCCGCCAGCAGCGACCGGGCGATCGGCAGGCCGAGGCCCGTCCCGCCGTCGGCCCGGTGGCTGGTGAAGAAGGGTTCGAACAGTCGTTCCCGATCGACCTCGCCGATCCCCGGCCCGTCGTCCTGCACCGCCACGATCACCGTCTCCGACTCGCGCCAGGCGGTCACCGTCACAGCTCTCGCCCCGGCCTGTCGCGCATTCTCCAGCAGAACGGTCAGCACCGTCTCCAGGGTGGCCGCCGGCACGGCCACCGGCGGCAGGCTCTCCGGCAGGGTCAGGGTCACCGACAGCGCCCCGCCCGACCGACCGTCCGCCGCGGTGCGCAGCGGCGCGGCCAGGTCCACCGCCACGCCCGCCTCGGGACGCGCCATGTCCGCTCGGGCCAGGTCCAGCAGCCGGGTGACCAGCTGCGCCAGCCGGGCGTTGTCGGCGGCGATGTTGCTCAGGAAGCGCCGCCGCTCCTCGACGCTCATGGTTTCGAAGTGGTCCTGCAGCAGTTCCACCGCCCCGCCGATCCCGGCCAGGGGCGTCTTGAACTCGTGACTGACGGCGGCGGCGAAGTCGCGCAGGTACCGCGAGCGCCGGTCGATGGCGGCGGCCATTTCCCGGAAGTCGTCGTAGAGGGCGCGGATCTCGACAGCGGCGGTCACCGGGGTGTCGGGCGCCATGCCCCGTCCCGCAGAGACTTCCCGCGCCGCCGCGCTCAGCGCCACGATCGGCCGCGTCACCCCGCGCGACACCAGCCCCGCCAGCACCACCAGGGTCCCGAAGATCAGCACGGCCCCCAGCATGATCTTCAGCCGGTCCTCGTAGATTCCGCGAAACAGGGCGCGGGGCGAGCGGGACAGCAGCACCACCCCGACCACCTTGCCGCCCGCGAAGATCGGCCGGGCGTGATGCAGCCGGATCGAGGCCGCCCGGCTCAGCCATTCGAATCGGTGGCGCGGCCGGTAGTCGCCGTTGGTCCGCAGCATGGTCTTGGGCAGGCCGCGCAGGGCCACGACAACCTCCGGCACGAAGGAGAGGTCGCCGCCCAGCCCGTGGCCCCGCACCACCACCCCGCGCTGGTCGAGGATCAGCACCGAGGCCAGGGTGGTCTTCACCGTCCCGGCCACCACCGGCTCCAGTTCGGCCGCCGCCTGAACCGCCGCCGGGTCGGCCGGCGCCCGCGCCGCCCGGGCCCAGGGCCGCTCGGGCAGGATCGGGCTGGCGCTGAGATCGATGGTGGTGGCTTCGGGCTGGTAATAGCCGGGGACCCGGGTGTCGGGCGCGGGCGCCGGCGGCAGGCCCGGCCAGCGCGCCCCGGCCGCCGCCGCCAGGGCCGCGCCCTGGGCGACCAGCTCGGCCTCGGTCTGCCGCACCAGGGTGTTCTCATAGACCCGCAGGAAGATGGCGCTGAAGCCCGGCATGGCCGCCACGAACAGCAGCACCAGCAACAGGATGGTCTGCAGCCGCAGCGCCGGCCAGTGGCGTTTGAGCAGCGTCTTGGCCGCAATGATCACCCGCGCCGGCCCCGGCCGAAACCCGGACTCACGCCGCCACGCCCTGGCAGGGGCCCAGCCGGTAGCCGATGCCCGGCTTGGTCTCGATCAGGTCGTGGCCGCCCAACGCCGCGAACTTGGCCCGCAGGTTGCGCACATGGCTGTCGATGGTCCGGTCGGTGATGGCGAAGCCCGGGCCATGCAGCCGGTCGATGATGGCGTCGCGGCTGAACACCTTGCTGGGGGCGCCCGTCAGGGCTTTCAGGATGCCGAACTCGGTCACCGTCAGCGACGCCTCCTGCCCGGCCCAGGCGGCGGTCCAGCTGTCCGGGTCCAGGGTCAGCCGACCGTGGGCGAAGGCCCCGCCGGCCGGATCCGCCGCCGGGGCGGACGCGCCTGCCCTTCTCAGGATGGCCCCGATCCGCGCCGTCACCTCGCGCGGGCTGAAGGGCTTGACCACATAGTCGTCGGCCCCCAGTTCGATGCCCAGAACCCGGTCGATCTCGTCGTCCCGCGACGACAGAAACAGGATCGGCGTCTCGCCCCTGGCCCGCAGACGCCGGCAGACCTCCAGACCGTCCAGCCGCGGCATGTTGATGTCGAGCACCACCAGGTCCGGCGCGGAGGCCTCGGCGATCTCCAGCGCCTCGGCCCCGTCCCGCGCCTGCCGGGTGGCGTAGCCGGCCTTGGTCAGGGCGAAGTCGAGCAGTTCGCGAATATGCGGGTCATCGTCGACGATGAGGATGGAGCGGGACATGGTCTGCATCATTGTGAAGCCGGGGCTGGGGTCAATGGCGGGTTTGGCGGCGGGTTGGACGCGGCGGGCGGCGCCTCGGGCGCTTCTACCACCGGCGCGTCGCAGCCGGCGAAGTCGTCCCAGGCCTGCACCTGAGGCGAACTGGCGGCCCGGATCGCCCGGACCGCGTCCAGTCGCCGCTGTCCCCGCCAGGTCCAGGTCCGCCAGTGGGACTGTGTCTGGTCCAGCTTCCAAAGTTCCCAGCGCCTCGCCCCCGCCACCCGCGCCCTCAGGCTGTCCGGCAGCGGCTCCTGCTCCAGGCGGGCCATCGAGATCAGGGCCGAGGGGCCCAGTCGGCTCAGGTAGCAGACGTCCAGCGCCGCGCCCTTGCCACCGACCTCCCTGGCATGGCGCACGTTCCAAGCCGCCGCCACCGAGCCGCTGTCGAAGACCACGAAGGCGGTCAGCACCAGGCCGGCGCAGAGGGCGTTGGCGTTGAGCAGCCAGGCCGCCGACTTGGCCGTCAGCATCCGCCAGCAGATCAGCACCAGCCCGACCGCCACCAGGCCCATCCAGGCCAGAGCGGCGATCCGCAGCCGGGTCAGGCTGTAGACTTCGATATAGTCGACGGTCCGCAGGATGGTGGAGGCGACCAGCAGCACATTCTGCGCCACCCACAGGATGACCAGCCAGCGCACCAGCGGCCGGCGGCTGGCCGGGGTTCCGGGGGCCAGGGCGACCAGCACGAACAGCCCCGCCAACAGCGCCGTGACGATCAGCGGATAGGCCCCGCGATGGGCGTAGTCGGCCAGGGTCATGCCGTCCGGCAAGCCGGCCCCGCTCCACAGATAGGCGAGGTCCAGGCCGTTCTGCAGGCCGAACAGGGCGTTGAAGACGATCAGCGACAGGATCACCGAGGCCGCATTGACCCCCGGGATCGGCAGCGGCGCCTCGCCGCCCTCGCCGGGCAGGCCGAGCGTCTTGCGGATCCGGCTGGGCCGCAGCATGGCGAAGACCAGCAAGGCCCCGACGATCCAGAAGGCCACGCGCGGGACGTCGATGCGCGGAACCTGCAGGTTGAACAGCACCTTGGCGATCAGCGGATTGGCCGCCGAGAACAGGGCCAGGAACAGCAGCCCGCCGCCCACCGGCAGGACCAGGCTGGCCGCCATGCCCAGGATCGACCGCCGCTGGCCCGGCTTGCGCATCCGCGCCTTGGCCAAAGGTCTGAGCACCCGCAAGGGCGCCATGGCCACGCCCAGCCCCAGCACCACCAGTCGCTGGAACCGCCGCCAGACGTCCTCGCCCGGCTTCGTCCGCGTGGCCAGCACCGCCCCGCCCAGCAACACCATGAAGAACAGCCAGCCGATCAGCGACGGCGTCTCCGCCTGCCAAAGGCCAAATCCCAGCGCCCCCAGCGCCAGCGGCCAGGCCCTGCGCATCGCCGGTTGGCCGAGAACCGCCGCCAGCACCAGCACCGCCGCCATCACCGCCAGGTTCGCCCCGACCCCATGTCCCCAGAACAGCAGATCGGCCAGCCCCGCCAGCCCCGCCGCCAGCAGCGGCTTCCTCCAGAATCGGATCTGTCCCCACACCCGCGCCATGCCGTTCCCTCACCTTGCAGGGTCAGGGTCGGACCGGGCCGTGGAGGGCGCGCGGTCGCCGCCGTGCAGGCCCGGGCCTGCTGTCATGCAGACGCCGTGCAGGTCCTCCTCCAGGCAAAGCCTGGGGGAGGGGGACCGCCGCCGAAGGCGGTGGTGGAGGGGGCGGCGCCGGCTGTTGTGGCTTCGAAAAAGCAGGCGGCCGGCCGTCGCGCCACAACGCGGCCTGCCTTGAAACGCCGGCGCTGCCCCCTCCACCGCGTAGCCTGTCCTCGGGTCGGCCTACGGCCGAGCCCGGGGGCGGTCCCCCTCCCCCGCCTTTCAGGCGGAGGAGGATCCCTACCGCCGCGACCCCAACAAATTCCGCGCCACCACCCAGTTGTGCACTTCCGTCGGGCCGTCATAGATTCGCATGGTGCGGATTTTTGAGGCCATCATGTGCAGCGGCAGTTCGCGGGTCATGCCCATGGCGCCGAAGGTCTGCATGGCCCGGTCGACCACCTCCCAGGCCATCTCGGTGGCATAGGCCTTGATCATCGAGATCTCGCTCTTCACCTCGCGGCCCTGGTCCATCTTCCAGGCGCAGTCATAGGTCATCAGCCGCGCCGCATGGATGCGGGTGGCGGCGTCGGCGATCCAGTTCTGCACCGTCTGGCGGTCGGCCAGGGAGACGCCGAAGGTCTTCCGCTGCGGCGCGTACTCGATCATCATCTCCATGGCCCGCTGGGCCATGCCGATCGACCAGGCGGCCATCTCGCAGCGCCGCGTGCCCAGCCGCACCTGCATCGGTGCAAACCCCTGTCCCTCGGTCCCCAGCAGCTTCCAGCCGGGCACCCGAACGTCCTCCAGCACGATCTCATAGGTCGTCTGGCCGCCCAGCATCGGGATCTTCCGCTGGACGATGAATCCGGGGGTGTCGCGGTCGACCAGGAAGGCGCTCATCCCCGCCCGGCCATTCTCCGCGCGGTTGGTCACCGCCATCAGGATGGTGAAGTCGGCCTCGGCCCCGCGGGTGATCCAGATCTTGCGGCCGTTGATCACCCAGTCGTCGCCGTCCCGCTCGGCCCTGGTGGTCATGGCGCCCGGATCGGCGCCCGCGCCCGGCTCGGAAATCCCGATCGCCGAGATGGTCTCGCCGGCCACGTAGGGCGCCAGATAGGCCACCCGCTGCTGTTCGGTCACCGTGGCCATCAGCATCCGCAGGTTCGGGCTGTCCGGCGGCAGGGTGTAGTTGGTGATGCTGCGGCCAAGCTCTTCGTTGATCCCGACCATGGCCACATGCGGCAGGTCGACCCCGCCGACGTCCTCGGGCGCGTCCAGGCCCCACAGGCCCAGATCCCGCGACACCACATCGACCTTGGCCTGTTCCTCGGCGGTCAGCGCCGCCGCGCCGCCGGCCGCCTCCCGCGCCAGCACCGCCGGCTCCAGCGGCAGCAGATTGTCATCCACGAACCGCCGGACCAGGTCCTTGAGCATCCGGTGGTCTTCGTCGAGTTCGAAATGCATCGCCCGTCATCCCTGATGTTTTGTTCTCTCTATCAGGCTGTCGCACGGAGAGGGGAAGCGGGAAAACGCTCGAGTGGACCTATCCCGCGATCCGCAACGTCGCGCGCACGCCCTTGTGGGCGGGGTCGTATTGCACGGTCGACTTCAGGCTGCCGGCCATGGCCGAGATGATCCGCCCGCCGAGGCCCGATCCCGTCGGCTTGGCCCCCGGGACTAGTCCCGGTCCATCGTCCTCGACGGTCAGCACCAGCCCGCCCTCGTCCCGCGTCAGGCTGATGCGCACCTCGCCGCTGGAGTCCGCCGCGTAGGCGTATTTGCAGGCGTTGGAGACCAGTTCGTTGACGATTACCCCCACCGACACGGCCTGGTCGGTATGCAGCCGCACCGGCTCCGCCGACAGCAGCAGGGTCCGGCAGCCGCCCGGGGTCGACCAGGTCTCCTCCAACTCCCCTACCAGGGCCTCCAGATAACTGCCCATCTCCACCGCCTCGACGTCGTCGGAGGTGTAGAGGCGACGGTGGACCTGGGCGATGGCGGCGATGCGGCGCTGGGTGTCGGCCAGGGCTGAACGCGCGGCCCCGTCGCTCACCCCCGCCACCTGCATATGGACGAAGGCCGAGACCAGCTGCAGGCTGTTGGCGACCCGGTGGTTGACTTCCCGCAGCAGGGTCGCCAGCCGTTCGTTGCTGGCCAGCAGGGCGGCTTCCGCCTCATCCCGCGCCCGGCGCATAGCCACCTGGTCCAACGCCGCCTTGAACGCCCGGTCCAGCAGGTCGAAGAAGTCGTCGCCGATGGTCTTGACCACATAGTCGGCGGCCCCGGCCTTCAGGGCGGCGACGGCGATGCGGCTCTCTTCCGATCCGGTGACATAGACCACCGGGGCCTGGACCCCGCCGGCGTTCAGCGCCTCCAGGGTCGCCAGGCCGTCCATGGCCGGCATGTAGTGATCGACAGCGATCAGGTCGAAGGCGCGGTCCCTGGCCAGGGCCAGGCCCTGCTCGCCGCCATCAGCGGTGACCACCTCATAGCCGCGCCGCTCCAGCGACCGGCGCGCCAGGAGCCGCAGGCCTTCGTCATCGTCGATATAGAGGACGCTGGCCCGCCGATCGCTCACGCCGCCCCGTCGACCTCCGGCATCTGGATCACCGACAGGAACAGGCCGAGCTGCCGGATCGCCTGAGCAAACGACTCATAGTTGACCGGCTTGGTGATGTAGACGTTGCAGCCCAGGTCATAGCAGCGCTGGATCTCGACCTTGTCGTCCGTGGTCGTCAGCACCACCACCGGCGTCCGCCGCAGCGGGCCTTCCTTGCCCTTGATCCTGGCCAGGATGTCGGTGCCGCTCATGTCGGGCAGGTTGAGGTCCAGCAGCACCAGGGCCGGACCGTTGTGGCTGGGCCCTTCCTCGGCGTTTTCCAGGTAGTCCAGAGCCGTGGTGCCATCCAGGAAGTGGCGGATATCGTTGCTGATGCCGGCGCGGCGGATGTTCTTCTCGATCAGTCGCGCATGGCCCTCATCGTCCTCGATCATCACAATGGTGACGTGGTTGGTCACGGGGCGGCCCCTTCGGTAAACGTTACTGTGGGTAGGGAAAGCCGGAATGTCGCACCCTGGTCAAGGGCCGACTCGCAGGAAATCACCCCGCCCAGCCGGTAGGCCAGGGCCCGCACATGGGCGAGACCGATTCCCTCGCCTGGCTGGTCCTGGGCCCCGGCCCGGCGGAACAGGTCGAACACCCGCTCCTGGTCCTTGGGGTCGATGCCCCGGCCGTTGTCGACGACCTCATAGACCACCCGCGTTCCTTCGGTCTGGCCGCGTATGGTGATCACTCCGGGCCGGCCGGCCTTCAGGTATTTCACCGCGTTCTCGATCAGATTGGAGAGGATCTGTTCGATGGCCACCCGGTCGCTGGTGATATCCGGCATGGGCTCGATCGTCACCGTCGCGCCCAGTTCGTCGGTGCGGTGCTTAAGGCTGTCGACGATGCCGTGCACCAGGGCCCCCATGTCCAGCGGCTCCGGCGTCAAAACACGCCGGCCTTCCCGCGACAGCCGCAGGATGGCGTTGATCAGGCGATCCATCTTCTGGGTCGAGGTGCGGATGAACCCGGCCGCCTCGGGCAGGTCGGTCCGCACGGCATCTCTGGCCTCCACCGTCAGGATTTCCGGCGTCGTAGCCTCAACCTTGTCGACCAGGTCCTGCAGCGGCTGGGTCGCCGCCTCCAGCTCGGCGGTGAACCCCATGATGTTGACCAGGGGCGAGCGCAGGTCGTGGCTGACGATATAGGCGAACCGCTGGATTTCGTCGTTGGCCCGCCGCAGGTCCACGGTCCGCTCCTCGACGGCCCCTTCGAGATTGGCGTTCAGCCTGGCCAGGTCCCGGCGGGAGGTGGTCAGGTCGCGGGTGTACTGGAAGATGATGAACACCGACCCGGCCCCGACCAGCAGCACCAGCAGGCCGGTGATCTCCAGGATGGCCATCAGGGTGGCGAGGCCCGCCTTCTGCTGCGCCGACCGGCTGGCCAGCAGCGCCCGCTCGGCCGCGCCGGCGTCCTCCAGCAGTTCCCGCAGCACGCGCATGTTGTCCAGGCTGGCGTCGTTGCGGAACAGGCCAATCGCCTCGATCTGCCGCCCGGCGGTGACCAGGCTTGCTGACCGGTTCATGAACGCCGCCTGCCGCTGGGCGAAAGGCTTGATCCGCGCCAGCCGCGCCTGTTGCAAGGCGTTGTCCCGGGTCAGGGCCTCGATCTTGCGGAAGGCGACCGGAGCCTCGCTCGAGGCGTCGGCGAAGAACTGCAGGTAGCGTTTGTCCGGCTTGAGCATATAGCCGCGCCGCGCGGCCTCGGCCCGTTCGACCAGCACCCGGTAGTCAGCGATCGCCCCCTGGACCTGATAGGTATGATCAACCCAGCGATTGAACTCCTGGTTCCGCTGGATGCTCCACAGCAGCGCCCCGCCCGCCACCAGCAGCGCCATGAACCCGAACACCACCGCGCCGAGAACGAGGCGATTGAACAGCTTGTCAGAGATGGTCATCAACGCGCCCGAACTGCAGGGAGCTGACGTTTAGCGGGTGCGGTGGATTGTCGCTAGCATGATGAACGCCCCGTGCCCTCCCTCCCCTTCATGGGGAGGGCCAGACGGCCGCAGGGTGGGGAAGTCTTTTGGCGCGCTCACTTCCCCACCCTTCGGCCGTTTCACGGCCTCGCCCTCCCCATGAAGGGGAGGGACGCTATCCCCCCATCCCGCCCGTCAGCACCGCCTCGGCGAACCCGCAGTGCATGGCGATCCCGCGCGCCATGACCTGCTCGTCCAGCGTCATCCGGTTCGAATGCAGGGCGCAGCAGGCCCGGTAGTCTCCGCCGACGCCCACCGGCGCAGCGCCCAGGAAGGCCATCGCCCCCGGCGCCTTCTGCAGGACGTAGGAGAAGTCCTCCGCCCCCATCATCGGGTGGTCCATGGTGTGCCAGGCGCTGTCGCCGTACAGGGCCTTCGCCGTCCGTTCGGCCAGATCGACGGCGGCGGCGTTGTTGATCGTCACCGGGAAGCCCAGCTCGATCTCCACCTCGGCGCGGCAGCCGTGGGCGGCGGCGATATTCTCGGCCACGGTCCGCACGCCCTCGCGGACCAGCTCCCGCGCCCGCTCCGACAGGGTGCGGAAGGTGCCCCGCATCAGGGCGAATTCTGGTATGATGTTATAGGTCGTGCCCGCTTCGATGTGGGCGATGGTGATCACCGCCGGATCGAACACCGAGACCCGGCGGGTGACGAAGGTCTGCAGCGCCGTGACGATCTCGCAGGCCACGGGAATCGGGTCGATGGCGTCCTGCGGCATGGAGGCGTGACCGCCGGCCCCGAACACCTTGATGCGGATGCTGTCGGACGAGGCCATCAGGCTGCCCGCCCGGCTGGCGAAGGTTCCGGTGGGCATGTTGGGAGAGATATGCAGGGCGAAGGCGGCGTCGGGCAGGGGATCGATCAGGCCGTCGTCGAGCATGAAGCGGGCGCCGTGATGGCCCTCCTCGCCCGGCTGGAACATGAACATCACCGTCCCCGGCAGCTGGTCGCGCCGCTCGCACAGCGCCCGCGCCGCCCCGGCCAGCATGGCCACATGGGTGTCATGCCCGCAGGCGTGCATCGCCCCCTTTATGCCGCTGGAGAACTCCAGCCCGGTGTCCTCGGTCAGCGGCAGGGCGTCCATGTCGCCTCTGAGCAGCACCGTCCGGCCATTCGCACTGCCTCGCAGGATGGCCAGCACCCCCGTGGTCGAGGTCCCCTGTCGAATCTCCAGCGGCAGGCCCTCCAGGGCCTTGAGAACCTTCTCCGTCGTCCTGGGCAGATGCAGCCCCAGCTCCGGCTCCCGGTGGATCGCCCGGCGAAGCTCGATCGCCTCATGCAGCCCGGCGTCCCCCGCGGCGGTCCAGGCGTCCGTATCGATGACCAGGGCGTTCATGGGGGCTCTCGCTCAAAAGGGTGCGCGCGTGCGTTTGCCCCAGTAAAGCCCTTCTCCCTGAAGCGGGGAAGGGTTGCGACGGGGGTGGCGGTGTTTCAGCCCGCGCGGACCTCGGTGACAACCCGCAAACCCATCCCATTCGCCGTTCGTCCCGCGCAGAAAGGAGAGCGCCAATCCCCATGTTCCCGCTCGCAAACCCCCATCGGGGAGCCAGCCGATCCCCATGCGGGCGTGATTTCATCCCTATGCGGGAGCCATGGGATCCCCATGCGGGAGCCACATGATCCCCATGCGGGGCGGCTCGAATCTCGCTGTCCGAACAAAGACTTACACCGGCCAGCCCGCCAGAACCCATGCCTGGGGGCCAAAATCAACAATCTGGATATCCAGCTTTCTATTCACCTCGGCGGCAAACAGGAGGAGCCCTAGAACTTGCGGATCAGCCGGACGCTGAGCACGTCCAGCCCGGGGTTCTGGTCCCCGGCGAGGCCCGCATGGCTGATGTGGAAATAGGCCGCCTCGGTGGACCAGTCCGGGCTCAGCCGGAGACCCACCGCCGCTTCCGAAGCGATCAGCACCCGGCTGCCGAAATAGATCCGGTCCCGTTCCTTGGGCACATCGCCGCCAGGACCGTCGTGCACCGCCAGGCCGACGCTGAGCTGGGCGTAGAACTTGCCTTCCTCGTTGTCCCAGAACCGGCGCATCAGCCCGCCGGCGATGTAGTTGGTTCCGCCGTCGCTGTTGGCCGAGGCCGTGGTCCACAGCCGGAAGGAGCCGGCGAACTTCATCGCCTCCAGCGGCTCGGTGCGGGCGTGGATTTCCAGGTTCTGGCCGCTCTCGAAGCAGCATTCGGCCTTCCACAGGTCGACGTCATGGGCGCCGACGCCGATGCCCACCTCCCCGGCCTGGGCCGCGCCGGCGGCGGAGACAGAAAGGACGACAGCGGCGGCCGCCGCGAGAAGCCAGGAGCGCATGGGAGACCGCCTCGAAATGACTGATGGTCCGGTCTTACGGGCTTTGAACCCCCCTTGCAAAGCGCTAGCTAGCTACACCCCGGGGAGAACAGCATGTCCGTCACCTTCGCCGACATCGAGGCCGCCGCCCAGCGCCTGGAGGGCCTGGCCGTGGTCACTCCGATGATCGAAAGCCCGGCGCTGAACGACCGGTTGGGCGGCCGCGTCCTGCTCAAGCCCGAGACCCTGCAGCGCGGCGGCGCGTTCAAGTTCCGCGGCGCGATGAACAAGCTCTCCCGTCTCAGCGACGACGAGCGGCGGGCCGGCGTCGTCGCCTGTTCCAGCGGCAACCATGCCCAGGGCGTGGCCCTGGCCGCCCGCATGGTCGGCGCCCCGGCCGTCATCGTCATGCCCGCCGACGCCCCGGCCATGAAGGTCGCCAACACCCGCGACTACGGGGCTGAGGTCGTCTTCTACGACCGCTACACCGATGACCGCGAGGCGATCACCCACGCCATCGCCAAGGACCGAGGGATGACCATCGTCTGGCCCTTCGACGACCTCGACATCATCGCCGGCCAGGGCACCGCCACCCTGGAGCTGGAAGCCCAGGCCCGGGCCGCCGGCGCCACCCTCGACCTGATGCTGACCCCCGTCGGCGGCGGCGGCCTGATCGCCGGGACCAGCGTCGCCCTGAAGGCCCTCAGCCCCCATACGCAGGTCTGGGGCGCCGAGCCCGCCGCCTTCGACGACACCGTCCGCTCGCTGGCCAGCGGCCAGCGGGAAAGCATCGACCAGAACGCCAAGTCGATCTGCGACGCCCTGATGTCCCCCTCCCCCGGCCGCCTGACCTTCCCGATCAACCAGGCCAACCTGGCCGGCGTGGTCACCGTCACCGACGCCGAGGTGGCCGAGACCATGCGCTATGCCTTCGCCTGGCTGAAACTCATCGTCGAACCGGGCGGCATCGTCGCCCTGACCGCCCTGCTCACCGGCAAGGTCAAGCTGGGCGGCCGCACCGCCGGCGTGATCCTGTCGGGCGGCAACGTCGACCCGGGCCTGTTCGCCAGGGTTCTGGCGGGGGAAATCTGACCATGCCGCCGACCTACAAGCCCGCCCAGACCCCCGCCCTGGTCCTCGACCGCGCGGCCCTCGACGCCAATATCGCCCTGATGCAGAGCCTCTGCGACGCCGCCGGGGTGCGTCTGCGGGCCCATGGCAAGACCCACAAATGCTCGACCCTTGGCCGCCGGCAGGTCGCCGCTGGGGCCGTCGGCCTCTGCGCCCAGACGGTGGGTGAGGCCGAGGCCTTCGTCGCCGGGGGCATAGCCGATGTCCTGGTCACCGCCCCCTCCGCCGCCTGGGCCGCGCCGCGCATCGCCGCCCTGGCCGCCAGGGCCCGCATCGGCGCCACGGCCGACCACCAGGATCAGATCGCCTGGCTGGGCGCCGCCGCCCGGGCCGCCGGCGGCGTCATCGACCTGGTCCTCGACCTGGACCCTGGCACCCACCGCACGGGGGTCCACCCGTCCCGCGCCGTGGACCTCGCCCGACTGGCCGCCTCGACCGAAGGCCTGCGCTTCGCCGGCATCCAGGCCTATGCCGGCCACGTCCAGCACCTGCCCGGCGGAGCTGAGCGCCAGACCGCCTATGACGCCGTCATCGCCCGCGCCGCCGCCGTCGTGTCCGACCTGACCGCCGCGGGCCTCACGCCCGGCGTGGTCACCGGCGGCGGCACCGGCACCCATCCCTACGACCTGAAGAGCGGCGTCTTCACCGAGCTGCAGGCCGGCAGCTATGCGGTGATGGACGTCGAATACGAGGCCTGCGCGGCCCCCGACGGCGGGGCCTGGGGCTTTCGCCAGGCGATGTTCCTGGCCGCCACCGTGGTCTCGGCCAACCACAAGAGCCACGTCACCGTCGACGCCGGCTTCAAGGCGCTCAGCAGCGATGGACCGCCCGCCCGCCTCGCCTCGGGGGCCGCCGCCGGCGCCCTCTGGCGACCGATGGGCGACGAGCACGGCATGATCCTCCACCCCTCGGCCATCCCCATGTTGCGCGGCGGCGACTTCGTCACGGCCGTCGAGGCCCTCGACGCAGACGAGGCCGCCCCCTGGCCCACCGACGCCCCCATGCTCGGCGACCTCGTCTGGCTGCAGCCCGGCCATTGCGACCCGACGATCAATTTGCACGACGCCTTGATTGTCGTCGCGGAAGACGGGTCATACGAGCGCTGGGCGGTGGATGCGCGACGGGTGAGCTGAAGCTCTTACCGCCCCAAAAACCAGCTGGGAGCAGGACATGGCCGACCTCGATTTCACCGGAAAACGCGTCCTCGTGGTGGGCGGCTCCAGCGGCATCGGCAACGGCATCGCCCATGCCTTCAAGGCGCGCGGCGCGAAGGTCGCCGTCTGGGGCACCCGCCTCGCTGAGGACTACAAAGCCGAGGACGGCTCCGACCTGTCCGGTCTGACCTACGCCCAGGTCGACGCCTCCGACTCCGCCGCCGTCGAGGCGGCCCCGGCCCCGTTCGACGGGCTGGACGTCCTGGTCCTGGCCCAGGGCACCGTCATCTATCGCAAGGGCGAGTTCCAGATGGACGGCTTCCGCAAGGTGGTCTCGGTCAACCTCGACAGCCTGATGGCCTGCAGCATGCGGTTCCTCGAAGACCTGAAGGCCAGCGGCGGCAACATCGTCACCATCAGCTCCACCGCCGCCTACCACGCCACCAAGGGAAACCCCGCCTATACCGCCTCCAAGGCCGGCGCCGTGGCCCTGACCCGCACGCTCGGCCAGTCCTGGGCGCCTGACGGCGTTCGCGTCAACGGCGTCGCCCCCGGCCTGGTCGCCACCAAACTGACCAAGGTCACCACCGACAATCCCGAACGCCTGGCCGGCGCCCTGCGCGGCATCCCGCTGGGCCGACTGGGCGAACCCGTCGACATGGCCGGCGCGGTCCTGTTCCTCGCCTCGCCCCTGGCCAGCTACGTCACCGGCCAGACCCTGATCGTCGATGGCGGGTTGTCGCTGTAGCGTGACCGGCCTCGGGTTTGCGTGCTTCGACACGCGGCCCGAGGCCGCTGCTCAGCATGACGAAAGGGGGATGCGTCTTGCCCCAAACCCGTCATCCTGAGCAGCCCGCGCCAGCGGGCGTGTCGAAGGACGCAAACCCGCCAATGCCGCGCACCAGACCCCGCCTAAGCCTCATTGTGGCGCTCACCACCCTACTCGCCGCCGCCGCCCTCCTCGCCCTCGCCTGGACCCAGCTCGCCCCCTGGCCGCAGACCGGCGCCACCTATCTGGCCAAACAGACCTGCTCCTGCCTGTTTCTCACCGGCCGTTCGGAGAAGAGCTGCCGCTCCGACGCCGCCGCCTTCGAGCGCCGGTTCCGCCTCGCAATCGACCGCTCCGGCCTGCCCAAAACCGCCACCGTCACGGCGAAAATGACGGTGTTCCGGGGCGAGGCGGTCTATGAGGAGGGCTACGGATGCAGGATCGTCAGATGACCCCCCAGGACCTCTACGCCGAACGGCTGATGACCCCCGCCCAGGCCGTGGCCGACATCGCCTCGGGCGACCGGCTGGCCATGGGCATGGCCCTGGCCGAACCCCCGGCCCTGCTGGCCGCCCTGGCCGCGCGGGCCGAGGCGGGCGAGATCGACGAGGTCCCGCTCTACTACTTCCACTCCACACCCCATTCGGCCGCCAGCGTCCTGCGCTACGAACTGCTCGACCGCATCCGCCCCCACTGCTTTTTCCTCGGTCCCTGGGAGCGGGCCCTGCTGGCCCAGGGCGAGCGGGAGGGAAAACGCACCATCTGTTTCGTCCCCGGCGCCTTCAGCCAGGCCCCCCGGCTGATGAGCGAGCCCCGCCCCATCGACAGCTTCCTGACCACCGTCTCGCCGATGGACGCCCACGGCTTCTTCAGCCTGGGGACCAGCAACGACTACGGCTCGGCCCTGGTGAAAAGCGCCCGCCGTGTGCTGGTCGAGGTCAATCCGAAGATGCCCCGGGTGCGCGGCGGGATGATCCATGTCAGCCAGGTGGACGCTATCGTCGAGAACGACCTGCCGCTGTTCGAGGACCCGAAGAAACCCTCCGCCCCCGAGGACGCCGCCATCGGCCGCATCGTCGCCGGCCTGGTCGACGACGGCGCCTGCCTGCAGATGGGCATCGGCGCCCTGCCCGAAGCCGTCTGCGGCGCCCTTTCCGGCCACCGCGACCTGGGCGTCCATACCGAGCTGTTCTCCAACGGCCTGATGGCCCTGATGCAATGCGGCGCGGTGACCAACGCCCGCAAGGCGACCAACCCCGGCCGCTCAATATTCACCTTCGCGCTGGGGGACCGCGCCCTCTACGACTTCATCGACGACAACGCCGCCGTCGAGAGCCGCCCCGTCGCCTACGTCAACGACCCCGCCATCATCGCCCGCAACCCGAACGTCGTTTCGGTCAACGCCACGCTTCAGGTCGACTTGTCCGGCGCCTGCAACAGCGAGCATATGGCGGGCCGCCAGTACAGCGCCGCCGGCGGCCAGCTGGACTTCGTCCGCGGCGCCTACGCCTCGCCGGGCGGCCGCTCGATCATCGCCTGCCACTCCACGGCCAAGGGCGGCGAGGTCTCCCGCATCGTCCTGGCCCTCGACGGCCCGGTGACCACCCCCCGCAACGATGTCCATGTCGTGGTCACCGAATACGGCCACCGCGACCTCAAGGGGCTGAGCTGCTACGACCGCGCCAAGGCGCTGATCAGCCTAGCCCACCCGAAGTTCCGTGACGGCCTGATCGCCGACGCCAAGGCGCGCGGCCTTCTTTAGTCCGCCGCGTAAGCCTTAGCCGCCTCCCGGGTCAGCACCTCGAGCTCTGCAAACAGGGCCGGATCGGCGGTCCGGAAGTTGAAGCAGCTCTTGCCCTGCATCCGTTTCTTCAACGCCGGCGACAGAGAGGCCAGGAGGGCCGGGTGGGTATAGACCGGCATCAGGTGATAGCTGACATAGGCCTTGCCCGGCCGCACCCCGCCGAACCAGACCGGCTGTCCAGGCTTGAGCGGGTGAATCCACCCGGAAGTCAGGGAAAGCCCGCCTTCGCCCTGCCGATCCACGGTCATGGAGGGCGCCGCGCGTAGCATCAGCGCGACAAGCTCTTCTCTCAGGGCATCGAAATCCGCCATGGCCCGATCCTGCGGCGAAACCGGCCCCGCCGATAGCCCCGTGCGAGGAAGATCATGGACGCGGGCGCGCTTCCCCGCCAAACATGGCCGTGAACCGTTTGCCTGGGGGCCGCATGAAACGCCTGTTCACCTATTTCATCGTCGGCTCCATGGTGCTGGGCGTCCTCGTCGGCCTGGCCTGCAACCAGCTGCTCAGCGATGACCAGCTGACCGTGGCGGTGGATGGCTTTACCCTGTTGACCACCCTCTTCCTGCGGCTGATCAAGATGATCATCGCCCCCCTGGTCTTCACCACCCTGGTTGTCGGCATCGCTCATATGGAGGACGCCGCCGCCATCCGGGGCGTCGGCTTCAAGGCCATCTTCTGGTTCATCATGGCCTCCATCGTCTCCCTGACGGTGGGCCTGTTGATGTTCCACCTGCTCAGCCATTTCTGGGACCTGGGCTCGAACCTGAACATGACCAGCGAGGTCAGCGCCAAGACGGCCGTCGACGCCTCGACCTTCACCCTGAAGGACTTCATCACCCACCTGATCCCGACCTCGATCTTCGACGCCCTGGCCACCAACCAGATCCTGCAGATCGTCGTCTTCGCCGTCTTCGTCGGCACCGCCGTCTCGGCCCTCGACGACCGCGCCCCGGCCGTCATGGCCCTGGTCGAGCAGGGCATGAACATCATGCTCAAGGTCACCGGCTATGTGATGACCCTGGCCCCCATCGCCATCTTCGCCGCCCTGGCCGCCGCCATCGCCAAGGAGGGCCTGGGCATCATCGGCACCTACGCCCAGTTCGTCGGCGGCTTCTATCTGTCGCTCGGCGTGCTCTGGAGCCTGCTGTTCGGGGTCGCCCTGCTGGTCCTGGGCGCCCGCGCCACCAAGATGTTCGGCGCCATCTCCAGCCCGACCCTGCTGGCCTTCTCCACCGCCAGCTCGGAGGCCGCCTACCCCCGCACCCTGGAGGCGCTGGAGAAGTTCGGCCTGCCGCGCCGGGTGGTCAGTTTCGTTCTGCCGCTGGGTTACAGCTTCAACCTCGACGGCTCGATGATGTACTGCACCTTCGCGACCCTGTTCATCGCCAAGGCCCACGGCATCGACCTGACCGTCGGCCAGCAGATCAGCATGCTGCTGCTGCTGATGGTGACCAGCAAGGGGATGGCCGGGGTGCCCCGCGCCAGCCTCGTGGTGATCATGGCCACCCTCACCTATTTCGGCATGGATGAGGCGTGGATCGCCCTGGTCCTGGCCGTCGACCACCTGCTCGACATGGGCCGCTCCGCCACCAACGTCGTCGGCAACTCCGTCGCCGCCGCCGTGGTCTCGCGCTGGGAAGGCAAGCGGGGGGACGGAAAGCGTGGGGAGAAGGTCGAGGAACCGGACCCGCTGGCGGGGTGACGGGCCCCTTGCCTTTCGGCGCGTCACCTCGGGCAATCTCCGCCAACGTCCCTGGAGGCTGCCCGCCATGTCCGTCACCTATGAACGACAGGACGACATCGCCGTCGTCACCCTGAGCCGGCCGCAGGCCCGCAACGCCGTGGACGGCGCCACCGCCCAGGCCCTCTACGACACCTTCAAACGGTTCGACGCCGATCCGGCCGCCAGCGTCGCCGTCCTGACCGGGGCCGGCGGCCACTTCTGCGCCGGGGCTGACCTCAAGGCCGTCGCCGCCGGGGCGGGCAATCCCGTCCACCGCGAGGGCGACTTTGGTCCCATGGGTCCGACCCGCCTGGCCCTCTCCAAGCCGGTGATCGCCGCCGTCGAGGGCTTCGCCGTGGCCGGCGGCCTGGAACTGGCCCTCTGGTGCGACCTGCGGGTGGCCGCCGAAGGGGCCACCTTCGGCGTCTTCTGCCGGCGGTTCGGCGTGCCGCTGATCGATCTCGGCGCCGTCCGCCTGCCCCGATTGATCGGCCAGTCCCGCGCCCTCGACCTGATCCTCACCGGCCGGGCCGTCGGCGCCGCCGAAGCCCTGGCCATCGGTCTCGCCAACCGCCTTGTTCCCGACGGCCAGGCCCTGGACGCCGCCCTCGCCCTGGCCCGCCAGATCGCCGGCTTCCCGCAGGCCTGCCTGCGCAACGACCGCCGCACCGCCATCGACCAGTGGAGCCTGGACTGGGACGCCGCCACGGCCCTGGAGATCGGCCTCGGCATCGAGAGCCTGCGTTCCGGCGAAGGCGCCGCCGGCGCGGCCCGGTTCACCGGCGGCGAGGGCCGCGGGGGCGCCTTTCAATGAGCCCAACGCCGAGCCCGGTCCTCGATCCCGCCATCGCGGACCGTATTCGCGCCGCCCTCGAGGCCCAGGGCCTGTTCCGGCACATGGGGGCCCGGGTCGAGGCGATCGGTCCCGGAACCCTGACCATGACCCTGCCCTTCCGCAAGGAGGTCGGCCAGCAGCATGGTTTCTTCCACGGCGGGTGCATCGGTTTTCTCGTCGACAACACCACCACGGCCGCCGCCGGCACGGTCTTGCGGCCCGGCGAGGCGGTGCTGACGGCGGAGTACAAGCTCAACATCCTGGCCCCCGCCATCGGCGGCGAACTGGTTTGCCGGGCGGCCGTCCTCAAGCCTGGACGGATGCTGATCCCGGTCGAGGCCCGGGTGGTCAACCGGCAGGCCGACGGGTCCGAAAAGCTGGTCGCCGCAGGCCTCGCCACCATAGCCGTGATCCCCGCGGAGCGCGTGGGAGGACGCGCTTGACGCGCCTCGCCGACGACGCCCAGACGAGGCTTGCATTTTCAGGCCGCATCGCTAGGTTCCGCGCCTCGCTCTGGGGGCCTCGCGGCCCTCACACCGGTATGGAGAGGTGGCAGAGTGGTCGAATGTACCGCACTCGAAATGCGGCGTGCCTGGAAGGGCACCGTGGGTTCGAATCCCACCCTCTCCGCCAGCCAGTCGTGGCACTTGGCTCCGAACCAGAGCCTCGCTCGTAACTGCCGGTAACTTCGGGCCTTTTGGCCGCGCTTCCGGCCTTTCACCGCTCATTCCGGTCCCCAAGCCGGCCATTTGCCCAGGTATTCGCGGGCCAGTCTCCGCGCCCCGCCGGTGAGACACGGTTTCAGCCCGCCTGTTATTCCCTGTTCTCGCGTTTTTTCACTGGATTGATCGGCGCTGACGAGCGATTTAGAGCAACGATTTCCGCCGCTTATGCGGCGTTTTCCTGATGGGCCCGCGAGATTTAACAGGTGATAACAGGGCCTGTTATGCCGCTGTAACAGGTGAATATCAGGGTCATATCAGGACGGTGTTCGGGCTTTATCGGGAGGCCATCACGCCTTGCCCTGGAATCCCAAAAGCGTGCGCTGCTCGGCCCAGCTGTAAGGGATGGGCTCGCTGGTCAGATGCTTCAGTTGCAGTCCAGGCGGCTGGGTTCCGTCAAGAATCGCCTGCTGGATATCGGGGGCCAGAAAAGCCAGCCGCACCAGACGGCGCAGATAGGGATCGCCGACCGACTCGCACGCGCCGGCTGGGATCTTTCCGCGAGGCGGCGTCAGGCCATGAGCGGCGACCAGGGCATGGGCCTTGCGAAGCCCTTCGATCAGCGCTCGGTCGACCCGGGCGCCGGCGACGGCCTTGCCGCCACCGGGACCGCTCATCCAGCTTCGGCCGCCGCGAGATTGAAGACGCACAGGCACGACCAGCCGTAGAAGGTTGTCCGGCAGGCGCTCAACCCTGTCGTCTGCGGCCAACCTGTCCTCTGGCTTGATGCCAGGCGGGGCCAGAACTGTGAGCGACACCGTCTGGGGGCGAACTTCCACCCTTCGAAGGCTCGCGCGCAGCTCACTCCAGGGCGCGGTGGGTCGTCCAGCTATGCGCCGAAGGCGATCGAGCACAAGTTGTTCGACGCCGGGGGCGGGGATGCGAAGGAGATCATCGGCGCTTCGCTCGGCCGCCCGCCCGCCGCGCTGAAGCTGAGTGGAGACATAATAGCGGTAGGAGCGGCCGCCGCGACCCCGGCTATGGGTCGGAGACATCGGAGCGCCCGCGTGATCGAAGATCAGTCCGCAGAGCGGCGCTCGTTCGCCGTTGATCCCCTCGGTGCGAATGCGCCGGTTGCTGGCCATCAGCCGCTGGGCGGAGTCGAACAGCCCCGCATCGACGATCGCCTCGTGGAGCCCCGGATAGACCTTATCGCGATGGACGATCTCGCCGCGATAGATGCGATTGGCCAGTAGGTGGAACAGCGCGCCCCGACTGAAGGCGCTGCCGCCGGAGGTTCGCCCCGAGGCGTAGACATGACGCTTTGATACGACACCCCGACGAGCCAGGTCCTCGGCGAGAGCATGCACCGACCTGAGTTCGACATAGCGATGAAAGATTTCGCGCACGACCGCCGCTTCGGCCTGGTTGACATGCAGCAGCCGGTCCCGGGTGTCGTAGCCAAGCGGCAGGCCCCCACCCATCCACATGCCACGCGCCTTGGATGCGGCGATCTTGTCGCGGATCCTCTCGCCGGTGACCTCACGCTCGAACTGGGCGAAAGATAGCAGGACGTTGAGCGTCAGCCGGCCCATCGAAGTCGTGGTGTTGAAGGCCTGGGTCACCGAGACGAAGCTCGCGCCGGCCTTGTCCAGCACATCGACGATCCTGGCGAAGTCATTCAGCGAACGCGTCAGGCGATCGACCTTGTAGACCACCACCACGTGCACCTTGCCTGCGGCGATATCGGCCAACAGGGCTTTCAGGCCCGGTCGGTCCATCGAGCCGCCAGAAAAGCCGCCATCGTCGTAGGCGGTGGGGACCGCCGTCCAGCCCTCGCTCTTCTGAGACAGGATGTAGGCCTCGCAGGCTTCCCGCTGAGCGTCCAGGCTGTTGAACGCCTGATCCAACCCCTCTTCCGAAGATTTGCGGGTATAGATGGCGCAACGAAGCTTGGTCATTCACCTAACCCTCCCTCAAGCCGAAGAAGCGCGGACCATTCCATTGCGAGCCGGTGATCGACCGGGCAATCTGGGAGAGGCTCTTCCAGCGCTTGCCGCCGTACAGAAACCCCTCTGCCGTCACCTCGACCTCATGCCGCTCTCCCTCCCACTCCCGCACCAGCCGCGTCCCGACGATCAATCTGGGACCTGGGTCGCGGGCGGGCTCGCGCAGTCGGCGACGGGTCGCCGCGTCCAGATCGCCGAGACGTTCGGCCTGCAGGCTCCAGGCCAGCATCCGCCCCATCAGCTCGACCGAGCGGAGGCTTGGCGGCGGGCCGTACCGCCGCCGCCACTCCGCCCGCAGACCCTCCAGATCCAGGGTCTGCAGGGCGACGATCTGGTCCTCCAGGCTCATGCGTCGGCCAGGCTGTAGAGGCGCTGGCCATCGATTTTCCGGGAGATTACTGTGAGACCCAGCTTCTTCTTCAGGGTTCCGGCCATGAAGCCACGCACCGAGTGGGCCAGCCACCCGGTGGCCTCGGACATGGCGGCGACGGTAACTCCCTCCGGCGCTTCCAACAGCTTGAGCAGCAGCCGCGTCTTGGCGCCGCGCGCTGGAGATTCGCACGGCGCGGCGACGATCGAAGCTGGTCCTTCTGGCGCGGCGGTTACCTCGGGCGAAGCGGTAGGCGTGGGCGGAGCGCCCTTGCCTACGGCCTCGCGGCCGGCGCTGGTGATCAGGCAGCGGCCTTCGGCGCTGGGGTGAGGGGTAGCGATCATCAGGCCGCGCTTGATCAGCGAGCGGAGGGTGGAGTGATCCTGGACGCCGGCATCCACAAAGCCATCTTCCTTTTCGGAGGCGCGGGTCAGGAGCTTGATTTGGTTGGGGGTCAGCGTCATCGGGTCTATCCTTAGGTTGGCGCGGGCGCGGGATCCCGCCCGCCGCACTGACCCAGGCTCCGTCGCGGGAGAACACCCGGCGGAGCAGCCGGCGTGTCAAAGACCGTCCGGCGAGGCCCAATGACGCTCTGGTCGGCAGCGAAGTCCAGGGTCAGTCTTCGGCTGTCGGGATGAATCTGGCGGCAATGGCCCCCGACGCGGCCATGGCGGATATTTCCTCTCCAATGGCCCGAAGCCCGCTCATCCGGGCCAGGCGCTCGGCTGGCGGGACGGCCGAGGAGACCGGATCCAGGGCGTCCTCCGCCAGACCGGCTATCAGGCTAAGGATGGCCTGGTGCGCTTGACGCGCCTCGTTGGGATCAATCATGTGGCCTCCACTTGCCTTGGGGCAATGGACGGCTTGAGGGGCGCCCGGAGTCCAGTCCTGGCGGGACTGCGCGACGGGCGTGGCGGCCTTGCCTAAGCCGCGCGGTCCTCGTCCGGCTCATCCAGCAAGCGTCCGGCGGGTACGCCAAGGGTGATGGCGATCCGCTCCAGCACCAGGATGGTGGGATTGCGAACAAGACGTTCGATCCCGCTGACATAGGTGCGATCGATGCCGATCTCGTCCGCCAGGGTCTCCTGCGACCAGCCTCGCGCCTTGCGCAGGCGTTTGATGTTGCTGGCCAGTCGAGCGCGGACGTCCATGTCCGCAGAGCACGCGGTGGCGGACGATCAAACCACGGACGATGAGTCTCATTTTACTGGACTTGCCGCGTCGGCCGAGCGAACTGCGATCATGATCGATCCCTGGTCTTCGGAAAGCTCCGTCCTTCGCGAGAAGGTCATCGAACACATCTTCCTGGCTGAACTCTCCAAGGTTCTGCTTTTCAAGCTGGGCCTGCCGTTTGAGATCCTGCGGTCGGAGTTCGACGCCAATGGCTACGACATAGCGGTCGAGGCGCGCGGCGTTCTGCGGCACGTCCAGCTAAAGGCGGCGCGGCAGGGGGGCAAGCGCGCCAATGTCGGGATCAACACCGCACTCGGCAGCAAGCCCGGCGGTTGCGTTGTCTGGATTATGGTGGATCCGGCCACCCTGCGGCTTGGCCCGTTTTTCTGGTTTGGCGGCGAGCCAGGTGAGCCCCTGCCCCCGCTCGGAGAGAGAATGGGTCGCCACGCCAAGGGCGATGCGACCGGTGCCAAGGCCTTCAGGCCGGGAATGCGGGTCCTGCCGAAGGGCCGGTTCACCCGGCTGGAAACGGTCGAGGAGGTGGCGCGGAAGCTGTTTGGACGCTCCGGGGAGGATGACAGCCGGGAAGTGCTGCTAAAGCACCTGACGGACCGGCGAACAGAGCCTCTGCCCCAGGGGGCGGGGTTCGAGTGGCTGGCACAGGTCCGGGCTGGCCAGTTCAGCGTCGTGCCAACAGACCTCGACTGGCAGGGCTCCGCTCACTTCTCCCATCTGATCGATGGGTGGGTGTTGGCTCGCGAGATCGGCGTTGAGGATCCCCTGTCCTTCGCCGACGCGTGCCTCGCCGACGCGCGGGCGCTGGGCAAGTGGACCGGCCCATCGACCCGGCTGTGGCTTGCGCTGTTCATGGAACACAGGCGGTGGCGGCAGTCTGGCCTGGACCCCGATCCCGAGGGAATAAGTCTGCTGGACCGTCTTGTTAGGACGCTGGTTCTGTCACTAGCGCGCTAGGAAGACGGCGCCCGGGTAGCCAGAGGCTGCCCAGGCGCCGTTCCCCGACTATTCCGACTGGCCTTTCGCCAGCATCACCAACACCCCGCCGTTCTGCGACGGATAGCGCCTTTCCCACGCCGCGAGCTGGTCCTGGAGCTGCTGAATCTGGTCCTGCAGCATCCCGACAAGGCTCAAGGTGCGCTCGTTTTCGCTCGCCGCGCGGTGCACTTCCGCAAGGACCATCTTCATTGCCTGGCGATCGCCTTTCGCCGCCTCAACAGCGAGCTTTGTGAGGATCGCCTCGTAGATGGTCTTCTTCTCTTCTCCGGCGCTGGTCCGGACGGATACCTGCTGTTCGACAACCTCGAAGATCGACCTTCGGTTCGTCGGGGGCAGGCTGTGGAACTTCGACTGCTTAGTCGGTCGCCCGTTCGGGTTGCCACTGGACCCTTTCCGGAAGCGGCCGCTTTCGTCGCGCGCATCCTCCTCCATTAAGCCACCTCCGCCAAGGCGAGGTCAGCCAGCTCCTCGAGCTCTGCCTCGCGCCGCGCCTTCACCTGCGCGAACGTCTCCCCCGTGCCCTCCAGGATCGCGGCTCCTTTGGTCTGCCGCTCCCACCGGCTGACGGTCACATCGCAGTAGCCTCCTTCGAACTCGATCAACCGCGCGCGCCTCCCGCAACGCTGGGCGGCGATAAGGGTCGATCCGGAGCCGCCGAACGCATCGAGCACAATGTCTCCACGGCAGCTCGCGTCCTTTACGGCGTCCACGATCATCGGCACGGGCTTCACGGTAGGGTGCATCGCCAGTTCAGCGTCGGCCCCCGTCTTCGAAGCGCCGCGGTACTCCCAGACGTTCGTCCGGTAGCGGCCATTCTTCCCCAGTTCGACATTGTTCAAGTGGGGCGCCTGGCCAACCTTCCACACAAACACGAGTTCATGCTTCGAACGGTAGAAGGTCCCCATTCCCCCGTTGTCCTTCGCCCAGACACAGAGGTTTTTCAGGTCGCTGTAGACGCTCTCCCCCGCCTCCAGCATCTCCCCCATGTGGCGCCAGTCCATGCATTGGTAATGCAGGGCGCCGTCCAAGCTCACCGCCGCCTGGTTCGCAAACACACAGGCCAGGAAGCCGCTGAACTCGTCCTTCGTCATTTCTCCCGAGGCCATCGCGAACTCGGCATGCTTCACAGCGCCCAGACCCCCGACAAAGCCGTCGATCCGCACGTTATAGGGGGGGGCCGAGAATACCATCCTGGCTCTCTCTTCGCCCATCAGCGCCTCGAAAGACGATGGCTCACGCGAGTCGCCGCACAGCAGCCTGTGCTTCCCGAGGATCCAGACGTCGCCGAGGGTGGTCACGGACGCTCCGGCCTTCGAAGCGATCAAGTTCGACGCGGCCTCGCCATCGTCAGCATCGATCTCTCCTCCACCGAGGATCACATCAATCTCTCCGGCTCCGAAGCCGGTAAGGTCGATCTCGAAGCTAAGGTCCAGCGAACACAGCTCGCCGATCTCGATCTTCAGGATTTCCGGGTCCCAGCCAGAGTTGAGCGCCAACTTGTTATCAGCCAGGACGTAGGCTCGCATTTCCTCGGCCGTCAGTCCCTCAAGGGAGATGGTCGGGACGGTCTCCAGGCCCATTCGACGGGCAGCCTCCACACGCCCGTGGCCGGCGAGGATCGTCCCCTCGCTGTCGACCAGCACGGGGTTGGTGAATCCGAATTGCGAGATCGATCCCACGATCTGGGCGATCTGCCGCTCGCTGTGGGTGCGGGCGTTTCGGGGGTTAGGGGTGAGCCTCGCGAGAGGCAGCGAGATTACAGTCAGGGTATTCTGGACAGCCATTGGCGTCTCCAGCTGCGGAGCGCGCATGAGGTTCTAATTGCGCTCCGATGGATGCATCGAAGCAGCCGCCATTCCGGCAGCCGATCCGAGCCCATCGGGCGTCACGCCCTCACTTGTAGATGCTGCTTCGGGATCCATCGCATCGCGCTGGCGCCCCTAAGGGAACACCGGACCCTGCCTCGCATCAGGCCCAGTCAGAAATCCTTAATGACGACGGACTGTCAATCCTTGCTTCGGAGATTTTAGTTCGCTTTAGTCCGCACTGTAGAGCGCGTAGTGCACCTCGCTCCGGTCACCGTCCACTGAACTCAACCAAGACAGTGCGCAAGTCGTACTTCTGCCCATCGGCATCGCAAAGCTGCACGGTCACACGGCCTGCACCGCTGAACTTGCCATTGGGCGAGACCAAAACGAGACGGTGGGCGATGCGGACCGGCCCGACCCGGACCACCGGAGCGATTTCAGTGAAGTAGGCAGAGTGGTCGAAGGCGCGTACGGCCTTCATGGCTACGGAAATGGGATTCATTGATCTGTCCTCTGTTGTTTAATGTCAGTCTCAAACGAGAGGCGGCTGATCTCGGTCGGGTCACGGGAGAAAGCATGGCGATGTGAGGAGGACGACCAACGTTTCTCGCTGCCGCTTCATCGGCTTTGCGCCGGGAGCCGACATTGGCCTCTGGACCGAAAGCAGACCGTCTGCTCATGCCCGCTAGGTCCGGCGCAGCTTGACGCGAAGCGCCGTTGCGTGGCCGGCGGCGCTGCAAAGCGCCCGAAGGGGCGCCGCGGAACGCGGCGGGACCATGCACGCCCCCCGGGCCGTTCTCCGCTTGGGGCGTTGCGGGCTCCCCGCTTGAACGGATCGACCAAGACGAAATCGGCTCGGGCGTAGGGGAAGGCGTTCCCCGCCAGATATCAGGCAACTAGCTCAGGAACTCGGATTGCGCGGCGAGACTGTCTGGTCAGTCCGACCGCCAGACTAGCCATCACCACCAAGGCCCCGCCTATGATTATGCCTCAATGATCCAACCCGACGATTTGCGACGCCGACGGACGCCTCTGCTTAGACGAGTGGTGGTCTGAATCATCTTGTCACTAGACCGCAAGGTGAAGCGCGCGCCGTGGCACAGGTCAAATTTTGAGGTCGCCAATACCCCATTAACTGCGCCCTATCGCTCAGAATGCTGATCCAAGCGGTTCGCAGTTTTCGTCCCAAAAAGTTTAAATTCTAACGCCTGGGCCTAGCTGTGGAATCGCACATATGCTAGTCTCTACGCGTGGTGTTCGCGAACCGAAGCATCACTACATGTGGTGGTCGCGAACACCTCCGCGGGCTGGCAATTGGAATTCTGGGACGCAGTTATTGACGGAATCGGCTCCGCATGGACCCATTAGCTCGCCAGGCTCGGGGCCTGTGAGCGCGGTGATCACGATCTGCGCCCAGCGAAAGACCGTCAAAGTGCCGGCCCAGGGCACGCCCTCAGCGTTGACGATCCAAACTCAAAGGCAGGTCGAGAAGGCCTGGCAAGAGGCGCTCGCCGCTCTTCCCGCTCGAGTGCAAGCCGCAAGCCTCTATGGCGGCCGCGCCTTCGGCTTGGCCAAGTCGGCTGCGGCCCGCTCCGGAAGTCCACTCTACATTATTTCTGCCGGGCTCGGGCTCGTCCCGGGCGAGCGCCTTGTGCCCGCTTACGGGCTGACGGTGGCTAGCGATGTGGCGGAGTCGATCTCCAGCAGGGTCACCGGACCGTTCGACTCGGCAAAGTGGTTCGCAAACCTCATGGCCGGCAACAACTCTGTCCTATGGGACAAGGCAGGAGGCGACGGCGAAGGTCGCGTCCTCGTAGCCCTGACGAAACCCTATGCGACCATGGTAGGCAAAAGCCTTGCCGCAGCGTCGCCGCAGACTCTGGCCCGGCTGCGAATTTTCGGGGCCAGCCTGGAGCAAGCGCTTCCAAACACGCTGCATGCGGCAATCGTACCTTACGATGATCGATTGGACGCTCTCGTCCCTGGGACGCGGTCGGATTTCGCCCAAAGGGCGCTCCTTCATTTCGTCGAACACGTCGCTGACCAAGGCGCGGACCGCGACACTGAATTCGCGGCGGTGAAGGCCCTCTTGTCGGGCGTCGCCGCGCCAGAGCGTCCCGTGCGCGAGCAACGCTCGGACACCGAGTTGACCATCCTGATAAAGGGTCGCCTCAAACCACAGGCGAGCGCATCCGCGCTGCTTCGCCAGTTGCGGCGCGAAGACGGCATCGCGTGCGAACAGGGCCGGTTTGCTCGCCTGTTCAAAGCCGCTGTAGCCAGTGAGCGCTCGGCATGACGCGGCCCCGCAAAACGAGTGAACCCGTGCTAGCGGTTCGGGCCGTTCGCACAGTTCAAGCGGACAAAGCCATCTACGCCTTTTTCATTGCCGGCGCGGACCTGCTCAAGATCGCCGAAATCTCGCGAGTTCACCGCGACGCTGAAGGATCGCTGCAAGGTTTCCAGCGCAAGGGCATCAAGAACCACGTCCAGGCGATCACGGACTTCCTGGACCAAGGCCCCGTCCTTTTCCCCAATTCGATCATCTTGGCGATTTCGTCTCGCGCGCGGTTCACGGCCGCGCGCGGCGAGCGGCCGGATGGTGACTTGCGGGTCTCTGAGGCCGGGACCCTGCGCATCCCCCTGCCCTTGGACGGATCACGAGCAGCCTGGATCGTAGATGGCCAACAGCGGTCGATCGCCTTGTCTCAAGCGAAGGACAAGACCTTTCCCGTTCCCGTCGTCGCCTTCGTTTCGGAGGAATTGGCTGTTCACCGGGAGCAATTCATCCTGGTCAACAAGGCCAAGCCTCTCGACCCGCGGCTCATCAACGAGCTGCTCCCGGAAGTCGATACCCTCTTCCCGCGCGACCTCACCGCGCGGAAAATTCCAAGCCTGCTCGTTCATCGGCTGCAGTCGTCACCGGACTCCCCGTTCAAAGGCCTGATCCGCCGGCTCTCCGAAGATCAGCCGGACGCGGTCGTGATCGACTCAGCGCTGATCAAAGCGATCCGTCTCAGCATCAGCGGCGCCCTGGGCGCCTTGGCGCCGCTCAAGTCCCATGGAGATGCGCCGGCGGATGTCGACGGCATGTACCGCATCCTCGTCGCCTACTGGAGCGCCGCCAAGGCGGCCTTCCCTGAGGCTTGGGGTCGGCCGACCACCGACAGTCGCTTAATGCATTCCGCTGGGATTGAGGCCATGAGCCTCCTCATGGATCGGATCATGGCGCGGGCTGCCCCAGGAACCGATCTTCAAGCTCACGCCTATGAAGCGCTTAACCGCATCGCGCCCCATTGCCGGTGGACATCCGGGCGCTGGGCGGAGCTTCAGCGCGATTGGAATGAGATCCAAAACCTTCCGCGCGACATCAAGCTTCTGTCCAGCCACTTGGCCCGCCTCGACCGCCAGCACGCCTTTGCGAAGGTGGCCTGATGCGGTTCATTTTCGCTGACAGCCTCGACACGATCGACCCGGCCTATGACTTTGTCGCGGACCGGAACGGCGCGGGGCGCACGATCCATCGGGACGACCAGTACCCACACGAGTTTTTGGACGAGGCGCCTTACGACGGCATCCTCGTCTCGCGCGGCATCGTCGGTGATGCTCGGCATCCTGGGAAGTACTCGGAGGCGCAGCTCATGCGGTTCCGCCGGGAGGGCGCCCGGCGGTTTCTGCGGTATCCGGAGACCCGCTTTCCCGACAGCATGATGATGGGCGATTGCGGCGCCTTCACCTATCGGAACCTGCCGACTCCGCCCTACGGCGCGGACGACACCGCAGAATTCTACGCCGATGGCGACTTCACCCACGGCTGTTCGCCTGATCACCTCATCTTCGATTTCGATGAGATCGGCGTCGAGCGTTCCATCGCCGATGTGTCGGACGACGTGCGGAACCGGTACGAGATCACACTCCAGAATGCTGCGGAATTCTATCATGCGGGCGGACGGCTCGGCGGCGGTTTCACGCCGATGGGTGTGATCCAAGGCTGGTCTACCGCAAGCATGGCGGAAGCAGCTCGAAGCCTCACGGATATGGGCTACGACTACCTGGCCATCGGCGGCACCGTGCCGTTGAAGATAGACCAAATTCGCCGGGTGCTGGCCGCCATGCGGGACGCCCTGCCCACACGGGTGCGCCTGCACCTTCTCGGCTTCGGCAAGATCGAGGAGCTGAGCGCCCTGGAAGAGTTCGGTGTTACCAGCTTCGACACCACGTCCCCGCTGCTCCGCGCCTTCAAGGACGCCAAGAAGAACTATTGGATGCGAACGCCGACCGGCGATCTTTCCTACTACACCGCCATCCGCATCCCCCAGGCGACCGAGAACAACAAGCTCAAGCAAAAGGCGCTCGAGGGGAGCCTCAATCAGGAGGACGCCCGCGTCCTCGAAGATGCGGCTCTGAAGGGTGTGCGCGCCTATGCGGAGGGACGCGCCTCGCTCGACCAGGGCCTGGACGCGGTCATGGACTATTGGGCGGCGCTCAATTGGGACGAGGAGGTTTCACCGAGCCGACGTGCCGACGCCGCAGCCAAGCAGCGAAAGGTCTATGCCGACACCCTAACTGACCGGCCGTGGGAGCATTGCAGCTGCCGCGTCTGCCGCGAGGCCGGTGTCGAAGCTCTGATTTTTCGCACCTCAAACCGCAACAAGCGACGCGGAATCCACAATCTCCACGTCTTCCATACCCACCTGAGTGAATTCCGGCAGCCATGAGCAAGACCTTCCTCTACTTCAACGCCCTGACGCCGGCGCAAAACCCCGACATGACGGTGTTCACCTTCGTTGCGAAGGCCGCCGACATCTCGCGCGTCGCCCGCATCGAGCGAGCGGGGCGCGACGGGGGCGGCATGCTCACAGGATTCCAACGGCCGCAGATCGCCGCGCACATCCGAGAAATCCGCGACTATCTGGAAAAACCGAGCGCGATCCTTCCCAACCCGATCGTGGTCGCCTTCCTCGGCAAAGCTCATCTTGAACCCCCAACCAAGCCAGGCGCGGCCTCGCGCAGGCTCATCATCGACGTCACCGACGGCCCCCCAGGCTGGATCGTCGATGGCCAACAGCGATTCACGGCCCTGGCCGGTCTGCACGGCCGCGATTTCGAGGTCCTGGTGTCTGGTTTCCTCTGCGAGACCGAGGAGGAACTGCAACGGCAATTCATCCTGATCAACAACACCCGACCTCTCCCGAAGGCGCTGGTTTATGAACTCCTGCCTCAGGTAGGTGATCTGCCCCCGCGGATGTCGAGCCGCTCTCAGGCGGCCCTGCTGACCGAGGCCCTCAACTACCGGACCGGTTCGGCCCTCAAGGGTCTGATCAAGCAACAGACCAACCCCAAGGGGGTGATCCGCGACACCGTCCTCCAGCGCGTGATCATGAATTCGCTCAGCGACGGGGCCCTTAGGCTCTATGCGGGCGAAGATGCGCTGCTGCTCGACAAGGGCGTTACCTTGATCAGCGAGTACTGGCACGCCGTCCAAGCCGTGTTCTCTGCCGATTGGGACAACAAGACTCCCAAGGACTCTCGACTGATCCACGGGACCGGGATCGTCGCGCTCGGCTACGTCATGGACTACCTCAACGGGGTCACAGGTGCCGAAACGCGTGACGAATTCGCCAAGGGCCTTCGCCTTCTCAAAGGCAAGACCGCGTGGTCCGACGGCGAGTGGGACTTCGGCGCCGAGCGCCGACGCTGGAACGGCCTGCAGAACGTACCGGCTGACGTTCGGCAGCTGACCTTCTACCTGCTGCAAGTCATGAAGAGTGAGTTGGCAGCCCAGGCGAGGGCAGCCTGAGGTGACATACGCCGTCAAAGAGATGTTCTATTCCCTCCAGGGAGAGGGGCGGCATGCCGGCCGGCCGGCGGTGTTCTGTCGTTTCGCCGGTTGCAACTTGTGGAGCGGTCGGGAGCGCGATCGGGGCACGGCGGAGTGCCGCTTCTGCGATACCGACTTCGTCGGCACGAATGGCGACGGCGGCGGGCGGTTCCGAACGGCCGACGAACTCGCCGACGCTATTACCGACATGTGGCGGGGCCAGGGCGGTCAGCGGTACGTGGTTCTTACGGGCGGCGAGCCGCTTTTGCAGGTCGATGCCGGTCTTGTAGACGCCCTCCACCGCAGCGATTTCGAAGTCGCGGTTGAGACGAATGGGACGCTGAGCGCGCCGACCAGCATTGATTGGATCACCGTCAGCCCCAAGGGATCCACTCCGTTGGCGCAGGTCACGGGGCACGAACTAAAGCTGGTTTTCCCCCAAGACGGCGTCGACCCTGGCGCATTCGAAGGACTCGCCTTCAACCATCATCTTTTGCAGCCGATGGACGGGCCGGAGATCGAGACCAACACCCAGGCCGCCATCGCCTACTGCCTGGACCATCCCCAGTGGCGTCTGTCTCTACAGACGCACAAATTCATGGGCATTCGCTGATGCACGAACTCAGCAAGGAATTTCGGTTCGACGCGGCGCACACCCTGCATCGCAGTGTGGACAGCGATCCGAGCCGGCGGATTCATGGTCATTCCTACCGGGCTGAGGTGGTGGTGCGCGGTCGCGCCGACCCAGAAACCGGCATGGTCATAGATCTTGGCTTGCTCGACCGAGCGCTTGAGGAAGCCCGTGACGGGCTGGATCATCGCTTCTTGGACGAGATCAACGATCTTGGCCCCGCGACGATGGAAAACCTCTCGTCGTGGATCTGGCGGAAGCTTCAGCCGGTCTGCCCAAACCTGTGGCGAGTGACGGTCCGGCGGGACAGCGACAACGGCGCCTGCACCTATTTTGGAGCTGAGGCCGCGTGATGACCGAGACCTCCGCCCTGGTGCTGTTCTCGGGCGGACAGGATTCGGCCACCTGCCTGGCCTGGGCCTTGGACCGGTTCGACCGCGTCGAAACAATCGGCTTCGACTATGGCCAACGCCACCGCGTCGAACTTGATGTCAGGCTCCAGTTTCTGGACCAGATCCGGGCCTTCTCGGCCCCGTGGGCCGCAAAGCTGGGCGAGGACCGCGTTCTCGACCTCACCGCCCTTGGCGGCATCAGCGACACCGCGTTGACGACGGGCGCCGCCATCGCCTTCGCTGAAAGTGGGCTGCCCAACACCTTCGTGCCCGGCCGAAATCTGCTGTTCCTGAACTATGCGAGTGCCATCGCCTATCGGCGGGAGATCAAGCGCCTCGTCACTGGCGTCTGCGAAACTGACTTCTCCGGCTACCCGGACTGTCGGGACGACACGATCAAGGCGCTGCAGGTCGCCCTGAATCTTGGGATGGAAAAGCGCTTCGTCATCGACACGCCGCTCATGTGGATCGACAAGACCCAAACTTGGGCGCTCGCTCAGAGCCTCGGCGGTCAAGCCCTCGTCGATCTGATCATCGAACACACGCACACCTGCTATCAGGGTGATCGCGAGCACCGACATTCCTGGGGATTTGGCTGCGGAACCTGCCCAGCGTGTGAACTGCGCGGCGGCGGCTTTGCGACTTGGCGCGCTGCCGGCTAGCGCTCTGCGCCTGCCCAGATAAGAAAATCGAGCTGCTTCATGGGGGAGACCAAGTCGCGCGGACTGGCAGTTGGAAACGCCGCTGAGAACGCCGTGCGCCACGCGTCAGCCTCTGGCGTGAGAGAAACAGCCGAGAGGATTTCATTCAGCCAAGTGTAGTAGGTGATCACCCCTGCCACGCCGCCTGAGAAGGGCGGGCACGCGCCATGTTGGCTAAGCCAAGCGCGGACGACACTGTCGACGATGGGGCCATCGGGGCGAAGCGTGGCCACGAGTTTGCTTGCGAAAGAGCCCTCAACGCGTCCGCACTCGCGGAAGATGTCCGCCAAGACCGAGACAAAGAGTGCGGGAGTGTCGAGCGTCGAGGCCTTCGCCCCTTCGAAAATCCCGTAATAGTTGGTGCGCCACACGATGTTGCGCCTGACGCCGTAGTAGGCGTTGAAGCGTCGACGCTGCGGCTCGGCCTCAGCGGTTCTGAGGTCGATCTCGCCCATCCCGAGGCCGATTAGCCGATAGGTCTCCACCGGACAGGGCCGCCGCGTCCCTAGCGTCCTCAGCGCTCGGGCTTGAAGTCCTGGCAGAGCGACGGCGACGGTCTCGATCATGGTCAGAGCATTTCTAGAGGCGCCACGATTGGGAGACAGGGGAGGCTCCGGCGTTTGCCACGGGGGCAGCGGGTGTGATCTAGTCTACCCAGGGGCGAGCGAAGTGGCGATTCTCTGGAATTAAGCAAACTAGCCGTCGAGCTGTGCTTTGCTTCCGGTGTCGGCAGCGTAAGGACGTTCGGCGCTGACGTGCAATCGGGAGGGGGAATTTTTGGCGGCGGACCAGCATTTTCAACCTGGCATGCTGGTCACATTGCCTGGGCGACGGGGCGTCGGCACGATCGCCAATGCCCACAGTGATTGGTGTGAGGTTGAGGTCTTTCACTCGATTGAGAAGTCCGACCTCGACCACTTCCCAACAGACATGCTCACCCGCGCCCTGGCCGGGCCAGAAACTCGGGTTTACGTCAAAACAGGCGATAGCTGGCGCATTGGGCGGATCAAAAACTACGACACCGCCACCCTGCCCTGGATCGAATACTTCGTTCGATTTCCAAATGGCGTCGCAAGCGACGTCGGCGAAAGCGACCTGCGGGTTCGGGTGTTTGAGCCCCATGCGGACCCTGCCGAGGTGCTCGCTCGCGGCGGTGGCGAGACCCAATTTTTACATGATCGCCGTTGGAGCGCGTTGGCGACCTCAACAAGTTTGCGCGCGGCGGCCGAGGGCCTTACCGGGGCGTTGTCGAGCAAAATCGAGCTTGTTCCCCACCAACTGGCAGCGGCTCGACGGGTCCTGACCGACCCGATTCAGAGATTTCTTCTGTCCGATGAAGTGGGCATGGGGAAGACGATCGAGGCCGGAATTGTGGCTCGGCAATGCCTCATCGACGATCCCACTAGGCACATCCGCGTTCTCGCGCCTCGGCCGCTCGTCACCCAGTGGAGGCGGGAGTTGCTCGAGCGCTTCGATCTGCGAGACTTATCGAGCCAGGTCGAAGTGGTCGCGCACGATGACGATCGCACCTCCTCGGCCCGGGCGGACCTCCTGATTGTCGACGAGGCCCACAACCTCTTGAACGATGATCGGTCGTTGGCTCGCTTAATTGCAGAAGGTCACGCTGCCTCCCGCCTGCTCCTGCTTTCCGCCACCCCCGCCCTCGGCTCGCCGCGGGCGCTGTTGAATCTTCTGCACGTCCTCGACCCCGCAGCCTACGGCCTGGGCGATATGGATAAACTCGAGGAGCGACTTGAGGTCGGGCGCGATTTGGGCCGTGTGCTGCTCAGCCTCGTCGACGATGCGTCACCCTTCCTAATCAAGCGTTCAGCCCGCAGTATTGCGGCGCGGCTTCCCCATGACCGCACGGTTGCCGAACTGGCGCAGCAGTTGGAAACGGACGAGCCGTCCGCTGAAGCCCTTGCCGATTTGAGGCAGCATCTGGCGGATACCTACCGCGTCCACCAGCGCCTTATCAGAGCGCGTCGGCGTGAGGCGGCGGTCTACTTCCGGCCAAGAGGCGTCATCGTTGGAACCGCGCGGGAGCACCTACGAACGGAGGTTGAGGAAGACTTCCGATGGCCAGAGATCCTGGTCAGCTTGGAGGACTGGCGTGACCGGGTGCGGTTTCAGATCGACGATCACAGCGGTGCCATGTCGGAGCTTGCTCTCCCTCTTTTTGGCGCCGTCGACGCCATCGGGACCGGCACGACGCCGTCGAATATCGCCGATGCGCCGGCAAGTTTGATAGCGAGCCTCGCTGCGGACACTGGCGATCGGACCAAGGGGGTCGTCGCGGCAGACGCCATCCGCTCATTGTTGCAGCGCCTGGAGAAGGATGGCCAACGTAGCGCCAAAATCGTGGCTTTTGCGACGACGGAAGAGACGACTGGAACCGTGTTTGCCGCGCTCGTTGACCAGGAAATAGCAGCGCTTCACCTTTCCGGTGGCGTCACGACCTCGGAGATTCAAGCTGTCGTCGAGGGGTTCGAGACCGCGACCGGCCCGACCGTCCTTCTGTGCGATCGCACCGGTGAAGAAGGACTGAACCTCAATTTCGCCGACGCCATCGTTCATCTGGACCTGCCCCTATCCGTCACACGAATGGAGCAAAGGATAGGACGGTTAGACCGCTTCGGAAGATCCAAATCCCTCCTGCGGCAACGCGTGTTGCTTCCCAGCGATGATGATCTGAGCCCGTGGGCGGCTTGGCTTGATGTGCTGTCCGAGGGCTTCGAAATCTTTGAATCCTCGACCAGCGATGTTCAGTTCATCCTACCTGATCTGGAAGCCGAACTGGCCTGCGCCTACCTCGAGCGTGGCGTTGACGGCCTTCGGGAGATGATCGACCCGGTCCGGGAGAGAATCTCGACCGCGCGCCGGGCCGCAGATGAACAGTACGCCCTGGATGCGGTCGCCCTTTCCGATGGGGCGGTGGACCTTGCGGAGAGGATCGACGACGCGGAATCAGACGAGCCTTCGCTTCAAACGGCCGTTGAAGCTTGGCTTGTATCTGCCCTGCAACTGCGCCGGATCGAGCAGGGGCCGGACCAATTATCCTACGCTTGGACACAAGAGACGCTCATCCCCAAGCGGCCCTGGGAGGACGAGTTCGGGGTCAATCGCGACCGTCGCCTCACATGGCGGCGCAACGTGGCGATGCGTCGGAACGCCAGCATTGTGAGGCCGGGCTCGCCACCGTTTGACGCGATGGATCGCTTTATCCGCTGGGACGATCGCGGCTCGGCGTTCGCGACCTGGCGGGTCGATCCCAGGGTTCCCGGCGCCGACATAGGATGGACGGGTTTTCGATTTTGCTTCGTCATCGAGCCCTCACTCGAGGGAGACCTAGGCGTCTTTCGCTCGCTCGACGCTCACGGAGCTACACGTCGCGCGCAAGGCTTCCTGCAGCCGTGGACGCAGGTCCTCCATTTTGACCTCGACGGAGAAGCTCCTTCGGAAGCGGTTTTGGCGGTCCTCGCGTCCCCTTACTACAATGGGGTTCGTGACCAGGGCGGTCGGGACATCAACCTGTGCAGCCGCCCTGCCCTGCTAGCCTCCGTCATGACGCCCACGCTTTTCGCCCGTCGGTGTCGAGAGGCCCGGGCGGCCGCCGAAGCGAACATTCTTAGCGATCCAACGTTCGTGACGAAGGTTGAGGAAGCGACTCGGGCGGCGGAACGCGATGGGCGTAGACGAGCGCGTTTTGGAGGCGACCAGGCCCTGTCTGGTGGTACGGCCATTTTGGACGCAGTGAAGTCACCACGCGTTCGTCTCGACTCGATGGGTTTCTTTGTTTTGTCGCGTGACCCGCCTACGAGGGCCTCATGATCCTCGAAGGCGACAATGCCTTCGCAGCGGTGAAGGCCATGGTCGAAGGCGGCGAGCAGCCTGCGTGGCGCTCTCCGAACAACCCCGCGTTCGATCGGCTGCGGCGCGCCTGGATGGCGCCAAATGCCCGCAGCCGGATGGAGGTGGCTGTCCTCTTGCGCCAAGCGCTGTTTTTCGAATCGTCACGTCGCCAGGCGGGCCGGGCGAGCGTTGTTCTTCACGAAGCCTCGCCGCTAGTGGACTTCACGGCGTGGCGGGACGTCGGACTGACTGCAGAGAAACTTGCAGGTCGATGGCTCATCTCCGCCGCTACCTGGTCGCCCGCTTGGGCGGCGGATCCAAATGCGGAGGGAGCAGATGCCTATGCTGTCGCCGAAAGACCAAGGCGTTCTCTCGAAGCGGCTGCACCCGCGGGTGATCCCTTCTTGGATAGCCTCGGACATGTCGACTATCAGAGCGTTGGCCAGCGCGCGGCCGTCCGAGCGGCCCTAGCGACGCCGACGGGGGCCACGCTAGCCGTTGGCCTCGCGACCGGTGAAGGCAAGAGTCTGATTTTCCAACTCATAGCGAGAGTTGGGTTTTCCGGGAGCGGCCGATCTCAGGACCAGGGTTTGACCCTTGTGGTCACCCCGACCGTCGCGCTTGCTATCGATCATGAGAACTCAGCGGTCGAAAAGGGCTTCGAGGCGCCGATGGCCTACCGAAGCGGCGACAATGAAAACAATGACGCGTTGATTGCGCGTATTCGGGAGGACGCCCTGCCGCTTTGCTTTGCGTCTCCAGAGGCTGTCTGCGGTCCGCTTCGCGCGGTTCTCACCCAAGCGGCCGCAAGGGGGCGTTTGCGAACGCTGGTTGTCGACGAAGCTCATCTCATCGACAGTTGGGGGACGGGCTTCAGAACCGAGTTTCAGACTCTCTCCGGGGTGCGGCGTCAGTGGATGGATGAAGCGCCTGATGAGGCGGCGCCACGAACCATCCTCCTTTCAGCGACACTCACGGCGAATGCCCTGGCCATGTTGGAGACACTCTTCTCCGGGCCGGGGGCGTTCAAGACGCTTTCAGCGCTTCGACTGCGCGGAGAGCCGGACTACTGGACGGTGCGCTGCAGCACGGAAGCTGAGCGTCAGTCGCGGGTACTGGAAGCCATACGGCACGTCCCGAGACCTGCAATCCTCTACGTCACGCGTGTGGATGACGCCAAGGCTTGGTCGCAGACGTTGAAGCAGGGCGGCTTTCCTCACGTCGAGACCGTCCACGGCGAAACCCCGAACGCGGAGCGGGAGCGGATTCTGCGACAGTGGCGCGCCGGTGAAGTTGATCTTGTCGTGGCCACATCCGCCTTCGGCTTAGGGATCGACTATCGTCACGTGCGCAGCATCATCCATGCTTGCATTCCGGAGAGCTTCGATCGGTTCTACCAAGAGGTTGGCCGCGGCGGACGGGATGGCCGATCTTGCATGGCCCTCACCTGCTTCACGGCCGGCGACCTGCGGGTTGCTGAAAAGATCAGCCAGACCCTCGTCATCAGCATCGAGCGCGGCCGCCAGCGATGGGCGTCCATGTACGATCGCCGCAAGTCCACTGGCGAGCGTGACACTTACATCGTCCCGCTTGATGTGGCGCCCAGCCACGAGCCCGAAGACATCGACATGCGGGGAGAGCGAAACACGGACTGGAACGCGCGCGTCCTCACCCTGATGGCCCGCAGTGGCGTGATCCAGTTGCTTGGTGCGCCTCCGTGGGAAGAGGGCCGGCCCGGCGCCTACGAGACGGTGCGGGTCGTTGACCTGGATCATAGCCAGGAGGGAACGTGGCAGCGCCTCATCCAGCCTGTGCGGCAGGTCTTGGCGTCTGCCAGCCGGCGCAATCTCGCGCTGATGAAACAGTTCCTTGATCGCCAGGGCTGCCCAGCACCGCTTCTTCTCGACCTGTACGGCGCAGGACCAGAAGCGCATGCATGCAGTCGGTGCGCCGCTTGCCGCGCGGACCCAAATGCAAGGAAGCCGGAACGCCCACGATTGGAGCCGCGCTCACCTTGGGCGGCGTCAGCGCCTGTTGGCCCGATCCTCGACGACCTCATGCGCCAATCTGGCCGGCTCGTGGTGTGGTACGATGCACGTCAAGTCGATCGAACCTTCCGGCGGCGATTTGGCGAGGTCGTGGGCGCGGTGCGGCACCAAGGGGTCTCCAACTTCGTGCTGGTCGATACGCTGGCCGCGCTCAAGTCCGAGCTCTGGAAAGTCGCTAAAGATCTCCCGGTGTTCGCAACCAGTGTCTCGCGCTTAACGCAGCGGCGGTTGCCCGAAGGCCCAGAGCTTGTCGCCGTCGGCCCCGACGTCACACTCGAATCCTTAGACTTCGCTCAAAGGCGGCCGGGCCACGAACAAATACTGTTGCTGCCGACAGACCTTGAGGATCCATCGCGCCCAGGCGTGATGTTGACTACAACCTATGCTGGCCGCAATCAGTCGTTCGAAACCTTCTACAAGAGAATCTGCGCATGAGCGTCATCGCTCGCATGGAAGCGACGCCTAACCGAGTGCGCATGCTCGTCTCCGTATTGGCCGATCGGCCGTCTGGCGAGACTGAGGAGCGTCTGCGGGGGTTCTGCTCACCGGAAACACTCCACCGCGAGGTGAAGGACCCAGTTGCGATATTCCGGGTGACCCTCGCGGCCGCGAAGGAGCTTGGCCTCGTTGAGCAGGTCGATGAGAAGCTCCGAGTCCGCGCGGGTCTGCTGTCGCGGAAGGGCGACCTCGAAACCGAGGTTTTTCACGCGATCGAAGGTGCGCTTCTGGCGCCGGAGGCCGAACCTGATGTTGGCCAGAGCGACTTTGCCCGGGCCGTGGCCTGGTTCCTGATGCAACCGGTCCGCCGGCCCCTGCAGCAGAGCGTGAACTACAAGTCGCTCATCGGCGAACAACTTGCGCTTCCGGATGAGGTCGCCTTCGACCTGCTCAACCGAGATCGCTTCAACAGTTTTCACTATTGGTGCCGGTATCTCGGCTACGGGGAGGTCATCACGGCGCAGGCCTTGGTCCCGGACCCGACCGTTGCGTTGCGCCGACTCCTTGCGGTCGCCATGGGCGGCGACCGCGAAGCCCCAATCCTATCTCTCCTCGGCCGGCTCGCGAAGTTGACGCCGGTGTTCGAAAACGGGCGAATCCGGCGCGAATTGGAAGCGGACGCGAACGCTGGCTTTCAACGTGAGCCACAGAGGCTCTCACAATCGACGAGCTTCTCGCTGTTCAGGCTGGAGCAAGAAGGCATGCTCAAGCTTGATGCTCGGTCCGACGCTCAGGCTCTCATCTTGGACCTGGGTGTCGATGCGCCTCGCAGGGTCAGCCACGTCGAAATAACGGGGTCGCTCTCGTGAAGGAATTTGTCTGTTGGTCGCAGGCCGGCGTCGGCGAAATCATCAATACAGAGGCGGAAGCCGTTCTTCCCGCAGTCTTCAAGGCGGTTCATACTGCCTCGCCCCTGAAAGTAGCCGGCCCGATCGGAACCCAATTCCAGGATCTTCGGCCAGAGAACTACACGAGCCTAAGCCAAGAGGAACTGCTCGAGGAATTCCTGCGGGCCGACGCGGCCTACCGGCGAATGGCTGTCTTCGGCCGCAGCGGCTCGGGCAAGTCCCACCTCATTCACTGGCTTAAGCTGCAATTGCCATCGACCAAGGACCGCTTGGTCGTGGTTGTTCCCAAGGCCGGAACGAGCCTGCGGGCGATATTGGAAATGCTCATTTCGGCGCTTCCGCCGGAGAAGCAGGCCCCATTCCGCGACGCACTGAACCGAACTGGCGAAGCTGTCGCCACACGCAAAGGTCAGAAGGAGCGGCTCCTCAACGAAATCGCTTACGCGCTCGGCGAGACGACGCCCTCGCCAGATGCGGCCGATCCTGATCTTGAGCGGGAGCTGATCAAGGTCCTGCCCTACCTTTTCCAGGACATCCATTTTCGCGAGAAGCATTTCTACGAAGAAGACAACATCGTCGCTGAGCTGGTCGACCATGTCTTTGCGGCCCCGACGTCCTATCGGCCGGCCGAACAACGGCGAAGTTTTACGCTCGACGATCTGCCGGTCGATCCCCTCGACTTCAGAGACTCTGCCGCCCAGGCTCAGGGGGCCCTCCGCTTTCTATACGGAATTCCTGAGGCCCCTGCGCTCGCCGTCAAGCTCGTAAACGCTTGCTTGGATGTGGCGATCGGCCGGACGTTGAGCTTCACGGGCGACCGGCTCGTCGGTCTTATGGACGATCTGAGGAAGCACCTCTACTCGGAGGGTCGCGAGCTCATTCTCCTGATTGAGGACTTCGCGCGCGTCCAGGGCCTGGATCGTGCGCTGCTGCAGGCGATGATCGTCCAAGGGGACGAGACCAACCAGCTCTGCAAGCTGCGATGGGCGATAGGCGTGACCACCGGCTTCTTTGAGCAAGTCGTGGATACGATCTACACGCGCGTGACGCATTTCGTGAACATGGATCGCTCTGCAGGCCGCTTGCGCGGCGACAAGATGGATCCGAGCGCGCTCGCGGAGTTCACTGGGCCCTATCTAAACGCCAGCCGGCTCGGCTTGGCCAATCTCACGGCATGGGACGATGATATCTCTCGGCCGGCAGTTCCAAACGCCTGTCACGGATGCGTCGAGCAGCCCGTTTGCCACCCGACGTTCGGCGCCACGGCTCAAGGGCATGGGCTCTATCCGTTTACGCAGCGTGCTCTTTGGACCATGGCGGGTCGAGCCGACGATCAGGTCGAGGACGCGTTCAATCCTCGCACCCTGCAAAGCGGCGTCTTACTTCCGGTTTTGGATGACGCGGCCCCCGCGCTGAGCACGGGTCAGTTTCCGCCGAAGTCGCTCGTGGACAAGCTTGGGGGAAATCGCAGCCTGGACGCCGCGGCGCGGCGAGAGCTACGGCGGCTGGTGGGCGGTGAAGAGGGGCGCATGGGTGCGCTACTCGAGCTTTGGGACGGCACCGGACACCTCGTAAACCTGCCTGACGAACTCCTCGACGCGTTCGGCGCGCCGCGGATCCCCGACGCCGTCGCAGCAACCGACGAAACCGAAGTATCGCCCACAGAGAAAGAACAGGTTCAGATCAAGGCCCCCGTTGTCGATCAGCGGAGCCGTGAGGAAAAGGAGTTGGAGGCTTGGGCAAAAGAGGGCGTGCTCGATAAAGCCGTCGACAAGCTGCGTCCTTTGATCTTCGACGCGATCGCCGACTCGATCGATTGGGACGGGCTGGGGCTTGAGCGGTCCAGGTTCTGTGGGACAGAAGACGCGCGACCTTTTAGGCGACGGTCGATCACGTTCACGCGCCAAGGAACACGCGGCGCTCCATCTCTCGTGATGCTGGAGATTCCAGGCGCTGCGGCTTCGCCTGCCGAGTTTGACAAGGTCGCCATCGCAATGGGCGGCCTGTTGCGCGCCGATCGAGATGGTCACTGGGATTTTCCAGGTGGCTCGAATGCGCTGGCGACCTACCTGCACTGCCTCGAGACTTGGCGGCTGGATGTTGTCGGGAAACTTCGCCTGCTGACCCAGCCAGTTGAAGATTGGGATCATTCCGCCGCGGCCGCTGAACTCCTGGCAATCGGCTCCGTCATGAACGGTCGGCTAAAAGCCGACGCTGACCAAGTCGCCGACGTCGGCGTGTTGTTTGCGGCGGAATGGCCCGCGGAGGTCAACGCGACCAGCGTCGAGATGAAGCGAGTCTACGAGGCGCTCGCGTCCCGGCAATCCGACCTTCGCGCGCTTCTTCGGTCGCTGAACTCCGGCAGTAAGGGCGGCGTCGTGGGGACACTGGTGGACCCGACGGTGGCGTTGGGAGCCCTGCGGCGTCTTCGGGCTAACAATTGGCAGCTTAGCCAAGTCCCCCCGGAGACGTTGGACTTCGACTTATTCAAGCGATGCGCCGACCTCTACAAAAAGACGGCCGCGTCGATTGCACCGGCCGCGGCGTCGGAGGCGCGTCTGCGCCTGGCGTGGCTCGATGAGATGGAGGCCGCCTTTGGCGTGTCGGCGAAAAGGTCCGCGATCTTGGCGGACCTGACCGCGACGCGGACCGCATTCGGTGATGCTTCATTGGCCGGATCCTCCGCAGCGAAACGGCTCGATGAGGCGCTCGTCGCGCTGGGCGCCACACAATACGACGAAGCCATGTCAGCGGCCCGCAGCCTGAGGGGCGCTGATGATCCGGTGGCGCTGCTTCCTGCATTCGCACGGGCGCGGGCTGGGGCTGTAACCAACGGGAGGGTGATGGCCGAAGCGGCGCGTGCCTTCCTCGACCATGTGCAAGGGCGCCTGGAAGAACAGGCCAGCCAGCACGCGGCGAAGGTCGAAAGTGCTCAAGCGGATATTGCCGCAATCGACGCCGCACTGGCGAAGATCGACGAGAGCTTGGAAGGGCTCGAGGCTGTCAATGTTGCTTGAACGGGCAGCGCTGCTCAGGGCCAGTCTCCTGGAACATCGGGCGCTTTTGGCGGCCGGCCAGCAGGGCCAAGTGTATCAAAGCCGGGCGCGGCAGTTGACGCCCTTGGCTGAGGCGTTGGCGCGAGCGAAAAGGGACTGGGCGGCAATACGGGGTGCCGGCCTCGAAATTGAAGACCCAATCCCAAAACCGGGCCTCAAGGCTCAGACCGTGGACATTCTTCAGCGCTTCCGAGCGGACCATGACGTCCTGGCGGCTCCGGACGACAAATTCCGATTTGAGTTTCTTCCCGGCGTTACGAAGGCCGCCGAGGATCTGGACGCCCGCTCGGCTGCAGCCTGGACGGCGCATATAACGTCACACGCTCAGTTTCCGACGGACGCCATTCTGCGGGCGCTCGAGGCTGTCCCCACTTATCGAGGCTCGGTCCAACGGATACGAGAAGCGGCAAGTGAGGTCCAAAAACTTCGATCAAATGTCCCAGGAGCAGCGGACCTCAGTGGAGCGTTAGCGCGGCTAGGCGATGCGATCCAAAAAAAGGATGCGGCGCTCGCCGCCATGCAGGGTGACGACCTCCCGAGTGAAGTCCAAGCCTTCCTGCGGAAGACCGGCCAAGGCGGCGCCGAACTGAAAGACCTCACCCCGAGCGTTCTTTCCTGGCTGGATGAGCGCGGCCTTGCTGGCGCTTTCCGCATCACGCCAGATCGAACCTGACGTGAGCGACCTCGACCTTTTGGATGCAATTGAGCGTCTCGAACTGCGGGCGCTTCGATGGGGCTTCGCTGACGGCTCGCTGTCTGAACAGGACGTCGTGGATGTCGCAACGGAGGTCCTCGGCGCAGAGCGCGCTGATGAGGCCCTTGACGCACTCCTGCGCCGCCGGCTGTTGCTTGAGGTGTGGGGACCCGGAGATGAAATCCGCATCCGGTCGCGGTTTGCCGAAGCGGTGCGCCTACTAAGCCGGTCCAGGCAACTGTTTCCCGGCCGCCCCTGGGCAGGCGCTCCGCGCCTTGTATCTGACTACCGCCTAGATATTCGCCGCCGGCGCTATCCAGACCGTAACCTGCCCGCCGGCGAGGTCTTTCAGCGGGTGGCTGGGCCGGAGCCGACGGCATTCCGAAGAGTTCTTTGGGATGCGCTTACCGGTCCCGCATTGGACCTGGCCGATTTTCAGGAGGAGGCCACCCAATATTTGCTTGAGGCGCGCGGCGACAATGGGCTGATCGTCACCGCCGGCACCGGCTCGGGCAAGACTATGGCCTTCTATTTGCCCGCGCTGCTGCGAGTGGCCGAAGCGGTTCAGGCAGGCCCGGGATGGACCAAAGCGCTCGCAATCTACCCGCGTACGGAACTGCTAAAGGACCAATTTGCGGAAACCTACCGCATGGCGCGGCGGCTCGATCCCGTCATGGCTGCGCCGCGTCGCGGTTTGACCATGGGAGCCTATTTTGGCTCAACGCCGGGCCATGCGGATCGCGATGACATCGCACGGCACGGATGGCGGCGCCGGCAGGACAACTTTGTCTGCCCCTGGCTCCCCTGCCCCCGATGCGGTGGGGACCTTTTGTGGCGCGCCGAAGACATCGAGGCGTCGATCGAGCGTCTGACATGCGGCTCGCCGCGCTGCCAGGTTCAGATCAACGACACTGAGATCGTTCTTACGCGGGCGAGCCTGGCCAGGACGCCTCCTGATCTTCTGTTCACGACGACGGAGATGTTGAATCAGCGCCTGTCGGATTTGACGGCGAGGCGCCTGTTTGGGGTCGGTCAGCCTTCTGGGCGCAAACCCCTCTTCGCGTTGCTCGATGAGGTCCACACCTACACGGGCGTGTCTGGCGCTCAGGCCGCGCTAACGTTGCGGCGGTGGCGACACGCCGTGGCGGCTCCAGTGACCTATGCCGGATTGTCGGCGACCTTGCGTGAGGCACCACAGTTCTTCGCCGACCTCACCGGGCTCGACTTGTCGCGCGTGAAAGAAGCGACACCTCAGGCAATGATCGAAGAAGGCGCGGAGTATCAGGTCCTGCTGAGAGGCGACCCGGCTTCGCAGACCTCACTGCTTTCGACCTCCATCCAAAGCCTGATGCTCCTGGCCAGGCTTCTCGATCCCCAAGGGGCGAGCCCGTCCGAAGGCGCGTTCGGGAGTCGGTTGTTCGCTTTCACCGACAACCTCGACGTGATCAACCGCCTGTTCGACAGCCTGCGCGACGCTGAAGGCCTTGATATCTTCGGCCGGCCGCGGGCCGGCGCGGCGCCCCTCGCCGCGCTTCGCATGCGCCCTCAAGACCTTACCGAGCAGATTCGGCGCGAGCGCGACGGTCAAGTTTGGAGAGCTGTCGAGACGATCGGACGGCGACTGGATCGACCGCTTTTGGTCGGTCGGACAACATCGGAGGATTCCGGCGTCCTCGCCGACGCGGACGTCGTGGTGGCGACCGCCTCACTGGAGGTGGGCTACAATGACAGCCGCGTTGGAGCCGTACTCCAACACAAGGCCCCCAAGGACGCCGCATCATTCCTGCAACGCCGTGGTCGTGCCGGTCGGGCGCGTGACATGCGCCCCCTGACACTGACGGTGCTGAGCGACTACGGGAGGGATAGGGTCGCCTTCGAGGCCTACGAACACTTATTCGAGCCAAGCCTGCCGCCGCAGCGCCTTCCAATCGACAATGATTACGTCCTGCGCATGCAGGCCACATTCGCGATGTTTGACTGGATAGCCACCGAGACAACCGCCACACGCGGCTGGGCTTGGGACGTGCTCAGTCGGCCTCCCAATCCCGATCAGGCTTCAGGCGTAGGTTTGCGCGCCGATGCGAAGCGTTGCCTGTTGCGCCTGATCGAAGGTGACCCCGCCACAGTCGGCGCCCTGGGACGTCACTTGCGCAGCGCTCTCAAGCTTGATGAAGCGACTGTGCAAAGACTTCTTTGGAGACCGCCGCGGTCGCTGCTCTTGGAGGCCGCCCCAACGCTAGCCAGGCGCCTGCACCGCGACTGGCAAAAGGCCCACAGTGTTGGCGATCGAGACCTGGATCTTCAGGTCGACTGGCATCCATTGCCGGACTTCGTCGCCCGGACGCTATTCACGGATCTGAACCTTCCGGAAGTGGCCGTCATCCTCCCTGCAGCGACCGTTCGCGACCAGGAGAAGCAGAAGGCGATGGCGATCGCGCCAGCGTTGACCGAACTGGCGCCGGGGCGCGTCACGCGACGGTTCGCCGTCGAGCACGGCGGCCTTCATCACTGGTCTCCCCTTGATCCGGATGCGGGCGATCAGGACATCGCCGTCGAGGCCTTTGCCGAGGTGGCTGAGCCGGTTGGAGAGTTTCAAGCGGACGGTCAGGCCGTAACGGTCTATCGGCCGTGGCAAATTCGGCTCAGCCACGCGTCCAAACACGTCGCGGGTCCGACGTCTAACGCCTGGCTTGATTGGCGAAGTGAGTTCGTCGCCAGAGGCGAGCCGACCTACGTTGAACTCGGGGCTCGTAATCCTTGGCGTGAGCCCATTCCTCAACTCGCAGCTTTCCTCCATCGATATAGAAGCCACGTAACGCTTCGGCGGTTTGCGGTCGGTGGAGACGCCGTGATCCGGCGTATGTCGGGTGATCGCAGAATTCACTATCGGTTCGTGGACCGCCATGGCGAGCAAGCGGCGGTAGGCTTTGAGATCGAGGTCGACGGGCTTCAAACGCTTCTGGACCTCCGCGCCGCGCAGAGGCGAATTCCAGATCTGTCTTCCGATCTGCTCGCGGGATGCCGCCTCGGCTACCTTCGCCATCGCTTGCTGAAAGACACCCAGCTCTCCGCGGAGATCGACGACTTCCAGCGCGACTGGCTGCATCAGAGCTTCATGGCGGCCGTGCTTGTCCGCGCGGTGGGCAGAGAAGAAGATCTCGCCACCGCCGCCCTCGCCATTCTCGATGATCCCCAAGCCGGCGATCACCTCGCCGCAGCCCTTGCGGCGATATTCCAAAGCCAGGGGGTTGCAGATCACCCGGCCGAGGCCGGTGACGACGAAGAAGGCCTCGTCGGCGCAGGCGACGGCGACGTTGGAGCCCAAGCGCAAAATCTGCTGGAACTTTTCCATCGAGACGATGTGCGAGCGCGACTACGCGCTCTTGCGCACGAAATGTCCGAGCCAGATCCCGAAGCGCTGTCCCAATGGATTCTCGATACAGTGACGGCTACCGCCGCGGAGGCGCTCCTTCAGGCCTGTGTCGCCCTCGTCCCGCGCCATATCTCGAGCGACTCTCTCGTGGTGGATATTGAGCCTGGCGCCCCGGTAAAGCTCTGGATAACCGAATCCACCCTTGGCGGAGCAGGCGTGCTGCAAGCCGTTTTCGAGCGCGTCGCCGACGAACCCAGGGTTCTTTTCCGGGCGCTGGAGGCCGCTCTGGCGCCGACGGACTACGAACTCGCGGCAGAAGGGCTCGAGACCTTCGTGCGTTTGGCCGCGACGGACGCGGCAGTGGCGGATGCGATCCAGCTTCTACGCGCTGCGGCGAGCTATGACGACCGCGAAGCCCGAAGGCAGCAGCTCTACGGAGTTCTGAGCCAGCGTGGTCTCGACGTCGGCCACGCGCTTAGCGTTTCACTTAACGCACGGCTTCTAACGCCCACCAGTGGCCCCTCGCTCGACGCCCTCCTGGTCGAATTGCTCGACCGTTGGCGGGCGGCTGAGCGGGACGTCGGGGTTTCGATTGGCGTGCGGGAGATGGCGTTTGTCCTCGCACTGGACCCGAACCTCAGAGTTAGAGTCCAGGCAGCCACTGGCCTTCCGAACCTGTTGAACCCTGCGGAAGCCGCGCAAGTGCTCGCCAATCTTCTTTGGCCAAGGGGCCTCGAGGTCAGCCAGCGCGCACTCCAGTCCTACAATCGGTATGCGCCTCGTCGCAGTACTGACCCTCGCCTGGCGCGAGCGCTCTTGCAGCGACCGGGCCAACGGGTCGCGTTCGGGAGCGACGACTGGCGAGAGACACTCGCGGCTATCCTAGCCCAGGAGGGTGCGGCGGAGCTATTTGTGAGGACACAAGACCTTGGCGGTGTTCGCACTGCCCTTCTGGATGCGCTCACGACCCCGATTGACGTTGGGTTCTTGCAGTTCTTCCCCAAGATCGAGCGCACCGAGCGTCGGGCTGATGGTCTCGTCATCGTGCTGGTCGTGCAGGAACAGGTATGAATTCCCGCGACCTCACCGGACCCGGCCAAACTCGTGCAATCCGAGACGTCTTGCAGTCGCTCTTCGCTCTCGAACTCTTGCGTCCGAGCCGTCGCCTCTGGATCGGCTTCGGCTGGATCAGCGACATAGAGATTCTGGATAATGAAGCTCGGCAATTCTCCGCCCTTCAGCCCGATTGGCCCGCGACCTCCATTCGACTCTCCAAGGTGATCGAAGCGTTGGCGACCAAAGGCTGCGATGTCGTGATCTTAATTCGCGACCATACCAACAATCGCAGCTTCATCGACCGCATGCGCCCTATGCAGCAAGCGGGTTCGATCCGCATGCTCATCGCCCCAGACTTTCACGAAAAGGGGCTGCTGGGCGACGACTACGTCCTGTCAGGTTCAATGAACCTGACCTGGAACGGCGTAACTGTGAACGACGAGCATGTCTTGTTGCGAACCGATCCCGCATCGGTGGCGGAGCGACGTCTCCAACTCGAGGAGAAGTGGGGCACTCAACTATGATCGGCCGCGATCAGGCCGAGGCAGAAGGGATTGGAAGAGCATTTCAAGATGCCCTGCCCCCCTCGTCAGACGCTGTTGTGAACGCCTTTTCCGGCACAGTTACCGACCCGAATTTTCCTGGGGCCTTGTTCGCGTGGTCGCCAGGCTCAGGTGAGCCGCCCGTGTTCTACGCCGCCGCGCAGACACAGGCGCAATGGAGGCGTCTGAGACCTCTCCTTCTCGCCTTCGTCGGGCCCACGCTTACCGATTTTTCCGGCGGCCTAAGCCGCCTTGATCCCACCCGTCCGCACGAACAAGTCTTGGAGAGGTCGGGGCTTGCTGCGGTGGTCCGCCTGGTTCCTGCGGTCGCAACGGCCACATCGACGGAACGCGCACTGCAAAGAATGACTTCCGCGGTGGCGAGAACACCTCCGGACGCCGAGCCCCCGGTGGAGACCACCGGGCGCCTGCTCGCTCGCATTCGCGATCACCTCAACGCCTTGGCGATCGATGACGCGCGCAGCCTGCTCGAACGGTGCCGGAGCGAACACCGCCTCGACGCTTTGAACCTCAAATTCCTCGAGATCGAGATTCTAGCAGTCGCGCGGGATTGGCGTGCCATTGGGGCGATCAGCGGCTTCGACGACCTTCTGCTGACGCGGCGGCCGCCGGCCGTCACCGCTGCTCTCCTCGAAGCGACCTACTGGTCCTGTTTTGAGGACGCCGCCCCGACCCTCGCCGATTATGTCGCGGGCCCGCGACAGCGCGTCCGCGACCTTATCCGCGTCCCCTCGCCATCCGGTATGGGAGACGGCGGGTGGAGATTGTACGCGCTAGAGGCCTTGGCTCGGGGCGGAGCCAAACGCGATCTGGCTGACGCAGCGCTTGCGTCCGGAGCCGACCTTGGGGGTCTTGTCGACGATTTGTCGGCGTTTGTCACTGTCGCCGAGGCGCCGACGCCCGCCACGGAGTCTCCCGCCGCCGAGGTGGCGGCGTCCCTAATTACGGCTGATCTAAGCGGCGCTCTTTCCGCTATGGACCAAGCTAAGGCGCTGTTCGCGCGCCTTAGCCCCGAAGAGCGCACGGCGCTTCTTGAGGCTGACCAGCCAAGGCGCGCGCTCGTTGCCATCACCGATGCTTTTGGGCCGGGGGCGACCCCGACGGACTGGAAAGCATGGTTCGCCGCCCTTGACGCTTCGGCGTTCACAAGCGCGTTGGCGGTCGCGAAGCAAGGGGCGCAGGAATGGGAGCCCGGACTTGGCGATCCCGTTGAAATTGGGCGGTTGGCACAAGGCCTAAACGCCGTAGCCGACGTCCCTCCCGCGTCGGACCGCCTGGTCGAAGGGCTACCGTACTTCGTCGCTTGGCTGCAGCGTGATGCCGAGTTTCCTCGGCCTGTGGGCTACCCAGTTTATGAGGCGGCCCTGGAGCGCTTGATGCTTAGCGGGCGCGCAGCCGTGCCCATGCTGGACTCCGCTGGGGTGCTGGCGAGAGGAATGCTGACGATCGGGCCGCCATCAGGCGCTTACGGCCGCCTGCTGGCGGACCTGCTCGAGTTCTCAGGAGAGGGAGCGGGCCTCCGCACGGCGTACTGGCTTATGGAGCTTCTGGAGGAAACCGTCGCCTCCAACGCGCCGGATCAGCCGGCGCGCGAACGGTTTTGGCAGGAGGTGGTTTCCCGGCTCATTCCAATCGGTCCGCAGTTGTCGCCTCTGCAGCGTTCGAGCCTGACGAGGCTGGCGACCGCGCTAGGATGGCAAGGAAGCCTTCCCGATGCGCTCGCTGTTGCACCTGATACAGCCCAAGACGTTGTTTTGGCCCGCCGTCTCGCGGGGAAATTGGTCGCGGTCTACACCTTAACGGAATCGGCGGGAGCACAGGCTTCAGACGCCCTGAAGGCGCTTGCGCCGGAGGTGGACATTCGCATCAACAGTGACCACGGAGGCTCGCGCCCACTACGCGCACTGGCGGAGAATGCGGATCTATTCGTCGTCGTTGCCGCCTCTGCGACGCATGCCGCAACGGATTTCATCCGCTTGAAACGCGGCGATAGACCCCTGGTTTATACAGCCGGGCGCGGTGCGATCAGTATTCTGCGTGCGGTGGAAGAGTGGGCCTTGCGGTAAGATGGACCGCTGATCGATACCGTGAACCAGCGAAGCGCATGAGTCTCCCTTTTCCGATAACCCCACCTTCACCGCGCGTTGGAGTCTTGATTTCTGCGGCCCCTTTCTGCCGCAACGCAAACCACGCGGCGTAGTGTGTGTAGCAAATCCACGCGCTGGTTCAGATCGGGTGATCCATTCGTTCACCGAACTGACCCTCGTTCGCCAAGCGCTTGCTTCGCGGCATCGTTCCGCGACGGACCGGCTCCGCGCTCTACTCGCGACGCCACTGCCCGGTGGGCCGCCATCATGGCACGAACGTGACGCCGGTTGGCGCCAGTCTTGGTTTGGCCCGTCCTACAAAGGCCCCGGACAACCGAATATCGTCCAACTGGCGTCAGCAAATGTCGAGCTGTACCGAGCGGGCCAAGCGTCTCGTGTGCCCGCCTTTCTGCGTGGCCGCGTCAACCGTCTTCGGACTCGGCCACCATACAACTTCCAAATGTAACAAAAGTGCTGAATAGACGCCCGCGGCTAACTAGTTTTGGAGCAGCCGCTAAACGATCTTGCTGTCGGTCTTGCCCCAGTAGGTGTCGCGGATCAGGCGCTTGTAGAGTTTGCCGGTCGCGTGGCGGGGCAACTCCTCCATGAAGTCGATGACCCGCGGGCTCTTCACATGGCTGAGGTTGGCGCGGCAGTAGGCGGCGATCTCGGCGGCCAGTTCATCGCCCGCCTGCGACCAGTCGGCCGGCTGGATGACCGCCACCACCTTCTCGCCCATCTCCTCGTCCGGCGCGCCGATGACGGCGGCGTCGGTGATCTTGGGGTGGCCGACCAGCAGGTTCTCGATCTCCTGCGGATAGATGTTCACCCCGCCGGAGATGATCATGAAGCTCTTGCGGTCGGTCAGGTAGAGGAAGCCGTCCTCGTCCATCCAGCCGACATCGCCCAGGCTGGTCCAGCCGCGCTTGTTGTAGCTCTCGGCGGTCTTCACCGGGTCGTTGTGGTAGTTGATCGGCGGGCCGTTCTCGAAATAGACCTGACCCTCGGCGCGGGCGGGCAGGGGGTCGCCGTCCTCGTTGCAGATGCGCAACTCGCCCAGCACCGCCTTGCCGACCGAGCCCTTGTGGGCCAGCCAGTCGGTCGAGCCGATGTAGCAGAAGCCGTTCCCCTCAGTGCCGGCGTAGTATTCGTGGATCACCGGGCCCCACCAGGCGATCATCTGTTCCTTGACCGGCACGGGGCAGGGGGCGGCGGCGTGGACCGCCGAGGTCATGCTGCTGATGTCGTATTTGGCGCGAGTCTCTTCCGGCAGCTTCAGCATGCGGACGAAGTGGGTCGGCACGAACTGGCCGCACTCGATCCTGTACTTCTCGATCAGGGCCAGGGCCGCTTCCGGATCGAACCGCTCCATGACGATGACTGTTCCGCCCAGCTTGTGGACGCTCATGCACCAGCGCAGCGGGGCCGCGTGATAGAGGGGCGCCGGGGACAGGTAGATGCAGCCTTCCTTGAAGCCGAACAGGCCCTGGGTCATCGACGACAGGGCGTT
>JBIIAX010000004.1:0-203625 GCA_044239675.1 Caulobacter sp.
GGCCGACTTCGAGAGACGGGGCGGCGATCCAGTCCCCTGGGCGGTGGTTTGGGGACGGGTTCTCCGCATCCGCGCGGCGTCACGGCGGGAACCGGTCTGACCCGGAGTAGCCATCGTCTTCCGCGGGGCCAAGGCCGCGACCCTGGCGACGGACTACGAGGATGACCTGCTCGACGACGAGCAGTTGAGGAATGCGCAGAAGGCGCTGCTGGGCGAAGTGCTGGCCGCCGAGGGCGACCTGATCGATTTCATTGGCGGTTCCCCCGGCCAATGGCGGGGTGATCAATACCTGCTGCCAAGCGATGCGCTGGTCCGGCGAGAGCGGAGTCTCAGCGAGGATCTGAACGCCGCCGTCCGGACCTTGGTCACCTTCGAGCGGAACAACGGAATGGGACAGTAGGCGAGGCGTCGCCGCCCGGTCGTGGGATAATGGGAGCCCGCTTCGATAACCGGAGAGACCCATGGAACCCGACATCCGCCCGCCCGCCAAGGCGCCCCCGCCGCCGACGATCAACGAGGCCCGGCTGAGGGCCGAGGAAGAGGATCGCAACCGCCGCCGGCAGGGCCGGTCGGCCACCTTTCTCTCGGACGCGTTCGGCCGGACGAGCGGCGGGGTGGCGACGAAGACGTTGATGGGGTGAGGCGCGGCCTGGACCGCGACATTGGGCCGTTCGACCTGATGGCGAAGAGGGTCATGTCCGGGTACGGCAGCCAAGAGCCGCTGCTGCCAGCCGCTGTCAGCAGGATCAGGATAGGGTGTCTCCATCATCTGGAGCCGACCATGTCCGACCTCGTCTTCTGCACCGACCCACCTGTCCTTGGGGGCGAACTTCGGAAAGATCGAAAGGCGCCCGGCGTTCGAGACCCAAGCGGAGCGCCACCGGCAGCGCCCCGCCGCCCGGCGCACCAACGAGATCGACAACGCGCTCATCGCCGCCGAAGCACAGCCGACGTGCTGAGCCGAGGCGTCGGCGACGTCCTCCTGGAGTGCGGGGCGGCGGAGTTGAACCCGAAAATCCCCGAACCGTTGCGGGCCCTCCTTGCCGGCGGTTACAAAACCCCATGAGCGTTCACGGAAGCTGTCACTGCGGCAAGGTGCAGATCGACCTGCAAAGCGAGCCGGCTTGGGTCGCCGACTGCAACTGCTCGCTCTGTCGACGGCTCGGGTGGCGTGTCGCCTACTTCCCGCCCGACCAAGTGCGGATTTCAGGTGAGACGACAGCCTATGTCTGGGGCGATCGCATGATCGGCATTCACCATTGCCCGGTCTGCGGCTGCGGCACCCACTGGCAGTCTCTGGGGGAAGATTTCGGCAAGATGGGCGTCAATGCGCGCTTGCTCGATGGTTTCGATGAAGCCGCCGTCGAGGTTAGACAATTCGACAATGCGGATTAGGCATCGCCGGCCAGAGCCGCTCCCAATCATATAGTTCCGTATTTGTTCTCCGGGAATGCGATAATGGTCTTGCCGCTTCGATAGCGGTTTGACCCGACCGCCCGGAGGATTTGCGTGACCGATAGCCGCGCCGAGGATGTGCTGCGCCAGCAGGCCTTCATGGAGGCCGAGAGGGCCAGTCTGGACAGCCATTGCCAGGAGGTGGCCGAGCGGGTGCTGACCCGCCAGAGCGACTTTGGTCAGGCGCGCAGAAGCGTCGGCGACAAGCGGTCGGAGAAGGTGTTCGACAGCACCGCGCCCCTGGCGCTCGACAAGTTCGCCGCCGCCATCGAGAGCATGCTGACGCCCCGGACGCAGCGATGGCACGAGCTGTCGATGGGCGGCTGGCGGGATCGTCGCGGGCGGCCGGTGGAGACGCCGGATTCGGTGCGGGTCTGGCTGCAGGCGGTCAACGAGGCGCTGTTCTCGGCCCGCTATGCGCCGGGGGCCAATTTCGCCAGCCAGGCGCATGAGACCTATGTCGGGCTGGGCGCCTTTGGCAATGGGGCTTTGTTCGTTGACGAGGCGGTGGGCGGCGGGCTTCGCTATCGCTCCATTCCGTTCGCCGAGACCTGGTTCGCCGAGAACTTCCAGGGGGTGGTCGACACCGTCCACCGCAAGTTCGAACTGACCGCCCGCCAGTGGGTGCAGCAGTTCGGCGACGAGACGCCGGACAGTATCGCCCGGGCGGCGGAGACCGAGCCGCAGCGGCGGTTCGAGCTGATCCATTGTGTGCGGCCGCGCGAGGACGCCGACGGGTCGCGGCGCGACTGGCGCGGCATGCCGTTCGCCAGCTGGTATGTGTCGTTCGAGGGCCGAAAGCTGCTCAAGGAGCAGGGCTACCGGACCATGCGCTATGCGGTGGCGCGCTATGTGACCGCGCCGCGCGAGGTCTATGGGCGGGGGCCGGCGATGACCGTGCTGGCCGACATCAAGACGGTGAACGAACAGCAGAAGACCCTGCTGCGCACCGGCCAGCTGATCGCCGAGCCGCCGCTGCTGCTGTCCGACGAGGGCGGGCTGACGGGGTTCAAGATGCAGCCGCGGGCGCTTAATCGCGGGGCCCTGGGGATGGACGGGACCGAGCTGGTCCGGCCGCTTCAGGTGGGGGCGAACCTGCCGATCACCCTGGAGATGGTCAACCAGACGCGGGAAGCGATCAACCAGGCCTTCCTGGTCACCCTGTTCCAGATCCTGGTCGAGACGCCGCAAATGACGGCGACCGAGGCGATGCTGCGGGCCCAGGAGAAGGGGGCGCTGCTGGCGCCGGTGATGGGGCGGCTGCAGTCGGAATTGCTGGGGCCGTTGATCCAGGCGGAGCTGGACATCCTGGCCGGCGCCGGGGCCCTGCCCGAGCCGCCGCCGGAGATGGACGCGCTCGAGGATCTGGTCGCCGACATCGACTACACCTCGCCGCTGGCCCGGGCCCAGAAGGCCGACGAGGGGGTGGCGATCCTGCGGCTGCTGGAGGACGCGGCGGCGGTCGGACAGTTCGATCCGACGGCGGCGAAGATGATCAAGGGGCCGGAGACGCTGCGGCGACTGGCCGAGATTCGCGGTGCGCCGATGGCCCTTCTGCGCAGCGCCGAGGACATGGCGGCGGTGGCCGAGCAGGACGGGCGGATGGCCCAGCTGCAGGCCCTGCTGGGCGCGGCCGGCCAGGCGGCGGGGGCGGCCAAGGATGCGGCCGCGGCAGGCCTGCTGGGAGGCGGTCAATGACTGGCGTGCTGCATCCGCTGTTTCGCCGCAAGCGGGCCTATCAGGCGCTGTTCGCCGATGGCGGCCAGGGCGAGGCCCGGGCCGTTCTGGCCGACCTGAAGCGGTTCTGCATGGTCCCGGAGGCGCCGGTGGCGCGCAGCCCCGACGGCGCGGTCGATCCGCTGCAGTCGATGCGGCTGGTCGGCCGCCAGGAAGTGTTCAACCGCATCCGCGCCATGGTCGCCATCGACGACCGGGCGCTGTTCAACCTGAGAGAAGAGGCAGGCGATGAGTGACGAGATGAGCGCGGGCGGACTGCTGGAGGCGGCGGGCGATGAGGCTGCCGCTCCGGTCCAGGCGGCGACGGGCGGCGGCTTCCTGGAGCATTTCAACGATCCGGCGACGCGGACCTATATGGAGCGCAAGGGCTTCAAGGACGTCCAGGCCCTGGGCGCCAGTTTCGCCTCGCTCGAGCGGATGATTTCCAGCGATACGCGGCGGGTCGTTCTGCCTACGGACGATACCGACGTCGACGGCTACAACCGGGTGTTCGCGGCGCTGGGCCGACCGGAGACGCCGCAGGACTATGGCTTTGGCGAACTGGCCGGGGCCGACGCCGAATTCAGCGCCCAGGCGGCCGACTGGCTGCATGAGGCGGGCGTCGGCAAGGCGCGGGCCGGAGCGCTGGCCGAGAAGTGGAACGCCTATGTGGAGAGCCGCGCCGCGGCCCAGCAGCAGGCCTTCGAGGCGCAGTCGCGGTCCGACTGGGCCGATCTGCAGACCGAATGGGGTCCGAAGTTTGCCGAGAATACCGAACAGTTCCGGCGCGGCGCCCTGACCTTCGGGGTCTCGCGGGAAGAGATGGAGACCATCGAGGCGGGCCTGGGCACCAAACGGACGGTGGATTTGTTCGCGCGGATCGGCCGGGGGCTGTCCGAGGACCGCTTCATCGAGGGCGAGGGGCGGCCGGGCTTCGGCATGAGCCGCGAGCAGGCGGAGAATCGCATCGCCTCCCTGCGCCGGGACCAGGCCTGGCAGGCCCGGTGGATGGCCGGCGGGGCCGATGAGAAGGCGGAATGGTCGCGGCTGGCCCGCGTGGCGGGAGGCGCCTGATGGCCGACACGAAAAATCCTCCGGCCACGCTCGATGCTGTCGCTATCCGGCTGGAAGCGGTAAAATTGGTTCACCGCTTCGATCGGGAGCCCTGGCAGGTTCTGGGCGTGGCCCAGGCCTATGCGGACTGGATCCTGACCGGGACCCAGGCCGGGCCTGGGGCGCCTGAAGCCGACTAGCGGACGACCCGTCATCGCCCGGCGATGACCCTCCCGGCGGGGAGATTTCAAACGCCTCACGGACCCGAGCCCTCTTTTCGCAGGAGGCCGCGGACAAGCCGATCCCCCTCATTCCTTTTGAGACATCGGAGACACCTGTCCAATGACGGACCTGAGCGCCCACTACCGGATCGAATTCGCCAAGACGGCGAGCCTTCTGCTGCAGCAGCGCGGATCGAAACTGCGCAACCATGTGATGACCGGCGCCCACAAGGGCGAGGGGGCCAGCCCCGTCGACCAGTACGGGGTGACCGAGGCGCGCGAGCGCACCGGCCGGGCCGTGCCCAAGGAGAGCGCCAACACCCCGGTCGACCGGCGCTGGGCCTATCCGCGCTTCTTCGACTGGAGCGACATCATCGACAACATCGACCTGCTGCAGACCGCCAGCGATCCGCAGAACCCGCTGGTCCAGGCCTGCACCGCCAGCCTGGGCCGGCGGATCGACGACGAGATCATCCGCGCCTTCTGGGCCGACGCCCGCACCGGCAAACAGGGCGGCACCACCACGGCCTTTCCGGGCGGCGCCCAGCAGGTCGGGGTCGACGTCGGCGGGACGGCCAGCAAGCTGAACGTGCTGAAGCTGCGGGCCGCCAAGAAGGTGCTGATGGCCAATGAGGTCGATCTGGCCAGCGACCAGATCCTCTGCGTCGTCAACAGCGTGCAGCACGACGCCCTGCTGGGCGAGATGCAGATCACCAGCGCCGACTACAACGGCGGCGACCGGCCGGTGCTGAAGGACGGGATCATCACCCGCTTCCTGGGCATCGACTTTGTCCATTGCGAGCGGCTGACCCTGTCGGGCGCCAACCGCCGGGTGCCGATCTACGCCAAGAGCGGCATGCACCTGGGCATCTGGTCGGATGTCGCCACCGACATCGGTCCCCGCCGCGACCTGGAGGGCAACCCCATGGAGATCACCGGCTCGGTCACCGTCGGCGCCACGCGGACGGAGGAAAAGAAGGTGGTCGAGGTGCTCTGCGCGGAGACGTAAGGGCGACTCCGCTGACCTTTTCCCCTTGGGGAGAAGGTGGACGCGCAGCGGCCGGATGAGGGGTCGCGCCGGCCTTGAAGGCTGGCGTGGCAACCGCCGGCCGGCAGCCGAATCTTTCATCGACCCCTCATCCGACCCCCGTCGGGGGCCACCTTCTCCCCCAAGCGGGAGAAGGAAACCAAAGGACAAATCTTCATGGCTGTCGCCAACACCAAGTCCACCGCTGTCGCCAATCGGGATGCGACGCCGCGGATTCCAAGCCCCGCCCATCTGGTCCGCGGGCCGCTGTTCGAGGCGGTGGGAACCGTCGAGATCGCGGCGGCGGACGACAACGCCAGCGTCTATCGGCTGGCGCGCCTGCGCTCGTCCGACCGGGTGTCGCAGATCAACCTGTTCAGCGACGCCATCACCGGCGGCACGGCCTTCGACCTGGGCCTCTACCGCACCGCCGACGACGGCGGGGCCGCAGTGGATGCCGACCTCTTCGCCACCGACCTGGACCTGTCCAGCGCCGTGGCGGGGACGGACGTCACCTATGAGGCCACGGCCGCCAATATCGACAAGATCGAGAAGCGGCTGTGGGAGCTGCTCGGCCTCAGCGCCGATCCGCAGGTCGACTACGACATCGCCCTGACCGGCGACACCGTCGGCACGGCGGCCGGCACCGTCAGCCTGCGGGTGCGGTTTACCGGCGGCTACTGAGCCGGCCGGATCGATCGGTCCTGCCCGAGGGGCGGCGGCGTGTCGTCGTCCCTCATCCTTCCCCGCCTGCCCTTTGACCTGGAGCCCCCATGCCCTCCTCGCAAACCGCTGTCGGCAACGCCGCGCTCGCCAAGCTGGGGCAGGGGGCGGTGCTGTCGTTCGACGACCCGGACGATCGCGCGCGCTGGCTGAAGAGCCGGTTCGCCGATGTGCGGGACCTGACCCTGCGGTCCAACCGCTGGCACTTCGCCCTGGCCCGCGCGCGGTTGTCCGCGGAAGTCGCGGAGCCGGCCTTCGGCTATCAGCGGCAGTTTCCTCTGCCGACGGACTGTCTGCAGCTGGTCGAGGTGGCCGGCGTCTCGGTAACCCCGGGTCTGGCCGACTATGCGGCCGCGCCGCGTCCTGGCTTTGCCCTGGAGGGCGAGCGGATCCTGACCGACGCGGGGGCGCCGCTGGAGATCCGCTATGTCCGGCGGGTGACCGACGTCGGCGGCTGGGATCCCTTGTTCGCCGAGGCGGTGGCCTGCCGCCTGGCCTTCGACCTGGCGGAAAAGCTGACCCAGTCGAGCGGCAAGAAGGAGGCGGCCCTGCGCGACTACCAGCTGGCCATCCGCGAAGCCGTCCGCGTCAACGCCATCGAATCCCCGCCCGAGGAAGCCCCTGACGGCTCCTGGGTCCTGGCCCGTCTGTGAGCGACCGCCGATGAAAGCCAATCCCGCCATCACCTCGTTCAACGCCGGCGCGCTGTCGCCGCTGCTGGGCGGCCGGCCCGACCTGGAAAAGTGGCAGTCAGGCCTGAGCCGCTGCGAGAACCTGATCCCGCGTGTCCAGGGCGCCCTGCAACGCGCCGCCGGCTCGGTCTTCGTCGGGGCGGTAAAGGACAGCGGCCAGCGCTGCTGGCTGGCGCCCTTCGTGTTCAGCCAGTCCGACGCCTTCGTCCTGGAGTTCGGCCCAGGCTACATCCGCTTCTACAGGAACCGGGGCCGGCTGGTGACCGGCGCCGTGGCGGCATGGTCGGGCGCGGTGAGCTACGCGGTCGGCGATCTCGCCGCCCTGGCCGGGGTCACCTACGCCTGCACGGCGGCCCATAGTGGACACAGTCCTCCGGATACGGATTACTGGCGGGCGCTGGAAGGCGACGTCTACGAGATCGCCAGCCCCTATCAGGCGGGGGACCTGACCCGGCCGGACGGCAGCTTCGGCATGCGGTTCGAGCAGTCGGGGGACGTGGTCTACCTAGCCTGCGCCGGGCATCCGCCGATGACCTTGAGCCGGCTGTCCAACATCCGCTGGCTTCTCAGCCCCTTCACCCCCAAGGGCGGCCCCTTCCAGGATCGCAATATCGACGAGGCCGTCACGGTCAGCGCCACGGGCGTCATGACAGTGGGCGGCAGCGTGACCCTGACCGCCAGCGCCGCGATCTTCGAGCCTGGCCATGTGGGCGGGCTGTTCGAGCTGGAGCTGAAGGACGGAGCCAACGTGCGGGCGTGGCAGGTGCGCACCACCACCGATGTCGGCGACTATCGGCGAGCCGACTATCGCTACTATCTCTGCACCCAGGTCGGTCCGGTGGACACCAGCGACAAGCCGGCCGTCTGCGGCGAGGAACTGCCGGTCCATACGCGCGGCAAATACTGGGACGGCACCGGCGAGGAGCAGAAGGGCGACGGCGCCGTCGGCTCGATCGGCGTCGAGTGGGAGTATCTGCATTCCGGCTACGGCCATGTGCGGATCACGGCGGTGACCAGCGCCACGGAGGCGGTCGGGGAGGTGTTGTCGCGCCTGCCCGACGAACTGGCCAGCCAGCCGAGCCATCGCTGGGCGCACGGCGCCTGGTCGAACGCCGCCGGCTGGCCGGACAATGTCTGTTTCTTTCGCGAGCGGCTGAGCTTCTTCCGAGGACAGAGGGTCTGGCAGTCGGTGGCCGGCGACTTCGCCAACTTCGAGGCCCGCACCCATGGCGAAGTGTTGCCCGACAGCGCCGTGGTCATCTCCATCCAGTCGGCCCAGGGCAATCCGGTGGAGTGGGTGACGCCCACCCGCTCGGTGCTGTTCGTCGGCACCAACGGCGGCGAACATAGCCTGAAAGCCCAGACCAGCAGCCAGGCCTACGGGCCCGGCAACACCCAGCAGGATCCGGAGACCGCCTGGGGCGGCATCGGGGTCGATCCCATCGTCGTCGGGGCCGGGGTGGTGTTCGCCGAGCGGCTGGGCCGGCGGCTGCGGCTGCTGGTCCCAGCGCAGGACGGATACGAGGCGCTGGATCTCAACAAGTATCGCGGCCTGACCGCCCCGATCGTCGCCATGGCCTGGCAGCAGACGCCGCACGAGAGCGTCTGGTGCGCCACGGCCGAGGGCGGACTGGAGGCGCTGACCCTGCAGCTGGAAGACAAGGTCTTCGCCTGGCGGCGGCACAATCTCGGCGGCGCGGTCGAGGCGGTGGCGGTTATCCCTTCGCCTGATGGCGGCCGCGACGATGTCTGGTTGATCGTCCGGCGGCTGATCGATGGCGAGATGCGCCGCTATGTCGAGGTGCTGGCGGCCGAATACGAGACCGGCGACGACCAGGCCCTGGCGGTCTACGCCAACTGCGCCCTGACCTACGATGGCGCGGCGACGGCGACGCTGTCCGGCCTCGAGCATCTGGAGGGCCAGGCCGTGGTGGTCAAAGCCGACGGGGCGGCCCATCCGGGGCGGGTGGTCACCGCCGGCGCCGTCACCCTGTCCCGGCCCGTGTCGAAGGCGGTGGTGGGTCTGGCCAGTCCCTATGCCGGCCAGATCATGCCTCTGGAGGCCGGCGCCGCGGCGGGCAGCGCCCAGGGGCGGATCAAGCGGATCCATAGCCTGACCGTGCGGCTGCTGGAGAGCGGCGGCGGGCGGTTCGGCCCGGCATTGGGCGCCACCGATCCGTTGCAGCACCGCCGCGCCGGCGATCCGATGGACGGTCCGCCGATCCTGACCACCGGCGACATCGCCATGACCTTTCCGGGCGGATACGAGGGCCGGGCCAGCATCGCCTTCGAGGGCGACGACGTCTTCCCCTTCACCCTGATCGGCCTCTACCCCGAACTGGTGACCTATGAAGGGTGAGGCGGCGCAGGTTCTGCCGTTCCGCGCCGACCATCTGCGGGCCCTGACGCTGCAGCCGGCCCAGGCCGCCTGGCGCGGCCGGATCGATGGCGAGACCGGGGACGCCCTGGAGCAGGGGGGACTGGCCTGGACCCTGATGCGGGCCGGGCGGGTCATCGGCTGTGGCGGGGTCATCGACCGGGGATCGGGGCGGGGCGAGGCCTGGGCCCTGATCGCCCAGGACGCCGGTCCCGCCATGCTGGCCGCCACCCGGGCGGTGCGCCGCTATTTCCAGACCGCGCCCTTCCGCCGGATCGAGGCGGCGACCGCATGCCGGTTCGCGCCAGGCCGGCGATGGGCGGAGATGCTGGGCTTTCAGCCCGAGGGCGTCATGCGGGCCTTCTGCGAGGACGGCGACGACGCGATGCGCTGGGCGATCATTCGACAAGAGGAGAGGGGCCAATGGCCTGGGCCGGAGCAATCCTGAACATCGTCGGCGCCGTGGCCGGCGTTGGCGGCAGCGTCGCCGACGGGCAGTCGAGCGCCGCCCAGCGGGGCTATGGCGCCCAGTTGGCGCGAGAGAATTCCAAGCTGGTCGGCGACCAGGCGGCGGCGCGGGAACTGTCCCTGCGGCGGGAGTCCGGCCAGGCGCTGGGCGAACAGCGGGCCGCCGTGGCGGAGAGCGGAACCGGGCTTGGCGGCAGCAATGGCCTGCTGATGGCCCAGGACGCGGCCCTGGCGGAACTGGATGCACTGAACACGCGGTATGAGGGGCGACTGAAGATGCACGAGTACGACGATCAGGCCCGGATGCTGGGCCAGGAACAGCCCAGCGGCCTGCAGCGGGTCTTTGGCAAGCGGGGCCTTGGGGCCATCAGTCACTACAACTGGGCGCCCTCGCTCCACTCGGCGACCTTCGGCTCGCCTCAGCGGGGGTGGTGAGACCATGGTGACCATTCCCCGATACCGCCAGCGCACCACCGTGCCATTGGGCGGCCTCGACTACAGCCTGGCCTTCGGCCCGACGACCGGCGACGCCTTCCGCGCTGTCGGCCAGGTCGCCGGCGCGGCCGGCGGCATCCTGGGATCGGTGCAATCGCTCGGCGGCGGCCGTGGCGGCCGGCCGGCTTCCGGTTCCACTGGGGGCGAGCATCAGGGTGCGCCCCATGACTCCCGAGCCACGGGCGAAGGCTTCATCGACGGCGCGGCCGCGGACACCGAGGCCAAGGCGGCCGATGTCGGCTGGCGGCGACAGGTGGCCGAATTGATGCGGGGCCTGCAGCATCAGGCGGACCGCAGCCCTCCGGCGGTCGAGGGGTCGGCGCCGGTCCAGGGTCCGGGCGCCGGCCTGGATGCGGGTCTGGCGGGCCTGCTGGGCGCGTTGCAGGACAGCCGGACTGAGGCGGCGAACGGCCTGGAGCCCGCCGCGAGGGCGCGGTTCGAAGCGGTCAGCGCCCGCCGTGAACCGGGCTTCGTCGCCGAGGCGGCGGCGCGGATGGCGCAGCAGACCAAGGCGCGGGCCCAGACGGTTTCTCTGGAGCGTGAAGCCCAGGGGGTGGCCGAGTTCGTCCGTCTCAGCGACATCGACGCGGACCAGGCGCGCGACGCCCTGGCTTCGGCGGTGGCGGAACGGACCGCGCGGCTGAGCGCCGAAGGGCTAGCCGCGGAGGTGGTGCGGACGGCTCGGCGGGACCTGCTGTCGCAGGCTCACGCCCAGCGGATCACCCAGGCGATCAGCCGCGATCCGGCGGCGGCCGAGGCCCTGCTGGAGGCCGATGGCGGGCTGATCGAGCCGGCGGCGCGGGACGGCCTGGCCGTGGCCATCCAGGACGAGCGCACCCGTACGGACGCGCGGGATCAAGTCGCGGCCCTGGCGCGTGGCATGGCCGATGTCGCCGGCGATCTCGATGGCCTGCTGGCCCGCGCTGGCGAGGCGGCGGGAAATGATCCGGCCAAGGCCGACGCCTACCGCGCCGCCGCCCTCGGCCTATGGCACGGCGCCCGTCAGGCCCGCGACGCGGCCGAAGACGCCGCCTGGACCGGCGTCCTGCCCCACCTGACCGGCGGGGCGGTCACCGCCTGGACCGACCTGCCGGCCGACGTCTGGCGCGCCTTGTCGCCGCGCCAGCAGGCGGCCGTCCGTGAGCGGACGGAAAGCCCCTATGGGGGGTCTGATCCGGAGGTTCTGGCCGAGTTGAAGGACATGGTCGCCAAGGACCCCGCGGGGTTCAAGGCGATGGATTTGGGCGAGCTTTATGGGGCGCTGGCGCCGGAGGATGCGGCGCAGTGGCGGGCGCTGCAGGAGGAGGCGCGCACAAGCGGCAATGGGGCGCGAGCGGAGCTTGCATACATTTCAACGGTGTCGCGGGCCGTCGATCGGGTGATGCCGACGGGACTGGTCGGCGAGGGCGACCATGAGGCGTTCAGAAGCGGGGCCTACCAGGCGATCGCTGGCGCCGAAATCCTCGGAGATGGCAAGCTGAAGGCGTCCGAACTCGCGGACGCTTGCGGCGAGTTCCTTTCTGACTGGCTCGGACAAAAAGAGCCGGCGGAAAGCTGGCAACGTCTGTTCGACGGCCTGATTGGCAGAAAGCCCGTGCCCAAAAAGACCGTTCCTCCAAAACCCGTCGTCAAGCCTCGGCCAGCGCTAAACCCCGACCTCGGCAGCTTGGCCAGGCTGATGGAAATCAGCAGCCGCAGCCCGAAGCCGGAGAAGTACTCATCCGGGCGCACGCGCGGCGGCCGGCCAGATTCCGGCGGCGTCTCGTTCGGTAGCTATCAGCTGAAATCCGCGAAGGATCCCAATACCCACAAGAGCCGCGTTGACGAGTTCCTCGCCGCTGAAGGGGCGAGGTGGGCCCCACGGTTCAATGGAATGGTTCCGACCGATGCGGGCTTCAAGGCCGAATGGAAGAAAATCGGGCTCAATGAGGCAGCGGCCTTTGAAGCTGCGCAGCATGCCTACATGAAGCGTACCCATTACGATATTCAAGTTACCAAAATTCTTAATGAAACCAGCGTCGATATAACAAATAGATCGTACACGTTGCAGGATGTCGTCTGGTCGTCAGCAACTCAGCACGGACCACGCACCAGCGTTGTCTCGACCGCTGTAAAAAACCTTACCGGCTCTATTGGACCGTCCTTCACCGATGAGCAGCTGATTGCGGAGGTATATAAAGTTCGCACTAAAAAATATCCCGTAGAGGCGCCGCGGTTCGTGACGGAGGAGAAGGAGGCTCTGTCGCAGCTGGTTCAGGAAAGGGCTGCAAGCGCGCCGTTGACTCTACCTTGATGTTTATGTTTTGTTCTAGGGGTCTTTTTGAGGGTGTACGCGAATGTACGCGACCAAGTCCCTGCTTGCCGGTTCAACGTTGTTGGCCGCCGCCGTGGGAATTTTCCTGACCGGTTGCGACAATCCCGCGCCGCGAGAAACCGCGCCACCAGCACCGCCGGCTCAGCAGCCTCAGGACGAGGGCGAGCCTGGTCAGCCACCGGAGCACCGCCCAAAGGCATTCAGCACGCTGCCGGCCAACTATGCTTTGGAAGGCACTTGGCGCCGACAGGACCGCGAAGGATGGATGACGATAACGGCCCTGCCGAAAGGACGTTGGCGAGTGCGGCTGCTGTCGTCCAGTCCGGACGAGGGTCCCGCTACCTCGGCGCCTTGCGGTCTGATCGCCGAGGGAGTGGTCAAAGATGGTTGGCTACTCGCATATATCGTACCGTACGACGACGATGAGCTGGGTTTCGGCGTTGGCGAAGAAGAGTTAGCGCCCGGGGGCCGCCTATCGGGCAAGGTTCTGTTTATCGAATTTCTCGAGGGGAGAGCCGCCATTTACGACGGGGCGTCTTGGGGAATCTGCGGGCACTTGGCCGATGTGACTGGAGATTACTGGCGAGCCAGCAAGTAGGGAGCCGCCAGTCCGAAACGGGGGCCGGCGTCCCTCACCAGTCCAAGAGGCCGGTGGCGGGCTGATCGATCCGACCGAGCGGGACGGCTGGCCCTGGCGATCCAGGACGAGCGCACCCGTACGGATGCGCGCGACCGGGTCGCGGCCTTGGCGCATGGCATGGACGATGTCGCCGGAGACCTCGACGGCCTGCTGGCCCGCGCCGGGGAGGCGGCGGGGGATGATCCGGCCAAGGCCGACGCCTACCGCGCCGCCGCCCTCGGCCTATGGCACGGCGCCCGCCAGGCCCGCGACGCGGCCGAGGACGCCGCCTGGACCGGCGTCCTGCCCCACCTGACCGGCGGGGCGGTCACCGCCTGGACCGACCTGCCGGCCGAAGTCTGGCGCGCCCTGTCGCCGCGCCAGCAGGCGGCTGTGCGTGAGCGGACGGAGAACCCCTATGGGGAGTCTGATCCGGCGGTTCTGGCCGGGTTGAAGGAGATGGTCGCGAAGGACCCGGCGGGGTTCAAGGCGATGGATTTGGGGGCGTTGTATGGTGCGCTGGCGCCGGCCGATGCGGCGGAGTGGAGGGCGTTGCAGGAGGAGGCGCGCACAAGCGGCAATGGGGCGCGAGCAGAGCTTGCATACATTTCAACGGTGTCGCGGGCCATCGATCGGGTGATGCCGACGGGACTGGTCGGCGAGGTCGACGATGAGGCGTTCAGAAGCGGGGCCTACAAGGCGATCGTTGACGCCGAAAACCTCGGAGACGGCAAGCTGAAGGCGTCAGAACTCGCGGACGCTTGCGGCGAGTTCCTTTCTGACTGGCTCGGACAAAAAGAGCCGGCGGAAAGCTGGCAACGTCTGTTCGACGGCCTGATTGGCAGAAAGCCCGTGCCCAAAAAGACCGTTCCTCCCAAACCCGTCGTCAAGCCTCGGCTCAACCACCGAGTGGACTGGTCATTCGTCGCGGAGCGGGAAGCGGTGGGCGGAAAACCAAAACTCGAGCTGTATGTTCCCCAAGAAGATGGCGTCGTCTTCGGACGAAGCGGGGTAACCCTTGGACTGGGCGTCGATCTCGGAGGCTTGACGGTCCGCGACCTGACGGCGCTCGGCATTGAGCCGGCCCTCATCAATAAGCTATCGCCATATCTTGGCCTGAAAGGCCAAACCGCCCTCTCGTTTGTAAAGGCGAAGCCGATGACCCTGACGCTTCGGGAGGTCGAGACTCTTGATAGGGCGGTTCAAGAGAAGGAACTTGGGTCTTTGATCCAGAAATACGATGCGGAATCGAAAGTTGGCGCGTTTGTGTCACTTCCGGCCGGAACTCAAACCGCGATCGCAGATGTCTTCTTTCAGTATGGCACCTCCGGACCCAAAGAAGCGGCGCCCGATTTTTGGGGAGCCATAACCACGGGAGATTGGAACAAGGCGCACGAGAGTCTTATGGATTTTCACGACGATTATCCAGATCGTAGGAAATTGGAGGCCGGTCTTCTGTTTGACGACATCAGGGCCGGGCGACTTCCAACAGCATCAACCATCACGGAAAAGTAACAACGGCCGCCCAGCACAGCCGAATTCTCCTTGCGGTTCGCTTCGAGATGTTCCATATTTGTTCTGGTTATTCAGTCGTCATACGTCGAGGCTACGGATATGCGGCGGGTCTGCTCGTTTTGGGCTTTTGCCTCGATTGGTTTTGCCGCTGCCTTGCTTCTAAATGGCTGCGAGGATTCGAGCGGTAAATTGTCCGCGAGCGCGCATCGAGTTGATCCTGCCTTCGAATGGAAATTATCCAGAGAATATCTTGAGTCGGGACAAGAAATTCTAGATTTCACAAGCGACGGCCGATATTATGCTTCGAAGCGCGAATTCTTTGGCGATGAGCGCGGAAGCCAAATTCTTGAAGACGAATTGTTGTCCGTTCAGCTGGCGGTAGCCCTTACGGGGCCGCCTCAGGACGTGGTGAGCCTTCCCGGCGGCGCCAAACTTCTCTGGGGTTGCAGGCTACATAGTTGCGATGAAAAGGGTGTCGCGATCCTTGCCAACGACAAGCGTGTAATTACGGCTGGACTGATACACTCCAATTGCGCTGTTGAGCAGATGCAAAGGAGGAGAGGTCGGACCGATTGGGCGGACCCTATTCGCCCTTGTCCGGAATTATTCCTGACAATCTTTACTGACGGCTCCGCCGCCGCCGAGAGCAATCGAAAGTACATTCAGCAATGGGCCGCCTTGTTTATTGGCCATATTAAGACGCCTGAGGTGATCGCTGTCAGATGATCCGCTGCCATCGTAGCGGCTTTGGGGGCCGGCTCGGCGGGACCTGCTGTCGCAGGCTCACGCCCAGCGGATCACCCAGGCGATCAGCCGCGATCCGGCGACGGCCCGGGCTTTGCTGGAGGCCGACGGCGGGCTGATCGAGCCGGCGCAGCGGGACGGCCTGGCCCTGGCCATCCAGGACGAGCGCACCCGTAGGGAGGCGCGCGACCGGGTCGCGGCCCTGGCGCATGGCATGGACGATGTCGCCGGTGATCTCGACGGACTGCTGGCCCGCGCCGGCGAGGCGGCGGGGGATGATCCGGCCAGGGCCGACGCCTACCGCGCCGCGGCCCTCGGCCTATGGCACGGCGCCCGCCAGGCCCGCGACGCGGCCGAGGACGCCGCCTGGATCGGCGTCCTGCCCCACCTGACCGGCGGGGCGGTCACCGCCTGGACCGATCTGCCGGCCGACGTCTGGCGCGCCTTGTCGCCGCGCCAGCAGGCGGCCGTCCGTGAGCGGACGGAGAACCCCTATGGGGAGTCCGACCCGGAGGTTCTGGCGGGGTTGAAGGACATGGTCGCCAAGGACCCGGCGGCGTTCAAGGCGATGGATTTGGGGGCGTTGTATGGGACTCTGACGCCGGAGGATGCGGCGGAGTGGCGGGCGCTGCAGGAGGGGGCGAGAGCCATGACGCCGGAGTGGGCCACAAAGCGGGCCCATCTTTCAACCGCCTCAAGCACTATCGATTCCGCCGTCGCCAAGGTTGCTTCCGGCTTTGAACGCGACGCGCTGCGAGCCCGACTTTACGAGAGCATATGGGACGCGGAGACCATCGCAGGGGGTGATCTGACACGCCAGCAACTCATTGAGCTTTGCGCAGACCCTACGTGGTGGGAGGGCTTAGCCCGGAAAATCTGGCCAGACGACAAACAAGGCGGCGAACGCGCACTTCCACCGCCTCCGGGCCGCGTGGAAGAGCCCATGGGCGCACGGGACGACCGTCTACTTGAACAGGAGCGCCTGTCGGCCCGGTCCGGGATGACGAAGCAGCAACGCCTTCAAGCGGATAGGCGCGACTTCGCGCTATCTACCTGGCGAGGCGATCCGAGAGTCCAGGCGTTTCTGGACATGATCTCGAAGGCAGAGGGTTCAGACTATAACTCCCTCAGCGGCGATCTTCCTGACCAGCCGACAAAATGGGAGTTCCGTAGCTTTGACACGCATCCAGGCTGGGGAGCCCTATCTACCGCGTCGGGACGGTACCAAATCACCGAACCGACTTGGAGAGATTTCGGGCAGCGCCTCGGCCTCAAGGATTTTTCGCCGGACACGCAGAACCTGATTGCAACGCAGATCCTTATCGACGCGGGTGTTCTGGCAGACCTTCGAAATAATAACTTCCCCGGCGCGATGGATCGGGCCTCAAGACGATGGGCGAGCTTGGCTTTTGCTCCTGGGAAGCCCGGACGGTACGGGCAACCATCTAAGCCATTTGAATGGTCAGAAGCGGAATATCTGTCGAACCTTCGATCTCGTACCCAACAATGATGTGTTTCCGCGCAGATGCCTCTAAGCGCCCTTGACGGAGCAACAAAGTTCGCATTTTGTTCCTCTTCTGCCGTCTACTCGATCTTAGGGTAACCGTGTCATGAGAGTGTCTCCCCGACGCGCCGTTTTGCCGTTGGCCTGCTTAAGCCTGTCCCTCGCCGCTTGCGGCAACCCGGCTTCCAACCTGCCGGTCGCCGAGGCCGCCTCGATGGATGCGGTTCCAACCCTAAGAGCCACCGGTGATGCTGCACCTGCTGCCGCCGCCAAGCCGGCGCCTGTTGGTGGTATGCATGAAACCGCCGATAGCCTTGCAGGCTGGCGGCGGGAAGTCTGTCCGGCCATGGGTAAAGAGTATGATTTGACCGACCGCGATACGCCAGCGTTGGCGCTGGCAATTAGGTCCGATGACTGGGTCAAGGCGAGGCAAATTCTACTCTTTGGGCCCATCGAGCCAAGTGGTCTGACCATCGAGCAGGCGGCGAGACTCAAGACGGAACGGGCGTCCATCCGGATGATCCGCGCAGCCGCGGTCGGAGATGTCGCCGAGTTGGATCGGCTGGTCACCAAGGGCGGCAACCCGAACATCAACATCGCGATGGACGAAACGATGACGCCGCTGGCCTGGGCCGCCAAGTGCAACAATGTTGCTGCTGTGAAATACCTGATTTCAAAAGGGGCGAAGGTAAATGATCCGGTTGTCTACGCCATTGGCCGAGGAGAGTATCGCAACAGCAGCGCCTTGATGTGGGCGACCAGGCTCGGTTCAGAAGGCGCGGTGGCCGTCTTGTTGAAAGCCGGTGCGGATCCGAACATGCAGGTTCGCTTCAAGGTCCTTGGTGTGGGTGACGGGCTGGGGGAGACCGCCTTGCTCTTGTCGCCGACACTGAGTCTCACGCGGCGTCTACTGGCGGCTGGCGCAGACCCCAACCAAGCTACAAGCGAAGGCGAGGTTCGCCTAATGGCAACGGCCCGGTCCAACGATATTGAAGAAGCAACGCTGTTGATGAAATTCGGGGCGACGGTGAATTTGGTCAATAAAGATATGAAGACGCCAATCGATCTGGCCCGCGAAGGTGGTCACGGCGAAATGGTCAGGCTCCTGCTTGAGAAGCCCGATTCTGAAAACTAGCCTTCACTGCGTAAACTAACCTATCTGGCAGCGCCCCCGCATCGACATCGACCCGGACCAGGCGCGCGACGCCCTGGCCTCGGCGGTGGCGGAGCGAACCGCGCGGCTGAGCGCCGAAGGGCTGGACGCGGAGGCGGTGCGGACGGCTCGGCGGGACCTGCTGTCGCAGGCTCACGCTCAGCGGATCACCCAGGCGATCACTAGGGACCCGGTGACGGCCCAGGCTTTGCTCGACCGTGACGGCGGGCTGATCGAGCCGGCCGAGCGGGACGGCCTGTCCCTGGCCATCCAGGACGAGCGCACCCGTACGGACGCGCGCGACCGAGTCGCGGCCCTGGCGCATGGCATGGAGGATGTGGCCGGCGATCTCGACGGCTTGCTGGCCCGCGCCGGTGAGGCGGCGGGGGACGATCCGGCCAAGGCCGACGCCTACCGCGCCGCCGCCCTCGGCCTATGGCACGGCGCCCGCCAGGCCCGCGACGCGGCCGAGGACGGCGCCTGGACCGGCGTCCTGCCCCACCTGACCGGCGGGGCGGTCACCGCCTGGACCGACCCGCCGGCCGACGTCGAAGAAGCCTCAGCCGGCCAAATCGATGATTGAATTGAGAGATCGCTACGAGCGGTACCTTATCGAGGAAAGGGCGGTCCCGCCGAAACCCGGTCCGTTTGACAGGAGGCAGTAGTATCTGCCTTCTTCAAAACTTGACAAAAGTTCCTATTTTGTTCTTATATCTCGCAGGCTTTTGGAGAGCTCGAGATGAGGGCGGCTGTGGTGTTTCTCTCAGTTATGACCATCGCTATCGTCATTTCGGGATGCAGGCCAGAACAGAAAAGCAAGACGACAGTCGGAAGTGACTCGGTCGACGACGGGCAGCCGATCTACAGCGATCCAAATGAGCCATTTCTTTTCTCAGATGACGACTTTGCAAAAAATCAGGCCGATTCTAGAAAGTCTTATTGCGCGACTGTCGCCTTTCGCACCTATCAAGGCAAGGGCCCTTCGTCACCGAAACTGGTCAAGGCCTTAAGGCAGGATGACCATTGGACGGCAAGGCAGGAACTGGCGGCCGACGTGGCGACACCGACAGGTTTAAGCGCGCCCCAGAGGCGATGGATCGATCTTACCCGAAAGTCTCTTGAGTTGACCGCTGCCTCGGCGCGAGGAGACGTGGATGCTGTCAAAAAGCTGCTGGCCGAGGGGGCAGATCCCAATTTTGCCGTCGAGGATCGTAAGACCATGGGGCCGATGGCCTGGGCCGCGCTGTGCGATAGGGCCGATGTCGTCAAGGCGCTGGTAGCGGCAGGAGGGCAAGTCGATCAGGTCTTTTCTTGGGAGGTTAGCAGAGAGCAACTCTTCTTCACACCGCTGGGGTTGGCCGCAGACCAAAGTGCGGCTGCATCCGTGGTGGCGCTCCTCAAAGCCGGGGCCGATCCCAATGCTTTCTACTCGACGCCAGAAGCCCGCCGAGGTTGGGGCGGGTCTGGGCTCCCGCCATTATTAGGCACCTCGACGCACAAGGTCGTTGAGGCCTTGCTCGACGGTGGGGCCAATCCCGACGTCGCCAACGCGGGAGGGTGGACTCCCTTGATGAATGCGGCGGAGTGGAATGACCCGGGGAAGATTACTTTGCTGCTGCAGTACGGGGCGAACCCCAAGCTGAGGAACGACAACGGCGACACGGCGCTCGATATGGCGCGTCGGAACCCGTCGAATGAATCCGTTCTTGCCCTTACCGGAACTGCGCCAAAGCGCAGATATCCAAGGGGTCGGGCGCAAACCGTCCACTAAACGCCCCTTCGGGATTGGCCGGCGGTGACGGCAGCGCAGCGGGACGGCCTGGCCGTGGCCATCCAGGACGAGCGCACCCGGACGGACGCGAGAGATCAGGTCGCGGCCCTGGCGCATGGCATGGCCGATGTCGCCGGGGATCTCGATGGCCTGCTGGCCCGCGCTGGCGATGCGGCGGGAAATGATCCGGCCAAGGCCGACGCCTACCGGGCCGCCGCCCTCGGCCTATGGCACGGCGCCCGTCAGGCCCGCGACGCGGCCGAGGACGCCGCCTGGACCGGCGTCCTGCCCCACCTGACCGGCGGGGCGGTCACCGCCTGGACCGACCTGCCGGCCGACGTCTGGCGCGCCTTGTCGCCGCGCCAGCAGGCGGCCGTCCGTGAGCGGACGGAGAACCCCTATGGGGGGTCTGATCCGGAGGTTCTGGCCGAGTTGAAGGACATGGTCGCCAAGGACCCCGCGGGGTTCAAGGCGATGGATTTGGGGCAGCTGTATGGGGTGCTGGCGCCGGAGGACGCGGCGGAGTGGCGGGCGCTGCAGGAGGGGGCACGGTCGGGGGAGGAGGTATGGGGGCGGAGTCAGGCCCAGTTGGCGATGGTTAGCCGGGCCGTAGACTTCGTGAACAGAGATAGATCAGGCAGGCGCTCACCATTCTACCAAGCAATCGAGCAGGCCAGCGCCCGACAAGCCGCACCCCTGACGTGGAATGAAATGCTGGCGGCCTGCCAGCCGGTGTCCTCGACGTCTCCAGGACTGTTCCAGCGGGAGGCTGAAGCAGATGCCGTTAGGAAATCCGTCGTAGCAGCCTTGCCGCAGAATGCATCGGCCGACGATCCTTTCGCACCCCCGCTTTCACCTGAAGACATGCTCTCGCCGGGGTGGCGTCGTCCGGATGAAAACCCCAACCTCGGCGCCTTATCCAAAGAAAAGGAGTCGGGCGGGGCGGGCCCAGGGCTGATCACTCGAGCAAAAGGTGACCCAGGGCAGGCCTCTTATGGTATTTATCAGTTCTCCACCAGATACGGTGTCGCGAAGGACTTCGCGCTTTCTGCAGAGGCGGCTCCTTGGAGGAATCTCTTTGGTAGGGCGCCGGCTCCCGGTACGACCGCATTCGACGTCGCATGGGAGTCGGCGGCGGCCGCCGATCCGAGCGGTTTCGCCAGTGCCCAACACCAATTCTACAAGCGATCCGCATTTGACCCGTTTTTGACGACGCTCAACCTCGCAACTTCTAAAAAGCTGAGCGTCGGGACGACGCTGGATTTTCGGAAAAGCTCATACGTCCTTCAGGATGTTCTTTGGTCGACGCGCGTTCACCACGGCAATGACGGAGCTATAAATGTGGTTGAGAACGCGATGAGAGATGCCGATTTCATAAGAAGGGTCGAGGTATACAGCCACGGCCCATGGTCTAACGATGAAAGGGAGCGGTTGAAATTCGATGCGGAGCGCGACCTTATCGCTGCTGTATACGCAGAGCGCGGTAGAACTGATGCTAACGGCGGTCTAGTATACTTTAAGGCCGCCGGAGCCAGGTTTTCAAAGGGTCTGAAGCTGAGGTTCATTGACGAGGCCCGCTCTGCCTTGGCGGCTCAAAGCGAGGAGGCCCGACTACGATGATGGGCGTTGCCATTTTGTTCTAGCCCGCATAGTTTTGACCTCTCCGCATGCGAGGAACCTATGGCTTCAAAATGTACCCTCGTCCTGTTGATCTCGTCGCTGGCTGTCACGACCGGTTGCGACAAGCGAAATGGTCAACCCGATAGCTCTAATGTCGCCATCGCTGGACAGGAGGGCTATGCAAAATCATCTACTCGACAGGCAACGGATAAATGCTGCGTCGACTATCGGGACGAGGTGACTCAGTCTCGCCTGCTTCAAAGGCAGGCTGATGAGGAGGAGAAGGCTCGGCAGCAGGATCAAGCTCTATTCAAACCAGTTAGCCGGTTTGAGCGAATTGTTCCTTCCGGCTGGCCAGGGGCCGAATTCGTATTGTCGCGTGACGGAGCGCGGTGGCGTGTGGAAATTGTTGTTGGCGCGGAGCCGGCCGGCATAGCAACAAAGGCCGACTGCCGCATGATCTTGATCGGCCACATGAAAAATGGCCGACTTGTGGTTGGGCCGAATAAAGAAACCTCTATTGCTGCCGATTATGTTAGGGGCAGCGTTGTTCAAATGATTTCAATAAATGGAAACTTTGCGAAAATATTAGACAATAACTCTTCCGCATACTGTGATGGCCCGTACTATGCTAAGGGGGTCTATAAGAAATCTGGCAAAAATCGGTGATCGTTGCGTCTTGGAAAATTAACTGGGCAAGGCGCCCCTCAGCGGGCGGTTAGCGCCCGCTGCGAACCTGGTTTTGTCGCCGAGTTCGTCCGTCTCAGCGACATCGATCCGCACTAGGCCCCTGACGCCCTGGCTTCAGCCATGCAGTCTGCGCGGCGGGCGCTGCTGTCCCAGGCTTATGCCCAGAGAATCGCCCAGGCAATCGGCCGCGATCCGGCCGCGGCCCAGGCGTTGCTCGACCGGGACGGCGGAGCGGGACGGCCTGGCCCTGGCCATCCACGACGAGCGCACCCGTAGGGAGGCGCGCGACCGGGTCGCGGCCCTGGCGCATGGCATGGACGACGTCGCCGGCGATCTCGATGGCCTGCTGGCCCGCGCTGGCGATGCGGCGGGAAATGATCCGGCCAAGGCCGACGCCTACCGGGCCGCCGCCCTCGGCCTACGGCACGGCGCCCGCCAGGCCCGCGACGCGGCCGAGGACGCCGCCTGGATCGGCGTCCTGCCCCACCTGACCGGCGGGGCGGTCACCGCCTGGACCGACCTGCCTGCCGACGTCTGGCGCGCCCTGTCGCCGCGCCAGCAGGCGGCGGTCCGCGAGCGGACGGAGAACCCCTATGGGGAGTCGGATCCGGTGGTTCTGGCCCGGTTGAAGGACATGGTCGCCAAGGACCCTGCGGGGTTCAGATCATGGCCTTGGGAGAACTGTTTGAACGTCAGCGGCGATGCAGGTTATGGACAGGGCCAAGGGCCCCTTGAAATGTCCGGGCTATAGGCTGCCCTCGCCCACTGCGGGGCGGCCGGAATGAACCAAACAGGCGGAAACAAGACCCAAACGGTCGGCTAGGATTGAGATGATGCGGCGCGCGCCCAAACTGACAATCGAGGACATCATCCGTTTCAGCGCCCTGATCTGTGGGTGCCTGTTGTTTTTCGTAACCGCCGCGCCGGCGGCAGCCCAGACTCCTGCGCAAGATGTCGCCAATGGCATAGCCGCTCGAAACAAGGGCGATGAAGCCGGTGCGACGAAGCTGTTTGAACGCGCCTGTACGGCGAGGGTCACAGCGGGCTGTTTCAATATTGGGCTGGCCTATGAATTCGGCCGGGGCGTCACCATCGATCTGGCTCGCGCCACCGGACTCTACGACAAGGCCTGCAACGGAGGGGACGGCCGGGGCTGCACCTATCTTGGCAGCAGCTATGCCAGCGGCAAGGGCGTCGCCACCGATGCAAACCGCGCCAACGGCTTGTTTGAGAAGGCCTGCGCGATGGGCGATGGGGAAGGCTGCACGATCCTTGGCTCGCAATATTCCGCGGGGTCGACCGTTCCCCGCGACCTGGCCCGGGCGAATGCGCTGTACGAGAAGGGCTGCAACGCCGGGCACGCAAGAGGCTGCGTGGCCCTCGCTGAGAACTATACGACCGGGACGGGCCTTGCCGCCGATCTGGGGCGGGCCGATGTCTTCTTTGAGAAAGCCTGCAATGCAGATTCCTCCAACGCCTGTCTGCGGCTTGCAAGCAAGTACGCCAATGGCACAGGCGTCACCCGCGACGACAGCCGCGCCGCCGGCTTCTACGAAAAGGCCTGCAATTCGACGTATGGCGGAAACAAGGGGTGCTTCGGCCTCGGGGTCTTCTATGAAAATGGCAGAGGCGTTACGCGGGATCTCGTCCGCGCCAATGAACTCTATGCGAAATCCTGCACCCTCATGGAAGCGCGAGCCTGCCTGAACCTGGGATACAACTACCAGAACCAGAGAGGCATAGCGCGGGATCTGACCGGTGCTCAGGCGACTGCCCGCGCCATTCCGTTTTACGAGCGGGCGTGCAAAGGCGGCGTTGACAAGGGCTGCCTCAATCTCGGCAACATCTACCGGAGTGGGACAGGCGTCACGGCTGATCCGGCCCGGGCGAGGCAGTTCTACCAGCTGGCATGCACGGCGGGGAACCAAGAGGGCTGTCAGTTGGCCCGGGCTCCAAGCAACTAGATACTGTCAGGTTCTGAGGGAAACAGAACCTGACCAACGGTTTGCCGGGCCCCGGCGGCCTGGTTACTTACTGGCGCCGGCGTCGGCGTGTTCGAAGGGCCGCCGCTGCCGGGCCTGACGGCGGCTTCCCCTCGATGACGGCGTCCGGCCGCAGGCTGCCTAGGTGGGCCGGCGCCGGGCCGTCAGTCTCTCCCAGAGGACCCGCGGCCAGTCATGCTTCATGGTCGGTCGTTCGACCAAGGCGTAGAAGATAAGGCCGGCGACGATCGAGGCCAGGATGCTGAGGCTGAACAGGGCCCAGACCCCGAACAGGTTCCCTGGAATCCAGATCCGCCGCACGATCTCGCCATAGACCTGCATCAGCGGAACGTGGACCAGATAGATCGAGTAACAGGCGCCCCCGATCAGCGCGATCCAGGGAGAGCCGATAAATCTCGACCCGCGGGGGCCGAGGACCGCCCCCAGATAGATGGCCAGGATCGCCGTCAGCAAGGCGGCGCCCTGGAGCAGCCCTGTAGGCTTTCCGGCCTGACGCGAGGGGGCCTTCTGCATCCATCCACTGAATGCGGTGCCCGACAAATGAAATGCCTCTGCGGTTCCATGCGATAATAGGCGGCCGCTTCGATAGCGGCCGAGACGGACCCGCGCCGATGCTCCCAGGGCGCCCGCGGACAAGCCACTCCCCCTGACCCGCTCGCCACAAGGGAGTCGCATGACCGTTTCCACTACGTCCCCCCGCTTCGTCCGCTATGCCGGCGACGGAAGCTCCGGCCCCTTCGCGGCGCCGTTCCGAATCCTCGACGAAAGCGATCTGATCGTCGAGCTGACCGCCGCCGACGGGACGAGGTCCCGCCTTGAGGACTGCAGCGTTTCAGGCGCGGGAGACCCTGGCGGCGGGGCCGTCACGACATCCCGGGCCATCGAACCCGGGGAGACCCTGACCCTTTGGTCGGCCATGCCGGCGCTCCAGCCGGCGGACTATATCGCCGGTGACAGCTTCCCGGCCGAGACTCATGAAGCCGCCCTGGACCGGCTGACCTTGATCGCCCAGGATCTGCGGCGGGACGTCGACAGGTCTCTCAAGGTCGATTTCGGCGAAGAGACGCCGGAGGCCGGGGACTACCAGATGCTGCTGGACGCCGTGGCCGAAGAGGTCGGGGCGACGGCCATCCATCTGGTCGAGACCCAGGGAGACATCCAGACAGCCCGGGTCGGTTCCGAGGCCGATGCTTTGCTGGGCCACATCGCCCTGGCCCAGGCCACCGCCACTGCGGCCGTGCAGAACGTCCCGCAGGGCGAACTGACCCTGCTGCCCGAACTGCGGCCTTCAACCGGCCGGGCCGGGATCATGCTGGTCGGCCAGAACCAGACCGCCGACCCCTCGGCGGTCGGCGCCTGCGCCAGCTTGGCGACCCTCGCCCGCCGCGCCGGCAATCCGGGCTATGTCCTGCTGTCCGAACAGCAGCCCAACACATGGATCGGCTACGAAGTCTGCTGGGCGGGCTCCGGGGTGCCTGGGTACAGTTCCCCGGCCGTCTACCGGCCGATGAAGCGGATCCGGGTCGATCATGCCGCCTGGACGTCCGGCGGCGGCGCAGTGAACCTGCCCTTCATGACCCTGGGCGGGACGGTTGATATCGATATCGGATCCCTGGCGACCGACGTCACCCGCATCGGCCTGATCATAGGCTATGCCGTCAACATCTGCGGTGTCCTGTCGGTCAGCGCCACCGACAATGCCACCGGCCTGCCGGTCACGCCCAACTGGGTCCCGACGGGGCGGCAGTTGGCCGGAACAACCGGAGTTTCCGACCTGGCGCTGGACTGGCCCGAGGCCATCGCCTTCACCGGGTCCATCGCCGGGACCACCCTGACCGTCACCGCCGTTGCAAGCGGCGTGCTGATGGCGGGCCTGACGATCAGCGGCGCGGGCATAACACCGGGGACCCGAATTACCGCCCTCGGCACGGGCCGGGGCGGGACGGGCAGCTATACGATCAGTGTTTCGCAGACCGTCGCCTCGACCAGTATCGCCGCGGCGATTCCCGCGGTGGTCACCGGGTCCATTGCCTCGACCGTGCTGACAGTGACCGCCGTCGCCTCCGGAACCCTGGGGGTCGGCATGGCCATATCCGGTGCGGGCGTTTCGGCGGGCACGCGGATCATCTCCCTGGGCACCGGGACCGGCGGCGCCGGGACCTACAATCTCAGTCTTTCCCAGACCGTAGGCTCGACGACGATAACCGCCAACGGGCAGATTCTATCTACTGATTACGTACTGGGTACAAACGCCAATGACGTCAATGTTGCCGGCCACACCAAGCATTCTCATTTCTTAATCTGGTCAAATGAGGACGATGCTGCCGGAAGGGATTTGACGCTCCATGTAAAACTTTGGGGGATTCCCGGGTTGCTGGGCGGAATCCCTGATCGCACTTATCTCGCCTACGCAACCTACGGGACTGCAAACATGAGCCATACCGATGGCGGCGCTGAGCTTGAGCGCTGTGAGTGGCTCTCTCCGTGGAACGACGGCTCGGCGAACGAGACGGTGACGCTTACCGCCTGCAAGCAGGGGGGCGGGCCGACCCGGTACTTGATGGGGGGCGGGCATGGTCGGGAGACCATGGTGGCAGGCTCCCTCCAGACCTCTGTCGATGGCGTGGCCAGGACCCTGCGGTCGGTCACCGTCAGTCGCGCCCGCACCAGCAATGTCGCGACCCTGGGTGTTGCTTCGGGTCACACCCACTATGTCGGAGAGACGGTGACCGTCACCGGCCTGGGTGGATCGGCCTACAACGCCGAGGGCAAGGTCCTGACCGCGGTCAGCCCAACGTCGGTGTCCTTCGCCTCCACCGGGTCGAACGAGGCGACCACGGCGGATACAGCGGGGATCATCCATTCCCACCTGGTGGCGCTGGGCGGTTCCGCGGAACTCTCCTACGCCAGCAGCTTCCAGCATGACGCCGATGGCGTTCTGGCGACCAACAGCACACGGCTGATCGTCGATGCGGCGAAGCTGACGGTCGAGGGACGGCTGACCGCCGTCCAGGCGCTGGATATCGGCACGGAGACCTATGTCACACTGGCGACCATAGGCGGTGGCGACCGGGCGGCGGGCGGCCCTCGATTCTGCGGCCGCAAGCGCTGGCGCGAGCTCAACAGCTTCCGCAACAAGGTGCTTGATACCGGCGACAATCAGGGGGTCTGGGGCGGCCTGGAGCCTCAGGGCTATATCGCCTGGGACGCGGCGGGCGGAACCATGGCGGCGCTGGTCGTCACCACGCCATGGCTGCATGCCGGCGGATGGCCTTCGCTGGGCGGCAGCGCCTATTCCATGGTTCAGGACCGTGCGGCCGGGGCAGGATCCATTGAGTCCATCGACAAATGGTACATCCGCTATTCCCAGACCAGCGGGACCATCGTCCCCCTCGGCACGGTAATCGACTACGGCTATCAGCGGTATGACGCGCTTTTGTCGCCGGGCTATTCCTCCAGCCTGCTGTGGCCGTGATCATGGCGGTTCCCAAGCTCATCCTCGATGTCTTCACCGGTCCCGACGGCCGGACCTGGGCGATCGGAAGGCTCTACTCCCTGCCCATGCTCTGCGCCGGGTTGGCCCTTCCCTTTGTGATGATAATCCGTGGACAGACCATCGATCCTCTGGCGGCCTTGACCGGCTATGGGGCCCTGGGCGGCGGCATCTGGGCGCTGATCCGTGGAACCCACGGGACCGAGCCCCCGGGGGAGGGCGCATGAGCTGGATCCTGACCATCCTGGCCCGTGCCTGGCCTCTGCTACTGGGTCTCTGTCTGGTGGTTGGCCTGCTCATCGCGGGGATAGGCTGGCGAGACCACCAGTCGGCGGTCGCCGCCGCCAGGACCCAGGCCGCCATCGTCGTCGCCGGGGCCAGGGAGGCCTCCGCCGACGCCGCCACCGGCGCCGTCGCCGATCTCGGCGATCGCGATACTATTCGAAACCGGACCACAGAGGAAAACCGCAATGCCATTCTTGGTCAGTCCGATGCGGAAATGGATGCTGGCGACGCCGGTCGTGCTGGCCTTGTCGGCCTGTGCCGGCGCGCCGCGTACCGTAACGATCCCCGTTGCCTTGAACTGCGCGGGGCGGATTCCGCCCCAGCTACGCGCTGACGTGGCCCCGGCGGCGTTACCGGTCGACAACAGCGTCGGCGAGTGGGTGGCCTTTGGCGACGCCCAGACCGATCGACTGGAAACAGCCAATGACCGCAAGGCCACGGCCCTTTGGATCATCGATCAGTGCGAGGCCCAGCAGAAGGCGGCCGCCGATAGCCTGGCGCCGCGCGCCTGGTGGCGCTTCTGGGATGGGGAATCCGGGCGATGAGCGAGCCGCGCCAGACGATCGCCTCCGCCAACCAGCGGATCGCGGCCCACGAAGCTCTCTGCGCCGAGCGCTATCGTAATATCGAAAGCGCCCTTTCCGAACTGAAGGAGACCCTTAGGTGGGCGACGCGCGGGGCCTGGGCCGGCGCCTTTCTGTTGCTGGCCTGGGCGCTGGTGCAGGTCTATGCGATCCAGCCGCTCCGGCTGGACCCAGGACGTGGGGCCGAACCCGTCCAGCCGCCGCCAGCCGCTTCGAAAGAGGCCGGAACCTCGTCAGATGGTCGGAGTCAGAACCCGTGGAAGACGGTGAAGCTGTCGACCGCTTCGCGCTCGGCGATCAGGCTGTTGACCGGCGCGGTCTCGTCCGGCCAGCCCAGCGACATGCCGCAGATGATCCACTCGTCGTCCGGCACATCGAGCACCCGCCGGGTGACGCTCCAGTAGTTGTTCCAGGCCCCCTGGGCGCAGGTGCCCAATCCTCGGGCAGCCGCTGCAAGCATCAGGCTCTGCATGAACATGCCCACGTCGACATAACTCATGCGGTCCAGCGCCTTGTCGATGGTGAAGATCAGCCCGACCGGCGCGTCGAAAAACTCGAAGTTCCGCCCCCATTGGCGCCAGTTGGCTGCCGGATCGCCCTTGGGGATCTCCAGCAGGCCGTACATCGCCTTGCCGAGCGTGCGCATCCGGGTGGCGTAGGGCTCCTGACGCTTGCCCATGCGCGGGAACTCCGCGTGCCGGTCCGGCGGATCGGTCTCGCGATGAGCCAGCACCTCCCTGACCAGCCGGTCGCGGACCGCGCCGGCGGCGACATGCACCTTCCAGGGCTGAATATTGGTTCCGGACGGGGCCCGGCTGGCGGCTTCCAGCACCTCCCGGACAAGCGCCAGCGGTACGGGATCGGGCTTGAATGCGCGGATGGAGCGGCGTTCGCTCAGGGCGTCGGACAGCATCAAGGCGAGGCTCCGCGAGAGTGACGGGCAACCTTGCAGGTTCGCCGCCGACCTCGCCAGATGGACCCAGCGGAAGCTGCGGCTGAAAATCGGGGCGCCAAATCAGGTCTTGGGCGCCGCCTTAGGCTTTGTGGCCGCGTCAGCCTTGGCTTGAGCCTCACGCAGACCGGCCGCCGACGCCTCGATGAAGCTGACCTTAACCCCGGCCTTGGTCTTGCTGGCCAGTTCGTGGGCGTCCCAGTTGCTCAGGCGTATGCAGCCATGGCTGAATTTCTTGCCGATCTCCTTGGGCTCGTTCGCGCCATGGATGCCGAAGGTCGGCTTGGACAGGGCGATCCAGGTCGAGCCGACGGGGTTGTTCGGGCCGCCCTGCAGGGTCAGCTTCCCCTTCACCCCCGGCTGGCTATAGGTCAGCCGGGTGGGATCGAAGGTGTAGGTCGGGTCGTTGGCGACGCCCGCCACCTTCAGCATCCCTTCCGGGGCCGGCCGCTCGTCGCTGCCGATGGTCGCCGGATAGAAGGCCAGCAGTTTGCCCGAAGCGTCATAGGCCCGCAGGGCCTTGTCCGACTTGTCGACCTCGATCAGGGCGACGTCGCCTTCCAGAGTATCGTCGCCCGGCTGGGCCACGATAATCTTCGCGCCCGCCACGTTGAAATCGACGCCGGGGTTGAGTTGCACCAGAAGCTCCGGGGTCATGTGGAACTTCTCGCCAAGCGCTTCCTGGATCGACTCGAAACCCATGGCCGGCAGCTTTGCCTGGTCCGGCATGGTCTTGGGCAGGGTTACATACGGCCCCTGCACGTCGGCGTCGGTGATCACATACTCGCCCAGAACCGGCCTGGGATCGGCGACCGTCAGCTTGGCGAACACCGCCTCGTCCATCTGGCCGTCGACCGGCAGGCCGTTGGCTTCCTCATAGGCCGCGACGGCCTGGCGCAGGTTCTCGCCGTCGGTCCCGTCGATGACGCCTGGCGAGAAACGGGCGCGGTCGAGCAGGATCTGGGCGCGCAGCACGGCCGGGGTTCGCTCGTCGGCGGAGGCCGGCGCGTCGGCATAGGCGGCCTCATTGACCGCCCCCGCCGCCAGTCCGCCGGACAGCGGCGGCGCCTTGGCCTGGGCGGGGGTTGATTCCTGCGGTGGCACAGGCGGCCCACCCGGCGCGTCGTCGCAGGCGGCTAGGGTCAGGACGGAGAGGGCGGCGGCGGCGAGCAGGGCGGTTCTTTTCATCCCATGGCAATTCCCAGCCCCGGCGGCGGGTTCCGCCCCGGCCCGGCCCGTCAGATCCGCTCGCCGGCCCATTCCCAGTGCCAGGGTTCGTAGCTGTAGTTGACGAAGCCGAACCGGCCGGCGTTGCGGACCATCCAGCGATAGGCCGGGGTGCGCGACTGGTAGAGACGGTTGAAGGCGGCCGTAGAAGCGGGATCGCCGCCCGGCGCCGACCCGACCCAGATGTCCATCGCCAGGCCGGTGCGGTGGGCGGAGCAAAGGGTTCGCCGCACCCCGTCGCAATTTCCGTCGCGCTCACAACGGGCGGCGTCGGCCTCAGGGTCGCGGAAGGCGGAGAAGATCTTCAAGGCGTTCGGGTCGCTAAACACCTCCGGCGCTTCGACCCGGGCGGCAGCCAGCATCTGGCGATAGGCGGACAGGACGGCCGGGCGCAGCAGCATGGTCCGGCCATAGCTTTCCGCCGGCGCGGCCGTCGCCAGAGTGTCCAGGGCCGGCGGCGAGGGACAGTTTTCCGGCAGCACCTTCGAGAACGGACGGCGCCTGTGCCAGCGCAGTCGCATGGCGTCGAAGGTCGCCGGGGTCAGGACGCCGTCGGCGCCGAAGCCGTTGCGCCGCTGCCAGGCGGCCAGGGCGGCGGCGAACCCCGGCTCGGCGAAGCCGCAGGCGCTGGCGATCTCGGCGCCGATCAGCGGGGCGTAGGTTTCCCAGCCGATCTCCTCTGGGCCGAACGGCGACCAGATCAGGGTCGCGGAGGAGAGGGTGTTGGCCTTGGCCGCCTCGGTGAAGCGCGCCGGGCCGCTGCAGTTCTGGTTGCTGGGCGTGGGGTTCGCGCCGGGCGGAATGTCCGGCCGGTAGGCATAGGTTTCGCCGGCGTAGGGCTCCTTGAGGACCGCCGCCTCCCGCGCCGGCGCATCCGGGCGCAAGACCAGCCAACCGATCAGCAGCACCCCCAGCACCGCCATGCATCCGGCCGCCAGCCAGCCCAGGCCGCGAAGCAGCCAGGCGATCGCGTTGCCAAGGATGGTCAGGACGCCGTTCAGATCTTCTGGTCCCTGCTCAGATGACGAGGGTCCGCGAACCTGACCCCCGCGCCATCAGCGCGTCAACGCCCGGAAGGTTCATCCTCGCCCAGCCATGAGAGAACGCCTCTGGCCGCCGCCACGCCAGTGGCCATGGACCCTTGCAGCAGATAACCGCCGGTCGGCGCTTCCCAGTCCAGCATCTCGCCCGCCGCGAAGACCCCGGGCAGGCGGCGGATCATCAGGTTGTCGTCCAGTTCGCTTAGCGCCAGCCCGCCGGCCGTGGATATGGCGCGGTCCAGGCCTTGCGTCCCGGTGAGGGTGATCGGCACGGCCTTCATCAGCCCGGCCAGGGTCGTCGGCTGCTGCGGCAGTACCCCGCCCGTCGCCTCCCGCAGCAGGCTCAGCGCCTGGGGCGACAGGCCGGCCGCCTTGCGCAGGTAGTTGGACAGGGTCTGAGATCCGCGCGGCGCCACCATCCGGGAGGTCAGTTTGCTGACCGTCTGCTCCGGATGAAGGTCGATGTGGATCATTGTCTGGCCGTCCCGCGCGATGGCCGCCCGCAACTGAGGCGACAGGGCGTAGATGGCGCCGCCCTCCATGCCATAGGCGGCGATCATCGCCTCGCCCCGCACCGTGCGATCCTGGTGGCGGATGGCGATGGCCTTCAGCGGCTTTCCGGCGAATTTTGCAAAGGCGGGCGTCCAATTCGCGTTGAACCCGGCGTTGGCCGGCTGGAACGGCGCGAGAACCGCACCCTTGTCCCGCAGAACTCCGACCCAGCTCCCGTCGGAGCCCAGGCGCGGCCAGCTGGCGCCGCCGAGCGCGAGCACCGTCGCGTCGGGGGACGCCGTGGAACCACTACCCCCCTCGGAGAAGACCAGCGCACCATCCTCGGACCAGCCGCGCCATTCGCTGCGGATCTTCAGGGTCACGCCCTGGTTTGCCAGTCGCGCAAGCCACGCCCTCAGCAGGGGTGAAGCCTTCATGGCGCGGGGGAAGATGCGACCGCTGGAGCCGGTAAAGGTCTCCTGGCCCAGACCGTCCGTCCAGGCGGTCAGGTCGGCCGGCGTGAAGCCGCGCACCGGTCCGCTCATCCAGCCGGACGCCTCGCAGTACCGCGCCAGGAAGTCGTCCAGCGACTCCGAATGGGTCAGGTTCAACCCGCCCCGTCCGGCCATCAGCAGCTTGCGCCCGGCGGATGGCATCCGCTCGTGAATGGTCACTGCCACCCCGGCGGCGCCCAGCACCTCAGCGGCCATCAGTCCGGCAGGGCCCGCGCCGATGACGGAGACGGCGCGGGCTTTGGTCTTGGGCTTTGCGGGCATGGTTGATCCGTAAGCCTTCATCGCGGGCCTGTGAACGGCCGTGATGGATAGGTGGGCGACGGGGCGCGTTTCTGTTTCGGCTTCTTGTCGCTGGAATCCTTGAAACCAAGCGGCGCGTCGTGCGCTATTCCCCAACCAAAACAACAACAGGAAGGGAACCTATCCATGCGCATTCTGACTCTCGCCGCCGCCGCGGCCGCCACCCTCGCCCTCGCCGCCTGCGGCAGCCCCGCGGAAAAAGCCGCCGACAAACAGGCCGATGCGGTCGAAACGAACGCCAACGCCACGGCGGAGAGCCTCGACAAACAGGCAGACGCCGTTAAGGACCAGGGCGCCGCCCAGGCCGAAGCCACCGGCGACGCCATGAAGGACGAGGCCGACGCCAAGGCCGAGGCCTTGGAAGAGCAGGCAGACGCCACCAAGGAAGCCGGGGACCAGAAGGCCGACGACATCAAGAAAAGCGCCGACGGCCAATAGTCCGACCGGCAAGCTCACGTCGACAGAACGCCCTCGGCTTCACAGCCGGGGGCGTTTTTCGTTTCACGGTCTCGGGCGCCGCATGTCGAACAGTTCGCGGACCACGGCGTAGTCGCCAAGGTAGCCGCAGCGGGCGAGGGGTTGGGCTCGGGCCGTGTCGAACCTGCCGTCGGTCAGGAAGGCCTTGTCGATATGCACCCCGACCACCTGGCCCAGCACCAGATGCGCATGGGTCGGCGCGCCGTCCAGGTCGTGCAGATTCTGGATCGACAGCACCCTGCACTCGAGCGACGCCGGGCTCGCCGCCACCCGCGGCGCCCGGACGATCCGGCAGGGCGCGGCCTCAAGCCCCGCCAGGGTCATCTCGTCCACCTCCGCCCCGACCGCGGCCGAGGTGGCGTTCATCGCTTCGGCCAGGTCGAAGGTCGCCAGATTGAAGACAAACTCGCCGGTGGACCGAACGTTGGCCAGGCTGTCGCTCAGCTTTTCGCTGGAAAAGCCGATGATCGGCGGCCGGCTGGCGAAGGCGTTGAAGAAGCTGTAGGGGGCCAGATTGACCACGCCCTGCTCATCCACCGTCGAGATCCAGCCGATCGGCCGGGGCGCGACGATGGCCTTGATCGGATCGTAGGGCAGGCCGTGGCCCCGCGCCGGTTCATAGAAGTGGACGTCAGTCATGGGGCGACTTAGCGCCCGTGCTGACCGTCGTCGACCTTGATGCAGGTTCCGGTCACCGCGTCGGAGGCCGGCGACACCAGATACAGCAGGGTGCTGTCCAGCTGCGCGGGATCGCCCAGCCGCTTGCGGCTGAAATGGCTGGTGATGTCGCCGACCCGAGCCAGCATCCCGTCCATCATTTCCGAGGCGAAGGCGCCGGGGGCGATGGCGTTGACGTTGATGTGGAACTTGGCCCACTCGACGGCCAGGGCCTCGGTCATCCGCACGACGCCGGCCTTGCTGACCGAATAGAGGGCCGCGCCGCTGCCGCTGTAGTCGTAGGCGGCCATGGAGGCGATGTTGACGATCCGGCCGGGCAGCTTGGCCTCCATCCGCCGCCGGGCGAACTCGCAGCTGAGGATGTAGGGCGCGCGCAGATTGGTATCGAGCACCCGGTCGATCAGTTCCAGGCTCATCTTGGTGGCCCGCTGGGCGTCCGGGATGCCGGCGTTGTTGACAAGGATGTCGACGGGCCCCAGCGCCGCCTCGGCCTGGCCGACGACGGCATAGAGTTGTTCGGCGTCGGTGACATCGAGCACCAGCGGTGCGGCCTCGCCGCCCTCGGCGCGGATCTCGGCGGCCAGGTCTTCCAGCCGCTCCAGCCGCCGGCCGGTCACCGCCACCTTGGCTCCGCGCCGGGCCAGCACCTGGGCGAACCGGCGCCCAAGCCCGGAGGAGGCCCCGGTGACCAGGGCGACCTTGCCGGCCAGGTCATTGCTGTCGTTGGGCAGGGGATAGGTCACGGGCGCTCCTCTTGATTTTGAGCGCACTATCGCGAGCTGACCGAAGGGCATGGAAGAGCCCCGTTACCGCCCCGCCTCGCTCCAGCCTGCGCCTATCGCCGGGTACAGCGCCACGGAGGCCGACCGCGCCGCCTGACGCCGTCGCCGAGGTCGGCTTCCGCCACGGACGCCTTGCCGCGCGGAAGACGGCCGGGGATAGTCACGGCGGGCCGCCCTTCACAACAGAAGCGTCAAATGACGCCAGGGGCCGCCTTCGGGAGTGGATGCTATGGAAACGGCGGTCCCGCGCGGGGTCAGCCGGGCCGACTATGGCCTGTTGATCATGCTGACCCTGATGAATGTCCTCAATTTCGTCGACCGCCAGCTGCTGGCCAGCTTCGCCAACTTCATCGTCCCGGACCTTCAGCTCTCCAACACCCAGTTCGGCCTGCTGACCGGCCTGGTCTTCCTGGTCTTCTACGCGGTCGCCGGGATGTTCATGGGAGCGCTGGCCGACCTGGTGAATCGTCCGCGGCTGATCGCCATCGCCATGTTCGGCTGGAGCGCCCTGACCGCCGCCTCCGGCCTGGCGCGGGGTTTCATCAGCCTGGCAATTCCGCGGGTGTTCATCGGCATCGGCGAGTCGGCGCTGACTCCGACGGCCATGTCGCTGCTGGCCGACCGCTTTCCGCCGGACAGGCGCGGCTTCGCCTCGGGCTTCTACTATATGGGCGTGCCGATCGGCGTCGGGGTCAGCCTGCTGGTCGCCGGGGTGTTCGGGCCGATGCTCGGCTGGCGCAACTGTTTCCTCATCCTCGGCGGCATCGGGGTGCTGTTCTCCCTGGCCATCCTGACGGTCCGCGAGACCCGGCCATCGAGAAAGGCGGCCGCCGCCCTGCCGGACGCCGTGGCCCGGCCCGGCGCCCGCCAGTTGATCGCCACCTTCCTCACCGCCCTGAAGGCCTCGCCGGCCCTGCAGTTGACCATCCTGGCCGGGGTTTGCGTGCATCTGGTGCTGGGGGCGGCCAGTTTCGACCAGCTATGGCTGGTCAAGGAACGCGGCTTCGACCGGGCCCAGATCGCCATCATCGGCGGCATGCTGGCCGTGGTCTTCGGCATCGCCGGCAACATGTTCGGCGGGGTGGTCAGCGACATCTGGGTTCGCCGCACGGGGCAGAACCGCACGATGTTCATGGTCGTCCTGCTGGCCGTGCTGCTTCCGGTCAATCTGACCTATCGGCTGGTTCCGCCAGAGAACCCGATGTTCTGGGTCTGTATGGCGGTCGCCTATTTCCAGCTTGGCGCCTTCTATGGCCCGACCTTCTCGGCGGTGCAGGAGCTCTGTCCGCCGCAGGTCCGTTCGACGGTCGTCGCCTTCTATCTGATGACCCTCAACGTCGTCGGCCTGGGCGTCGGCATCACCGGGTCCGGGATGCTGGTCGACGCCCTGATCAAGCGCGGCGTGGCCATGCCCTACAGCTGGACCCTGTTCGCCTTCACCGTGCTCTCGGGCCTGGCCATCCCCTGCTACTATCTGGCGGCGCAAGCGGCGAAAAGGGCGGCGAAGCGGGTGGGCGGCGCGCCGGGCGACGTGACGGACGCCGCCTGACCGGGGTAGGAGACGCCTCCAGCAGGGAGCTTTGAAGTCATGGCCTGGAGCCGCCAGTACGCCGGGGACGCGCCGGTCCGGGTCAACAAGTGGCTGGCCCAGTCCTCGGTCTGTTCGCGCCGCGAGGCCGAGGCCCTGATCGCCCGGGGGCTGGTCTCGATCGACGGCCTTACCGTCGAGGATGTCGGCCGCAAGATCCTGCCCGGCCAGACCCTGGTCCTTGCCGACCAGGCTCAGGAAGGGCTGGCCGCCCAGCTGACCGTGCTGATCAACAAGCCGGTCGGCATCGTTTCCTCCCAGCCGGAGAACGGCCAGATTCCGGCCGTCCGCTTCATCCATGCGGCCAACCTGTGGGGCGATGAAGAGGCTGTGGTCCCCTCGTCCGACAACCGCCTGGCCCCGGTCGGGCGACTGGACATGGATTCCCGCGGCCTGCTGATCCTCTCGGAGGATGGGGTGCTGGCCAAGGCAGTGATCGGGCCGGACTCCGAGCTGGACAAGGAATACCGGGTCGAGGTCGAGGGCGAGATCACGCCAAGCAAACTGGCCCTGCTGCGTCACGGACTGGAGCTGGACGGACGTCAGCTTCGCCCGGCCGAGGTCGATGAGATCGAGCCTAACCTCCTCCGCTTCGTGCTCACCGAGGGCCGCAACCGGCAGATCCGTCGGATGTGCGACCTGGTCGAACTGGAGGTCGTCGACCTGCAGCGGATCCGCATTGGCCCGGTTCTGCTGGGCCAACTGCCCGAGGGCCAGTGGCGTCCCCTGGCGCCGGCAGAGCGGGACGGCCTGATCGCCGCCTCCAGGACGAGAACTGACACAACTGCCGGCGCCCTCTGACGCAGGCGTCACTTTTACTGTTCAAACCGGCCGTCCGAGCGCATTATCGACGATAATGTAGAGACGGGAGAGACCAGGTGGCTCAGGCGGAAATCGAACATTTCGACGTGGTGATCGTCGGAGCGGGCCTGTCGGGCATCGGCGCGGCCCACCACCTCCAGAAGGACAGCCCCGGCCGGACCTATGTCGTGCTGGAGGGCCGCGCGGCCAGTGGCGGGACATGGGACCTGTTCCGCTATCCGGGCATCCGCTCCGACAGCGACATGTACACGCTGGGCTACAACTTCCGCCCCTGGAAGGAAGCCAAGGCCATCGCCGATGGCCCGTCCATCCTCAAATATGTCCGCGACACCGCCAGCGAAGGCGGTATCGACCCCCACATCCGCTACAGCCATATGGTCAAGTCCGCCGCCTGGGACAGCGCCACGGCCGCCTGGACGGTGACCGCGGACGTCGATGGCGCCCCGGTCCTGTTCACCTGCAACTTCCTTTTCATGTGCTCGGGCTACTACAGCTACAAGGGCGGCTACACGCCGGACTTCGCGGGGACGGAGGCCTTCAAGGGCCGGATCGTCCACCCGCAGCAGTGGCCGGACGACCTCGACTACGCCGGCAAGAAGGTCGTGGTCATCGGCAGCGGCGCCACCGCCGTCACCCTGGTGCCGGAAATGGCCAAGGCCGCCGCCCACGTCACCATGCTGCAGCGCTCGCCGACCTATGTGGTCTCCCGTCCGGCCGAGGACCCCATCGCGCTCTGGCTGCGCACCAAGTTCAAGCCGATGACCGCCTATGGCCTGACCCGCTGGAAAAACGTCCTGCTGGGCATGGTCTTCTTCAACATGGCGCGGAAGAAGCCGGAGCAGACCAAGGAGCGGATCATCGGCATGGTCCGCGAGAAGCTGGGGCCCGACTATGACGTCGATACCCATTTCACTCCCCGCTACAATCCCTGGGACCAGCGTCTGTGCCTGGTGCCGGACGACGATCTGTTCGAGGCGATCAAGGCGGGCGACGCCTCGGTGGTCACCGACCATATCGACACCTTCACCGAGACCGGCATCCGGCTGAAGTCCGGCCAGGAGCTTGAGGCCGATGTGGTGGTCACCGCCACCGGCCTGAATCTGGAAGTCCTCGGCGGCGCCACCTTTACCGTCGACGGCCGGCCCGTCGTCTTCGGCGAGACCCTCTCCTACAAGGGCATGATGTACAGCGATGTGCCCAACCTGGCCTCATCGTTCGGCTATACCAACGCCTCCTGGACGCTGAAGGCCGACCTGACCTGTGGCTACGTCTGCCGCCTGCTGAACCACATGACCGCCACGGGCATGCGCCAGTGCACGCCGGTTCGCCGGCCGGGGGATGAGGGCAGCGACGACTGGCTCGATTTCTCCTCCGGCTACGTCCAGCGCTCGGTGCATCTGTTCCCCAAACAGGGCGCCAAGAACCCGTGGAAACAGCACCAGAACTACGCCATGGACCTGATGGCGCTGAAGTTCGGCAAGGTGTCGGACGGGGCGATGACCTTCTCCAACCCCATGCCTACCGGGGGCCCCGTCGGGGGGGCGGTCGGAGGCACGGTCGGGGGCACGGTCGGGGGCACGGTCGGGGCGAAGGCCGCCCAGCCGGCTTAAGCGCCTTCGGGTCCCCTTCGCCGTGGCAGGGCCTTCAGGCCCCAGAGGGTGATAGCGATCAGCGCCGCCTCGGCGACCATCGGACCCAGCAGGCCCTCGCCGCCGCCGGTGAAGGCGAGGTTGAGGGTGCGCCCCGACAGGGCCAGGACCAGGAGCAGCAGGACCGGCCACAACCAACGACCCTCCCGCCGGACGGCCGCGGCCAGGGACAGGCCCCCTGTGGCGGCGGCGAAGGCCGCCATGTCCGCCCGCAGGGTCCCCAGGCCCGCCGCCCCGTCCGGGATCAGGGCGAAGGCCTTGGCGGCGGTGGCGGGGGCCATCCAGAAGCGGCTGGCGACGAACAGGCCCAGGATTCCGGTGACGCCCAGCAGCAGGCGGACGGCGATCTGGCCGGCGGTGTTTCCGGCCTTGCGCATCCGCAGGATCAGCCAGACCAGCAGGCCAAGCAGGGCCAGGCCGGCGAGGATCAGGGGCAGGGTGAACTGCTCAAGGATCCTGGTCAGCACCGCCTTGGCCACCTGCCTGTCCGGGGTGTAGCCGGCCGGAACCTCGACCACCCCGACCCGGGCCGCATAGGCCCGGTAGTCGGCCAGCATGGCCCGGGCCTGGTCGGGCGCCTGGTCGGTCAGGTCCAGCGTTTCACCCGGATCCCTGGCGATGTCGTAGAGCCGCCAGGTGGGATCGCCGAGGGGCCCGGCGCTGCGGGTCAGCTTGAGGTCGCCCTTGTAGAGGGCGGCGTCGCCGGCCGCCTCCATGCCGATCGGGGTCTGGGCGTCGTAAACGGTCTGGGCCGCGCCGCCGAGCAGGGGCCTGAGGCTGCGGCCGATCAAGGGAGCCGCGGGAGCCGGGGCGGCCTTCACCCCGGCATAGTCCAGCAGGGTCGGGGTGATGTCGGTGATGATCGAGAAGGCCCGGGTGGTTGTGGTCTTCTCGACGCCGGGCCCGGCGACGATCAGCGGAACCCGCGTGCCGCCCTCGGCCGTATAGAACTTGAACAGCGAGCCCGGCGCGGCGGCGGCGCTGGCCCAGCCGGGGCCAATGGCCGAGAAGGTCCCCTTGCCGCCCAGCCCCTTGATGTCCATCGAATAGCCGACGCTCTTCATCCACAGGCGGAAGGCCGGTTCGGTGGTCGGGTCGCCGGCTTCCGGTCCGTTGTCGGACAGCAGGACAAACAGGGTGTTGTCGTACTTCCCCGTCGCCTTCAGATGGGCGATCAGGCGGCCGAGGTGGCTGTCCATGGCCTCCAGCATGCCGGCGTTGACCGCCATCCGCCGGGCGGACAGCAGCTGCTCGTCCTTCGACAGCGTTTCCCAGTCGCGGACATTGGCGGGGACCGGGCCCATCGGGGTTCCGGCCGGGATCAGGCCGGCGCGGACAGCGCCCTGGTAGCGGTGCTGGCGCTGCACCCGCCAGCCCTCGCCATAGCGGGCCTCGTACTTGGCGACATATTCGGCCGGCGCCTGGTTGGGGATGTGGATGGCCAGGAAGGGCAGGTAGGCGAAGAAGGGGCGGCCGTCGGCGGGGGTCTCGTCGATGTAGCGGATCATCCGGTCGACGAGGAACTTCGAGGCGTGGAAGTCCTTCGGCAGGGTGGCCGGCCGGCCGTTCTCGTACCAGTCGGCCCCGGTATAGATCGGCAGGTAGGGCCGCTGCTCCCAGTTGTCGCCGCCGGTGGCGTCCAGGGCGTAGGACTTGTCGAACCCGCGGCGGTCCGGCAGGTCTGCGGCCCCGTGGCCCAGGTGCCACTTGCCGGCCATGTAGGTGTGGTATCCGGCGTCCTTCAGCAGGCTGGCCACGGTGACCACATTGCCCGCCAGCCGGCCCTGATAGCCGGGGCTGTCCCGGTGCTCGGCCGGGGTGGATTCCGGCAGGTTGCCGATGCCCGCGGTATGGCTGTCCACCCCGGTCAGCAGCATGGCGCGGGACGGGGCGCACATCGGGGTGGCGTGGAAGTTGGTGAACTTCGTCCCCCCGGCGGCCAGGGCGTCGATGGTCGGGGTGGCGATCTCCGAGCCATAGGCGCCGAAGTCGGTATAGCCGGCGTCGTCGACGACGATGACCACGATGTTGGGCCGGCTGGCGGCCACCGGAGCGGCGGCGCTGGGTCCGAAGGCGGCCAGGCCGACCAGGCCCAGGATCAGCACGATCCCTTGAATCCACGGCCGATGCCGTCCGGCTCGGCCCGCCCTGTCGTCCTGTCCCGACATTCCCATCCGCCCCGTCTTTTTTATTTGGCACTAGATATGCCAATATAGTCGGCGCCTGTCGAGGTTGGCGCCGCGCCGCCCTCGCGCCAGACTGATCGTGGAGCCCGGCCGTCAGAGTCAGGCCCAGGGAGACGACGACCATGACCGACGCCCCGCTGCCCAGCATCCTGCAGCTCACGCCCCTGGACCCGACCTACCGGGAGAATCCGCACCGGGTGCTGGACGACCTGCGGGCCCGCTGTCCGGTGCATATGGACGAGGTCTCCGGCGCCTTCCTGCTCAGTCGCTACGCCGACGTCCGGGCCACGGTTTCCGACCTCAGCCTGTGGCGCGACCCGGTCAAGGCCGAGGAAAACGCCGTCATGCAGAAGCGGCTGCTCGACAACCTTGACCCGAACCTCCCCCGGACCAGCACCACCAGCATCCTGATGCTGGACGATCCCGACCACGGACGCATCCGCAAGCCCCTGGCCCAGGCCCTCTACGCCCGGGTCGCCAAGTTCCGCCCCGAGGTGGAGCGGATCGTCGCCGAGAGCCTGGACCGTCTGCAGGGCGAGACGACCTTCGACCTGATGGACCGGTTCTGCGTCCCCATCCCCATCGACGTCATCGCCTCCATCCTGGGCGTCGATCCGGACCGGCTGGGCGAATTCCGAGAGTGGTCGGAAGGGGTGATCCAGGGCCTCAACCCCTTCCGCACCCCCGAGCAGACGGCGGTGATGGAGACGGCCAGCGCCGCCCTCAACGCCTATTTCACCCAGACCCTGGCCGACCGCCGCGCCAACCCCCGCGACGACCTGATCAGCGACATGGCCACCCTTCAGGCGGGCGGCGCCGACCTCAACGACGACGAGCTGCGCATCAACCTCTCGGCCCTGCTGGTCGGCGGCAACCTGACCACCACCGACCTGATCGGCAACGCCGTCCGCCTGCTGCTGCTCAACCCGGCCGAACTGGCCAAGCTCCAGTCCGACCCCGGCATCATCAACGCCGTGGTCGAGGAGGTGCTGCGCTATGAGCCGCCGGTCGACATCACCGGCCGCGTCGCCTCGCGGGACATGGAAGTCGGCGGCTGTCCGGTCCGCACCGGCCAGTCCCTGACCGTCTCCCTGCGCGCCGCCAACCGCGACCCGGAAACCTATGACGACCCCCACAGCTTCAACGTCAGCCGCAAGCACCGCCCCCACGTCGCCTTCGGCGGCGGCGCCCACATCTGCATCGGCGCCCCACTGGCCAGGCTGGAGGCCCAGGTCGCCCTGGTCCGGCTGTTCGAACGCTTCCCAACCCTGCGCCTGGCCAACCCCAACGAGGCGCCCGAATGGCGGCGCTTGCCCTTCTTCCGGGGGCTGGAACGGCTGGATCTGGCCGTCTGAAACTTCTGGAACCGTCATCCACGTCCCAACCCGGCCGTCGGGTGGGCTGGAAAGCCCAAGGGTCCGCTGGAGCCCTTTAGGATTGGATGGAATCATCTAACCCGTCAAAAAGGGCTCTAAATCAAACGTTTAGAGCGCGTCGGGCGGGTTAGTCGCTTACACTTAAACCCTTACGCGCTCTAAGGGTCGAGCGCGATCCTCGGAAAGACCCGGCCATGAGCAGGGCGAGAGCGGCGGTCGGCAGAGACACCCTCATGGACGGCGGGGTGACGGCCGCGTCCCCGCAGGAGTCTCTGGCTGCGACCTCGCGCCGGCGGCCAAGGGCCCAATCGCGGTCAGGTTTTCGGCGCGGCCTCAACCTCCGAAAACGCAAGCACGCCGTCGGGCAAACGCGCGCCACGCACGTCGATGGCGTTAGCCGCGGCGGTGAACTCGGCGAGTTCGGCGGCCGTGAAGCGAACCTGCGCCGCAGCCGTGTTCTCGACCATGTGCGCCATCTGCGTCGTGCCGGGGATGGGCACGATCCAGGGCTTCTGCGCCAGCAGCCAGGCCAGAGAAATCTGGCCCGGCGTGGCGTTCTTCCGCGCCGCCCAGACGTTAAGCAAGGCCAGGAGGCGCAGGTTGTTGGGAAGGTTCTCCGGGGAGAACCGGCTTTCGGTCGCGCGAATGTCGCCCGGCGCGAACCGGGTCGCCGCGTCGATAGCCCCGGCTGTGAAGCCGACGCCCAGCGGACTCCAGCAGACAAATCCAATGCCGAGCGCCTCGCACGCCGGCAGCACCCACGTCTCCGGTCCGCGCCAGAGCAGCGAATATTCATTCTGGACGGCGGTGACCGGGTGTTCGGCATGGGCGCGGCGGAGAGTCTGCGCGCCCATCTCGCATAGGCCCCAGTGCAGCACCTTTCCCTGTGCCGCCAGATCCTTCATCAACCCGGCGACGTCCTCGATCGGCACGGCCGGATCGACGCGGTGCTGGTAGAGCAGATCGATGCGATCAGTTCGGAGGCGCTTGAGCATGGCGTCCACCACCAGGCGGATGTGCTCCGGCCGGCTGTTCAGGCCGGGCATCCGCCGCCCTGTCGCCGGGTCGATGTTCCAGCCGAACTTGGTCTCGATCTTGATCTGGTCGCGGAACGGCTGGACGGCCTCGCCGAGCAGTTCCTCGACGACCCACGGACCATAGGCTTCGGCGGCGTCGAACAGCGTGACGCCCTGCTCATAGGCTGCGCGGATGATCTTCATCATCTCCGGCCGGTAGGGCACGGTGGTCTGGTAGGTGCGCGTCATGTTCTGAACGCCGAGCCCGATGCTGGAGACTTCCAGATCCCTGCCGAGTCGGCGCGACGGGGAGCTCGCGCTAGGCCGCCGCTGTCTTGCCGAGGCGCCGCCGGCCGCCGCTAGGGCCGGCACGGTCATGCCCAGCGCCAGGAGATTTCTGCGGCCGATGCCGCCGGCCTGCTGCGTCACGGTCGATCTCCTGAGGGGTCAGAGCTTGCGCTGGCCCAGCCACTTCACCATCGCCGGGTCGCGATGGTCGAAAAAGCTGCTGGTCTTCCGGTCGAGTCCGCCTATGGCGGCGATATCCGCCTCGTCGAGCTGGAAATCGAAAACGTCGAAGTTCTCGGCCATGCGCGCCTTGCGCACTGACTTTGGGATGGCGACGATGTCGCGCTGGATCAGCCAGCGCAGCACCACCTGGGCGATGGTCTTGCCGTGCTTGGCGCCGATGCCCTGCAGCAAGGGGTTGCTGAACAGGTCGTTCCGGCCCTCGGCGAACGGGCCCCACGCCTCGGCCTGAACCTTGTATTCGGCGTGAACGGGCATGGCGTCATGCTGCTGATGGAAGGGGTGGGTCTCGATCTGGTTGACGGCCGGGGTAATGTCGGTGTGGAGCGCGAAATCGGCCAGGCGGTCGGGATAGAAATTGCTCACCCCAATGGCGCGAATCCTCCCCGCCCGTTGCAGTTCCTCCATGGCCCGCCAGGCGCCGTAGACGTCGCCGTAGGGCTGATGGATCAGCCAGAGATCGAGATAGTCGAGCTGCAGCTTGTTGATCGACCGCTCGAACGCCGCCTTGGCGCCCTCGTAGGTGGCGTCCTGCACCCACAGCTTTGTGGTGACGAAGAGCTCGGCGCGGTCGATGCCGTGACTTCGGATCGCGGCGCCGACTGCGGTTTCGTTGCCGTACGAGGCGGCGGTGTCGAGCAGCCGGTAGCCGACGTCGATGGCGTCGCGGACGCTGCGTTCACACTCGGCGGGATCGGGCACCTGGAAGACGCCGAAGCCGAGGATCGGCATGGTGACGCTGTTGTTCAGGGTCACGGTGGGGGTGGTGTTCGTCATGGCCGGTCCCTTCTGGCCGAGTGAAGATAAGCCCTGCTCATTCGGAAGATTAGACACTAGGATGCGAATAAACCTATCGTCGGAGCGACTGAATGCGGCGCGATGAACTGCCGGGCCTTTCAGCCTTTCTGGTCGTCGCCGAGGAGCGCAGTTTCACGCGCGCCGCTGCGCGCCTTGGCACTTCGCAGTCGTCTCTGAGCCAGACAGTGCGGCGCCTCGAGGCGCGCTTGGGTCTGCGACTGCTGACGCGCACCACCCGCAGCGTCTCGCCCACCGACGCGGGATTGCGTCTGTTGGAGCGTTTGCGACCGGCCTTCGACCAGATCGACGCCGAGCTCGATGCGCTGGGCGAGTTTCGCGGCGCGCCCAGCGGTTCGGTGCGCATCACGACCAGCCAGCATGCCGCCGAAACGGTGCTGTGGCCGGCGCTACGGCCCGTCTTGGCCGACTATGCGGACATCACCCTGGAGCTTTCCATCGACAACGGGTTTCGCGACATCGTCGCCGACCGTTTCGACGCCGGCGTGCGGCTGGGCGAGGAGGTTGCCCAGGACATGATCGCCGTGCGCATCGGCCCAGACCTGCGCATGGCCGCCGTCGCCTCGCCCGATTATCTGGCCAGCCATCCCGCGCCGATCACGCCGCACGACCTGACCCTGCACAACTGCATCAATCTGCGTTTCCCGACGCTGGGCGGCCTCTATGTCTGGGAATTCGAGAAGGACGGCCGCGAGTTGAACGTCCGCGTCGAGGGCCAACTGATCTTCAACGACCGCGGCCGCATCATCGAGGCGGCGCTGGACGGGTTCGGCGTTGGCTTCCTGGCGGAGGACAGCGTCTTGGATCTGATCGCTCAGGGCCGGCTGGTGCGCGTGTTGGAGGACTGGTGCGCGCCCTTCGCCGGCTACCACCTCTATTACACCAGCCGTCGCCAGCTCTCGCCGGCGTTCGAAGTGGTTGTTGAGGCGCTCCGCTATCGGCCGGGAGCCGCCAGGGAGCGGACTGGTCCAAGGGCCGCCAAGGGTCGGTGAAAGGGTCCTGCGGATCGCCTTGCGACCGCAGGATGACCGGTCGCCTCAACCCTGGCCCAGCACGGCGATAAGGTCATCCAAAGCCTCGAACTGCTCGGGCCAGGCGCCGGTGCTGCCGGAGGCCAGGGCGGCGTCGAGGGCCTCCTTCGAGGGGTAGAGGTCGTGGACGACGACCCGGGTCCGGCCGCCCGTTTCCTCGAAGGTCACGGTGGTCACCGCCCCGTCCGCCTCTTCCTCGTTGGTCCAGACCAGGCGGGAGGGCGGCGTCACCTCGATATAGCGGCCGAAGAAGGCCATGGGCTGGTCCGAGGCCGGGTGGCCGAAGACGAACCGGTAGGCGCCGCCGGTGCGGGCGTCCATCTCGCAGGACAGGAAGGAAATTCCAAACGACGCCGGCGCCCACCACCGCATCATCAGCTCCGGTTTCGTCCAGGCCTCGAAGACCAGGCGCGCCGGCCCGTTGACCGTTCGCGTGGCGACCAGCTCCCGGTCCGAGGTCCGCTCGACGGTTGTGCGGCTAGTCATCGGCCTTCTCCTTACGTTTCATGTCCTCGACGACCGCGTCCAGGGCGTCGAAGCGGGCGTCCCACATGCGGCGGTGTCCCTCGATCCAGGCCGCCTCTTCCTCAAGCCGGCGCCGGCCCAGCCGGCAGGTCCGCACCCGCCCGACCTTCTCCGTGGTGACCAGCCCCGCCTGCTCCAGGACCCCGACGTGCTTCTTCATGCCCGTCAGGGTCATGTGGAACCGGTCGGCCAGCTCGGTGATTGAGGCGTCCGACCGCCCCAGCCGCTCCAGAACCCCGCGCCGCGTGGCGTCGGAGAGGGCGGCGAAGGCGGTGTCGAGGCCGGTTGTGGAATACTGAACCATTAGGTTCAGTATTAGCGCGCGGGCGGGCGGGATGCAAGGGGGCGGTTGAGCTGGTCCCCCTACCCCGGGGCTTCCGCCGTGGCCTTGCCGAGCGGCGTCTCCGGCGGCGGGGGCGAGGCGACCGAGAAGACGGCGATGTAGAGGTAAAGGGCCGTGTGCAGGCCGATGGCCACGGCGAACAGCCAGCGGCGCTTCGTCCAGGCGGCCACGCCGACCAGGACGATATAGATGGCCAGGTTGACCGAATAGGCGCTGGCCAGGGCCTGGCCGTTCTCGCGGGTCAGGTTGACGGCCAGCTGGCCGCACATCCCCAGCAGGTTGGCGAGGATCAGCAGCACCAATGTCGTGCGCCTGTTGGCCCAGAAATGGACGTCCAGCGGGGCCGGAGCGTCGCTCTCGTCGGGAAACACCAGGGCGGCGGCGATGAAATAGACCACCGCCACGATCAGCCCGCCGACCAGCAGGCCATAGCTGAACGGCAGGGTGCGATAGTTGACCCAGGCGGCTTCCCAGAAGGTGGCGATATCCAGGGCGACGAACACGGCCAGCAGCGGAGTCAGCCAGCCGACGGGCTGGGCCTTGCGATGCTTGAAGGCCCGCGCCGCCCCGGTGGCCAGCACGGCCACCGACAGGCCCAGCAAAAGGCCGTAGAAACTGAAGAAGAACTCGAACGCGCTCATGCAAAGCCCCCGCCTGGCCCATTGTGCAGGACCGGCGCGGGCCGCCGCAAGGCCTAGGGGCCGGGTCCGGCGGACCCGGCGCGCGCCCCCGCCTCAGGACGGTGAGGACTCCAGCACCTCAATGAACAGCTTCAGCGTCGCCTCGGCGAAGGCCCACATATTGGCCACCCGGTCGTCCGAGCCGGTGCGCAGGGTGCGGACCACGCGGGTCGCCCCGACCACGGCCATACAGGTATGGCCGGCTGGATCGCCATAGGGGTTGCCATCGGGGCCGGCGGCGCCGGTCTCCGACAGGCCCCAGCTGATATTGCCGTGCCGGGCGCGGATCTCGGTGGCCAGCAGCAGGGCGTAGGGCTCGGAGCTGGAACGGATGCCGTCGGCCCTCATCTGTTCGATGGAGATGCCGGCCAGCCCGCGGATCGACCGGGCCGAATAGGTGATCGCCCCGCCGGCGAAATAGGCCGAGGCCCCCGGCACCGCCAGCAGGCTGGCGGAGATCAGGCCGCCGGCCGAGGTTTCCCCCACCGCGACCTTTTCGCCCCGTTCCTTGAGCAGGGCGCCGGCGCGGGACCCGAGGCTGAGAATATCCTGCATGTCGTCTCCAGGGCCCATCTCCGGCCGGAAAGGCGCCGAACAGGCGCGCCCCGGCCCGGACCGACGCCAAGGTAGGGTCGCCTGACGGGCCTGTCCATCGCCTCGCGGGGGCGCCTCCAGACCGACTCGAATGCGCATCCCGGCCGGTCAATCGGCCGTCCGCACCGGGCGCGGGGTGGCCCCGGCGGGCTGGCCGGGGTAACTGCCTGCCATGGCAAAGATCAAACAGACCCCGGAGTTCGAGATCGAGGTCGATGGCGAACCCTACCTCTGGTGGCTGCAACGCCTGCCGCAGTGGAACAGCGACGCCAACGAGTTCCGCGGAAAGGCCATCGCCGTGCGTCACCGCGAAGGCCAGCGCGAGGTCCTGCTGGAGTTCCCGGCCGGCCCGCAACCCCGCTACGGCGCCCCGCAACTCAAGCCCTCGCAGATCCAGCCGGACATCGTCGCCAAGGCCATCGCCTCCGCCATCGCCGCCGGCTGGGAGCCCCTGTCACGGGGCAAGACGGTGACCATCGTGGTGGACGCCACGGGGGGCTGAGGACGGGCGTCTCTGGCGGGCTGGCCGTCGTCCCGCGGATCGCAAAGCGGTCGCCGTCCGGATCAGAGCGCTTCCAGGGCTGTTTCCAGCTGCCGCAGTCGTCCGGTCATCGCGCCCACGACCGAGGTGTGAATATCGGCGTGGAAGTCGTCCGGCATCAGGCCGAGGGCGCGCTCCGCCGCTGGAACGGCGTCGCGGAAAACCTCGTCGAGGACCTGCCGGATGATCGTCGGGCCCAGTCCGGCTTCCCTCGCCGTCTCGACAAAATGACGACCATGCACGTCCAGGATTCTGTAGTGGCGGCTGGCGCCGACGGACATCGCCAGACTGTATCGGTTGTGCGGGATGCGTTTCGCATCGAAGGCCGGTTGCATGCTGAGAACGTCATAGAAGGGCGTCAGTTCGAAGCGGCCGCCCGGCCGGATGAACAGGCTGAAATTCTTGCCGTGGCCGTCGGTCGCGCCGATCAGCCAGAAGACGATCTGACTTTTGAAGAAGGCCGCCTGATCCCTCAGCGGCTCATCGCTTCCCTTGAGCAGGGTCATGATATCAACGGCGCTGGGCCCCTGCTGGTTCTGGTACTTCCGGCTCGACGGGATCGACAGCGCCTGACAGCAATCCTCCTGTGGCAGGCGCAGGAGTTGGCCGTCGTCTCGCCAGCGCCGATCGAAACGCTCGACCACGAGAACCCGGCGCGCGCCGAAGGTCGCGATCTCCGTCCGCGCGACCTGGAGGCCGAACCCTTCCAGAAGCTTGAGGCAATAGTGCTCGTTCTCGACGCTGTTCGACAGGTCGATCATCCCCCAGGGCGTCGGGATTTCCCCAAGTTGCGGCTTGAGAATATGGGTTGTCGGCGTCGTGTCCGTCGGACGTTTCCAGCGTCCCTGGTGAAACAGCAACGCCGTCTTTTCCTGCGCGCCGGCGACGGAAATCCGGAACGCCTGTTCAGGGTCGATCCCCAGCGGCGAGCGCGCCAGATTGGCGAGGATCGCCTCGATCTCCTCGTCGCTGACGGGCACGCCTTCAATAGACGGGGAGGCGTCGATCGCCATGCCGTCCGACAGGAACCGCATGGCCCCCACGCAGTCCCGGCCGATCTGATCCAGCAGGCTGTAGGGGTCCGCGCCCCCAGCGCCGGTTTTCTCGGCCACCAGGCGGCGAACGGCCGGATTGTCCGGCAACAGGTTGTCGAAAACGGCGACCACAGGCTCGCCCCGGAAGGCAGCCTTCCTCGTCGGCAGCGACAGCGAGATCGGAAAATGCGGCGGCCAGTCCAGCCAGCTCTGGTCGTACTGAAACGCCATCCCCCCGCCGGGCTCCTTCTCCAACCGCCCGGCGAGTCGATTGTTGATCAGCACGTTCAGTGGCGCATGGGTCTTGCGCCGGCCCATCAGAAAATGTCCTCGATATCAGCCGCCGAGCTCTTGGAGCGGGGCCCAATCGTCATCTCCAGATCGAGCGCCGCGAGCAGGGCGCTGATCGAAGAGATTTTCGCGCCGGGATGGCCGCCTTCGATCCGGGAGATCAGCTCCTGGCGCAAACCGGATCGTTCGGCCAGCTGCGTCTGGCTCATCCCCTTCGACGTCCTGAATGTCCGGATGAGGTTGCCGACCTGGCCGGGTGAGCGGGCAATTGGGTTCACGGGACTCTCCATCCCCGTCCATATGCGCTAAATCACATAAAATGGAAATAAGCGATTTTCAACATAGAGCTCTGATATGCGATAAATGGCATAATCCGGGCTTATGAGTTGTCGCCGCTGGGGCGACAGACCCCGGCGATGGCGGGCTGGCCGTTTCCGGATGACGGACCGGGCGGCGCGAGGCAGACTGCCCGACATCAAACCAGGCCCCCGACGGACCCCACTCCGATGAGCCAGCACCGCATCTACACCACCAGCGTCGCCAGCGTTTACCGCCACTATGTCGCCAAGGGCGAGCGCAAGGGCCGCAGCAAGGCCGAGGTCGACGCGATTATCCTCTGGCTGACCGGCTACAGCCAGGCCCAGCTCGACGCCCACCTGGCCGCCGGAACTGACTTCCAGACCTTCTTCGCCCAGGCCGCCCTGAACCCCGCCCGCTCCCAGATCAAGGGCCTCGTCTGCGGCGTCCGCGTCGAAGAGGTCGCCGACCCGCTGATGCGCGAAATCCGCTACCTCGACAAACTCATCGACGAACTGGCCAAGGGCCGCGCCATGGCGAAGATCCTGCGGGCCGAGGTGGTGTGAGGGTGTCGTGGTGATGCGTACCCTGTCGATTATATTCGACTCCACACCCCCACCGTCACCGCAAGACCTGTTCTTGCGGCCCACCGTTCAGCCGCGACGAACGGTGGAAGACCACGACTAAGCAACCAACCCTGCCGCTATAGGCATCCTGTCGACGCATTCCTGCTGGTCCAGCACCAACCGGTGATCGCGAGGCCGTCGCCCCGCCTCGGACCCTTCTCGACCACGAACGGCTCGAAGAACGCCCACTCGGCATCCGACATCCAACCCACGAACCAAGGCTGCTCTCCGCAAAGAACAGCTTTGAATCGGTGATCAGGTGGTTTGGGAATCCATTTTGTCCACACTACCTAGAATTGGCAGCTTTCAGTACAGCCCGTCCAAATTTGCCATTGGAGACAAGGCTGCTAAGCCCTTTTGGCCCGTCGAGCCCGGGGCTCCCGGCTTCCCCCGCTTACCCTCGGCACCGGGCCGACCGCTTTGGCCATCATGGTGACATTTGGGACTGCCGTTCCCCTTATGCCCCGCCTTTCCGCCTTGTCCACCTCGACCTGGTGCTCCCCCTTGACCACCTAGTCCGCCGGTATTCCGCAAGTCTGTGAAAAGTAGCTTTTCAGTGAACGCAGGCGGACCGGCATATACAACTTCCGCACCGTTACTTCCCGCACCGCCCGGCCCGCCGTTGCCTCCCGCACCGCCCCGACCACCGTTCCCCCCATTGCCAGCGCCGCGTTTGCAATCAAGTCCATCGTTGTCTTCAGCATCGTTGCCATTATGCCCTTTTCCGCCCGCGCCCCCCCTTCCACCTGGCCCTCCAGCACCACCAGCCACACCCTCCATCTCCACGGTGAGCTTGAATTTCTTGAGCGGGTCTCCCGCTTGAACGTCCACTTTCTCGCCAAAGAGGTAGAGAATCGGTAGTGGAAACGTTGGCCCATTTCCGCCACTGCCCCGGGCGTTTCCTCCAGGCCCACCAGGATCACCGTCTTTAATTCCGTCACGGCCAAGAGAGCCCCCGCGACCGACCGATCCGGCGCGAAGATTGATATCCGGGCGGCGAATGACGTTCACATCCAACGGGTTTCTGAATTTCCATCGCCGCGCGCAGATCGCGACCCACGGCACTCCAGCCTTCCCCATGGCATCCAGCCAAAGGAAGGACTCCGAGGCAAAAACGATCTCTTCGCATTTGAGAATCTGCCCGGTGAAATGTTCAACCGGTTGAACGTTGAAGATGCCTAGGCTTGGCGCGCTCCTCACCGCCGCGATGACTTCTGGAGGGATCACGGCACTAGCGATTTGTGCCGGGCCAGAATCGTTAGCTGTCTCTGTTTGAGTCTCTCGCTGGGAGCCAAATCCCTGGCTCGGAATGATCGCCCAACCAAGGGCCGCTATACTTCCGATAAGAGCCGTTCGGCGGCTTATAGGCTCGCATTCCATCGTCCGTCCCCTCCTGCTAGCGCAGCAACTATGAACCGAGCAGGTGCGTCGGACAAGTATAGAGAACTTTGTTCGTCGGGCTGGCGGCGCTTTACGGTTTACCCTCGGGAGGTCAGTTCAGTCCTCGATCACGGCTTGAAAATCTCTCCGAGCTGACGATGCTTGTCTCGCTGTGCCTCATGACGTTCATATTCACCCTTGGGCTCATTAGGACTCCGATGGCAGCGCATCGCGATCTAGCTGATGGGAGACCCTGCCCGCCGGCAGCAGCTTGATACTAAGGGGATAGGATACCTATTGCGGCAATACGGGAAATTTGGAGTGAGGGGGCAATGGACCTGTAACCTGATTTGTCTCCGGATTGTGTGGATTGAGCATTTCTAAGTCGGAGAGGGTATTCCCGCCCGCCTGAGCTGCTCCACCAACGACCAGTCTGCGGGTCGCCTTTGGGGATCGAACCACACGGCGCCGCCATCAATCCATTCGCTTAAATAGCTCTGGAATGAATCCGGCTCTCCAATGCCTGGCTCGTCATCATTGCCGAACTCAAACCCGCAACACGAGCAGACGTCGTACGACGGCATGCCAAAATACTGCGAGTACGGAGGTTCACATACTGCATCTACCGGCAATTTCAGAAGTCTTTCATACGCACGCTTGTTCAGTCCGCTATACCCACAGCAGGGACAACAAAACTGGTAATCCATCGCTGCCTCGTCGATATCGTGATTAGATCAAAATTGAAGTCCGGTGACAGTGCATTTTTCGGCCCGGGTGCGTTTGCCGAAGTGCACCTGGAAATACATGCGCGGTAACGTAACTCTAACGAAACCCGCTGACGAGGTCTTCGCAAATAACAGTCATGCGGGAACGAAGCGGACCTCACCAGGAGCGCCATCCTCTTTGACACCGAAGGACGCTAGGGAGTTCAAGCTACTGTCTCTTTGCGAAAACTCCGTGAGCCGCCTTTTTGCCAGGGGCGAACCGAATGGTTCGACGGAGGCAATAATCGGGTTCAGATCAACGCCCAACCTTCCGGCGGCATGGGCGATCAATACAAGGTAACGTACGTTCTCCCTGTAATCCCCCTGAAAGCCCTCAATAACGTGCAGCATGATAGCTAGCTTCAAGAGAGCAGGGTCGTGCGCGTTTATAGCCGTCTCGGCGACGTATCCGCTGAGACTTAAGAATTTTTTGCCTGCCGCAGACAGAGATATCTCCCCGGTGGCGATATCTCTGTCTGGTTGGGGCATCCGAACGAATCCCTCAGCCAGGGCTCTGCTCAGCGCCACCTGTTTTTCCGGTGCGGGCCTGTGGCGCAAGCTGAGCGCTTCCAACTCAGCCTTCGCCGCTCTGAAATCACTGAGAGCGTCCATGTCGCCTTCCTATAGTCTGGGCGGAATAGCGGTGGCAGTGCACTTATTGTGTCACCGGGTTTTGTCCGCCGAGGTCAGTACTCAGAAACTGTTGTACTGCCACCGAAATTTCGATTTTCAATCATCGATAATAGCGGGTTGCTCACGTGATGGGGATTAAATTGAGCATGGAAAAAGAGCTAACGATAAGTCGGGAGGCGTCGTCAGCGGCCTATCAGCTAGCTCGGGGCGAGCTTGGTCGGTTGCAGGGACAACATGCGAGAACTGATGTGGAAGCCAAAATTCTAGACGATGGTTTGATGGCCTACGATCTTGAATCCATGCTGCGAGGATACACGGAGCGAATATCTAGAGGAGAAATCCCTAGCGCGAAGTGGTTGGATGAGATTCAGGGAGCTTGGAAATTTTATAAATCCGAAACCGCCCTATCATATCACGAAAACTTTCCTGAATCGTGGCCAGCAATATCTTTATATGAAAAAGCGGTGATAGAATTCGAGAGAGTGGTTATCTCTTACGTGAACAAGCGATTGAATTTATAGCTTGTTCATATTCTGGGAAACCACACGATTTAATCCACCCGGCGCGCCGCGCAGAGCGTACGATTATCCTTCTGAAATCGAATGGGGCTCGTACGGGATTGTTCCGTTAGGTAATTATGGCAAAATTCCCGTTCAATGACCTCCACAGCTTCAAAGATTACGTCGGCTTCGTGAAGTTGTGCGCGCCGGATATGTTTCCCCAACGTGTGGGCGTGAGCCCGGATGATCAGTGGAATGTCGATCTAGCCTTCAAAGGACTTCGAGAGGGGCTATCGATGGCGGCCGTTGAAAAAGGTCCGCGCCCAGTTTTCGCTGAATGCGAAGCATTAGTTGATGAAGCATATCGGGAATATGCGGCAGGCGACATTAAGGGCGGTTATATGAAGCTGGACGAAGTCTACCAGCGCCTGAAGGAGATACCCAGCTGAATCCGGAAAGCCAAGGGACACTATACCTATTGCTCCACCTCTCGCGCCGAAACGCGTGCAGGCGTGCGCCGCCATGGACATCGCCGGGTGTGGGATAATAGGGGCCCGCTTCGATAGGCCCGCCGCCCCATGCCCGTCACCCATGCCCAACACCCCGCGCTCAGAACGCCGGCCGCCGCGCCGCGACCGATCGCGATAGGGCCCGGCGCCGTCAGGCCCGCGACCCCCGGCCCCGCGCGCGAGGCCGCCACCCGATCTCCATCTCGCAGCCGTGCGACCCCCATCCGGGAGCCAGCCGATCCCCAGCGGATCCCCAGTCCATCCCCACTTGATCCCCAGCCGATCCCCAGGCGGGCGCAATACGATCCCCATCCGGGAGCCAGGCGATTTCAGGCTCAGGGCGTTGAAATCTCGCGGAAAATCGCCCGATCCCCATGCCTTGCGGCAGAAAATAGACAAACTGGATATGCAGTTTCTTGTCTACTTTCCGCTGATGGCTCGAACCGCCGGCCCGGCCGCGCCGTCCCGCCGCTACGACGGGCCGGCTTCTCCGGCGCCGTCGTGGAATTCGTCGGCGGGGACGAAGGCGGCGCCGTCGTCGTCCAGCACCCAGGTGCCGATGAAGGCGGGGTGGTCCGGACCCAGATCCTCGTCCAGCAGGTCGCCGTCATAGAGGCCGACGTTGCTGTAGTCGAAGTCGAGGGACAGCTGATGGGCATAGCCGACCATCTCCTCGGCCATGCGGCGCGAATAGCCCAGGGCTTCGCTCTGGTCGCCGAACTCGTCGGTCAGGGTGCTGACCTCCGCCGCATCGCTGCCTTGGGTCGCGCTGGTGGTGACGATGGTGAATGCGGGCATGGTCGCCTCTCGGAGTTCAGGAACCTCCACCTAGCCTGTTCCGGCCGGGAAGCGGGCGATATTCTGCAAGGACCCGGGCTCGAATGCGGCTCAGTCCAGGTCCCGGTCGGCGCGTTTGCTGGCGCGGTGGGCCTTCTGAACGCGGCGGCCGGCGTCCTTGACGGCGCGCTCCGCCTTCTCCGCCACCGCCGCCAGCTCCAGCTGCAGCTTCTGGAAATGGGCCCAGCGGGCCGGGTCGAGGGCGCCGCTGTCCAGGGCCTCCCGCACCGCGCAGCCGGGCTCGCCCCCATGGCCGCAGTCGCTGAACCGGCAGGTTCCGATCAGGCCCTCGATGTCGTCGAAAACCGCCGCCACCCCGTCGTCCTCGCCGATCAGCCCGATCTCCCGCATGCCGGGGGTGTCGATGATCAGCCCGCCGCCGGGCAGCAGGACCAGCTGGCGGTGGCTGGTGGTGTGGCGGCCCTTGTCGTCGCCCTCGCGGATCGCCGCCGTGGCCATCCGCGCCTCGCCCAGGAAGGCGTTGACCAGGGTCGACTTGCCGGCCCCCGAGGAGCCGATCAGCACGCAGGTCTCGCCCGGGGCGACCTGGGCCAGCAGGGCCTCCATCCCCTGGCCCTGCCGCGCCGAGACCACCACCACGGGGCAACCCGCGGCCAGGGCGGCGATCCGCTCGGCCTCGGCGTCCGGGTCGGCGGCGAGGTCGGCCTTGGTCAGCGCCACCACCGGCCGGGCCCCGCTCTGCCAGGCGGCGGCCAGATAGCGCTCGATGCGGCGGGGATTGAGGTCGGCGTTCAGCGAGGCGACGACGAAGGCCACGTCGATATTGCTGGCGATCACCTGCACGGTCGCCAGGCTGTCGGCGGCCCGGCGCACAAAGGCGGTGCGGCGGGGCAGGATGGCGTGGATGGCGCCGGTGCGTTGCGCCCGCTCCAGCGACAGGGCCACCCAGTCGCCCACCGCCGGATGGCCGGCCTCTCCCGCCTCGTGCAGCAACCGTCCGGACGGCCTGGCCCGCACCTCGCCCTGGTCGGTGACGACCAGGTAGCCGTTGCGCTGCTGCACCACCACCCGGCCGGGCAGATGGCCGGCGCGGGCATGCGGCGCGAAGGCCGCCGCCAGCAGATCGGACCATCCATAGGACTTGAGCAAATCAGGGGCTTCCAGGGGCCGGAAAGCCATCGCCGGCTCGCCATGGCCCTGTTCTAAAGCATGTCAGGCCGAAGTGTAGGAGGTTCGGCCGCCTGGACAGGCTCTAAATGTCTAGAGCCGGCCCGGCGGCTCCGGGCGGCTGGCCGGCCGCGGGTTTCCCGGCCTGGCGGGCCTGGCGGAACTGCTGCGGCGTGACGCCGGTCTGGGCCTTGAAGGTGCGATTGAACGGGCCGATCGACCCGAAGCCGCAGTCATAGGCGACCGTCAGGATCGGCAGATGGTCCCGGGCGGGATCGGACAATCGCTGCTTGGCCTCCTCGATGCGGAAGTGGTTGGCCATGTGGTTGAAGTTGCGGAAGCCCAGAGGGCCGGTGATGCACCGCGACACCTTGTACTCGGCCTCGGCCACGGCCCGGGCCAGGTCGGCGACCTTCAGGCTGGGCCGGGTGTAGATGGCCTCGATCGTCATCAACCGAAGCAGGCGTTCGGCCAGGCCGCCCGTGTCCTCGGCCTGCGGGGGGCGCCGGGAACGGCCCGTCGCCGCCGGGCTCGCCGGCAAGGGATGGCGGCCGCGATACCAGACGGCAAAGCCCATGCCCAGCAGGGCGATCACGGCGCAGGCGCCCTTGATCGCCGGGCCGAAGCGCTCCGCCCCGCTGCCGGCCGGCGCGCCGTTGACCCAGATCACCGCGATGGCCAGGACCGTAACATAGCCGGCCGCAAAGCCGATGCGGAAGACCCGCTCGGCCCGCGCCATGCCCCGGTCAAGCGACGTCAGCGGCTCCAGGGCGGCGAGCAGCAGCAGGGTGGAACTGACCAGAAGGGCCAGGTTCTCCACCATCCGTGGAATGGGCGCGGCGCCGCCGTCATAGAGGCGCAGGAAGGCGCCGGTTGCGACCAGGGTCAGCACCAGGACCAGGGGCCAGCCGGCTCGCCTGGCCGTGGGCGGCTGGAACAGGGCCCGGACGAGCAGCCACGACCAGCCGCAGGTGGCGTCGCCGGCGATGGCGACCAGGTCGGCGGCCAGGCCGAGCCGATGGCCGATCACCTGCGCCAGGCAGAAGGCCCCGACGGCCGCCGAGAACAGCCCGGCATAGAGGTGGAGGTCGGACAGGCGCATCCCGGCTCGGGCCGTCGCGGTCAGGCCATCGGCGCTCATCACCCGTCACCCTCTCCAAGGGCGCCCCCCGTGCCGGGGCCGGCGCCGAAATTCATGGCCGATTTGCAAATCGGCGAGATCGGGCCCGCGCAACCCCGCAAAGCCCGGATCGTCGATGCCAATCGGAGTGAAACTGACGTGACCAGCCCCAATCTTGCAAGCCCAATGGCCGCTCCGCCGCCGGGCGAGACGCTTCTGCGCCGCTCAGGTCTGGCGTGGTTCCTGGTGGCGGCCGCCGGGCAGGGCGCCTTCATCTGGATGATTGTCGCCCACTACGGCGTCAAGACGTTTGGCGGGGATCCGGCCGGCTGGAACGACAAGCCGATCATCAAGGGCTATGTGGCCGGCGACGCCCTCGGCAATCTCTTGTTCGCCGTCCACGTCCTGCTCGCCGCCGTGGTCACCTTCGGCGGGCTGCTGCAGCTCGTCCCGATGATCCGCCGGCGGGCGCCCGCCCTGCACCGCTGGAACGGCCGACTGTTCTTCGCGGCGGCCTATGTCATGGCCTTCGGCGGCCTTTGGCTGACCTGGGGGCGGCACACCTACCTCTCCCTGATTTCGGCCATGGCTGTCTCGATCAACGGGGCCCTGGTGCTGATCTTCGCCACGGTCGCCTGGCGGCTGGCCATGGCGCGGAAGCTTGAGGCTCACCGCCGATGGGCGATGCGCGCCTTCCTTGTCGTCAACGGGGTCTGGTTCCTGCGGGTGGGCCTGATGGCCTGGGTGCTGGCGTCCGGAGGCCTCGGCATGAACAGGTCCCTGTCCGGCCCGGCGGACGTGGTGCTCCAGTTCGGCGCCTATCTGATCCCGCTGGCGGTCCTCGAGGCCTATCTCCGGGCCCAGCGAAGCCCGAGCGTCCTGGTAAAGCGGCTGGTCGGCGCCCTGCTGATCCTGATGACCCTGGTCACGGCGGCCGGGATTGTCGGGGCGGTGCTGTTCATGTGGGGCCCCTATATGGTCTAGCCTCCACCGTCGCGCCGGCCCCCGATACGGCGGCCTCGACAGGTCGCGCCCTCCGGCTGCACTGTCCGGAGCTGGTGACCAAGGAGGCGCGAGCGATGATGAAACCGACCGGGACCCCCGAGGGCGCCTCCGCCTCGGCGCTGATCGACGGGCGGATCGCCGCCCTGGGCGACTGGCGCGGCCAGACCCTGGCCCGGATGCGGGCGCTGATCCGGGCGGCGGACCCGCAGGTCGTCGAGACCTGGAAATGGCGGGGCGTGCCGGTCTGGGAGCACGCCGGCATCCTCTGTACCGGGGAAACCTACAAGACAGTGGTCAAGCTGACCTTCGCCAAGGGGGCCTCGCTGGCCGATCCGGCGGGGCTGTTCAATTCCAGCCTGGAGGGAAATACGCGCCGGGCCATCGATATCGCGGAGGGGGCGGTGGTCGACGAGGCGGCCTTCAAGGCCCTGATCCAGGCGGCCGTGGCGCTGAACCTGTCGAAGGTGAAGCCGCCCAAGACGCCCAGGACCCCCAAGGCGGCGAAGGGGTGAGGCGGCGCTAACTCGCCTTCCGCTCCGCCTCCAGCACGGCGCGCAGCTCGGCCTTGGCGACCTTTTCCAGGGTCGAGCGGGGCAGTTCGGGGACCAGGCGGACCTCGTGCGGCTGTTTGAAGCCGGCCAGGGCTCCCCGGCAGGCGGTCATGATGCGGTCTTCCAGGCCGGGGGCGACGCCGGGCCTGGGGATGACGAAGGCGACGGGGGCTTCGTCGAGCATGGGGTGGCGTTTGGCGACCACCGCGACTTCCGAGACGCCCTCGACCGAGGCGACGACGCGTTCGATCTCGGAGGCGGCGACATTCTCGCCCCCGACCTTCAGCATGTCCTTGCTGCGGTCGGCGAAATAGAGGGATCCGTCCTCGCCCAGCCGGACACGGTCGCCGGTGATGAACAGGCCGCCTTCGGTGAAGGCGGCGGCGGTGGCGGCGGGATCGCCGGCGTATTCGAGGAACAGGGAGACCCCGCGAATGCCCTGGATCAGCAGGTCGCCGGTCTGGCCGGGCGTCACCGGCTGGCCCGCCTCATCCAGCACATGGACGCCATAGGCGGGGGAGGGGCGGCCCATCGACATCGGGGCGTCGGGCAGGTGGATGGAGCCGACCGTGCCGTGGGTCATGGTCTCGGTCATGCCCCACCAGCCGATGGTCTTGACCCCGAAGATGGCGTCGGTCGGCGGGGCGCAGACGCCGCTGCCCCAGTGGCGGTAGCTGTGGGTCTCGGGCCTGGGCTGCTCCATCAGCGCCTTGAGGCAGAAGGGGATCATCGAGCACCAGGTGGCGCCGTGCTTCAGCGAGGTCGGCCAGAAGCGGGAGGCGGAGAACTTCGGCTGCAACACCACCGTCGCCCCGGCCCAGAGGGCGGCGCCGACCGAATAGATCTGGGCGTTGGTGTGGAAGAGGGGCAGGAAGACCAGGTGGACGTCCTCAGGCCGAAGGTCCTCGTTGACGGCGCACATCCTCGCCCCCCAGAGGGCGTTGGCATGGGTCCAGAGAACCGCCTTGGGCCGGGCGGTGGTGCCTGACGTGTACTGGATGCCGAAGGGGGCCATGGGATCGTGGGGGCGCGCGATCAGGTCAGCCGGGTCGCCGTCGATGGCCGAGAAGGGCTCGAAGCCAGAGACATCCTCGGTGGGCGGCGCGCCATTGTCGTCAGGCGTCACCACGAACCAATCGAGCTGAGGGGCGGAGGCCTTCACCAGGGCGGCGAACCTGGGCTGGGTGATGGCCCCGACCGCGCCGCTGTGGGTGGCGAAATAGCTGATCTCGTCGCTGGAGGAGCGGGCGTTGGTGGTCACCGGTACGGCCCCGGCATAGCTGCAGCCCAGCCAGGCGATCACCGACTCCGGACAGTTATCCAGATGGACCAGCACCCGGTCGCCCGGCCTGACGCCCCGCGCCTGCAGCCCGGCGGCGAAGCGGCGCAGGGCCTCGCCGAGCTGGGCGTAGGTCCAGGTTCTGCCCTCGCCCTCAAAGGGCTCCCAGATCATCCACGGGTGGTCGCCGCGCTGTTTCGCCTGCGCGTCCACGAGGCTGCGGATGTCCTGGCCTTCGAAGGGGGTCATGGCGGGCGGCAGGGTCATGGGGCGGGTCTCGCTTTTCTGCAAAGCTAAAGGCCATCCCCTGACGTCATGGAAGGGGCGGCCGCGAAGGTCTTGGCTAACCCTAGGGAAAACCGGCATGGGCGGGGGAATATCGACCGACCCTGCAAGCCCTGACGAGGACGCCGCCATGATCGACCTGACCCGTGGACCCCGTGAGCTGGAGATCGCCGCCCGCGTCTCCGAATTCCTGCGCGAGGAGGTCATTCCGTTCGAGACCGATCCCCGGGTCGAGCACCACGGGCCGAGCGACGCCCTGGTCCAGGAGCTGCAGGCCAAGGCGCGGGCGCGGGGCCTGCTGGCGCCGCATGTGGGTGAGGAATACGGCGGCCTGGGGCTGAACCACCGGGAGATCGCCACGGTGTTCCGCGCCGCCGGCTATTCGCTGCTGGGCCCGGTGGCGCTCAACTGCATGGCGCCCGACGAAGGCAATATGGCCATGCTGGAGAAGGTCGGCAGTCCCGAGCAGCGGGAGCAGTATCTGCGGCCCCTGGCGGCGGGTAAGATCCGCTCGGCCTTCCTGATGACCGAGCCGGACGGCGGGGCGGGCTCTGATCCCTCGATGATGAAGACCGCCGCCGTGCAGGACGGCAACCACTGGGTGATCAACGGCCGCAAGACCTTCATCACCGGGGCGGACGGGGCGACCCTCGGCATCGTCATGGCCCGGACGGAACAGGGCGCGACCATGTTCCTGGCCGACATGAAGGACCCGGCGATCCGCATCGAGCGGGTGCTGGACACCATCGACCGGACCATGCCGGGCGGCCACTCGGTGATCGCCATCGACAACCTGCGGCTCACCTCGGACCAGATCATGGGCCAGGTCGGCGAGGGCTTCAAATACGCCCAGGTGCGGCTGGCCCCGGCGCGGCTGACCCACTGCATGCGCTGGTGGGGCGCGGCCAAGCGGGCCCACGACATCGCCACTCAGTACGCCGTGCGCCGCCACGCCTTCGGCAAGCCGCTGATCGACCACGAGGGCGTCGGCTTCATGCTGGCCGACAACGAGATCGACCTGAAGCAGGCCGAGTTGACCATCGACTGGTGCGCCTGGGTGCTGGACAACGGCGGCCACGGATCGGGTACGCCGGAGTCCAGCCTGGCCAAGGTATCGGTGTCGGAGGCATTGTTCCGCATCGCCGACCGCTGCGTGCAGATTCTCGGCGGCACGGGGGTCAGCGACGACACTCCGGTGCACCAGATCTTCCGCGATATCCGCGCCTTCCGCATCTATGACGGCCCCTCGGAAGTGCATCGCTGGTCGATCGCCAAGCGGATCAAGCGGGAAGCGAAATCCTCGGCCTAGCCGTCCGACGGCCCATAAGCGAGGTCTGGACGTACCCGTTCTGCGTGCGCGCGAAATCCCGCGACGATCCGTCGCGCGACGAACAGGAGGTTCCGTCAAGCCTTGAACGGTCACGTTAAGATTGCACCCGCATGGTCCAGCCAAGTCAAAGGACAGGACTCCGGCCAGTGGACAATTCAGATCGCAGTCTCCGAGCGGCCCTAACGGGCTTCACCCGGATCGTCATGATCGCCTTCGCGGTGATGCTTGGCGCCACCCTGCTGTCCCTGCAGATCGTCCGGGTGAACGGTCCGCTCTATGCCAAGATCGTACTCGGAAAGGACCTGGTCGCCGACATCCTGCCGCCGCCGGAGTACGTCATCGAAGGCTACCTGGAGGCCACCCTGGCCGTTCGTGATCCCGCCAGCGCGGAAGCCCGGGCGACCCGGATCGCCGTGCTCGAGGCCGACTACAACGCACGACAGGCCTTCTGGCGCGCCTCAAGCCTGGCTCCAGAGCTGAAAGCGCAGATCCTGGGCGACACGGCCGGACCGGCTCAGGCTTTCTGGTCCGAACTCCGCACAGGCCTCTTTCCTGCCCTGGAACGCGGCGACGCCGCGGCCGCCAACGCCAGCTATGCCAGGGCCTCGGCCGAGTACACACGCCATCGCGCGGCGATCGACCGGCTGGTCGCCGACACCAATGCCGACAACCGGCGCTGGGAGACCTTCGGCGGCATCATTCTCGCGGCCGCGGCGGCGCTGCTTCTGGCCATCGCCGCCGGCGCCGTGCTGGCCGTGCGGCGTCGCGCCGCTCGGATCGCCCAGAACGTTGTCGATCCCCTGGCCGAACTGACGGAGGTCATGGCCGCGTTGTCCTCGGGCGATCAGGCGAAGGGGATTCCCCACGCCGCCCGCACCGACGAGGTGGGCGAGATCGCGCGGGCCCTGGTGGTTTTCCGGGATCAGGGCCGCGAGGGCGACCGCCTGAGGGCGGACCAGGAGGCCGCGAGTCTCTACGCCCAGGCGGAGCGGGGCAAGGCCGAACAGCTCCGGGAACAGGCTCTGCGACGCATGGCCGAGCAGGTCGAGCGCGAGACGCGCGACGCGGTGCAGACCGTGGCCAACGCCATGCATGTGGTGGCCGACAAGGCCGATGAGATGGCCGCCGCCGCTCGGGCCGTGGACGAGGGAAGCGACGCGGTCTCGGCTGCCGCCTCTGAATCCGTCGGGCGAACCCGGACTGTAGCGGCTACCGCCAAGGCGTTCGACGCCACGGCCCGGCGCATTGGCGACCAAGCTGGCCAGGCCCGCGACGCGGCCGGGCAGGTCGTCGCCGCGGTCCGTGAAACCCAGACCATCCTGAGCAGCCTGTCGGAAGCCGCCGGCCAGATCGGGCAAGTCACCGACCTGATCGCCGACATCGCCCGGCAGACCAACCTTCTTGCGCTGAACGCCAGCGTCGAGGCCGCGCGGGCCGGTCCTGCCGGACTTGGCTTCGCCGTGGTGGCCGGCGAGGTCAAGGCTCTGGCCGGGCAGACCGCGCGCGCGACGGACGATATCCGGGCCCTGATCGCGGGCGTCCAGGAGTCGGCGGCCAACACGGTCTCCTCCGTCGACGGCATCACCGGGTTGGTCAACAACGTCGATGCGGCGTCCGTGGCCATAGCGGAGGTGGTCGGCGAACAGGGCGTCGCGACCCGGTCGATGGCCGAAACCCTTGGCGACGCGGCCGCGATGGCGGAAACCATGGAAGCCCGCATGCGACAGGTTTCCGGCCAGGCGCGGGCCGCCGGCCAGGCCTCGCTGGAGGTTCTCGACCTCGCGGCGCGAGTTACCGGCGACATCGGCGCGCTCAGTGAAACCCTGGTTCGCGTAGTGCGAACCTCAACCAGCGAGGTCGAGCGTCGCCGCAGACCGCGCCACGCCGTCGATCTGGGTCTGGAGGTGATAGTCGGTGGGCATCGTCAGTCGGCCCAGCTGCATAACCTTTCGGCGGGCGGCGCTATGCTGTCGGGCTTTGACGCATCGCAAGGACAGCATCTGAAGGTCTGCCTGCCGGGCCTGACCACCCCGGCGACGGGCGCTGTACTGGGAATCAAGGGCGGCATCGTCCACGTGAAATTCGATGCCGTCGAGCCGATGGCGGCCGACATCGAGCGGGCCGTGGCGAAGATTGTGACGCGGAGCCCAGCCGTCCGCGCCGCCTGATCGTCAGCCTGACCGACCGGGCGTTTCAGGGCCGGCGTTCGCCACGACCTGGCCAAGGGTCGCTACAGAGCGACCCTGATCTGCTGGGCTTCCGTGAGGTCGATCTCGTCGAGATTGGCGCCGGGGCCTTGGCGGTCAATGACCAGGAAGTCGCTGACCTCACCAAGAGCCAGGGAATAGTGGTGCCAGGTTCCGGCCGCGTAGTTCACGCCCTGGCTTCCGTCGGCCAGGAAGACCTGAATGGCGGCGGGGTCCAGGGCGCCGGCCGCGGCGACGGCGACGAGGTAGGGGCGGCCGTTCAGCGGCATGAAGGCCTGGCTGCCCAGGGGGTGGCGCTCCATGATCCTTAGGGTCAGGTCGGCCAGGGGCGTCGAGCGGAAAATCGACAGGATCGGCGCGCCGCCATCCGCCGTGACATCAATGCGGCCCAGGGCATGGAAGCGGGTGGTGGCGCCGTAGTTGATGGGGAACTGCTCCACGCCGTCGCGGACGGAGATCACCTCGCCGTAGGGGGCGAAGGCCTCGGAAGTCAGGGGTGCGGGGCGGACGATCCTCATTTCATGCCGCCCTTGATCCAGGCGCCCAGCTTGTCGCGCTCGGCCTGGGTCATGCCGGTCTCGTTGCCCAGCGGCATGGAATGGCTGGCCACGGCGCGGTCGTAGATGCGGGGGGCGAACTGGCGAATCCTCTCCGGGGTGTCATAGGCGACGCCGTTCGGCGGGGCGGTGAAGCCCTTGTGGGTCGGCGCGGACGAGTGGCAGGCGACGCAGTGTTTCTCGATGATCGCCTGGGCCTCGACGAACGAGACGGGCGCCAGCGGGATGGCCGGCTTGGGCGTCGTCCCGACGGCCAGCAGCATGACGCCGATGAACATCGCCCCGCCGGTGACCAGCACCATCGGCTCGGACCGGCCCTGGTTTCGCAGGTTGAAGAAGTGGCGGATCACCCCGCCGCTGGCGGCGATGCCGGCAACCAGCAGCCAGTTCAGCGGATGGTCGATGACGATCGGGTAGTGGGCCGACAGCATCAGGAAGACCACCGGCAGGGTCATGTAGTTGTTATGGACCGAGCGCATCTTTCCGCGCTTGCCCAGCGCCGGATCGGGGGTCTCGCCGCGCAGCATGGCGGCGACGATCTTCTTCTGGTTTGGGATGATGACCAGGAAGACGTTGCCGACCATCACCGTCCCGACCATGGCGCCGAGGTGGATGAAGGCGCCGCGGTTGCTGAAGATGTGTGAGAGGCCGTAAGCCGCGCCGATCAGGATGGCGAACCACAACACACCGAACAGTTTGAGGTTCTTGCCGATGGGCGAGCGGTTGAGACCGTCGTAGACCAGCCAGCCGCCGACCAGGAAACCGAGGCCGATGAGGATGGCCTGCCATGGCGCCAGCGCCACCTTGGCCGGGTCGATCAGATAGACCGAGGCCCCGACGTAGTAGATCAGGGTCAACAGCAGGAAGCCGCTGATCCAGGTGGTGTAGGCCTCCCATTTGAACCAGTGCAGGTCCTCGGGCAGGTCGGGCGGGGCGACCAGGTATTTGCGTTTGTGGTAGAAGCCGCCGCCATGAACGGCCCACAGATCGCCCTGCACGCCGGGCGGCGTGGTCTCGTCGGCCTTCAGCCGGGCATCCAGCCACATGAAGTAGAAGGACGAGCCGATCCAGGCGATACCGGCGATGACATGCAGCCAGCGGACGGCGAGGTTGGTCCAGGCTTCAAGGTCGGCCATCAGGACTCCGGCTCTTCAAGCGGGACGCTTTCGACCATTTGCAGCAGCTGTGCCGCCACAGCGACGGCGATGACTTCCGGAGCCTTGCTCTTCAGCCCTGGGATGCCGATCGGGCAGGTCAGGCGATCCGCCGCCACGCCGTCCTCCGTCAGACGACGGAGGAACCGCGCCTTCTTGGTGGCCGAGCCGATCAGGCCGCAGTAGGCGAAGTCGGCGCCGAGCGCGGCGCGGGTCAGCTGGTAGTCCAGGTCGTGGTTGTGGGTGAGGATCAGGACGTAGTCGCCGGGGGCGGCGGCGCTGGCGACCTTCACCAGCCGCGCCTCCTCCAGCACCGAGACGCCCTGGCCGGCGGCTTCCGGGCGGCTGTCGTACCAGTCGAGGCGGAAGGGCAGGGCGGCGAACAGGCGGGCGATGGCCTGGCCGACATGCCCGGCGCCGAACAGGACCAGACGCGGGCGTCGGGCGTCGATGCGTTCGATCAGGGCGTCGCCTTCAGAGAGGCCGGGGCGGCGACCGGTCAGGGTTTCGCCGGAGGCGTCGACCATGCGGATGGGAGCGGCGGCCAGGCTTCCTGGCCATTGTGTCTCTTCGGCGAACAGGGACCGGGTCAGGCGGGTTCCGCAGACGCGGGCCTCAAGGGCATAGGCGTGGCCGGCGGCCTCGGCCAGCGCGGCGGCTTCCAGCCAGGGCCGGCTGCCGGCGTCGAGCCGTTCGAGCAGCAGCCGGACGTGACCCCCGCAGCATTGCTGGAGCAAAGGTCCAAGGGGATAGTCCTGCAGGGCCCAGCCGCGCGGGGTTTCCAGCATGCGGCGGGCCTGCTGCATCGCCTGATACTCAAGATTGCCGCCGCCGATGGTGCCGGACTGATGGGCGGCGCCGACCAGCATCCGCGCGCCGGCCTCGCGCGGAGTCGAGCCCTCGGCGGCGACCACGGTGACCATGGCAAGGGTCTCGCCGCGATTGACGGCGGTGAGGGCGTGGGCGGCCCAGGTCATGCGGCGCCGGCCCCGTCTTGTATTGCGGCCCGGCGGCGGACGTCGGCCACCGCCATCAGGATGCGCTCGGGTGTCGCCGGGGCGTCGAGATCCGGCATGATCCGGTAGTCGCCGGCGGCGGCCACGGCCTGGGTCAGGGCCGAGAAGACGCTGATCGCCAGCATCAGCGGCGGCTCACCGACCGCCTTGGAGCGGTGGATAGTAGGTTCAGGATTGGGCTCGTCCCAAAGGTCGATGGTGAGGATCGGCGGACGGTCGGAGGCGGTGGGGATCTTGTAGGTCGAGGGGGCATGGGTCTTCAGCACCCCGGCCGCGTCGAAGACCAGTTCCTCGGTGGTCAGCCAGCCCATCCCCTGGATGAAGCCGCCTTCGATCTGGCCCTTGTCGATGGCCGGGTTCAGGGAGGCGCCGCAGTCGTGCAGGATATCGGCGCGCAGCACCCGGTTCTCGCCGGTCAGGGTGTCGATAACCACCTCCGACACCGCCGCGCCCCAGGCATAGTAGAGGAAGGGCCGGCCCTGATGACGGGCGCGGTCGTAGTGAATCTTCGGCGTTTTGTAGAAACCCGCCGCCGATAGCGAAATCCGATGGAACCAGGCGCGGCGGACCAGTTCGGTGAAGCTCTCCACCACCTCGCCGGCCCGGACATTGCCGCCGGCGAAGACGACGGTTTCCGGGTCCACCTTGGCCTCGGCGGCGACGAAGGCGGCGAGCCGGGCCTTGATCTGGTTGGCGGCGTCCAGGGCGGCCATGCCGTTGAGATCGCTGCCCGAGGAGGCGGCGGTGGCGCTGGTGTTGGGCACCTTGTCGGTGCTGGTGGCGGTGATCTTCACCCGGCCCAGTTCGACGCCGAAAGCATTGGCCACGACCTGGGCGACCTTCACATGGAGGCCCTGGCCCATCTCTGTACCGCCGTGGTTCAGCAGGATGGAGCCGTCGGTGTAGACATGGATCAGCGCCCCGGCCTGGTTCAGGTGGGTGGCGGTGAAGGAGATGCCGAACTTCACCGGCGTCAGGGCGATGCCCCGCTTCAGCCAGGGGTTTTCGGCGTTCCACTTGAGGATGGCGGCCCGGCGGGCGCGGTAGTGGCTGCTGGCTTCCAGCCGTTCGATCAGGGCGAGGGCCGGGCTATGGTCGACGGTCTGGCCATAGACGGTCTCAGTCCCGGAAACGCCATAGAGGTTGCGCTTGCGTATATCGAGGGGGTCCTCGGTTAACGCCAAGGCTATGGCGTCCATCGCCCGCTCGATCCCCATCATTCCCTGCGGACCGCCGAAGCCGCGGAAGGCGGTGTTGGAAACGGTGTGGGTTCGCAGGCGGCGGCTGACGATCCGGGCCGCCGACAGGGCGTAGGCGTTGTCGCAATGGAACATCGCCCGGTCGTTGATGGCCATGGAAAGGTCGGCCGAATAGCCGCAGCGGCTCGCCATCTCGAAGGCGGCGCCGGTCAGCTTTCCGGTGTCGTCGAAGCCGACGGACCACGCGGTCTCGAAGTCATGCCGCTTGCCGGTCATCACCATGTCGTCGTCGCGGTCGAGGCGCAGCTTGGCCGGGCGGCCGGTGCGGACGGCGATCAGGGCGGCGGCGGCGGCGAACAGCGCCGGCTGGCTTTCCTTGCCGCCAAAGCCCCCGCCCATGCGGCGGACGGCGACGACCACGGCGTGGTCGCGCACCCCCAGCACCTTGGCGACATTGTGCTGGATCTCGGTCGGGTGCTGGGTGGAGGACCAGACATGAACCTCGCCGTCCTCGCCCGGCGCGGCGAGGGCGATCTGGCCTTCCAGATAGAAGTGGTCCTGGCCGCCGATGGCCAGGGCGCCGCTGAGCTGGTGCGGTGCGCCGGCGATGGCGGCGGGGGCGTCGCCGAGCAACATGGTCTGGGCGGATTCGATGACGCTACCGGCGGCTTTCGCGGCGGCGATGGTCACCAGGGGCGTCAGGTCCTCGTAGTCGATCCGGGCCAGGGCGGCGGCGGCGCGGGCCTGGGCCAGGGTCTCGGCGGCGACGGCGAACAGGGACTGGCCGACGTAGTTGACCACGCCGTCGGCGAACAGCGGATCGTCGCCGACGACCGGGCTGACATCATTCTTGCCCGGGATGTCGGTGGCGGCGATCACGTCGACGACGCCGGGCGCGGCGCGAACGGCGGTCAGGTCCATGGCCAGGATGCGGGCATGGGCGCGGGCGCTCTGACCGAGGAAGACATGCAGCAGGTTGGAGGGCTCGGGCAGGTCGTCGATATACTGGGCGCGGCCGGAAACGTGGCGTTCCGCGCTATCGTGCTTGATCGACTGGTGGACCAGGCCGGCCGGTTCCAGCAGGGGCGGATCGAGCGGGGCGGGGCCGGCGTCAGGCATCGACGGCCGTCATGCTCAGGACACTGACGGCTGCGCCGCCGGCCTCGATCCAGACCTTGCGCAGCAGGTTGCCGGCGGCGGCCAGGCGGTAGGCGGCGGAGGCGCGCATGTCGTCGATCGGCTGGAAGTCCTGGGCCAGGGCGGCGACGGCGCGGTCGATGCTGGCTTCCGTCCAGGGCTGGCCGATCAGGGCGGCCTCGCAGGCGCTGGCGCGCTTTGGCGTGGCGGCCATGCCGCCGAAGGCGATGCGGGCGGCGCGGACCTGGCCTGCCTCGATATCCAGGGCAAAGGCGGCGCAGACGGCGGAGATGTCCTGGTCGAAACGTTTGGTCAGTTTGAAGATGCGGACCAGACGGCCTGGGGCGGGGGTCGGCACGATCACCGCCTCGACGAATTCGCCGGGGCGACGGTCCTGTTTGCCGTAGGCGACGAAGTAATCCTCCAGCGGCAGTTCCCTGGTCTCGGCGCCCTGCCGCAGGACCAGGGTGGCGCCGAGGGCGATCAGGGCCGGGGGCATGTCGCCGATGGGCGAGCCGTTGGCGATATTGCCGCCGATGGCGCCGCTGTTGCGCACCTGGACAGAGCCCAGCCGGCGCAGCATCTCGCCAAGATCGGGACTGAGGGCGGCCAGCGCCGCCTGGGCGTCGGCGTAGCGGACCCCGGCGCCGATCCTCAGACCCTCCGGCGTGGCGGACAGGGCCTTCAGGTCGGCGACGTCGTTCACGCTGATGACCACGGACAGGTCGCGGTGCTGTTTGGTCACCCACAGCCCGACGTCGGTGGCGCCGGCAAGGATGACGGCCTCCGGATACTGGAGGGCCAGGGTCGCCAGGGCGTCCAGGGATTTTGGCGCATACCAGCGACGGGTTCCTTGCAGCAGGGCCAGCGGCGGGTCTTCGGCCAGGGCTTTCAGCGCCTCAACGGGGTCGAGCTCGGCCACGCCTTGAGACCGGGATTGCGCGATCTCGGCGGCCTCGAGGATGGGCCCATAGCCGGTGCAGCGGCAGAGGTTGCCGGCGAGGGTGTCGGCGGCAGGCGGCGGGGCGGTCTCGCGGCCGCGCACCCACAGGCTCATGACGATGCCGGGGGTGCAGAAGCCGCATTGCGAGCCGTGGGTCTCAACCATGGCTGTCTGGACCGGGTGCTGACCGCCAAGGCTCTCGACCGTCTTCAGCGCCTTGCCGTCCAGCATGGGGGCGAAGAGGATGCAGGCGTTGACGGCGCGCCATTTGACCCGGTCGCCATCCAACTCCCCCAGCGCCACGGTGCAGGCGCCGCAGTCGCCCTCGGCGCAGCCCTCCTTGGTCCCGGTGCGGCGCAGGTCGTAGCGCAGCAGGCTCAGCACGGTCAGGGTCGGGTCGATCCCCTTCAGTTCCCGGACCTCGCCATCGAGGACGAACCGCACCACGTCGCGCATCAGCTTCCCCGGTAGGTGGAATAGCCGAAGGGAGAGACCAGCAGCGGCACATGGTAGTGGGCGGCGGTATCGGCGATGCCGAAATCGATGCCAACCGTCTCAAGGAAGGCGGGCTCGGGCAGGGCGGCGCCGTGCCGGCGGAAATAGTCCCCGATCTCGAACTCCAGCCGCCAGGTCCCGGCGGCGATGGTCTCGGCCGTCAGCAGCGGCGCGTCGCAGCGGCCGTCGGCGTTGGTCACGGTTTCCACCACCACAACCCCGTCCTTGATCAGGCGCAGGGCGACGCCGGCGGCGGGGCGGCCGTGGGTGGTGTCGAGGACGTGGGTCGTCAGACCTGTCATTGAAGCTCGCGAACCCGCCAACAACGGCGGAGCCGGTCAGAATCCGCTCAGCCTCTCGCGATTGCAACTGTTGTGGGAGCGCGCGAGCCGGATTTGGGGAAACTGCTTCCCGCCCGGACGCCCGGTCATGCCGCCTTCGGTCGAGTCAGGGTGCACCAGACATAGACCCCGGCCACGGCCCCGGCGATGACCAGCATCGAGGCGATGGTGGCCACATCCAGCGGCGCGAACAGCCAGAGGCCGGCGTAGACCAGGGCGGCGATGACGAAGGTCCAGCCGCTGACCCGCTGGATGGCCAAGCCCCGTGCGGTGCGGCGCAACACCTCCTTGGGCGCGCGGTTGGTATACAGGGCCAGGGCGAGGCCGATCATCACCATACAGCCGCGAACGGGGATCTCGCCGCCGACGAGGCCAGCGTGCTTGGCCCAGACCAGCAGGGCCGAACCGAGGATCAGGGTCCCGGCCAGGATCAGGTGAAAGCGAAGATGTTTCATGACGAGGTCTCCGTCGCAGGCTTGGCGGGGATGGCGGGCGGCGTTTCCGCGCCGATGCCGAAGGTGTTGGCGAAGCCCATCAGGGCGTCTTCCAGCACCGAGAGCTTGAGGTGGTAGAGGATCGATTTGCCGGACCGCTCGACATGGACCAGGTCCGCTTCGCGCAGGGCGGCGAAGTGGGCCGACATGGTGGGTTTGGAGACCTGGAAATGCTGGGCCAGATCGCCCGCAGTCATCGGCCCCTGGCGCAGCAGCTGCAGCACCCGGCGGCGGGTGGGGTCGGACAGGGCTTTGAAGACGCGGCTCATGCGTAGACGATTAGCTAATCATCGAAATGAGTCAAGCAGTTTCAGTTGCCCTCCTCTCTCCGTCATCCTGGGCCGCGTGCCCAGGACCCCGCTATCCGCCAGATCGAACAGCGGGAGGACTTGCACCGGCGGTGGTCCTCAAAGGTTCGTCGAGGCCGAACGAGGGGTCCACAAGGCCCAGGATGACGGCAAGTTAGGGGGGCGAGAGGGCTGGACCCCCACGCATCTTGACGGCCGCGGGCGCCGCCCCTGCTATGGTCGTCCCATGACAGAGCCCTATCCCCGCGACCTGATCGGCTATGGCCCCCGCCCTCCGCGCGCGGACTGGCCGGGTGGGGCGAGGATCGCGGTGCAGGTCGTGCTGAACTACGAGGAGGGCGGGGAGCGCAGCGTGCTGCACGGCGACCCCGGGGCGGAGACCTTCCTGTCGGACATGATCTTTCCGGGACCGGTGGAGGGCGCCCGGCATATGAGCTTGGAGTCGATCTACGAATACGGCTCGCGGGCAGGGGTGTGGCGGCTGCTGCGGCTGTTCGCCAAGTACGAGTTGCCGCTGACGGTGTTCGGAGTGGCCATGGCCATGGAGCGCCACCCGGCCGTGGTCGAGGCCTTCCTCGAGGCGCGGCATGAGATCGCCAGCCACGGCTGGCGGTGGATCAACTACCAGGATGTGCCGGAAGACGTGGAGCGGGACCACATGGCCCGGGCCATCGAGATCCACGAAAGGCTGACCGGTCACCGGCCGCTGGGCTGGTACACCGGCCGGACCAGTCCCAACACCGCACGGCTGGTCGCCGAGGAGGGCGGCTTTCTCTATGACGCCGACGACTACAGCGACGACCTGCCGTTCTGGCGGACGGAGGGCGGCAGGCCGCAGCTGATCGTGCCCTATACCCTGGAGGCCAACGACATGCGCTTCTCCGGCACGGGGTTAAACACCGGCGACCAGTTCTTCGAATACCTGCGCGACGCCTTCGATGGTCTGTATGCGGAGGGCGAGGCGGCGCCGAAGATGATGTCCATCGGGCTGCACTGCCGGATCGCCGGTCGGCCGGGGAAGATGGCGGGGCTGGAGAAGTTCCTGCGCCACGCCCTTTCGCATCAGGACGTCTGGTTCGCCCGGCGCATCGACATCGCCCGCCATTGGCGGGAACGGCACCCTTATGTTGGATAGGGCCTCCTTCCTGGCGCGGTTCGGCGGGGTCTATGAGGACTCGCCCTGGGTGGCTCGGGCCGTCTGGCCAGGCACGGCGCTGGGCACGGCCGAGGCGATGGCCGGGGCCATGACCGGGGTCGTCGAGGCGGCGCCGGAGGCGGTCAGGCTAGCCCTGATCCGCGCCCACCCGCAGCTGGCCAGCCGGGCCAGGATGGCTGACGCCTCGGTCAAGGAGCAGTCGGGGGCGGGCCTGGACCAATGCAGCCCGGATGAGTTCGCCGCTTTCCATCGGCTGAACGAAGCCTACAACGCCCGCTTCGGCTTTCCCTTCATTGTCGCGGTCAAGGGAATGAGCCGGGCGGATATCCTGGCCGCTTTCGAGACGCGGCTGGCCCATGATCCGGCCACGGAGTTCGCAGAGGCCATGCGGCAGATCCATCGCATCGCGCGGTACCGGCTGGACGAGATTTTCAAGGACCCTTCGTGACCCACCCCTTTTCCGGCCTGCTCGACCTGGCCCAGCCGCGGCTGGGCAGCGCCGTTGTCTACGCCACCGACGACTTCTTCGCCGACAAGGCGCGGATGATCGATCCGGCTGAGCCGGTGTTCATTCCCGGCAAGTACGACGACAACGGCAAGTGGATGGACGGGTGGGAAAGCCGCCGTAAACGCATACCCGGTCATGACTGGGCCATTGTCCGGCTGGGGGTGCCGGGCTCCATCGCCGGGTTCGAGATCGACACCCGCAACTTCACCGGCAACTATCCGCCGCGCGCCTCGGTCGAGGCCTGCGTCTCGGACGCCGAGGTTCCGGGCGAGGACACGGACTGGGCCAGCCTGGTTCCGGTGATCGAGCTGAAGGGAAACGACCGGCGCTGGGTGGCGGCCGCGCCGGGCGGGGTGTGGACCCATGTGCGGCTGAGCATCTTTCCCGACGGCGGGGTGGCGCGGCTGCGTATTTACGGGACCATCCACAAGCACTGGTCGCGGGTGGCGCCCGACCAGGTGCTGGACCTGCTGGCCATGGAGAACGGCGGGCGGGGCCTGATCGCCAACGATGAGCATTTCGGCCGGGTGGAGAACCTGACCGCGCCCGGCCGGGGCCGCGACATGGGCGACGGCTGGGAGACCCGCCGCCGCCGCGAGCCTGGCCACGACTGGTCGATCCTGGAACTTGGCCACGCCGGGACCATCGAGGAAATCCTGGTCGACACCGCCCACTTCAAGGGCAACTACCCCGACCGCTGCTTTATCCAGGCGGCGCCGGTTGCGGAGGGCACGGTGGACGACATCGTCCGGCAGTCGGAGGCCTGGCCGGTGCTGCTGCCGGAAACCAAGCTGCGGATGGACCATATCCATGTGTTCCGTCACGAGGTCGCGGCCCTGGGTCCGGTGAAGTTCGTCCGGCTGAACATCATTCCCGACGGCGGGGTGAGCCGGCTGCGGATGATGGGGCGGATCGCATGAGACATGTGCTCGTAGCGGCGGTGATAGGAATGGCAACGGCGATGGCGGGTCAGGCGCAAGCGGCGGAGCTGTCCTGTGATGAAGCCATGACGCGTGTCGATACTTTTGGTCGGCTGCACTGGTCGGATCGGGTGTGGGCGTCGCCGGCCTGGGCGGTGGTGCTAGACGAAGGCTGCGGGCTTGAATGCGGGTTCGCCGATCCGGAAGAGGTGCGCTACGTGATTGATCAGGGCGCGCTGCTGGACAAGGAACTGAGGGTTGGGACCGCGACTCGGCTGCCGTGGGGCCTCAAGCGCAGCGATGGTCCGAAGGAAGCTGCTATCGCCCTAGCAAAGCTAATTCCGGGTGAGGGCGGCATGAATGTTCGGGAAGGCGGCCCGACCTACAACCTGGATATCCCCGGATGCGACACCTGGATCGAAGTGACCTTCGATGGCGATCGGGGGATCAAGGCGGTGAGTCTCAATTCCCAGCCCTGAAGGCTATTCCGCCAGCGCCTTGGCGTTCAGCGCCGTGAAGAAGGCGTACAGGTCGTCCACCTCTGCTTCCGTCCAATGGCTGTAACGCGCCCGGGCGACGCCGCTCATCATGCGCAGTTCGCGGGTTCCGCCGGCCTTGCCGGTCTTCATGAACTGTCCGAAGGCGGCGCGGTCATAGGCGGCGGGGACGATGATCAGATCCGGGGCGGCCTTGCCGGGCGGCGCGAAGGGATCGTCGCCGCGCAGGCCGAAGCCGTGGCATTCGTTGCAGCTGGTCATGGCCAGATATTCGCCGCGCCGCACGGCCGGGCTGGCGTCGGTCTGGAAGGTCAGGGGCGGCACCTTGCCGATGAAGGCCGGCGTGGCGGCGTCCGCCCCGGTGGCCAGGGCCAAGCGGATGCGCCAGCCCAGGCCCGGCCGGGGAAGCTTGGCCTCCACCACCGGGGCGGTGCGCAGATAACCGATCAGGGCGGCCACGTCGGTGTCGCTCATCCGGGCGAAATTGGTCGAGGGCATGGAATAGAGGGCCCGGCCATCTTGGCCGATGCCGTGGCGCAGGGCCCGTTCCAGGGCGCCGGGGCTCTCGGCCCTGGCCAGCTTGCTGAGGTTGGGCGCGACCGCGCGCTCACCGTAAGGGCCCTCGTGGAAGACCTCGCCCTGAAGTTGCTTGCCGTGACAGCTGGTGCAGCCGCGGGTGACGGCCAGGTGGCGCCCGTGCTCCAGGCTGGCGGCGTCGGTCGGGATGGGCCGGGTGAAGGGCGGCGGAGGCGGGAAGGACTTCAGGTGGGCCTCGCTGGCGAACCAGACCCAGCCGAGCGCGCCGACCCCGGCGGCGACAGCGATGGCCAGGACGGCGACGATCCAGACAACAAACCGCATGTTCGGCCCTCCGGTCGGGAGGGTGGCTCAGATGCGCAATTCGGGCAACCGCCGTTCGATCAGCGGCAGGGTTTCGTGGGCCGGTTGATCCGCCTGACGGCGACCGCGCCATTCGGCGAACCGCCAGCCGGCGAGAACCAGCCAATAGCCGCCCAGCAACGGAAAGCCGATCTGGTAGGAGAGGATCAGCAGCATGGCGTGAGCCTTGTCGGCGGCGTCGTCCATAGACTCCGGCGGGGCGATGGCCGGGTCGAGCAGGATCAGCATCCAGGCGTTGGCGTTGGTCACGACGATCATCAGCCCGATCGCCAGGGCCGCCTGGATCAGCAGGTTGCGGGTGGCGAGGCCCGCGACGGACAGGGCCAGGGCCGGGACCAGGGCGATCAGCGCCAGCCCCGCGGCCTGAGCCGCCGGCAGGTCAAAGCCCGGCGTCGGAATGATCAGGGCGACATCGACGATCAGGGTCGCCGCGCCGATGAGAGCCGTGTTGCGCCAGGAAGCCATGATGCGAGGCTAGCGCCGGCGCGTGAGGAGCAGATCGGGGAGGGGCGCCGATGCCGTGCAGAACGGGCGGAGCTGGCGGCCTAAGCCGGGCAGGCCTTCAGGCCCATGTCGCGGGCGAGGCGGTCGACGCGGCCGCGGGAGATCAGGCCTCGGCCGTCGACCCTTTCATAAAGGCCGACGTTGAGCAGGCCGTACTCGCCGGCAGCGTTGCGCGAGAGGAAGAAGACCCCGTCGCGGAAGGCCTCGACGCGGGGATAGGCATGGAAGCTGGCGCGGGCGTCGATGGTGTCCGGCAGACGCACGCGGGTGAAGGTCTTGGTGATTTCGATCTTCAGCGCGAAACCGCTGTTCCAGCCGTCCTCGTCCAATTCTGTTGCGGCGGCGTCGAGCAGCGTGCCCTGGACGGCCGCCGCGTAGCAGGGCGGGGCCTCGTCTGGCGACACCGCCATGGCGGGCGCTGCGGCCAGGGCCGCCGTGACGACGATCAGTATGGGCAGCAGGATGCGCATCGGGAGCCCTCCGGTTTCCGCCAGCCTCCGTCCGCGCCGCGTGATCGTCAATAGATCAGGCGTGCAGCCCGCCCTTCCGCTCGACAAAGGCGACCACGTCGTCGACGCCGATCAGGCGGGTGAGATCCGTCATCACCGTGGGGCGCGTCCCCCGCTGGGCCCGGGCGTCGCCTTCCATGATCGCGAGGTCGGCGCCGACGAAGGGGGCGAGGTCGGTCTTGTTGATGATCAGCAGGTCGGAACGGGTGATGGCCGGGCCGCCCTTGCGGGGGATTTTCTCGCCCTGGCAGACGCTGACCACATAGAGGGTCAGGTCGGCGAGATCGGGGCTGAAGGTGGCGGCCAGGTTGTCGCCGCCGCTCTCGATGAAGATGATGTCGAGGTCGGGGTGGCGGGCATTCATCGTCGCGATGGCGGCGAGGTTGATCGAGGCGTCCTCGCGGATGGCGGTGTGCGGGCAGCCTCCCGTTTCGACGCCAAGGATGCGGTCCTCGGGCAGGGCCTGCAGCCGGTTCAGGATCAGGGCGTCTTCCTGGGTGTAGATGTCGTTGGTGATAACGGCGACGGAGTAGCGGCCGCGCATCGCCTTGCAGAGCTTCTCGGTCAGGGTGGTCTTGCCGCTGCCCACGGGGCCGCCGATGCCGACGCGCAGGGGGCCGTTCTTGGAGGTCATGACAGGAACAGCCTCGGTTGTAGCGTCTCATGTCGCATGGCGGCGATGTCGGAGACAATCGACACGGCGCCCAGGTCGTCCAGGCTGGAGCGGGCCGCGCGGGCGGCCGTGGCCAGGATGATGGGTTCGAGGGCGGCGAGGACCCGGAGCCCTTCGGTCTGGCCCAGCGGCACGGTGCGCAGGGCGACGGAGACAAGGTTGGCGGCGAAACCATGCAGGCTGGCGACCAGGGCGTCCTGGACAGGAATGCCAGCCAGGCCGCAGGCGGCGCCGACGGCCACGGGCCAGGGCGCCTCGGTGAGGGACGGCGCGGCGTCCGGCCAGGCTCGGACGGCTTTCAGGAAGGCATTGCCCTGGCCAAGCGTTTCCGCGAGCCGTTCGGCGGAGGGGGCAAGGGCGCGGGCGAGATCGGCGGCCTCCTGCAGGCGGGCCGGGTCATCCTCGTCGTGGGCGGCGGCGTGGGCTTCGGTCAGCAGGACGGCGTCGGTCCAGCCGGAGCCGACCGCGATCAGCCCGCCGGCCCAGTCGATCAGGCTGTCGCCTCCGGCCACCTGACCCGAGGCGATGGCCTGTTCCAGCCCATGCGACCAGCCGAACGCCCCGACCGGAAAGGCCGGGGAAAGCCAGGTCAGCAGGCGGAGGAGGCTAGTGCTCATGGGCATGGCCGCCGTAGGCCCCGCCTTCGGGGTCGAAGCGGGCGGTGATGCGGGTGACCCTGGCGCCGAGGTGTTCCAGCATATGGCCGATGACGTGGTCATAGCGGATGACCAGGCGGTCCACCTCCACCTGGGTGGAGAGGTGGCGGTTGCCGAGGTGCCAGGCGAGCTGCAGCAGGTGTTGGGGACTGTCCCCCCGCACCTCCAGCAGGTCCTCGTCGGCGGCGATGACGCGCAGGATGCGGCCGTCGTCCAGTTCCAGCCCGTCGCCGTTCTTCAGCTGGACCGTCTCGGGCTCATCCAGCAAGGCGGTGATGGCGGCGTGGTCGCTGGTCAGGACGATGCGCCGGCGATGACGGCCGTCCTGATCGAGGGTGACGTGATCGGCGACGGGGGCGGACCAGCTGCCGGCGGCGTGGATGTGGACGACCTTCTGCATCAGAACAGGAAATACCGCTGGGCCATGGGCAGCACCACAGCCGGCTCGCAGGTCAGCAGTTCGCCGTCGGCGCGGACCTCATAGGTTTCCGGATCGACCTCGATGTGCGGCAGGGCGCTGTTGTGGATCATGCTGGCCTTGGAAAGGCCGCCGCGGGTGTTCTCCACGGCGAGCAGCTGCTTGTCGACGCCGATACGGTCCCGCAGGCCGTTATCGGCCGCCGCCCTGGAGACGAAGGTCACCGAGGAGCGGCTGACCGCCTTGCCATAGGCGCCGAACATCGGCCGGTAGTGGACCGGCTGCGGTGTCGGGATCGAGGCATTGGGGTCGCCCATGGGGGCGGCGGCGATCGATCCGCCGAGCAGGACCAGGTCCGGTTTCACCCCGAAGAAGGCCGGGCTCCACAGCACCAGGTCCGCCCGCTTGCCGACCTCAATGCTGCCGATGTGGCGGCTGAGGCCCTGGGCGATGGCCGGGTTGATCGTGTATTTGGCGATGTAGCGTTTGACCCGGTTGTTGTCGGCCGCGCCGTCGCCGGCCAGGGGTCCGCGCTGGCGTTTCATCTTGTCGGCGGTCTGCCAGGTGCGGATCAGCACCTCCCCGACCCGGCCCATGGCCTGGCTGTCGCTGGAGATGATCGAGAAGGCGCCGATGTCGTGCAGGATGTCCTCGGCGGCGATGGTCTCGCGGCGGATGCGGCTCTCGGCGAAGGCGATGTCCTCGGGGATCGAGGGATCCAGATGATGGCAGACCATAAGCATGTCGAGGTGCTCGGCCACGGTGTTGACCGTGTAGGGCCGGGTCGGGTTGGTCGAGCTGGGGATGACATTGGCCAGGCCGCAGATCTTGATGATATCCGGCGCATGGCCGCCCCCGGCCCCCTCGGTGTGGAAGGCGTGGATGGTGCGGCCCCTGAAGGCGCTGACCGTGTCCTCGACGAAGCCGGATTCGTTGAGGGTGTCGGTGTGGATCATCACCTGGACGTCGTAGTCGTCGGCGACCGACAGGCAGCAGTCGATGGCGGCGGGGGTGGTGCCCCAGTCCTCGTGAAGCTTCAGCGCGCAGGCGCCGGCCAGCACCTGTTCGACGAGGGCGCCGGGCAGGCTGGCGTTGCCCTTGCCGGCGAAGGCCAGGTTCATCGGCAGGCCGTCGGCGGCCTCGATCATCCGCTGCAGATGCCACGGGCCGGGGGTGCAGGTGGTGGCGTTGGTGCCGGTGGCCGGTCCGGTGCCGCCGCCCAGCATGGTGGTGACGCCGCTCATCAGCGCCTCCTCCACCTGTTGCGGGCAGATGAAGTGGATGTGGGCGTCCATGCCGCCGGCGGTGAGGATCTTGCCCTCGCCGGCGATGGCCTCGGTGCCGGGTCCGACGATGATGGTGACGCCGGGCTGGGTGTCTGGATTGCCGGCCTTGCCGATGGCGGCGATGCGGCCGTCGCGCAGGCCCACGTCCGCCTTGACGATGCCCCAGTGGTCGATGATCAGGACGTTGGTGATGACGGTGTCGACGGCCCCCTCGGCGCGGCTGTGCTGGCCCTGGCCCATGCCGTCGCGGATCACCTTGCCGCCCCCGAACTTCACCTCCTCGCCATAGGTGGTGAAGTCTTTCTCGACCTCGACGAACAGCTCAGTGTCGGCCAGACGGACGCGGTCGCCGGTGGTTGGGCCGAACATGTCGGCGTATTGGGCGCGGCCGATCAGGGCCATCAGAGGTCTCCCATCACGGCCTGTCGGAAGCCGAAGATGCGCCGGGCGCCGAGGATGGGAACCAGGGTGACCTCGCGGCTCTGGCCGGGCTCGAAGCGCACGGCGGTCCCGGCGGCGATGTCGAGGCGCAGGCCCCGGGCCGCGTCGCGGTCGAAGCGCAGGGCCGGGTTGGTTTCGAAGAAGTGGTAGTGGCTGCCGACCTGGATCGGCCGGTCGCCGGTATTGGCCACCTCCAGGGTGACGCGCGGCGCCCCCGCATTGAGCTCGATCTCCCCCTCGGCGGCGATCACCTCCCCCGGGATCACGAGGCGGCCGCCAGAAGGAGCCCGCCGACCGCCGTGCCGGCGCCCAAGGCGCGGACCAGGGCCGGGCGCTTCAGTTTGACGAGGCCGGCGCCGAGGCCCAGGCCCGCCAGATGCAGGCCGAGGGTGGTCAGGGCGAATCCGAGCGGGAAGGCGACGGCCAGCCCCCCTGCGGGCGCCTCCGATCCGTGAGCGTAGCCGTGGGCCAGGCCGAAAAGGCCGATCAAAGCGATCCCAGTCAGGAAGGGGGTCTTCACATTGGCGGCGATCAGGCCGCCCAGGACGATGACCGAGGCGAGGATGGCCGGCTCGACCATGAGAGCGGCAGGGGGCGCGCCGGGAAGGGCCAGGCCGAGCCCATAGCCGGCCAGCATGGCGGCGACGAAGGCGGCGGGCCAGGCGACCAGGGCCCTGCCGCCTTTCAATGAGGCCCAGAGGCCGACGGCGACCATGGCCAGCATGTGGTCGAGGCCGCTCAGGGGGTGTCCCAGCCCGCCGATGAAACTGGCGGCGTCATGACCGGGGTGGGCCAGGGCCGGGCCGGCGATCAGTGTAACGAGGGGGGCGGCGAGGGCGGCGGCCGGCAGGGCGAGCGACAGGGGGCGGCGCATGGCGGGACCTCTAGCGGATCGGGTGATGGACGGTGACCAGCTTGGTCCCGTCGGGAAAGGTGGCTTCGACCTGGACGTCGTGGATCATCTCGGCGACACCCTCCATGACCTGGGCGCGGCTGACCACATGGGCGCCGGCCTCCATCAGTTCGGCGACGCTGGTCCCGTCGCGGGCTCCCTCGACGACGAAGTCGGTGATCAGGGCGATGGCCTCCGGATAGTTGAGCACCACCCCGCGCTCCAGCCGCCGACGGGCGACGTTGGCGGCCATGGCGATCAGCAGCTTGTCCTTCTCTCGGGGGGTCAGGTTCATGGTCTATAGAGTCCAGATGCCGGGCGCGGACTGGCCGGTGCGCAGGGCGGCGATGGCGGGCAGCAGGGCCCGGCGAAGGGTCAGGCCGTCGGCGGCGGCAAGCCGGACGACCAGCTTTCCCTCGAAGGCGGAGGCCCCGCCGTGCGGTCCGATGGCGGCGCGGACGGCGGGCAACAGGGCCTCAGGCGCATCGTCCAGCAGCAGCAGGGTGGCGAAGGCGCGGGCCCCGGCCAGCAAGGACCGACCGGCGGTCAGGGTGGCGATGTCGCCGGCCAGTCGCAGGTCCTCGGCGAAGACCAGCCGACCTTCCCGGCGGATGCGCCAGCGGTCGTGGAAGTCGGTGGCCAGCACCGTCTCGCCCATGGCCTGGCGACCCAGGATCACCGCCTCCGCCAGCAGCAGGGCGCCGCCCGGCGCCACATCGGCCTCGATGCGGCGGTGCAGGGCGGAACGGTCGAAGAGGATGGTTTCCTGCGGCAGCCAGTCCAGGCGGCCGCCGGCCCCGACGGTGAGGTGGGCGGTGACCCGGGCGGGGCCGCCCTCGGCCCGGTAGACCTTCTCGCAGGCCTGGGTAGTGAGCACGGCGGCCGCAGCCGGGCCGACCTCCACGGTCCAGTCGAACCGGTCGCCGCCGGTCAGGCCGCCGGCGGAATTGATCATCACCGCCTCGATGACCCCTGCCCGGTTTCGCGGCAGGCGCAGCTTGGCCGAACCCTCCTGGAACATTGTATCGAGCCGGGTGGCGCCGTCCGAACGGCTGACGCTGAGCCGCGCCCGTCCCCGCGCCCGTTGGGGCCGGACAGGCTCCGGCGCGGCGTTGGAGGGCGGTTGGATGACGGTGGCCAGGACCATGGGGAGACTCTCAGGGCCGCAGCCTCCCACGCGCAAGCCGTAGCCGTCCATGGCGGGGGTTTCAGTCGCGGCGCCTATTCTCGCGGCAGAGGCGGCGGGGCGCCGAAAGTGGTCGAGTGTCCTGCTCATTCGCATCCGGCGCGCGGATGGGTCACAATGGGCGTTCCACCCCGGAGCACCGCCCGTGAAGCCGCCGCCGACCAAGACCCGCCTGAAGGACCTGAAGGGCGGCTCCGGCCCCGTCGGCAAGTTCGAGCCCCCGACCCCCAAGGTCAGCCGCCAGAAGAAGGGCAAGACCCTGACCCCCGCCGAAAAGGCCGCCTTCCTGGCCGGGCGGCCGGATCTGAAGCGCTAGGCGTAACGTTCCGCCAGCGCCAGCATGGAGCCTGGCGGCGGACCATAGTTGACGATCAGAACCTCAAGGCTGTTGTGCGCGACCAGGTCGAGCGCGCGCCTCATGGCGTCATCTATCCAGGCATCGGCATTGCCGAAAGCGCCTCCGCCCAGGCGGGTCAGCAGGACGATGGGAGAGACGCCTCGCCGCGCATTGAGCAACGCCGCCAACAGGGTCGCCTCGTAAGCGGCCTCAAGAACGAGCCGGGCGAAAGGCTCCCAGAGGGACGCGGGGTGGCTGGTGTAGGCGACCGGAAGGGCCGAGCAGAAGGCCTGAGTCACCGTCTGGCCTTTGGCGTATGTCTCGGTCACCTCGATGTCCTGATGAATGCCGATGCGCAGTTTGGCGCGCAGCCTATCCAGGCCAGCCTCATCCGCCGCGGTCAGAAAGCGGCTGATGGCCTCGAGGCTTTCGCGGCCCGGAAGAGCATAGCCGTTGCGCATCCGCCAGAGTTCGGAAACGGGCCGATCCAGCGCGAGGGCCAGCGCCTCCCCCAGGTCCGACAGGCCATCGAGCTGGCGATCCGCCGTCTGGCCTTGACGGCCGCCGATCGGGACGAAGTAGTTTCGATAGAGGGTCGCCGCGCCAGCGGCCATGGCGCAAGCCGGTCCCTGCGTGTGGTCGTCTTCATAGCGGGTGACGCCCATCTCCGGCGTGACGTTCGGCCCGACCATCTCAAGCATGTTGAACTGGGATGCGACCTGGAACAGGGCGCCGGCGTGTTCGTCGAACAGATGGAAGGCGCGGATGTCGCCCCTGACGTTGCGGACCTTAAGGCGCCCGGCTGGTCCGGTTCCGGCCGCCACCTTTTCCCTCAGTTCGGCGAGAGAGGGCAGGCTCAGTTCGCCTACGCCCATGCGGCGCCCGTTGACCGATGAGATGAGCTGGCGTCCCTCGATGACCAACCGGGCCCGAATATCCTGGCCATCTGTCTCGCGAAAGCCGGTCAGGGCCTCGAACCACGTCATCGGCGCTGCTCATTGAAGGGTTTCGGGAGACCTGACGAAAGATCGCGCGCCGGGCCGATGCAGTCCACCAGATAGCGGGTTCTCCAGCCGAACAGGCCTGGGTTGGTCTCCAGGCAGACCGCGTCGCCCAGCATCGTGCGCTCGAAAACACGGTAGGGAACGTCAAAGCTGGAGATGGTCTCTTCGGGCCTGGACAAGGAGCGCAACTGGAAACTGGGGGAGCTGCGACTTGCCTTGTGTCGGCCCGTGACTTGATAGGCGGCGATGACGCCCGGCGAGCGGTCCAGATAGACGTTAGCGAGATTGAGCACGGCCCAAACCCAGATCAAGGCTACGGTGGCGCAAAAGGCCGCCTGCCAGATATTCCGGTCGGCTGTCAGCCGCCAGGCCACATAGGCAGGGAGGGCCCCGACAACAGCCGTGGCCGCCAGGGGGAGCCAGATGTCGATCAGCTCGACATCGGTGATTGCCCTGACGGCCAGCGCAAGGCTGGGCATCATCCAACCAAGCTCCAGGCCCCTGCGCGGATGCAGCCTGCTCCCGGCTTCGTCGGCCCAGGCGAAGTCGTCCGGCCAACGGAGAGCCACCGCCAAGGTGATTGGGGGGAGCAGGGCCGTGGTCAACAGGAGCGGCAGATAGGGCGCGGGCCAGAGGAAAAGCCATATGGCCAGCGCCCAGCCAAGGTGTCCTATCCACTTCGTCCACCCTGGGGGGTCGAAGAAGCCTGCTGTCGGTCGTCGTCGCATCGGAGGAGGCTAACCGAAGTTCTCCGGCCTGGGCAGGGCTCCCACCGGAGCCGCATCTGCGCTAGCCTGCCGCCATGACCGCCCTGCATGCCGTATCCGCCGTTCCCGAGCCTGATGACGAGACCCTGGGCCTGCCCGGCTGGATCTATCACGACGCCGACTTCTTCGAGGCCGAGAAGCGGGCGGTGTTCCGGACCGCCTGGCAGATCGTCTGCCATCTGTCGGACATCCCGGCCGCCGGCGACTTCCATACCCTCGACTATCTGGGCGAGAGCCTGGTCGTGGTTCGGGGGGACGATGGAGTGGTGCGGGGGTTCCACAACGTCTGCCGGCATCGGGCCTCGAAGGTCGTGGACGGGCCGACGGGGAACTGCGGGATGCGGATGACCTGTCCCTACCACGCCTGGAGCTATGACCTGCGCGGCCAGCTGGCGGGCGTTCCGCAGATGGCGGCGTTCGGGCCGGGGTTTTCCAAGGCCGATCATGGGCTTAGCCCGGTCGAGCTGGAGGTCTGCCTGGGCTTCGTCTTCGTGCGGCTGGAGGGCGGGCTGCCCTCGGTGCGGGAGATGCTGGGGCCCTATTATGCGGAGATGGAGCCCTACCGGATGGAAGAACTCCAGCCGCTGGGCCGGGTGACCCTGCGCGAGCGGGCGGTGAACTGGAAGAACGTCTCCGACAACTATTCCGACAGCCTGCATATTACCGTGGCCCATCCGGGACTTACGCGGCTGTTCGGGGCCGGCTACGGGCTGGAGGCGGACCTCTGGACCGACAAGATGTGGGGCGCCCTGCGGGACGCGGCCTCGGATAACTGGTCGGAGCGGCGCTACCAGGCCCTGCTGCCGGACGTGGCGCACCTGCCGCCAGAGCGGAAGCGGCTGTGGACCTATTTCAAGCTCTGGCCGAACATCGCCTTCGACATCTATCCGGACCAGATCGACTTCATGCAGTTCCTGCCGGTGTCGCCGACCCGGACGGTGCTGCGGGAGATCGCCTATGTGCTGCCCGATGACCGGCGGGAGATGAAGGCGGCGCGCTACCTCAACTGGCGGGTCAACCGGCAGGTCAATATCGAGGACAAGGCGCTGATCGAGCGGGTCCAGGCGGGGATGGCCTCGTCCAGCTACGCCATGGGGCCGCTGAGCGAGAATGAGGTGGCGCTGAAGAGCTTCGCCCGGCGGATGCGGGGGCTGATCCCCGAGAGCCGGCTGGAGCGGGCGCCGGCGGCGGGCTGGGGCCGGCGATAGGGCGCGGTCGCCGACTTGCGCCGGCCGGTCGGAGGAATAAGGTCCCCCGTCCTTCCCGATCCAGCAGTGAGATTCCCCATGAGCGTTCATCGTCGCCAGCTTCTTCTCGGCGTGGCCGCCGTCGGCATGGCGGGCAGCCTTCCGGGGCTGGGGCTGGCCAAGGCGGCCGGTCCGGTGGCCGATCCGAAGCTGGCGGCTCTGCTGGACAGTTTCGTCACCGAGACCCTCAAGGACAGCCCCGAAACCGCGACCTCGCTGGGCCTCGACACCGGGCCGCTGGCCGGGCTGCGCAGCCAGCTGAGCGATGCCTCAGCCGCCGGGCGCAAGAAGGCGGTGGCGGACTTCGAGGATCGTCGCAAGCGGCTGCACGCCATCGACCGCAAGGGCCTGACCGAACGCGACCTGACCCTCTATGACACCGTCGACTACGCCCAGGGCCTGGGCGCCGAGGGTGGAAAGTTCACCTTCGGCAACGACTACGCCAACCCCTATGTGGTCAGCCAGCAGAACGGCTCCTATTCCCAGCTGCCGGAATTCCTCAACTCCCAGCATCCGGTCAACAACAAGGCCGACGCCGACGCCTATCTGGCGCGGGTCGAGGGCTTTGCCGGCGCTTTGGACCAGGAGAGCGAGCGGGTGAAGATGGATGCCGCCGCCGGGGTCATCCCGCCGGACTTCATCATCGCCAACATGCTGGGCCAGCTGAAGGGGATGCGGGCCCAGCCGGTGGCAGAGACCCGGCTGGTCGGGTCGCTGGTCGAGCGGGCCAAGGCGGCCGGGGTGGCGGGCGACTACGCCGGGCCGGCCACGGCTCTGGTCGAGGGCAAGGTCTATCCGGCCCTGGACCGGCAGATCGCCGTCATTGAGGCGCTGCAGGCCAAGGGCGCCCATGATGCCGGAGTGTGGAAGCTGCCCGACGGCGGCGCCTACTACGACTGGGCCCTGCGCTACGGGACCACCACCAAGATGACCGCCGACGAGATTCACAAGATGGGTCTGGAACAGGGCGAGGCCATCGACGCGGAGATGGACAAGCTGCTCAAAGGCCAGGGCCTGACCCAGGGCACGGTGGGCGAGCGGATGGGCGCCCTGACCAAGGACCCCAGCCAGCTCTACGCCAACACCGACGCCGGCAAGGCCGAGCTGATCGCCTATCTGAACGGCTGTATCGCCAAGATCAGGCCGATGATGCCCAGGCTTTCGAACCTTACCCTGAACGCCAATGTGCTGGTCAAGGCGGTGCCCAAGGAGATCGAGGCCGGGGCGGCGCTGGGCTACATGAACTTCGCCTCGCTGGATGGGTCCCGGCCCGCCATCTACTATGTGAACCTGTCGGACACCGGCAACTGGCCGCGCTATTCGCTGAACAGCCTGACCATGCATGAGGCTATTCCGGGCCACGCCTGGCAGGGCGCCTATCTCGCCGAGAAGCGCGACCTGATCCATCCGATCAGTTCGCTGATGGGCTTCAACGCCTTCGTCGAGGGCTGGGCCCTCTATGCCGAACAGCTCGCCGACGAGGTGGGGCTCTATGCGGACGATCCGCTGGGCAGGCTCGGCTACTTCCAGGCCCAGCGGTTCCGCGCCGCGCGGCTGGTGGTCGATACCGGCCTGCACAGCAAGAGGTGGAGCCGCGAGAAGGCGGTTGAATGGATGGCGGAGGCCACCGGCCGCTCCACCGGGGCCATCACCAGTGAGGTCGACCGCTATTGCGCCAGCCCCGGCCAGGCCTGCGGCTACAAGGTCGGCCACACCGAGATCGTCCGGCTGCGCGAGAAGGCCAAGGCGTCGCTGGGGGCGAAATACGACATCCGCGCCTTCAACGACGCGGTGGTCGAGACCGGCGGCGTGCCGCTGACGGTGCTGGCCTCGGTCATCGACCGTTATGTGGCCGGGGCGAAGTAGGGCTTTTCCGATCCTGACATCCCGCGGCGGAGCGTTGTTCCGTGGCCCTCGCGCGTTATGGTGAGACCCAAGTTTCGCGGAGCCTTCATGCGTCCTGTCCTTGCCGGCCTCTGCGCCCTGTCCCTGGTCCTGACCGGATGCGCCACGCCCTGGAGTCTTCCTGGGGCGAGGCCGGAGGCCGCTATCGGTCAGGTCCCCGGTCAGGCGATGGTGGCGGCGGCCAACCCCCTGGCGGTGGAGGCGGGTCTGGCGGTGCTGCGCCGGGGCGGGTCGGCGGTGGACGCGGCCGTAGCGGTGCAGGCGGTGCTGGGGCTCGTCGAGCCGCAGAGCAGCGGCCTCGGCGGCGGATCCTTCATGGTCTACTACGAGGCCAAGACAAGGACCGTCACCGCTTACGACGGTCGCGAGACCGCGCCGGCCGGGGCGACGCTGGACATGTTCCTGGGACCGGACGGCAAGCCCTTGGCCTTCTTCGCCGCCGTGCTCAGCGGGCGGTCGACCGGCGTGCCCGGCGCCGTCGCCATGCTGTCCCTGGCCCAGAAGCAGCATGGCCGGCTGGCCTGGTCCTCGCTGTTCGGCGATGCGGAGAAGCTCGCCGAGGAGGGGTTCATCGTCAGCCCGCGGCTGTCGGGGATGATCACCTCGCGCATTCCCCAGGCCTCGGCCCCGGACGCGGTGCGCTACTTCACCAAACCGGACGGGACCCGAATCAAGGCCGGCGACCGGTTGAAGAACCCGGCCTATGCCGAGAGCCTGCGCCGCATCGCCGCCGAGGGGCCGGACGGCCTGCTGAAGGGGGAGACGGCCAGGGCCATCGTCGACAGGCTGCATGAAGGGTCGCTGCCCGGGACCATGACCCTGGAGGACATGGCCGGCTATCGGCCCGGGGCGGCCAAGGCGCTTTGCCAACCCTACCGGGTCTATCTGGTCTGCACCAACAATCCGGCTTCCAGCGGCGTCTCCCTGCTGCAGGCGCTGGCCATGCTGGAGAAGACCGATATCGCCAGGCGTGGGCCGGGCGATCCGGTGGCTTGGGTGCAGATCGCCGAGGCCGAGCGGCTGATGTACGCCGACCGCGACCGCTACGTCGGCGATCCGGCCTTTGTCGCCGTGCCGGTGAAGGGGCTGCTCAACGATGGCTACGTGGCCGGACGGGCGAAGCTGATCGGCGAGCGCGCCGGGCCGGCGCCGACGGCGGGCCTGCCGCCGGGCGCCGCAAAGCGCGGGACGGACAGGACGCCGGAGCCGGGCGGCACCAGCCATATGGTCATCGTCGACCAGTGGGGCGACGTGGTGTCGATGACCACCACGGTGGAGAGCATCTTCGGCTCGGGCCGGATGGCGGGCGGATTCTTCCTCAACAACCAGCTGACCGACTTCAGCTTCAGCCCGCGCGATGCCGACGGCGCCCCGGCGGCCAATGCGGTGGCGCCGGGCAAGCGGCCGCGCTCGTCGATGTCGCCGGTGATCGTGCTGGACCGTCAGGGACGGTTCGTGGCGGCGCTGGGCAGTCCGGGGGGCAGCTCGATCCTGTCCTATAACCTCAAGGCCCTGGTCGGGGTGCTGGACTGGAACCTGACCATGCAGCAGGCCATCGACCTGCCCAACCTGGTGGCGCGGGGGTCCAGCTTCTCCAGCGAGCCGGCCCTCTATCCGCCAGGCGTGGTGGCGGCCCTGGCCGAGCGGGGGATCGATGTGCGCGAAGGGACGGGGGAAAACTCCGGCCTGCACGGGGTGATCGTCCGTGCCGGCGGGGTGCTGGAGGGCGGGGCGGACCGCCGACGCGAGGGCGTGGCGAAACAGCCGTAAGGCGCGCCTGGACCTGCCCCTAGACTTGCATGGTCGGGCCGAAGGTCTGGCTGCCGATGCCGAGGCTCGGCAGGGCCAGACAGAGGGCCATCAGCAGTTCCAGCACCAGGCCCTGGCGCAGCATCGGGTTGCGCGCCCGGTCCATGATCAGTGACCCGGCCCGGCCGATGGCGGCGCCCAGCCAGCCCAGCGCCAGGGCGGCGCTCATCAGCCCGCCGATGGAGGGGGCATAACCCAGCGCCATGGCCGCGCCGCCATGGCTGAGGATCAGCATGCCGGCCAGGGCGCGCAGTTCGGCCCGGCCCTTCGCATTGAGCGCCTTGGGCCGCGCCAGCATCAGACCCCCGCGCACCCCGCCGAGGCAGCAGGCGACCACGGCGATCATCACCGCCAGATTGAGATTTCCCAGAACCGTCATCATGGGGACTTAGACCGAAAGCCTCATCCCGGCCACGTATGATGAACGGCCTCGACGTTACGACCGTCGGGATCGAGGACGAAGGCGCCGTAATAGCCCGGATGGTAGTGAGCGCGGATGCCGGGCGGGCCGTTGTCGCGGCCGCCGGCGGCGAGGGCGGCGGCGTAGAAGGCGTCCACGGCCTCCCGGCTCTGGGCCAGGAAGGCCAGATGCATGGGACCGGTCGGGACGGGGCCCGCGCTGACCCAGAAGCTGGGCTTGCCAGCCTGGATGTCGCGCCGGTCGCCGGTCGAGCCGTAGCCACAGGCGGCGGCGCCGCCGGTCTGTTCGGCCGTCACCTCCATCACCCGGGCAATGCCAAGGGGGGCAAAGACGGCGTCGTAGAAGGCGAGGGCGGCGGGATAGTCTTCGACGGTGATGCCGAGGTGATCGATCATGGGGTTCGCACTCCGGACCTGGCGGCGACCTTGCTGATGGACCGTGGCGGCCTCAAGGCAGATCCACGGGCCGCCACATTTTCAATGGCCGCTCAGTCTCGCGAGCGCGGGGGCGCTACCGCAGGAGGTCCAGCAGGGAGGTTTCCTTCAGCATGCCAAACACCTGCGCCGTCGCCTGGACCGCGGTCTGGGCCTGCTGCAGGCGGGTGACCGCCTCGGCCATATCGACTTCGCTGGCGCCGGCGACGACGCCCTTCAGCATGTCTTCCTGGGCGGACTGCCTGTCCATCGCATCATCGAGGCGATTCTGGTTGAGGCCGTTGCGGGCGGTCACCTCGGTCAGGCCCGTGCGGGCGGTGTCGAAGCTGCCCAGCATGCCCTGCAGGAAGGTATTCTGGGCCTCGGTGAGGGGGCTGGAGAATTGGCCATTGGTCTCGACATAGGCCTGCACCTGCTTGAAGGCCTCAAACAGCGGCCCGGCGACATCGCTGGCGAGAAATCCGCTCTGGATGGAGGTGGAGTCGTCCAGCCGGCTGACCGGCGCCAGGGCATCGTTCTTGAACACATCGGTCATGTCCGTGCCCGCGGTCAAATCCGCCAGGCCGTCGGCGGCGACCGGCGGGGTATCCACCTGGCCGCCGGCGAAGATGTAACGGCCGCCTTCCCGGGTGTTCAGGGCCCCGGCGGCGGAGGAGAACCAGCTGCCCAGTTCGTCTACCAGCGTTTCGCCGCGTCCGGCGGCGATGGCGTTGGCGATGGCGTCGCGCGCCCCGCCGGCCGCGTCGGCGGTCTGGTTGAGGGCCAGGTCCTGGGCTTCCAGGCGGGAGGCCAGCATCGTCCCCTGTTCCAGATAGGCGGCCGTGCGGGCCTGGACGGCGCGGGCGGCCAGCAGGGTCTCGGCCTGGCGGGAGAAGGCCTTGAGGTCGCTGCCGATCTTGCCGCTGGACACCTGGTTCTGGGCCAGATCCTGCCGGCTCTGGGCCCGCATCAGGTCCGACTGGACGTGTAGATAGCTGTTGGCGGTGGCGATGCGGGTCATGGCTTAGGCTCCGAGGATGCCGAGCAGGACGTCGTACATGTCCTTGCTGGCCTGGATGACGCGGGCCGAGGCGTTGAAGGCCTGCTGATAGGTGGTCATGCTGATCAGCTCCTCGTCCAGATTGACCCCCTCCACGGAGGTGCGGCGCGAGACCGCCTCGCTGGCCACGGCCTGGGCCGTCTCCTGGCGAGAGGCCGCCGCCTCGGCTCGACGGCCGATGGAGCCGGCGAATTCGGTGGCGTAGCGGCTGACGGTCATGCTCGAGGCGGCTAGGCCCCCGGCCGCCGAAAAGCCTGTGCTCCGTTCTCCCGACGCGGCCAGCAGCGCTCCGCCCCGGCCATCGGCGGCCGACAGCACAGGATTGCCGGTGGCGGCCTGGCTGAGGTCCAGGGTGGCCAGGGCCAAGCGGGAGGGATCGGCCGCGATGTCAGTGCGGACGCTGAACTGCGATGCCCGGCTGCCCCGCTCAGCGGAGCCGATGCCGAACAGCTCTGTGATCGAGGGGCCGCCGGCGCCCCGCTGGGTGTTGTCGGCCACCACCGAAAGGCTGGCGGAGCCGGCGTTGTTGGGAGCGAAGGTCATGGCCCCGTTGGCGTCGAGCGAGAACTGGCCATAGAGGCCGAGGCCGCTCCCCGGCGCGTTCATCGTGGACAGCAGGTCCTGCATGCTTCCGGCGGCCGGCACGGTGACGGTGATGTCCCGCAGCCGCGCCCCGTCGGCGCCGGAAACGCGGAAGGTGACGGTGTCGCCGGCGGTGAAGCCGTGGGGGTCGCTGGCCCGCAGTCCGGTATCGTAGTCGGCGACGCCGCTGGAGGCGACCAGGTCGTTCAGCCCGAAGAAGTGGGAGAAACCCTTGCCAGCCTTGGCCGACGGGTCGGCGGCGTCGTCGGCGATGGCCAGGCCTGCCCCGCCGTTGGCCGAAAGGCTGAGCGCCCCGTTGGTGAAGCTGGCTGAACCCGAGGTCCCCAGGGCGCTGTTGAGGCTGGTCAGGAAGCTGGCCGGGGTGAAGCTGGTCGCCGTCCCGCCGTCGACGGTCATGGTTCCGGCGGTAAAATCGATGGCGATCTGCTTCTGAAGTGTTCCGTCCGGGCCTACCACGGCCAGGCTGGTCTTGCCGGTGAAGCCCGAGACGGCGGTCGTCAGGTCCAGGCCGGTGTCGCGGCCGGTCAGGGTGGTCGGCGGGGGGACGGCGGAGGACGCGTTGTGGGCGCGGTTGAGCTCGTCCACCGCGCTGCTGACAAATTCGCTGAGCTGTTCGCTGACCGCCGGCAGTTCGCTGTCGCGCAGATCCATCAGGCCACGAATCTCACCGCCGGTCAGCCGGAGGGGCAGGGCCGACTGACCCGCCGACCCAGGCTGGGTGACCATGACGGCCCCGCTGACCCCCTGGCCGCGGACATAGGACAGGGTCGCGGCGCCGCCCTCTCCGGCCAGAGGCGCGCCGTCAGAGGCGCGTACGACCACACCGCCGCCGCTCCGCTGGCTGATGTTGACGTCCATCAGCTGGCTCAACTGATTGATCAGGCCCAGCTGGATGTTTTCCGCGCCGGTGGAATCGCCAGTGCTGACCCGCGACCGGGTGATCTCGGCGTTGAGGTCGTTGATCTGGGAAAGCAGGGCGTTGGCGCTGTCGACATCGGCGGCGATGCGGCTGTCAGCCTCGCTGCGCAGGGCGCCAAGCGAAGCGCTGATCCGCGACGCCTCATCGAGAAAACCGGTGACCGAATCCAGGGCCGCGCTCCGGCTGACGCCGGAGGCGGCGTTGGCGCCGGCCGTGGAAAAAGCGGCGTACAGGCTGTCGAGCCGTGAGAAGAAGGAGCTGTCGGCCGTGGGGTCCCCGAACAGCGCCTGGGCCTGGTCCAGGCCGCTGGCCACGGCGCCGGCCTGGGATGCGGTGGCGGTGGCGTTCAGCGCCGCGCTCTGCAGGAACCGGTCAGAGGCCAGCAGGACCCTGGAGACATCCACCCCGACGCCGAAGCCGGCGGAGAGCAGCGGGGTCTGTTGGACCAGCTTGCGGACGTAGCCCTGGGTGTTGACGTTGGCGATGTTGTCCGAGACGGCGCGCAGGCCGGTCTGGGCAACCATCAGGCCGGACGTCGCCGACGACATGATCTGGCTGAGGGACATGGCCCTTCAAACGCTCCTGCCCGGCAAAGCCTGACGCGGTCCCGGCGGTTTCTGCCGGGCGGATTATGGAACCCGCGCGTATAGGGCTATGACAAGCCTTTGATTTTCATGGCCTTCCTTCTGAAGCGCCTGGGATGCTGGCAGTTGCGTCGCAAGACTGGCGCCAGCTTTCGGCGCCCGCCAGGCGACGTCCAGGACCGGCCCGGCGACTGATCGGCGCCCTGCCTATTTCGACCGGGCTGCCTCGGCAATTTCCGCCCCGGCTGATCCGCGCGGCTCGTGGCGCATCCGAAAAATAGTGTTTTATTTCAATAGCATAATACCTGCTCGGCGAGTTGGCGCGGCGGTTGCTAGGGACGGGTCCGAATGAGCTGGGCGCAGCAGGCGCCGCCAGACACCCCATCCTCCACCCGCCCATCCTATGCCCGCAAGGTCCAGCCAGCGTCGATGACCGCTCCCGCCGCCATCCTGTCCGCCGTCCAGCAGCCGCTCTCGCGGTTGGCGATGGGCGACGCCGCCGGCGCGGCGATGGGCGGCTTCGAGGCGCTGCTGGGTCTGTTCACGGGCGGCGGAGATGCGGACAGCCCGGCGGGCGCCGGGGACGTGGCTGCCGATAGCCCTCCGGACCCCGGGTCGACAGGCGCCCTGGCAGGATTCATGGCCCAGCTGTCGGCCTCCGGATGGCAGGCCCAGACCGGCGCCACGACGACCATCGATCCCGCCGCCGGCGGCGAAGCCGTCACCGCAGATCAGGCGGCGCAGGCCTGTGGCTCGCCGGGAAGCGCCGGGCAAGCGACCGGCGCCGGCCGGGACGGCGGCCTCGGCTCGACCCTCCAGCAGGGTTGGCAAAGCGCGTTGGCGCTCAGTCGGCTGGGCCAATCCCGTCTCGATCAAGCCGCCGAGGCCTCCGCCAGGGTCCAGACTGCCCTGTCTGATGCGGCGGGCGAGGTCGACCAGACCTTGCAGACCGCCTCGGACGCGGCCCAGGCGGCCTTGAAAGAGGCGATCGGCCAGACCGGCGGAGCAGGGACCCCGACCTTAGCGCAGGTAGGCGCCCAAACGGCAGCCCAGACCGCGGCCCAGACGGCGGCCCTCGTGCCGACGGTGGCCGCCCTGGCCCAGGCGATCGACCCCAGGGCCGCGCGCAAGGATGGCCAGCCCGGCGCCTTCGACATCAAGCTGAGCAAGGCCGCCCCAAGCAAAGAGAGCCCCGCCGCCGACGCCGCCAAGGCGCCGGTGGATCTGGTCCGTGAAGCGGCGGCCGAGGCCAAGGTCGATGATTCGGCCCCCGCCCCCGTCGAGGCGGCGGCCGCCGAGGCGGAGGTCCCGGCCGCGCCGGAAATTCAGGATCACGCCCTCCCGATCCAGACCGCGGCTCCGAGGCCGGATACGGCCGCCCCCGCCCTGGCCGCCCTGGCCGCCTCGGTGCGCGGCGCGCCGGAGACGGTGGCCAGGATGGCCGCCGGGATCATCGACAAGCTGAATGGCCAGTCGAGCCGCTTCGACCTGCAGCTCGAGCCCAATGGCCTGGGCCGGGTGGACGTCAGCGTCCGCATCGACGCCGACGGGAAAATGGCCGCCGCCATGACCTTCGATACGGCCCAGACCGCCAGCGACCTGCGCGGCAGGGCGCAGGAGCTGAAGTCAGCCCTCGAACAGGCGGGATTCAGCCTCGGTGAAGGCGGCCTGTCCTTCGATTTCACCGGCCAGAGGGGCGACCAGAACGGCGGCTCCCGCGCCGACACCCCGCAACAGGCGGCGCGGGCCTTCGCCCACGCCCTCAACGGTCTCGATCCCGAGCCCGCCATCCCCGTTCGCTTCCAGACCCGGCGTGGTCTGGACATCATGATCTGAGAGCCCTGCCATGACGGACGTCGCCTCAACCGCCGCCGGGACCTCGGTCCTCGACAAGATCAACGATTCCCGCACGCGGCTGGCCAGCAACACCCAGACCTTCCTGTCGCTGCTGACCACCCAGATGAAGAACCAGGATCCGTTGTCGCCGATGGATTCGACCCAGTTCACCCAGCAGATCGTGCAGATGACCGGGGTCGAGCAGCAGCTGATGACCAACGATCTGTTGGCGACATTGGTGGGGATGAACGATGGCGGCCTGGCCGGTTCGGCCAATCTGATCGGCAAGTCGGTGACCGCGGCGACCACCGCCGGCGCCCTGGCCGACGGCAAGGCGGACTGGGCCTACAACCTGCCGCGCACCGCCGCCAATGTGAAGCTCGAGGTGGTCAACGGCAATGGCGTGACGGTCCGCACGGTGACCCTGCAGGGCGGGGCGGCGGCCGGCGATCAGACCTTTACCTGGGATGGCAAGAGCGACAGCGGCACGGCCCAGCCGGACGGGGTCTATGGCCTGAGGATCACCGCCACGGACGTCGCCGGCTCGACCCTGACTCCGACCCAGACCCTCACCGGCGTGGTCACCGGCGTGCAATCGATCAACGGCACCTCCGTCGTCACCATTGGCGGAGCCAAGGTGCCGATCAGCGCCATCACCGGCATCACACAGCCTTCGTGAGCCAAGCCCTTTCCATTCGTCAGCGCCCGAAGCGCGCTGAAGCGGCAGGCGCCGCGACCGCAGCAGGCGGGGCTGCAAAACCCATCAGCGTAAAAGGATAAGAAGACCATGAGCATCAACAGCGCCATGCTCGCAGGGGTGTCCGGACTGGTCGCCAACTCGTCGGCCCTGGCGGCGATTTCCGACAACATCGCCAACGTCAACACGGTCGGCTACAAGCGCAGTCAGGCCAATTTCCAGACGCTGGTCTCCGGCAACAACCGCAGCAGCAGCTATACGGCCGGCGGAGTCACCGCCCAGACGCGGCAATATATCAGCCAGCAGGGCCTGCCCCAGGCGACCACCAATTCGACGGATCTGGCCATCGCCGGCCAGGGGTTCTTCGTGGTCGCCGAAAAGCCGGAAAACCTGCTCGACAGCGATGCCCGGTCCTTCACCCGCGCCGGCTCCTTCCAGCCCGACAGCCTTGGCTATCTGAAGAACGAGGCGGGCCTGTATCTGCAGGGCTGGCTGGTCGATGACGCGGGGGCCATCGCCACCGACCCGTCGGACCTGAGCCGGCTGAGTTCGATCAACGTCTCCAATGTCGGTGGCGCGGCCGAGCCGACGACCCGTGTCGCGCTCAGCGCCAACCTGATGTCCAGCCAGGCGGTTTCCGCCGAACTGGCGACCTACGACGCCGCGACCAATTCCATGGCCATGTATGACGCCGATACCGGCGCGGGCGTGAAGCCGGACTTTTCGATCCAGGTGCCGATCTCCGACTCCAAGGGCGGCAAGCGAACCGTGCAGATCGACTATCTGAAGAGCGATGTGCCCAACCAGTGGTACGCGGAAATCCGCGCCGTGCCGGCCGATGACGTCGTCACCGGGACCGGGCTGAGCAATGGCCAGATCCGGTCGGGCATCGTCGCCTTCACCGCCGACGGCCGGCTCGACACCGCCAACACCACCCTGCTAGACGCCGACAATCCGGTCCTCACCTTCGGCGCCTCGGCGGACGGCGCTCCGGCGGCGGATGGCGTCAACTGGGCGGCCGGCCTGGGGGTCGATTCCCAGGAGATCCGCATCGACCTGACCGGCGGCGCCGGCGGCCTGACGCAGTACGACAGCCAGTCGGTTGTCCAGGCGGTCAACACCAATGGCACCGCCTTCGGCAACCTGACCAACATCGAGATCAATGAGGATGGCCTGGTCACCGCCGTGTTCGACAACGGCATCTCGCGCCAGATCGCCCAGGTCGCCGTCGCCACCTTCACCAATCCGGACGGGCTGAAGGCGATCAACGGCAACACCTATCGGGTGACCCAGGATAGCGGCGGCTACAGCCTGAAAGCCGCCGGCACCGGCGGGGCCGGAGCCATCGCGCCATCGACCCTGGAATCCTCGACGGTCGACCTGTCGTCCGAGTTTACCGGGCTGATCATCACCCAGCGGGCCTATTCCGCTTCGTCGAAGATTATCACCACGGCGGACCAAATGCTGGAAGAGCTTCTGAGCATCAAGCGATAGGCAAGGCATTAACGGCGGTTAACGCCGATGTCCCAAGATGAAACAAGGCGTTAAGACGGGGGAAATCCGTGGTTACTGTGATCTTTACTCAGACGATTCACGGCATGTTATCGCCAGACCGCTATGGTCTGCCTCAACAGTGATGGTGAGGAGAGGCGTAGAACGATGCTTCAGCAGCAGCGCGTCAATAGCAAGGGCGAGAAGTACGTGATCGGCCCCACGGGCGCGCCCTTGACGCTGTCCGACCTGCCGCCGGCGAACACCGAGCGGTGGGTGATCCGGCGCAAGGCGGAAGTGGTGGCGGCCGTTCGCGGCGGCCTGCTCTCCCTCGACGATGCCTGTGAGCGGTATCGGCTGACCAACGAGGAGTTCCTCAACTGGCAGCAGTCGATCGACCGGCATGGCTTGGCGGGCCTGCGAACGACCCGCCTTCAACAGTACCGCTGAGCCCCCTCGCCCCCCCGAAATTGGGGCTCAGTGTATGGCGCGGCCGCGTTCCGGACAGGAACGCGGCCGTTGTCGTTTGATCTCCACGCCTCACGGACAAGGCTCAAGACGGTCGTCATGTCTTAAGGCCCCGTTTACCACGCACCCGGTAAATCCTGCCTAGCGACGCCGGCAGAAGCGGCCGCGGCTTTCGTAGTCGTTTCAGGGGCATACCCAGGGTGGACAAACTGTTCGGGGGTTTTCTTAGCGGTGGCCTGGGCCGGATCCTGGTCATGGGCGGCATCGCTGTCGGCGTGGTTGGGGCGATCATCGCCCTGACCCTGAGCCTGACCGCCCAGCCGAAGGCGCTGCTCTACGCCAACCTGGACCTCAAGGAAGCTTCGGAAGTCACCGCGGCCCTCGATCAGGCGGCGGTCAAGTACGAGGTTCAGGGCGATGGATCGACCATCATGGTCGACCGCGACAAGGTCGCCTCCAGCCGCCTGCTGGTCGCGGGCAAGGGCCTGGTGACCTCCGGATCGGTCGGCTACGAGATCTTCGATTCGGGCTCGGCCCTTGGCCAGACCGACTTCGTCCAGCAGCTTAACCGCCAACGCGCCCTGGAAGGCGAACTGGCCCGGACCATCCGCTCCATCCATGGCGTCACCGACGTCCGCGTCCACCTCAACCTGCCCAAGCGACAGCTGTTCGAGGAGGAGGCGGCCAAGCCCTCGGCCTCGGTGATGCTGTCGATGAGCGGGCGCAAGCCGACGCCCGACCAGGTCCAGGCGGTGCAGAACCTGGTGGCCGGCGCGGTCGATGGACTGACGCCGGAGACCGTGGCGGTGGTCGATCAGAAGGACGGCAAGACCCTGTCGGCTCCCGGCGCCTCAGGCGCCTTGGGCCGCATCGCCGACGATCGCCGCACCGAAGTCGAGCAGAAACTGGCCGCGAAGATCAAGGAACAGGTGGAGGGCGTCGTCGGTCCCGGCAAGGCCCGGGTCGAGGTCGCCGCCGACATCGACCTGGCGCGGGTCACCGAGCAGAAGGAAACCTACGACCCCGACGGTCAGGTCGTCCGCTCCGAACAGACCAATGAGGAAAACAGCGAGGAGGGCGCCTCCAACAGTCAGGACGCCGTCTCCGCCTCGGCCAACATCCCAGGCGGCCAGGGCTCGCCCGGCTTCCTGCCGCTAAACAAGAACACCAGCCGCGGCGCCCAATCGACGACCAACTACGAGATCTCCAAGACCATCCGCACCGAGACGGTCGAGCCGGGCATGATCCAGAAGATCAGCGTCTCGGTCGCGGTCGATGGCATGACCGCCGTCGGCGCCAACGGCAAGCCGGGCCCCTACGCCGCCCGGACCCCGGAGGAGATGAGCAAGCTCGAGGACCTGGTGAAGGCCGCCGTGGGCTTCAATCCCGGCCGCGGCGACGTGGTCAAGGTGGTCAATGTCCGCTTCGCACGGGACGCCGAGTCCGAGTTCGGAACCAAGGCGGGCAACCCGCTGACCGCCTTCGACAAGAACGATATCATGCGGGCCGTGGAACTGGGGCTCGGGGCCATCGTGGTCCTGCTGCTGCTGATGTTCGGCCTGCGCCCGCTCCTCAAGAGCTTGACCCAGCCGGCCGGCGGCGGTTCCTTTCCGATGCTGGCCGGCGCCGGCGGTGGCCGACCCGCGGTCGATGGCGGGTCCAGACTGCTGACGGTCGATCCCGTGACCGGCGAGTCCGTGGCCCAGCCCGGCGGCCTGCTGGAACAGCGGATCGACATCGCCCGCATCGAGGGCCAGGTGAAGGCCAGCTCGGTCAAGAGCGTCTCCGACTTCGTCGACCACCATCCCGAGGAGTCCGTCTCGATTCTCCGTAGCTGGCTGCACGAGACGCCATGAGCCGGTCCAAGACCAAGGCGATCACCGATTCCGCCCGCCTGTCCGGGCCGGAGAAGGCCGCTGTCGTCTTGCTGGCGTTGGGCGAGGATCATACCCAAATCTGGCAGGCCCTGGACGAGGAGGAGATCAAGGAAATCTCCCAGGCCATGGCCAGTCTCGGCACGGTCTCGGCCAGCGTCGTCGAGGAATTGCTGGTCGAATTCGTCTCCGGCCTGTCGGCCTCCGGCGCCCTGATGGGCAGCTTTGAACAGACCCAGCGACTGCTGGCCTCCTTCATGCCGCCGGAGAAGGTCGACATCCTGATGGAGGAGATCCGCGGTCCGGCGGGTCGCACCATGTGGGACAAGCTGGGCAATGTGAACGAGGCGGTGCTCGCCAATTATCTGAAGAACGAATACCCGCAGACCGTCGCGGTGGTGTTGTCGAAGATCAAGGCCGACCACGCCAGCCGGGTGCTGACCTGCCTGCCGGAGGACTTCGCCCTGGAATGCGTCCAGCGGATGCTGCGCATGGAGCCGGTGCAGCGCGAGATCCTGGACAAGATCGAACAGACCCTGCGTGTCGAGTTCATGTCCAACCTGGCCCGCACCTCAAAGCGCGACAGCCACGAACTGATGGCCGACATCTTCAACAACTTCGACCGCCAGACCGAGAGCCGCTTCATCGCCGCCCTGGAAGAGCGGAACCGGGAGTCGGCCGAGCGGATCCGGGCGCTGATGTTCGTCTTCGAGGACCTCAACAAGCTGGACCCCGGCGGGGTGCAGACCCTGTTGCGCGCCGTCGAGAAGGACCAGCTGGGCCTCGCCCTCAAGGGGTCCTCGGACGCCCTGCGGGAGATGTTCTTCTCCAATATGTCGGAGCGGGCGGCCAAGATCATGCGCGAGGACATGGAAAGCATGGGCCCCGTGCGGCTGCGCGACGTCGACCAGGCGCAGATGGCCATGGTCCAGGTGGCCAAGGACCTGGCCGCCAAGGGCGAGATCATGCTGGCCGGCGCCGGCGGCGACGATGAGTTGATCTACTGATGACCAGCCCCGCCCCCTACAAGCCCCCGCCGCACAAGCTCTTCGGCTTCGACACCGTGTTCGACGACGTCGGCGCGGTCGCCTATTCGCCGCCCCGCCAGAAGCGCGTCTTCACGCCGGAAGAGGTTGAGGTCATCCGCGCCGAGGCCTTCGCGGAAGGCGAGCGCTCGGCCCTGGCCCAGGCGGAGCGGACTGCCGCCACCGCCCTGGCCGAGGTCGCCCGGATCGCCGGCCTGGGGCTGAACGCCCTGGCCGAGGTCGCCCACGGCCACCGCGCCTCAGCCGCCCAGCTCAGCCTCGCCGCGGCGCGCAAGATCGCCGACAGCGCTCTGGAACGCTTCCCGGAAGCGCCGGTCGTGGCGGCCATGGAGGCCCTGACCCGGGAGGTGGAATCGGCCCCTCGGCTTGTTGTCCGCGTCTCCGCCGACTCCCGCGAGCGGGTGCAGGCGGCGCTGGACGATGTGGCCTTCAACCTCGGCCACACTGGCCGTATCGAGGCGCGGGCCGAGCCCGGCATGGCCCCGGCCGCCTTCGTTCTCGACTGGGGCGACGGCCGCGCCGCCTTTGATCCGGCCGACGCCGCCGCCCGCATCCAGATCGCCCTCGACCAGGCCCTCGCCTCCGAGGGCCTGCATGCGGAACCCTTGATCGCCGCTGAACATCTGAACCCCGAAGGGGACGCCCATGGCTGACGACAATCTGACTCTTGAGGAATTCTCGGCCGACCAGGGCCTGGCCAACGAAATGCATATCGAGGCCGCCGAGAAGAACGCCGGCGACCTGGCCCCGGTGTTCGACGTTCCGGTCAACATCTCCGCCGTGCTGGGCCGCGCCCACATGTCCGTCGCCCAGCTGCTGCAACTGGGCGCGGGCAGCGTGCTGGAGCTGGACCGCAAGGTCGGCGAGGCCATCGACATCTACGTCAACAACCGCCTGGTGGCGCGCGGCGAGGTGGTCGTCGTCGACGACCGGCTGGGCGTGACCATGACGGAAATCATCAAGGACGGCGACACCGCGGCCTGATCGGCCGGGGTGAAGGACAAAGGAGAACTCCCATGCGGCTTCTGGTCGTCGGAAAACTGAACGGACAACTGTCCGTCGCCGTGAAGATGGCGATGAACGCGGGCGCCAAGGTGGCCCATGTGGAGACGGTCGCGGCCGCCACCCAGGCCCTGCGGGCCGGGCAGGGCGCCGACCTTCTCATGGTCGACTACGACCTCGATATCGCCGGCCTGATCGCCGCCAACGAGGCGGAGCGCATTCGGGTGCCGGTGGTGGCCTGCGGCGTCGGGGCCGATCCCCAGAAGGCCGGGGCCGCCATCCGGGCCGGGGCGATGGAATTCATCCCGCTGCCGCCGGAGGCCGACCTGATCGCCGCCGTCCTGGCCGCCGTCTCCGACGACAACCGGCCGATGATCGCCCGCGACCCGGTGATGGAGACGGTGATCAAGCTGGCCGACCAGATCGCGCCGTCCGACGCCTCGATCCTGATCACCGGCGAAAGCGGCGTGGGTAAAGAGGTGATGGCCCGCTACGTCCACACCAAGTCGCGCCGCGCCTCCAAGCCGTTCATCAGCGTCAACTGCGCCGCCATCCCCGAGAACCTGCTGGAAAGCGAGCTGTTCGGCCATGAGAAGGGGGCCTTCACGGGCGCCGTGGCCCGGCGGATCGGCAAGTTCGAGGAGGCCGACGGCGGCACCCTGCTGCTCGACGAAATCAGCGAGATGGACGGCCGGCTGCAGGCCAAGTTGTTGCGCGCCCTGCAGGAGCGGGAAATCGACCGGGTCGGCGGCTCCAAGCCGGTGAAGGTCAATATTCGCATCCTGGCCACTTCCAACCGCGACCTGGTCCAGGCGGTGAAGGAGGGGGTGTTCCGCGAAGACCTGCTGTACCGCCTGAACGTGGTCAACCTGCGGCTTCCCCCTCTCAGGGAGCGCCCCGGCGACATCACCGCCCTGGCCGAGCATTTCGTCAAGAAGTACGCCAAGGCCAACGCCATGCCCGACCGGCCGCTGTCGGCCGAGGCCCGCAAGCGCCTCACCGGCCACCGCTGGCCCGGCAATGTGCGGGAGCTGGAAAACGCCATGCACCGCGCCGTGCTGCTGTCGACCGGCTCGGAGATCGAGGAGTTCGCCATCCGCCTGCCGGACGGCCAGCCGATGATCGCCGGACCCGACGCCGCCGTCGCCCGCACCGCCTCCATGGCCGCCGAGGCGGTCAGCCGCACCCTGGTCGGCCAGACTGTGGCCGAGGTCGAGCAGCAGCTGATCATCGACACCCTGACCCACTGTTCGGGCAACCGCACCCATGCAGCGACCATCCTGGGGATCTCGATCCGCACGCTGCGCAACAAGCTGAAGGAATATTCCGAAGCCGGCGTCGCCGTCCCCGCGCCCCAGGCCGGGATGGGAAGCCAGGCCGCCTGAGTGATCTGATATGACCGACACCGCGTCCGCATCCTCCAACCGGCCGACCGCTCGCGATATCTGGGGCTGGGTGGCGCGTGGGGATGTCGGGCTGGCGATCGGCATCGTCAGCATCGTCGTCCTGCTGATCCTGCCGATCCCGCCGTTCCTGCTGGACATGCTGCTGACCCTGTCCCTGACGGGCAGCGTGCTGATCCTGATGACCTCGCTGCTGATCAAGAAGCCGCTGGAATTCACCGCCTTCCCGACGGTGCTGCTGGTCTCGACCCTGTTCAGGCTGGGCCTGAACCTGGCCTCGACCCGACTGATCCTCGGCCACGGCCACGAGGGCACGGAAGGCGCCGGCAAGGTCATCGAGGCCTTCGGCCACCTGATGATGGGCGGCAATTTCATCATCGGGGTGATCGTCTTCGCCATCCTGATCTTGGTCAACTTCATCGTCGTCACCAAGGGTTCGGGCCGGATCGCCGAAGTCGCCGCCCGCTTCACCCTGGACGCCATGCCCGGCAAGCAGATGGCCATCGACGCCGACCTGTCGTCCGGCCTGATCGACCAGGACGAGGCCAAGAAGCGCCGCAAGGAGCTGGAGCAGGAATCGACCTTCTTCGGGGCCATGGACGGCGCCAGCAAGTTCGTCCGCGGCGACGCCGTGGCCGCCCTGATCATCACCGCCATCAACATCATCGGCGGCATCCTGATCGGGGTCATTCAGCACAAGCTGCCGATCGGCCAGGCGGCCGCCAGCTACACCATCATGACCATCGGCGACGGTCTGGTCAGCCAGGTCCCGGCCCTGATCATCTCCATCGCCGCCGGCTTCCTGGTGTCGAAGGCCGGCGTCGACGGCGCGGCCGACAAGGCCCTGGTCACCCAGCTGGCGATGAACCCGGTGGCCCTGGGCATGGTCTCGGCCGCCGCCGGGGTCCTGGCCCTGGTGCCGGGCATGCCGATGCTGCCCTTCGCCATCGTCGCCATCGCCTGCGGGGTGCTGGCCTGGCGTCGGGCGCAGGACGCCAAGATTCTGCCGACCCTGGCTGCCGCGCCGGCCCTGCCGGCCGAACAGGAAGAGGAGCCGATCGGCGCCTCCCTGGCCATCGACGACATCAAGATCGAGCTGGGCTACGGCCTGCTGACCCTGATCAACGACATGGAAGGCCGCCGGCTCACCGACCAGATCCGCGCCCTGCGCAAGACCCTGGCCGCCGAGTTTGGCTTCGTCATGCCCTCGGTCCGCATCCTCGACAACATGCGGCTGGCGACGCAGGGCTACGCCATTCGCATCAAGGAGATGGAGAGCGGCGCCGGCGAGGTTCGCATCGGCAGCCTGATGGCCATGGACCCGCGCGGCGGCCAGGTGGACATCCCCGGCGAACATATCCGCGAGCCGGCCTTCGGCCTGCCGGCCACCTGGATCGACGACGCCCTGAAGGAAGAGGCGACCTTCCGGGGCTACACCCTCGTCGACCCGGCCACGGTGCTGACCACCCACCTGACCGAAATTCTTAAGGACAACATGGCCGACCTGCTGTCCTACGCCGAGGTGCAGAAGCTGCTGAAGGAACTGGGGCCTGAGCAGAAGAAGCTGGCCGACGAATTGATCCCTTCGGTGATCACCGCCTCCACCCTGCAACGGGTGCTGCAGGCGCTGCTGCGCGAGCGGGTGTCGATACGGGACCTCGGCACCATCCTTGAGGGCATCGCCGAGGCCGCGCCCCATACCAGCAGCCTGACCCAGCTGACCGAAGCGGTGCGCACCCGCCTGGGCCGCCAGCTGTGCTGGGCCAATCGCGGCGAGGACGGCGCCCTGCCGATCGTCACCCTGTCGCCCGACTGGGAAGCGGCCTTCGCCGACAGCCTGATCGGGGCCGGCGAGGAAAAGCAGCTGGCCATGGCGCCGTCCAAGCTGCAGGAGTTCATCAAGGGCGTGCGGGAATCGTTCGAACGGGCCGCCCTGGCCGGCGACGCCGCCGTGCTGCTGACCAGCCCGATGGTCCGCCCCTACGTCCGCTCGATCATCGAACGCTTTCGCGGCCAGACCGTGGTGATGAGCCAGAGCGAAGTGCATCCCAAGGCGCGGCTGCGGACGGTCGGGGTTCTCTAGCCGCCTTGGATTTCCTTCTCCCACTTGGGGGAGAAGGACTCTTACAGCCGTCTGGCGTTTGGCAGCAGATTGCGGATCGCCGGGCCGTAGACGCCGTCGGCCAGGACGTGGGTCAGGCCGGGGGCGATGCGGGTCAGGGGGGCGTTGATCGCGGCCGTGTCGAGATAGCCCTCGAGCTGTTTGAACCAGGGCTCATGCCCCGACTTCTGGCCCGGCACGATGAACTTGCCGCTGGATTGCAGCAGCCGCAGGTGGTCGTAGACCTGTTGCTCGGCGAAGGAGAGGCTGGGGATCGGGGTGTATTCGAAATCCACCAGCGCCAGCCGGCCATCGTCGCCGGCGATGACGTTGCTGAGAGAGGCGTCCATGTGGGCGATGCCAACGCCTTCGTGCAGCCGATGCAGGGCCTGGCTGGCCTGCATAAGGTAATCCCAGACCCGGTTCGGATGCTTCTGGGTCGCCGAGGTCAGGGTGTGAAAGGGCAGGTAGTCGCAGAGCAGGGCGTCCGGCGCATGCCACAGCGGGCGAGGCGTGATGCCGGCCTCGGCGCCGCGCAACAGGACCTGCCATTCGTGGGCGATGCGGTTGGGGCCCTCCTCGACTTGGAAGGGCATGCCGGGTGGCGGGGTCGGGCGCTGTTTGTGCGGATTGACCAGCCGCAGCACGGCGACGGGTTTGCCGCCGGCGATGACGTCGTAGTTGCTGTCGTGGCCGAGGTTGCCGCGTTCCTTAAAGCGAACCTCGCGGCCCAGCACCTTGGCCACCTGCGCCCGCACCGCCTCGCGGCGGTCGCCGATCAACCTTTCGGCCTTCTGGGCGCGCAGCCAGCGTTTGATCTTCCTCAAGACGGTTTCCTCAAGACGGGACTCGTTCGCCGCGCAGGACTTCGAGTTTCTGGTAGATGGCTTCGCATTCGTCCGGGCTGAAATAGAGCGGCAGGTGGCCGAGCGCCTCGGCCTCGTTGTCGGTGGAGTGCAGCGGATTGTGCCAGGGCTTCAGGCCCGTGGTCCGCGAGAACCGGTCGCGCAGGTCGCGCTTGATGAACTGGCGGCCGTTGAAGACGAAGGGGTGGGCCTGGCTTTCCGGCCCCTCGGCGGGCTGGGGCTCGGCATCGAACACCACCAGGGCGCGGACCGGCGGTCCCCCTCGCCGCCACTTGCCGCCGCGGATCTTTCCATTGGTCTTCAACCGGGTCAGCCAGGGAATCTCGGTGTCGGCAATGATCTGGTATTCGGCGGCGATGGCGTCGGCCAGAGCTTGGTCCTGGCCCTTGCCCCGGGCGATCTTGCGGATGACGAAGAGGTTCATCTCCCCGGCTGGCTCGTTGGCCACCTCGGCCAGGAAGCGGCTTTTCACATGGCGGGAGAAGTCATTGACCAGGATGGCGGCCAGCTGGCGGTAGGGAACCGCCATCCCCTCGCGCTTCAGCCGCTGATGGAAGGCGGTCAGGGTCAGGGGGAAATCCTCCCCCGTCCGGGCCATCAAGCCGCGCAGTTCGCCGACATATTTGGAGCCTTCCGAGGCGGCGGGGTCCAGCCTGTCGATCCTCGAGCGTTCGGCCTTGTGATAGGCGACGTGGAAGATCAGCCCGAGCAGATAGGCCTTCGGCCCCGGGACATAGAACCGGCCCCCCAGCCGCTCACGGCTGTCCAGCAACAGATTGGCCAGGGGAGCGGGATAATAGGGCAGGCCCTGGTAGGCGCCGAGCGCCGAGCCGCCGACGTCATAGAGGTCGGTCTTGACACCGCCGGTCTTCGAACCCTTGCCGAAACGGGAGGCGATTTCGGTCAGGGCGCCGTCGCTGACCAGGATGTCGACATCGTCCTTGCCGCCGCGCGCGGGCCAGCCGTTCAGGAAGGCGGAGGCGTTGCGCAGCACCACATAGCGGTGACCCGCCTCGTCCATCCAGGCGAGAAATTGATCCATGTCCGGAGGAAAAATCCGCATGCCAAGCCTCTATCGGGATTGGCCGGACGGGAAAAGGCCCGCCGTCGGAAGGCGGCTCACTCGGAACCCAGCGGACACCGGACCCGTTGCATGGGCGACGGATCTGCGGGCGGGGGCCAGCAACGGGAGCCTTCATGCTGTCCAGACACATCCTCGCCGGCGCGGTAATCGCGCTTGCTCTGCCCGGTCTGGCCCAGGCCGGGTTTCAGGCGGGACCTCAAACGGAACCGACGCCGTCCACCGAGCCGGCGCCGCCTGCCGCCAAACCCCTGGAGATCGGGACCCGGGTGAAGGACGCTCAAGGTCAGGTAATCGGCACAGTGACCTCGACCAGCGACACCGACGGCGGGGCGATGGTCGTGCTGACCATCGACGGCAAGGCCACGGTGGTCCCCCGCTCGACCCTGATCCAGTCCGGCGCGGAGGTGATCAGCACCCAGACCAAGGCGCAGATACTGGGGACGCCGACGGCCGGATAGGCCTCCGACCGGGCGTCTCCAACGCACGCTTTTAAAGACCCTTGTTCTCTATCCTCTCTCGCGCCAAGCTGCACGAAAGAGGCGGAGATCGTCCATGAAACTCTGGATCGCGGCCCTGGCGGGCTGTTTCGCCCTCTGCACAGCGGGGGGCGCCACAGCGGCCGAACCGGCCAAGGCGCAGAGCTGGCGGGACTTTCCCGGGGTCGAGAACAGCTCCTTCGTCGAGCCGGGCGGCGGACGCGTCCTGCAGCTTTCGGCCGTCGTCCAGGCCCCACCGCAACAGGTCTGGGAGGCCTTTGTCACTGACGCGGGCTGGACCAGCTGGGCCTCGCCGGTCGGCTTCGTTGAGCTGAAGATCGGCGGCGCCATCGAGTCCAGCTACAGCCCGGACGCCAGGAAGGGTGATCCGAACAACATCATCAACCGCATCGAGGCCTATGTGCCGGGCCGGCTGCTGGTCATCCGTAACGTCCAGGCGCCGGCCGGGTTCCCGGGGGCGGAGGCCTTCGGAAAGACGGTGACGGTGCTGGAGTTCACGCCGCAAGGGGCGGGTGCGACCCGCGTGGTGCTGAGCAATATCGGCTACGGTCAAGGCGCCGACTTCGACACCGTCTATGGCCACTTCGAATGGGGCAACGCCTATGCGTTGGACGGGCTGCAACGCCGGTTCCGCGACGGGCCGGTGAACTGGAAGGACGTCTTCGAAAAGGCCCGGGCCGCCCAGGCCTCGAAGACCATGGAGGGGAACTGAGGGATGAACCGACAAGCCTTGATCCGCGCCACCCTGATCGGGACGGTGCTGCAGTTGGCGATGGTGATCGCCGGACATTTCGTGCCGACGGTGGCGGACCTCTTCGCCCCTCTGGGGATGGCCATCTCCCTGGTCGCCGGCCTCCTATATGCCCGTGCGGCGGCGACCGGCTGGGCCGATAGCCTGCTGGGCGGGGTCATCGCCGGCGGTGTCTGCGCCCTGGTCGGCATCCTGGTCAGCTGGCTGCTCGGCGATGTGACGGTGTTCATCCTGCTGGTCGGAACCTGCAGCTCCGCCGTGACCGGCCTGATCGGCGCGGCCATCGGCAAGGCGTTGCGGAAATAACGCCTACCCCTGGAAGGGGTCGCGCATCAGGATGGTGTCGTCGCGCTCCGGGCTGGTGGACAGCAGGGCCACCGGGGCGCCGATCAGCTCCTCGATGCGGCGGACGTATTTGATGGCGTTGGCGTTGAGGTCGCGGAAGGAACGGGCGCCCTGCGTGCTTTCGCTCCAGCCTTCCATTTCCTCGTAGACCGGCGTGGCGGCGGCCTGGTCGCGCATACCGGCGGGCAGATAGTCGAGCACCTTGTCGCCGATGCGGTAGCCGACGCAGATCTTCAGGGTCTTCAGGCCGTCCAGCACGTCCAGCTTGGTCAGGGCGATGCCGTCGATGCCGTTGATCGCCACGCTCTGGCGGACCAGCACCGCGTCGAACCAGCCGCAGCGGCGCGGCCGGCCGGTGTTGACCCCGACCTCGCGGCCGACGGTGGAGAGGTGAGTTCCCACATCATCATTCAGTTCGCAGGCGAAGGGGCCCTCGCCGACGCGGGTGGTGTAGGCCTTGACGATGCCGAGGATGTAGCCGGGTCCCTTGGGCCCCATGCCCGACCCGGCCGCCGCCTGGCCGGCCACGGTGTTGGACGAGGTGACGAAGGGATAGGTGCCGTGGTCGACGTCGAGCAGGGCGCCCTGCGCGCCCTCGAACAGGATGCGCTTGCCGGCCTTGTGAGCCTGGTCCAGCAGCCGCCAGGCGGGCTGGGCGTAGGGCAAAATCTTCGGCGCCATCTCCATCAGGGCGTCGAACAGGGCGGCGCCATCGGCGTCGGCCAGGCCGAGGCCCCGGCGAAGCGCGTCATGGTGGGCTAGTAGCCGTTCGATCTTCGGCTTCAGGGCTTCCGGATCGGCCAGGTCGGCGACGCGGATGGCGCGCCGGCCGACCTTGTCCTCATAGGCGGGGCCGATGCCTCGGCCGGTGGTGCCGATCTTCTGGCTGGAGGCGGCCTCGCGGGCCTGGTCGAGGTCGCGGTGCAGGGGCAGGATCAGGCAGGCGTTGTCGGCCAGGACCAGCAGCTCGGGCGTGATCATCACGCCCTGGGCGGCGATCTTGGCGATTTCTTCCAGCAGGTGCCAGGGATCGACGACGACGCCGTTGCCGATCACCGACAGCTTGCCCTGGACCACGCCGGAGGGCAGCAGGGCCAGTTTGTAGACCTTGCCATCGACCACCAGGGTGTGGCCGGCGTTGTGCCCGCCCTGGAACCGCACGACCACGTCGGCGCGGTTGCTCAGCCAGTCGACGATCTTGCCCTTGCCTTCATCGCCCCACTGGGCCCCGACGACGGTCACATTGGCCATGGATACGATCCCTCCACCCGCCAGGACGACTTCAGCGCGCCCTTCGACGGGGGCTCGGCGGGCTGAAGGGGATCAGTTGTGGGCCCGAAGGCGGCGGGGATTTAGCAGGGGTTGGGGGATACGTCCACTCCTCCCACCGCTCATCCCGGCATTCGCCGGGATGAGCGGCTTTTTCAATGCTTTAGGCCCGGTTGAACAGGACCACCCCGGTCATGATCGCCGCATAGTGGGTTCCGGCGGCGGCGACGACGAAACTGTGCCAGATGGCGCGACGGTACTTCAGGCTCTTGCGGGCGTAGAAGATCACCCCGGCCGAATAGACCAGTCCGCCGACGCCCAGCAGGATCATCCCCGACAGGGAGACGCTGGCGATCATCGGCCCCATGGCGATGACGACGATCCAGCCGAGCGCCAGATAGAAACCGATCCAGATGCCGCGGCCCAGTCCCGGCAGGAACAGCTTTCCGAAAACCCCCAGCAGGGCGATGACCCAGACGGCGGTCGTCATGCCGATCGACCAGGCGCCGGTCAGGCTCTGGGTGGTGAAGGGGGTGTAGCTGCCGGCGATCATCAGGAAGATGCCGGCATGGTCCAGCCGCCGAAGGGTCGGCTGCCGCGCCGGGCTGGCCATGTTGTAGAGGATGGAGAAGGTCAGCATCAGGGCGAGACACACCCAGTAGACCACCACCGAAGCTACCTGCCCCACGGTTCCGAAGCCGATCGAAAGCCCAAGCAGCGCGCCGCCGCCCGCCAGCGCCATCACCAGCCCGACGATATGCACCCACAGGTCCGCCAGCCGCTCTCCGCGGCTTGGGTAGTGTTCGGCCGACGGGCTCAGTTCGGTCGTCATCACGCGCTCCACACGGGCCGGCGGAACAAGCCCTACACCGTGACGATGGTCAATTCCTGACTCCACCCGGAAAATCACACCCGAAAGATTTTAATGCGAGGCATTCGCATCTAGTTGACGTCTGAACCCAAGGGGGCCTACAGAGTCTTCTCGCGAATGCGACCTATTCGCAAAACACAGACAAATGCCGAGGGGGCGTTGATGTCCATTTCCAACCGTCGTTCGTGGTATGTCGCGTCCGTGGCCGGCTTAGCCCTGATGGGGCTGCCTGCAGTTTCCATGGCCGCCGGGGCCGAGGTCGCGGCGGTTGCGGATAGCACTCTGGTCGAGCCGGTTACGGTCGTTGCGACCCGTAGCGAGAAGCAGGTTGATTCCGTGCCGTCCACGGTCAGTGTCATCACAGCAAACGATATCGAGGACCAGCTGGCGACCGATATCAAGGATTTGATCCGCTACGAGCCCGGCGTCACGGTGCGCGCCAGTCCGGCCCGATTCGGGGCGGCGCTGGGAACGACCGGCCGGGACGGCAACAGCGGCTTCAACATCCGGGGCCTCGAAGGCAACCGGGTGTCGATCCTGGTCGATGGTGTCCGCGTTCCCGACGCCTTCAGCTTCGGCGCCCAGAACATGGGCCGGGGCGACTTCGGCGACCTGGAACTGATCAAGCGGGTCGAGATCCTGCGCGGACCGGGCAGCGCCCTCTACGGCAGCGACGGCGTGGCGGGGGTGGTCAGCTTCACCACCAAGGACCCGTCCGACTTCCTGCGCGACGGCCGCAGCTTCGGCCTGCAGGGGCGGGTATCGTACAGCTCGGCCGACGAGGGGGTCTCGAGCGGCCTGGTCGGGGCCTTCACCGTCGGCGACTGGTCGGCGATGCTATCCTACAATCATCGCGAGGCCTCGGAGACCGAGAACCAGGGCGACAACAGCGCGCTGAATTCGACCCGCACCGCCGCCAACCCCCAGGACATCGACTCCGACGCCCTGCTGGCAAAGGTGGTGTTCGCGCCCAGCGACGCGCATCGCTTCCGCCTGACCTATGAGACCTTCGACCGCACGGTCGATACCGATGTGCTCAGCGGCCGGAGCGGCACGGTGCTGCAGGTGGTCGGCCACGACACGACCGAGCGTGACCGCTTCGGCTTCGACTACCATTTCGCCGGCTCCGGCGACGGCTTCGTCGATTCGGCCGTGATCTCGACCTACTGGCAGGAGTCGAAGAGCAGCCAGTTCACCTTCGAAGACCGCACCCCGGCCGTCGACCGCACCCGGCTGAACACCTTCGACAACAGGGTCTATGGAGTCGCTGGCGAGTTCCACTCCAGCTTCAGCACCGGTTTGATCGAGCACAACCTGGTCTATGGCGCGGACTCATCCTGGACCCGCCAGGAAGGCATCCGCGACGGGACCGTGCCGCCGTTCGGCGAGACCTTCCCGACCCGAGCCTTCCCAATCACCAACTCTGTGCTGGCCGGCGCCTATATCCAGGACGAGATCGGCCTGCTGGGCGGGGCGGTCAGCCTCTTCCCGGCGCTGCGTTTCGACTATTACAGCCTCGATCCCAAGGTGGATTCGGCCCTGCCGGCCTTCGTCCCGGCCGACCAGAGCGACAGCCATGTGTCGCCGAAGTTCGGCGCGGTGTGGAAGTTCGCCGAGGGCTGGAGCCTGTTCGGCAACTATGCCCGGGGCTTCAAGGCGCCGTCCCCCAGCCAGGTCAACAACAGCTTCACCAACCTCGCCTCGGCCTACACCTCGATCCCCAATCCGGACCTGAAGCCGGAAACCAGCGAGACCCTGGAGGCCGGCCTGCGCTGGCGCAGCGATCGCTTCGCCGTGAACGGGGCGGTGTTCACCGGCCAGTACGAGGACTTCATCGAACAGGTTCAGGTCAGCGGCAGCTTCACCTCGGCCGATCCGGCGGTCTTTCAGTACCGCAACATCGGCAGCGTTGAGATCAGCGGGGCGGAAGTGTCGGGCCAAGCGGTTTTGGGGGCCGGCTTCACCGCCAGTGTCGGCGCCTCCTATGCCCACGGTCAGGCCAACTCAGGCGGTGTCAGCATGCCGCTGGACAGTGTCGAGCCGGTCAAGGTCGTCGCCGGCCTGTCCTGGCGCGACCAGGGCGGACGTTTCGGCGGGACGGTCAATCTGCAGCATGGCGCCGGCAAGGATAACGAACGGGTCGGCGCCGCCTGCGCGCCCGACTGCTTCGTCCCCGGCCAGTTCACCGTCATCGACCTGACCGGCTATTGGAACGTCACCGACGTCGCCACCGTGCGAGCCGGGGTCTTCAACCTGACGGACCAGAAGTACTGGTTCTGGAGCGACGTGCGTGGCCTCTCGACCGCTTCAATGGTCCGCGACGCCTATACCCAGCCGGGCCGCAACTTCGGCGTCTCTCTGACCCTGCGCTACTGATCGACCCATGCCCTCCGGACGACGGCCCGCGAGGCTGGCGTCCGGCGGGACCGTGACTGCATCATGACCTTCGCCCGACAGGGCTGGGGTCCGGGAGGAGGAAACCAAGGATGATCAAAACCCCCATGCGCGCCCTGGCCGCCGCTATCGCCATAGCCTTTTGTGCGGCTCCGGCCTTCGCCGGGCCCAAGGCGGCTACGCCTGCCGCCGCGGCGGCCATGGCCGCCGAGGAGAAGGCGGCCTTTGAAAAGGACCGCCAGTCTATCCTGGCCATGGCCGGCGACTACCGCGTCACCTTCGACTTCCGTGAGACCGTCGCCTTCGTCCCCGGCTACGAACTTCTGGATCCCAAACGCAGCGGCGGGTTCGAGGCCGTGCGGGTGGTCGAGGACACGGGGACCAAGATCAGCCTGCAGCACCTGCTGGTGGTCACCGTCCCCGAGAGCGAGGATAGCGACAAGGACAAGACCATCGTCATCAAACACTGGCGACAGGACTGGGTCTGGCAGCCGGCCAAGGTGCTGTCCTACAGGGGCGAGGGTCAATGGGTGCTGGCTGATGTGCCGGAGGCGGCCCGCACGGGCGCGTGGTCGCAGACCGTCTGGCAGACCGATGACAGCCCCCGCTACGGCGGCGTCGGCCGCTGGTCCTATGCCGACGGCGTCACCCGCTGGATGAGCAGCGAGACCCTGCGGCCCCTGGCCCGCCGCGACGCCGTGCGCCACCCGGCCTACGGCTGGTACGTCGGAACCAACCGTCACGCCCTGACCCCCACAGGCTGGGTCCATGAGCAGGACAACGCCAAGGTCGGGACCAAGGACGGCAAGACCGTCACCTATGCCCATGAGGTTGTGCTCAACACCTATCGCAAGGAAGGCGGTTTCGACGTGAAGGCGGCCGAGGCCTATTGGGCGGCGACCAAGGGCTATTGGGCCGCAGTCCGGGCCGACTGGGACGCGGCCATCGAGAGGAACGGCGGTATCGCGGTGACCGAGGAGGCCGAAAACGGCTCTGTGACGGGACCCCGTCTGATGGGGCTGGCCGACGAAATCGTCGAGGGAAAGACGACCGAGGCCGCGGCGATCGCAGAGGCCGCGAAGGTGATCGCGGCGACGGCGCCATATAGACCGTCAGGCGAAGTCCCTCGCCAGTTCGGCGCGGGTGGCGGGGCTTAGGACCGCCAGGTGGCCGTAGCGTTCGTGGTCGCAGCCGAGGGTGATGGTGGTCGCCGGGTCGCGGAAGACGGCCTTCTGCTCCGCCGTCAGGGGAAAGCGGACGAAGTGGACGGAGCTGGCCTTGCCGTCGTCGCGGGTCCGTTCGATGTCGCCCTCAGGAACGCCGCGAGCTTTTTCCGCCCCGACCTGGATGAAGAACCGGTCCTCGATCCCGCCCAGCTGTGAGAGGGTCCGGGTGCGCCGGACCTCGTCGTCGATCTCGAACATCACCGTGGCGACGAGTTCAGAGCCCTGCGGGATCAGGGGATTGTAGGCGGCCAGTTCGTCGGGAAGCTGAGCGGCGCCGCCCTTCTCGATCAGCAGCATCTCCTGCACCTGGAACAGCATGGTGTCGAAACATTCGAAATAGGCCGTGGCGGCAGGGCCCAGATCGACCCGGCGCAGCCGCTTGGTCGGCAGCAGGGCGGCGCGGCGTTCCCGCCGGACCAGGGCGAACTGGGCGTCCGGCATGATGTCGGCTGCGGTGATGATCCGTTCAGCGGCCGGCATGAGGCGCCTCCATCAGGCCGTAGGCCTGGGCCAGGATTTCGATCGGATGGGCCTGGCGCGGAGCGGCCGGCGCGTCCGGCTTTTCACCGGCCTCGTCCGCCAGGATCTGGCCAAGGTGTTTGCAGGCCAGCGGACAGTCGGAACAGATGACGCCATTGGCCTTCTGGGCGACCTGCCGGGCGGCGGGCTTGCCGACCTTCACCGCCATCGGCCGGGTCTTCTTCATCACCCCGAAGGTGCCGCCGTGACCGCTGCAGCGTTCGACGATATCGACCTTGGTCTCCGGAATGAGCCGCAGCATCTCCGCCGACTTGGCGCCCATGTTCTGGGCCCGGGAGTGGCAGGCCTGGTGCACGGTGACGCCGCCGGGAACGGGGCTGAGGCCGGGGGCCAAGCCATAGGCGCGGTTCAGCTCGACCATATACTGCGAGATGTCGCGGGTGGCGGCCGCGAGCCGCTTCACCGCCGCGTTCTCCGGGACCATCAGCGGCCACTCGAACTTCAGCATCAGGCCGCAGGAGGCGGTGAGGGCGACGACGTCATAGCCTTGATCCAGCCAGGGCTCGAACACCCTGGCCACCCGTTCGGCCCGGTGGGCGACGTTGGCCAGGTCGCCGGCCTCGAGCTGGGGCATGCCGCAGCATTCGGGATAGAGAACCTGGGCCTCCACCCCTTGGCGGGCCAGCACCCGCATGGCCGCCTCGGCGGTTTCCGGCGCGTTATATTCGGCGGTGCAGGTCGCGTAGATCAGCACCTTGCGCTGGCCGAAGGCGGGCCCCTCCGGGCTGGCGGCGGTAGGGGTCTTCAGCCGGTCGCGGGCCGTGCGGGAATGGTATTTCGGCAGCTCCACCTCGCGGTCGATGCCGGCGATCGCTTCCAGAAAGCCGCGGAGGGGCGTATTTTCGCGGGCCGTGGCCCAGTTGGCGATCCCGGCCACGGGGGCCGCCAGCTTGCCGTTGCGGTCCGTCTCGCCCAGCTGTTCCCGGATGAACTCGCCGCCCCCCTGTTTGCGCTTGGCGGCCCGGTAGCGAAGGATCAGGTGGGGGAAATCCAGGTCGAACTCGTGCGGCGGCACATAGGGACATTTGGTCATGAAGCACATGTCGCAGAGGGTGCAGGCCTCGGCGACATCGGCGTACTTCTCCTTGGGCACCCCATCCAACTCGCCGGTCGGGCCCTCGTCGATCATGTCGAATAGCTTGGGGAAGCTGTCGCAGAGATTGAAGCAGCGCCGGCAGCCGTGACAGATGTCGAAGACCCGCTCCATCTCCTTCTCGATGGCCGCCATGTCGTAATAGGCGGGATCGCGCCAGGCGATCGGATGGCGCATCGGCGCGCTGAGACTGCCTTCGCCCTTCGGGGCGGAGGGGGCGGGCTTGGGCGGGGCCGGAGTCGTATCGTCGGTCATGGAATTCCTGCCGTGAGCGCACGCTCAAGGTCCCTTCTCCCCTCGCGGGAGAAGGTGGCCCGAAGGGCCGGATGAGGGGGCGCGCCGGCTGACAGGGAAGGGTGAGGGCCAGCCGCGATGGCGGCTTCTTCTTTCTTCAACCCCTCATCCGGCGCTCCGCGCCACCTTCTCCCGCAAGGGGAGAAGGAAGCCCGGACGCGAACCCCCTAGTCCATCGAATCCAGGGCGCGCTGGAAGCGGCCGGCGTGGGATTTTTCGGCTTTGGCGAGGGTTTCGAACCAGTCGGCGATTTCCTCGAAGCCTTCGTCCCGGGCGGTGCGGGCCATGCCGGGATACATGTCGGTGTATTCGTGGGTCTCGCCAGCGATGGCGGCCTTCAGGTTGTCGCCGGTGGGGCCGATCGGCAGGCCGGTGGCCGGATCGCCGACCGATTCCATGAACTCCAGATGGCCGTGGGCGTGGCCGGTCTCGCCTTCGGCGGTGGACCGGAACACCGAGGCGACATCATTGTAGCCTTCGATGTCGGCCTTCTGGGCGAAATAGAGATAGCGGCGGTTGGCCTGGCTCTCGCCGGCGAACGCGGCCTTCAGGTTCTCGATGGTCTTGCTGGATGCGAGCGTCATGGGTTCCTCCTCCACGGACTGGCGAACCGGAAAGCTCGCCCTCGAGGCGAGCCTAGGCCGAGGGAACCCCGTTAGCCCAATCAATTGTTTCAGTGCCGTGGATAGAGGGCGTCTATGCTAACCCTCCCAGGCGCCAGTGAACGGAAACCGCCTCGCCCAGAAGTCTTCCAGCCGCGGGTCGGCGTCCACGCGACGGACCACCGCCGCCATCTTCGGAGCCCTCTGGTAGAAGACCTTGCGGCGGGGACCCCAGCGGCTGACCACGGCGACATAGAGGTCCAGGACGGTAAGGCTGTCGCCCATCAGGTAGCGACCAGGCGTGACCTGGCTGTCCATGATCGCCCAGCAGTCGGCGATCCGGTCCGCCGTGCGCTGCTTGACCAGGGCGTGGTCCTCCGTGTGTGGAGTGATGCGACTGGGGTCGTCGCGGATCCAGTAGAGCGAATAGATGGAGGCCGGGATGAAGGTCATCCAGCGGAGGAAGGCGGCGCGTTCTGGAGCATCGAGCGCTGGAGAGAGTCCACTGGCCGGATGGTTGTCGGCCAGCCAGATGAGGATAGCGGCGCTTTCGGTGAGGATTTCGCCGGACGGCAGGACCAGGGCCGGAATCTGCACCAGCGGATTGACCGCCCTTACCCGCGCGAGGATTTCCGGGTCATGCTCCCAGGTGGCGCCCTCGACGACGGTGTAGGGCTGGTCCAGCAGGGTGAGGGCCGCCTCGACGGGGACGCTGCCGGAGCCCAGGGCGCCATAGACGGTAAAGGACATGGGGATTCCTAAGAGCGTGAATCGCGACGGCTGAGCCTACCCAAAAATCGTCATCCTGAGCAGCCGCGCAGCGGCGTGTCGAAGGACGCAAACCCCGAACCACCGCTCCCTGCCCTATTGGGCCCGGCCTCCGCCCCCGGCTTGCGTGCTTCGACACGCGCCCAAGAGGGCGCTGCTCAGCATGACGACGACACGCCGCTTCGCGGCTGCTCAGGATGACGATCGGTTGATGGCCCGATCAACGCCTCGCCATCTCCGCATCCTCCGTGCATGGTGGTGCGGCAGATGGTCTTTCCACATGTATTTTGTGGTTGGCCGTAGGCATGACACTAAATGTGGTGCAAATTTCTTAACCGTCTCGGTGAGACGATTCAGTTCGCCCGCCTGTCCAGCGCCGGAAGTTCACGACATGTCCACCAAGCTTATCACCCTGCCAGGCCTGCTTACCCCCTCGGCGGCCTACAAGCCCTTCCGCTATCCGTGGGCCTACGACATGTGGAAGAAGCAGCAGCAGGTCCACTGGATGCCCGAAGAGGTGCCGCTGGGCGAGGACTGCAAGGACTGGGCGGCCAATCTGAACGACCGCGAGCGCAACCTGCTGACGCAGATCTTCCGCTTTTTCACGCAAGGCGACATCGAGGTCGCCGACAACTACATGGAAAAATACGGCCGGGTGTTCAAGCCGACCGAAGTGAAGATGATGCTCTCCAGCTTCGCCAATATGGAGACCATCCACATCGCCGCCTACGCCCTGCTGCTGGAAACCATCGGCATGCCGGAGAGCGAGTTCGGCGCCTTCATGGAATTCGAGGCCATGCGGGCCAAGCACGACTACATGCAGAAGTTCGGGGTCGAGAACAACGCCGACATCGCCCGCACCCTGGCCATGTTCGGCGGCTTCACCGAGGGGCTGCAGCTGTTCGCCAGTTTCGCCATGCTGATGAACTTCCCGCGCTTCAACAAGATGAAGGGCATGGGCCAGATCGTCAGCTGGTCGGTGCGGGACGAGAGCCTGCACTGCGAGGGGATCATCAAGCTGTACCACGCCTTCAACGCCGAGACCGGCGCGGTGACCAAGGCTGTCGCGGACGACATTGTCGACTGCTGCAAGACGGTGGTCGGGCTGGAGGACCGTTTCATCGACCTGGCCTTTGAGGCCGGCGAGGTGCAGGGCATGACGCCTGAGGACATCAAGGCCTATATCCGCTTCATCGCCGACTGGAGGCTGCGGCAACTGAAGCTGCCGGAGGTTTATGGGGTGAAGGAAAACCCGCTGCCCTGGCTGCAGAGCATGCTGAGCGGCGTCGAACACGCCAACTTCTTCGAGGCCCGCTCCACCGAATATTCCAAGGCAGCGACCAAGGGCCAGTGGCACGGCGACGCCGGCGTCTGGGGCCAGTTCGACAGCCTGATGTCCAAACGCCATGAGACCCTGCTGCCGGCGGAGTAGCATGGACCGTCCCTCCCCTTTATGGGGAGGGCGAGCCGCCAAAGGCGGCGAAGGGTGGGGGTGTCTTCAGTCGCCGTCTTTGCCTGCCCATGACTTCCCCACCCGGCCCTCCGGGCCACCCTCCCCATAAAGGGGAGGGAGGAGAGCGCGCATGACCCTTCCCGCCTTCGAGACTCTGCTGCTGGATCGGCCGGAGCCGCACATCCTGCGGGTGGCGTTCAACCGGCCGGAGGTTCGCAACGCCCTGAGCACCCAGATGGCGCGGGACGTGCTGACCCTGTTCCAGACGCTGATGCTGGATCCGGGCGATGTGCGCTGCATCCTGCTGACCGGAACCGGTGACAAGGCCTTCTGCGCCGGCGGCGATCTGAAGGAGCGGGACGGCATGAGCGACCAGGTCTGGTTCGCCCAGCATGTGCTGTTCGAACAGGCCTTCTACAGCCTGATGGACTGCCCCGTGCCGGTGATCGCCGCGGTCAACGGCGCGGCGTTCGGCGGCGGTTGCGAATTCGCCCTGGCCTGCGACTTTATCCATGCGGCGGAGGGGGCGAAGTTCGCCCTGACCGAGACCCGGCTGGGCATCATTCCCGGCTGCGGCGGCACCCAGAACCTGCCCCGCGCCGTCGGCGTACGGCGGGCGCGGGAACTGATCCTGACCAGCCGGGTATTCACCGCCGCCGAGGCCAGGGACTGGGGCATGGTCAATGAGGTCTGGCCGGCTGAGGGGCTGATGGAGGGGGTGATGGGCGTCGCCCGGGCCATCGCCGCCGGTGGGCCGATCGCCATCAAACAGGCGCGGCGGGCCATGGGGCTGGGCGTCGAGACCGACCTGAAGACCGGCCTTGGCATCGAGGTCGAGGCCTATAACCGTACAGTCTCGACCACCGACCGGCGCGAGGGCGTGCGGGCCTTCAATGAGAAGCGGCCGGCGAAATTCACCGGGGCCTGATCGGCCCTGTCAGTGTTCGCGGCCGCTGCGCCAGACCGTCTGGGTCAGGGGTTCGAGCAGGTACTGCAGGGCGGTGCGTTTGCGCAGGGGCACGATGACTTCGACCGGCAGGCCGGGGGTGATCGGCGGGGCGCCCGGCCGCACCTTGCGGATCTTGGCCAGTTCGCTCTCCGGCACCGAGACCTCTGAACGGAAGAACCGCTGGCCCGACTTTTCGTCGAGGAAGCTGTCGGCCGACAGCTTGGTCAGAACGCCTTCCAGGATGGGCAGGCTGCGCTCATGCAGGGAGGTGAATCGCACCTCGGTCTTCTGGCCGATCTTCAGGTCGTCGGCGTCGTTGGGGTTGATCATGGCCTGGATGACCAGGGCCTTGTCGCCCGGCACCACCTCCATCAGCACCTGGCCGGGAGAGACCACGCCGCCGACGGTGAAGACCGCCAGGCCGACCACCTTGCCCGAGGCGGGCGCCCGGACGGTGGCGCGGTCCAGCTGGTCGCGAGCGGCCTTCAGCTTGGGCTGGATCTCGTCGAGCTGAACCTGGACGTCGCGCAGCTGGCCGGAAACCTCCTCCTGCATCTGGCGGTCAAGGGAGACGATCTGCAGGCGGGATTCGCCGATGGCCTCGCCGGAGCGGGCGATCTGGGCGACCAGGGCGCCCTCGTCGCCGACCAGCTGGGCCTGATTGCGCTCCAGGGCCCGAACCCGGTTGACCGGGGCGAAACCCTGGTCGGCCAGGGACTTCATGCCCTCCGTCTCCTCGCCGATCAGCCGCTGCTGTTCGCGGTTGGCGAGCAGCTGGCGCTGTGAGCCGCGGGTCTGTTCGTCCAGCTGGGCGATCCGCTGGGTCAGGACGCCCTTCTGGGTGGTCATGGAGTCCCGGCGGGCGGCGAACTGCCGGCGCTGGAGGTTGAGCACATCGTCGGCGATGACCTGGTCTTCGGGAGGCAGATTCAGCAGTTCCACCGGCGTGGCGAAGCTGGCCCGACCATCGCGCTCGGCGATCAGGCGGGCCCGCTGAGCCAGCAAGGTCAGGGCCTGTCCGGTCATGCCACGCTCGGCGGCGCGCAGGTCGCCGGCCCCGATCTCGGCCAGGATCTGGTCCTTCTGGACGGTCTGGCCCTCGACCACATGCAGGGCGGTGACCACGCCCCCGTCGCGGTGCTGCACGGCCTGACGGTTGCCCGACACCGCGACCACGCCCGAGGCATAGGCGCCGGCGTCCAGCGGGGTGAGGGCGGCCCAGCCGAGGAACAGCAGGAAGAAGATCCCGGCGATGGCGAGGCCCTTGAAGATTTCGCCCTTGGGATTGTCCAGCGCGGTCTCGGCCGGGGTGGCCGCAGACACGGCGCGGAAAGATTGAAGCTGTCCGGCGTCGAGGGTGGTCATGGCGAAACTCTACGCGCCCTTCATGTCGATGACATTGGCCGGCTGCGGTTGGGCCGCCGGCTTGCCGGCCAGCTTGGCCAGCACTTCCTCACGAGGCCCCAGTCGCTCTATGGCCCCGTCGCGCATGACCAGCAGGCGGTCGACGCCGGCCAGGATGCCGGTCCGGTGGGCGACGATCAGGATGGTGGCGCCGCGGGACTTGGCCCCCTGGATGGCCCGTAGCAGGGAGGCCTCTCCCTCCGCGTCCAGGGCCGAGTTGGGCTCGTCGAGGATCAACAGGGTGGGATTGTTGAACAGGGCGCGGGCCAGGGCGACCCGCTGGGCCTGACCGGCGGACAGGCCCCGGCCGCCGGGAGCCAGCGGGGTGTCATAGCCCTTGGGCAGCTTGAGGATCAGGTCATGGACCCCGGCCTTGGTGGCGGCGTCGATGCTCAGCTGATCGACGGTCTCCGGGGGCATGCCGCGCCAGGCGGCGAAGCGGGAGATGTTGTCCTTGACCGTTCCGGCCAGCAGCGACGGCTCCTGCGGCAGGTAGCCGATAAACTCGGCCAGCCGGTCGGCGTCCCAGTCGGTGTAGTTGGCGCCGTCCATCCGGACGATGCCGGCGTCGGGCGACAGGGCCCCGGCGATGACCCGGATCAGGGTGGTCTTGCCCGCGCCGCTGGCCCCGACCACGCCGAGGCTTTCTCCGGGCGCGATCTTCAGGGAGACGGCTTTCAGCACCAGTTCGTCGCGTCCGGGCGCCCGGACCACGACCCGGTCCATCTCGATCTGGCCCATGGGCGTAGGCAGCTGGGTGCGGTCGATGTCGAGCGGCTGGGTCTTGCTGAACAGGTCGGACAGGGTGTTCAGCGCGCCGCGGGCCTGGATCACCGAGCTCCAGCCTCCGACCAACTGCTCCACCGGCTGCAGGGCCCGCGACAGCAGGATGGAGGCGGCGATGATCGAGCCGGAGGAGATCTGCCCTTCGATGGCCAGATAGGCGCCCAGGCCCAGGGCCGCCGACTGCATGAACAGGCGGAAGAACTTGGTCATCCCCGCATAGCCGCCGCCCTTGAACTGGGCGTTGGCCGTCAGGCCGAGACCGATGCCCCGCTCCTCCAGCTGCCGGGCGACGACGGCGCGGCGCATGCCGAGCGCCCGGATGACCTCGCCGTTCTGGGCCGCCGCTTCCTGGCCGGCATAGGCCATGGCGTTGGCCATCTGGGCCTTCATCAGGCCGGGCTTGGTGGAGCGCTCATTGAGCATGGCCAGGCCGAACAGGATGACGCCGCCGACAATGGTCATCAGGCCAAGGGCCGGGTGGATCATGAAGGCGACGATGACGTAGATCGGCGTCCAGGGCGCATCGAGGAAGGCGAGGGCGGCAGGGCCGGTGATGGCGGCGCGCAGGCCGTCGAACTCGCGCATGGCCTGGGCGGTGTTGGCCGGCCGGGACTGGGCCATCAGGCGGCTGAGGATGTCGCTGGTCAGCAGCCGGTCCAGCCGCATGCCGGCGCGGACCAGCAGGCGCGACCGGACCGCTTCCAGGGCCGTCAGGGTGGCGATGGCGAAGGCCACCACCAGGGTCAGGAAGACCAGGGTCAGGACCCCCCGGGTCGGCACCACGCGGTCATAGACCTGCAGCATATAGATGGACGGGGCGAGGTAGAGCAGATTGACCAGGGCGCTGAAGAAGGCCGCCGCGCCGAGATGGCGACCGCAGGCCTTGAACGCCGCATCCAGGGGAGGCGGAAGGTTGAGGTTCAGAAACTTCACGCGCGCGATGTCCGACAGGAAGGAGCCAGCACCGCCCCTTGCATTGCTTGTTCCAGGCCTTTCTACGCGAAAGCCCGGGCTTCGTCTCAACCGTTATTGCGGCCGGCATACAGGCCAAATGGGGCTCAGGTTGCGTCCACCGTCACCCGGCGCATCTGCCGGCGCTGGCCGGGGTAGTCGTTGAGGGCGTAGTGCCAGACCTGGCGGTTGTCCCAGAAGGCTACGGAGCCGTCGCGCCAGCTGAAGCGATAGGTGAAGGCTTCCTGACGGCTGTGTTCGAACAGGTAGTCGAGCAGGGGCTTCGAATCCCGTTTGCTCCAGCCGTCGAAACGCATGGTGAAGGCCGGATTGACGTAGAGGGCCTTGCGGCCGGTCTCGGGGTGGACCTTGACCACCGGATGGACGAACTCGCCGGCCAGGCCTTCCGCGTCGGCCACCTGCATGGAGGCGCGCTTCTGGGCCGACTGGCCCTTGGCGGAGTATTCGCGCCCGGCGGAGTGGACGGCGCTGAGGGTTTCCAGGGTCGCTTTCAGGCCGTCGGAGAGGGCGTCATAGGCGGCGGCCTGGCTGGCGAACAGGGTGTCGCCGCCGAAGCTGGGCGTCTGAACCGCATAGAGGATGGAGCCAATGCTGGGCTTTTCCAGGAAGCTCATGTCCGAATGCCAGCCGCCGCCGAAATTGACCCGGTCTTCCGGCTCCTTGACGATCTCCATCACCTCCGGATGGCCGGGCATGCCGGACACATAGGGATGGATGTTGAGATTGCCGAAGCGGCGGCCGAAGGCCTTGTGCTGGTCGGGGGTGAGGGTCTGGTCGCGGAAGAAGATGACCTGATGCTGGTTCAGGGCGGCGCGGATCTCGGCGATGGTCTGGTCGGACAGCGCCGCGCTCAGGTCGACGCCCGAGATTTCGGCGCCCAGGGCGCCGGCGAGGCGGCGAACCGCGATGGTCTCTTTTACGAGGGTCTGGATCATGGTCAGCCGGCCTTGGCGTCGGGCATGTCGACGAACTTGAGGTTCTGTTCTCGCACCTTGGCGCCGGCCTCGTCATAGAGGAAGGGCAGGAAGGCGAACCGCTCGCCGCGGGTTACGGGGCGCGCCTCATGCAGCAGCGAGCAGGAGAAGACCACCGCCCCGCCGGTCGGCGGCCGGTAGAGCCGGTCGCCGAACTCGGGGAAGCGCAGCTCGCCGCCGTCGTAGTCGCCGGCGTTCAGGTTGATGGTCACGGCGAACCGGCGGTGGGCGGTGCCCTTGGTGGTGTTGTCCCGATGAGGCCGGAACCAGCCGGCGCCGGCGGTGTAGCAGGCGACCAGATAGCGTTCGATGCGGGTCGGCTGGAACTGGAAGGCCTTGCGGATCTCCGGAGCCAGGCGGCGGTTGATCCGCTCGCGGACGACAGCCTGGCGGGCGTCGTCCTCGATGATCACATCCTTGCGCTGCTTGTGGCGAGGGTCGGTCATCAGCCGGGTCTTGCCGCCGATCTCCCGCATGAAGCCGGACTCCTGACCGCCCTCGCGGCGGTAGAAGGCGATCAGTTCGGCGCAGAGTTCCGGCTCGAAGACCCGCGGCAGGATCAGCACCGGAGCGGTCATCTCGACCGTGGCGTGGGTCGCCGGTGCCGGCAGGCCGGCGAGACGGCGGCAGACGGCTGCGATGTCGCTCAGCGTCCCGCTATCGAAGACACGAAGCTGCGGATCGAGGATCAGCCAGCCGGAACCGCTGACGCCATAGGCCTTGGCCAGGCCGCCGGAGGGGTCGAAGAACCAGCGCGGTCCGAGGGCGGCGGCGCCCATGGCCACGGCGACCACCCCAAACAGGCAGGCGCGTTCCTCATCCAGGGCCGGCTGGGCGGCGATGGTCCTGGTCAGCGCACCGGCGGCCTCCACGTCGGCCGCGAACACCAGCCCCACCCAGCGTCCCGCCAGAGTCGAGAAGTTGAACTGCGGGTTCTCCTCGGTCGGCGCCATGAACCAGGGCGCGGGATCACCGATGGTCAGCGGCATGAGGGCTTTCCGGTTGTGCGGCGGCCATTGTCACAAACGGCAAGGATGCGCGCAACGGGGATGGCGGTGGCCTGAACGCACTGCGCCGCCCGTGATCCCCGGGCGGCGCAGGTCGTCTTGCCTTGAACCTCAGCCCTAGGGCAGGGCGACGCCGAGGGCCAGCAGGGTTTCGGTGTTCAGGCCGCGTTGAAGGCCGCGGTCCGACTGGAAGCGCGCCAGGCTGTCCTGGGTGCCATCGGTGAAGACGCCGTTGCGCGGTCCGTCGTAGTAGCCGCGCATGCCCAGCGCGCCTTGCAGATCGCTGACGACCCGGGGGCTGGCGCTGATCCGCGCCGCGGTCGGACGGGTGGCCTCGTAGGGCCGCGGGGCCGGCGCCAGGTAGCTGGTTTGCTGCGGCTTGGCCGGCTGCGCGCGCGGCGGGGCCGGCTTGTAGCTGGTCGGCAGAGGCGCGGGGCCTTCCGATTCCTTGTTGCAGACGATCTCCCGCCATTCGAACCGGACATCGCTGACCAGCCGCTGCTTGGTGATGGTCTTGTAGGTGGCCGGGATGGTGTAGGTTTCGACCCGCTCGGCCGTGACGATCACCCGCACGGTGACGGAGCGGTATTCGGCGGGGATGACCCGCTTCTCGACGCGGGCGTCCTGGTCGATCACCTGGCGGGTGACCACCTGGGTTTCGGCCGGGACATCGACCTGGACGCTGCGCGCCGGGGTCTTCAGGACCTGGCGGGTCACAGTGGCGTATTCGGCCGGCACGACCACCAGACAGAGCACTTCGCCGGTGGCCAGCACCTTATACTTGCCCGGGTCGGTCGGCCGGTCCGCGGGCGGAACGCCGCGGCGCCATTCGGTGTGCTCGGCCTTGACCAGCACCCGCTCGGTGATGGTCTCATAGACCGCCGGGATGGTTTCGGTGCGGGTCGAGCCCGGGCGGACGATTACCGTCTCGGTGATGGTGCGGTAGGTGGCCGGAACGGTGATGTATTCGATCCGCTCCTCGCGCACCACGACCTGGCGGATCTCGTTGCCGTAGACGGCCGGGATGACCCGGGTCTCGGTGCGGCCGGGCATGTCGATGATCTGTTCGGTGTAGGACTCATAGACCTGAGGAATGAGCACCTTTTCGTAACACTTGCCGGGGACGCCGTTGGGGGGATAGTCGCCGCCCGGTCCGCCAGCCGCCGCCGCCGGCATGACGCCGAAGGCCAGAAGCGCCGCAACAGCGGTCGCCGCCGTGCCGCTCACATAGAGTAACTTGCCCATTTTAGGTCCCCAGATACCAAGCCTGACCTTAACCATAATTAAGTAACGCTGGTTCCCAAGAACTAATTTCACTTCTCCCGTACAGGGGGAATTTTGCGGCGCCAGTTTCTATGAATAGGTGCAGTGACCGGCCGGAACCCGGTATTGCGCCCAACTTGGGTCGGTCCTTTTGAGGTCGATCAGCAGAAAATTATTCGAAGCTTGGGTATGTTTTCCGGTCCGGCTCGGTTAGCCTTGGCCCTAAGACCGTGCGAGCTCGGCCCATTGAAGAGGCGGCCGACCTGAACGACGGGGTCAATGGGGCGGGGGCGGTTGGGCCCACCGTATGGATGGAGACGGCGATGGCGGATTCGGCGGAAGCCCTGGGCGGCAAACCGGCTGCACCCCTTGATCTGGGGTTCGACCCGGCGGCCCTGCGGGCCCGGTATCGCGCCGAGCGGGACAAGCGCCTGCGGGACGACGGCAATCAGCAGTATCGGGAAGTAAAGGGCGACTTCTCCCGCTTCCTCGAAGACCCCTATGTCGAGCCGGGGTTCAACCGTGAGCCGCTGACCGACGAGGTCGATGTGGTGGTCATCGGCGGCGGCTTCGGCGGCCTGCTGGCCGGGGCGCGGCTGCGGGAGGCGGGGGTCAAGGACATCCGCCTGATCGAGAAGGGCGGCGACTTCGGCGGCACCTGGTACTGGAACCGATATCCGGGCGCCGCCTGCGACATCGAGAGCTATGTCTATCTGCCGCTGCTGGAAGAGACCGGCTACCTGCCGGTGGAGAAGTACACCCGGGCGCCGGAAATCCTGGCCCACAGCCGCAAGATCGCAGAGAAGTACGACCTCTACTCAAACGCCTGCCTGCAGACCGAAGTCACCGGCATGAGCTGGGACGACTCATCGCGGCGCTGGACCATCACCACCAACCGGGGCGATGCGATGAAGGCGCGGTTCGTGGCCATGGCCAATGGTCCGCTGCATAGGCCGAAGCTTCCCGGCATCCCCGGCGTCGAGACCTTCAAGGGGCACACCTTCCATACCAGCCGCTGGGACTATGACTATACCGGCGGCGACCCCAACGGCGGGCTGACGGGGCTGGCCGATAAGCGGGTGGGGATCATCGGCACGGGCGCCACGGCGGTGCAGTGCGTGCCGCACCTGGGCCGCGGCGCCAAGGAACTGTTCGTCTTCCAGCGCACCCCCTCGTCGATCGACGTGCGCAACAACCGCCCGACCGATCCGCAGTGGGCCGAAAGCCTGAAGCCCGGCTGGCAGCAGGCGCGGATGGACAATTTCAACATCCTGGTCTCCGGCGGTCACGCCGAGGAAGACCTGGTGGCCGACGGCTGGACCGACATCATCCGCAAGCTGGGGATGATCGCCCGGATGCGGGCGGCCAAGTCAGGCGGTGATGGTTCGGAGGCGAGCGAGGCGCCGCCGACCGACCTGGGCGAGATGGTCCAGATGGCCGACTTCGCCAAGATGGAGGAAATCCGCAGCCGGGTGGATTCGGTGGTCAAGAACCCCGCTGCGGCCGAGGCGCTGAAGCCCTGGTACAACCAGTTCTGCAAGCGGCCCTGCTTCCATGACGAATACCTCGACACCTTCAACCTGCCGGGCGTCACCCTGGTCGACACCGACGGCCGCGGCGTCGAGCGGATCACCGAAAAGGGCGTTGTCGTCGATGGCGTCGAGTACGAACTGGACTGCCTGATCTTCGCCACCGGGTTCGAGGTGGGCACCGAATACGCCCGCCGCGCCGGATACGAGATCCAGGGCCGGGACGGCGTGACCCTGACCCAGAAGTGGTCGCAGGGCGTCTCCACCCTGCACGGCATGCATGTGAACGGCTTCCCCAACTGCTTCATCATGAGCAACAGCCAGTCGGGGTTCACCGCCAACTATCCGCATATGCTGAACGAGCAGGGCAAGCACCTGGCCCATATCGCCAGCCACGCCCTGGAAAACGGCGTGACCCTGGTGGAGGCGACGCCGGAGGCCGAGGCCGCCTGGGTCGACAAGGTGATCAGCTCGGCCCTGCAGCGGCAGGAGTTCGCCGAGGAATGCACCCCCGGCTACTATAACAACGAGGGCCAGCCCTCGCCCCTGGCGGCGCGCAACGGACCCTATGGCAAGGGCTCTATCGCCTTCATCAAGCTGATCGAACGTTGGCGGGCCGAGGGAAGCTTCAAGGGCCTGACGCTGGCGGCCGACTGAGGTTAAGCCCAAGGCAGGACCGAGCGGCCGGGCTCCGCGTCCCGGCTGCGTTTCCGTGCGCGTAGAACAAGAGGGAAAGTCGATGGGACGTCTGGCGAACAAGGTGGCGGTGATCACAGGCGGCTGCTCCGGGATCGGCCTGGGGACGGTCGAGCGGTTCGTGGCGGAGGGCGCCCAGGTGATGGTCGGCGACATCGACGATGCGGCCGGCGCAGCGCTGGAGGCGCGGTTCGAGGGCGCGGTCGCCTACCAGCGCTGCGACGTCACCGACGAGGGGCAGATCCAGGCGCTGATGGACGGCTGCGCAGCGCGATTCGGCGGACTGGACGTCCTGTTCAACAACGCCGGGGCCGGCGGCGCGCCCGAGCGGCTGTCGGAGATGACCGGGGAGGCCTGGGACCGGACCAGCAGCCTGCTGCTGCGCTCGGTGGCGCTGGGCATGCGTTACGCCATTCCGCACATGAAGGCGCGGCATGGCGGCTCGATCATCAACACCGCTTCGATCGCCGGGCTGCAGGCGGGGGCGGGTCCTATCGCCTATTCGACGATGAAGGCGGGGGTCATCCATCTGAGCAAGGTGGCGGCGGCGGAACTTGGCCGGGACAAGATCCGGGTTAACGCCATCTGCCCGGGCCTGATCCTGACCAACATCTTCACCCCGGCGGCGCATGTGCCGGCGGGCATGGCGCAGGTCGTCAAGGACACCATGCGCCAGACGGCGCCCGAGGCTCAGCCCATCCCCAAGGCGGGGGAGCCGGACGATATCGCCGGCGCCGCGCTGTTTTTCGCCTCCGACGACAGCGTCTTCGTCACCGGGGTCCATATGCTGGTCGACGGCGGCATGGGGACCGGGCCGCGCCAGGCCTGGGATCCGGAGATGCTGGCCGAGCGGGAGCGCCGGCGGGCCGGGTTCGCGGCGGCCATGGCGGCGGGCAGCGCGGAGACCTGAGACCCAGGCGCCCAAGTCCGCTTGGCGCCCGCAGGGGAAACGGGTTCAGTCTGGCTGCAAGACTTCAAAAGATCGCAGGAGACGACCATGAACGACCGCGTGACGGTGACCATCGAGGGCGGCGTGGCCGACGTCCGGCTGGTCCGCACCGACAAGATGAACGCCTTGGACGACGCCATGTTCTCGGCCCTGATCGAGACGGGCGAGCGGCTGAAGACCGAGGCCGGGGTCCGCGCCATCGTGCTGTCGGGCGAGGGCCGGGCCTTCTGCGCCGGGCTGGACATGGGCAATTTCGGCAAGATGGCCTCGGGCGAGCGCAGCGGCGGGGCCGGGCTGGTCGACACCCCGCGCACGGCCAGCGGCTCCAACCGGGCGCAGAACGCGGTGATGGTCTGGCGCGACCTTCCCGTACCGGTGATCGCGGCGGTCCATGGCGTGGCCTTCGGCGGCGGCTTCCAGCTGGCGCTGGGCGCCGACATCCGCTTCGTCACGGCCGATGTGAAGCTGGCGGTGCTGGAGATCAAATGGGGCCTGATCCCGGACATGGCCGGGATGGTCATCCTGCGCAACCTGGTGCGGGACGACGTGGCGCGGGAGCTGACCTATACGGGCCGGATCTTCTCCGGCGAGGAGGCCCTGGCCATGGGCCTGGCGACCCGGGTCTGCGCTGATCCCCATGCGGACGCCCTGGCCCTGGCGCGGGATATCGCCGCCAAGAATCCGGACGCCATCCGGGCCGGCAAGCGGCTGCTCAACATGACCGCCGACGCCGATCAGCACGCCATCCTGCTGGCCGAGAGCATCGAACAGGGCAGGCTCATCGGCTCGCCCAACCAGATCGAGGCGGTGATGGCCAGCATGCAGAAGCGGGATGCGACCTACGCGGATTGAGGACGTCGCGCGCCCGCCGGCGCCCTATTCCGCCGCCATCGCCGTGATCGGCGCCGATTGCGCGCCGCGGACCAGCTTGCCGGGGAGGGCGCCGGTGTGGACGCCGTCGCGGTAGGTGACCTGGCCGCCGACGACCGTGGCGACGTAGCCGTCCGCCTCCTGACGCAGCCGCTTGCCGCCGGCTGGCAGGTCGCGGACGACCGTCGGGCGGTGAAGCTTGAGCCTGTCCATCTCGATGACGTTGACGTCGGCCTTGAAGCCGACCGCCAGCTGGCCACGATCGGCCAGACCGACGGTCATCGCCGGCTCATGGGTCAGGGCGCGGATCGCCCGGGGCAGCTGAACCTTGTGCTCGGGTAGGGCGTCGCGGACCCAGGTCTGCAGGTAGAAGGTCGGGAAGCTGGCATCGCAGATCATGCCGTAGTGGGCGCCGCCGTCGCCGAGGCCAAGCACCGTATGCGGATGGGAGACCATCTCGCGGGCGGCGTTGAGATTGCCTTCGCGATAGTTGGCCCCGGGCAGGAAGAAGATGGCGCGGCCTTCGTCCTGCATCAGCAGGTCGTAGGCGTATTCGTTGACCGTCATGTTCCGCAGGTGGGCCTGGCGCTCGATCTGGTCTTCCAGGTCGGGCTCATAATTCGGCGGATTGCCCATCAGGTAGGAGAAGCGGAAGTTATTCACCGTCTTGATCGAGACGGGGTTGGTGTCCTCCGGCTCTTCCATGAGGAGACGCTGGCGCAGTTCCGGATCCTTCATCGCCTCGACCTTCTCGGCCAGCGACAGGTTGAGCAGCGGCCGGAAGCTGGGGTGCAGGGAGAAGGGGTGGAAGGAGAGGTCCAGGCCGTAGAGCATGCCGACCGGGCGGGGGAAGACCTGGGCCCGCATCTTGACGCCGTCGGCGTTGGCGACATCGAGCAGCCGCAGGGACTTGCGCCAGGCTTGCGGATCGCCGGTCGGCATCTGCAGCAGGGAGAAGGAGAGGGGGCGGCCGGCCTCCTCCGCGATGCGGCGCATGATGCCGAACTCGTCGGTGGCGTCGCCGATGATGTCGGGGATGATCTGGTAGACGCCGGCGCCGGCGTCCTTAAGGCCCGAGGCCAGGGCCAGCAGTTCATCCTCTTCCGAATGCAGGCTGGGGGCGAGGTCGCCGGCCTTGGTCCGGTGCAGCAGGTTGCGCGAGGTGGTGACGCCGAGAGCCCCGGCGCGGATCGCCTCGGCGGTCAGGCGGCGCATTTCGGCCAGATCGTCCGTGGTCGGCGCTTCCTTCCGGGCGCCGCGCTCGCCCATGACAAAGACCCGCAGGGCGGAGTGAGGCAGCTGGGCGGCGACGTCGATATCCAGCGGGCGCTGGTCGAGGGCGTCGAGGTATTGCGGGAAGGTCTCCCAGTTCCACGGCAGACCCTCGGTCATCACCACCTCGGGGATGTCCTCGACCCCTTCCATCAGCTCGACCAGCATCTCATGCTGCTGGGGCCGGCAGGGGGCGAAGCCGACGCCGCAGTTGCCCATGACCACCGAGGTGACCCCGTGGTTGGACGAGGGGGCCATGCGGTTTTCCCAGGTGGCCTGGCCGTCGTAGTGGGTGTGGATGTCGATGAATCCGGGGGTGACCAGCTTGCCGGTCGCGTCGATCTCCTCGGTCGCGGAGCCGTCAACCTGGCCCACGGCGGCGATGCGGCCGTCCAGAATGGCGACATCGCCGATGAGGGCGGGGCCGCCGAGCCCGTCGTGAATCTCCCCGCCCCGGATGATCAGGTCGTAGTGGGCCATGGTCTCGTTCCCTAGATTTTTTCTGTTCTGATCGAGGCCGCGAGGGCGGCGCGTATGCGGCGGACGTGGACCCGCGCGGCTTCCTCGGCGGCGACGGCGTCGCCGGAGAGCACGGCGGCCCCCGTCTCGTGATAGTCGGCCGACAGGCGGCGCTGGATGCGGGTCAGCTGGAACTGGGCGCGCATCACGTGGACCTGGATGGTCGGAAAGATGCGTTGAAGCTCGCGATTGCCGCCCAGCCGGACCAGGGTCCCATAGAAGTGGCGGCGGGCGGTGATGAAGGCGCGGTCATCGTCCAGGGCCTCCGCGGCGGTCAGTTCGGCCAGGGTGTCGCGGACCGCGCGGGCGGCCTCGGGATCGTCCATCCGGCCGGCGGCGCCGCGGGCGGCCAGGCCGACCATCAACTCGGTGACCTCGAGCGTGCGCATGGCGTCGGCCAGGGTCGTCTCGCAGATCCGGGCGCCCTTGTTGCGGCTGATCTCGACGACGCCTTCGGTCTCAAGCCGCTGCAGGGCCTCGCGGACCGCGCCGCGGCCGACGCCATAGCGCAGGCAGAGGTCGGCCTCGACCAAGCGTTGCCCGGGCGCCAGCCGGCCCATGTCCAGATCCTCGATGACGCCGATCGCCACGGCCCGGGCGGCGGTGATCGCGCGGTCATTGGCGGGTCCGGTAGCGGGCTGCAACGGTGACATGACCGATAGAAAGGGTTTGCCGGCCGGATTGTCAACAATCCTGTCGGACAATTGGCGGTTCGGTCTAGGCCTGGATGCGGTTGGCGCCGGCGGTGGGATGGATGTCGTTGGCGACGCGGGCGCGGCCGACGGCGGCAGGCGCCCGGACCGGGCTCAGGGACTCGATGGCGCGATCCAGGGCGACCAGGGCGGCGGTCATCGCCTCGCGGCGCGCTTCCATCCGCGCAAGGGCGAGGGCCTCGCCGGAGCCGTCGCGGTCCTCGGCGCGGAGAACATCGTGGATATCGATGATGGAAAGATCCGCCGCCCTCAGGCGAGTGATCCAGGCCAGCCTGCGGCGCGCTTCGGCGTCATAGACACGGCGATTGTGCCGGTCGCGACCGGGCTGCAGCAGGCCCTTCTCCTCGTAGAAACGCAGGGCGCGGGCAGAAACGCCGAACAGCCGCATGGCGTCGGCGACACGCAGGTTGGCGATCTGGAAGGTGCGATCCATAGGGCGGCTCCTCTATCGGCCGGTAAAGACGGCGGGACGTTTTTCCAGGAAGCTTTGCACGCCTTCCCGGTGGTCCTCGGTCTTGAACAGGGTGCGGATGGTGTCGATGGCCCAGCCGCCGATCTGGCGTGGATCGCCATAGGTTGTGCGGCGCAGGCCCTGTTTCATGTAGCGCAGGGCGAGCGGCGGATTGGCGGCGATACGGCCGGCCATGGCCATGGCCTTGTCCATCAACTCGTCGTGCGGGACGACTTCGCTGACCAGTCCGATCCTCAAAGCCTCGGCCGCGTCGATCATGTCGCCGCTGTAGAGCAGTTCCGCTGCCTTGGCCGGGCCGACGATGGCCGGCAGCAGCCAGAAGCCGCCGACGTCGCAGACCAGGCCGCGCTTGATGAACAGCTCGGCGAAACGGGCCTTTTCCGAGGCGATGCGGATGTCGGCATAGAGGGTGATCTCCATGCCCCAGCCGACGGCCGCGCCGTTGACGGCGGCGATTACCGGCCGGTCGCATTCGATGGCGGCCATGGCGGCGGGGGTCGGGCCGTTCTGGATCACCGGCTGCGGCGGAGGCGGGGCGGGGACGCCCATCATCTCCTTGATGTCCTCGCCGGCGCAGAAGGCCGGATCGGACCCGGTGATCACCACGCAGCGGACCTCCGGGTCGGCGGCGGCGGCGCGAAAGGCGGATTCGAACTCGTCGTATCCCCGGTGGTTGAGGGCGTTGTGACGCTCCGGCCGGTTGAGGGTGATGACCGCGATATGGTCCTTCACCGTATAGGCGAGGCAGGTGAAATCGGCGGGCGAGATGGGGGTCTGGCTGTGCATGGCGAAGGTCCGTTCGGCGATCAGGCGGCTTTGACGCCGGCGCGCTTGTGGCCGGGCAGGGCCTGCGGCGGGCCGGATTGGCAAGAGATCAGACGCATCGTTTCCTCCGAGTTTTGGAAGACTATGGCCGACCCGAAAAATTTATAAAGCGTTTTATTTTTATCCGACGGCCGAGGTGGCTGCGTCCAGGTCGGTGGTGGGCCTACCCCCCTCGTCGTCCAGCAGCCGGGCCTGAAAGCCAATCAGATGATCGATGGCCAGAGGCGCGCAGGCGTCTGTCGCGGCGCCTTTGAGCGCAAGGGCGTAGCCATAGCAGACGGCGGCGTCGAGCTTCTCGATCGAAAGTTCGCCCAGCACCCAGTGCAGCATGGCCGAGCGGAAGATGAAGTCCATTTCCAGCTGCAGTCGGCCGAGGTCGATATAGTCGGCCAGGGCGCCGCGAGCCTTGGCCTGGTGCAGCAGGGTGCGCCAGAAGCCGTCCCGCTGGGCGCTCCACAGGGCGCTGCGGGCCTCGCTGTGGTTGACGTCGAAGACCGCCACCCAGAGGGTGCGATAGAAGGCCGGATCGGCCTGGTAGTAGCTGATCGACAGCTTGGCGGCTTCGAAGAAGGGCACGAAGGGGTCGCCGCCCTGGTCGGGGCGGAACTTGGCGTTGAAGTCCTTCACATCGTCCAGAACGGCCAGGACGATGGCGCGTTTGGAGCCGAACAGATTGTAGGGTGTCGCCAGACTGACGCCCGCCCGGGCGGCCAGGGCGCGCATCGACAGACCCGCGTCGCCGGTCTCGCGGATCAGCGAGCGGGCGGCCTCGATGATACGTTTGCGACGCTCTTCCTTGGCATCTTCGCGCCTGCTCATCCGCCCGCCGAATTCCCACTCAAGTTGCAGCCGCCATCGTTCGCGCGGGACGCGGCGGATGTCTACAACGCGTTATCGAAATTTCCGGGCCGGATCAACGTCCCCAGAATGCGCCTCCCGAATGCGCCGATCACTCACTGGCCGTGCGGCGCTGCCGAAGGCCCTTGACGGGGCCTCCAAAACTTATAACGTGTTCAAAAGTTATAAAACAAAACGCGATCGCCGGGTCCGCCCGACGGGGGAAGAAACATGCCCTACTCATCCTACGCCGAGATTCTCGGTGACCTCAATGACGGCGTTCTCGAACTGACGCTCAATCGTCCCGACAAGCTCAACGCCTACACCGCCACCATGGGCCAGGAACTGGCCGACGCCTTCAACCGGGCCAGCCTGGATGATGAGGTGCGGGTGGTGATCGTCACCGGGGCGGGGCGCGGCTTCTGCGCCGGGGCCGACATCTCCGCGGGCGCGGGCAGCTTCGACACCTCGCCGAACGGCGCGGGCTCGGCCTCCTTCGGCGACCTCAGGAACCGCAAGGGCGGCGGCAGCGGCATGGTCGGAGCGGTGCTCAACTGCCGCAAGCCCTCGATCGTCGCCTTCAACGGCGCGGCGGTCGGGGTCGGTCTGACCCTGACCCTGCCGATGGATATCCGCATCGCCGCCAAGACCGCCAAGTTCGGTTTTGTCTTCGCCCGCCGGGGGCTGGTGCCGGAAGCCGGCAGCAGCTGGTTCCTGCCGCGTATCGTCGGCATCAGCCAGGCCCTGCGCTGGTGCCTGACCGGCGAGGTGTTCAGCGCCGCCGAGGCCCTGGCCGGCGGCCTGGTCAGCGAACTGGTCGAGCCGGAGGCCCTGCTGCCCCGCGCCCGCGAGATCGCCCGGACCATCGCCGACAACACTGCCCCGGTCTCCATCGCCTTGACCCGCCAGATGCTTTGGCGGCTGCCGGACGAGACGGACATCGAGCGGGTGGTCGCGATCGACGGCGAACTGGCGCGGGTGCTGGGCACGGGCGCCGATGTGCGGGAAGGCGTCGCCTCCTTCCTCGAAAAGCGCGCGCCCAACTTTACCGGCAAGGCTTCCGCCGATCTGCCCAGGCCCTTCCCCTGGTGGGGTCAGGACGACGAGGCGGAGCCGAAGGCGTGAGCGTCAATCCCTCCGAACTGCAGATGGGTCTGACGGCCTTGGCCGAGGAAATCGCGCCGGGCGGCGGCGAAATCCGCAACCTGCGCCGGCTGTCCGGCGGGGCCAGCCAGGAAACCTGGGCCTTCGATCTGGGAACCTCGGAGGGCGACCGCCCGCTGATCCTGCGCCGCCAGCCGAAGGGCGCCCGGGGTCACGAGAACAATCCCGGACTGGAGAACGAGGCGGTGCTGATGCAGGTCAGCGCCGAGGCGGGGGTGCCGTCGCCGACCGTCCGGCTGGTGCTCAACCCTGAGCACAACCTCGGCCACGGCTTCATCATGGACCATGTGTTCGGCGAGACCATCGCGCGCAAGCTGCTGCGCGACGCGGCCTTCGCGGTGGTGCGCCCGACCCTGTCCCGGACCATCGGCGAGGTGATGGCGAAAATCCATTCCATCCCGCTGGAGAAACTGCCGCCGCTGCGCCACGCCGACGCCCGCACCCGCCTGGCCGATTGCGCCCAGCGGTATCGCGACAGCCGCACGCCCCGGCCGGTGATCGAACTGACCCTGCAGTGGCTGGAGGACAACCTGCCGCCGGTGCGTGAGCCGCGCCTGGTCCACGGCGACCTGCGCAATGGCAACATGATCATCGATCCAGACGGCCTGCAGGCGGTGCTCGACTGGGAGATCGCCCACCTGGGCGACCCGATGGAGGACCTGGGCTGGATCTGCGTCAACAGCTGGCGGTTCGGTGTGATCGACAATCCGGTCGGCGGCTTCGGCTCCCGCGAAGAGCTGTTCGCCGGCTACCAGTCGGTGGCCGACGCGCCGGCCGATCCGGCGGAGGTCCACTGGTGGGAGGTGCTGGGATCGCTCAGCTGGGGCGTCAGCTGCGCCGCCACCGGCGTCGACGACCATGCCCAGCGGGACCGCGCCCTGGAGCGGGCGATGATCGGCCGCCGGGCCTCCGAATGTGAAATCGATCTGCTTCGGCTGCTGACGGGAGAGGCGTGATGCAGGATCCCCCGAGTGGCGAATACATGCTCGGCCTGATCGCCAGCTTCCTGCGCAATGAGGTCATGCCGCAGCTGTCGGGCAGCCTGGCCTTCCAGGTCCGGGTCGCGGCCAACGCCGTCGATCTGGTGCAGCGGGAAATGGCCTTAGGACCAGCTTCGGAGGCGGCGGAGCGTCGTAGTCTGATCGCGCTGCTGGGCGGCGGCGACGCCGAGGCCGACCTGGCCGCCCTCAATGAAGACCTCTGCGCCCGCATCCGTGAGCGGAAGATCACCCTCGAGACGCCGGGGCTCGTCGATCACCTGCGCCAGACCATGCTGGCCAAGCTGGCCGTCGATCAGCCGCACTATTCGGCCTTCGAACGCGCCCGCCAGGCCTGGACATCCGACGACAACACGGCCGCCTGACGGCCCAATCAGGACAAGGAGAACGCCATGGATTTCACCATACCCAAGGAGCTGACCGCCTTCATCGGGGAGGTCGACGGGTTCATCGATTCGACGATCAAACCGATGGAACAGCGCGACGACAACATCCGCTTCTTCGACCACCGCCGCGAACACGCCCGCACCGACTGGGACAACAACGGCCTGCCCCGCCAGGAATGGGAAGACCTGCTGCGCGAGGCCAAGGTGGCCGCCGACAAGGCCGGCTATTTCCGCTTCGCCCTGCCGGCAGAGTTCGGCGGCAAGGACGGCAATAACCTGTGGATGTCGGTCATCCGCGAGCATCTGGCGCGCAAGGGCCTGGGCCTGCACTACGACCAGCAGACCGAGCATTCCGTCGTCGCCAACAACCCCTTCGTGGTCATGTTCCGCGACTTCGGCAGCGACGCCCAGCGAAAGGAATTCATCCCCGGCATCCTCGATTTCAGCCGCCGGGTGACGTTTGGCCTGACCGAGCCGAACCACGGCTCCGACGCCACCCATATGGAGACGCGCGGCGTCCCCGAGACCCGCGACGGGGTCAAGGGCTGGCTGCTGAACGGCGAGAAGATGTGGACCAGCGGGTTCAACCACGCCACCCACTGCGCCCTGTTCACCCGCACCAGCGGCAAGGACGGCGACGCCAAGGGGATCAGCTGCTTCCTGGTTCCCGCCCAGGCCGAAGGCGTGAAGGTCGAAGAATATATGTGGACCTTCAACATGCCGACCGACCACCCGCGGGTCAGCTTCACCAACGTCTGGGTGCCAGAAACCGCCATCTTCGGCCCGTTCGAAGGGGGCCTGGCCCTGGCCCAGTCCTTCGTCCACGAGAACCGCATCCGCCAGGCCGCCGGTTCGCTGGGCGCGGCGGTGTTCTGTATCGAGGAAAGCGTCAAATACGCCCGCGAGCGCAAGCCGTTCGGCAAGCCCCTTGCCGTCAACCAGGCGATCCAGTGGCCGCTGGTCGAACTGGCCACCCAGGCCGAGATGCTGCGCCAGCTGATCCACAAGACCGCCTGGGAGATGGATCAGATGCCGCACAAGGACGTGGAGAAGTACCTCTCCGACAAGGTCTCGATGTGCAACTACTTCGCCAACCGCATGTGCTGCGAGGCCGCCGACCGGGCCATGCAGGTGCATGGCGGCATGGGCTACAGCCGTCACAAGCCCTTTGAGCACATCTATCGCCACCACCGCCGCTACCGGATCACCGAGGGGACGGAAGAGATCCAGATGCGCAAGGTCGCCGGCTACCTGTTCGGCTTCATGGGGCCTCGCAAGGACCAGTTCCGCGAGGAAGCCCTGAGCAAGGTCGCCGCCGAATAGGCGGAGGGAGCGGCGGGCCGTCGGCTCGTCGCTCCACCTTCACTGCCGCGCGCTCCCGACAGAGGGGCCGCGTCTGAAAATTCCAGGGAAGCGTGAGGAAGTCATGTCGAAGGCGCCGGTGATCTATTCGGGAGACAGGCAGGTCCCGCTGGCCGACATCCGTGTTCGCGCCGCGCGCGCCGCCGCCGGGCTGAAGGCCTTGGGCGTCGGACATGGCGACACCATCGCCGTCTATCTGCGCAATGACTTTCCCCATCTTGAGGCGGCGATCGCCGCCGGCATGGTCGGCGCCTATGTCGTGCCGGTGAACTGGCACTATTCGGTCGATGAGGCCCGCTACATCTTCGAGGACTCCGGGGCCAAGCTGGTGGTCATCCACGCCGACCTGCTGGTTGGGGTGCGCGAGGCGGTTCCGGCGGGGGTGAAGGTGCTGTCGGTGGCGACGCCGCCGGAGATCGCCGAGGTCTTCCGCGTCGATGCGGCGCTGGCCGAGGTCGCGCCGGGCGATCTGGCCTGGGACAGCTGGGTCGCCGGCTTCGAGCCTCTGGCGGAACAGGCCGTCGCGCCGCCTGGATCAATGATCTACACCTCCGGCACCACGGGCCGGCCCAAGGGCGTGCGCCGCGCGCCACCGACGCCGGAACAGGCCGCCGGCGCCGCCGGGCTCAGCAAGCAGATTTTCGGCATCGGTCCGTGGGAGGATCGTCCCGAGGACATCGTCCTGTGCATCCCGGGGCCGCTCTATCATTCGGCGCCCAACGGCTGGGCCATGCGGTTCCTGCAGATCGGGGCCAATATGGTCCTGCAGCCGAAATTCGACGCCGAACAGCTGCTCAAGGATATCGAGCGTTTCCGCATCACCCACCTGCTGGCGGTTCCGACGATGTTCGTCCGTCTGCTGAAACTGCCCGACGAGGTGCGCGCCAAGTACGACCTCTCCAGCCTGCAGTTCGTCATGCACGGGGCCGCGCCCTGCGCGCCTCACGTCAAGCGGTCGATGATCGAATGGTGGGGCCCGATCATCTGGGAGCACTACGGCAACACCGAAGCCGGCGCCCTGACCCTGTGCGATTCCGCACAGTGGCTGGCCCACCCCGGCACGGTCGGAAAGGTGCTGGACGACGCCGACTTCCACCTGCTGGACGAGGAAGGCAACGACGTGCCGACAGGCATGCCCGGGGAAGTGGTCGCCTGGCGGCCCTCCTACGCCGATTTCACCTACCACGGCGACGACGACAAGCGCCGCAAGGCCGAGAAACGCCCCGGCCTCATCGCATTGGGGGATGTCGGTTTCCTCGACCCCGAGGGCTTCCTCTATCTGTCGGGCCGGGCCTCGGACATGGTCATCTCCGGCGGGGTGAACATCTATCCGGCCGAGATCGAGGCCGAGCTGCAGAAGATGCCCGGCGTCGCCGACTGCGCCGTGTTCGGCATCCCGGACGAGGAGTTTGGCGAACAGCTGCTGGCCGTGGTCCAGGCCGAGCCCGGAGCGGACCTGGCCGCCGACGCCGTTCGGGCCTTCCTGCGCGGCCGGCTGGCCGGCTTCAAGGTGCCGCGCCAGGTGGAATTCTCGGCCGAACTGCCGCGCGAGGACTCCGGCAAGATCTTCAAACGCAAGCTGCGCGCCCCCTATTGGGAAGCCGCCGGCCGGCAGATCTGAGGTTCACCCGATCGACTGTGGATCAACCTCCCGACCCAGTCCAACTGCCCCCGGCCCAAGGGTCAGGGGCGTCTTTTCTTCAAGCGGCCCAGCCGCCGGAGCGCCGCATGACCAGGCTGCCGCAATATGACAAGATCCGCGTCAGCCTCGACGACGGCGTCGCCCTCATCACCCTCAACGATCCAGGCGCCCTGAACGCCGCCGGACTGGAGATGGGCCGCGACCTGTCCCACGCCCTGCGCGCCATCGCCGCCGGCGTCATCCCCGCGAGGGCCATCGTCCTGACCGGGGAGGGCAGGGGATTCTGTTCCGGGGCCAACCTTTCCGGCGGCGGGCCGGCCAGCCGCCAACCGGATGTCGACGGCAAGCCTGACGCTGGGGCGGGGTTGGAGAGCGACTACAATCCCCTGGTCACCCTGTTCCGCGACTCGCCGGTTCCCATCGTCACCGCCGTCAACGGCGTGGCAGCCGGAATCGGCTGCTCCCTGGCCCTGTTGGGCGACATGGTGGTGGCGGCTGACAGCGCCTATTTCCTGCAGGCCTTCTGCAATATCGGCCTGGTTCCCGACGGCGGCTCCACCTACCTGCTACCGCGCGCCATCGGCCGGGCCCGGGCCATGGAGATGGTGCTGATGGGCGGTCGCATCCCGGCGGCCAAGGCGCTGGAGTGGGGTCTGATCAACCGCTGCGTTCCGCAGGCGGAGGTGCTGAGCGCCAGCCTGGAGATCGCCCGCGCCCTGGCCGACGGCCCTCATTCTCTCAGCCTGATCCGTCAGCTGGTCTGGGAGTCGCTCGACAACGGCTGGATTCAACAGCTGCACGCTGAGCGAAAGGCCCAGAAGATCGCCGGCAAGACCGAGGACTATATCGAGGGCGTGACAGCCTTCCGCGAGAAGCGTTCGGCGGTGTTTTCCGGCCGCTGACGTCGCGGCCACTGGGCTCCCCTTGACGGGTCCGAGAGAATTAGAACATGTTATGAGATCGGCATATCCGACCTGACGACCGCGTCTCCCGTTCGAGCGGGCGCCTTTCCCCGGAACCTCCCAATAATAATTATAACGCGTTCAAAAAAATAATTGACGCGACGTCGTCAGGGCCTAGAGTGGTCCCGGCAATCATTAGGGACAGATGCGCCATCCCGGGCCGAAAGAGCCCGTCGGCGCTGACGGACATTTGGACAACGCGAGTGCTGGCTGCGGGATCTCACCGGTTCCGGGGACGGGGACGTGCGCCTGATCGGCAAGCGCCCAGCACTTCCACAACACCGGGAGGGAAGACGTCATGGGTGCGATTTCAAATCGTTTGGGACTGCTGTTGAGCGTTTCGTTGCTGGCCATGGCCAGTGGTCCGGGCCTGGCCTTCGCGCAGGACGCCGAGGCGGCGGCGCCGGCCGATGCGCCTGTCGCCCCAAGGCAGGTCCGGGCGGAGGACGCCAACACCGTCGACGACCTGGTGGTCACCGCCCAGCGGCGCGAGACCAATCTGCAGGACGTGCCCTTCTCCATCACCGCCTTCGGGGGCCAGCAGCTGGAGCGGGAGCGGCTGACCGACACCAACGCCCTGTCGGCCCGCCTGCCCTCGGCGGTGTTCAACGCCGCCGCCGACAAGGGCTTCGCGGTCATCGGCCTGCGCGGGGTTCGCGCCCTGCTGTCGGCGCCGGCCGCCGACCTGCCGGTCGTCTACTTCTTCGACGACGTCTACACCTCGGGCGTTTCGTCCGCCGGCAGCATCTTCTTCGACCTCGACCACATCGAAGTGCTGCGTGGGCCGCAGGGCACCCTGTTCGGCCGTAACGTCACCGGCGGCGCCATCTCGATCATCAGCAAGAAGCCGGTGTTTGACACCGACTGGGGCGCCAGCGTCACCGCTGGCAACTTCGGCCAGCTGGGTATCGAGGGCTTCGTCAATGGCGTCATCCTCGACGACAAGCTGGCCGGGCGCCTGTCATTCAGCCATCGCGAGAACGACGGCCTGTTCAAGAACAACGCCGGACCGAACCTGCAGCAGGAAAACGTCACCGCCATTCGCGGCCAGCTGCTGTTCACCCCGACCGACAACTTCAAGGTCAATGTCTCGACCGACTACCTGCATGACACTGGCACCAGCAACCCGGCGAAGGTGACCTGTGTCACGGCCGCGGGAGCCAACTGCCATCCCGTGTCCCTGCCGCCTTTGTCCAACGATCCGTTTACGGTCGATCAGAACAATGACGCCACCTACGGCGTTCGCTATTACGGCGGCTCGGTCAGGGCCGACTGGGATTTCGGCGACATCGGGACCCTGACCTCGATCACCGCCTATCGGCGCAACACCAACTTCTCCCACCGCGATCCCGACAGCACGCCGCTCAGCGTCTACTATCTGCAGTCGATCGTGAACGACCGTCAGTTCACCCAGGAGTTCCGCTTCGCCTCGCCGTCGGAGAACCGCTTCTCCTATGTCGCCGGCGCCTTCTTCCTGGCCCAGCACAATTATCGTCGCGACGAGTACAATGAGCAGGGCATCCCGGGCACGCCCTATGGGACCTCCGTGCCGACCTACCACTTCATGGAAATCTCGCAGAACGCCAACAACACCAGCGCCGCCATCTTCGCCGAGGCCGCCTTCAAGGTGACCCCGCAATGGACGGTGTCGCTCGGCGGGCGGTTCACCCGCGACCAGAAGGACGGTGAGGACTATATCACCGGCACCCCCGGCAACCCCCGCTTCGCCGACCCGACCACCCCCGGCGCCGACTATCCGGTACGGGTCAAGTTCGGCAAGGAAACCTGGGAGGCTTTCACCCCCCGCGTCTATGTGAAGTACGAGCCGACCGACGATCTGAACTTCTACGGAACGATCGCCAAGGGCTTCAAGGGCGGCGGCTTCAGCGCCAGCCAAAACCGGGTCGTCGGACTGCAGACGCCGTTCGAGCCGGAAGAGGTGATCAACTATGAGGTCGGCGCCAAGACCAAACTGCTGGACCGCCGTATCCAGGCCAACATCTCGATATTCCGTCAGGACATCGAAAACCTGCAGGTCACCTATTTCGAGAACGGCGCCAGCTTCACCCGGTCCGTCGGCTCGTCGCGGCAGCAGGGGGTGGAGTTCGAATCCAACTACCGGATCACCAGCGAACTGACCGCGTTCCTCAACTACGCCTACCTCGACGCCCGCTACGTCAAATACAGCACCGGCACGGCGGACTATGCGGGCAAGTTCATGCCCTTCGCGCCGAAGAACGCGGTCTCGGTGGGGGCGCGCTACACCCGGCCGATCGGCGAGAACCTCGAGCTCAGCGTTGCGGCGGACTATGCCTACAAGACCCGGCTGGCGCTGTCGGACCCGAACAACGTCTCCCGCGAGGTGATGGATCGGTCCATCTGGAGCATGTGGAACGGCAGCATCGACCTGGCTTCCACCTCGGGCCGCTGGCGGGTGTCCCTCTGGGGCAAGAACCTGACCAACGACGCACCGGTCCAGGCGGCCTATGACTTCGGCACCTTCTGGCTGACCCCGGCCGAGCGGGCGGCGGGAGACCGCGGCTACCTGACCTACTACGCCAACCCCCGCACGTTCGGCGTCACCCTCAGCATCAAGCAATAGCGATGACATCATCCAGCGCGGATCCGGGGCTCTCGACAGAGACCCCGGCGGACGCGGCGGGCCGGCCGGGCGGGAGCGATCCCGTCCGGGCGGCCGGCAGCCGTTGGGCCCTGGCGGTGCTGACCGTCATCTACATGTTCAATCTGATGGACCGACAGCTGGTCAATGTCGTCGGCCAGTCGATGAAGACCGACATGGGTCTGAGCGACCTGCAATTGGGCCTGCTCGGCGGGACCATGTTCGCGGCGGTCAATGTCGTCGCCTCCTTCCCCATCGCCCGGCTGGCCGAACGGGTGAACCGGGTTGCCCTGCTGTCCATCTGCGTCACGGCCTGGTCAGGGCTGACCGCGCTCTGCGCCCTGCCGCAGACCTTCGTCCAGCTGCTAATCGCCCGGATGGGGGTCGGCGCCGGGGAGGCGGGCGGCACTTCGCCGACCCATTCGCTGATCGCCGACTATTTTCCGCCCAACCGCCGCGCCACCGCCCTGGCCATCCTGGTGCTCGGGGTGCCTGCCGGCGCCTTGATCGGCTCGACCCTGGGCGGCTGGATCACCCAGAGCTTCGGCTGGCGGCTGACCTTCGTCATCATCGGCCTGAGCGGCATCGTGCTCGCTCCCCTGCCCTTCTTCACCCTGAAGGAGCCGGCGCGCGGCCGCTACGACGCCATGCCGGCTGGCGAGGCGCCGCCGTTCATGGCGGTGCTGCGCCGGCTGCTGAGCAAGAGGTCCTGGCTGCATATGCTGGCGGCGTCGGCCATCTGCACTTTCGCGGGCTTCGCGGTCAGCCAGTTCCTGCATCCGCTGCTGGTCCGCCGGTTCGACCTGGGCATCGCCCAGGCCGCGACCTTGTTCGGCCTGGTCAATGCCGGCGCCTCCCTGGTAGGCTATCTCGGCGTGGGAGCCCTCTCCGACCGACTGGCGGAGAAGGACAAGCGGGCCTACGCATGGGTGGTCGGATCGGGCGTGCTGCTGTCGGCGCCGATGCTGGCGCTGGGGCTGCTGCAGACCAACGTCGTCGTCGCCCTCTGCCTGCTATTCGTGCCCAGCATGTTTCTCGGCGCCTATTTCGGCCCAATGTACGGCCTGACCCTCAACCTTGTCGGGCCCCGTATGAGGGCCTCGGCCATCGCCCTGACGGTCGGGGCGATCAATCTGGTCGGCTATGGCCTGGGGCCGTTGTTCACCGGCTTCGCCAGCGACTTCTTCGCCCAAAAGGCTTTTGGCGCCCGCAACTTCGCGGCCGCCTGTCCAGGCGGCAAGGCCCTGCTGGCCTCCGACGGCCAGGCCTGCGCCGCGGCCGGCGCCCAGGGGCTGCAATGGGCCTTGTTGCTGCTGGCGGGCTTTCTCCTGTGGAGCGCCGCCCACTACGCCCTGGCGGGTCGGAGCATCCGCCAGGATCTGGCGGACAGCTGATTGCTTGTCCTCCTCCTGTTGAGGCAGAAGGTCGGCCGCGCAGCGGACTGGATGAGGGGGCGCAGCGGCCTGCAGGGAAAGGCCACGGCCGCCCGCGATGGCAGCGTCTTCTTTCTTCGACCCCTCATCCCGCGCTTCGCGCCACCTTCTCCCGCAGGGGGAGAAGGAAGATGCCCCGCTAGCTCACCATCTCCTGCCGGATGGTCTTGCGCGCCAGCCAGAACATGATGGCGCAGGGGACGCCCAACAGGGTGAAGCCGACGATGGACCATTGCAGGCCCTCGGCCTGGCCCAGGCCCATCGGCCCTGACAACAGGTCGCTGACCGCCCCGACGCCCAGCGGGCCCAGGCCCAGGCCGATCAGGTTGGCGACGAACAGCATGATCGCCGTCGCCGTCGCCCGGGTCGCCGGCCGCACCAGCCCCTGCACCGCCGCATAGGACGGCCCGTACCAGAGGGAGTTGAGCACGCTGGGGATGATCAGCAGGGCCATGGCAAGGACGAACGATGGGGTGATCAGGCTGAAGATCAGGAAGGGGATGCTGAGGGCGCCGCCGATGGCCGGAATGGTCGGGTAGGCGCGCCAGTCCTTGGCCCCGAAATGGTCGGCCAGACGTCCGCCGGCCAGGGCGCCGATGACGCCGGCCCCGCCGGTCGCCACGCCCAGGACGATGCCCAGCAGCCCCGCGCTCTTCAGGCCGAAATTCTCGCCCCACTGGGCCAGTTCGACGGCGTGATTGCGGAAGAAGAAGGAGCCCATAAAGGCGGTCGAGCCATAGGAGATGAAGGCCTTGATGGTCACCGCCCCGACGATCAGCCAGTAGGTCTTCTTGCCGGCCAGCTCCTTCATCGCATCCCGGAAGGTTGGTCCGGCCGCCTTGATGCCGGCCAGCTGCTTGGCCATGGCCTTGCGTGGCTCGCGCAGGGTGAGGAAGGCGATGACGGCGCAGATCAGGCCCGGCGCCCCAACGACTAGGAAGGCCGTCCGCCAGCCGAAGGCGTCCGCCACCAGCCCGCCGACAACCATGCCCAGCAGGCCGCCGACCGGCGCCCCCAGCATGTAGAAGGCGATGGCCGAGGCGCGCTTTTCCTTGGGCACATAGTCGGAGATCAGCGACAGGGCCGGCGGGGTGCAGCCGCACTCGCCGATGCCGACCCCGATCCTGGCCAGGACCAGCTGGGTGAAGTTCTGGGCCAGGCCGCAGAAGACGGTGAAGGCGCTGAACACCGCCACCGAGGCGCTGATGATCATCGGCCGGTTGGCCCGCTCGGCCAGCCGCGCCACCGGAATGCCCAGCAAGGTGTAAAGGATGGCAAAAGCCAGACCGGTCATCACCCCCAGCTGCCAGTCGGCCAGACCCAGGTCGTGCTTGATCGGCTCGGCCAGGATCGACACCACCTGACGGTCCAGGAAGTTCAGCACATAGATGATCATCAGCACGGTCAGGGCGTAGCTGCGGTACAGTCTGGGCTGCGGTGGCAGGGTTGTCGGCACCTGCGCGTCCGGCAGGGCGATTTCACCGATCTCCGGCTCCGTCGGCTCGATACGCCCAACCATACTGTCCGCTCCCAACGCGCCTGCGTCCGGTTGATCCGGACTTTCTCAGAACACGTTATAAGTATTGGCGGGGGTGTCAACGCAGGATGGCGCGGGGTGTCTCGACTTTGGAGCCGGACGGCTACTCGCCGAGTCTTCCGATCAGGCCGCCGGTCTGCCGCAGCCCTTCGAACAGGCCGATGCCGGCGCTGACCGAGAGGTTCAGGGAGCGGGCTTCGGGACGCAGCGGAATGACCACCCGGGCGCCGGCCGCCTCATGGACCTCTGGCGGGGCGCCGGAGGTTTCGCTGCCGAACAGTAGGATATCATCCGGGTGAAACTCGAAGGCGCCCAGCCGCGTCGCCCCCTTGGTCGTGAACAGCACCAGTCGGCCTGCCGGCCGGTCCCTCTGGAAAGCCTGCCAGTCTGGGTGGCGGCGCATGTGGCCGAGCGGGCCGTAGTCGAGGGCGGCGCGTTTCATCGCCCGGTCGTCGAACTGGAAGCCGACCGGCTCGATGACGTGAAGCTCGACCCCGAAACAGGCCGACAACCGGATGCAGGCGCCGACATTCTGCGGGATCACCGGATTGAACAGGGCCAGATGCATGGCCGCCGCTCAGGTCCTGGCGTCGGCGGCGGGACAGATGCCGTCAAGGAAGCTGCGGGCGACGCGGATGAAGACCGCCTCCTCGTCCATGGGGTTGGCCTTGATGGCGTTGGTCAGGCTGGGGAAGGCGCTGGGGTCGAAGATGGGGAAGGCGTCGATGCCCTGGGCCCGCGCGGAGGCGGTCAGCAGGGCGGCGCCGAAGACGATGCTGTCCATGCCGCTGACGATGGCCATATGCAGGTCCTTGGGAACTCCCTTCTTCTCGAACAGGCGCAGGGACCGCTCGTAGGCTTTCAGCGCCACATGGCGGGGCGGGTGCATCAGCAGCAGGGGAGCGGCCTTGGGGTGGCGCAGGATGGAGCGTCGGGCGGAGACGGCCAGGCTGACCAGGGCCTCGCGCCAGTCGTCGGCGGGCAGGCGGGAGGGCTCCTCGGCTTCGAGCAGGATCAGCCGCGCGACCTCCGTGAGGACTTCGCTCTTGTCGCGGAAGTGGTGATAGAGCGACGGGGCGGCAACGTTCAGCCGACGCGCCACCGCCCCCAGGTTGAAGGTATCCAGGCCGTCCTGGTCAATGACGTCCAGCGCGGCGCGGATCGCCCCTTCGCGGGATATCAGGGGGCTCTTGGGGCGGGGCATGCGGTCGGTTCGGCGGCTTTCTGTCAGCTTCGAGCGGAGCGAGTCGCCCCGGACGCCTGTTTATAGCGCCTGACCGCCGGATTCCGATGCGCCAGACGCTGAACGGCTGGCCCGCTCTCCCGACCCGTCAGACCTCATTGATGAAGATGGCCGAACTGACGGTCGGAGCACCTGGGCCGCCGGCCAGCAGGCATGTCCTGGCCCCGGGGACGGGATTGGCCGACTCGCCGCGCAGCACCCGCACTGCCTCGATGGCCGTGCCGATGCCATGGATGAAGCCCTGGGCGAAGTTGCCGCCGGAGGTGTTGATCGGAAGTTTGCCCGAGGGGGCGATCAGGTTCTCGAACCGGGCGAATTCGCCGACGCTTTCGTAGGTGCAGAAGCCGTGGTCGATCAGGGAGGCGACTCCCTGGGCGCTGAAGTTCTCATAGACCTGGGCCACATCGATGTCGGCGGGGGCGAGGCCGCTCTGGGCCCAGAGCCGGCGGGCGACGGCCTTGAAGCCTGCCGTGGCGTACTGATCGTCGTCGTCGTTCTCGATCAGATCGCCCCAGCCGGACGCCGCCCCCTGGGCCACGGCGCGCAGATAGACCGGCTTCTTCTTCAGGTCGCGGGCGCGTTCGGCGGAGACGAGAAGCAGGGCGCCGGCGCCGTCGTTCTCCCGCGAACAGTCGAACAGGCGGAAGGGCTCGGCGATCCAGCGGCCGTGACGGTAGGCCTCCAGGTCCAGATCCTTGCCATAGGCGACGGCGTGCGGATTGCGCGAACCATGGAAGTAGGAGGCGCGGACCATGGCCTCGGCGGCGGAATGGGGCACGCCGTGGTGGGCGAACAGTCGCTGGGCGCGCAGAGCGCAAGCCTGGGCCGGGGAGACGATGCCGGCGGCGACCATGTGCGGATTGAGATGGTGGGCCATCACAGCCGAAGAGAGCCGGCCGCTGCTGCCCTCCACCAGGGCGCGGAAGACGATGACGGCGCTGGCCTGGCCGGTGAGGATGGCCGAGGCCGCCTGGCCGAAGGCCCCGGCGATTCCGCCGCCGCCGCCGCCCCAGACCTGGCTGGACCAGGCGAGGTCCTTTGTGCCGAGATCGGGCATCAGCCGGACCGGTTCGTTCTTGTCGTCGCCGTAGGAGACGAATCCATCGACGTCGGCGGGGTCGAAGCCGGCGTCGTCGCAGGCGTCGACAATGGCCTGGACCAGGACGCCGCGCTCGGGGAGAGGCGCCTCGCCTCGGCGGTACTGGCGCACGCCCAAGCCGGCGACGGCGGTGCGGTCGGCGAGCAGGCCGTTGAAGGTGGTCGGGATGGTCATTGGGCCGCCCCCCCGGTCAGACGCCAGCAGATGGTGGGAATGGCCTCGCCCCGGAACGGGGTTTCGCTCACACGACCTTCGACTGGATCGCCGATGGCCAGGTTCCCGGACTCGCCTTCAAGCGGTCCGGTCAGGCGCAGACCGCCCGCGGCGGGCAGTTCGACGACGACGGTGACGAAGGGCAGGTCGAACGCCTCATTGCCGGCGAAGGCGTGGTGGGTGCGGGTCCAACTGTAGATCCGTCCCTGCATCGGAACGGGCTCCCAGGCCTGGTCCCAGGAGCCGCAGTGGCCGCAACGCCAGACGGCCGGCAAGCGCCAGCGGCGACAGCCGGCGCAGCGCGGCAGGTCGAGGCGGCCCGCCTCCAGGGCGCGCCAGTAGCCGCCGTCCGCGCCCTCCGCCAGCCAACCGTTCCTGCCCAAGACTCGCTCCCACCGAATGCCGATAGATTATTATCTATGTCTATTAGTTTGATGAGCGTCCGTCCACCCGTTGCGGCCGTCCGGACTTGACGATGAAGGGTCAGGCGGGCTGGGCCGCGGGCCGCTTGCGGGTGACCACGGTCTGGGCGTTGGTGTATTCGACAAGGCCAGCGTTGCCGTTCTCGATGCCGAGACCTGACTGCTTGTGGCCGGCGATGGGGGTTTCGGGCAGGGAGTCCTGGATGCAGTTGATCCAGACCGTCCCACACTCCAGCCGGGCCGCGACCGCCGCCGCCAGATCGAGGTCTGGCGACCAGACCGACCCCGCCAGGCCGTAGTCGGTGGCGTTGGCCCGGGCGATGACCTCTTCAATGTCGGCGAACTTCATCAGCGGCAGCACCGGACCGAAGGCCTCCTCGACCACGACCCGGGCGTCGTCCGGCGGATTGTCGACCAGGGTGATCGGCAGGAAATAGCCTTCGCCTTCGGGGATCGCGCCGATGCTGTGGACGACGTGGCCCTGCGCGCGGCTGTCGGCGATCAGTCCGGCCACCCGGTCGTATTGGAGCCGGTTCTGCACCGGGCCCAGCAGTACGCCCTGCTGCGCGCCGTCGCCGATGGTCACGGCGCGGGCGTGGTCGATCATGGCGGCGAGGAAGTCGTCATAGAGATCCTGGTGCACATAGACCCGCTTGGCGGCGACGCAGATCTGGCCGCTGTTGCCGAAGGCGCCCCAGAACAAGGCCTGGGCCACGGCCGGCACATCGACGCCGGGCAGGACGATGGCGGCGTCGTTGCCGCCCAGTTCGAGGGTCAGCCGTTTCATGCCCTCGGCGGCCGAGCGCATGATGGCCTTGCCGGTGGCGGTCGAGCCGGTGAAGCCGATCTTGTCGATGCCGGGATGGCCGGTCATCCAGCGGCCCAGGTCGTCGCCGCCGGAGACGATGTTGAGCACCCCGGGCGGCAGGGCGGCGGCCAGCAACTGACCGGCCCGCAGCGTCGTCAGCGGAGTGAAGGGCGAGGGCTTGGCCACCAGGGTGTTGCCGGCCAGCAGGGCGGGGATCACCTTGAAGGCGAAGACCAGCAGCGGGAAGTTCCAAGGCAGGATGGCGCCGACCACGCCCAGCGGCACCCGGCGAGTCTCCGTCCGCCGTTCCACGGTATCCTCCAGCACATCGACCGGAAGCTCCAGCCCGGCGGCAGACATGAACCAGTAGGCGGCGCCCATGATCTCGCCGACCGCGGCGGCATGGGGCTTGCCCTGCTCGCGGGTTAGGACGGCCATCAGTTCGTCCTGGTGCTCCGACAACACCCCGGCCAGGGCGGCGACCCGGGCGCGGCGCTCGGCGAAGGGGATGGCGGCCCAGTCCGGCTGGGCGGCGCGGGCGGCGGCCACGGCCTCGTCCAACTGCTCGGCCGTGCAGTCGGGCGCGGCGCCGAACACCTGGCCGTTGGCCGGGTTGATGACGTCGATGTGGGCGCCGCCGCTGATGGCCCGGCCGCCGATGGTCATGGGACAGGTCTCGAAGGTCATGGCCTGGCTCCGATCAGCGGACGCGCGGCAGGCTGGCCGCGGCGTCCTTCCATTTCAGACGAACGGCGGGCTTGGACAGCTTGCCGGTGGCCAGGCGGGGCAGGGGCTCGTCCTCGACCACCACGTATCGCGGCACCTTGTAGTCGGCGAGGCGGCCGTTGCAGTGGGTGACCAGGTCGGCGACCAGGATCGGCCGGTTGGCGTAGAGGATGGCCATGGGGGTCTCGCCGAACTTCTGGTCGTCGGCGGCGATGACCAACACTTCTTCCACGCCCTCGAACTCGCCGATCGCCCGCTCGACCTCGGCGGCGGAGATGTTGAGGCCGCCGGAGATGATGATGTCCTTCTTGCGGTCGATGAAGGTCAGCAGGCCGTCTTCGTCCAGCATCCCCAGATCGCCGCTGTAGAGCCAGCCGTCGCGGATGGCCTCCGCCGTGGCGGCGGGGTTGTTCCAGTAGCCCTTCATCATTCCGGGGCCGCGCATGAGGATCTCGCCGGGGGTGTTCGGCGGCAGGTCGCGGCCGTTGTCGTCGACGACCCGAAGTTCGGTGAATATGCCGCCCCGGCCGCATTTCTCCGGGTACAGCGCAGCGACCTCCGCCGGCATGATGGTGGCGTTGCCGCCGATCTCGGTCTGGCCGTAGATCTGGCGGATGACCTTGCCCTTGGTCATCCAGGTGTCGAGCAGGGCCTTGGTGACCCGCGCGCCGCCGACCGTGACCAAGCGCAGGTCGGAAAGATCGGCGCCTGCCCAACCCCCGCAGGCCGCCACCCGTTCGAAGAACACCGGCACGCCGCCGAAGCAGTTGATCCGTTCGGTCTCCAGCAGGAACAGGGCCCGGTCCGGATCGAACACCGGCTCGACATAGATCGTCCCGCCAAGCGTGGTGTAGTGCATCAGCTGGACAAAGCCCGCGGAGGTGGCGAAGGGCGAGAGGATCAGCACCTTGGCGCCCTTGGCGCAGCTGGGTTCCTCGATGGCGAACTCCGCCGCGTAAGCGGTCATAGAGCGGTGGGTGAACATCACCCCCTTGGGCTTGGCGGTGGAGCCGCTGGTCGAGATGATCACCACGGCCGCGTCGGGATCGAGATCGACGCCGGGGGAGGCGCGGTCGCCGGTCTTCAGGGCCAGGACCTCGGCGATGTTAAGCACCGGCAGGCGAGTCTCCAGCCGGGCCAGACGCTCGTCGTCGGCGACCAGAAGGGCCGGAGCCGCGTCCTCCAGAATCTCGGAAATCTCATGTTGGGTCAGACGCAGGTTGACCGGCGCGACGATGGCCCCGGCGCGGATGACGCCCATGATCAGGGCGCAGTATTCCAGGGAATTGGCGGCCAGGACCGCGACCCGGTCGCCCGGGGTCACGCCCTCGGCGATCAGCCGCACGGCGACGCGGTCGGCCCATTCGTCATAGCCGCGGTAGGTCAGGGCCTCGCCGCCCAAATTGATCGCCACGGCATCCGGCGTCAGGCTGGACCACCACTGGATGGCGCTGCTCAAGGTCTGGCTCATCTTCGTCCTCCTCATGCGGGCCGCGTCTGCCGCGCGGTTGCCGGTCGTCAGGTCGTCGGGGTGTTGTCCAGAGCCAGGTAGCGTTCGACGGTTTCGTAAAAGATCGGAATCTGCGCCTCAAGGCCGCCGTAGACGACTTCCTTCAGCGCACCCGATTCCAGGCCCTGCTGGGAAATGCAGGCGGCCCGGAAGTCCTCGGTGCCGAACACCTTCTGCATCAGGTCGAAGGACTTGGTGTAGAGGTCGAGCGCCTTGGGACTGTCGGCCGGGCCTGGGGTCAGCATGAAATAATCTACGGTCGAGCGGCTCACGCCGTTCGGCATGATGATCATCACATTGATATAGTAGGGGCTGGTGACGATGATCGTGTTGGGAAACACCAGATAGGCGTGGGTCACCGTCTTGTGGATGTTCTCGCCGGGCAGGTCGAGCATCTCCGGCTCGAAGTTGGCCTTGCCGGAGATCTGCCGGATGTGCGGGCCCAGCTGGTCGACGGCGTTGGGCACGTCGGCGAACAGCCCGCCGATCGAGGCGGCATGCAGCCGCTGCACGTGATAGCCCTCGAGGAAGGGCTCGATCACCAGCTTCCAGTTGGCGTCCAGCTGGTGGGTGGCGCGGTTGAAGATGTGGGCGGTGGGCAGGCCCAGGGCCGTGAAGTCCTCGATCAGCTCCGGCGTCACGCCGCTGAAGTCGGCCGTCGCCTCGCGGTCCAGCATGACCCAGATGAAGCCGCCGGCTTCTAGGCAGGCCAGGGGCGCCAGGCCGTGGTCGTCCTTGGAGACCGTGGGGAAGGTTTCATGCCGGGGGATGCCGACCAAAGCGCCGTCAAGACCGTAGGTCCAGGCATGGTAGGGGCAGCTGACGCGGCCGCCCTTGAAGGCGTCGCAGCGCTCGACAACCTTGGAGCCCTTGTGCTGGCAGGCGTTGAGGAAGGCGTGGACCGTCCCCGCCGCATCGCGGCTCAGCAAAATGGGAACGCCGTAGCCGTCCACGGCCAGGAACATCTTCGGCTCGGGCAGGGCGGAGGACAGGGTGACCGGCACCGGAACCCGCTTGAACAGGCTGTCCCGCTCCCGCGCGTAGTGAGCCGGATCGACGAAGATGCTGACGGGGCGGCGGGCGTCGGCGGCCGGGACACGGGCCTGTTCGTGCGGCGGGATCGACCGGATGGCGGCGATCTGGCTGGGGCTGAGGCTGTCAAGGGTCGCCACCTTGCGGGGGGCGGGCTCCAGGGTCGCGGTGGTCTGGTCGGCCAGGTCCATCGGTGGCTCCTCCTTATCTGTTGGCCAAACAGTAGGACCACATAAATCTACGGTCAATAGGTTCTATTCAGCGCGCCGCCCGGAGCCTGTTCAACGCTGAGATACCGGGGTGGACACCCTCATGCCGTCCAGCTCCGGCGTCAGCCTGATCTGGCAGGCCAGACGGGAGTTGGGCTGCACAAGGACGCCGTATTCATGCATCTCCGCCTCCATGGCGCTGGCCGGAGGCAGGGTGGAGAACCAGGGCTCGGCGACATAGACATGGCAGGTTCCGCAGACCATGGAGCCGCCGCAGGCGGCCTCGATGCCCGGTGTGCGGTGACGGACAGCGGCTGCCATCAACGACTCCCCTGAACTACCCTCTACAAGCGTGACCAGACCGTCCGCCGCCTCGAAGATCAGATTGATCATGCCGCCTCCCATTGACGACGGTCTGTTGCGCGGCGATAAAACCTATGTCAAATAGTTTTACACGGGCGTCGCGACGCCGGCTTCACGGCGACCCACGGCGCACCGCGCCGGCGAGAGCCGCCGGGAGCGATCAGGAGGAGAGGCAGGATGACCGCCAGCAGCATTCCGGGCCACGTATCGCCCGACCGCGTCCATGCGTTCGACATCTATGACGATCCCAGGCTTCGCGGAGACCTGCATTCAGGCTTCGCCGGCATCATCGCCGAGGCTCCTGATGTCTTCTGGACGCCGCTGAATGGCGGCCATTGGGTGGTCACACGGATGTCGATCGCCGAGGAGGTGCTGAAGGACTACGCCTTCTTCTCGGCCCGGGAGATGGAGATCCCGCGGATCGAAAACCCCATCCTGTTGATCCCCCTGACCCTCGATCCGCCGGACAGCCTGGCCTATCGCCACGTCCTGATGCCCTATTTCTCGCCCAAGGCCGTGGCCGCGCGGGAACCGTCGATCCGCGCCTGGGCCCGGCATTTCGTCGAGCAGGTGGCCGCCTCCGGCCAGTGCAACTTCCTCGACGACGTCGCCTCGCGGTTCCCGGTGACCATCTTCATGGAGATGATGGGCATCCCCTTCGAGCGGTTCGACCGCTTTCGCGAGATGGCCGACCAGTTCTTCAAGGACATTCCGGAAGCCGAGCGCATGGCCCTGGCCGGGGCGATCATGGGCGAGATGTCGGGGCTGATCGAAGCGCGCCGCGCCGAGCGCCGGGACGACATCATCTCGGTCCTGCTGGACGCGCAGCTCGGCGACCGGCCGCTGTCCGACGGCGAGATCCAGTCGATGTGCTTCCTGCTGTTCCTCGCCGGGCTGGATACGGTGGTCAATGTCATGACCTTCAGCTGGCGTGCCCTGGCCGGCGATCCCGCGCTGCAGGCCCGGCTGGCGGCCGATCCCTCGGCCATTCCGGGTTTCGTCGAAGAGGGTCTCCGGCTGTTCGGCGTGGTCAACGTCCCCCGCATGGTCAACCAGGACTGCGAGCGGTTCGGGGTGACCTTCAAGGCCGGCGACATGGTGCTGTGCCTGAACTCGCAGTTCGGCCGGGACGAGCGTGAGAACGCCGATGCCACAGCCATCGAGGTAGAACGCGAGCATCGCCGGTTCCTGACCTTCTCGGTCGGCCCGCACCTGTGCCTCGGGCACAATCTGGCGCGGATGGAGATGAAGATCCTGGCCGAGGAGTGGGTGAAACGGATTCCCCGCTTCCAGGTGGCCGAGGGCTTCGTGCCGTCGTTCCGAGCGGGGATGGTGATGAGCCTGAAGGCCCTGCCGCTGTCCTGGCCGGCCACCGCCCTGGCCAACGCCGACGCGGCCTGAGGCTGCTCCATCCATCCTGCGGGAGGCCGTCATGGCTGACTATGACTATCTGATCGTCGGCGCCGGCGCGGCCGGTTGCGTCCTGGCCTATCGCCTGTCCGAGGACCCGGCCGTCAAGGTCGGTGTGATCGAGGCGGGGCCCAGCGACAAACACCCCTTCATCTTCATGCCCAAGGGCCTGGCCAAGGTGATGGCCGACCCCAACCATCTGTGGGTCTACACCAGCGCCCCGGAAGAGGGGACGGCGGACACGCCGGAGGTCTGGGTGCGCGGCCGGGTGCTGGGCGGATCCAGCTCGGTCAACGGCATGATGTATGTGCGCGGTCAGCCTTCCGACTTCGACGCCCTGGCCGAAAGCAGCAGCGACGATTGGAGCTGGGCGCATATCGGGGCCGCCTACGAGGCCATGGAAGGCCATGAGCTCGGCCAGGCTCCCACGCGAGGCGGGACCGGGCCGCTGAAGGTGTCGCTGCCGACCCTGAAGGACGGGCTCAGCGAGGCGATGATCGCGGCCGGCGCGGCCCTGGGCTGGCCGGTCAAGGCCGACGTCAATCAGCCGGACGACGGCGAGGGCATCGGCTATGCGCCCCGCACCATCTACAAGGGCCGGCGCCAGAGCGCGGCGGAAGCTTTCCTCAAGCCCGCCGCCCGACGACCGAACCTGACGGTGATCACCGACGCGGTGGTCGACCGGGTGATCTTCGAGGGCAGGCGGGCCGTCGGCGTCAGTGTCTTGCGCGGCGGCAAGAGCGAGACCGTCCGATGCCGAGGCGAGGTGATCCTGGCCTGCGGCGCCATGTCCAGCCCGGGCGTGCTGGAGCGATCGGGGATCGGCGATCCGGCTAGGCTGGCTGGGCTGGGCGTGCCGGTGATCCATGCCAACCCCGCCGTCGGCGAGGGTCTGAGCGAGCACCGGGGCATTATTGTCCAGTGGAAACTGAACCGCGAGATTTCGCAGAACCGGGAATTCAGCGGCTGGCGGCTGCTGAAGTCGACCTTGCAGTATTACCTGACCAAGGACGGGCCGATGTCCTCGGCCGCCTATGAGATCGGCGCCTGGTTCAAGACCCGCCCCGGCCTGAACCGGCCGGACGCCCAGTTCCTGCTCGCCCCGTTCAGTTTCGACATGGACAAGCAGCGCACGGCCCTGGAGCCGTTCCCGGGGATGAATGTGGTCACATATCCGCTGCGGCCGTCCTCGCGCGGGCGAATCCACATCACCTCGCTCGATCCCAACGCGCCGCCGGTGCTGGAGCCCAACTACCGCGCCACCCGCGAGGACCGCGAGGCAATGATCGGCGCGGTGCGGATGGTTCGCCAATATGCGGCGCAACAGCCCTTGGCCGGTCTGATCGAGGCCGAGACGATGCCGGGACCGGCCTATGAAACCGACGAACAGATCCTGGCCGCCTACGACAAATTCGGCACCTGCGGCTATCACGCGGTCGGCAGTTGCCGGATGGGGGCGGACCCGGCCTCGGTGGTCGATCCGCAGCTGAAGGTAAGGGGCGTCGAGGGCCTGCGGGTGATGGACACCTCGATCATGCCGGTCATCCCGTCGGGCAACACGGCGGGACCGACCATGGCCATGGCCTGGCGCGCGGCGGACGTCATCCGGCGGGGCGCGGCGGTCGAAGCCCGCGCGGCCTAGAGCGCGTCAGGGTTAAGTGTAAGGGGTTAACCCGCCCGACGCGCTCTAAACGTTTGATTTAGAGCCCTTTTTAACGGGTTGGATGATTCCATCTAAGCCTAAAGGGCTCTAAGGGGTTCAGGGTTGGATGGAGTCGTCCAACCCGCCCTTGGCGTCCCCACCAGACAATGAGGGCGCCTCAAGCGGGATAGCCCTGAGCGCCTCGCCCCGACGCACTCCGGCTAGAAGGGCAGGTTGTAGAGCTCGACCGCATTGCGCTCCAGGACGAGGCGGCGGACGTCGTAATCGTAACCGCTCAGCGAGGCCAGGATGTGATCCTGTACGCCCGGATACAGCGACGTCGGGTGCGGGAAATCGGTCTCGAACATCACCTTGTTGATCCCGATCGTCTCCAACAGCTTCTGCGGACCGACCGTCTCGAACCAGTAGGTCACCCAGAAATTGTCGCGGAAATACTCATGCGGCCGCTTCTGCAGGACCTTGGACTTGTTGGGCAGCATTTCCTTGAACTGATGCTCGTAGGCCTCCAGCGCGAAGGGCACCCAGCCCATGCCGCTTTCGATCAGGCCGATCTTCAGCTTGGGGTGCTGGTCGAGGCGACCGCTGACCATCCAGTTGCCCATGGTGGCGGCGTTGCCCATCGAGAACATGGTCGCGACCACGGCCAGGGATTGCTCGAACTCGAAGCCCTTCCAGACCAGGGTATTGGGATCGATGGCGGCGTTGAGGTGGAAGTTGATCGGCGCGCCGTAGCTCTCGCACATCTCCAGGAACGGCGTCCAATAGTCGTCCAGGAATGATGGCAGGCCCAGCCGCTCCGGTGTGTCGGGCAGAACGAAACCCTTCAGGCCGCCGTCAAGGACGCGTCGGGCCTCGATTTCCATCGCCGCCTTATCCCACAGCGGCAGGTGCGCCATGGTGAACAGCCGCTGGCCGGACTCTTCCTGTCGTTCCATGGCGGCGTCGTTGTAGAGCTTGATGATGGTGACCGCGAGTTCGTTGTCGCCCAGCGCCATCAGCGATCCGGCCTGGGTGACGCCCGAGTTCTGGAAGCAGATCTGGGCGTAGACGCCCATATCGTCCATGGCCTGCAGGCGCGCCTTGGTCTGGTAGGCGCCGAGGTGGCCTTCGTCGATGGTCTGGAAGGCCAGGCGGCCCAGCACCTTGTTGTTGTCGGCGCGGATGACGTTGCCGCCCAGCGAACCGAAATTGCGGTCGCCGACGAACCAGCGGTCCACACCGTCCACGCGACGAACCTCGGGCACCCTGCCCTTGAACTTGCCCGGCGCGCGCGAGGTGAACAGGTCCGGCGCTTCGGTGATGTGGGTGTCTGTGTCGACGATCTTGATGCCCGCGAGGGCTGGATCCAGGCCGCGCGAGGCCGCGGCATAGTCGACCTCCCGGATGACTCCACCGGCCTTATAGCCTTCTTCGTTCCAATAGGTCCGAGCAGCGCTGGCGAGTTCGGGTGCTTTAACTTGGCTCATGGCGTCCTCCATCACGGCCCAAAGTCCCCAAGACGCGCCCTTATTCAACTCACCCCGTGAAGATATCGCCGGAGCGTGAAATGGGCCCATCCAGCGCCTGTAGGGAAGACAAGATCGCTTGCTGGGGCCATGGGTTTGCCGGACCCTCGCGGGGCTGAAGGAACCATCATGGCCGAGAGGCAGACCAGCGACACTCAGGCGATCGCCGACCGTGTGCTCGAGTTCGCGGAAGAGGTCGAAGCGTCAGGTCAGTCCGTCGTCGACGGAGACGCCTTGGAGGTCGCGCGCGCGGCGCTGCACCGGTGGGTTGATGGCCTGACCGGCGTGGTGGTGATGCCGGCCTTCGGGCGGGTCACGGTCATCCACAAGAACGGGAACCAATCCACCATTTCCTCTCCCGACCTGCCCTTCGTCATGAGCGCGCCCGTCGGGACGGACCCCTAGTCTGAAAGACTGGGCTCGCGCAGGGCCTTGACCCGGATGCGCAGCCGACCGTTCGAGGCGCCGGGCAGCTCGGCGGCAGGGCCGGCGGTCGCCCCCGTGGCTCGAAAGCCGGCCAGATAGGTGCGGATCACCTGTTCGAAGACGCCTTCGGCATCGTGCGGATTGGCGGCGATGGCCCCGGCCAGGTGCGGCAGCCGGACCGGATCGACCAGCGGCATGCTGGGCAGGCCTCGCGAGATGGCCGCCGACTCGAACAGGGCCGAGGCATAGGTCAGCTTTTCCGTCCCCTCCAGCAACACCATCCGCACCTCCGGCGGATAGGGGCAACTGCCGATCCAGCGGTCATAGGCCGACAGCATCAGGTGGCGGGGAAAGAACTGCAGGTAAAGCGGCGCGGCGTTGGGGTGTTTCAACAGCGCCCGGCGGGTGGCGACGCAGATTGCCACCATGGCCTCGTCCCAGGATGTGGCCTGGCCGTCGCTGGGCAGTTCCAGGTCCAGCATGACGAAGCGCGCCACTTCCGACAGCAGCTCGGCCTTGTCCTTGAAGTGGTGATAGAGGGATGGCGCCTTCACCCCGAGCTGGCGGGCGGCCATCTCCAGGCTGAAGCCCTCCAGCCCGCGGGTGTCGATGACATGCAGGGCCGCCCGGGTGGCCCCCTCGCGGGTGATCATGGTCTTGGTCGGTCGGCCCAATCGCTTGCGGTCCCAATCTGGTCGGGCCGGAATTGCGATTCGGGCCCTGATAATCAACTTGCCTTAGTTTAGTGAGGCAAGGCCTTCTTGTCGCCCCCGTATCATTGCGGAGCGCCGGCTGGGGAGTGAGCGACGATTCGAAAGGGGAAATTGCTCGGCGACTGGCCGATTTGCCGCGGACGCCTATGGATCATCGATAATGTCGCGCGTAGCCCAAAGCGGCCGTAAGGCCCCGTAATATAATGGGAAATGGCCAGGCTAGGCGGTGGAGGCAGTCTCTTGTGGCGGCTGAGTCCCGACGTCTTCCCGGCAAAGAGCCCCTCAAATCCTATTGACAATAGATTATGATCGTACGAGTTTGGCCGGGCGGGACACGGAGATGTCCGCCGCCGCTGGCTTCGCAGGACGCCGCGTCGCCATAAGGGAAATTAGGGGGTTTCAATGTCTCGCAGGTTCCGTCTCTCGGCTCTGGCTTTCGCGACCACGGCCGTGGCGCCGCTCATGGCCCACGCCCAGACAGCCCCCGCCGCCGCGCCGGCCGGCGAGCCGTCAACCCAGATGATCGAGGAACTGATTGTCACCGCCCGCCGCAAGGATGAGCGACTGGTCGACGTGCCCGTGGCGATCACCGCCGTATCGGGCAAGACTCTCGACAACTATGCGGTGACCGATTTCACCGACATCGCCACCCTGGTGCCCTCGATGGTCGCCGGCCGCGCCGCCTCGGGCTCCTCAGCCAGCGTCTTCCTGCGCGGGGTCGGCTCGACAGCCCTGAGCGCCGGCTTCGACCAGTCGGTGTCGTTCAACGTCGATGGCCTGGCGATGAGTCGCGGCCGGGAGATCGCGCTCAGCCAATACGACGTACAGCGTATCGAGGTCTTGAAGGGACCCCAGGCCCTGTTCTACGGCAAGAACACCACCGGCGGCCTGATCAGCGTCGTCACCAACGGTCCGACCACGGACTTTGAGGCCGGCCTGAAGACCGGCTACGGTTTCGAGGCTGCCGAGCTCTATGGCGAGGGCTATGTCTCCGGCCCGATCACCGACACCCTGCGGGCCCGCCTGGCCTTCCGCCTGTCGGACTCCGAAGGGTCGTTCGAAAATAGCGCCGCCAAGACCTATCTCGATCCGCTGGGCATGGCGCGCCACCGCAATAACGACAAGCGCGGCGGCGGCGAGACCCAGAGCGGTCGCCTGACCTTCGAGTTCGAACCCAACGACATGCTGAACCTGCAGCTGAAGGTCGGGGCGACCCAGCAGCTGGACGGCGGCCCGACGGATATCCTGGAACGGATCTGCGGCGGCGGCCGGACCACGCCGGCCTCGGCCAACGGCGTGCCGCCCAGCCCCAACGCCGACTGCCGGATCAACGGCGTGTCGGACTCCTCCAGCCTGCCCAAGGCCGTGGCCAAGACCATGCGCTATGGCCGCGACGGCAAGATGTACGCCGACCTGACCTCGTCCTTCGCCATCGTCACCGGCGCGCTGAAGTTCGACAAGATCGATGTCAACTCGATCACCGCCTACTACACCTTCCGCCAGAGCGACCTGAACAACGTGGCCGGCGAGGCCTATCCGGCCTCCTTCACCCAGTTTTCCGAGTTCAGCCAGCTGTCGCAGGAAATCCGTTTCCAGACCAAGTTCGACGGCCCGTTCAATGTGATGTTCGGGGGCTTCGCCTCCCACGCCGAGTTCACCTTCAATACCGACGCCTACATCTTCCCCGTGCCGCTGGATCCGGTGAGCGGCACCTACGCGAGTTTCCGTCGCGACGATGGGTTCGATGGCGACAGCATCTCGGCCTTCGCCGAGGGCACCTATGACTTCCTGGAAACCTGGCAGCTGTCGGCGGGCGCCCGCTGGAGCCGCGAGGAGCGCGACAGCTACCAGCTATCCCGCGCCGGCCACTCGGCCTTCGCCGGCTTCTTCCCGGCCGGCATCTCGTTGAAGGACCGCTTCTCCGACGAGAACGTCTCGCCCCAGGTCACGCTGCGCTGGAAGCCGGATCGCGATATCTCGGTCTATACCTCCTACAAGCAGGGCTTCAAGTCGGGCGGGTTCAACATCTCCCAGTCGCTGACCCCGGCGGCCTCGGTCGCCGCCGGCCAGTTCGGCAGCGAGAGCGCCAAGGGCTACGAGGTCGGGATGAAGTCGATCCTGCTGGACGGCGCGCTCAGCTTGAACATCACCGCCTACGACTACCTCTATGAGGACCTGCAGGTTCAGAACTTCGACCCGGTGACTATCGGCCAGGTGGTCGCCAATGCCGGCGAGCTGTCGACCAAGGGGGTCGAGGCGGACTTCGATTTCCGGCCCCGCGCCATCGACGGCCTGAGCATCCACGGCGCCCTGGCCTACAACAAGGCCGAGTACGACAACTACATCGGCCAGTGCTACGGCGGCCAGACGATCGCCAAGGGCTGCAACCTGCTGCTCGCCGGCGCGGCCTTCACCAGCCAGGACTACAGCGGCCGCACGCCGCCCAAGGCGCCGGAGTTGTCCGGCCGGCTGGGCGCCGCCTATGAGTTCCCGCTGTTCGGCGACTTCCGCGGCCAGCTGTCGACCGACCTCAGCTACACCTCGAAGTACAACTTCACCGACACCCTGCGCCCCGACGGCGTGCAGGACGCCTATCCCAAGGTGGATGCGGCCTTCCGGCTGTTTGGCCCGTCCGACCGCTGGCAGGTGTCGCTGATCGGCCGCAACCTGACGCAGGAATATGTCGTCACCAGCGCCAACGACATCCCCTTCACCGGCGGCACGGGAACCGGCACGACGGTTGGGGTGCTCAGCGACATGTCGGCCTTCGTCGAGAACCCGCGGGAAGTCATTCTCGAATTTTCGATGAAATTCTGACCCCCTTACCAAGGGTAACGCCCTTGGCGACCGGACCGGCCTTGCCCATCCTGCGCGAAGTGCGGGGCCGGAGAGGAATACCGATGACCAAGGTAGCGACCGAAGGCGAGCTTGAGTTCATCGCCGGGTCCGGTGGGGTGCCCCTGGCGCTGGACCGGTACGGCCCGGCGTCCGGCCAGCCGGTGATCCTGCTGCATGGCGGCGGTCAGACGCGCCACGCCTGGGGGGCCACGGCCCGCCGGCTTGCCGGGGAAGGCTACCTCGTCCTGTCGCTGGACCTGCGCGGGCATGGCGACAGCGGTTGGGCCGACGACGCGGACTATAGCCTGAGCGCCTTCCGCGACGATGTGACGGCGGTGGTGGACAGCCTCGACCGCCCGCCTGTTCTGGTGGGCGCCTCGATGGGCGGGATCGCGGCCCTGCTGGCCGTCGGTGAGGATCTCCGGGACCGGGTCAAGGCCCTGGTCCTGGTCGATATCACCCCCCGGGTCGGCGGTCCGGGCACGGCCAAGATCATCGGCTTCATGAACGCCAATCCGGACGGTTTCGCCGATGTGCATGAGGCGGCGGACGCCGTGGCCGGCTATCTGCCCGACCGGCCTCGGCCGTCCAGTCCGGTGGGGCTGATGAAGAATCTGCGCGCCCGTAACGGCCGGCTTCACTGGCATTGGGACCCGAGCTTCATCAGCAACGCCTCGGAGGATCGCAGCAAGGAAAGCGGCAGGCTGGCGGAGGCCGCCGCGGCCGTCGTCATCCCCACCCTGCTGGTGCGGGGCGACAGGAGCGAAGTGGTGGCTGAGGAGGATGTCGCGGCCTTCCGCCAGCTGATGCCCCAGGCCGAGGTCGCCGATGTGCGCGGCGCGGGTCACATGGTGGCCGGCGACCAGAACACCGTCTTCGGCGATGCCGTGGCCAGCTATCTGCGACGGGTCGCGCCGGCGTGAAGGTCTGAAATCTGGCTCTCCTCCCGGCCAGACAAACTTAAGCCGCGCAGGGGTCTGCGCGGCTGTCTTTTTGAGCGTTGACCGACGTCGGGGCAGGCGGCCGAGCTTCCCCCATCGCCCAGATCAGCTGAGCCGCCCGCAACAGGAGCCCCGGCCATGAACATCGAATGGAGCAAGGCGGACCTGGACTTCCGGCAAGAGGTGCGAGCCTTCCTGGACGAACAGCTGACGCCGCACCTTCGCCGCGCCGGCGCCGGCCTGACCAGCGTTTACGCCGACTATGAGGTCGGCATGGCCTGGCAGAAGATCCTGCACGCCCGGGGCTGGGCGGCGCCATCCTGGCCGGTGGAGTTCGGCGGCTGCGGCTGGTCGGTCAGCCAGCGCTACATCTTCGCCACCGAACTGGCGGCGGCCGGCGCGCCCCCGGTCTCGCCGATGGGGATCGGCATGTGCGGGCCGGTCCTGATCGGCCACGGGACGAAAGCCCAGCAGGACTATTTCCTGCCCCGCATGCTCAGCGGCGAGGACTTCTGGTGCCAAGGCTATTCGGAGCCGCAGTCGGGTTCGGACCTGGCCACCCTGCAGATGAGCGCGGTGGAGGACGGCGACGACCTGATCTGCACCGGCCACAAGCTGTGGACCACCCACGCGCATGAGGCCAACTGGATCTTCTGCCTGGTGCGGACGGCGCGGGAGTCGATCCCGCAGAAGGGCATCACCTTCCTGCTGATCGACATGACCAGCCCTGGCGTCGAGGTGACGCCGATCATCTCCCTGTCGGGCGAGCATATCCAGAACCACGTCTTCTTCACCGATGTGCGCGTGCCCAAGGCCAACGCCGTCGGCCCGATCGGTCAGGGCTGGACGGTCGCCAAACACCTGATGCAGTTCGAACGGGGCGGCAGCGCCTACAGCCCCGGCTTCCGCTCGCGGCTGGTCAAGGCGGCGCACATCCTCGATGCCCAGTTCCCCGACCGGGAAGATACCGAGGGCGTCTCCCTGCGCCGCCAACTGGCCGACGCCGCCGTGCAGGTCGACGCCCTGGAGGCCATCGAGCTTCGGGTGATGTCCAGCGTCTCGGTCGGCCAGGCGCCCGGGCCGGAATCCTCGATCCTCAAGACCGTCGGCACCGAGCTCAGCCAGAGGCTGACGGAGATCGCCCTGGCCGCCGCCGGCGCCTATGGCGGCGTCTGGCAGCCGCATATGGTCTCGCCGGGCGGACCCAGCCCCGGCTTCGTCCCGCCGCCGCAGCAGGACGGGGTCGGACCGGACTACAGCTGGACCGTGGCGTCGAAATATTTCAACGACCGGGCCGGCTCGATCTACGCCGGGACCAACGAGATCCAGCGCAACATCATGGCCAAGGCGGTCCTGGGGCTCTGAAGGCTCAGGCCGGCAGCAGGGGCAGGAGGTCGGCAGGGACCGCCCCGCCGCGCGCCACGCCGAACAGCGGCGCATCCGGCAGGAAGCGGGCCAGGGAAACCAGGGTCTCGTCCATCGGCGGGGCGTCCGGCGTTTCGCTCATCACCACGGCCAGGAGGGCGGCGCCGGCCCCGCGCAGGGCGAGGATGGCGGTCAGGGTGTGGCTGATGGTTCCCAGATAGGAGCCGGCGACCAGCAGCACCGGGGCCTCCAAGGCGACGGCCAGGTCCAGCATGGTGGTCTCGTCGCTGAGCGGGGACATGACGCCGCCGGCCCCCTCGACCAGCAGCAGGGTTTCCTCGGCGGCGGCGATGCGGTCCCGGCAGAGGCCGATGACGGCCTCCGCCGACAGGACCCGGCCCTCGCGCCGCGCGGCCAGCGGCGGCGACAGCGGCGCGGCGTACTGCCAGGGCGAGATGGCGGCCAGGGTCTCGGGCGTGACTGGCCGGCCGAGGGCGGCCAGCAGCTCGGCCGGATCGCTGCCTTGCGGCGCGGCCGGGTCAAAACCGCTGACCACCGGCTTGAGGGCGTCGACGGGCCGCCCGGCGGCCTTCAGCGCCCGGATCAGGCCGGCGGTGACGTAGGTCTTGCCGACATCGGTGCCGACGCCGGTGATAAACAGGGCCGCCATGGTTCAGACCTTCAGCAGCGGCCGGATCAGGTCGGCCAGGCGCTGGATCTCCGCGTCCGGGTGGGCGGCGCTGAAGGCGACCCGCAGGCGGGCGGTGCCGGCGGGCACGGTCGGGGGACGGATGGGGACGACCAGGAAGCCGGCGTCGAGCAGCATCCTGGAGGCTTCCAGCGCCGCCGCGGCCTCGCCGATGATCACCGGGACAATGGCGCTCTCGGCTGGCGGCAGGCCGAGGGCGGTGGTGAAGGCCTGGGCCTTGGCCAGGGGCAGGGCGCACAGCTCCGGATCACCGGCGATGATCTCCAGGGCGGCCAGGGCGGCTCCAGCGCTGGCCGGGGGCATGCCGGTCGAATAGATCAGGGTCCGGGCTCTGGTCTTGATCAGGTCGATCACGGCCCGCGAGGCGCAGAGATAGCCGCCATAGCCGCCGACCGCCTTGGACAGGGTGCCCATCTGCAGCGGGATGCGGGCGCCGGGAAAGACATGGGCCGAACCGCGACCGCCGGCGACCACCCCGATGCCATGGGCGTCGTCGCTGAGCAGCCAGGCGTCATGGATAAGGCAGATATCCGAAATTCTATCCAGCGGCGCGAGGTCCCCGTCCATGGAGAAGACCCCGTCCGTGGCGACCAGCACCCGCCGAGCCCCGCCGCGCCGCTCGCTGAGCAGGGCCTCCAGATGCTCGACGGCGTTGTGCCGGAAGGCCAGCGTCTCCGCCCCCGACAGCCTGGCCCCTGCCCAGATACAGGCATGGGCCAGCTCGTCGACGAGGATCAGGTCGCCGGGGCCGACCAGGGTGGGGATGACGCCGGTGTTGGTCAGATAGCCGGAGCCGAACACGCAGGCCGCCTCCGTGCCCTTGAAGGCGGCCAGGCGTTCTTCCAGCTGGCCGATGAGGGGAGTGTCGCCGCTGACCAGTCGCGAGGCGCCGGAGCCTGCGCCGTATGTCTCCACTGCCGCCACGGCCGCCGCCTTGACCGCAGGATGGTGGGAAAGGCCCAGATAGTCATTGCAGGAGAAGGACAGCAGGCGCCGTCCGCCCCGCTCAACCCATATCCCGTCAACCCGATGGGTCGGGGCCAGGGTCCGCTTCAGAGTGAGGGCTTCGAGGGCGGCGAGCTTGTCCTCGGCAAAACTTTGCAGGCTGTCCATCAAATCCCCGGCTGGCGAGCAACGCGCGGAGGGAATAGCAAGGCCGGCGCGCAACGCCATGCCTTTTCGCAGCGCCAGCTAACCTGATCGGAGTTCACCGATGACGACTGCCCGGATCGACGCACAAGCGGCCGACTGGTTCGAGGCCGGCGCCCCGCACGTCTGGCGCCCCTACTGCCAGATGAAGACCGCCCGGCCTTCGCTGGCCGTTGCCAGCACCTCCGGCGCGCGCATCCGGCTGGAGGATGGCCGGGAGCTGGTCGACGGCCTGGCGTCCTGGTGGACGGCCTGCCACGGCTACAACCATCCGCATATCGCCCAGGCCGTGCGGACCCAGCTGGAGCGCGCCCCGCATGTGATGTTCGGCGGCCTGGCCCATGAGCCGGCCTATCGGCTGGCGCGGCGGCTGGCGGAGATGCTGCCGGGAGATCTGGGCCACGTCTTCTTCGCCGAGTCCGGCTCGGTGGCGGTCGAGATCGCCATGAAGATGGCCCTGCAATACTGGATCAACCGGGGCGTCCAAGGCCGCACCCGGTTCCTCGCCTTCCTCGGCGGCTATCACGGCGACACCCTGGCGACGATGACCGTCTGCGACCCGGAGGAGGGGATGCACAGCCTGTTCGCCGGAGTGCTGCCAGGCCAGATCATGGCGCGGCTGCCCGTGGACGAAGCCAGTTTCGCGGCCCTGGACGCCCAGCTTGCCAACCAGGCGGGCGAGATCGCCGCCATCCTGGTCGAGCCGCTGGCGCAGGGGGCGGGCGGGATGCTGTTCCATGATCCCCAGGTGTTGCGGAACCTGCGGATCCTGGCCGACAAGCACGGCGTGCTGCTGATCTTCGACGAGATCTTCACCGGGTTTGGCCGCACGGGCACGCTGTTCGCCATGCAGGCGGCGGAGATCGAGCCGGATATCGTCACCCTGTCCAAGGCCCTGACCGGCGGGACCCTGCCGTTGTCGGCGGCGATCGCCAACCGGCGGGTGTTCGAGGCCTTCTGGTCTGACGATCCGGGCGCGGCCCTGATGCACGGGCCGACCTATATGGCCAACCCGCTGGCCTGCGCGGCGGCCAACGCCTCGCTCGACATCTTCGAGACCGCCGCCTGGCGGGACGATGTGGCGCGGATTTCGGCGGCGATGACCGTGGGGCTGGAGCCCTGCCGGGGATTGGCGGGCGTGGTGGATGTGCGGGTGTTGGGCGCCATCGGCGTGGTGGAGTTCGCCAGGCCCGTCGACGTCGGCGGTCTCTGCGCCGCCTTTGCCGAGGCCGGGGTTTGGATCCGGCCGATGGGCAGGGTGGTCTATCTGACTCCAGCCCTGAACATTTCGGCAGCCGACCTCAAGCAGCTGACCACGGCCATGGTCGAGGTGCTTGGCCGGCCGGTCTCGCCCGGTCCGCGGGAAACCGGAACCTGAAAGTCCACGGCGACTGGACGCAGACGCCGGCAAAAAAGCTGAAGAGGGAGAATGAGGATGACGATTGATCTGACGGGGCGAACGGCCTTGGTGACGGGGGCGTCTTCGGGCCTGGGCCGGCGGTTCGCGGTCCAGCTGGCCAAGGCCGGGGCGGCGGTGGTGCTGGCCGCGCGACGCAGGGAGCAACTGGATGTGGCCGTCGCCGAGATCGCGGCGTCCGGCGGCCGGGCCCTGGCGGTGACCATGGACGTGGCCGACGAAGCCTCGGTCCAGCAGGGTTTCACGGCGGCCGAGGCGGCCTTCGGACCGGTCGAGGTGGTGATCGCCAACGCCGGAGTCGCCGGCAGTTCGGCCTCGGCCCTGAAGACCGATGTCGAGGACTTCATGGGCGTCTTCGAGGTCAATCTGCGCGGAGCCTTTCTCACGGCGCGGGAAGGCGCCAGGCGGATGATGGCGGCGGGATCAACAGAGAGCGGCCGTGGACGGATCATCCTGATCGGTTCGATCCGGGGGCTGCACGCCACGCCGGGCTCCATCGGCTATTCGGCCTCCAAATCGGCCCTGCACCAGATGGGCCTGGTCATGGCCCGCGAATGGGTCGGACGCGGGGTCAACGTCAATGTCCTGGCGCCAGGATACGTCGAGACCGAGATGACCACGCCCTGGCTGCAGGGGGACGTCGGCGAAGCCTTCGTCCAGGCCATGCCGCGCCGCCGGCTGATGGGCGAGGCGGACATGGATGACCTGCTGTTGTTCCTGTCCTCGGACAGCTCGCGCGCGGTGACGGGCTCGATCTTCAAGATCGACGACGGCCAGACCCTGGTCTGATCGCCGGGTGCGCGTAACAGGCGGCGCGTCGGGGCCATGGTCGACCCGCGTCAGGCGGGCTGCTCGCCCAGCAACAGGTCGGCCCTGGCGGAGACCAGGGCGTTCAGCCAGCCCCGAACGGCCCGGACCCGGGCGGTTGCGGCGACATCGCGGTGGGTGCTGACCCAGAGCCGGCGCGACAGGCTGATCCGGGGCAGGACCCGGGTCAGCTCGCCGGCCAGGAAACAGGGAAGGATGGCGATGCCGCCGCCCGCCCCGACGATTTCCCGCTGGGCGTTGATCGAGGAACTGGACAGCACCGGCCTAAGCCCCGGGTGGATCTCGTCCAGGTATCGCAGTTCCGGCGCGAAGATCAGGTCATCGACATAGCCGACCATGTCGAAGGCGGTCAGGTCGGCGGCGTCGTGCGGCAGGCCGGCCCGCTCAAGATAGCCGGCCGAGGCATAGAGCCCGAGCCGGTACTCGGTCAGCGGTTCAACTACCAGTCTGGGGGAGTTGGGCGCGCTGAGCGTCACCGCCAGATCGACTTCCCGGGTGCCGGCCGACAGCAGCCCGGCCGAGGCGGCCAGTTCCAGCCGCAGGGCCGGCCGGCCGCGCCGGAAGTCCGGGAGGGCAGGGGCGACGATGGCGGTGCCGAAACCTTCGGCCACACTGAGCCGCACCGTCCCGCCGACCACGTCGGGCTCGCCGGTCCGCGCCGCCGCCTCCATGGCCGAGCGGGCGGCGAGGCCAGCCTCCAGCAGCCGCGCCCCGGCGGCGGTCAACTCCAGCCCGTTGGGCGAACGGATGAACAGGGTAGCGCGCAGCGCGCTTTCCAGCCGCCCGACCCGGCGGCCCACCGTGGCGGTATTGATGCCCAGCCGGGTGGCGGCGGCGGTCAACGAGCCCCGCTCCGCCGCCTCGACGAACACCCGAAGATCGTCCCAGTCGAAGGCCATTGCAGATTTGCATATCCTGATAAGCAGTTATGCAATACCGCCCCGCGCGGGTGAGTGATAGGGACCATGCCAAACAGAGGACAGTTTCCATGCGCGACATCCGCCATTTCGTGAACGGCCAGAGCCTTGAGGGCGTCTCGGGACGCTTCGGCGATGTGTTCAATCCCAATACCGGTGAGGTCCAGGCGCGCGTGCAGTTGGCCACGGCGGCGGAGCTGGATGGCGCCGTTCAGGCGGCCCTAAAGGCCCACGCCGGCTGGTCGGCGACCAATCCTCAGCGCCGGGCGCGGGTGATGTTCGAGTTCAAGCGGCTGGTCGAGGCCAATATGCAGGACCTGGCCGAACTGCTGTCGTCAGAGCACGGCAAGGTCGTCGCCGATTCCAAGGGCGACATCCAGCGTGGCCTGGAAGTGATCGAGTTCGCCTGCGGCATCCCGCATGTGCTGAAGGGCGAATATACCGAAGGCGCCGGCCCCGGCATCGACGTCTATTCGATGCGCCAGAGCCTTGGCGTGGTCGCCGGCATCACCCCGTTCAACTTCCCCGGCATGATCCCGATGTGGATGTTCGGCGTGGCCATCGCCGTGGGCAACACCTTCATTCTCAAGCCGTCGGAGAAGGACCCTTCGGTTCCTGTCCGTCTGGCCGAACTGATGATGGAAGCCGGCGCTCCGGAGGGCGTCCTGAACGTCGTCCATGGCGACAAGGTCAGCGTCGACGCCATCCTGCAGCATCCAGACATCAAGGCCGTCAGCTTCGTCGGCTCTTCCGACATCGCCCACTATGTCTATTCGCAGGGAACGCTGCACAACAAGCGGGTCCAGGCGATGGGCGGGGCAAAGAACCACGGCATCGTCCTGCCCGACGCCGACCTCGACCAGGTGGTCAAGGACCTGTCCGGCGCGGCCTTCGGCTCGGCGGGCGAGCGCTGCATGGCCCTGCCCGTGGTCGTCCCGGTCGGCAAGGCGGTGGCCGACGAGCTCCGTGAGCGGATGATCGCCGAGATCGAGACCCTGAAGGTCGGAATCAGCACCGACGCCGAGGCCCAGTACGGCCCGGTGGTCAGCGCCGCCCACCGCCAGAAGATCGCCGACTACATCCAGATCGGTCAGGACGAGGGCGCCGAACTGGTGGTCGATGGCCGGGACTTCAAGCTGCAGGGCTATGAGAAGGGCTTCTTCATCGGCCCCAGCTTCTTCGACGGCGTGAAGACCGGGATGAAGACCTATCACGAGGAAATCTTCGGGCCCGTGCTGCAGATGGTCCGGGCCGAGAGCTTCGAGGAAGCCATCGCCCTGCCCAGCGAGCACCAGTACGGCAATGGCGTCGCCCTGTTCACCCGCAGCGGCCGGGCGGCGCGCGAGTTCGCCTCCCGTGTCCAGGTCGGGATGGTCGGGATCAATGTGCCGATCCCGGTGCCCGTCGCCTACCACACCTTCGGCGGCTGGAAGCGCAGCGCCTTCGGCGACACCAACCAGCACGGCATGGAAGGCCTGAAGTTCTGGACCAAGGTGAAGACCGTCACCGCCCGCTGGCCGGAAGGCGAGCAGGAAGACAGCGCCTTCGTCATTCCGACCATGCGCTGATCGCGCCTCTCTCCGGCCAACCAGGGACTTCGACCATGACCAAAATCGCCTTCATCGGGGTCGGCAACATGGGCGCCGGCATGGCGGCCAACCAGGCCAAGGCCGGCGCCAGCGTCGTCGCCTTCGACCTGTCGCAGGCGGCCCTGGATAAGGCCGCCGCCGGCGGCTGCACCCCGGCGACCTCGGTCGCCGAGGCGGTGTCGGACGCCGAGGTGGTGATCACGATGCTGCCGGCCGGCAAGCATGTACGCAGCGTTTATGCCGGGGATATCCTGACCAACGCGCCGAAATCGGCGCTGCTGATCGACTGCTCGACCATCGACGTCGACAGCGCCAAGGCCGTGGGCGCCGAGGCCCGGGCCGCCGGCTTCCGCTTCGCCGACGCCCCGGTCTCCGGCGGCATCATGGCGGCTGACGCCGGAACCCTGGCCTTCATGGTCGGCTGCGAGGAGGCGGATTTCGCGCAGGTCGAAGCGGTTCTGGCCCCCATGGCCCGCGTCGTCATCCGGGCCGGGGAGGCGGGGTCCGGCCAGGCGGCGAAGATCTGCAACAACATGCTGCTGGGGATCACCATGCTGGGCACCTGCGAGGCCTTCGGGCTGGCTGAGAAGCTGGGCCTGGACCCCGACCGCTTCTTCGAGATCGCCTCCAAGTCGTCCGGCCAGAACTGGTCCCTGACCAGCTACTGCCCCTGGCCGGGCCCGGTGCCGGCGGCGCCGTCGAACCGGGACTATCGTGGCGGCTTCCTGACCAACCTGATGCTCAAGGACCTGAAGCTGGCCCAGGAGGCGGCGGCCAGCGCCGGCGCCTCGACGCCGCTCGGCGCCCAGGCCGAGGCCCTCTACGCCCTGTTCGCGGGTCTTGGTCACGGCGAGCGCGACTTCTCCGCCATCCTGCAGCTGCTCAGGGGACGGCTCGACGCCCTGGAAGCGGCGCAGGGCTAGGCTCGACCATGGCTCCCGCCTCGATTGTCCGTCGCCGAACCAAGGTGAAACGGCGACAATGTCGCGCCTGGTGAAGCAGGTATCGCAGCCTCGGCTAGCCCTTGCAGGGGCTGCACTGTATCCTTCGGTTCGCCGCCGCCTGGTTCGGCCTCTATATGCGGCGCGCGGCGGTCAGGGCTACTCCGGGCCGCTCCGTCAATTTTCGAAGGCATTGGATGACCTCGACTAGCAAGCTGAACCGCCCCACCGAGGAAGAGGCCCAGGCGGCCGTTCGGACGCTGATCCGCTGGGCCGGCGACGATCCGGAGCGCGAGGGGCTGCTGGAGACTCCGGCCCGGGTCACCCGCTCCTACCGCGAGCTGTTTCATGGCTACGAAGAGGACCCGCACGACTATCTGAAGCGGACCTTCGAGGAAGTGGCCGGCTATGACGAGCTGGTGGTGCTGTCCAACATCCCGGTGGTCAGTTTCTGCGAGCATCATATGCTGCCGTTCCAGGGGCGGGCCCATGTCGGCTACCTGCCGTCCAGCCGCGTGGTCGGCATCTCCAAACTGGCCCGGGTGGTCAGCGGTTTTGCCCGCCGGTTGCAGATCCAGGAAAAGCTGACGGCGGAGATCGCCGAAGCCATCCAGGACATCCTGCAGCCGCGCGGCGTGGGCGTGGTCATCCGCTCAGAACACAGCTGCATGACCATGCGAGGCGTCAACACCCCCGGCACCTGGCTGACCACCTCGACCCTGCTCGGCGCGGTGCGGGACGATCCCCGGACCCGGCAGGAGTTCCTGGAGCTGGCCCGCCAGGGCTGACGCGACATTCCGGCGCGCGACATTCCCGCAGCGCTTCAACCGCCCGCCCGCCCCCGCGCCGGGGCCGGCGCCGTCCATAAGGCAAGCCCATGGATTTCACACTGTCCGACGACCAGCGCGCCATCCAGGAGATGGCCCAGGGCTTCGCCAGGGATGAACTGGCCCCGCATTCGGCGAAGTGGGACGAGGAGTCACACTTTCCGGTCGACGTCCTGCGCCAGGCCGCGGGGCTCGGCTTCGCCGGGGTCTATGTGCAGGACGACGTCGGCGGCTCCGGCCTCAGCCGGCTGGACGCTTCGCTGATCTTCGAAGCCTTGAGCTACGGCGATGTGCCCACGGCGGCCTATCTGACTATCCACAACATGGCCAGCTGGATGATCGATCGCTTCGCCGGCGACGAGCTGCGCCAGAAATACCTGCCGCGCCTGACCAGCATGGAGCTGATCGCCAGCTATTGCCTGACCGAGCCGGGCAGCGGCTCCGACGCGGCGGCCATGCGGACCACGGCGAAACTGGACGGCGACCACTACGTCCTCAACGGCTCCAAGGCCTTCATCTCCGGGGCCGGGGTCTCGGATGTCTATGTGATCATGGCCCGCACGGGGGGCGAGGGGGCCAAGGGGGTCTCGGCCTTCGTCGTCGAGAAGGGCTGGGAAGGCCTGTCCTTCGGGGCCAACGAGCGCAAGATGGGCTGGAAGTCGCAGCCGACGGCCCAGGTCAATTTCGATGGCCTGCGGGTCCCCGTCGCCAACCGCATCGGCCAGGAAGGCGAGGGCTTCCGCTTCGCCATGATGGGGTTGGACGGCGGCCGGCTGAACATCGCCAGCTGCTCGCTTGGCGGCGCCGGCTTCGCCCTCGACACCGCCAAGGCCTATCTGGAACAACGCAAGCAGTTCGGCCGTCCCTTGAAGGACTTCCAGGCCCTGCAGTTCAAGATCGCCGACATGGCTACCGACCTGGAAGCCGCGCGGCTGATGGTCCGCGGCGCCGCCTCGGCCCTGGACAACCGCGATCCCCAGGCGACCAAGCTCTGCGCCATGGCCAAGCGGTTCGCCACCGACGCCTGTTTCACCGTCGCCAACGACGCCCTGCAGCTGCACGGCGGCTATGGCTATCTCCAGGACTTCCCGCTGGAGCGCACCGTCCGCGACCTGCGCGTCCACCAGATCCTCGAAGGCACCAACGAAATCATGCGGGTGATCATCGGCCGAGAGATGTTCCGGCAATAGGGGCGAGCCTTCCGACGGTTTCCACCAACCTGTCGGGCGAAGACTGGCCGAGCGCTACCGCACCATGACCGACCCGCCGCCCGGCTTATCCCGCGATCCCTGGCCGGTCGACTGGTCGGCGCCGCGGGCGCGGGATTCGGCGGCCCAGTCGGCGAGATAGGCGCGGATCGCCTGGCTGTCGGCCGGGGTCAGGGCATCGGCGAAGCTGGCCATGCCGCTCTGGCGATAGGCCCCGCCCCGGACGATGTCGTCGAAGCCGTCATAGGTCTCGCGGGATATCCGCCTCAGGTCGGGGAACTGCGTCCTTTCACCGAAGGCTCCGTGGCAGATCAGACAGTTACGCCGGTAGAGGATCCGGCCGCGGTCGACCAGGGCGGCGGGCTGCGGAGCGATCCCGGTCAGGAAGGGCTGGGGCTCCAGGCGATCGGCGATGCGGATTGGCCCGCCGCCCAGCCGCAGCACGATCAGCCGGCCACTGTTGTCATAGGGGGGCGGCTCTCCAGGACGGGGCGGGGCGACCTTGACGCCGTTCCAGCCGGCCGCCACGGCAATATATTGCACGCCATTGATGGCATAGCTGATCGGCGGCGCGACAACGCCGGTACCGACCTGCAGCCTCCGGGCAAGCGCCCCGGTGCGGGCGTCGCGGAAGTCGATGAAGCCATCCTCGGTGCCCTGGACCAGCAAATTGGCGGCGGTGACCAGCAGGCCGCCGTTGATCAGGGTCGGCTGCGGCGCGGTCCAGCGGGCCTTGCGGGCGACCGGGTCCCAGGCGATCAGCAGGCCGCGGGTGGCCTGGGCCATGTTCAGCCCCGCCAGGCTGCCCGGGTCAGCGCCCTGGTAGAACCAGGTCAGTCCGCCCGGATTCCAAACCCAGCCGAGGTCGCGGGCCGGGATGTAGACCAGGCCGGTTCGCGGGCTGAAGGCCGCTGGCTGCCAGTTGTGTCCGCCGTAGGGGGAGGGGAAGACCAGCCGCTCGCCCCTGGTGTAGTCGGCGCCGGTCGACATCGCCGGGCGGCCGGTCTTCAGGTCGACGTGGTCGGCCCAGTCGGCGCGAACGTATTTGTCGGCCGACAGCAGCTTTCCGGTCCCGCGGTCGAGGACATAGAAGAAGCCGTTCTTCGGCGCCTGCATCAGCACCTTGCGCCTGGTCCCGCCGAGCTCGATCTCAGCCAGGGTCAGGGTCTGGGTGGCGGTATAGTCCCACTGGTCGCCGGGCGTGGTCTGGTACCACCAGGCGAGCCGGCCGGTGTCCGGCTTGAGGGCCAGGATGGAGGAGACGAACAGGCTGTCGCCGCCGCCGGGGTTTCGCACCCTGGGGTCGGCGGGTCCGGCGTTGCCGGTGCCGACATAGAGCAGATCCAGGTCCGGGTCGTAGGACATCGAGTCCCAGGCCGTGCCGCCGCCGCCGATCAACCAGTCCCGCTTCGGGTCCCAGGTCTTGGCGGCGACGGCCAGTTCGGGGTGTTCGAACCCCTTGGCGGGATCGCCGGGCGTGGTGAAGAAGCGCCAGGCCAGCTTGCCGCTGTCGGCGTCATAGGCGGAGATGAAGCCCCGCACCCCGAAGTCGGCCCCGCCATTGCCGATGATCACCTTGTCCTTGACCACCCGGGGAGCGCCGGTGATCGAGTAGTTCGGCTTGTGGCCCGTGGTGTCGACCTGCCAGAGCCTGGCGCCCGTGGCCGCGTCCAGGGCGAACAGCCGTCCGTCCAGCGCCCCGACGAAGACCCTGCCCTTTGACACCGCCACGCCCCGGTTGACCGCCTTGCAGCAGGCCATCCGCAGCCAGTCGGCCGGGACCTGGGGATCGAAGCTCCATAGGGGGCGGCCCGTGGCGCCGTCGAAGGCGTAGACCTGGCCATAGGTGGAGCTGACATAGATGACGCCGTCGACGACGATTGGGGTCGCCTCGACGCCGCCGCCCGGGTTGGCCAGGGGCGCCTCCCAGGCCAGGCCAAGGCGGGGGAGGGTCTCGAGGCTGATCTGACGCAGCGGCGAGAACCGCTGTTCACCGGGGGTCCTGCCGTGGCTGCTCCAGTCGTCGTCTCCTGGCCGCGGGGCCAGGAGCAGGATCGCCGCCAGTCCGGCCAGGACCGCAAAGGCGGCCGCGCCGGCGGCGAGAACCGTCCGGTTTCTGGTCAGTTTCATCGAATCAGCCGGCCGGCGGAGGCGCTTCAGGCTGGGCGGACGCCGTCGGCCGGGTCATCAGGACCAGGGCAGTCAGGCCGAGGGCCAGCATGGCCACCGGCGCCAGGTAGCCGCGGCCATAGGCGGCCAGCGAACCCTCGCCACCCGATTGCAGGGTGAACAGGGCCAGGGTGATAACCACCCCGGCCGGAAGGCCGATCTGCTGGGCGGTGAATAGCAGGCCGGAGGTGGCTCCCTGCGTTTCGGGCGGGGCCTTGGCCAGGGCCAGGCTCATCAGGGCGATGAAGGCGCTGGTGCTGCCGAACACCGCCAGGAAGGCGAGCGTAACCACGGCAAGGTACTGGCCGAGCGGCGCGACGAGGGCCAGGCCCGTCATGGCGCTGAGCTGCAGCGACAGGCCGGCTATGGCCAGGGTGCGCAGGGACAGCCGCTTCATCAGCACGGGGGCGCAGGGCCCGGCGGCGATGGTGGCCAGGGCGATCGGGGTCATTCCCAGGCCGGCGATGGCGGCTGAGAACCGCAGACCGTTCTGCAGATAGAGGCTGGTCAGCACGAAATAGCCGCCGAAGCCGGCGATCAGGGCCATCAGGGCCAGCGCCGCGCCGGACAGGTTCTCGGTGCGGAAGATGCCGAGCGGCATCAGGGGCGAGGCATGCCGCGCCTGGCGGCGGATGAAGAGGGCGAAGCCGGCGATCGCGGCGACCAGCAGGCCCGCCCCCAGCGGGGAAGAGAACCCCTGCTCTCCCAGGGCCGACAGGGCCGACAGCAGCAGGCCGGTGGAGCCGGCGATCAGCACCGCGCCGGCCAGGTCGTCCAGAGCCCCGGCCCCGGCGGTGGGCGCGGTGCGGGGCAGGACGGTGGCGGTCAGGGCCATGCAGCCGGCGACGATCGGCAGGGTGACGAAGAACACCGCCCGCCAACCCAGCTGAGTGGTCAGCCAGCCGCCCAGCAGCAAGCCTATGATCACCGACAGGCCCTGCATGGCGGCGAAGACACCCAGCGCCCGGTGACGGGCGGGGCCCTCCGGCAGGTAGCCGTGGATCAGCGAGAAGCTGGCGGGAGAGAGCAGCGCCGCGCCCAGCCCCTGCAGGCAGCGGGCGGCGATCAATGTCCAGATGTTGAGGCTGAGGCCCGAGAGCAGCGACCCGGCGGCGAATAGCGCCAGGCCCCAGAAGAGGCAGCGCCGATGGCCGAAGGCGTCGGTCAGTCGTCCGCCGATGATCAGGAAGCCGGCGAACACCACGCTGTGGGCCGAGACCACCCACGACAGCAGGGCCGGCTGGATGCCGAGCGAGCGGCCCATGGTCGGCAAGGCGACGCTGACGATGGAGAAGTCCGAGGTGATGACCAGCTGGGCCAGGCCCATCAACAGGGTGATGGCGCCCAGCCGCAAAGGCGCGGCCGAGGCCGCCGTTTGGATATTCGCCATGCGCGTCGGTCCCGTTTCTCGGTGTGATTGATGCGCGGCGAGGGCGGGCCGGGCGGCCCCCCGGCTCACCGCATGTAGGACGCCTTGTTGGCGAAGACGATGGTCTCGCTGATCACGGTCTCGGCCAGCACGGCCTGGAAGGCGGCGAAGCTCTCCTCGGCCATGAAGGCCTGTAGAGCGCGGTCAAAATGCTGGAAATCGTCAAGTTCCCAAAGGTCGATGACATTGCCCAGCCGCCCGGTCCGCTGGATGAAGGCTCCGGCCAGCCGCCAGCCCTGGCCCTCGAGGAAGGGCACGGCGGTCTTTTCCATGGCCTCAAGGAAACGGGCGAGGCCGGCGGCGTGCACCTCCAGAGTCACATGCAGATAGACTGACATGCCAGAGTCCTTTCGACGGCCAAGGCTGGGTTAGGCGACGGGCATGCCGATAACGGCGGCGATGTGGCGATGGGTGTTCTGCAGGGCCTTCTCGTTGCGGCCGAAGACGACTTGGAAACCGGGCGGCGCGTGCTCGAGGTTCCGCTGTCCCTCCTTGGAGACGCTGTAGTCCTCTGTGGTCACCACATGCTGGATGAAGTCGTGGGCCCCTTCGAGGACCGCGTCCGGCGTCTCCGCCGGCAGGTCGGCTCCGCGATAGGTCGACATGATGGTGAAGGAGGATCCGGGGGTTTGGCCGGGATAAAGCCGGTACATGCCGACCATGCTGCCGCCGCCCTCCATCGGCGCGCCGTAGACGATGGAGTTGGGGAACACCAGGTGGCTGCCGCCATAGGGGACGGTCGGCCAGTCCTTTTCATCCACCCCGACCAGGTCGCGATAGCCGACATTGGTGAAGTTGACCCGATAGTGGGGCCCGAAGGTGTCGCAGAGGATGACGTTGGAGATGGTGGTGGTGCCGAAGGTGGTCGGGTGCAGGGCGCCGAAATGGTAGCCCTCGCCATAGGTGTCGAGGGCATATTTCCAGTTGGTCTCGACATCGACCCGGCTGTGCTTGATCAGCTTGGAACCGGCCAGGTTCAGCCGTAGCAGCTCGGGACCCATGTCGCCGAGCCAGGCCTCGACATCGATGGTCTCGTCGCCGGCGTGGGCCTTGACGAAGACCATGCCGCCCCACTCGCCGACCGGCGCCTTGACCAGGTTGCGGGTCGTCCGGTCGATGGTGGCGAAGGAGTCCTCACCCGGCACCGCGACCAGCCGCCCGTCGAGGTCGAAGCTCCAGGCATGGAAGGGGCAGACCAGCAGCTTGCGCTTCGAACAATCGCTGACCATCCGGGCCGCGCGGTGGGTGCACATGTTCAGGAAGGCGTTCAGCCGACCCTCGCGATTGCGCACGATGAGGATGGCCGGCCCGACGCTGTCGAACAGCATGACATCGCCGGGCGCGGCCACCTCGCAGGAGAGGCCGGCCAGCAGGGGCTGCTTGCCGAACAGTTCGCGGCGCTCGGCCTCGAACCGGGCCGGGTCGGTGTATTCCCCGGCCCCGACCATCATGGTGGAGGGACCCCAGTCGGTGGTCCCGCCAGCCGCCAGATGCGCCACCGCCCGTCTCTCAAGCCGGCGCATGGCGTCGGCGGCGGAGGTCGCCACTTCAGTTCTTGCGGGGACTTCGAGGGTATCGGACATGGCCTTCTCCATCTGTTGGCCGGCGGGACCTTTCGGCCCGCGCTAGTACTTCAAGGTGAACTGCAGGGCGATCGTACGCGGAGGCTGAGGCGTGCCAACCAGGTCGGACCGCACCCCGGCCGGCGTCCCCGTGCCGCTACCGGAGCTTGGCGCATCGCTGGCGGAGGTCAGGACGTATTCGTCGGTGAGGTTCTTGCCGATCAGGGCGACGGCCCAGCGCTCGTCCTCGCGGTTGAGCCGCATGGAGAGATCAAAGACCGCGAAGTCTTGCTGCACGGCGTTGGGATTGGCGAAGGCCCCCAGCAGATAGTCGCTGCTGCCGTGGACGTTGCCGGTAATCCCGAAGACCATGCCGGCGAAGACCGGAGACTGGTAGTCGCCCTGCAGCGACCAACTCCACTCCGGAGCCGCCGCCGTGGCCTTGCCGCTGAGATCCTGTTGCGGGCGGCCGCCGATGATGCTGCAGCCATCAACGGGGCGTTGGCCACCCCAGCAGGGCGCGCCGCCAAAATTCTCGTAGCGCGACTTGTTGTAGGCAAGCGATCCCGAGACCACCAGGCCGCGGGCGAAGCCGGGAGCCCATTCGCCCTGGAACTCGGCGCCCTGGGTGACGGCGGAGCCGGCGTTGTAGGTTACGTACTGGATCTTGGTGGCGTCGAAGTAGTCGATCTGGAAGTTCTTGTAGTCGTAGTGATAGACATCCAGCGATGCCCGGACCGAGCCATCGAACAGCTTGGCCTTCACCCCGCCCTCGAAGCCCTCGGGCGTTTCCGGCTCGAATGTCAGGTCATCGACCGTGGTGTTGATGCTGTGCAGGGCGCTGCCGGAGAAGCCGCCGGACTTGAAGCCGCGCTTGTAGGCCGCATAGACCGTCATCTTGTCGGTCGGATGCCAGGTGAGGGCGACTTCCGGCGACAGGTTGTTGAAGCTTTGGTTGGCGGCCAGCGGATCATTCTGGACGAAGACGCCCTGATAGAGGCTGACGACGTAGGGCTGATCGAAGACCGACTCCTTGGTCTCATGGGTGTAGCGGCCGCCGGCGGTCAGTTCCCACTGGTCGTTGAACGTCCAGATCAGCTGACCGAAGCCGGCGAAGGTGGTGCCGTCGGTGCGGGAGACCTTTTCCAGCGTGATGTAGCGCCGCGAACCCTTGGTGGGATCCTCCAGGGCGCCCGGGAAGATGATCTGCTGGTTAAAGTCCAGCTGGGTGTTCTGGTAGTAGAACCCGCCGAGGAAGTTGATCGGCGAGTCGAAGGTCGTCTGGGCGCGGATCTCCTCGGAGAAGGCGCGGTATTCCGAACGTTCCGAGCCCCAGGTGCCGCCGTTGGCCGCCCCGGTGAAGTCATAGTCGCCGAGGAAATAGTTGACGAAGTGGTGCAGGCCGGTGACCGAGGTGATGTCGACGTCGTCGGTCGAGTAATCGGCGTTCACGGTGAAGGCGTAGGAATCGTAGTCCTGGTAGAGCTGACCGTTATGCCGGCCCAGCAGGCCGTTGGTGGCGGCGACGTCCTTCGGCACGTCGTTCTGCTGAATCTTCCAGTCGCCGTTGCAGGCCTGGCCCGGATTGACCTGGGCAAAGCCCGAAGCGCACTTGAACAGTTCGTTGTTCCAGGTGGCGTCAACCACGCGGTAGCGGTCGGCGGCGGCCTTGAATGTCAGGCTGAACTGGTCGTTCGGGGTCCACATCGCGGTGAACCGGGCGACCGCATCCTCCTCGGCCGGGATGTCCTTCTGCGGGGCCGCGACCGGGTGGGCCGTGGAGGCGAACGTGTTGACGTTGAGCGTGTTCAGCGTCGTGGCCGGCGCTTCGTTTTCGACCAGGCCGCCGTCCATCCTGGCGACCCGCACGGCAAGCCGCATGCCGAAAGTGTCGGTGACCGGACCTGACACCATCGCCTCGATCGAGGCGGTGCGGGCGGTCGTCTCATAGCCGACCCGGCCGAGGGCTTCGAAGGAGTCGCCGGGATTGGCAGAGGTGAAGGACAGCACGCCGGCGGTGGCGTTCTTGCCGAAGAAGAGGGCCTGAGGTCCTTTCAGGATCTCGACCTGCCGCATATCGAAGAAGCCTTCGTTGATGATGCGGCCCTGGCCGTAGTATACGCCATCGACATTGACCGCGACCGACTGCTCGATGCCGATGCTGGTGTAGGTGGAGCCGATGCCGCGCAGGCTGATGGTCGCGCCGCTGCCGCTGCTGCCGCGGGACACCGAAAGTTGTGGGGTCGTCGCCGAGATGTCCTCGATGGTCCGCACGTTCATCTGGTCCAGCTTTTCGCCGGACATGGCGGTGATGGCCACCGGGGTGTTGAGGATGCTTTCGTCGCGCTTGCGGGCGGTGACGATGACCTCCTCAAGCTGGTTCTGCGGAGCCGCGGCCGGCTCGTCAGCGGCCCAGGCGACGCCTCCAGCGGCCGTGATGGCGGCCGTCGAGGCCGTAAGCAGCAACGCTTTTGCGATGCGGAACTGACGCGGAACTCCTGCCTTGTGGGTCATCTGATTCCTCCCCCTTCTTTGATTCTTGTTCAGGACTGCGGTTGTCAGGCGGTTGGCCGCCCCTCGAAAATGGGCGGAAATGGCCGCCCAAGCTGTTCGCCGATGCGGGCGCCGCCGTATTCCCCGGCGGAGATCAGCCGCAGCCGCGCAATGCGCCAGCCGTCCGGCGTCCGGACGAAGCGGTTCTCGTAGCGCCCCCAGCGATGGCAGTCCGCGGTGACCGGAAAGCCGGTGAAGCGTTGCCAGGAGTACATGTAGCTGTGGAAGATCACCTGATCGGGAGTCTCGAACCGGAGTTCGACGTTGCTGATGTGGTGGCTGCCGCTGACCGTCACGGTCAGGGCGTTGGTCAGCATCTCGGTCAGTTCGGCCTTGCCGTTGAGGAATAGCTGATCGGTCCCCGGCCAGAAGTCCGCCGTGCAATCGTCGGTGAACAGCGCCACCATCGAGGGCGGGTCCAGATTGTCGGCGTGGCGACAGTATTCATGCATCGTTTCAAGGATGTCGACTCGATCTTTGAGTTCCCTGACAATCTTCTCAAGAGGCAATTCGAATTCTCCCTCGTTTATTGGTCGGGTCTTCGGCAATCCTTGACGGTCAGATGATCTTGATCCAGACGGACTTGACTTGAGTGTAGTGTTCCAGGGACTCATGCCCCAGGCTTCGGCCATAGCCGGACTGCTTGACCCCGCCGTAGGGGATGGATGGATTGACCCGCTGATAGGTGTTGATCCAGACCGTTCCCGCGCGGATCGCCTGGCTGAACCGGTGGGCGCGGGACAGGTCGCGGGTCCAGACCCCGGCGGCCAGGCCGAACTCGGTGTCGTTGGCGATGGCCAGCGCCTCCTCCTCGGTGTCGAAGGGGATTACCGACATGACCGGGCCAAAGATCTCCTCCCGCGCAATGGTCATGCGGTTGTTAACGCCGGTGAAGATCGTGGGCTGATGGAAGTACCCGGTCTGGCCATGCCGGGCCCCGCCCAGGGCGACTTCGGCGCCTTCCCTTTTGCCGATGTCCACATAGCGGCTCACCCGCGCCAGCTGCTCGCTGGAGATCAGCGGACCCATCTGGGTGTCGGCCTGGAAGCCGGATCCCAGTTTGATGGACCGGGACTTGGCGACCATCTCGGCCACCAGCTCGTCATGGATGCCGCGCTGAATCAGCACGCGGGTGCCGGCCGTGCAGACCTGGCCGGAGTGACCCCAGGCCGCGCCGGCGATGGCGGTGGCCGCGGCCCCGAGATCGGCGTCATCGAAGACGATCTGCGGGCTCTTGCCGCCAAGTTCCATGCTCAGCCGCTTGAGGGTAGGCGCGGCGGCGGCCTGAATTCGGCGGCCGGTGTCCCCAGAGCCGGTGAAGCTGATGGCGTTGACCTGCGGATGCTCGACCAGGGCCGCGCCGACGATCTCGCCTACCCCGTGGACGACATTGACCACGCCTGGGGGGATGCCGGCTTCCAGGCACAGCTTGGCCACCACGATGGCCGTCAGGGGCGTCTGCTCCGCCGGCTTGAGGACGACGCTGTTACCGCAGGCGAGGGCGGGAACAATGGCGCAGGGCGCGGCCGAAGGTCCGTTCCAGGGCGAGATCACCGCGCAGACCCCGACCGGCTCGCGCATCTCCTGCACCAGGCAGTCCGTCGGGGAGGGCGGCATCGAGCCACGAAGCTTGGTGGGCCATCCGGCGTAGTAGTCGACCGTATCGATGCCGAACTGGACGATGAATTCAGAGTAGGCCTTGACCACGCCGCCGTCGATCACATCGAGGTCGGACATCAGGGCCCGGCTCTGCTGGAGCAGAATCGACAGCCGGCGCAGCCGCCGCTCCTTCTCCTGGGGGTCAAGATTGCGCCAGCGGCCGTCGTCGAAGGCGCGGCGGGCGGACTGGACGGCGCGATCGACATCCTCCTTGCCGCCGGCCGCGCAGCGGGCGAACTCAAGGCCGCTAGCCGGGTCATAGACCGCCATGGTTTCGCCGGATGCGGAGGGAACCACCTCCCCCTCGATCACATGGCCGAACTCTTCCTGAGCTAGGAAGCGCGCGCCGGGGCCGGACAGGGGCCATTCATCGACGCTTTTCAGAAAGGCTCGGGTCGTTCGCATGGGTCTCGCCTCGGCAGTGAAGTGGGCGCGGTTGTCCCGCCGCGCGGGCGTCGGGCCCGCGCCGGGATCCGGCCGTGGATGGTGGAAAATCAGGCGTGGAGGAGGCGCGTGACGTCAGGTCGCGCGGAAATCCGCCCTCAGGCTGTGGATCGAGCCATTTTGTCCATTCTCCCTGATGCGTTTCTTGTTATGTTTCGGCTGTTATATAACAACCGTTATGTGAAAGCGTCAATGGCAATTCCTGCTTATCATCATGCTAGACGATCAGAGGTCGTCGCTGTCGCTCTGCGGCTGATCGCCAAGGCCGGACTCGACGCCGTCACGGTTCGCGACGTGGCCGCCGCGGCAGGTTTCAGCACGGCGATCGTGTCCCACTATTTCCGCAACAAGAAGGAACTGCTGCATCTGGCCTATATGGCCACCATCGATCGCTCGCGTGAGCGGTGGGTCGACGCCCTGGCCGCCACAGACGGAGATCTGCGGTCCTATGTGGCCGAGATCATGCCGTTGGATGAGGAACGGTTCATGGAATGGAGGATCTGGCTCGCCTTCTGGGCCAAGGCGGCCACCGACGAGGCGATCGCCGAGGAGCAGCGCGCCTGTGTCGCCCTGGCCCGGAGTCGGATTCTCGACGTGATCAACGAGTTGCACGAGAAGGGCGCGATCAGGCCCGAGGTCGATCGCCCCCTGGAGGCGCGGCGCCTGCTGGCGACGATCACCGGCATGGCCGTTCAGGTGATGTTCGACGTCGAGGACTGGCCGAACCAGCGACAGCACGAGCTGATCGATTCCCTGCTGCGACCGCTCTATCGGCCCTCCCGCATGCCCGCCAGCCTGCGGCAGGACGTCCGACAGAGCGTCGCCTGAGTCACCCCTGTTCCGGCGGCCGCTTGATCAAGGGGGGATCGCCGGTCGTGAAGTCCCGCTCCGAACCCAGCCGCCGCATGCCGCCCTCGGCGATGCCGGGCTGGTAGCTGAAGCAACTCCCCGGGCGGTCCAGCGCCGCTGCGGTCGCGACGGCGTCGATGTCGATCCAGCGGCCGCGCGACAGCCAGATCGCCCGGCGGAGCAACAGCCGCGCTTCGGCTTCTTCCGCCGGCAATCCGGCGAGGGCGCTGCTGTTCAGGGCCGCGACGGAGGTTCCCGCAAGCTCGACCGGCGACAACAGCACATTGTCCCGAAAGCGCCATTCCAGGATGCGGCGTCCGTCGCGGTCGAGCGTGGCCATCCGGCCCGCCTCGGCGAAATCCTCCACCGCCAGGTCATAGCGCCGGTCGCCGCCAGGGCGGGAGGCATGGTTCACCGCCAGGCCGGCCAGTTCAAACTGGTGGGTGCATTGCAGGCGGGCGTCGGTGTGGCGGTACAGACTGGCGGGATGGCTGCCCAGGTCGAACCCGACAAGAGCCTTCAAGGCGTCGCTGGCCAGGGCGCAGCTGCTCCAGGGATAGCGGACGGAGCGCCCCTCCACAGCGGTGACCTTGACGCCGTCGTGGCGGACCGTGACGCCGAATCGGTGGAAGTCGTCTTCCAGTTCGCCCTGGACCGCGTCTGGTCCCAGGGTTGTCAGCAGGATGGCGCGGCGGAATGTGCCGCCAGGTCTGGCCAGCAGCGGCACCTCAGGCGTCCAGCCGGACGGAGGGACGAGCCTGCAAGCCCCGCACTAAGGCGGCGCTGTGGCCCACCCCGGACTCGGCCAGGTTCCGCAGATCTTCCGGGCGGTCGATATCCAGGGTCAGCGGGCCTGAGGCAATCAAGCTGACTAGGCGACCGGCGATCCGGATGGCCTCCAGATGCCGCCAGAAACTGTCGGGTCCGAATCTTGGCCGCAGCCTTGCCCCGGCCGCCAACCCGATGGCCCCGGTCCCGCCGTCCGCGGCTGTCCGGGCCAGCACCATATGTCCTGACCGGATGGCGCGACCCACCTCGTTCAAGTCCCGTGGCGTAATCAGCGGCAGATCGCCTGGCAGCAGCAGCAGGGGGCCGTCCCCCCTGGACTGCCGGGCCGCGCTCATGCCGGCCGTGAAGGCGGGGTTCAGGCCGGGCGGTCCCTGCTGAATCACGGCCAGGGCGCCCCGCTTTCTGGCCTGGCGCGCCAGATCGAGGTCCGGGGTGACCACCACAACGGCTCCGATCGCTTCGGCGGCGGTCGCCGCCGCCAGCATGTCCTCCAGCATGGCCGCGACCAGGGCCTGCCTCTGGTCGCTGTCCAGGACCCGGCCGCATCGGGACTTGGCCATTGGCCCGCTCCGGACGGCGATCACCAGGGTCGGGGTCACCCGCGTCCGGCCTTGGCCAGCGCCCGATCCGCCTTGCGAGCCGAAAGGCTGGCGGCGAACGCAAGCGTCTGGCGGGCAAGCCGGCGCCGGTCGTCGTCGGTTCGCATGATGGCGGGCTTGGTCGCCACGCGGATTCCCGACGCCTCGATGGCGGGCGCATGGTCGGCGTCGGCAGGGTCGATGACCAGACCGTCGATCAGGCCCTGATAGTGGCGGGCGATGGATTCGACGCCCGGAGCCACGCCCAGCTCGGCCATCAGCTTGGCCGCCGGCCCCTTCAGCGCCTGGTCAGCGATGATCGGCGATACGGCGACGACCGGGGCCCGGCTCCGGCCGATGGCCTCGCGCACGCCCGGAACCGCCAGGATGGGATCGATGCTGAGATAGGGGTTCGACGGGCAGAGGATGATGGCGGCAAGGCCGGGGTCCGCAAGCGCCTTGGCGAATCCCGGGGAGGGACTGGCCTGCTCGGCGCCTTCATAGCGGACCGCGGTCGCCACCGGGATACAGCGCTCGCGGACGAAGTAATGCTGGAAGGCCAGCTCGCCCTGGTCGGTCGCCACCCGGGTCCTGACCGGCTGGTCGCTCATCGGGACAATTGTCGGCCCCAGCCCCAGGGCAGTGGCGAGGTGGCGGGTCACGGCCGACAGACTGTCTCCGGCGGCAAGCCGGCGGGTTCGTTCGACATGGGTCGCCAGGTCCTGGTCGCCCAGCAGGAACCAGTCCTCGCCGCCCAGCCGCGACAGGGCGGACATGAAGCTCCAGGTCTCGCCGGCGAGGCCCCAGCCGCGCGTCCGGTCCGACAGATCGGCCAGGGTATAGAGGACGGTGTCGATGTCGGGGCAGATGCTCAGGCCCAGGTGCTCGAAATCATCGCCGGTGTTGACCGCTATGGTCAGATCAGCGGCTGGAACCGCGGCCATCAGGCCGAAGGCCAGTTTGGCGCCGCCAACGCCGCCGCAGAGTGCGAGGACCCGGCTCATCGCGCCATGCGCCGCTGGCGGGCGTTCACGGGCCAGGGGCTCATTGGGAAGCTCATTGCGCGGGCCCTCACTGGAAAAGGTCCTGCTCGCGCGGCCGCAGGATTTCACCGATCCCCTCATTCTCGGCCGGCTCGTAGATTGCCCCCCTGACCAGGGCGACGGGAGTCCCTTCGTCAGCCTCGCCGATGACCAGGGAGGCCGCGGCGGCGATCTCGTCAGCGACGCCGGTGACGGTCGCCTGCAAGGCGCGTCCGAACAGATCCGCACTACCGCGCCGGTCCCGCAGGGGCCGCATGCCGGACAGGCCGATGGCCGAACCCATCGTTCCCATTCGCCAGGCCCGGCCCAGACTGTCGCTGACCACCACCGCCAGCCTGACCCCGAAACGGTCCTGCAGGCCCACCCGCAGCCGGGCCGCGCTGGCGTCGGGGTCTTCGGGCCACAGCAGCACCGCCCCGCCCTGATCCTGGCTGACATTGGACATGTCGATGCCGGCGTTGGCCGCCACATGGCCCAGGCGGTGGCGGGCGATCAACACGCCCGGAGCCGCCCGCAGGATCTCGCTGGACTCGGCCTCGACCAGTCCGATGATCGACGGATCCTTGCCCGAGGCGGCCGCTATCCCTTCCGAAGCCACGCCCGGCGCCAGGTCGGCCAGCCGCACCGTCCGGCCTTCGGCCTTGGACACCACCTTCTGGGCGACGACGACGACGTCTCCGTCGCGGGGCGTCATGCCGGCCGCGACCAGGGCGTCGGCGATCATTGTCGTCAGGTCGTCGCCGGCTTCGATCAGGGGCAGACCCGCAAGGGGCAGGATGCTGAGGCCTTCGCTGGCCGCGGGCGCATCCTTCGGCCGACCGGTGATCCGCAGTCCGGACTGGCTGATCTTGTAGCGGCGATTGATCTGGATGAGGATCGATGTCATGGCCTCGGCGGCGGCGGAATTGGCCAGGGGCCCGACATGCCAGCTGCGCAGCCCGATCCGGGTCAGCAGTGACCGGACAGTCTCCACGGCCTCGGCGTCGTCACCGGCGACCAGGACGTCCCCGTCGATGGCGCCCCCGGCCGCCAGCTTTTCCGCCCCGATGGTCTGAAGCGCCGAGACCACCCGAACCGTCTCGCCAAGCCGCTGGGCGGCTTCCACGGCGGCCGCGCCGGCGGCGGGGAGCTGGACCGTGCCGACTTTCGGTGGGCGAAGCGGAACGGTGGCGTCGACGAGGATCTTGCCGGACGCCGCGGCCCGAATCTGCTCGATGGTCTCGGCGTGGGCGGCATAGGGAACGGTCAGGAAGCAGATGTCCGCCGCCTCGGCGGCCTGGGCCAGACCTGTTCCTGCAATGATCACGCCCGGGTTTTCGCCGACGATCTGGTCGGCCGCGGCCTGGGCCTTGGCCCCATCGCGCGAGCCGATCCAGACCGCCGCGCCCGCGCGCGCCAGCCTCAGAGCCAGGGCCGAACCGAGGGCCCCCGTACCGCCCAGAATTGCGATTTTCGCCACGCCGTCCTCTCGTTTCCATCCCCAGCCGGCCGCCCAGGAGCGGGCTCCTGGCCAGGACGGCGTGCGCGGGAGGGGCATGCAAGGCGCCAAGGATCGCTCGACGCCTGCCCATCAGAGGCCCTCGCGACGCCCCCTCATTGACCGGAGGACGATCGCGCAGGTTTCCTCCCGCCTGTTGTCTCAGGACTATAGACTCTCATCATGATTATGATCAACTATGCAGAACTGCGATGTTGAACCGCTGGCGGAATGACCGGCGGAAATGGCCTGGCGGAGGAGAAAACCATGGCGGACGCACCTATTGCCCCGGGCCTGTTCGATGTCGTCGGCGGACAGCCGCACCTGATCGGGGGCCGCCGCCGCCGCGACGGGGTGGTGACCTTTCCGATGCCGGCGGGCGCTGAAGCAGCGCTCTATGAGCCAGTGGCGCTATCGCCGGAAGGCCGGCTCTGGTCCTTTACGGTCCAACGGTTCCGTCCCAAGTCACCCCCCTATGCCGGGGTGGAGGACGAAAGAGGCTTCAGGCCCTACGCCGTCGGCTATGTCGAGCTGCCCGGCGAGGTGATCGTCGAGGCGCGGCTGGAGATCGACGACTTTTCCGCCCTGCGGGTCGGACTACCCATGACCCTGGCGCTCGCGCCGTTCGAAACGGCTGATCGCGGGACCGCGGTCAGCTACGTCTTCCGCCCGGCCGCCTGAAGGAGCCCCCCATGACTGACGTCCATATCATTGGAGCTGGCATCCACCCCTTCGGCCGTCATGACGAAATGACCGGCCTGGACCAGGGCGTTTTCGCCGTCCGCCAGGCCCTGGCCGACGCTGGCCTGGACTGGAGCGACATTCAGTTCGCCTTCGGGGGATCTTCGGCCGCCGGCAACGCCGACGCCGTCCTGCCGCGGCTAGGCCTGACCGGGGTCCAGTTCATCAATGTCGCCAATGGCTGCGCCACCGGCGGCTCGTCCCTGCTGGCTGGCTACTGGGCCGTCAAATCCGGGGAATTCGACCTGGGCGTGGTTGTCGGGTTCGACAAACACCCGCGGGGGGCCTTCAACGCCGACCCCGAGGAGTCCGGCCTGCCGCGCTGGTACGGCGAGATCGGCATGATGCTGACCACTCAGTTCTTCGCCAACAAGATCACTCGCTACATGGACATGTACGGGATCAGCGCCCAGTCGCTCGGGCGGGTGGCCGAGAAGGCCTATGAAAATGGCGCCCTGGCGCCCCATGCCTGGCGCCGTCAGCCTGTGGATATCGAGACCATCATGACCTCCCAGATGGTCTCCGATCCGCTGACCAAGTTCATGTTCTGCTCGCCGGCCGAGGGCGGCGCGGCGCTGATCCTCGCCTCCGACCGCAAGATGCGAGAGCTGGGCCTCTCCGGACCCAAGGTCCGGGGTGCGGCCGTGCGGACGCGGGGGGAGGGATCCTTCGAGGTCTTCGCCCCCTCGCTGAACATCAATCGCGGGCCCTCGCCCACCCAGACGGCCTCCAAGGCGGCCTATGAAATGGCCGCGGTGGGGCCCGAAGATGTGGATGTCGCCCAGCTTCAGGACACCGAATCGGGCGCTGAGATCATGCATATGGCCGAGAACGGCTTCTGTGCCGACGGAGAGCAGGAGCTGTGGCTGGCCGAGGGGGCGACCCGGCTGGGCGGCCGACTGCCGGTCAATACGGACGGCGGCTGCCTGGCCTGCGGCGAGCCTATCGGCGCCTCGGGCCTGCGCCAGGTCTATGAGAACGTCCAGCAGCTGCGCGGTCGCGGTGAAGCCCGTCAGGTCGATGGGGCGAAGATCGGCTACAGCCAAGTCTATGGCGCGCCGGGTCTTTCCGGAGTGGTGATCCTGGAGGCCTGAGGTGGCGCCTAGCCTCGATTTCGCTGGGCGTGTCGTGGTGGTGACGGGGGCCGGGTCCAGCGCCGGCATCGGCGCTGCGACGGCGCGGGCCTTCGCGGCCCGGGGCGCCAGCGTGGCTCTGGCGGATCGCGACGAGGACGCCGCGCGAGCTTCGGCCGCGGCGATCGTCGCCTCCGGTGGCCTGGCCCGGGCCTACCGGCTTGATGTCACTGATCCGGACTTGGTCGAACAGGTCGTCGAAGCGGTCGAGGCGGATCTTGGGCCAGTCGCGGTCCTGGTCAACAACGCCGGGATCGGAGAACGGCGGCTCTTTCTGGACCTGACGCTCGAGGCCTGGCGGCAGGTGATGGAGGTCAATCTGACCGGCGCCTTTCTCTGCACCCAGGCGGTGGTCAGACGGATGGTGGCCCGCGGGGCGTCCGGCGCGATTGTCAATGTGGCCTCGGTCGCCGGCCTGACCGCCGTTCCCGGACGGTCCGCCTATATCGCCTCCAAACACGGCCTGGTCGGCCTGACCAAAGCCCTGGCCCTGGACCTCGGCTCGGCCGGAATCAGGGTCAACGCCGTCGCGCCCGGTTCGGTGGAGACGCCGCTGACGGCGGAGCTCCTGGCCCGCCCGGGCGCCCGCGAGGTTACCGCCCGGCGCCACCCGCTGGGGCGGTATGGTCAGCCGGGCGACATCGCCCGAGCCATCGTATTTCTCGCCTCTGACGAGGCGGACTTCATCACCGGGGTCTGTCTGCCGGTCGATGGCGGCTTCCTGTCCGGCCAGACCATCTGACTCCGGTTTCCACTCAGCGGCGCCCGCCGTCCTCCCTGAGGCGTCGCTGTCTCTTGCCACTCCGGGGCCAGGCTCCGGAGTGGCGTCTTTCACAAATCCGCTAGATCATGATGACAATCATGATAAATAGATGCCAACAAGCCGCCGCGCCGAGCGGCGAACTCTGGCAGGGAGCCCTCGGGGATGATTTTCGAACACAGCGACGAGACGAAATACTGGGTGGGGCGGGTCCAGCAGTTCCTGGACGAGCACATCTATCCCAACAACGCCCTCTATCATGAGCAGGAGGCCGCCGGAGACCGCTGGAAGGCGGTGCCGATCGTCGATGAGCTGAAGGAAAAGGCCAAGGCCGCCGGCCTTTGGAACTTCTTCATGCCGCCGCACAGCGGCCAGGTGCACGTCGACGACAGCTTCCATTTCGAGGGCGTGCAGCTCAGCAACGTCACCTTCGCCGCCATCGCCGAGCAGCTGGGCAAGATCGGCTGGGCCAGCGAGGTGTTCAACTGCTCGGCCCCCGACACCGGCAATATGGAGGTGCTGATGCGCTACGGCACGCTCGAGCAGAAGGAGAAGTGGTTGCGGCCGCTGATGGACGGCGACATCCGCAGCGCCTTCCTGATGACCGAGCCGGCGGTGGCCTCCTCCGACGCCTCCAACATCCAGACCAGCATCGTCCGCGACGGCGACGACTATGTGATCAACGGCCGCAAATGGTGGTCTTCCAGCGTCGGCCATCCGCGCTGCGACGTCTATATCCTGATGGGCAAGACCGACCCCTCGGCCAAGACCTATGGCCAACAGTCGATGCTGCTGCTGCCGGCCAACACGCCGGGAATCACCATCGAGAGAATGCTGCCCGTCTTCGGCTATGACCATGCCAGCCATGGCGGCCATGGCCAGGTGTTGCTGGAGAATGTCCGGGTTCCGATCAGCGACTCGCTGCTGCTGGGCGAGGGGCGCGGATTCGAGATCGCCCAGGGCCGCCTGGGTCCGGGGCGGATTCACCACTGTATGCGCATCATCGGCTCCGCCGAGAAGGCCCTGGAGATGATGTGCCGCAGGCTGCTGAGCCGCCGCGCCTTCGGCAAGCAGCTGTCGGAACACTCCATCTGGGAGCAGCGCATCGCCGAGGCGCGGATCGACATCGAGATGTGCCGGCTGCTTTGCCTGAAAGCGGCCTATATGATGGACGCCGCCGGCAACAAATCGGCCCGTGGCGAGATCGCCATGATCAAGGTCGCCGCCCCGCGCATCGCCTGCAAGATCATCGATGACGCCATCCAGGCCCATGGCGGCGCAGGGGTGACCACCGATTTCGGCCTGGCTGAACTGTACGCCAACACCCGTATCCACCGCCTGACCGACGGTCCGGACGAGGTCCACGCCCGGACGGTGGCCCGGATGGAGCTGGGTCGCTACGCCTCCGCCCCGGCGGCCTGACGGGGGCATGAGCATGGAACAGTCGTCCGACGACCTAGCGTTCCGCGAGACGGTCAGGGCCTTCCTGGCGGAAAACCTGACCCCGGAACTGGCCGCGGCGGCGGCCCATCAGGCCGGAGTCTTCGCCGACGGACCGCTGAGCCGGCGCTGGCATCGCATCCTGTTCGATCAGGGTTGGGTCGCGCCGGCCTGGCCGAAGGAATACGGCGGTCCGGGCTGGACGCCGCTGCAGCGCTTCATCTTCGACGATGAATGCGCCAAGGCCGGCGCCCCGCAGATTCCGGTGATGGGGTTGCAGATGTGTGGCCCGGTGATCATGCGGTACGGCACGGCCGAGCAGAAGGCCTTCTTCCTGCCCCGCATACTGTCGGGTGAACACTACTGGTGTCAGGGCTATTCCGAGCCGCAGTCCGGGTCGGACCTCGCCTCGCTGCAGACCCGGGCGGTGCGCGAGGGCGACGACTACTTGGTCAATGGAACCAAGATCTGGACCACCCACGCCCAGCACGCCAATTGGATGTTCCTGCTGGTCAGGACCTCGACGGAGGGCAAGCCCCAGGCGGGCATCAGCTTCCTTCTGACGCCGATGGACGCGCCGGGGATCACCGTCCAGCCGATCATCAGCATGTCGGGCGAGCATGAGGTCAACCAGGTCTTCTTCGACGACGTCCGCATCCCGGTGGCCAATCGCCTGGGTGAGGAGAACGCCGGCTGGACCGTGGCCAAACACCTCCTGGAGTTCGAGCGCGGGGCGGGGGCTTCCGCTAGCCGGCTGGCCCGGATGCTTGAACAGGCGCGGAGCATCGCGGCGCGCGAAGAGGGCGGCCAGGGGGGCAGCCTGTGGACCGAGGACGACGCCTTCCGGGCCCGGCTCAGCAGCCTGTCCATCGAGGTGGCGGGCCTCGCCCACGCCGAATCCCAGGCCGCCGCCATGTTGTCCGCCGGCCGCGACATCGGCCCCACGGCCTCCCTGCTCAAGCTACAGGCCTCGACGCTTCTGCAGCGGGCGACGGAACTGGCCCTGGAGGCGGTCGGCGCCTATGCCGCCCCTGACCAGCGGGGCGCCCTGGGCTATGGCGCCAATGTTCCGGCCATCGGCCCGGACCATGCCGTGACCCCGACAGCCAAATATCTCAACAGCCGGGCGGCGACCATCTACGGCGGCTCCAGCGAGGTGCAGCGCAACATCCTGGCCCGGAGCGTCCTGGGTCTTTGACGGGTTTGGATTCTGCGCGGCGGTTTCGAATTGTCGTTGCAATGGATCGTAATCATCATCATAATTATAAACAACCAAGAACGTCCCCTCGGCGCAGGTCCTGCGTGCGACGGGGCAGCAACAGCGGCCCCAGCCCCGGGGCTGGACGGAGGAAGCCGACGTGAACGCTATCGTCAAAGAGTTCAAGGTCATCGACACCGACACCCATGTGATCGAGCCGTACGACCTGTGGACCTCCCGAATTTCCGTGAAGAAGTACGGAGACAAGGTTCCCCACGTGAAGTGGGACCCCAATATGAACGAGGACGCCTGGTTCTTCGGCGGCGACCGGACAGGCGCCGCGGCCGGCGCGGCCATGGCCGGCTGGCATGAATACCCGCCCAAGCGGCCGCAGCGTCTGGAGCAGGTCGATCCGGCCCTCTATCAGAACACCGCTCGCCTGAAGAAGATGGACGAGTACGGCATCTGGGCCCAGGTGCTGTACCCCAACGTCGCCGGCTTCGGAGCCGGCCGCTACCTGGCGCTGGGCGACACCGAACTGATGCTGGCCTGCGTTGTGGCCTACAACGACTGGCTGACCGAGTGGTGCAGCGTCGCCCCCAACCGCTTCATCGCCCAGTGCGCCCTGCCGTTCTGGGACATTCCTGCGACGATCAAGGAAATGACCCGCTGCGCCCGTATGGGCCACAAGGGCGTGGTCATGTGCGCCGAGCCGGAAACCTTCGGCCTGCCCAAACTGACGGACCCGCAGTGGGATCCGCTGTGGGCCGCCGCCCAGGAGCTGGGTCTGCCGATCAACTTCCACGTCGGCACCGGCGACATGTGGTACTTCGACATGATGCATCCGAGCGTCAAGCCGCATGCCTCCTTCGCCTCGATGGGCGCGCTGTTCTCGCTGGACCTCGCCCAGACCATCTCCCAGCTGACCTGCGGCGGCGTCTGCCATCGCTTCCCCAAGCTGAATTTCGTGGTCGTCGAGAGCGGCGTGGGTTGGATTCCCTATCTGCTGGCCAGCCTCGACTACCAGTGGCTCAACTGCGGCGCCCACAAGGAGAATCCGGAGTACAAGCTGCTGCCCAGCGAGTTCTTCAAGCGGCAGATCTACGGCAGCTTCTGGTTCGAGAAGAAGACCCTCAAGCCGGCGATCGACATCCTGGGCGCGGACAACATCCTCTATGAGACGGACTTCCCGCACCCGACCAGCATGAGCCCGGGCCCGGCCACCTCGGCCCAGCATCCGAGCGACTATATGGAGGATGTCTTCTCCGGCGTCGCTCGGTCGGACATCGAGAAGATCGTCCACGGCAACGCCAAGCGCATCTACAACCTCGACTAGGGGTCTTCGCGGCGGCGTGGGCCCCTGGCCCCGCCGCCCAAGCGCGCCACAGAGCGCGATCCAAGAGGGCGTCAGGGTCAAGTGTGTGCGGCTAACCTGCCCGACGCGCTCTAAGTATTTGAATTAGAGCCCACTTTTGCGGGTTGGATGACTCCATCCAACCCTAATGGGCTCTAGGGCATCGAGCGTGGGGAAACGGCTTGAGCGACTATTTCGACATGACCGGCAAGGTGGTCCTGGTGACCGGCGGCAGTCGCGGCCTCGGCCATGAAATGGCCAAGGCCTTCGCGCGCCAGGGCGCGGACCTGATCATCGCCAGCCGCAAGCTCGAGACCTGCGAAGAGGTGGCGACGGAGATCCGCGGCATGGGTCGCCGCGCGCTGGCGATCGGGGCTCACGTCGGCCAATGGGACGCGCTTCCGGCCCTGGTCGAGCAGGCCTATGACGAATTTGGTCGGGTGGACGTGCTGGTCAACAACGCCGGCATCGCCCCGACGACGCCCCGCTCCAGCGATATGAGCGAGGAGCTGTTCGACAAGACGGTGGGGGTCAATTTCAAGGGCCCGTTCCGGCTCTCGGCCCTGATTGGCGAACGAATGGTGGCGGCCGGGTCCGGCGCTATCATCAACGTCAGCAGCACCGCGGCGGTGAACCCCGGGCCCGCCTATCCGGTCTACGCGGGCGCCAAGTCGGCGTTGAACATCATGACCCAGTGCCACGCCTTCGAGTTCGGACCCAAGGTGCGGGTCAACGCCATCATGTGCGGGCCTTTCTGGACCGACATCGCCAAGTCCTGGCGTGAGGAACTGGACCGGACGTCCGCCTCGGCCGTGAAGCGCATCGGCCGCGCCGAGGAGATCGCCACAACCGCCCTCTACCTCGCCAGCGACCATTCGAGCTACACCACCGGCGCCATCATCCGCCTCGACGGGGGCGACCTGTGACCGCCCGGGGCCGATACCTGGGCGCCGTGGTCGAGATGCGACCACAGCATCGCCTGGACATCGAGGGGCTGGAGCGATGGCTGACCGGCGCGGTCGCGGGCTTCAAGGGTCCGTTGTCGGTGCGTCAGTTCGAGGGTGGTCAATCCAACCCCACCTATCTGCTGGAGACGCCCGACCGGAAGTATGTTCTGCGCCGCAAGCCGCCGGGCGTTCTGCTGCCGTCGGCCCATGCGGTCGACCGGGAGTTCCGGGTGCTCAGCGCCCTGGGCGGAGCCGGTTTTCCGGTTCCCGAGGCCCTGGTCCTCTGCGAGGATGACGCCGTCATCGGCTCGATGTTCTACGTCATGGCCCATGTCGACGGCCGCATCTTCCTCGACAGCGGCATGCCGGACCTGTCGCGAGACGACCGGACGGCGGCCTATGATTCGGCCAACGAGACCCTGGCCCGGCTGCACAGCCTGGACCATGTCGCGCTCGGGCTGGGCGACTTCGGCCGGCCGGGAAACTATTTTTCCCGCCAGATCGGCCGCTGGTCGAAACAGTACGAGGCCTCTCGCACCGCCGACATCCCGGAGATGGACCGGCTGATGGCCTGGCTGCCGAACGCGGCCCCGACAGACGAGACCTGCGGCCTGATCCACGGCGACTACTCCTTCCACAACCTGTTGTTCCATCCCACCGAGCCCCGGGTCGTGGGGGTTCTCGACTGGGAACTTTCGACCACGGGCCATCCCTTGGGCGACCTCTTCTACCACGGCATGGAATGGTACCGGCCCGCCGGCAGCGATGCGCGGGGAACCCTAAAGGACGCGGACCTGGACGCCTTGGGCATCCCCAGCCTGGACGCCTATGTCGCCCGCTATTGCGAGCGAACCGGCCGGGCGGTTCCTGAAAACCCGGGCTTCTACCGCGCCTACAACCTGTTCCGGGTCGCCGCCATCATCCAGGGAATCGCCGGCCGGGCCCGGGAAGGCACGGCCGCCACCTCTGACGCCGCCGCCCAGGCCGAGCGTGTCCTGCCGTTGGCCCGGGCCGCCTGGGCCGAAGCACAAGCCGCCGGAGCGATCTGACCATGAGCAACGCCCCCCGTCAGTGGACGATCACCGCCAGGCCTCTCGGCCGGCCGTTGCTGGACTCAGACTTCCAGCTTGAAACGGCGCCGGCCATTGACCTGGCCGATGGCGAGGTCGCTGTCCGCACCGAATGCCTCGGCTTCGACCCGGCCCTGAAAAGCTGGATGGAAAACATCGCCGGCTATGTCGACGCCATGCAGATTGGCGATGTCATGCGCGGCTCCGGGGTCGGGACGGTGACCGCCTCGCGGCACGCGAAATTCTCGCCGGGCGACGCGGTCTATGGTCCCCTCGGTTGGCGCGAGATGGCGGTCCTGCCCGGCGATCAACTGAAGGCCGTGCTGCCAGGGGCGCCGCCCAGCGCCATGCTGGGGGTGTTGGGAACCACCGGCCTGACGGCCTACCTGGCCTTCGTCGAGGTGGGCAAGCCCAAGCCCGGCGACACCGTGGTGATCTCGGCCGCGGCGGGCGCCACCGGCTCCGTGGTCGGACAGATCGCCAAGCTCTCCGGCTGCCGTGTGATCGGCATCGCCGGCGGAGCGGACAAATGCGCCTGGCTGGTCGACGAACTCGGCTTCGACGCGGCCATCGACTACAAGGCCGAACGGGTTCGCTCGCGGCTGCGCGAACTCTGCCCCGGCGGCATCGATGTGATGTTCGACAATGTCGGCGGCGACATCCTGGACGACTGCCTTGCCAGGATCGCGCCCGGGGCCCGGGTGGTGATCTGCGGGGCCATCTCCCGCTACAATTTCGATCCTCGCGACCCCAGCCAGATGCCGCCGGGACCGCGCAACTATTTCAATGTCGTCTTCACCGGCGCCACCATCCAGGGCTTCCTGCTGCCCAAGTACGAGGCTCTGATCCCGGCGGCCGAGCAACGGCTGGCGAACTGGGTGCGGAGCGGGGCGCTGCGCTACAAGGAAGACATCCAGACCGGATTCGAGAACGCGCCGCGCACCCTGATGCGGCTGTACGAGGGCCGCAATTTCGGCAAGCAGCTCCTCAGGCTGGACGGGCAATAATCTGGGTGATTGCTGTTCACCTCTGAATCCATAACGATGATCAAGATTAATCGGAACGGATTCGGAGGCTAGCATCATGGCAAGACCAGTTCAGGAAGATCCCCGCCCGGCCCGGCGGAACCTGAAGACGGCGGAGATCGTCGCCCTGGAAATTGTCCGCGACATCGTCGAGCAGGATCTCAAGCCCGGCGACCGCCTTCCGCATGAACCGGAAATGCTGGTCAAGTACCGCGTCAGCCGGTCCTCCCTGCGCGAAGCCCTGCGACTCCTGGAAACACAGGGCCTGATCGCCATCCGCCCCGGCGCCGGGGCGGGGACCGTGGTTGGCCAGGCTGCGCCGAGCAATCTTGGCCGGACCATGACGCTATATTTTCACATGGCGGCGGTGAACTATGACGACCTGCTTAGCGCCTGGATCTTGACCGAGCCGCTGCTGGCCGAGTTGGCGGCCCTCAATCCCGACCGCGCCCGGGTCCGGGAAAAACTGGCCTCCTATCTGCCGGTCAATGACGAAGACGCCCGGGCCGACATACCCTCGGGACTGGCTTTCCATGACGCCGTCGGCGAGTTGTCGGGCAACCGGACCCTCGCCTTCACCTTCCGCTCGATCGGCTTCATCGTCTCGGATCATGTGCTGATGATGAAAGACCGCGAAGGTCTTGAGGACTTTATCGTCCACGACCACGCCGAACTGGCCAGGGCCATCATCGAAGGCGACGCCCCGGCCGCTCGCCGGCTGATGGCCGAGCATGTGCAGCATGTAGTCGATGACTTCCGCGCCTACTGGCCGCGGCGGGTGGGGCAGCGCGTCGCCTGGCGCTGACCGTTTCGCAGTGACCGCGAACGTCGGCGAACAGGCTTAGCGGCGGCCGTCCGAAACTCTAGATAATGATCATAAAAAGGCCCCAAAACGGGCCCAGGATGGATTGACAATAATAGGGATTATAATCATGATCTCCCTCAACGATAAAAATATCGAGATCTAGGGAGGGAGTAGCGAATGGTCGACATCCGCTCGGATTTTCAATTGGCCAGAGCCCGATCCGGCCGTTTCCCTCGCCACGCCTAGCGTAGCCGAGAGCGCGCTGCGGCGCGGCCAACTACTCACCAAAACAATGAAACAATGGAGGGGGAACTATGTCTTTCGTGAACCGCAAGCGCGGCATGCTCTGTGGCGGCGCGCTGATCGCGCTGATCTCCGGCGCGGCCGTCCCGGCCCTGGCGGCCGAACCTACGGCGCCAGCTGATTCAGGCGAGGTCGAAGAGGTCATCGTCACGGCGACCCGCAGGGAAGAAGCGCTGCAGGATGTCCCGCTGGCCGTCACCGCCCTGAGCGGCGAGCGGGTTGAACGGGAACGCGTTCAGAACTTCACCGATATTCCGTCCCTCGTGCCCGGTGCGACCTTCGTCAGCACCAAGGGTCAGAGCACGGCCAATGTGCAGATCCGCGGTCAATCGACGACGAACGACTCGCCCCACCTGGAGCTGCCGGTCGCCGTCTTCATGGATGACGTCTACTACGGCACCCTGGCCTCGTTCAGCGCCGACTTCTTCGACATCGACCAGCTGGCTATCCTGCGTGGACCGCAGGGCACGACCTTCGGCCGAAACGTCGTCGGCGGCGCCCTGCAGATCACCAGCAAGAAGCCCCAGATCGGCGTCACTGACGGTGAGGTCAATGTGGCCCTGTCCAAGTATGACACGGCCAGGGACGCCGGCCTGGAAGCGCGTGGCTACTTCAACGCCGCCCTTTCGGACACGGTCGCCGCGCGACTGGCCTACAGCCTCAAGGACATCGGCGGCTATTCCCAAAACCGCACGACCGGCACCTACCTCAACGACCAGAAGAGCTGGGCCATTCGGCCGTCCCTGAGATTCCAGCCCAACGACAAGCTCGACATTCTACTGCAGGGCTACGCCTTCCATGAAGACCAGTACCCCTCCGGCTACAAGTCGGTCGGGCAGGGGGCGGTGGTGGCGGCCAACAAGGCGGCGGAAGACAACCCCTGGGATGTCTTCCACAACGACGATGGCGAGTATCGGAGGGACATCTACCTGGTCCAGGGCCGTATCGACTACCAGACCGGCGCTGGCGAACTGACGTCGATCACCAGCTATCGGAACCTGGACTCCTACTATGCCGACGACGGCGACTCCTCGCCGCTGCCGATGAGCATCGACAGTCTCAACCAGAGCCGGGAGTTCCAGTTCAGCCAGGAAGTCAGGCTGACCTCGCCCAGCGAAGGCAAGTTCCGCTATGTGGTCGGCGGCTACTACAGCTTCGAAAACATCTACAAGCTGATCCATTTCGGGTTTAACGGCACCGTGCCGGGCAGCCGGCTGGGGGCCATGCACTGCGCCTCGCCAGTGGCTGCCGGGTTCCCTGGATGTCCGGTGGCCCCGGCGACCTACGGTCCGACCAACTACGGCCCGCTGTTCACCCAGGACGTCTTCGGATCCTCCCACGTAAAGAGCTATGCGGTCTTCGCCGAGGCCGAGTACGACATCACTGACAGCGTCACCCTGACGGTCGGCGGCCGCTACACCATTCTCGACAAGGCCGGCTACACGACCCACGACGGTTATTCCCTGTTCTATGGCAATCCGTTCGCCGTGAAGTTCTCGGACGAGTGGAACGCCTTCACCCCGCGGGTCATCCTCGACTGGCGGCCGACCGATGACCTGATGTTCTACGGCAGCTATTCGACGGGCTTCAAAGGCGGCGGCTGGTCGCTGACCAGCACGACGGCGGCCAAGGCGGTCATCCCGCTCGAGCCGGAGGACAGCACCAGCTACGAGCTCGGCGCCAAGACCCAGTTTTGGGATCGCCGGGCGACGGTCAATATCGCGCTGTATAGGGCCGACACCGAGAACCTGCAGGTCCGCTCGCTGATCGCGGGGGTTCTCAACGACACCAATGCCGGCGTTCTGCGCGTCCAGGGTGTGGAAGTCGAGGCGTCGGTCACGCCCGTCGAAGGCCTGACCCTCGGCGTCAACTATGCCTACACGGACGCCTTCTACAAGGAATTCAAGGGCTGCGCGGCCGGCGGTGTGGACTGCACCGGCAAGCCGGCGCCCTTCGTTCCCGAGCATGACCTGACCGTCACCGGCTCCTATCGCTGGATGCTGGACGGCGGCGGCGCGGTTACCGTCAAGGCCGACGCCAAATGGGCCAGCGCCTTCTCGGTCGGGCCGCTGAATAACCAGCCGTTCGTGGAGGACCTGACAGGCAAGGAAGGCGTCCTCAACGCCTCCCTGCTCTGGGAATCGCCGGACGATGTCTGGGCTGTCCAGCTGTGGGGCAAGAACCTGACCAACGAATGGAGCTACACCGCCGCGGCCAACTACTTCTTCTATTTCCTGACTCAGGCCGAGTTCGTCGGCGGGGCCCGGGAAGTGGACCGTGGATCGATCAATCCTCCCCGTCAGTTCGGCGTCACCCTGACCCGGAAATTCAACTGACCACAGGGCCCTGGCAGCGGGGCCGGGGGGGGCGCGCCCCGCCCCCCCCCCCGGTGGGGCCGC
>JBIIAX010000021.1:0-92850 GCA_044239675.1 Caulobacter sp.
CAGCGGGCCGGGCGATTCATCGCCCGGCCCGCCCGTCGTTTCGGAACGCCTCGAACCTGAAAGTTCGTGAGAGTAGGTTTCAAGATGTCCGTCACGTCCCCCACGCCTGCGGTCCAGGATCCGGCCGCTTCCACAGCTCCCCCGCCCGTTGGTCGTGCGGCCTGGATCGGGCTGGCGGTCCTCTTCACGGTCGCGGTGTTCAACTATATCGACCGCTCGATCATCTCGATCCTGCAGGAGCCGTTGAAGGCCGACCTGAAGCTGTCGGACACTCAGCTTGGCGCCCTGACCGGGCTGTCCTTCGCCATCCTCTACACGACCCTGGCCATTCCGGTGGCCTGGCTGGCCGACATCACCAACCGCAAGCGGCTGATCGCCGGGGCTCTGGCCATCTGGAGCGCCGCAACCGCCTGCTCCGGATTCGCCAACAGTTTCGCGATTCTCGTGGCCCTGCGGATGGGCGTGGCGTTCGGCGAGGCCGGCTGCGTCCCGGCCAGCCATTCCATCATCGCCGACTATTTTCCGATCAAGCAGCGCGGCAGGGCCCTGGCCCTCTGGGGCCTGTCCTCCCCGCTCGGACTGATGTTTGGATTCGCCACCGGCGGCTGGCTGGTCAGCGCTTTCAGCTGGCGGGAGGTGTTCGTGATCTTCGGCGTCGCCGGCCTGGCGCTGGCGCCCTTCGTGCTGCTGATCCGCGAGCCGCGACGGGGGCAGTATGACGTCCGGGCCGTTCCCGAGGGCGAAACGCCGTCGATCAGCGCGGCGGCCCAGGAGGAGGTCGACGCCAAGGTGCCGTTCCGCACCGCTGTCGCCATTCTGTGGCGCAGTCGCGCTTTCCGCTTCCTGGCGCTCGGCGGCGCCGCCCATGCCTTCGTCCAGTTCACCGCCCACAACTGGAGCGCGCCTTTCTATGCCCGGGTCTACGACATGCCGATCGGCCAGGTCGCCCTCTATCTCGCGGTCGCCTTCGGTCTTGCCGGCGGCCTCGGCCAGTTCCTCGGCGGCGCGCTGATCGATCGCCTCGGCGCCCGGGACAAGCGCTGGTACATGTGGGTGCCGGCCCTGGCTTCGCTGATCCTGGCCCCCGCCAGCCTTGCCCAGTACTTCGCGCCGACCCTGCTGCAATCGATGCTGCTCGGCCTGGTGTCGGCGGTCATGCTGCAGGTCTATTTCGCGCCGATCGTCGCCACCGCCCAGCTTCTGGTGAAGCCAAGGATGCGGGCCTTCACCTCGGCGATGCTGGTGCTGATCGTCAACCTGCTGGGCCTGGGACTGGGGCCGAGCATCACCGGCATGATCAGCGACCAGCTGCTTCCCACCTTCGGCAAAGAGTCCCTGCGCTACGCCATGTCCTCGACGCTGTTCATGGCGCTGCTGGCCAGTCTGCTGTTCGCCCGCTCGGCGCATCACCTGCGCAAGGAACTTGCCACGGCTTAGCTGGACGTCATCGCCACTGGACCTTCTCGCCCACCCGCCGGGGCCAGAAGGCCTTGAAGTCCTCGACCACATGCTCGACGTGGGCGGTCATCAGCTTGCGGGCCAGCGCGGCCTTGCCGTCGATGATCGCCAGGGCCACGGCGCCGTGGTCGTCGACGATCTGGTCCTCCAGCTCCAGCCGCGTGGCGGAGTTGAGAATATGCTCGGCGACGATGAAGCCGATCGCCTGGAATTCCAGGGTCAGCACCCGGTTGGCGCCCAGGTCGGCGACGACATCGTGGAAGGCGAGGCCGGCCGGAATCCGCCGCATCTCGCCGTGGCAGGAATCGTGGCCGCCGAGGAAGGGGGTGAGGGCGGCCTTGACCCGCGCGCGGTCGGGATTGCGGGCGGCCAGCTCGGCCAGCATCGGTTCGGTCAGCATCCAGGCGTCCAGAAGCTCGCTGTAGGTGACGCCCGACATATGCAGATACAGGGTCAGGGTCCGTGCGAAATTGCCCGGCAGAACCCGTCCCACCACCGTGCCCGAGCCTGGGCCCGGGCGAATGGCGATCAGGCCCTGTACCTCCAGCAGTCGCAGGGCTTCGCGCAGGGACGAGCGGCTGACCCGGTACTGGACCAGCATATCGGCCTCCAGCGGCAGCCGGTCTCCGGCCTGAAGTCCCTGGCTGACGATGTCGCGCACGATGTCCAGCGCCACCAGTTCGGAGGTCTTCAGGGTCCGTCGGGCAAATTCGCCCGACCATGTCATGTGTCCGCCGGGATGCCCGGCTTCGGCGCCTCCGATACCGTCCTTCTCGCTTTTCTTTCGCGTCCGCCGTTCGGCCATGGCCGGGGATGCCCCTTTCGCTTCCGGGGGGATGGGTCCGCCCGCGCCCTTAATCAATGAAACGCCGTCAAAATTCAATGACTCCCCTCGCCCTCCCGATTGACAGGGTGGGGCCAGAGTTCATAATCATGATTATAAGAGACATGCGCAATCGGTGATCCCCGACACGGTCGGGAGACCGGGATGCGCGGACATGGAGGAGCCCCCTGGCGGGGGAGCAGGACGGTTGCCCAGCACCACAGACACTCTGCGTCGCCCCGCGGCCGCATATTACCCTGATCCGCGCCGCCGACCCGGCGCGCGGCAGGGGCCCCTGTCCGGGGTTCGGGTGGCGGACTTCTGCTGGATGGGGGTGGGCGCCTGCGCCACCCGTCTGCTCGGCGACTTCGGAGCGGAGGTGATCCGCATCGAGGATCGCAATCGCCTGGACATGCCGCGCCGGCTGCCGATCTACAAGGGCGAGGCCAGGACCTACGGCGAGGAAGACGCCAACCCCGACCCCAACAAGGGCGGGCTGTTCAACAACTACAACCGCAACAAGCTGGGCGTGACCATCAATATGCGCGACCCGCGCGGCCGAGCCCTGGCTGACCGGTTGATCGCCTCCTCCAGCGTGGTCACCGAGAACTTCGCGCCGGGGGTCATGGAGCGCTGGGGCCTGACCTATGAGCGGCTGTCGACCCTGTCTCCAAACGTCATCTATGCCCGGATGAGCGGCTTTGGCCATACCGGACCGCATGCGGAGCATCGCAGCTATGGCCCGGTGGTCCAGGCGGTCAGCGGCCTGTCCCACATCAGCGGCCTGCCTGGCGAGGAGCCCTCAGGCTGGGGCCTGTCTTACATGGACAATGAGGCCGCCTTCTTCAACGCCGCCGCCCTGATGATGGCCATCTACAGCCGCAACACCACCGGCCGGGGATCAGAGATCGATGTCTCGGCGGTCGAGGCGGGGATCAATCTGCTGGGTCCCCTGCTGCTCGACGTGGTGGTCAACGGGCGGGACACCCGCGGCCCGGATTTCCCGCTGGGCAACCGCCTGGACCACCCGGCCGCCGCACCGCACGGGGTCTATCCCTGTGTCGGCAAGGACCGCTGGATCGCCATCGCCGTGTTCGACGAGACCGAGTGGCAGGCCCTGTGCGAAGCCATGGGCCGGCCGGCCTGGGCCGCCGACCCAGCCTTCGCCACCCTGGCCGACCGCTTCGCCAACCAGGATGCGCTGGACGCTCACATGGCCGACTGGACCCGCGGCCAGGACCGTTTCGGCCTGATGCACGGCCTGCAGGCCGTTGGCGTGCGGGCCGGCGCCGTTCAGACGGCGGAGGATCTCAACGAGACCGATCCGCAGATCGCTCATCGCGGGGTCTTCTTCGAGATGGACCACCCGGTGATCGGCGAGGCGCGGTTCGAGGGCACGCCGATCCAGTTCTCTTCCATCCCGCAGGACAATTGGCGTTCCGCCCCGCTGCTTGGCGAAGACAACGCTTATGTGTTCCGGGAACTGCTGGGCCTCACCGACGACGACTTCGCCACCCTGACCGCCGAAGGCGTTCTGTGATGAGCGCCGTTCCGACCGCCTCCGCCCCGCCGCCCTTCACCGGCCTGCGCGTCGTCGAACTCTCCGAGGATCCGGCCGGCGACTACGCCGGCCGGCTGCTCGCCGAGATGGGCGCACGGGTGATCAAGCTGGAACCGCCCGGCGGCTCCCCGGCCCGCGCCATCGGCCCCTTTGTCGGCGGCCGGGTCGATCCTGAAGCCAGCCTGAACTTCCGCTTCTACAACACCGGAAAACAGAGCCTGGTCCTCGACTTGACCACGGCCCAGGGCATGACGCGGCTGGGCGATCTGTGCCGCGGCGCCGACATCTTCATCTCCACCCTGCAGCCCGCCGCCCTGGCCGCCATCGGTCTGGACCTGGACGGTCTGCGCGCCGCCAACCCCAGGCTGATCGTGCTGTCGGTCACCGCCTTTGGCCTCACCGGCCCCTGGGCCGACTACAGGAGCAGCGATCTGATCGCCCTGGCGGCCGGCGGCCCCCTGATCAGCTGCGGCTACGATGACCATTCCATCCCGCCGATCCGGCCGGGCGGCAACCAAGGCTACCATTCGGCCGCCAGCTTCGCCCACATCGGCGTCATGCTGGCCCTTCTGCACCGTCAGAGGACGGGCGAGGGGCAACTGGTCGATGTCTCGATGCATGAGGCCTGCGCGGTGAATATCGAGCTGGCCAACCCCTTCTGGTTCTATCCCAAGGTCAATGTGCAGCGGCAGACCTGTCGCCACGCACAGCCGACCCCGACCCAGTCGGCCCTATTCCGAAGCGCCGACGACCGCTTCGTCTATTTCGCCCTGATCCTGTCGGACCCCAAGGCCTGGAACAGCCTTGTCGCCTGGATGGAGGAAAAGGGCATGGCCGCCGACCTGGTCGAACCGGCCTATCAGGACCTCGCCTACCGCCAGGCTCGATTCCCTGAGATCCAGTCGATCGTCGAATGCTTCTTCCTGATCCAGGAGGCCCACCAGGCCTATCACGAGGGCCAGGACCGCGGCCTGCCGATCGGGGTGCTCAACGCGCCGGAAGACCTGTTCGATGACGAGCACCTGCAGGCCCGCGGCTTCTTCGTCGAAGTCGAGGAGGCCGATGGCTCCACAGCCCTCTACCCGGGGCCCTCCTATGTGTTTTCCGCCTTCGGTCCCGTTCCCCGCACCCGGGCCCCGGCCTTGGGCGAACATGACGGCGCGGCCGTCGCCGAGCTGGAAGGAGTCGACCCATGAGCGCCCTCGATGACGACATGGCCTTCGCCGGTCGGGACAAGACCGCCGTGGTCGGGATCGGCCAGACCGAGTTCAGCCGCGACTCCGGCCGCAGCGTCCTGTCGCTGGCCGCCGAGGCCTCGCTGAAGGCCATCGCCGACGCCGGCCTGGACGTCTCGGATATCGAGGGAATCGTCCGCTGCGGCGACGATGTGGTCACCCCCCACACCCTGGCCGCCGCCCTGGGCGCGTCCAACCTGACCTACTGGGCCGACACCGGCCCGGGCGGGGTGGCGCCCTGTATGATGATGGGGCTGGCCATGGGCGCGGTGCTGTCGGGCCAGGCCAAGGCCGTGCTCTGCTTCCGCTCGCTCAACGGCCGCTCGGAGGCGCGGCTGGGCGGCTCGGGCCGGGCGGGGAACGGCATTTCCGGCGGCCTCGGCTCCTATGACGAATTCTATGTGCCCTACGGCCTGATGACCGCCGGCCAGACCTTCGCCATGATGACCCAGCGGCACATGATCGAATACGGCACCACCGCCGAGCACCTGGCCGCCGTGGCCATCACCTGCCGCGACCATGCCCAGCTGACGCCCCACGCCATGATGCGCGGCAAGCCGATGACCCTGGACGACTATTTGGCGGCGCGGATGATCTCCACGCCGCTGCGCCTGTTCGACTTCTGCCTGGAGTCCGACGGCGCCTGCGCGGTGGTCATCACCTCCGCCGAACGGGCCAAGGATCTGCCCAGGCCGCCGGTGCTGATCCGCGCCGTGGCCGGCGGGGCGCCGCGCGATCACCGGACCGGGATGATGTTCCCGGTCGTCACCCGTGACGACATGACCGACCTGGGCGGCCGACGCGCCGGGGAGCGGCTGTGGAATCGGGCCGGGGTCAGTCCTTTGGAAGTCGATACCGCCCAGCTTTACGACTGCTTCACCATCAGCGTCATTCTCCAGCTGGAGGCCTACGGTTTCTGCGCCAAGGGGGAGGGCGGTCCCTTCGCCGCCAGCGGGGCGATCGGCCGGTCCGGATCGCTGCCGATCAATACCGGCGGCGGCCATCTTTCCGAGGGCTATGTCCACGGCATGAACCACATCGTCCAGGCGGTGCGGCAACTGCGCGGCGAGGCCGACATGCAGATTCCGGACGCCGAACTCTGCCTCTGCACCGGCGGGCCGTTGCCGGTCGGCTCGAGCGTGCTGTTCCGAAAGGCCGCGTGATGAATCGCATTCTTCCCAACGTCCACGACCGGGAGACGCAGGGCTTCTTCGAGGCGGCGGCCGAGGGCCGGCTGGCCTACCGCGCCTGCGACGACTGCAATCACGCCCTGCACCCGCCCACAGCCCACTGCCCCCATTGCGGCGGCTGGAACACCGCCTGGCGAACGGCGACCGGCAAGGGGCGGCTGCATGCCTGGACCACGGTCGCGCACCAGATCCATCCGTCCTTCCCGGCCCCCTACACGGTGGTTGTGGTGGAACTGGATGACACCCCGGAAGTCCGGCTGCTGGGCCGCCTCGACGGCGCGCCGCCCCTGACCGCCGGCGAGCCCATGGAGGTCTGGTTCGAGAAACTGGCCGAGGATGTCACCCTGCCGCAGTGGCGGCCGGTCGGCGCTTGAGAGGACCAAGAGAAAATGGCCAGCATCACGCCGAAGGTCGGCATCACCACCTACAACTACCCGCCCCAGGAGCTGATCAACCTTGCGCGCACGGCTGAAAGGCTGGGCTTCGAGGGGCTATGGTTCGGCGAGCACTATGTGATCCCCGGCGCCTACGGCAGCAAGCATCCCGGAATCTCCGGCGCGGCCGATCACAAGGAGGACGACATCCTCTCGCCGAGCGTGCGGCTCTATGATCCCTGGTTCACCCTGGGGGCCATCGCCGGCGCCACCACCACCCTGAAGCTCGGCACCGCCATCTGCATCCTGCCGATCATGCACCCCCTGCTGCTGGCCCGGGCCACCGCCACGGCTCACGACGTCTCCGGCGGCCGTTTTCGCCTGGGCATGGGGGCCGGCTGGCTGAAGGAGGAATTCGAGGCTCTGGGCGTGCCGTTCGAGGAGCGCGGCGGGCGGCTGGACGAAGCCATCGACATCCTGCGGGAGGCCTGGAAGGGCGGCTTCTTCGAGCACCAGGGCAAGGCCTTCCAGTTCGGACCCTTGCAGATCACCCCGCACGCCACCCCGGTTCCGATGGTCTGCGGCGGCAATACCGGCCCGGCCCTGCGCCGGGTTGTGCGGGTGGCCGACGCCTGGATGAACTCGGCCATGGTCCCGCTGGATGAGGCTCTGCGCCTGCGCGACACGATCGAACAGGGCCGCGCGGCGGCCGGCAAGACCGGCGCCCCCCTGACCTACTATCTTCGTCCGCCCGAGGCGTCGGCCGAGGAAGTCGGTCGCTTCGTCGCCGAAGGGTTCGACAACATCGTCCTCTGGGGTCCCCACGTCTGGCCCCAGTCCCCGGACATCCCGCTGGACGTCAAGGTCGAAGGCCTGACCCGGCTTGCCCGGGACCTGGGCGTGGCGCCGGCCGCCTCGGCAGCGGCCTGAAGGAGACAGTCTCATGAACCTGACCCCCGGCTCACGCTGGAAAAGCGCCGTCTGTGAGTCCCAGGCGGTGATTGTCCGACCGCCCTCCGCGCCCGCCACCCTGGAATGTGGCGGCCAGCCGATGGTCGCTTTCAATGGCGAGGCGCCGGCGGGCCTGGCCCTCGATCCGGCCCATGCAACGGGCAGCCAGCTGGGCAAGCGCTACCTCGACGAGGAGACCGGCCTGGAGGCGCTCTGTTCCAAGGGTGGGGCGGGCTCCCTGTCGGTCGATGGCCGGCCCGTGACGATCAAGGAAGCCAAGAAGCTTCCCTCCTCGGACTAGGCCCATGCACACAGCCCTCCTGCTCGACATGGCCGCCGGGGCCTTCCCGGACCGACTGGCCCTGGGCCCCCTTGCTGACGGCGTCAGCTATGGCGAACTGGCCCTGCGGGCTCGGGGCGCCGCCGCCTGGCTGGACGGAATGGGCGAGGGCAGCCTGGTGTTCCTCGGCCTGAACGGGCCCGCCATGCCCACTGCGGTGTTCGCCGCCGGACTGCTTGGCCGGCCCTTCGCCCCGCTCAACTACCGCCTGGCCGACGACGAGCTGAGGAAGTTGTTGGCCCGCACCGCCCCGTCGGTGGCCATCGTCGACGAGGACATGCTGCCCCGCGTCATCGGAACGCCGGGCGTCGTCCTGGTCTCCAGGGGCCAGTTCGAAGCCGCCTGCCTGGACCCCGTCCATCGCGTCGCCGACCTGATCGAGGGCGAGCCGGATATCGCCGTCCTGCTGTTCACCAGCGGCACCACCGGCGAGCCCAAGGCCGCCGTGCTGCGCCACCGCCACCTGACCTCCTATGTCATCTCCACCGTCGAATTCATGGCCGCGGACGAAGAGCAAGCCGCCCTGGTCAGCGTGCCGCCCTATCATATCGCCGGGGTCTCGGCCGTCCTGACCGGAGTCTACGGCGGCCGGCGCGTGGTGCATCTTCCGGCCTTCACTCCGGAGGCCTGGGTTGAGGCCGCTGCGGCGGAGAAGATCACCCACGCCATGATGGTGCCGACCATGCTGGGCCGGGTCCTCGATCTGCTGGAGGCCAGGGGCGAGCGTCTGCCGCGGCTGCGCGCCCTGTCCTATGGCGGTGGTCGGATGCCGCAGCCGGTGATCGAACGGGCCCTGGCCCTGCTGCCGCATGTCGACTTCGTCAACGCCTATGGCCTGACCGAGACCAGTTCGACCATCGCCGTGCTGGGTCCCGAGGATCATCGACGGGCCATCAATGCCACCGATCCCGCGGTTCGCCGTCGCCTGGGTTCTGTCGGCCGGCCTCTACAGAGCCTGGAACTGGAGATCCGCGGTCCCGACGGAGAGCGGATGGCCAGCGGCGCCGCCGGTGAGGTCTGGGTTCGGGGCGAGCAGATCTCCGGCGAATACCTCGGCCGCAGCGCCCTTCGGGAAGACGGATGGTTTCCGACCAACGACAGCGGCTGGCTGGATGACGAAGGTTACCTGTTCGTCGAGGGCCGGCTGGACGACGTCATTGTGCGCGGCGGAGAGAATATTTCACCGGGGGAGATCGAGGATGTCCTGCGGGCTCACCCGTCGGTGAAGGATGTTGCGGTCATCGGCCTGCCTGACGTCCAGTGGGGAGAGCGGGTGGTGGCGGTGGTGGTCTGCGATGGATTGCCGGCCCCAGACCAACTGGCTGACTGGGTGCGCCAGCGCCTCCGGTCGACCAAGACACCTGAGGCCTTCGTCTTCCGATCGGCCCTGCCCTACAACGAGACCGGCAAGCTGCTGCGCCGGGCCCTGCGGGCCGAGCTGATCGATCCGGTTGCGGCCTGATCCGATGACCGGTGGCGCCGCCATTCTGCTTGAGGTCGGGGACGGTTGGCTGATCGACAGCCTGCCGGCCGTCTTCGGAGGCTTGTTCGATGAACCGGCTTGAGGGCCGCGCCGCCCTGGTCACGGGCGCGGCGCAGGGCATCGGGCAGGCTGTCGCCGAACGGCTGGTCGCCGAGGGCGCGCGGGTGCTGCTGTGTGACATATCGCCCGCCGTGGCGCAGGCCGCCGACCGCCTCGGCCAGCCTCACCGAGTCTTCGACGCCTCTAACCAGGCCGATGTCGAGGCCGCCATCGCCTTCGCCCTGGAGGCTTTTGGCCGCCTCGACATTCTGGTCAACAACGCCGGCATCACCCACGCCGCCCCTCTCCTGGAGGTGACGGAGGCCGACTTCGACCGGGTCATGGCGGTCAACGTCAAGTCGATGCTCTTCGCCACCCAGGCCGCCGCCCGGGTAATGATCCCGCGGGGCGGCGGGGCGATTGTCAACCTGTCCTCGATCAACGCGGTTCTGGCCATCCCGCACCAGGTTTCCTACTGCGTCTCCAAGGGCGCGGTGCGCCAGCTAACCAATGTCTGCGCACAGGCCCTGGCCCCGCAGGGAATTCGGGTGAATGCCGTTGGGCCGGGCACGGTGCTGACCGAAATGGCTCGGGAGGCCATGGCCCTTACGCCCGGCGCCGAGGAGATGATCCTGGCCCGCACGCCGCTGGGCCGGGCGGCCGAGCCTGGCGAGATCGCCGCCGTGGTCGCCTTCCTGGCCAGTGACGACGCCGCCTACATGACCGGCCAGACCCTCTATCCGGACGGAGGCCGCCTGGGACTCAACTATCTTGTCAAAAGGACCGGCGCCGATGAGCGAGCCTAGCCTCCCGCCCGCAACCGGCTGGCCGGTCGCCCTGGTCACTGGGGCCAATTCCGGCATCGGCAAGGCCGTGGCCCTGGAACTCGCCCGGCGGGAGTACGCGGTGGTCGCCGGGGTCCGCGATCCAGCCAGGGCCCAGGGCCTCGTCGACGAGGCCGCGGCTGAAGGTCTTGTCGTCCGACCGGTGCGGCTGGACGTCACCCAGGCCGACAGCATCCGGGCGGCGATGGCGGATATCGAAGACCGCGAAGGCCAGGTCGGGTTGTTGGTCAACAACGCCGGCGTCTCGGCCAATGCGCCGCTGGAACTGCTGCCTGAGGAGCACCACCGGCTGGTCTTCGAGACCAACTACTGGGGTGCGGTGCGGATGATGCAGGCCGTTCTGCCGGGCATGCGCCAGCGGAGGGCCGGGCGGATTCTCAACATGTCCTCGATCATGCCGCGGTTTGTGCTGGCCGGGACCGCCGCCTACGCCGGCTCCAAGGCGGCGCTGGAACGGGCCAGCGAGGCGGCGGCTCTGGAGATCGGCCCTTTTGGCGTGCGGTTGGTGCTGATCGAGCCCGGAGCGGTGAAGTCCGACCTGCAGGCCAACACCGGCGGCGGCGGGCGCTGGTCCGACCCGGCCGAAACCCCTTATGCGGCGGTCTTCGCCCGGATGCGGCAGATTCAGCGCCATATGCTGGCCCAGGCCATGGAGGCCGACGCCGCGGCGCGGGCGATGCTGGACGCGGCGCTCGTCGAGGATCCTCCCTTCCGTCTGCTGGTCGGACAGGATGCGAGCCGCTTTGTCCCCGCCCGGGAGGCCATCCCGGATGAGGCCTGGGTGGCCATGGGGGCGTCCAGCGACGCCGATTTCGAGACGCTGCTGCGGGAGCGGCTTGGCGTGATGGAGGATTGAGCATGACCCAGCCGGACATGCGGCCAGTCTTCGTCGCCGGCGCGCCGGCCCATGTCACCGGTGGAGCGTGACCTCCATGGCCCTTTTCAACTCCAGAGCAGGAGGCCTTCAGCCATGCTCCGTACCCTGAGAGTCCCCGGATCGCCCGTGTTGATCGGCGAAGTCCGCCGCGCCACCGGCCTGACCAACCGGGCGATCCGCTTCTATGAGGAAAAGGGTCTGGTCCTCGCCCGTCGCGACCGAACGGGCCAGCGCTGCTATGACCGCGACACCGTCAATCGGCTGATCTACGTCGCCCTCGCGCGAAAGGCGGGCCTGACGATCACCCAGATCAGCGACCTGCTGACGCTCGGCGACGCACAGGGCGAGGCGGCCTTGTCGGCCCGCACCCAGGAAATCTACCGATCCCGACTAGCGGATATCAACAGCCAGCGCGAAGCGCTGGAAGCCATCGCCGAGACCATGGGATTTGCACCCTCCCGCCTCCAGGCGGCGCCGGCTGAGGCCAGGAGTCACGCCCGATAGGCTGGCGCGGCGGGGGCAGGGAACCGGGCCGTCGATCTGACCTGGCAAAGGTCAACCGGCGGCTGGCCGGGCGTGCGCCTCCCCAAGCAGCAGAGCCTCCAGATCCGCCAACGACCCGACCGTTCGATCCGGTCCCGCCCGGCGAAGCGCGGCTTCCGTCGCATAGCCCCAGGTGACGGCCACGCAGGGCAGCCCCGCCTTTCGCGCCGCCTCGATGTCGCGGGTCTCGTCGCCGATGCAGAGCGTCGCCTCCCGGCTGACGCCGGCGTGGCGGACCGCGGCGCGAAGTTTGGCGGCCTTGCCGAAGATCGACGTCCCGCAGCCGAAGTGGCAGAACGTCGCCGAAAGCTCGGGGCCAAGGACCCGGCGGATGGTCTCCTCGGCGTTGGAACTGACGATGGCCAGCCTTACCCCCGCGGCGTCCAACCGCGACAACAGCTCGGCGGCTCCCGGGAACAGTGGAATGGCGTCCGCGTCCCGGGCGCTCAGTTCTCTTGCATGGCGGGCGATCGCTGGCAGGCGCCAGAGCGGCACGCGCAGATACCGCAGGATCTCCCGGCTGGACTGCCCCCGCAACATGGCGATCTCCTCGGCGCCGACAGACCGGAACCCGAACTGCCTGGCCATGGGATTGATGGCCCCGATCAACCAGGCGGCGCTGTCGGCCAACGTCCCGTCGAAGTCGAAAATGGCCAGCCGGTCGCTGTTCATAGAAGTCGCCTGAATGAGCCCCCCGCGCGGGGCGCGGCCGTCATCGGCCTTCTGTCGCGTTCGAGCGACGGCCAGGCAAGCCGTCGGGGCGCTCGATAGCGCCGTTGGCGGGGCGCTGTGATCGGGACGCCACAAGGGCGGAGCGAGGCGGCCTGGCGGAACCGCGTTACCTCTCCTTAAGCGCCGACTGCTACCGACAGGGACCTCTCACAAGCAGAAGGCTTGAGGCGAATGTCCATCCTGTCCGCCACCGCCTTCGCGGGGGGCTCGACCTACGCCCAGGCGATGAAACTCCGCGCCGCCGCCCAGGCCGAGGCTGCGGACCGCAAGCAGGAGATCGAGGCTGACAAGGCCCAGGCCCTGTCCAGTCCCAGGATGTCGGCGCCCGAGACCCAGAAACGACAGGCGCGCGCCAAGGTTCAGCAGCTCATCGAGTGGCTGAAGATCGTCAAGAAGCTCTATGCCCAGGATCCCAAGGGCATGGCCAAGGCCCTGGCCCAGGTGTTCAAGGACCTCAAGGCGGCGGTCAAAGCCTTCCGAGACGCGGGCGGCCAGGAGATGGCCATGAGCGGCTCCGCCGTCGGCGCGGCCATGGCCGGCGGGGCTTCCAGCGCCGCCACGCCGGACGACAAGACCGGCGAGGGCGACGCCGCTGAGAGCGACGTCCCGGCCACGGAGGCCCAGGCGGCCGAAGCCCAGGGACTGGACCCCGATATGCGCCAACCGGATCCCGCCGAGACCGAGGCCAAAACAGCCGGCGCGTCCCTCTACGACGCGGTGGTCGGCGAAGTGCGCAAGGCGATCGGCGAGGATGGTCTGGAGTTTCTCAAGGAAGTCCGCGGCCTGACCAACGCCATCACCGACCTGCTGAGCACCGCCCGGGGGCAGGCGGCCATCCGCAGGCAGGACAAGGACATGGTCAAGACCTTCGAGGAGGCCGACAAGGCGCTGAAGGCCCTGCACGAAGAAATGGACGGCATGGAGCAGGACATCCGCCGCGAGGCCCCGACTGCCGGAATGCGGCTGTCCATCGCCGCCTGATGGCGTCAGACTGGGCCGGGAAGTCCGGCGAAATCCATCAACCTAATTGACAAAATGAGCTGACGGGTTACGCCTTCCGAAAATATCAAAAGGGGAAGCGCGATGTCGGATGGGCCGCTGAAGGGTCTGGTCGTGGTCGAGACCGGACAGCTGATCGCCGGGCCGTTCTGCGGCCAGCTGCTGGGCGACATGGGCGCCACCATCATCAAGATCGAGCCGCCCAAGATCGGCGATCCCATGCGGGCCTGGGGCCGTGGGGCGCCCGTCTGGTGGGAGGTGATCGGCCGAAACAAGCAGTCGGTATCCATCGACCTGCGCAAGCCGGAAGGGCAGGACCTGGCCCGGCGGCTGATCGACGGGGCCGATGTTCTGATCGAGAATTTCCGCCCCGGCACTCTGGAGGGCTGGGGCCTTGGTCCGGCCCGGCTGCATGAGACAAACCCCGGCCTGGTGGTGGTGCGGATGTCCGGCTACGGCCAGACCGGTCCCTATTCCGACCGCGCGGGCTTTGGCGGCATCGGGGAAGCCATGGGCGGCTGGCGCAACATCGTCGGCGAACCGGACCGGCCGCCGTCGCGTATGGGCGTTTCCATCGGCGACGCCCTGGCGGCGACCTACGGCTGCATCGGCGCCCTGGCCGCCCTGCGCCACCGGGACGCCACCGGCGAGGGCCAGGTGGTCGATTCGGCCCTGTACGAGGCGGTGCTGCAGGTGATGGAAAGCCTGGTGCCGGAGTATGTGGCCACCGGCGAGAGCCGCGAGCGGTCCGGCGCCATCCTGCCCGGCATAGCGCCCTCCAACGTCTACCCCTGCAGCGACGGCGAATATCTGATCGGGGCCAACGGCGAGGGAGTCTTCCGCCGGCTGTGCGAGGCCATGGGCCGGCCCGAACTGATCGAGGATCCCCGCTATATCGACCACGCTTCGCGGGGGGCCAATCAGACGCAGCTGGACGACCTGATCAGCGACTGGACCCGCACCCTGACGGTCGAGCAGCTGGAGGGGCTGATGCTCAAGCACGGGGTGCCGGCCGGGCGGATTTACAAGCCGGTCGATATGCTGGACGACCCCCATTTCGCGGCGCGCGAGGCGATCATCGAGATGCCGGACCATCCGCGCTGGCCGGGGCTGAAGATGCAGAACGTTTTTCCCAAGCTGTCGGTGACCCCGGGCTCGGTGCGCAGCATCGCGCCGCAGACCGTGGGCGAGAACACTGCCGATGTCCTGGGCGAGCGCCTCGGACTCAGTGCGGCGGACCTGGAGCGGCTGCGCGCCGCCGGCGTCATCTAGGGAGCAGAGCCCATGCGTTTGACCCAGACCCTTGGTCGCGCCGTGCTGGTGCGGCCCGATGCGACCGCCACCATCGACGGCGACCGGGTGCGCACCTGGCGCGAGGTGCATGACCGTGTGCGGCGCTTCTCCGGCGCCCTGAGGGCGCTGGGGGTGCGGCCGGGCGACCGGGTGGCGGTGCTGGCCAACAACAGCGACGCCTATTACGAGGCCTATTTCGCCATCCTGTGGACCGGGGCGGCCATCGTGCCGCTGAACACCCGCCTGGCCCCGGCCGAGACGCGGTTCCAGCTGGAGGACGCAGGCGCGACCGTCATGCTGTTCGGCGAGGAATTCGCCGGGGTGGCCGCGGGGCTGAAACCGCAGTTGCCGAAGATCGGCGCCTGGATCGGGATGGACGGGCCGGACGCCCCCGCCGACGACGCCATGGAGAACCTGATCGCCACCGGCGATCCGGCCGAGGAAGTGGAGCGGCGGTCGGATGACCTGGCGGGCATCTTCTACACCGGCGGCACCACCGGCCTGCCCAAGGGGGTGATGCTCAGTCATCAGGCCCTTAGCGCCATGGCGGTCAACCTGACCATGTCATTGAAAGTCGACCACAGTATCGTCAATCTGCACTCGGCCCCGATGTTCCACCTGGCCGACATCGGCACCTTCATGGCGACCATGGTCGGCGGGACCCACGTCTTCGTCCGCAAGCTGGACGAGAACGTCATGCTGGACCTGATCGAGCGGTGGGGGATCACCCACATCTTCACCGTGCCGGCGATGATCGACCGGCTGGCGCGCCACCCGAAGGGCGACGCGGCGCGGGCGCTGAAGGTGCTGGGCTACGGCGGGGCGCCGATGCCGCTGGGCACCTATGACGTGGCGCGGGCGCGGTTTCCGGATGTCGACTTTGTCCAGGGTTTCGGCATGACCGAGATGGGCGCCCACACCTTCCTGGAGGCCGAGCATCACCAGCCGGGGGCCGATCCGGAGAAGATGAAGTCGGTCGGCCAGCCGGCCTATGGCTACGAGATCAAGATCGTTGATCCCGAAGGAAACGAGGTCCCGCGCCGGACCCTGGGCGAGATCATCGGCCGGGGCGACAACACCATGATGGGCTACTGGAACCGGCCCGAGGAGACGGCCGCCGCCTTGCGGAACGGCTGGGTCTGGTCGGGAGACGCGGGCTTCATGGACGAGGCGGGCTTCGTCTACATCACCGACCGGTTCAAGGACATGATCGTCAGCGGCGGGGAGAATGTCTATTCGATCGAGGTCGAGAATGTCGTTTCCCGCCATCCGGCCGTGGCCGAATGCGCCATTATCGGCGTGCCCGACGAGAAGTGGGGCGAGCGGGTCCATGCGGTGGTGGTGCTGAAGGCCGGCGAGAGCCTGACGCTGGAAGCCCTGTCCGACCACTGCCGCGCCGAGATCGCCGGCTACAAGACCCCCCGCAGCCTGCAGGTGCTCGACGAGCCGCTGCCGCGCAGCGCGGCGGGCAAGGTGCTGAAGACGCAGCTACGGGCCCCTTGGTGGGCGGGGCAGGACAAGCGGGTCTAGGCGACCGGAGCAGCCGCCTTCAGCGCTGCCGCCACCTGGGCCGTGCGGCGTCCCTGGTAGCGGGCGACCTCAAGCGCCTGGTCAGTCGGCGGGGCGCGGGTCGGGCCGGCGGTGGCGCTGGCCCCGTAGGGGGTGCCGGCGCCGAACAGCGACGGGTCGCCGTAGCCGGTGGGTACGATGATCAGGCCCAGGTGGGCCATGGCGCTGTAGAGCGACAGGATGGTGGTCTCCTGGCCGCCGTGGGCGTTGCCGGTGGAGGTGAAGGCGCCGCCGGCCTTGCCCAGCAGCTTGCCGAAGTACCAGAGGGCGCCGAGGCTTTCGATCCAGGCCCGCAATTCGCTGGCCGCGCCGCCGAAGCGGGTGGGCGAGCCCAGCAGGATGGCGTCGGCCCATTCGGCGTCTTCCGCCGTCGGGGCCGGATAGAGGGCGTTCATCCGCGCCGCGCTTTCGGCCCAGCCGGGGGCCATGGCCATGACCTCGGAGCTGACCAGCTCGCGGGCCCGGCGCAACCGCACTTCGGCGCCAGCGGCCTGCGCCCCTTCGGCGACAGCCTTCGCCAGGGCCTCGACCGAGCCGTCACGGGAATAGAAGGCGATGAGAACCCTGGCGGTCATGTTCTGGCTTTCGGTCAGGTGAGGCCGGGCGCGAGGCGCGTCGGCGGGCAGTCGGTGCGGGGCAGGCCGTCTCTGACCCTGTGGGCCCAGTCTGGATCGACCAGCAAACCTCGGCCGACCGAGACAAGGTCGAACTCGCCGGCTTGCAAGCGCGCGGCGATGGCCTCCAGGGGCTCGGCGGTTCCGGCGGTTCCGGTGAAGGTCTGGATGAAGTCGCCGCTCATGCCGATGCCGCCGGCGAGGATCACCGGCTTGCCGATGAGCTTTTTCACCCAGCCGGCGAGGCTGAGCGAGGAGCCCTCGAAGGCGACCTCGTCATGGCGTAGCTGGGAGATGCTGAAGGCGTCGACCCCAGCCTCGGCGAACGGGGCCAGCCAGTCTTCGAGGGCGTCCGGCGAGGTCGCCAGTTTCGCCATCAGGTCGGCGGACTTCCATTGAGAGATCCGCATCAGCACCGGGAAGTCGGGGCCCACGGCGGCGCGTACGGTCCTGACCGCCTCCAGCGGAAAGCGCGACCGCTCGGCCAGGGTGGCGCCGCCCCAGCGGTCGGTGCGCAGGTTGGTCTGGTCCCAGAAGAACTGATCCAGAAGGTAGCCGTGGCCGGCGTGGACCTCGACCCCGTCGAAGCCCAGGGCCTTGCAGATTTCCGCGTCGGTCGTATAGGCGGCCAGGGTCTCAAGGATGGCGACGTCGTCCATCGCCTGGCCCCGCGCGACGCCGGCCGCCTGCAGGCCGGAGGGACTTTCGAAAGGCGCGGGCGGGGTCCAGCGGCTGCCCGGCTTGGCGGTGGCGCCGCAGTGCCAGAGTTGGGGGACGATGGAACCGCCGGCGTCGTGGACGGCGGCGATGACTTGCGGCCAGTGGTCGAGGGCGGCGCCCTGCAGCCGGGGCGTCGCCGGGTCGTTGGCGGCGGCGGGGCGGGAAATGCCCAGGCCCTCGGTGAAGATCAGGCCGGTCCCGCCCTCGACCCGTCGGCGATAGTAGTTGGCCAGGGGGGCGGGATCGCCGCCCGGCGTCGACCATCGGGCCATCGAGGCCATGGCGATGCGGTTGGGCAGTTTCAGCGACTTCAGTTCGAAGGGCTGGAACAGCGGCGAGACGGCCATGGAGGCGGCCTCCTAGCGGCCGGTGTCCAGAAAGTCGCGGCCGACCTCGGAGCCCTCGGGCGCGGCGATCTCGACGATCGGATCGTCGCGGTCGTCGAACTCCAGGCGCAGGGCCCGGTTCATGATCCCGTGCATCACATAGAGGGTGGTGATGTAGGTGAACTCGAGGATTTCCTCGTCGGAGAGGAAGCTTTTCAGCTTGTCGAACACGGCGTCCGGCGTGCGGCCCATCTGGGCGCTGAGGCAGTCGGAATAGGCCAGCACAGCCCGTTCCCGGTCATCGTAGCAGGTGGCGACCTGCCAGTGCGGGATGGCCTCGATCCGTTCCTCGGAGACGCCCAGGCCGCGCAGGGACTTGCAGTGCTGGGAATAGCCGAACTGGCTGCCGACCACCCAGCTGACCCGGGTCTGGCCCAGTTCGCGCAGCACCGGATCGATCTTGCGGGCGGGGTTGCGGTAGTAGCCGAAGCCCTGGACGGCGTGGTGCAGGGCGTCGGGGGACAGGGCGAACACTGTCCACCAGTCGCCGGGCGAGCCGGTGGCGGTGCCGGGCTCGGCGACCGGATCGCGGTCTCCGAACAGCAGATTGTACATCCGAAGGCCGGTGCCTTGATCGACCTCGGCGCGGGGAACCTGACGCAGACGCGGCATGAAATCAGGCCTCGACCGTCGCGCCCTTGGGCGTGTGGCGGACATCCTCGGGGACGAAGGCTTTCGTGCTGGAGGCGAATTCCATCATGATGCCGTTGGGGTCGGTGAAATAGACTGATCGGACAAACACGCCCTCATGAAGTTCGCCGCAGACGCCGCGCTCGCTGTCGTCGTGGTTGACCACCATCGGAATATGTTCGACCCCGGCCTCCTTCAGGCGGGTCAGGCAGGCTGACAGTTCGCCCTGGGCGACGTCGAAGGCCAGGTGGTTCATCGAACCGACCGCAGTCTTGGAGTCTTCGGGGAACTTGCGGACCGAGGCGATGCCGGGCGCCGCCGCCGGGGTTTCCGGCCACCAGAAGAAGGCCACGGCCGAGCCGCCGCCGCAGTCGAAGAAGAAGTGCTGACCGCCATCGGGCAGGGCGACGGTCTTGACCAGCGGCATGTCGAGGACTTCGGTGTAGAACTTCACCGTCTCCTGCATGTCGCGGCATACCAGCGCCATGTGGTTGATCCCGGTGGTGCGCATTCGTCTTCTCCCCAGAGGCTTTGACCCGAGCCTTTGATCCCGGCCGATGGGCGGGCAAGGTAAGCCGATCGCAAAATTCGTCAACTAAACTGATAAAAAATCATCCGAACAGCGCGGGGGCCGGGTGCTTTCGTCGGGGCGCGACCTGCCCTAGGCTAGCGCCGCCGCCCCGGCCAATGTGAAGAGCCCATGATCGCCGCTCAATCCCTTATTGTTCCGCTTCTTCAGGCCTTTTTCTGGTTCGATGACGGGTTGCAGAGCTATCTCCAGGCGCGGGGCTGGGACCAGGTGACCCGCCCGCAGTCGATGATCATGGCCAATGTGGTGATCGGGGTTCACAAGCCTTCGGACATCGCCCGTAACCTGGGGATCAGCCGCCAGGCGGTGCACACCACCATCAACCAGATGGTCGAGATGGGCATGCTGGAACTCCGCGACGACATCGACGACCGTCGCGCCAAGATCGTCGCCGTCAGCGAGAAGGGCCGGGAGATGGGCCGTGACGCCGATATCGCCATGAAGGCGATGACCGATGAGTTGCGCCGCCGCATCGGCCCGAAGAACGTCGACAACCTGATCAAGGCTTTCAGCGCCGATTGGGGCGGCGCCCTGACGGTCTGGCCGCAGGTCCAAAGGCGGGATTGATCGGCGGTCACCGCGCGGCCTATTGTCAACTTAATTGATAATAGGAGTGACCATGAAGATTGAGCTATCCGAGGAATTCGCGGCCCCGGCGGCTGAAGTCTGGAAGATCGTCGGCGCCTTCTACGGCCTGGAAGCCTGGTTTCCCGGCGTGGTCAGCTGCGACCGGGACGCGGACACCTGGGGCGAGGTCCGGCTGGCGTCCCTGGGCGGGCGGTCGACCCCGGAGCGACTCGAATTCTATGACAACGCAGGCATGTGCGCGGCCTGGTCTCTGGTCGATGCACCGTTGCTCGGGGAGCACAGGTCGACCCTTACCGTCAGGCCTGTGAGCGAGGACCGATGCCGGGCGGAGTGGGTGTTCTATGCCGATACCCAGCCGCCTTTGAATGCGGAAAAGATTGAGGAAAACACCCACCGCCTTTACGCCGGCGCGCTCGCCGCGGTGAAGGCCCGGGTCGAAAAGAAGTCATCCTAACTGACAAAAAGTTCGCGTTTATCGTCATGTAGATTGACAAATATCATGGCGTGATGATCCTTCCTCCCAACAGCCGCAAGCTGACAGAGAACAACAGGGGAGGAATAATCATGCGCCATTCGGCGACCATTCGACTTTTCGCATCCGCCGCCGTGGCGGTTCTGGGTCTCGCGATCGCGGGCCAGGCTTCCGCCCAGGATGCGCCGGCCACGGCCAACGCCAACCAGGTCGACGAGATCGTCGTCACCGCCCAGAAGCGGGAACAGAACCTGCAGGAGGTTCCGGCGGCGGTTTCGGCCTTCGGCGCCCAGCAGCTTGAGGCCCAGTCGGTCCAGGCCCTGACCGACCTGAACTCCAAGGTGCCCAACGTGGTCCTGGCGCCGGTCGGCGCCTATCCCTACGCCAGCGCCTTCTTCATCCGCGGCCTCGGCTTCGCCGACGTGGAATCGACCTTCGAGCCGTCGGTCGGCGTCGAAATGAACGGCGTCTATCTGGCCCGCAACAGCGGCGCCCTGCAGGACTTCTTCGACATCGACTCGGTGGAAATCCTGCGCGGTCCGCAGGGCACCCTCTACGGGCGCAACACCATCGGCGGCGTGGTCAGCGTCCGGACCAAGACCGCCCAGCCGGGCGACGACTTTGGCGGCGCGGTCCAGGGGACGGTCGGCGACCATGGCCGGTTGGAAGGCCGCGTGGCCCTCAATATACCGCTCGGCGACATGTTCGCGGCCCGGGTCTCGTATCTGTACAAGAATTACGACGGCTACAGCCACAACGCCTACCTCAAGCAGGACGTCGGTGACAACGAGGTCAACTCGGGCCGCCTGACCCTGGTGGCCAAGCCGAACGATCTGTTCGACGCCACCCTGGTCGCTGATTTCGACCGCGAGCGCGGCTCCGGCGCGGCCTTCCGCAACGCCGCGCGCCCCGGCAACGTCTATTACAACTTCAGCCCGGACACCGGCACGCCGACCCCGATCTTTCCGGCCGGCAATTCCAATCCGAAAGACCCCTATACGGTCTACAACAACACCCCGACGTTCGCGCGGGTGGACACCTGGGGCCTGGCTTTCACCACCAACTGGCATCTGGGGTTTGGGACCGTCACTACGGTGACCGGCTACCGCGAGTTCAAGGACCAGGTGCAGAGCGACTATGACGCCAGCCCGGTCAACTTCTTCTTCGCCTATCGCGACCAGACGCACGAGCAGTTCAGCCAGGAAATCCGCCTGGCCTCGGACGGCGAGGGCAAGCTGGACTACGTGGTCGGCGCCTACTACCTCGACCAGGGCTACGACATCACCAACACTCAAGGCGGTCTGATCTACGGCGGCATCACCACCCCGCAGATCGCCAGCCAGGACAACATGGCCTGGGCGCTGTTCGGCCAGCTGGACTACCACGTCACCGACGCCCTGACGGTCACCGCCGGCGGCCGTTACAGCTACGAAGAGAAGGAATTCACCAACAAGCCGCTCTTCTTCCCGGTCTCCAAGACCTACAAGAACGACTGGGAAAACTTCTCGCCGAAGCTGGGGGTCAACTACGAGATCAACGGCGACCTGATGGTCTACGGCAGCTGGGCCAAGGGTTTCCGTAGCGGCGGCTACAACGGCCGGGCGGCGTCCTTCACCTCCGCCGGTCCGTACGGGTCGGAAATCGTCGAGAGCTTCGAAGTCGGTGCGAAGAGCGAGCTGTTCGACCGCCGGCTTCGGCTGAACGGCGCGGCCTTCTCCTCCACCTATTCGGACATGCAGGTCGGCAGCCAGGGCCTGACCACCGCCGGGGTGTACGAATCCATCGTCACCAACGCCGGAAAGGCCAAGATCGACGGTGTCGAGGCCGAAGCCCTGTGGGTGGTCGGCGGCGGCCTGCGGATCAACGCCAACATCGCCTATCTGGACGCCCGGTTCGAAGAGAACTTCACAGACTTCACCAGCGACGGGATCGACAACCCGACAGACAACAGCGACCTGCCGTTGGCCTATGCGCCCGAGTGGTCGGGCAGCCTGGGCGCGACCTATACCCGCGACGTCGGGATCGGCGATCTGACGATCAACGGCAACATGGTCTATATGGACGATATCTACACCAGCGGCGGCGTGCTGAACCGCACGTCCGACGTCCAGGTGCGGCCGTCCAACACCCTGTATGACGCCACGGTCGCCCTGGAGGGAACGCAGGGCTGGCGCGTCGCTCTGTGGGGCAAGAACCTCACGGACGAGCATGTGATCAACAACACCTTCGGCCTCGGCGCGCTGGGTAACCTGCGCGTCTACCAGGCGCCGCGGACCTTCGGCTTCGAGGTCGGCTACAAGTTCTAGGTCCGCCCCCCTCCCAGGGTCGTCCCTTTCTGGACCCTCGGCCGCAAGGCCGGGGGTCTTTTTTTGGCCTGGCGTCAGCCGACGCCGACAACCATCCAGGTGACCAGGATGACGCCGAATCCGGCGGCGACGCTGGTGGTCAGGCCCGTGCCCCGCGACCGCGACCATCCGCTCAGACCCAGGCTGACAAGGAGGCTGTAGAGGCCGAACAGGAAGCTCAGGGTAAGGATCGTCCTCGCCCCGCTGGACGAGACGGCCTGTGCGGCCTGCGGCGCATTGGGATGAAGGATCGCCACTAGAGCCGTGGAGGCGACGACGCTGACGATGAAGGCGACCGACGAGGTCACCGCAAAACCGATGGACATCGAAGCGGTGCGTCCGCGAACGCTCAGCGCCAGCAGGGTCCCCAGGAAGGTGGCGGCGAATCCGCCGAGGAAGGCGCTGAGGCTGCCGATCTGGCTGGCGAGGGCGGCTAGGTAGACCGGCGAAAGATCGTTCATCGGCGGAGGGTAGCGGACAACGCCGGACGGGCAATCCTTCCTAGCCGCCAAACTCCAGCTTCAGCCCGGGCCTCGGCCAGCGGGTGCGGTAGAGGCGGCCGCTGCCGGAGGCGGTGATCCAGGCGTCCCGCATGTCTTCGCCGCCGAAACAGATGTTGGTGACGATGACCTCGCCGGGGATGCGGATGTGTTCATGGGAGCCATCGGGATCAAAGACGGTGATGCCGCCGTCCGGGCCGCCGGCGACGCAGACCTTGCCGCCGGCCTCGACCGCCAGGCTGTCGATCATCTGATGACCGGGCAGGGTGGCGATCAGTCGGCCGGGCATCCAGGGGGCGGGGGTGGGACCAAGCTTTCCGGGGCCTTCGATATCCATGGCCCAGAGGCGGCCCGTTTGGGTCTCGGCGACATAGAGGGTCTTACCGTCCGGCGACAGGCCGACGCCGTTGGGGCCGATCATGCCGCCGCGCACCCGGCTGATCGATGAGCCGTCTATGGTCGCATAGAGGACGAAGCCCCGGTCGGTGGTCCAGTCGTCCGCCTTGCCCAGATCGGTGAACCAGAAGCCGCCGGCGGTGTCGAAAACGATGTCGTTGGGCCCGCGCAGGGGACGGCCGTCACAGCTGTCGTAGAGGGTGGTGACCTCGCCTGTCGTCAGGTCGACGCGCTGGATGGAGCCGCAGACATAGTCGCGGGGGGCGTGGCCGGGGACGGCCAGGTCCGGCGTCGCGTCGAAGAACTCCAGACCGCCGTTGTTGCAGACATAGACCGCGCCGTCCGGGCCGATGGCGGCGCCATTGGGGCCGCCGCCCAGCTCGGCGATGGTCGTCTTCGTCCCGTCCGGCGCCACCCGGGTCAGCCGCCCGCCGCGGATCTCGACCAGCACCGCCGAACCATCGGCCATGATGATCGGTCCCTCCGGAAAGGCCAGGCCGTCGGTCACCTGAATGAAGTCCATCGCGTCCTCCCGTGGTTTTCGTCGAGCCTAGTCCCGGCAGTGAAAACCATCAATTAGATTGACGTTCTTGACTGGCTATTCGACAGTGGGGACAGACCGCCACAAGGCGGCGAAACGGACGGCCCAGCCGTGGCCCGGGGGAAGCAACAGATGATCGACCTGCATTTCGTGCGTACGCCGAACGGCCACAAGGTCTCCATCATGATGGCCGAGACGGGGCTGGAGCACCGGGTCATTCCCTATGACCTGCTGAAGGGCGAGCACCTGGGCGGGGCCCTCGCTGCGATCAATCCCAACCGCCGGCTGCCGGCCATCGTCGACCACGATCCGATCGGCGGCGGCGAGCCGCTGGCCCTGTTCGAGAGCGGCGCCATCCTCACCTATCTGGCCGAGAAGACCGGCCGGTTCGTGCCCGCCTCCCCGCGCCTGCGCCACACCGCCAACCAGTGGCTGATGTGGCAGATGGCGGGCCTGGGCCCCCAGCACGGCCAGGCCCACCACTTCGTCCGCTATTGCCCCGATCCGCCCGAATACGCCCTGAACCGCTACGTTCGCGAGGCCCGGCGTCTGCTCGACGTCTTGGAGGTCCGGCTGTCGCAGGTGGACTATCTGGCCGAGGAATACTCCATCGCCGACATGGCCTGCTGGCCCTGGATCCGCGCCTGCTACGCCATCGATGTCGACATCCGCGAATGGCCCGCCGTGCTGGCCTGGTATCGGCGGATCGCCGAGCGGCCGGCCGTGCGCGAGGGCGCCGCCGTGCCCGAGAACGACCCGGCCGCCGGCCGCCGCATGACCCTCAATCCGGACCAGTGGTCCGTCCTGTTCGGCGAGAAGATGCTCACCGCCGTGCGTTCCTGAGCCCAAGGACCCAAGTCGCTTGCCCCAAGCCAAACCGACCACGCCGCCGACCCTGAAGGACCGCCGCTGGGCGCTGATCCTGCTGGTGGCCATTTCCACCGTGGCCTTCATTGACCGCTCGATCCTCAATACGGTGGGCCAGGCGATCAAGGACGACCTGAAGATCAGCGACCTGCAACTGGGCCTGCTGGGCGGCGCCGCCTTCGCCATCCTCTACGGGGTGATGGGCATTCCGGTGGCGCGGCTGGCCGAGCGGCGCAGCCGCGTGATGATCATCAGCGCCGCCGTGGCGGTCTGGTCGCTGATGACGGCATTGAGCGGGTTCGCGAACAGCTTTTCCCACCTGCTTCTGGCCCGGATCGGGGTCGGGGTGGGCGAGGCGGGGGCCGGGGCGCCGTCGCAGTCGGTGCTGTCCGACTACTATCCGCCGGAGAAGCGGGCCTCGGTGTTCAGCATCCTGGGCCTGGCGACGCCGCTGGGCCTGGTTATCGGCGGGCTGGGCGGGGCCATCGTCGCCCAGAACTTCGGCTGGCGGGCCGCCTTCCTGATCGTCGGCCTGCCCGGCTTGGTGCTGGCGCTGATCACCTGGTTGACCATGAAGGAGCCGCCGCGCGGGTTTTCCGAAGGCCGCAACGACACCGACGCCGCCCCGCCGCTGATGGCCGTGGTCCGGCGGCTGTGGGCCAGCAAGGCCTTTCGCCACATCCTGACCGCCGCCGTCATCGTCAACTTCGTCGGCTTCAGCGGCATGAGCTTCCTGCACCCCTTCCTGGTGAGGACCTTCAACGTCTCCTACACAACGGCCGCCTTCGCCTTCGTGGTGGTCAACAGCATTTCCCTGGCCGGGGGCTATCTGGCCGGCGGCTTCATCACCGATCGGCTGGTGAAGAAGGACCTGCGGTTTTACGGCTGGGCGCCGGGGATCGCCATGCTGCTGGCGGGGCCGGCCTATATCCTGGGCTTCCTGCAGACCCAGTGGATCGCCGCCATCCTGGTGCTGATCCTGCCGGGGCTGTTCTCCGGCGTCTATTTCGGCCCGACTTTCGCGGTCACCCACAATCTGGTCGGGCCCCGCATGCGGGCCTCGGCCACAGCCATCCTGTCGCTGATCATGAGCATCGTCGGCATGACCACCGGCCCGGTGTTCACCGGCTGGCTCAGCGACCTGTTCGCGGCCAGGGCCTTCACCCTGGGCGACTATGCAGCCCTCTGCCCGGGGACCGCCCATACCGCCCTGGCCGACGCCTGCCGGATCGCCTCGGCCAGCGGCATCAAGATGGCGCTGATCATCGTCGTCTCGCTGTTCTGGTGGGCGGCGCTGCATTTCTTCCTGGCCGCGCGGACCCTGAAGCCCGAGCTGCAGGCCGCGATACAGGGCGGCCTTCCGGAGGCGGCGGCGCGCGAGCCTCAGCAAGACCCCGCCCCCTAACCTGAACCGCAGGTTTCCCGCCGGCCGGCTGGCCGTCTCAATCAGTCGACGATCTCGTCCACCAGGCCCCAGGCCAGGGCCGTGGCGCTGTTGATCCGTCGGCCGCTCAGGGCCATCAGCGCCGTCTTCTGACGGCCGATGCGGCGGCTGAGGCTGACGCAGCCGCCGCTGCCCGGCAGCAGGCCCATCTTCAGTTCGGGCAGTTGGAAGAAGGCGTCGCGGGTCGCAGTCACCCGCGCGGCGAAGGCCGGCAGTTCGACGCCGGCGCCGATGCAGGCGCCATGGACGTGCGCCGTCAGGCGGTTGGCCACCCTCAGCACCGCCCGGGCGGGAGAGCGGACGCTGCGCACCCAGTGGGCGGTGGCTGGATCGGCGGCCAGGCCGAACTCCCTCAGATCGCCGCCGACGGAGAAGCAGCGACCCGCGGCCGACAGCAAGATCTCGGCAATGGTGTCATCGATGGCCGCCAGGTCGAGCGCCTCAACCAGGGCGTCGCGCATTTCCAGGGACAGGGCGTTGCGGTCGCCCGGCCGGTTGAGGGTCAGGGCAAGCCGTTCGTCCCGGCGATCGATGATGACCGGGGGGCCGACGTCGCCGACGAAGGGTGGCGGAACGCTTGCGCCCTCCCGCCACCTGCGGAATTCCGGCCCAGCCTGCAGCACGCCATAGGCCAGGGATTCCGCGGTCAGCGCCTGTTCCGGCGCCAGGCCGTCGATCAGCCGGAGCAGTTGGACGAAGGTCATGGCGGTGATCGGGCAGGCGGCGATGGTCGCGCGAATGGCGTCCAGGGCCTCTGGTCTTTCGACAACCGCGTCGCAGGCGGCGGCCAGACTGGAGTGTCTAGCGTCGCCCAGGCCGATCACCGGGCAGGGCAGGGTGCGCAGCCACTCCGCCAGGCCTTCCGCGCCGCTGGCGTCGGCCGTCAGATCCAGGGCCAGCCATCGGTCCGGCGTCCCTGGCCCGAAGGCTTCTCCGGCCGGGTCGCCCAGCCGGCGGACGTCGAGATCCCGTGGCGTGAACAGGCTCATGACCGCGAACCCGTGGAAGGGCGGCGGCGTCGAGCGAGGGCCGTGCGGCAAGTCATGGCCGCTACTTGCCGCGCCCTCCCATTCGGCCGCAAGCCCCTGGCGCTGAAGGGCGGGCCTTGGCCAAGGCGGATCACGGCCTCATAAACATTGATCTAACGGCGCCAACGCTTGGCCCGCTCGCCTCGATGGCTCCGCGCCGCCGGCCGACCCCGGTCGCTGAGGGGCGCGCGCGTTGCAATTGATCGGCTCCGATCCGGCGGCCGTTGCGAACATTGCGCCATCGAGCTGGCGCACCGCCGCAATCAATCTGTCCGCCTCGGGCGAGTCCTCCGACCCCAACCCGATAGTCTTGACCAGATCATCGATTGCAACGCCGAATTTGTCGTTGGATTCGGTCTCGCGGTAGTAAAGGGGACGCGACCGAGCATTGCGCGTTGGAAGCGAGGCCTTGGCCAGACTTGGCGTCTGATCGGAAAATCGCCACCGCCGCCATCGATTGGCGCGACTGAAGAACTCGCTTCGCCGACCCGCGAGCCCCACGAAACCGGCTGGCGCGATGCATGACGCGCCGGTGGTTGATCCCTAAGGAGACATGGCAATGATCCGCGCAGGTCTGGACGTCGCCGACCGGTTGACGACCTTCATCGAGGAGCAGGCGCTTCCGGGAACCGGCCTTGACCCGGACGACTTCTGGCGCGGCGCCGCCGACATCTTCGCCCGCTTCACGCCGGACAATCGCCACCTCCTGGCCACCCGCGATCGCATGCAGGGGAAGATCGACGGCTGGTGGCTGGCGCGGGCGGGCCAGGCGTTTAACCCCGGCCAATACCAGGCGATGCTGCGCCGTATCGGCTATCTGCTGGACGAGCCGGAACCCTTTACCATCGCGCCGGACAGGGTCGATGAGGAGGTGGCCCGCACCGCCGGGCCGCAGCTGGTCGTGCCGATGCTCAACGCCCGCTTCCTGCTCAACGCCGCCAACGCCCGCTGGGGCAGCCTCTATGACGCCCTCTATGGCGGCGACGTCATCCCCGGCGCGCCGGCCGGTCCGGGCTATGACCCGGCCCGCGGAGCCCAGGTCATCGCCTGGGCCAGGCGCTTTCTGGACCAGGCCCTGCCGCTGGCCGAGGGTAGCTGGAGCGACTGGCGCGGGGGGCGGCCGAACCTCGCTGACCCGTCCCTGTTCGTCGGCGCGGCGGGCGAGAGCCTGCTGTTCCGGCATCACGGCCTGCATATCGAGCTGGTCATCGACCGCGCCCACCCGATCGGCAGGGACGATCCCGCGGGCCTGGCGGACGTGGTCCTGGAATCCGCGACGACGACCATCTGCGACCTGGAAGACTCCATCGCCGCCGTCGACGCCGACGACAAGGTCGAGGCCTATGCCAACTGGCTGGGCCTGATGCGGGGGGACCTGCAGGCGTATTTCGACAAGGCGGGGCGCATCGTGTCCCGCGCGCTGAACGAAGACCGCCACTATGTGACGCCGGACGGCGCGCCGCTCACCCTGCCCGGCCGCAGCCTGCTGTTCGTGCGCAATGTCGGTCATCTGATGACCACGCCCGCGGTCCGCCTGCCCGATGGCTCGGAAGCGCCGGAAGGCATTCTGGACGGGATCATCACCAGCCTGATCGCCCTGCATGACCTGAAAAGGCTCGGACGCTTCGCCAACAGCCGCGCCGGCTCGATCTATATCGTCAAACCCAAGATGCACGGACCGGAGGAGGCCGCCTTCACCAACCGGCTGTTCGATGCGATCGAGGATCTGCTCGGCGTCGACCGCCACACCATCAAGGTGGGGCTGATGGACGAGGAGCGGCGGACCTCGGCCAATCTCGCCGCCTGCATCGCGGCGCTGAAGGACCGGATCGTCTTCATCAATACCGGCTTCCTCGACCGCACCGGCGACGAGATCCACACCTCGATGCGGGCCGGGCCGATGATCCGCAAGGGCGAGATCAGGACCTCGGAATGGATCGGCGCCTATGAGGACCGCAACGTCCAGATCGGCCTGGCCTGCGGCCTGTCGGGCCGGGCGCAGATCGGCAAGGGGATGTGGGCGGCGCCCGACCGCATGGCCGACATGGTCGAGCAGAAGATCGCCCATCCGATGGCCGGCGCCACCACCGCCTGGGTGCCCAGCCCGACGGCGGCGACCCTGCACGCCACCCACTATCACCAGGTCGACGTCTATGCCCGGCAGGCGGCGCGCAGGGCCGAGCCGGTGACGCCGCTGGACAGGCTGCTCACCATTCCCCTGGCGCATCGCCGCGACTGGCGGCCCGAAGAGGTGGCGGAAGAACTCGACAACAACGCCCAGGGGATCCTTGGCTATGTGGTCCGCTGGATCGATTTCGGGATCGGCTGTTCCAAGGTGCCGGACATCCATGATGTCGGGCTGATGGAGGATCGCGCCACCCTGCGCATCTCCGCCCAGCACATGGCCAACTGGGTTCTTCACGGCGTCTGCACGCCCCGGGCGGCCGAGGAGGCGCTGCGCCGCATGGCCGCCCGGGTGGACGCCCAGAACGCCGACGATCCCCTCTACCGGCCGATGGCCGGCCGTGAGACGGGCAGCCTGGCCTTCCAGGCCGCCGTCGCCCTGGTGGTCCAGGGCGCGGAACAGCCCAACGGCTACACCGAGCCCCTGCTTCACGGCTTCCGCGCCCGCCGCAAGGCGCAGGCGCTGCCTTGACGACGGTCAGTGGCCCTCGGGCGATCCCGGGGCCAACAGGGACCGAGGGAGCCGGACGCGTTCAGGTCCGTCCGTATTGACTGGCCGGCGCTGAGGGGACTTCCCGGATCAACCGCCAAAAGCTGATCGCCAGTCTGGAAAGCAGGGTCGAACCATCCCCGCAGATGGCCCGGGCAGTGTGATTGAGGGGGAGCGGGCAATCGGACCTCGCCCCCGCGCAGAGGGCGGGGCGAACGGCGCGGGATGCGGCGCCCATAGGCCCGGAGGCCTGCTTTTTTGGCAGATCGATGGGCAGGCGCCGGCGCGGACGGCCCGCCTTCGGTATTACGATTGCGGAAACTCGTAATATGGCGAACGCTGACTCATCGAATTTGGAGGGAGCCGCCGATGAGTATCCTGATCACCCGCAAGCGTTTCATCGCCGCCATGGCCGCGTCCTGCCTGGCCCTGGCCTCATGTGGACCCAAGCCGGCCGAAAAGACCGCCGAGGCGCCTGCGGCGGCGGTCAAGACCGACTACAAGATCGGCTGGACGATCTACGCCGGTTGGATGCCCTGGGCCTATGCCCAGCAGTCGGGCATCGTGAAGAAGTGGGCCGACAAGTACGGCGTGCAGATCGAGCTTGTGCAGATCAACGACTACGTCGAGTCCCTGAACCAGTTCTCTGCTGGCAAGCTGGATGGCGTCACCGCCACCAACATGGACGCCCTGACCGTTCCCGCCGCCGCCGGCAAGGACACCACCGTCCTGATGATCGGCGACTATTCCAACGGCAATGACGGGGTGATCCTCAAGAACGGCGCGACCCTGGCCGACATCAAGGGCCGGCCGGTCAATCTGGTCGAGCTGTCGGTGTCGCACTACCTGCTGGCCCGCGCCCTCGAGAACGCCGGTCTGAAGATGTCTGACATCAAGACCATCAATACTTCGGACGCCGACATCGTCGCCGCCTATGGCGCGGCCGACACCAAGGCCCTGGTGACCTGGAATCCGCAGCTGTCGGAAGTGAGGAAAATGCCCGGCGCCAGCCTGGTGTTCGACAGCTCCAAGATCCCCGGCGAAATCCTCGACGGCCTGATGGTCAGCACCGAGGCTCTGAAGGCCAACCCCAATCTGGGCAAGGCCCTGACCGGAATCTGGTACGAGACCATGGCCCTGACCGTCGCCCAGACGCCCGAGGGCAAGGCCGCGCGGGAGGCGATGGCCAAGCTGTCGGGCTCTGATCTGGCTGGTTTCGAGAGCCAGCTGAAGACCACCTACCTCTACGCCGATCCCAAGGCCGCCTTGGCCGCGACCGTCAGCCCCGACCTCGTCACCGCCAACGACCGTGTGCGCAAGTTCAGCTTCAGCATGGGTCTGTTCGGCCAGAGCGCGAAGTCGGTGGACGACATCGGCATCAGCTTCCCGGGCGGCAAGACCCTGGGCGATCCGGCCAATGTGAAGCTGCGCTTCGATACGACCTTCGTTCAGCTGGCCGCCGACGGCAAGCTGTAGCCGCAAGACGCCGCTTCGCCCTTGGGCGGAGCGGCCAATGCCCCCAAGCCAGGACGTGAGCCGCCCCATGCGCCGCTTGTTGAATGTCAGACCCAGGGGCGGCCTCAGCGTACTGTTGGGCCTGCTGCCGCTGCTGCTGGTGGGGTTGCTCTATCTGGTGGCGTCTCAGGTCCGCCACGCCGAGAACCCGCGCGACAAGCTGCTGCCGACTCCGACCGCCATGGTCGAGGCCGTGCGACTGATGGCCAGCGTCGACCCCCTGACCGGCGACGCGCCGCTGGTGGTCGATACGGTCGCCAGTCTGAGCAGGATCGGAAGCGCTCTGGCGATCTCGACCGGCACAGCCCTGGTCCTGGGTCTGGGGCTTGGCCTGCTGCCGCTGCTGCGGGCCAAGTTCGGACCGCTGGTGGCGGCGATCGCGGTGGTGCCGCCCCTCGCCGTACTGCCGATCCTGTTCATCGTCTTCGGCCTGGGCGAGACCGCCAAGATCGCTCTGATCGTCATCGGCATCACGCCGGTGATGGTCCGTGATCTGGCCTCGCATGTGGCGGCGATTCCCGAGGAACAGCTGGTCAAGGCCCAGACCCTGGGGGCCAGCACCTGGCAACTGGCGCTGCGGGTGGCGTTGCCCCAGGCCATGCCCCGGCTGATCGACAGCCTGCGGCTGTCGCTATGCCCGGCCTGGGTCTATCTGATCTCGGCCGAGGCGATCGCCGCCGATGTGGGCCTTGGCTACCGGATCTTCCTGGTCCGCCGCTATCTGTCGATGGACGTCATCCTGCCCTACGTCGCCTGGATCTCGATCCTGGCGGTGTTGATGGACGTGGCCCTGCGCCAGGTAAGCCGCCGCGCCTATCCCTGGGCTCATCCGTCCCGGAGCCGCTGAGATGGCTTTGCTGACCTTCCGCGACGTCTGGGTGGAATATGGCGAGAAGGTCGTGCTCGAGAAGGTCGAGCTGTCCATCGAGCAGGGGAGTTTCGTGTCGATCGTCGGGCCATCGGGCGCGGGCAAGAGCACCTTCCTGCGCCTGGTCCTGGGCCAGGAGGCGCCCACCAGGGGCGCGATCGATCTGGACGGGCGCAGGCTGCGGGCCGAGCCTGGCCCCGATCGGGGCGTGGTGTTTCAGAAGTATTCGGTGTTCCCGCACCTCAACGCCCGCGACAACGTGGTGTTCGGCCTCGACTGCGAAGGCTCGCCTTTTCGCGGACGTCTGTCGGGCGGCAAGCGCCGCGTAGCGGAAGAACAGGCCGACCTGATGCTGGCCGCCGTCGGGCTTGGCGACAGCGGCGATGTCTATCCGGCCCAGCTGTCGGGCGGCATGCAGCAGCGCCTGGCCATCGCCCAGGCCCTGATCAAGAAGCCGCGCATCCTGCTGCTTGACGAACCGTTCGGCGCCCTGGATCCCGGCGTGCGTCTGGACATGCACGAACTGATCACCGGCCTTTGGCGCGAGCACCGCCTGACCATCATGATGGTCACCCACGACATCAAGGAAGCCTTCAAGCTGGGCACCCGCGTCCTCGCCTTCGACAAGCGCCGCCGCGACCCCCACGCGCCGCATCGCTACGGCTCCACGGCCGTCTACGACTTTCCCCTGGATAAGCCGGGCGCGGTCGGGCCGGAGGCGCTGGACGGGCTGGGGACTTAGTCCATTTCCGCGAGGGTAGACGGAGCTAACCCAATGAGGCGATATAGGCCCGCCAGCCGCCCAGGGCGGTGATGTCGGTCGCGCCGGTCAGGGCGCGGGGCTCGGCGACGAAGCCCTTGACGGAGGTTCCGTCCTCGAGGGTCACCGTGCCGATGGCCAGGGGGGCCGGCACCTCGGCGACGAAGCTGCCGAAGGCTTCGAAATCCAGCTCGTAGACCTCGACCAGGATCGACGATCCGCCGTCCCCGACATGGATCAGGGCCGGCTTGGGCGGCGTGGTTTCGGCCATGGCGTAGAGCTTGTAGGCCGGCGCTGTCCTGGTCGCGCTGACCAGCCGGGCCTCGCGCGAGGTCAGCTGCCAGTGCAGCGGCATGCCGGCCAGGTGGGCGCCGACCACGGCCAGCTTCAGGCCGGGCTTGCGGGGCGTCAGATCCAGCGGCGGGGTGTCGGCCATGGGGAAGGTCTCCAGGTAGCGCTCGGCCAGGGCCAGCAGCGCGCGGTCGGCGAAGGCCGGCCCGATCAGGGTGACGCCGAAGCCCGTTCCATTCTCGCGGAACCCGGCCGGGACGGCGAGGGCGCTCATGTCGAGCAGGTTCACGAAATTGGTGTAGAGGCCCAGGTTGGCGTTCAAGGCGATCGGCTCGGCCAGCACTTCTTTCAGGCGATAGATGGTCGGGGCCGTGGGCAGCAGCATCACGTCGATGGCGCCCCAGATGGGCTCGGCCGCGCGGCGATGGGCCTCCAGGGCGTAGAAACCCTTGAAGGCCTCGACGCCGGTGACCGCCAGCCCGCCCTGGACGATGTTCCGCACCGTCGGGTGGATCACGCCGGGACTGTCGCGCAGCAGGGACTCGATGGCGGCCGTGCGCTCGGCCACCCACGGACCGCTGTAGAGCAGCTTGGCGCAGTCCAGCAGCGGGGCGATGTCGATCTCGACGGGCGTTCCCCCAGCGGCCGTCATGCGTGCGATGGCGGCGGCGTAGAGGGCCGCCGACTGCTCGTCGCCCATGAACAGGCGCTGCTCGGGGCGGGGCACGCCGAAGCGGAAGGCGTCCATGGTCGGGGTTGGCGGCGAGGCCGGCGAGGGCCGGGAGTAGTCGTCCTCGGCGTCGAAGCCGGTGAGCACCTCGTCCACCAATGCCGCGCCAGCCAGGTCGGCGGCGAAGACGCTGATACAGTCCAGCGAGCGGCAGGCGGGAACCAGGCCGCGCGTGCTCCAGCGGCCCTTGGAGGGCTTGAGACCGATCAGGTGGTTAAAGGCGGCCGGCACCCGGCCGGAGCCGGCGGTGTCGGTGCCCAGCGAGAAGGCCACCAAGCCGGCCGCGACGGCGACGGCCGAACCGGAGCTGGAGCCGCCGCTGACATAGTCCTGATCGAACACGCACAGCGGCGCGCCGTAGGGGCTGCGAACCCCGACGAGGCCGGTGGCGAACTGGTCGAGGTTGGTCTTGCCGATCAGGATCGCGCCAGCCTCGACCAGCCGCTCGACCACGGTCGCCGAGCGCTCAGGCCTGTAGGCGAAGGCCGGGCAGGCGGCGCTGGTCGGCAAGCCGGCGACGTCGATATTGTCCTTCACCGCAAACGGAACGCCGGCCAGGGGCAGGGTCTCGCCGGTAGCGATCCGGGACTCGACCGCGCGGGCCTGGGCCAGGATGGTGTCCGCCGGGACGCGCAGGATCCAGGCCTGGGGCTGGATCAGGTCATAGGCGGCCACGGCGTCGAGCGCGGCCTGCGCCACCTTCACCGCGCTGGCCCCGCCGTTGACGGCTTCGGCGATGGCCGTGACCGAAAGGCGTTCGAAGTCGCTCATGCCGCCGCCTCCCCAAGCGCAGGCAGGTCGGGAGCGATGGCCACGATCGGCGCGCCGGCGGCGATGGGCTGGGCCGGCTGGGCATAGACGGCGGTGACGACGCCGGCGACGGGACTGTTGACGTCGCACTCGGCCTTCATCGCCTCGATGACGGCGATGACCGCGCCGGCCTCGACGCGGCGCCCGGGCTCGACCAGCACCTTCCAGACATTGCCGCCCAAGGGCGCCTCGACCACATCGCTGCCGTCCGGAACGACGATGGCCCCCGCGTCGCTGGTATCATCCGCGACGCTGGACAGGGCCTCGACCCGGGCGAACTCGCCCTTGGCTTCCCAGTCGGCCCGCTCGGCGTCGAAGGCGGCCTGGCGGGTGGCCTGGAAGGCTTCGATGCTGTCCGCGTTGTCGGCCAGCATCCTGCGGTAGTCGGAGAGGCGGAAGGTCTCTTCCTCGATGCGGATCTGGCGGCGACCCAGCGGGAAGTCGCGACGCCACTCGACCAGCTCTTCGGCGCTGACCGGGAAGAACCGGATCTGGTCGAAGAACCGCAGCAACCACGGCTTGCCGTCGGTGAAGGCCTCGGTCTGCCGCCAGGTGTTCCAGACCTGGATGGTGCGCCCGAACAGCTGGTAGCCACCCGGCCCCTCCATGCCGTAGATGCACATATAGGCTCCGCCGATGCCGACGACGTTGGGCGGAGTCCAGGTGCGAGCGGGGTTGTACTTGGTGGTCACCAGCCGGTGGCGCGGATCGACCGGGGTGGCGACCGGCGCGCCCAGATAGACGTCGCCCAGGCCCATCACCAGGTAACGGGCGTCGAAGACGATGCGCCGGACGTCGTCGATGCTCTCCAGACCGTTGACGCGTCGGATGAACTCGATGTTGTCCGGGCACCAGGGCGCGTCGTCGCGCACGGCCTGCATGTACTTGTCGATGGTCTGGTAGATCGCGGGATCCTTCCAGCTCAGCGGCAGGTGGACCACGCGCGAAGGGATCTCGAAATCGTCCAGCCCGCCCAGCCGCTCCTCGGCCGCGACCAGGGCGGCCAGCAGGTCGGCCTGGGTCAGGCGGCGGCTGTCATAATGGACCTGCAGCGAGCGAATGCCGGGGGTCAGGTCGATGACGCCGGGCAGGGCCAGGCTCTGGAGTTCCAGCAGCAGGGCGTGGATACGCAGCCGCAGTTCCAGGTCCAGCACGATGGGGCCGTACTCGACCAGCAAATGCTGGTCGCCTTGCCGCCGGTAGAGCACGCGCGGGCGGTGGCCTTGCTCCGGGACCTCGGCAAGGATCGGGCTATCGCCTTGCGTCGAGGGCGCCGGCCGCCTTTCCGGCGGCGCGACAAGGTCGGTCAGCAGGGCTCCCTGTTCCTCCAGCGCAAAGGCGGCCGCCGCGTCGTCGACGACGGCGAACCGCACCGTGTCGCCGGGCGCCAGTTGCCCGGCCTTCCAGAGGTCGGCCTGGATGATCACGAACGGACAGACGAAGCCGCCCAGCGACGGACCATCCGGTCCCAGGATGATCGGCATGTCGCCGGTGAAGTCGACCGCGCCGATGGCGTAGGCGTTGTCGTGGATGTTGGATGGATGCAGCCCGGCCTCACCGCCGTCCCGCCGCGCCCATTCGGGCTTGGGACCAACCAGCCGGACGCCCGTGCGGTTGGAGTTGTAGTGCACCTTCCAGTCCGCGCCGCCGATCATCGCGACGTCCGCGGGCGTGAAGAAGTCCGGCGCGCCATGCGGACCGGGCAGGACGCGGATCGTCCAGGCCTTGGTCGTGGCCGGTCGCAGGGGTTTGGCCAGGGGTTCGGCATGCGGCGCGGCCGGGTTCGCGGTCTCGCCGCCCAGCAGGCGCAGTACATCGCCGGCCGTCAGGTTGCGACCCGCATGGCCGCCGAAGCCGCCCAGGGTGAAGGTCGAGCGACTGCCCAGGTATCTCGGCACGTCCAGCCCGCCCTGGAACAGCAGATAGCCGCGGAGGCCCGCGCCGACCACGCGGCCGATCTTCAGCGTCTGGCCTGCGGCGATGGCGATCGGGGCGTAGGCCTGGACAGCGACCCCATCGAGCCTGGCGTCGAAGGCGGCGCCGGTCAGGCAGACCACTACGGGGCGGTTGAACTTCAGGGTTGGCCCGAGCGCGGTGATCTCCAGCCCCGCCGCGTCCTCGCCATTGCCCAGCAGGCGGTTGCCCAGCCGGAAGGCCAGGGCGTCCATCGGTCCCGACGGCGGCACGCCGACATCCCAATAGCCCTGCCGACCTGGCCAATCCTGGACGGTGGTCGCCGGACCGCCGCTGAGCACCTGGATGGTGTCGGGCGCCCAGGCGACGGTCTCCAGGGCGCGGGTCGAGACCTTGCCGGTGACGAAGGGCTCGCTTCGGACCACCGCGCGCAGCCAGTCCAGATTGGTCTCGATCCCGGCCAGGCGGGTGTCGTCCAGCGCCGTCTGCAAGGCCGCGACCGCCGCCGGACGGTCGGCCGCGGTGACGATCAGCTTGGCCAGCAGCGGGTCGTAGAAGGCGCTGACCTCGGTTCCGTCAACGACCCAGCCGTCGGCGCGGACGCCGGTCGGAAAGGACACCTCGGTGAGCACGCCCGAACTGGGCCGATAGTCCTGGGCCGGGTCCTCGGCATAGAGCCGCACCTGGATCGACGCGCCCTTCGGCTCCGGCGGCGGGACGTCGAGGAAGGCGAAGTCGCCGGCCGCGCCCCGCACCATCCACTCGACCAGATCGACGCCGGTCACCTGTTCGGTGACGCCGTGCTCGACCTGCAGCCGGGTGTTGACCTCCAGGAAGAAGAAGTCGTCCCGCTCGGCGTCGTAGAGAAACTCCACGGTGCCGGCCAAGCGGTAGTTGGCGGCCGAGGCCAGGCGGATGGCCGCCTCCAGCAGGGCCGTCCGGGTGGCGGCGGGCAGGCCGGGGGCGGGGGTTTCCTCAACCACCTTCTGGTTGCGCCGCTGCAGCGAGCAATCGCGCTCGCCCAGGGCCACGACCTTGCCGGCGCCGTCTCCGAACACCTGGACCTCGACGTGGCGGGCCTGGCGTACATAGCGTTCCAGGAATACGCCGCCGTCGCTGAAATTGCCGGTCGCCAGGCGCCGCACGGCCGGGAAGGCCTGGCTCACCGCCTCGGCGGTCTCGCAGACCCGCATGCCGATGCCGCCGCCGCCGGCCGTGGCCTTGAGGATGACCGGGAAGCCGATGCGCTCGGCCGCTTCCAAGGCGGCCGCTGGATCGACCAGCAGGTCGGTGCCTGGCGCGAGCGGCACGCCCTGGGCCTGGGCAAGGGCGCGGGCGGTATGTTTGAGGCCAAAGGCGCGGATGTTGTCGGCGGTCGGGCCGATGAAGGCGACGCCCGCCGCCTCGCAGGCCTCGGCGAAGCCGGCGTTCTCGCTGAGGAAGCCGTAGCCCGGATGGATGGCCCGGGCTCCGGTCGCCTTGGCCGCCGCCAGGATCAGGTCGCCGCGCAGATAGCTTTCGGCGGCCGGGGCGGGGCCGATCCGCACCGCCTCGTCGGCCAGGCTGACGTGCAGCGAGCCGGCATCGGCGTCGCTGAACACCGCCACCGACTTCACGCCCATGGCCCGCAGTGTGCGGATGATCCGGCAAGCGATGGCGCCGCGGTTGGCGATCAGGACCTTGTCGAACATGGCGGCGCTATTCCGAAACGATCATTCGCACGGGCGTCGGATTGAAGCCGTTGCACGGGTTGTTGATCTGCGGGCAGTTGGACACCACCACCACCACGTCCATCTCGGCCCGCAGGTCGACATACAGGCCGGGCGCCGAGATGCCGTCGACGATGCCCAGGGCGCCGTCCGCCTCGACGGGCACGTTCATGAACCAGTTGACGTTGCTGACCATATCGCGCTTGCCGCGCCCGTGGCGGGCGTTGGCGATCAGGAAATTCTCGACGCAGGCGTGCTGGGCCTTGGTGTGGTGGCCATAGCGCAGCGTGTTGCTCTCGCACGAGCAGGCCCCGCCGATGGTGTCGTGATAGGCCACGGCCGTGGCGGTCACCGTCATCATCGGCGCGCCTTCGTTGGACAACAGCACCGACCCCTCGCGCAGGAAGACATTGCCCTGGGCGGCGATGGTGTCCTGGGCGCTGTAGCGTTCGGCGTCGTCGGCGGCGCTGTAGGCCAGGAAGTCGACGGCCTGGTTGCCCTCCAGGTCGACGATCCGCAGGGTCTGGCCGGCCTTGACCGTATGCAGCCAGGGGGCGCGGGCGGCGACGACCTCGTCATGGACGATCGCGCCGGCGAGCGGGGGAGCGGAAACGGTCATCGGGCCCTCAACGACGGTAGGCGTCTTCGACGTTCAGGAAAGCGCGCAGGCCCTCCGGCGTCGCGTTGCGGATCGGGTCGCTTTCTGGCGTCACCGGGCCACGCCAGGCGGTGGCGCGCAGGGCCGTGACGGTGTAGTCGGGCCGGGGATCCAGCACGTGCGGGCAGTTGGCCAGCACGACGATCAGGTCCATCTCGGCCCGCAGGGTGACGAACCGACCGGGCGGGTAGGGCCCGATGTCGATCACCGTCTCACCGCCCTGCGCCACCCGCACCGCCTTGAAGAGGTTCAGGCAGGGATGGATGTCCTTGCGGCCCAGTCCGAACTTGGCGACCCCCAGCGAGAAGCGGTCGCGGGCGTTGGGATGGGCGCCGTGGTTGAAGCCGTCGCCGTACTTGCGGGCGTTGCTGGCCTGGTTGGAGGCGCCGCAGAAGGCGTCGTGGGTCCCGGCGCTGTCCTCGATCAGGCTGGCCAGCACGCGGCCCATGTCCGACAGCAGCAGGCGGCCCTGGCCCAGATAGCCGTTCCACTGCACCTTCAGGGTGTCGGCGATGTTGAGCCGCTCCACCGGGCGCTCGGCGTTGAACAGGAGCAGGGAGGGGCTGGCGTCGCCGGCCAGGTCGGTCAGGCGCAGGCGGGTTCCGCGCGCGATCTGGCGGCTGGCATAGCCGCCGGGCGCCAGGGTCTCGTCCCAGACCACGTCGGCGGGGAGAACGCCGTCCGGCAGGTCGACAGCGGCCGTGGCCGGCACGGTGGGCATGGCCTCGGCCCGGGTCCCCGCCTGGGCCCGGGCATGGGCCTGCGCGGCGTAAGGGTTGGCGGTCTGGCTCATCAGGCCGGCTCTCCATCTTCGCCGTGCGCGTGCAGCGGCGGCAGCAGGGCGGTTGTGGTGACCAGCTTGATCTGCTGCACGCCCCGCACCTTGCGCAGGTCGTCGCACAGCTGCTGAAGGCGCTCGAACGGCCCCTGGACCAGCAGCACTTCCATGGCCTGATCGTCTTCCAGGAAGACGTTCTGAGCCGAGATGACCTCCTTGACATAACCCAGCTGGGTCTGGGCCAGGGCATGGCGCACCCGGCCGTTCTCGGCCCGATAGATCAGGGTGATGGTCCCGGCCAGGACCGCGTCGGGACGCTCGGCGCTGTGCTCGGCCAGCTCGTGACGAATCAGTTCGGCGATCATCTGCGAGCGGCTGGGCAGGCCGCGCTCGGCGACCATGGCGTCCAGTCGCACCATCAGTTCGGCCGGCAGGCTGATGCTCAGGCGCGCGAGGGTCGAGGCGGTCGAATCCATGAACGCATCCGATCATTAATATTACGAAAGATGCAATAGGTAATACCGATAGCCGGTCAGGTCGATGCCTGGCGCCTCGATTTTGGGCGTCTTGCGAATGATCGCTACGCAGCGAAGCGCTTGCCAAATTCCAGCCGAATCCAGGGCGCTCGCCGCGGCGTGCAGACTGGAGGGTCCTTTTTCAGGGGGCGCCCCAGGACGCGGCTGGCGCCGAACCGAAAATCACGAGCTAATTCAGCGCGTCGTGGAGAGCCGGTGGCGGACAGAGAGGGATTCGAACCCTCGGTAGAGTTTCCCCTACACACGCTTTCCAAGCGTGCGCCTTAAACCACTCGGCCACCTGTCCACGCATGCCGGAGGCCTGCGGTTGCGTCGCTGGGGCCTGTCGCCCCCGACGCGGGAAGGCGCGCAATATACTCAGGGGACCTTCGGGAGCAAGCGGACTTATCGGATCGGTGAAAACAGTTGGCAGGCGGGTCTCGGCAGACACCGTCATGGCCCGTGAGGCTCGGTTCGACTAGGTTCGCCGGCGTTCGCCGAGAGGAGCCCGCCGATGACCCCCGCCGCCTTCGACAAGGCCTGCCGCGCCTTGGCCGCCGTAACCATGGATGTCCAATGGGGAGACGACCATGTCTACAAGGTTGGCGGCAAGATGTTCGCGGTCACCGGGCCAGGCGGCGAGGGCGGCGTCTCGCTGAAGGTCTCCGATATCGCCTTCGAGGCCCTGACCGAAACGGCGCGCGCCATCCCCGCCCCCTATCTGGCCCGCGCCAAATGGGTGAAATTCGAAAGCCTCGCTGACCTCGACGCGGCCGAGGTCGCCGACTGGCTGAAGACCGCCCACACCCTGGTCGCCGCCAAACTGACCCGAAAGGCGCGCAAAGAGCTGGGGATCGACTAAAGCCCTTTAGGGTTGGATGGAATCATCTGACCCGTCAAAAATGTATCTAAATCAAACGTTTAGAGCGCGCCGGGCGGGTTGACCGCCTACACTTAACCCTGACGCGCTCTAAGGCGCGATCCGTCAGTCGATGCAGATGAAGTCCTTGGCGACGCCGTTCACCACCTTGCCGTGGCAGCCGAAGCGGACGTTGCTCGTCTGGCATTGACCTGTGCTGACGCCCGGCGTGGCGTCCTGGGTCTCGCAGTCGCCCTGGCATTCGGCGCCGTCGTGACAGACCTTGCCGCCGTCGGCGAAGGGAACGACGCACATCTCGTGCTGCAAGCGGCCCTGGCGCTCCGGATGGCCGCCACGCGCCGCGCAGGCCGCGACCTGGTCCGGGCTCATGACACCCTCAGGGGGCGCCGCCGTACTGGATGGGGTCATCGGCGCGGGGCCGGGCGCGCAGCCGGCGATCACCACCACGGCCAGTAGGGCGGCCCAGGCGGCGCGGGATCCGGAGAGAAGGCTTGTCATGGCCTCAGGCTGACAGGGTCGGCGGGCTGAGGCAATCGTCCGGGATGAAGAGCCCGGCCTGACGCGGGCGAACCGCCGGGAATGGGCTGGCGGCTCTAGTCCTCGCCGCTCTCGTCCAGCGCCACGCGCAGCGCCCGCACGGCTCCGGCCGTCGGGCTGTAGGTCTGGCGCCACGCCAGCAGGCTGACCGCCCCGACGGTCGCCAGGACGAAGGGAATCGGTCCGAACATCCAGGCCGCCGCCGCCAAAGCGAAATAGTATCCGCGCACCCCGGCGTTGAAGGCGGTCAGGGCGCCGTTCAGCACCCGAGCGCCGGCCTGGGCCACGGCGTCGCGCAGGCCGGTCTTCTCATCGGGAGCGCCTTCCGGGGCGGCCCCGAAGATGGTCAGGGTGTAGTTCATCTGCCGGATCGACCAGATGAAATCCAGCAGCCCCCGCGCCAGGGTGATCAGCACCAGGGCCAGCTGGGTCTCGAACAGCAGCCTGGTGCTTGTGCGGATCAGGGCCAGGCTGGAGACGCTACGGAAGCTGTCCTCGCCGCCGAACAGCACCCCCGCCGCCGCCGCGATCAGCAGCAGGTTGGAACTGGCGAAGAAGGACGCGGAGTTGAGGGCGTGGCCCAGGAGTTGACCGTCCATGAACCGGCTGTCGCGCCGGCTCATCCCCAGCATCCAGGCGACCCGGATGCGGCTCATGTCGGTGTTCAACACACCACCCCGCCCCCGCAGCCGCCTCAGCACCGGCTCGTAGAAGACCCAGCAAATTAGGAAGAAGCCGAGGGCGGCGAGATCGGCGGGGGCCAGCAGGGTCACCTAGTCCTCCAGGATCTGGCTGTGTTTGCGGGTGTCGCGCATGGCCAGGGACACCCCCAGCCCCAGCAGCAAGACCACGGTGACATAGATGTAGAAGCCGCTCTCGGCGCCGTTCTGCTTGAAGGCCAGGGCGACATATTCGGCGCTGCCGCCGAACACCGAATTGGCCACCGCATAGGGCAGAGCGACGCCGACGGCCCGCACGTGGGTCGGATAGAGCTCCGCCTTTACGACCGCCGAGATCGAGCTGTAGCAGGACTGGAACAACAGGGCGGCCAGCAGCAGCATGAAGGCCATCACCGCGTCCTGGGTGCTGGCGATCGCCGACAGCACCGGCCAGGTGATCAGGGCCCCGCCGGTGAAGGCGACGATCAGCATCGGCTTTCGCCCGACCCGATCGGAAATCATGCCGAACAGCGGCTGGGCCAGCATGAAACAGAACAGGGCCGCGACGCTGATCAGGGTCGCGGTGTCCTTGGAAAAGCCCGAGGTGTTGACCAGGAACTTCTGCATATAGCTGGTGTAGACATAGTAGCCGAGCGAACCGCCGGCGGTCAGTCCCATCACGGCCAGGGTCTGTTTGGGATGGCTGCGCACCGTCGGTGCGATCAGGGCGACCAGCAGGGCGAAGAACAGGGCGATGCCGGTGATCTGGGCCGGCAGGGCGGCGGCCGGCACGGTGAAGGCGATCACTGCGGCGACCAGGGTGGCGGCCAGCATCGCCGAAACCCAGACCATCTGGCTGCGCTTGACTACCACCCGCTCGGTCCTGGCCTTAAAGGAATGGCTCTCCTCCAGCCGTCGACGGATCCAGAAGACCACCAGGGCCAGCAGGGCCCCGATGACGAATGGGATGCGCCAGCCCCAGGCCTCAAGCGTCTCCGGGGCCATGGTCCGCTGCAGGATCAGCAGCACGACCTGGGCGGCCAGGCTGCCGGCGATCAGGGTGACATACTGGAAGCTGGACCAGAAGCCGCGCCGCTGGCGGCCCGCCACCTCGCTCATATAGGTGGCGCTGGCTCCGTATTCGCCGCCGACCGACAGGCCCTGCAGCAGCCGCGCCGCCAGAAGGATCGCCGGGGCCAGGCCCCCGGCCATGGCATAGGTGGGGGCAAACGCGATGATCAGCGAGCCCAGGCACATCAGCGACACCGACAGGGTCAGGGCCGCCCGACGGCCGGCCCGGTCCGCATAAAGACCCATCAGCCAGGCGCCGAGCGGCCGGGCCAGGAACCCGACCAGGGACACCGCGGCGACCTTTAGGAGCTGCGCCGTCTGGTCGCCCTCGGGGAAGAACTGTTTGGCGAAATACAGGCTGAGGAAGAGGTAGGTCGACCAGTCGTACCACTCGACGAAATTCCCCGCCGATCCCCCGAGGATGGCGCGCATCCTCTGCAGGGACGACATGCCGGCCACGGTCGGAGTTTCGGGCCCCTCGCCCTTGGAGTCTTCCTGGGCCTCGCCAGGGGTTCTGATCGTGGTCATGCGCGGTCCCCGTCTTTGGGCCGAGCCTAGAGCGCGTCAGGGCCAAGCGTAAGCGGTTAACCCGCTCGACCTGCTGCAAACATGTAAGACGGAGCTCCGCCGAGCGCCCTAGTGCAGGGCCGTCCTGCCAAGAACCCACGAGCGGGCGCCGTCCGCCGGCAGGACGAAGATGTCCTCCTCGATGCCCAGGCCGAGCAGCGCGTTCAGCGACGGCCGCAGACTGGCCGGAAGCTGGCTGTCGCCAAGAGCATAGGGCGTGTCGACGATCAGGAAGCCGCCGATCGACGGGCTTGCGGCGATCAGAGGCAGCATGGCCCCGCCGTCGATGGTTTTTTCGCCGCTGGTAAGCCCGTCGGTGAAGCCCGTGGCGGCGTGGACCTGCGCCTGGTCGCCTGTCAGGTTCTCGTTGACGGCGGCCAAGCTGTCCGGCTGCGTCTCGTCAGACTGGATTCCGACCAAGTTCTGATCAATGTAGGTGAAGGGCAGCACATGCTCCATCACCGTCTCGCCGGCCGAGAAGTCGTCCAGGTAGAGGGCGCCCGGATGGCGCCCGGTGACGACCACGCCCCCCAGGCCGAACTGGCTCGGATCACCAAAGCTGTTCAACTCGCCGAAGCCGGTCAGGCCGGAAAATCCAAAGCCTTCATCATTCCGGGAAGCCCAGCCTCCCAGGTCCGGACTTCCGGCGCCGATGGCGAAATCGTCGTCGAACAGCATGCCAAACCCCTGATCCCGCCGGGAACCTCACGGCGAAGTGGCATATTGCTAGCACGGGATGGGCAAAAGGCCAGCCCTGTCTGGCCAACACCGCCCCGAATGAAGCATGCTGCGGACGGGCGGTGAAAAGCCTGGGGCTGGTCACCGTTCCAACACGGATACCTGCTACTCAAGCGTTCGAACGGGAGAGATGCGACCATGGCCCCATCCGGGCTGGCAGTGCGGGGGTCACGCGGTCTGCTGCGGCAGATCCGCGAAGCCATGGCCGGCCAGGTTCCGGCCCAGGTCAAGCTCGACATGGTGGTGCGGATCATCGCCCGCTCCATGGTGGCCGAGGTCTGCTCCCTCTATCTGCGCCGCTCCCATGGCGACCTCGAACTGTTCGCTACCGAAGGGCTTGCGCCGGAAGCCGTGCACGTCACCCGGCTGGCCGCCGGCGAGGGACTGGTGGGCGAGATCGTCCGGCTGGGCCGTCCGCTGAATCTCTCCGACGCCCCCAGCCACCGGGCCTTCGCCTATCGTCCGGAAACCGGCGAGGATCCCTACCACGCCTTTCTCGGCGTGCCGCTGCTGCGCGGCGGCCGGGCCATCGGCGTCCTGGTCGTCCAGAACAAGACCGCCCGCAACTACGGCGAGGAAGAGGTCGAGGACCTGCAGATCATCGCCATGGTCCTGGCCGAACTGGTCGGGTCGGGCGGCCTGCTTGGCGACTCCGAACTCAAGGACGTGGAAATTGCGCCCCACCGGCCTGAGCGGCTGAAGGGCGCCAAGTTCGCCGACGGCCTGGCCTTCGGGGTGGTGGTCCTGCACGAACAGCCGGTCGCCGTGGCCCATCTGCTGTCGGACGATTCCGTCGCCGAGGAGATCAAGCTGAAGACGGCGGTCGCCGCGCTGCAGAAGCAGATCGACCAGATGCTCGACGGCGAGACCGGCGGCCTGGTCGGCGCTTCCTACGAGGTGCTCGACACCTACCGGATGTTCGCCCACGACCGGGGCTGGAACCGCTCTCTGGAAGAGGCGGTCCGCTCCGGCCTGACCGCCGAGGCGGCGGTCGAGCGGGTCAGGTCCGAGCATCGCGCGCGCCTCGGCAAGGCCAAGGACCCCTATCTGCGGGAACGGCTGCACGATCTGGAAGACCTCAACGACCGCCTGCTGCGCCATCTGGCCGGCGACGTCGGAGTGAGGCGCGAACTGCCGCATGACGCCATCCTCATCGCCCGTAACCTGGGCCCCGCCGACCTGCTGGAATACGACCGGGCAAGGCTGAAGGGCATCCTTCTGGAGGAGGGCTCCACCGCCAGCCACGCGGCCATCGTCGCCCGGGCCCTGGATATTCCCTGCGTCGGCCGCCTGCCCGGCCTGCGCGACCGGGTGTCGGAAGGCGATCCGGTCATCGTCGACGCCGAGACGGGCGAGGCTTTCCTGCGGCCGCGCGCCGATGTGATCAAGGCGATGAACGCCCGGCTGGACGTCCGCGTTCAGCGCAAGGCCGAGTTCGCTAAGCTGCGCGACACCCCCGCCTTCACCCGCGACGGGACAAAGATCACCCTGCTGATGAACGCCGGCCTCGCCGTCGATCTCGACATCCTGCGGGAGACGGGGGCGGAAGGCATCGGCCTGTTCCGCACCGAGTTCCAGTTCATGGTCGCGGAAGAACTGCCCCGGCTGGAGGCTCAGACCCTACTCTACCAGAAGGTCTATGAGGCGGCCGATGGCATGCCGGTCACCTTCCGCACCCTCGATCTCGGCGGCGACAAGCTGCTGCCCTACATGGAGGCCGAGAGGGAAGAGAACCCCGCCCTCGGCTGGCGCGCCGTGCGGATGGGCCTGGACCGTCCCGCCCTGCTGAAGATGCAGCTTCGCGCCCTGATCTGGGCCGCCAAGGGCCGGCCCTTGCGGATCATGTTCCCCCTGGTCGCCAATGTGGACGAGTTTCGCGCCGCTCGGGCCATGGTTGAGGCGGAGATCGCCTGGGCCCAGCGCCGGGGCCGCCCCGCCCCGTCGCGGCTGGATGTGGGGGCGATGATCGAGGCGCCCTCGCTGATCTGGCACCTGGACGCCCTGCTGCCGATGACCGACTTCGTCAGTGTCGGGACCAACGACCTGATGCAGTATCTGTTCGCCGCCGACCGGGGAAACCCGCGTGTCGCCGACCGCTACGATCCGCTGTCGCCGCCGGCTCTGCGGGCGCTCAAGCAGATCCAGCTGGCCTGTGCCGAAACGGGAACTCCTGTTTCAGTCTGTGGCGAAATGGCCGGCCGGCCGCTGGAGGCCTTCGCCCTCACCGCGCTTGGTTTCGACCGTCTGTCCATGCCTCCGGCGGGGATTGGTCCCGTCAAGCAGATGGTGTTGTCCTGCGATCGGGAGGCCGCTGCGCGGGGGGTGACTGCCCTGATAAGAGGCGCCCAGGGCAGTGTCCGCAACGAGATCGAGACCTTGGCCCGAAAATTGTATGTAGCGGTGTGATCTTTACCTCTGGGGGAGGTTACCGCATTGAAATACGGGCGTTATTTTGTTATCCACAATCCATCGTTAAAGTCTCTCCTGAAAAGGGAGATTAACGGCGGGCTGTTCGCCTTGCGCGCGAACGTCGTCGAACGATGTGCGTGGGGGCTTTCCTGATCATGGCGCTGGATACGGGCAGGGTTACGTCATTGTACCGGACGAATGAGTTTGATCCTTCGGATGCGCCGCGCAGCGATGCTCCGAGCCTGTTCGATGGCCCCGACATCGGCGCGGCCCTCAAGGCCGTTCGCGAATTCCACGGCGTCACCCTGCAGGATCTGGCCGACGCCACCCGCATTCGCCAGACCTATCTGTCCGCCCTGGAGACCCTGCGGATTGACGAACTCCCCTCGCGCCCCTTCGCGATCGGCTATGTGAAGGCCTACGCCCGCCACCTCGGCCTGGACGGCGATGCGGCGGTGGAGCGGTTCCGCCAGGACGTTCCGGACCATGACGATGTGCTGCGCGCCCCGATCGGCATCCGCACCCAGCGCGACCCGCGCCTGGGCCTGATCCTCGTCGGGGGTCTTCTGGTGGTCGCGGCCTTTGTCGCCTGGAACATCGCCCAGCGGGCCCTCTCCGAACAGTCGCCCAAGCCGGCCGTGTCCCAGCAGCAGCAGGGCCTTGCGCCCCTGCCGCCCGTGGACCCCGTCGTCGCCGGGCCGGTGCCGGTTGGCGCGCCTCTGCCCCCGCCGGCCGAGTCAACCACCCCGAACCTCTACGAGACGCCTGGCCTGCCGACCGGCGAGGAACAGCCTGACGAAGCGGCCAAGGCCGCGGCCCTGATTCCGCAGCCCGCCATGCCGGTCGGCTCGCCCTTCCGCCCCCAGGGACAGGTCTTCGGCGCTCCGGCCGGCGCTGGCCCGGGCGTCGTTGTCCAGGCTCGTCGCAACGCCACCTTCGTCGTTCATGGCGCGGACGGTTCGGTCTATTTCTCGAACGTGCTCAAAGCTGGCCAGGCCTACCGTCTGCCGGCGATCAAGGGCCTCAGCATCGATGGCGATCCCATGGCGTTCGACGTCTTCAACGCCGCCGGCTACAGGGGTCCGCTTCCAGCGGCGGTCAACGTCAGCGTCTCGTCGCTGGGCGGCTAGGCTTGGCTGATCGGCTCTTTTGGAGCCAGCAGGGAATCCATCCAGGCCGGCCGCGCCACTGAGACCGTCCGGTCCTCGCAGGTCAGCGACCCGTCGATCCGGTCCAGCCGGACCAGGGCCAGGGCCGCGCCTTCCACCGCCGATCGGACTTCGCCGGCCCGCAGGTCGCCCTTCAGGATCTCGCTGCCCCCTGACGGCGGCGCGCCGTCGAAGACCACGGGCAGCATGCGGCTCTTGATCTGGCCGCGCCGCTTCATCCGGCTGGTCGTCTCCTGGCCGACGAAACAGCCCTTGCTGAAATCGATGGCGTTCAGCAGGTCCAGGTTGGCCTCGATGGGGTAGGTGGCGTCGTCGCCGAAATCGGCCATGTCCGGGACGGCCAGAGCGATCCGGTGGGCGTCATAGTCGGAGATGCCGCCCACGGCCGCCGCAGCCGGCGCGCTCAGGCCATAGCCGCGGCAGCCCATCTGCGGCAGTCGCGGATCGTTTCGCCAGCCGTCGCCGGGCCGCCCACCGCCGAACACCACGGCCACGCCCGCCTCATCCGGCTGGATCGTCGCCTTGGCCCGCAGCCGGTACAACGTCAGGCGGCGGATCAGGTCCTCCCGCCGGTCCGCCGCCACGTCGAGCAGGGCTCCGTCCTCGGTCCCCAGGATGAACAGGTCCATCAGCAGCCGCCCCTGCGGCGTCAACAGGGCGCCGTAGCGAAGCTCGCCCTCGGCCAGGCCGTCGACGTCCTGGGTCAGCAGCCCCTGCAGGAAGCTGCGCCAGTCCGGCCCGCTAACGCGGACCACGGCGCGGCCCTCCAGGGCGACATAGATGGCCGGAGCTGCGGGTGTCTGTTGCGTCATGCGCCCATAAGTGGCTCCGGCAACGATGGAGCGCCAGAGGGAAGGGGGCTATGGTCCGACAAATGGCCCCCCAGCCCTTCCCGATTCTATTTATTGGTCCCGGCCGCATCGGCGACGCCGTCCTGGCGTCCGGCCTGCTTCACAGGCTGGCGGCGGAAATCCCGCGCGCCCGCTTCACCATCGCCGTCGGCCCCGCCGCCGCGCCTCTGTTCGCCGACGTGCCGAACCTCGACGCCGTCATCGTCATGGAAAAGCAGAAGGGCTCGGGCCACTGGTTCAAGCTGTGGAACCAGGTGCGAAAGACCGCCTGGGGCCTGGTCATCGACACCCGCGGCTCGGCGATCACCAGCTTCCTGCGCAAGAAGCGTCGGGCCGTCCATCGCAAGGCGCTGGGCGAGCCGGTCCACAAGGTGATCGAGGCCGCCCGGCTGCTGCAGCTGGAGGACGATCCGCCGGCGCCCTATCTCTATGTTTCGGAAGAGCGCCAGGCGGCGGCGGACGCCCTGCTGGGCGATGCGCGGCCCGTCCTGGCCATGGGACCGGCGGCCAACTGGTTCGGCAAGGCCTGGCCAATCGACCGTTTCGCCTCGGTAGCCAAGCGGCTGATCGCCGAGGATGGCCCCCTGGCCGGCGGCCGGCTGGTCATCCTCGGCGGGCCGGAAGATGTTCGATATGTCGACGAACTGCGCCGCTCCCTGCCGCGCGACAGCTGCCTGGACCTCACCGGCCAGATCGACCTGCTGACCGCCCATGCCCTGCTGAAACGGGCCGACCTGTTCATCGGCAATGACTCCGGCCTGATGCACCTGGCCGCTGCCGCCGGTTGCCCGACCATTGGCCTGTTCGGTCCCAGCGATGACCGGCTCTACGCGCCTTGGGGCCCCAAGACCCGGGTGGTGCGCGGCCCTCGCGCCTTCGAACAGTTCAAGGAGGTCGACCCCGGCCTCAACCAGACCATCGGCCATATGATGGACCTGCCGACAGAGGCGGTGCTGCTGGCGGCGGTGGATCTGCTGAAGGCCTCTTAGGAGCTTTTCCGATGACCAACACCTACGACCTGATCGTCCGGGGCGGCGAAGTCGCCAACCATTCGGGCCGCGGCCGGGCCGATGTCGGGGTCCGAGCCGGCAGGATCGCCGCCATCGGCGACCTGTCACAGGCCAGCGCCGGCGAGGTGTTCGACGCCGCGGGGCTCACCGTCCTGCCGGGGGTCATCGACAGCCAGGTTCACTTCCGGGAGCCGGGCCTTGAATGGAAGGAAGACCTTCAGACCGGCGGCCGCGCGGCCGTGCTGGGCGGGGTCACCGCCGTGTTCGAGATGCCCAATACCGAGCCGACCACCACCGACCCGGACGCCCTGGCCGACAAGCTGGCCCGCGCCAAGGGCCGGATGGACTGCGACCACGCCTTCTATGTCGGCGGCACCCATGAGAACGCCGCCTTCCTGGGTGAGCTGGAGCGGCTGCCCGGCTGCTGTGGCATCAAGGTCTTCATGGGGGCCTCCACCGGCACCCTGCTGGTCGCCGACGACGAGGGGGTGGAGGCGGTGCTGCGCAGCATCAACCGCCGGGCCGCTTTCCACAGCGAGGACGAATACCGCCTGGCCGACCGCCGGCCCCTGGCCCGCACCGGCGACTGGACCAGCCATCCGGAGGTGCGCGACGCCGAAAGCGCCATCCGGTCCACCGAACGGCTGGTCCGTCTGGCCCGCAAGGTCGGCAAGCGGATCCACGTCCTGCATGTCACCACCCGCCAGGAGATCGAATTCCTCAGCCATCACAAGGACGTCGCCTCCGTCGAGGTGACGCCCCAGCACCTCACCCTGGAGGGCCCCGAGGCCTATGAGCGGCTCAAGGGCCTGGCCCAGATGAACCCGCCGATCCGCGAGGCCGAGCACCGCGCCGGCCTGTGGCGCGGGGTCGCCATGGGCGTCGCCGACGTGCTGGGCTCCGATCACGCGCCTCACACCCTGGAGGAGAAGGCCCGGCCCTATCCGGCCTCACCATCCGGCATGCCGGGGGTGCAGACCCTGGTGCCGATCATGCTCAACCACGTCGCCGAGGGCCGCCTGACCCTGGAGCGGTTCATCGACCTGACCAGCCACGGCCAGCAGCGGGTCTTCGGCATCGCCGGCAAGGGCCGCCTGGCCGAGGGCTATGACGCCGACCTGACCATCGTCGACCTCAAGGTGACCCGCACCCTCCGCCACGCCGACATGGCCACCCGCAGCGGCTGGACCCCCTTCGACGGCATGACCGTCACCGGCTGGCCGATGGCCACCATCATCCGCGGCCGGGTGGTGATGCGCGACGACGAGGTCGTGGCTCCCGCCCTTGGCGAACCTGTGCGGTTCCAGGAGACGCTTGGCGTCTAGCCGGGGTCGTGGGGGGAGGCCGCCTGGGCGGCCCGGTCCCCAACCGGCTGACGGCATGGGGCGATGCTCTCGCCCGGCTGCCGCCTCAAGGCCCCGCCGACCATCCACGGGCGTCACGGGAGGCGGGGCGGAAGCCGAACGCGATTGAACCCGTATGGTCACCGGACATGGCGGCGGCCAAATTTTGCCCTGTGGGCATGGTGTTAGGGCGATTTTCGGCGAATTTTCAAGGACACTGCCGAGGGATCGTATGGCTCCCGGATGGGGATCGCCTGGGCCCCTGTTTAGGGATGGGCGGGATCTGAACCAGGGATCGGCCGAGGGCGGATGATCGGCTGAGGAAGCGGGTGGGGACACGGGCGCGCAGCTATCGCAGTGGGCCCCTATTATCCCACGTCCGCGGCTGTCCATCGGCCCGCAGCTCGGCCCCGCGCGGGCCCAACGCGCGGGTCTGCAAAGGGGACTGGATTGCCGCCCTGGCGGGCGAATGATATCATCGCGGCTCGCGCGGCGTTCCTGTCCCCGATCAGCGGCAATGGGCGAAAACGCTCCCCTCCAGCAGCGAGCCCCCCGCTGAAGCGGTTGGGGCGATTCTTCGATCAACAGGCGGCGCCGATGGGGACGGGGACTCCGGGCGATGCCGGTTCCCGCGCCTGGCGCCGCGTGGAAGCGGACAGCCATGCCCCTGAATACGCTGGCTTACCAAAAGAGGTGGGGTCCATCCAAAGTTGAGAGCTGCCCCTAACAATTCTGTCTCATCCTGGGGGTTCAGTTCACATGCGCGAATGATTGAACACTATGTATTGTTTCGCCGAAATTCAGTAAAAACTAAGACGTTACAATTATAAATAGATTCCTTAAACTGAATAACGTATGTGAGCCCGTTGTAATATCTTAGCGTGATTCTGTAACTCACATCTGATTTGGGACGGTTGGCGAGAATTCAGTTAAAGCCCGAATCTGCGGCGGCATGATCCAAATCGTCTTCGGTCCAAGGGCTGATGGTGATCGTCATCAAGGAGGGGTGGAAACCGCTCTCCACCAACATGGTGACGTGGCCCGATGAGGCAGATTCGCTAGCCACCCCACACGCCTCGCGAAGACCCAAGAAAGTCTCACCCGAGCTCTCAAAAGCCCATTGGCCGGCTGAATCTCTGACAAACGTCGAAGCGAGCTGCTTTATCGTGTACGGGATCGTAGCGTTGTCCTCTGGACCCGACATCAGCCAGAGCCTTAGGTAGATTAGGCCTTTGGGATTGAATAACAATTCGACCACGGCTTCCGACGGCCTATGCCGAGCGGTGTAGCATTTGAACTCAACACCATCGCAGTTTGGCGAGGCCTCCACGTCAGCAAGCGCCAAGGCGACAGAAAGCGAGTCAAGCGTATGACGGATGGGCCATATGGTGGGAGGCAACTTAGTTCGCGCAAAACTCTGGTAAGCGGCCGAGAACTCCTTGCGGTTTCCCGTAATGAGGCCGGTAAGGAACTTCGTTTGGATCTTATCCCAGGCCAGCTGATCTGTGCGATCCAGGCGCGAGGCGGCGTCCGCAAATAAGTTGGATCGTTCAATGAGTGTGCTGTGCCCCTTAGCTTCACGATTGGATGCAGTTCGGTGCAGGGTGGCGAATTCGCGAGGACTGAGAACCGGAAACTCGCGAGGATTGATCGATGTGATGAATCGCGTCATGGGCGGGAAACCGTGACCTTCGCCCTCAACTAGGGCTGTAACGTCAAGCGTATCACCAAAATCGCTCCCGCACGGTCGGTAATGGGGAACACGCAGAAGGTCGACCGCATGAGCGCCACGGAATCCATCGAACGCCTTCTGAATTTGGAGATCCGCCAGCGTCTCTGCGAAGGACCGCTGTAGCCATCGAACGGCTAAGCTTGTGTTAGACTCGCTTTCAATCCGCTTAAGCTTTTTGATCGCGAAAGCGTCGGCCTGCAGTTCCACTTCTTGCTGATCTGCTCGGCTTGCCAGAAGCCCCGAGGCACGAACATCCTCCAAGTGTCCTATTTCGTGCAGTAGGAGCGGCGTGACGACGTCAATCAGGGGTGCCCTGACGTACGCATTTCCATCCGAGGACAACGCGTCGTCGAGTGACCAGATGACACGGGAACCGTTCAGTTCCGCCAGACGGCCGTCATGCAGAAACGCCTGGCCGTTCCACGCGTCGAGGAATTCTGTGGTCAATCGGGTCAAGCTAGCGACCTGGCTGATACGTTCTCGCGTCCACCCGTCTACCTCCTCGGGGGACCCCAACTCCGCTACAGAAGGCGCCTCTTCATAGTCGCGCTCAAGCCTCATCAGGCTCCAGACTTGCATATTCTGGTTCCACCCGCGGACGAGCACATAGTGGAGGTAATTGCCGTCGATCAATATCGTGTCAGGATGAATCGCGACGGCGTTGTCGATGGCCGCTCTCGCGAGTCGCGACGATCTCTGCTGCGCAACGAGCGCTTCGTGCTTGATCACATAAATATTGATGTTTTTCGAATCGTGGCTGTAGTTAACAACGACCTTTTTGGGATCGTCCAAGGATGCTTGGATTGATGGAATGGCGGCCTCACGCAGCAGAATGTCAAAGCGCTGATCCAACATGTTGAGTTTGGTCAGTCTGCGTGCTTGGCTATTCAATTCAGAGTTGGTTGAGAACCGCTCGGCTCGCCCGGCCAACAAAACAAAAACCACAACACCCGCGAGAAGCAGTCCAAAGAAACGCATGCGCATCATTGTTGATCAGCATCACGCAAGGCCTTACCGTCAGTCGCTTTCGACCCTAGTTTGTCGACTAGTTTTTCCCAGAAGAACCCATTTTGATACGCGAACAGGAAGGTCAGCATCATGCTATCGAGTGCGACTAGCTTGTCATAAACGGAACACAGAACTATCGGGGCAATCATCCCCGCGATAAAAAACTCCCGCCCTCCCATGATCGTACGCAGATAGGCAATGAACGGCGTCTTTCCGTCGTGCGCCCTGACCTTGTCGAAAATAGAGGCCGTCAGAATCCCACCGAATGTGCCGAGGCCGGTGAGGACGGGACGACTAATATGACCGAAAAATTCGCCAACATCGAAGAAGCCTCCAACCTGCGCAGCATCTCGCGCGCCGCCAACGCCATCGACGACAAGTGTCGAAATCATACAGACCGCAAAAATGAAGAGACCCCTTCTGAGTCTTCCCGACACCTCACCCCCCCTAAGAACAGTTTAGGCTGTAGCAGGCGTTGTGTATTCCAGCATGTCAAGGGCTCTGCGACCGATTCTCTATCGGCAGTCTCGATGGTTTCTGAACGGTGCAGAGGCTTCCAAGAAAAGAATTGAGTCGACAGGATACCTATAGCAGCACTGCGGACTGTTGGTTGGCTGGGCGGTCTGGTTTGCGGCCCGGAGGTCTGCCGGCGATTGGGCGGCCGAGGATGTTTTCCAGTCCGTCGATGAAGGCGGCTTTTCCGACGGGCGGTCCGAGCCTCCGGATCCGACTACATGGTCGTGGCCCCGGCCCTGGGCGACCCCGGCTCAGGAAGCCCTGGCCGTCTAGAACAGGTCGGGCGTGATGTTGCGGCTGCCGTGCAGGACGCGGACGATCTCCGCTCCGGTCGCGGATGGGGCGGTAGAACAGCAGATAGGGTAGACGGAAAAAGCGCGCAATCCGGGCGCCAAATCCTCCCGTGAGCGACCGGCTTCGGGAAACTCCGCCAGAATGCTCGCCGCGTGGTCGAGTTCGGCCATCATGTGATCGGCGGCTTTAGGTCTATCGGTGGCGATCCAGCACTAGATTTCATCGCCATCCTGTTCGGCGGCGTCGCTGGGGACGACCGTGGCCAAGTCTATTCGGCCGCGCCGCTGAGGCGACGACGGCCGCGTTCGAGTTGCTGGAAGAGCGTGAAGCCAAATACTAGAGGCTCAAGGCCGATATCGCCAAGGGCCTGGCGAGCGGCCCTGGCGAGGTCGGCAGTTTCGCGGAAGTCGGCCGGCGCGCCCGAGCGAGATGGGAAGCCGAGCAGGCCTCGGCCAAGGCCTCCATGACTCCGGCGCAAGCCGTATCGACCGTCCCTGACCAGTTGATCGACGAACGCTTCCTGTTCTGGAGAGAGCGGGCTTTCCATCGGCCTAGATTAGCAGAAACCAGCCCTTCGGCCAATCCGCCTGTCGAATCCGCCCCGCCGCCTGCGTCTATGCTATCAGACGCGGCGCTTCGCCGGCGTCGCAGTCAAGAGAGACAGCCATGCAGTATATGATCCTGATCTACGAACCCGAGGCCGCCTACGAAGGCGCCGGCGAGGCCAAGCTGATGGACATCGTCGGCAAGCATATGGCCCTCTCCAAGGAACTGCGGGAGCTTGGCCTGCTGGTCTCCGGGGACGGCCTGCAGGGAACCCAGACCGCCACCACGGTCGCCACCGGGGCGGGCGGCGTCCAGACCCTGCATGACGGCCCCTTCGCCGAGACCCGCGAACAGCTCGGCGGCTACTACCTGATCGACGTCGCTGACCTCGACGCCGCCATCGTCTGGGCCAGGCGCATGCCGGTGGTCGAGGGCGGCAAGGTCGAGATCCGCCCGATCATGATCTACTGACCATGGAGGGGCGGCTGATCGAGGCGGCGCGCGGCCGCGTGGTCGCCGCCCTGGCCGCCCGTTTCCGCGACATCGACCTGGCGGAGGAGGCCTTCGCCGAGGCCTCCGCCAGCGCCGTCGCCGCCTGGCGCCAGGATTTCCCGGACGATCCGCCGGCCTGGCTGTGGCGTACGGGCTTCCGCAAGGCTCTCGACATCCTCCGCCGCGCCGCCACCCGCGCGGCCTTCAAGTCGGGGGCGGCCCATGACGCCCCGCCCCCGCAGGCGACGCCGGAGGACGTCATGCTGGCCGCCGATCAGCCGATCCCGGACGAGCGGCTGGCGCTGATCTTCGTCTGCTGTCATCCGGCCCTGGCGCCGGAAGCGCGGATCGCCCTGACCCTGAAGGTGGTGCTGGGCCTCTCCACCGAGCGCCTCGCCCGCGCCTTCCTGGTCGCCCAGCCGGCCATGCTCCAGCGGATCACCCGGGCGAAAAAGAAGATCGCCGCCGCCGGCGTTCCGTTCGACATCCCAGGACCGGACGCCTGGGGCGAACGCCTGGAAGCGGTCCTTTCAACCCTCGAGATCGCCTATACACAGGCCTATGAGGACGCCGCCCTGGCCGGCGAGGGCGCCGGGTTCGCGCCGGAAGTCCTGCGCCTCTCCGGCCTGCTCGCCGACCTGCTGCCGGACGAACCCGAGGTTCTGGCGCTCGCCGCCCTGGTCCGCTTCGCCGAGGCCCGACGCCCGGCCCGGTTGGACGACACGGGCGCCATGGTCCCCATCGCCCTGCAGCAGCCCCACCTCTGGCGCGGCGACCGCATCGCCGAGGGCGCTGTCCTGCTCGACCGGGCCGCCGATCTCGCCCGGCCCGGCCCCCGCCAGATCCTCGCCGCTATCCACGGCGCCCACCTCTCCCGCCAGGAAACCGGCGCCACCCCCTGGGGCGACATCGTCCGCCTCTACGACGCCCTGCTGGTGCTCCGCCCGGGCGCAGTCACCGCCGTCAACCGCGCCGTCGCCGTGGCCGAAGCCTTCAACCCGGAAGAAGGCTGGCGCGCTTTCAACGCCATCCCTTCAGAGGGGTTGGCGAGCTGGCTGCCCTGGCAGGCGGCCAGGGCCTGGCTGCTCGACCAGACGGGCCAGCGTGCCCCGGCGGCCTCGGCCTATGACGCGGCCTTGGCGCTCGAGCCCGCCCCGGCGGAGCGGCTGTACCTGGAGCGACAGCGGAAGCGGTTGGGGTAGGGCCCCCATCTTCCAAACCCCCGCCTCCCCATGCCATACCGCCAGGATGGACGGATCCCAGACCCCCGCGCCCTTTCGCGACGCCCGCTACGCCCCAGCCCGCCTGGAGACGGAGCGCCGGCCGGATGGCGCCATCGTCCTGACCAATCCCACGCCCTGGTCCGACGGCTTCAAGACCACCCTCGATCCGCTGGACCATTGGGCGCACGAAGCCCCGGACCGGGTTTGGCTGGCCGAGCGGGAGGGGGAGGGCTGGCGCACGGTGACTTTCGCCGAGGCTCGCACCCGGATCTCCGCCCTGGCCGGGGCGCTGAAGGGCCTGGGCCTGACCGCAGGCCAGCCGCTGCTGATCCTCGCCCGCAACGGCATCGACCACGCCCTGATCAGCTACGGCGCCATGGCCATCGGCGTTCCCGCCGCCCCGGTCTCCCCGCAGTACGGGCTGAAGGGAGCCGAGCTTTCGCGCCTGCAATACGCCTGCGACGTGCTCAAGCCCGCCGCCGTCTACACCGATGACGCCGACGCCTTTTCCGGCGCCCTGGACGCGCCCTTCCTCGCCGGCCTGCCGGTGATCGCCAGCCGCAATCCCCGCCCCGGCGACATCCCCTTCGAGGCGGCCCTGGCCAGCCCGCCCGCGCCCTTTACCGCCGTGCCGGACGACATCGCCAAGCTGTTGCTGACCAGCGGCTCCACCGGCCGGCCCAAGGCGGTGATCTGCCTGCACCGCAACATCACCCTCAACGGCGCCCAGATCGCCGCCTGTTTCGACGATCCCGACCCGCCGGTGGTGGTCAACGCCGCGCCCTGGAGCCACAGCCTGGGGGCCAACGCCATCCTGCACATGGTCCTCCACCGGGGCGGGACCCTCTATATCGACGCCGGCCAGCCGGTCGTCGGCCGCTTCGACGAGACGGTGCGGAACCTGAAGGAAATCTCGCCGACCTACCACAACATGGTCCCCGCCGGCTGGGCCCTGTTCGCCAGCGCCCTGGAGAAGGACGAGGATCTCGCCGCCACCTTCTTCGCCCGGGTCCGGGTGCTGCAGTACGGCGGCGCGTCCATGGCCCAGTCGATCCTCGACCGGGTCTCGGCGGTGGCGGTGCGGGTCACCGGCGAGCGGATCACCTTTGCAACAGGGTATGGCTCCACCGAGACCGGACCCACCGCCTGCAACATCCACTGGCTGAACGCCCGCTCGGGCATGATGGGCCTGCCGGTCCCCGGCGCCTCGGCCAAGCTGGTCCCCACCGGCGAGAAATACGAGATGCGGGTCAAGGGCCCGCAGATCAGCCCCGGCTACCTGGGCGAGCCGGCGCTTTCCGCCGCCGCTTTCGACGAGGAGGGCTATTACCGCCTGGGCGACGCCGCCCGGCTGGTCGATGAGGACAATCCCGGCGCCGGCCTGATCTTCGACGGCCGGCTGGTCGAGAACTTCAAACTGGCCAGCGGCACCTTCGTCGCCGCCGGGGCCCTGCGGGTTTCGGCCGTCTCGGCCACCGGCGGCGCCGTCTCCGACGCCGTGGTCTGCGGCGAGGGCGAGGAGGGGGTCGGCCTGATGCTGTTCCTCGACCCCGCCTACAACGCCCGCCATACCCCGGACGAAACCCGCGCCGTCATCGAGGCCGGTCTTAAGAGAATGAACGCCGAGGCCAGGGGCGGCGGCGGCCGCATCGCCCGCGCCCTGATCCTCACCGGCGCCCCCGACGCGGCCAGCGGCGAACTGACCGACAAGGGCTACATCAACCAGGCCCTGGCGCGGAGCCGGCGTCCGGAAGAGCTGGCCCGCCTGTTCGCGGCGGAACCGGATGATGGTGTGATGGTGTTCAAATAGGGAAGGGCGGCGTGACCCGTCCTCTCGACGTCACTTGGCGCGACGTCGCCTTCAATCTGGATGACGACCTGGCTGCCGAAGTGGCTGCGGCATGGCGGTGGCTGGTCCCCGACATGGAGCGAATCCTCACCTGCTCGATGTTCGGCGGGCTGTTCTTCGAGGATGCCTCCGGCCGCATCCTTTGGCTTGAATGCCCGATGGGCGAGGTCAAGCCAGTCGCGACCTCCGCTGAGGAGTTCGATCAGCTTCTGAAGGATGCCGACGCCCAGCCGGGATCGACTCTGGTGTCCAAGTGGTTCCTGCCGCACTTCGTTGAGCAATTGATGAGCGCAGGCAGGCGGCCCGAATTGGGTGAATGCTACGGCTTGAAGCTGCGGCCAATCTTTGTCGGCGGCAACTACAGTATCGAAAACAGCTTCGTTTTATCTGCTCGGGAATGGCTGCTGAGCACCGCCCATATGCATCGACAGATTGCGGACCTTCCGGACGGCACGCAGGTTCAGTTCGACTGAGTGGACGAGTCGACGCCATCTCGGCCATCGGCGCCCCCGACGCCGCCAGCGGCGTACTGACCGACAAGGGCTACATCAATCAGGCCCTGGCGCGGTCCCGGCGGCCGGAAGAGCTCGAGCGGCTGTTCGCGGCGGAACCGGACGCGGGTGTGATAGTTTTCCGGGTATAGAGAAGTGATTGCTTCGAGATGATTGCTTTGAGAAGGCGAGTGACGATTCCACGCTTCAAGGCGCAAGCCAGTCACGATCTGGCCGTGCCAGTTGTCGCGCGTTATTGTAAGCCATGTCGAGCGTAAGGCAAGTTGACGCCCTGTAAAACGTTCCATGATCTTCAACCACAAGAGCCAAATCTGCCCTCTGCGGATTTGTTATGCACAGCGGAAGTAATAATTGTATCTTCCCCTTATAATATTGGGGTATTGCGGTCTTGTAATTTCGGCGGATTCGTTCCTTTGCGTTGTCGATTGCGCCTTTCAGAAATGTTTGAAGTGCGTAATCGTCCATAGTATCAAACGGAGCGGGAAAGCGAGATTTATTGTCCGCAATAATGTGTTCAATATTTGCCCTGAGTTCCTTTTCAACGTCGAATACCAAATTTGAGGGATTGCTGAAATAGTGCGCCATATCAGGCAGCGCTTGAAACCGCACTAATTCATGTTCGCCCTTTCGGCACCATTGACGAAGAAACCACGGTTGACGTTCCGGAATATGATTCCTATCAAAGAATGCGTAGATAGCTTCTTGATTCGGCGTTACCAATCCAGTATTGAAAACAACATTAAGGCCATCCCCAGAAAGTTCAATCTTTCCTTCTTCTGACAATCTAATGTAAGTATATCTTAAATAATTCCTAAGAATAGGCTTGTGCCTATCGGAGTGTGTTGCTTGATATTCCCACTGTTCTGATTCGCACAAATTGGCGAGTTCATCCAATTTCTGGTCAATATTATTTATAAATGCAAAGTCAAAAGATCGTCGGGCCAGTCAGTCATCGGCGCACTCCTTAGGTTTGGATCAGCATAATGGCGGATCGGACGAGATGAAAGGACCGATACGCTCCTTAAGCGAGAGTAATTTTACAAACAATCTAGGATCTACTTCTGCCATAAATGCTTTGCTGGCGAAGGCAGTTTTGGCGGCGCGTGTCCGTACATTTCCTAGCGACTTAGGAGACCCCCATGCCCCTGACTGGACGCTGCCACTGCGGCCGCAACGCCTTCCATGTCGATGGCAATCTGCCGGAGACCCTGACCCGCTGCACCTGCAGCCTCTGTTCCAAGCGGGGCCACCTTTACGCCTACTACCAGCCCGACCATTTCAAGATGACCGAGGCGACCAGCGACGCCGTCTACCGCTGGAATTCCAAGACCGTCGACAACCATTTCTGCAGCGCCTGCGGCTGCGACCTCTATGCCGACAGCCCCGACTTCCAGCCGGACGGAAGCTGGGACGGCAAGACCCGCCGCATCGCCATCAACGCCCGGCTGCTCGACGATTTCGAGGCTGCCGACTGGCCGGTCACGGTGCTGGACGGCAAACACCTCTGGTGAGGCCTCAGGCCTTCCGCTGCGCCAGCGCCCCGGTCACGCCCAGGCAGATCATCAGCTGCCCGGCGAAATACAGGCCCCAGACGCCTAGCCCGACGATCAGGTTGTCCGGCAACGGGCCCATCCGGCCGAAGATCAGCAGGTCGCTGACCAGGAAGAATACCGCCCCCAGCCCGACCCAGAACCTCGGGAACCGGCTGATCCAGGCGCAGGCTGCCATCACCGACAGCCCCAGGGCATAGACTGCCACCCCCGGCGCCGCCGCGCGGTCGGCCGGCAGCAGAAAGGCGATGATCACCCCCGCCGGGACGATGACCAGGGCCAGCAACAGCTGGCTGCGGGTGAGCGTCGGGCGGCGGTTCCTCAAGTACAGGGTGATGGCGACCAGATGTCCGGCCAGGAAGGCCAGGGCCCCGACGATGAAATTCACCCCCAGCAGCACGTCGCCCAACGCCCCCAGGGCCATCACCGCGGTGATCAGCCAGCCGTCCAGGCTCCGCGCCTTCGACGCCGCATAGACCGCCAGGAACCCGACCCCGGTTCCCTTCCAGGCCAGATCGGCGGCCAGTGGAAGGTGCAGGCCCCAGGCGACGACGTAGCTGACCCCGCCGATGATGGCGGCGAGGAGTACGAGTTTGGCCAGACTGTCCCGGTTCATGTTTCCCCCTTTGGCGTCCCCGCGCCGCCCGCCGTATTTCGGTGACAGTCACCAGCACATAGCTGGTTCCGCCGATCAGCGCGGCGAGCAGCGCAGCTTGCCCAGCTAGACTATCCCACCGGACCTTCAGGCGCATTCGTACACCAGATGGAGGGGCGGGCCGCCGTCGAGCGGAACCCCGTTCAGAAGGAACACATCGAACAGGTCAGATGGATGCCTGCCCTCTTCCGCAGCGTATTCCTGCAGTTCTTCGAGATCGATGTTGTAGATCAGGGTGATCGTGACTGTGGAAGAGTTCAGGATCTGCGCTTCACCGGAGTCGCCGCTTTCGGTTGCTCCGCCGCCGTTCAGGACACCGTCATAGCCATCTGTCCGTATGTCAAAGATGGTCTGAACGACGCCGCAGCCATCACATGCCAGACGATGGGGGGGCCGATTGAAGGTCTCGCCAGGGTCGAGCCCATAGTAGGGAGACGGGTCGGGCGCGATCAAAGGAAAAGCGAGGATCCGAAAGTGCGTCCCGCCGCAAGTCCGGCACGCAACCGCGAAATTGACGCTGTCCGATAGTTCGCTGACTTCGGGAACCTCAGCAGAGAGTGCGAAGGCCGCAAAACTTGAGGGTGGTCGCTCGGCCGCCAGGGCGGCGGCCGGGCTCCACCGGTTTCCGGTCGTCGATCGCGCCACAGCTCTTGCCTCCATGCCAATCCACGCGGCGATGGAGCTGACAAGACCTGCAATCAAATTCTGCCGTTTGGTCATCCACCCCTCTCCCTGAGCCGAACAGTATTCACGGCAGCGGCGGCCTGTCACCGCCGCCATTCCCTCGACGCGCGAAATCCGGCATGACCCTCGCAACGAGGAGACAGCCCATGAACGGCGCCGACGCCCTGATCACCACCCTCTGCGACAACGGCGTCACCGCCTGTTTCGCCAACCCCGGCACCAGCGAGATGCAGTTCGTCGCCGCCCTGGACCGCGAGCCGCGCATGCGTTCCGTCCTCTGCCTGTTCGAGGGCGTGGCGACCGGGGCCGCCGACGGCTATGGCCGCATCGCCGGAAAGCCGGCCTGCACCCTGCTGCACCTGGGCGCCGGCTACGCCAACGGCGGGGCCAACCTGCACAACGCCCGCCGCGCGGCGACCCCGGTGGTCAATGTCATCGGCGACCACGCCACCTATCATCGCCAGTACGACGCCCCGCTGAACAGCGACATCGCCGGCTGGGCCGCGCCCAACAGCCTGTGGGTCAAGTCGGCCGAAAGCGCCGATGAGGTCGGCCCCCTGGCCGCCGAGGCGGTGCAGGCCAGTTTCGGCGCTCCCGGCGGCTGCGCCAGCCTGATCCTGCCGGCCGACAGCGCCTGGCTGGAAACCACGGTGGAGGGACCGGTGCTCAGCCCCCGACCGCGCGCCGGGGTCGGGCAGGAACAGGCGTTAGCCATGGCCGCCCGCATCAAGGCGGCGAAGAAGCCGGTCATCCTGATGGGGGGAACCTGTTGCGGCGAGGCCGGGGCCGCCGCCGCCGCGCGGCTGTCGGCCGCTGGGGTCCGCACGGTCATCGATACCTTCGTCGCCCGGCAGTCGCGCGGCGCCGGCCGCTTCGCCCCCGACCGCCTGCCCTATTTCGCCGAACAGGCGGTGGCCGATCTGGAGGGCTGCGACCTGATGGTCCTGGTGGAAACCAGCATGCCGGTCGCCTTCTTCGCCTATCCGGACCGCCCCAGCGTGCTGGTTCCCGAGGGTTGCGAACTGGCCAGCCTCTGCGGCCGCGACGCCGATGGCCCGGCGGCCCTGAACGCCCTGGCCGATGCGCTGGACGCGCCGGCGACCGGCGGGACGGTCGATCTGGTCATCCCCGCCCCGGCGACGGGGAGGCTCGATCCCTATTCCATCGGCACGGCCATCGCCCGCCATATGCCGCAGGGGACGATCATCTCCGACGACGCGGTCACCGCCGGCACGCCGATCTACAACCAGACCAAGGCGGCCCGCGCCCACGAATGGCTGATGCTGACCGGCGGCGCCATCGGCCAGGGCATCCCCCTGGCCATCGGCGCGGCTGTCGCGGCGCCCCACGCCAAGGTTCTCAGCCTCAACGGCGACGGGGCGGCGATGTACACCGTCCAGGGCCTGTGGACGATTGCGCGGGAAGAGCTGGACGTCACCGTCGTCGTCTTCGCCAACCACGCCTACCGCATCCTCGGTATCGAGCTCGGCCGCACCGGCGCCGGCAACCCCGGCCCGGCGGCCAAGAAGCTGCTGGACCTGGGCTCGCCGAGAATCGACTGGCTGCAGGTGGCGGGGGGCCTCGGCATTCCCGCCGAACGGGCGTCCACGGCGGAGGAATTCGACGCGGCGTTCGAACGGGCGATGGCCACGCGGGGCCCGAGGTTCATCGAGGCGGCGCTGTAGCAAATCCTCCCCCTTCGGGGGTGGTGTCGCCCAACGGGCGACGGTGGGGGTCTCCAACGCCTGTCTGCGGGTGAGCCTGCCGGCCGCATCCGCCGGCGTCCGTTGAGGACCCCCTCAGTCGGCTGCGCCGACAGCTCCCCCGAAGGGGGAGCATCTGGATAGGATCAGCGCTTCTTGAAGCCGCCTTTGCCGGGGGGCTTGCCCTTGAAGGGCGGGGGACGGCTGTTGTCGTAGGCCTTCTTCGGGCCGCCGGGGCCGCCGCGCGGGCGGACCGGGGCGCCGGCGGGGCGGTCGTCCTGGGCGCTGGGGGCGCCGGCCGGTTCGATCTTCACGTCGTCGCGGCTGGTCGCCCGGACCGCCTCGGCGAACCGGACGGACGCCTCGGTGCTGATCTCGAACTTGGTCTCGCCGTCGAAGATGCGGATCGAGCCGACGTCCTTCTTGGTCACGTGACCCAGGCGGCAGATCATCGGCAGCAGCCATTTGGGGTCGGCGTTGTTGCGCCGGCCGACGTTCAGCCGGAACCAGATGCCGCCGTCCATGCCGCCTTCACGGGGCTCGCGGGGTTCACGCGGCTCGCGCGGGCCGCTGTCGCGGCCGCCCTGATAGTTGCCGCCGCCTTCCCGGGCCGGATAGTCGCGCGGCGTGCGGTCGGGCCGCTCGCGGGGGGCGCCCTTGGCGGGGCGCGCATCGGCGCCGCGACCGTCGTCGTACAGCTCTTCCGGCTCGGGCATCTTCGCCCGCTGCAGCTTCATGAAGGCGCCGGCGATCTCCTCGGCGGTCTTCTGTTCCAGCAGCAGCTTGCCCAAGGCCATGTCGTCTTCGCTCGGCGCCTCGGCGGCCACGGCCGTCTCGATCAGCCGGGCCCGGTCACGCTCGCGGATGTCGTCGCCGCTGGGCGGGCCGCTCCAGCCGGCGTCGATATTGGCCGAGGCGAACAGCATCTCCGCCTTGCGACGGCGGGTGTAGGGGACGATGACCACGCTGGTGCCCTTGCGCCCGGCCCGGCCGGTGCGGCCCGAACGGTGGAGCAGGGTGGCCTTGTTCTGGGGCAGGTCGGCGTGGATGACGAGGCCCAGATCGGGCAGGTCCAGCCCGCGCGCCGCCACGTCGGTGGCGACACAGACTCGGGCGTGGCCGTCACGCAGGGCCTGCAGGGCGTCGGACCGCTCCCTCTGGCTCAGTTCGCCCGACAGGCCGACGACCTGGAAGCCGCGCTCGCGAAGGGAGGCGTGCAGATGCCGCACCGCCTCGCGGGTGTGGCAGAAGACCAGGGTGCCGGGGCTTTCGAAATAGCGCAGCAGGTTGACCACCGCATGCTCGATCTCGTTGGGCGCGACCCGCACCGCGCGATAGTCGATGTCGCCGTGCGGCTGGTCCTTGGTGGTGGTGTCGATCCGCAGCGCGTCCTTCTGGAAGCTGCGGGCCAGGGTGGCGATCTCGCGGGCGATGGTCGCCGAGAACAGCAGGGTCCGGCGCTCGGACGGCGCGGCCTCAAGGATGAACTCCAGGTCCTCGCGGAATCCCAGGTCCAGCATCTCGTCGGCCTCGTCGAGCACGACGACCCGCATGGAGGTCAGTTCAAGGTTGCCGCGTTCGACGTGGTCGCGCAGGCGGCCGGGGGTGCCGACGACGATATGGGCCCCGAAGTTCAGGGCGCGGGCTTCGGCCCGGGCGTCCATGCCACCGACGCAGGAGACGATCTTGGCCCCGGTCCTGGCGTAGAGCCAGGTCAGCTCGCGCTGCACCTGGATGGCCAGTTCGCGGGTCGGGGCGATGATCAGGGCCAGGGGCGCGTCGGCCCGGCCGAACCGCGCGGCGTCGCCCATCAGGGTCGAGGCCATGGCGATGCCGAAGGCGACCGTCTTGCCGGAACCGGTCTGGGCGGAGACCAGCAGGTCCTGCTCGCCAGGGGCTTCCAGCACGGCGGACTGCACCGGGGTGGGGGATTCGTAACCGCGCTCGGCGAGCGCTTCGTCGAGGGCGGGATGGCTTGAAGGGAAGGTCATGGTCATTTCATTGTGCAGCGCACAACGTGCCGCAAGGCGGGGCTGATACGCCTTCTCGACATAAAACGCCAGCCCACGCTTTTCACCCACCCATATCGCGAGGGGCGGTGCACTTCGCCAATCCCCGCCTATATTGCTTCCATGACCCAGCTTTCCGTCCTCGACCTCTGTCCCATCGTCCAGGGCGGCGACGCCGCCCAGGCCTTCGCCAACTCCGTGGGCCTGGCCCAGCTGGCCGAGCGGCTGGGCTACAAGCGGTTCTGGCTGGCCGAGCACCACAACATGCAGGGCGTGGCCAGCGCGGCGACCAGCGTGGTCATCGGCCATGTGGCGGCGGCCACCAAGACCATCAGGGTCGGCGCCGGCGGGATCATGTTGCCCAACCACGCGCCGCTGGTCATTGCCGAACAGTTCGGCACCCTGGCCGCCCTCAACCCCGGCCGTATCGATCTGGGCCTCGGCCGCGCCCCCGGCACCGACCAGATCACCGCCCAGGCCCTGCGCCGCACCCTGGCCGGCGACATCGACAGCTTCCCGCGCGATGTCATGGAGCTGATCGGCTATTTCGCCCCCGACGTTCCAGAGCGCCGCGTCCGCGCCGTGCCCGGCGTCGGGCTGCAGGTGCCGATCTGGATCCTCGGCTCCAGCACCTACGGCGCCCAGCTGGCCGCGGCGCTCGGCCTGCCATACGCCTTCGCCTCCCACTTCGCCCCGCAGGAGCTGGACCGGGCCCTGGCCCTCTATCGCCAGCAGTTCCGCCCGTCGGAATTCCTCGACAAGCCCTACGCCATGGCCGGCCTCAACGTCTTCGCCGCCGACACGACAGCTGAAGCGAAGCTGCTGTTCACCTCGCTGCAGCAGGCCTTCGTCAATCTGCGCACCGGCCGGCCGGGCCCGCTGCCGCCGCCGGTCGTCGGCTATGAGGACCAGATGGACCCCGGCTCGCGCGCCATCCTCAGCGGCGCGCTCGGCGGCGCCGTGGTCGGCGATCCGGCGCAGGTCCGCGCCGGTCTCGATGCCTTCATCGCCCGCACCGGCGTCGACGAGATCATGGTCACCGCCCAGATTTTCGACCAGCAGGCCCGCCTGCGCAGCTTCGAGATCACCGCGCAGGTTCACGCCGATCGCCGGGTGGCGGCCTAACCCCGACGACCGGCGGCCGCTTCGCCTGAACGGCAAGGCTGATTGCGGGTGACCCCGGATGGGGGGCATATGAACGAAACGGCGGCCTTCGGAGGCGGCCTCAACAACCCCTGTCGGCCGGCGCGACCCCTCATCCGGCCCTTCGGGCCACCTTCTCCGCCAAGTGGAAGAAGGGAAGGATGCAGATGACCGCCAGCGTCTTCGATCTGTTCAAGCCGGGCGTCGGTCCCTCCAGCTCCCACACCATGGGGCCGATGACGGCGGCCGCGCGGTTCGTGGGCGAACTGCGGGAGAGCGGGGCGCTAGGCTCAGTGGCGCGCGTGCAGGTCAAGCTCTACGCCAGCCTGGCCCTGACCGGCCGGGGGCATGCGACCGACCGGGCGGTGATGCTGGGCCTGATGGGGTTCGAGCCGGCCAGCCTGGACCCCGACGCGGGCGAGGCGGCGCTGGAGGCCCTGCGGGCCAACGGGCGGATGGCTCTGGCCGGGTCGGCGGACATCGGCTTCGACGAACAGGCCGATATCGTCTGGGCGGGCCGTCAGCGGCTGCCGCAACATCCCAACGCCCTGACCTTCACCGCTTTCGGCGCGGAAGACGGGGTGGTGCTGGAGAAGACCTATTTCTCGGTCGGCGGCGGATTCGTGCGGGAAGAGGCGGAGATCGGCCGCAATGCGCCGGACGCCGGCGAGACGGCCATCCCCTATCCGTTCGGTTCGGGGGTCGAGCTGCTGCAGAAGGCGGAAGCTGCGGGGCTGAGCATCGCCGGGCTGATGATGGCCAACGAAGCGGCACGGGCTCCCGAAGAAGCGGTCACGGCGCGGCTGGACGGCATCTTTTCGGCCATGGAGGCCTGTATCGACCGGGGCATGCGGATCGACGGCCAGTTGCCCGGCGGGCTGAACGTCAAGCGCCGCGCCAAACAGGTGCACACCGCCATCATGGCCAAGGTCGAGAAACAGATCAGCGATCCGCTGGCGGCCATGGATTTCGTCAACCTCTGGGCCCTGGCGGTCAATGAGGAGAACGCCGCCGGCGGGCGGGTGGTGACGGCGCCGACCAACGGGGCGGCCGGGCTGCTGCCAGCGGTGCTGCGGTTCTACGACCGGTTCATGGGCGGCAATGCGGAGGGCCGGCGGACCTTCCTGCTGACGGCGGCGGCCATCGGCGCTCTCTACAAGCAGAACGCCTCGATCAGCGGCGCCGAGGTCGGCTGCCAGGGCGAGGTCGGCGTGGCCTGCTCCATGGCGGCGGCGGGGCTGGCGGCGGTGATGGGCGGCACCAACGCCCAGATCGAGAACGCCGCCGAGATCGGTATGGAACATAACCTGGGCCTGACCTGCGACCCGATCGGCGGGCTGGTGCAGATCCCCTGTATCGAGCGCAACGCCATGGGCGCGATCAAGGCCATCGACGCCGCCCGCCTGGCCATGCTGGGCGACGGCCAGCATTCGGTCAGCCTGGACAAGGTGATCGCCACCATGAAGCGGACCGGCGAGGACATGAACGAGATCTACAAGGAAACTTCGCTCGGCGGCCTGGCGGCCGGGATGCCGGTGAACCGGGTGGAGTGCTGACATGAACGGTTACATTATATCGTTCAGGATCAATGGGTTGGCCTGTACTAAGTAACAGCTTCACGGATGGTGCGGCGCGGCATATCGGGGGCGGGTCCTCCCTGTGCTAAGACTGTCCCCGATGTCCCACGACCACGCCCATCACGATCATCACGGCCACGACCATGGTCCCGGGCACAGCCATGCCGATCACGGCCACGGCCATTCTCATGGGGGCGCGGGCGGCCATAGCCATGCGCCGAAGGATTTCGGGCGGGCGTTCGCCATCGGGGCGGGGTTGAATATCGCTTTCGTGGCGGCCGAGGCGGCGGCGGGGCTGATCACCGGGTCGCTGGCCCTGCTGGCGGACGCGGGCCACAATCTGTCGGACGTGCTGGGGCTGCTGATGGCCTGGGCGGCGGTGCTGCTGGCGCGCAAGGCAGCGACCGGGCGTCGGACTTATGGCCTGGGCAAGGGGACGATCCTCGCGTCCCTGGCCAACGCCGGGCTGCTGATGCTGGCCGTCGGCGCCATCGTCTGGGAGGCGGTGCGGCGGTTCGGCCATCCGCCGGAGGTGATGCCGGGGCCGGTGATTATCGTCGCGGCCATCGGGGTGGCGATCAACACAGCCACGGCCCTGATGTTCATGAGAGGACACGAGGATCTGAACATGAAGGGCGCCTTCCTGCATATGGCGGCCGACGCGGCGGTGTCGCTGGGGGTGGTGGTCGGAGCGGTGGTGATCATGCTGACCGGCTGGAACTGGATCGATCCGGTGATCAGCCTGGTCATCGCCGGGGTCATCGTCCTGGGCACCTGGGACCTGTTGCGCGACAGCCTGGACCTGGCGCTGGACGCCGCGCCGAAGGGGATCGACCCTGAGGCGGTCAAGGCTTGGCTGGCCGGGCGGCCGGGGGTGACACAGGTGCACGACCTGCATATCTGGGCGATGAGCACGACCGAGACGGCCTTGACCGCCCACCTGGTTCGACCGGGCGGCGTGGACAGCGACGACTTTCTCGACGCCGCCTGCCACGGCCTGTCGGAGACATTCGGCATCGGCCATTCGACCCTGCAGCTGGAGACCGGGGCCAGCGGCCACGCCTGCCGGCTGGCCGACGCCCACGGGGTCTGAGCGGCCTTGAGCAGCCTGCCCCTCTCCTTGCGCCTTTACGGCTGGGGAACCTGGCTGATGGAGCCGATCCTGCCGTTGATCCTGAACAGCCGGCTGAAGGCGGGCAAGGAAGAGGCGGCGCGGCTTGGCGAGCGGCTGGGCCGGGACGAAGGGCCGCGTCCGCAGGGGCCGGTGGTCTGGCTGCATGGGGCCAGTGTGGGGGAGACCGTCTCCCTGCTGCCGCTGGTCGAGCGTCTGCGCGAGCGGCGCCCCGACATCACGCCGCTGGTCACCTCCGGCACGGTGACCTCGGCGGCGCTGATGGCCAAGCGACTGCCGGCAGGGGCCCAGCACCGCTATCTGCCGCTCGACGCGCCGGGGCCGGCGGGGCGGTTCCTCGACCATTGGCGGCCAGGGCTGGCAGTGTTTGTCGAGAGCGAGCTGTGGCCGAACCTGTTGCTGGGGGTGAAAGCGCGGGGGGCGAAGCTGGCGCTGATCTCGGCCCGGATGACCCAGAAGAGCGCCGACGGCTGGGCGAAGCAGCCGGAGGCGGCCAAGGCGCTGCTGGGGGCGTTCGACCTGGTCCTGCCGCAGGATGATCACACCGGCGACCGGCTGAAGGCGCTCGGCGCCCGGGTCGATGGCCAGGCCAATCTGAAGATGGTCGGGGCGCCGCTGGACTGCGACCCGGCCGAACTGGCGCGGCTGAAACGTGCGGTGGACGACCGCGAGGTGCTGCTGGCCGCCAGCACCCATGCGCCGGAAGACATCCTGATCGACGCGGCCTTGAGCCAGACCGGCTGCGAGCCGCTGCTGGTCATCGTGCCGAGGCATCCGGACCGGGGACCGGCCATCGCCGCCGACCTGCGCAGCCTGGGGCGGCGGGTGGCCCTTCGCTCGGCCGGCGAGCCGCTAACCCTGGGAACCCAGGTCTATGTGGCCGACACGCTTGGCGAACTGGGGCTGTTCTTTCGGCTGGCAGACCTGGTGGTGCTGGGGGGCAGCTTCGGGGACGGGGTTGGCGGGCATAATCCTCTGGAGCCGGCGCGGCTTGGAAGGCCGATCCTCTACGGCCCCGACTACGGCAACTGGACCGAAGTGTTCGAGGCGCTGGGCGGCGGCGCCGAATGCTGCCAGGGCGAGGCCGAACTGATCGACGAGATGACGCGACTGTTGCGCGACCGGCCGGCGCGGGAAGCCATGGGCCGGGCGGCGCTGGCGGCGGCTGAGCGGCAGAACGGCGCCTTCGAGGACCTCTGGGCCAGGCTGGAGCCGCTGCTGCCATGAAACTGTCGACGCCCCGCTGGTGGTATGTCCGCGATGCCGCGCCAGGCGTGGTGGCGCGGATGGTGCTGACTCCGATCAGCTGGATCTGGTCGGCGGTGACGGCCCGGCGGATCGCCCGCACCGTGCCGGTGGACGCCGGGGTCCCGGTGATCTGCGTCGGCAACCTGACCGCCGGCGGCACGGGCAAGACGCCGGTGGTGCGGGAGGTGTTGCGCATCCTGCGCGAGGCGGGGGTCGAGGCGCACGGGCTGTCGCGCGGTTACGGCGGCCGGGAGGCCGGGCCGCTGAAGGTCGATCCGGCGCGCCACACCGCCGCCGATGTCGGGGACGAGCCGCTGATGCTGGCCGGCGACGGACCGTTCTGGATTTCCCGCGACCGGCCCGCGGGGGCCAGGGCGGCCGCCGAGGCAGGCGCGAAGGCGGTGGTCATGGACGACGGCCACCAGAACCCGGGGCTGGCCAAGGCCCTGTCGCTGGTGGTGGTCGATGGCGAGACCCGCAACAACGAATGGCCGTTCGGCGACGGGGCGGTGTTCCCGGCCGGGCCGATGCGCGAGCCGCTGAAGGTCGGGCTGGCCCGGGCCGACGCCGTGGTGCTGATGCTGCCGGCGGACTTGCCGCAGGCCGATCCGGACCTGGTGGCGCTGTTTACCGGGACGCCGGTGCTGATCGCCCGGCTGGAGCCGGTCGCCCCGCCGCCGGCCGGGCCGCAGATGGGCTTCGCCGGCATCGGCAAGCCGTGGAAGTTCGAACGCGCCCTGATCGCCGCCGGCTGCGAGTTGAAGGATTTCGCGCCGTTTCCCGATCATGGGGAATACGACGAGCCGACCCTGATGTTCCTGGAGTCGCGGGCCGCTGATTTCGGCGCCGGGCTGCTAACCACGGAAAAGGACTGGGCAAGGCTGCCGCCGGAATGGCGGGAGAAGATCGCCTTCTGGCCGGTGACGGCGCGGTTCGAGGATGAGGCGGGGCTGCGGGGGATGGTGCTGGGGGTGGTGGGGTAGACCGTCCGCCAATTGCGCCGGGGTGATCGGATCTAAGGGAGGCGCGCGCGGCCTATCGGAGCTGCGCCCGGGATGAGCGGCTCGGTCAGAACCCCGCCGGCCGCCACAGGCCCGCGACCAGCGCCACCACAAGGATCACGCCGGCCCAGGTATTGGACTTGAACAGCGCCAGCGCTCCCATGGGATCGTCCAGGCGCAGCGTCGCCGCCTGACGCGACAGATGCCAGGCGAAGAGGGCCAGCGGCGGCAGGGCCAGGGGCCCCAGGGCGCCCAGCCATCCGGCCGCCAGGACCAGGACGAAACAGGCGATGTAGAAGGCCATGACTCCGCGCGGGGCGGCCTCGCCCAGTTTGCGCGCCGAGGACTTGACGCCGGCCAGGGCGTCGTCCTCGAGATCCTGGACCGCGTAGATGGTGTCGTAGCCGAGGGTCCAGAAGATGAGGCCGGCATAGAGGAGGACGGCGGGCCAGGGGCTGAGCGGCTCCGGCGGCGCGGCGGGCAGCAGGCCGATCAGGCTGAGCAGAGTGGGGCCGCCAAGCGCGGCGGCGAAGCCCAGGGGCGCGCCCCAGTTGAAAGTCAGGCCCAGCCAGGCCTGCGGCCACCAGGTGATCCGCTTCATGAACGGATAGGCGGCGACCAGGCCGAGGGAGGCGACGCCCAGCGCCACCGCCCAGAGGTTCATGGTCAGCAGGATGACCAGGCTGACCAGGGCGCAGGCGAAGGTGAAGGCCCAGGCCTGTTTGACGCTGATCTGTCCGGCCGGGATGGGCCGCATCGCCGTTCGGGCGACCTGGGCGTCGAAATCACGATCGACGATGTCGTTATAGGCGCAGCCGGCGGCCCGCATCAGGGCGGCGCCGACGAGGAACTGGACCAGCAGCACGGGGTCCGGGAACTGCTGCTTCATCGCCCCGGCCAGGGCGATGCCCATCCAGCCCGGCAGCATCAGCAACCAGACGCCCGTCGGCCGGTCGAACCGCCCCAGCTTCAACCAGGGCCGCAAGGCCGGCGGCGCGTGGCGGTCGACCCAGTTGGTCGGCACGGCGTCGGGGAGGATTTCGGAGGCGTGAGTCATGTCGGCGCATCTTCCCCCTTCCCTCGAGAGGGGGAAAGTGCCGAGAAATGTTTCCGCTGCGGTGCTGGATGGCGCGGATCCTTGATGGCTGGACAGGGCGCGCCCGCTGGAGTTGAACTTCTCAAGCATGCGGATCATCTCCAACTTTCGCGACTACTACGACAGCGTCCAGGGCGTGGGCTTCGACGATCATGTCGTCTACGAACGGCGGACGACCTCGGCGGATGTCAGGTCGGGCGTGTCGGTGGGCGGCGGCGGACCGCGGTGGACCAAGAAGCCTGGCGACGGCGATACCCGTCAGCCGTCGAGCGATGAGCCGCTTCTGCCTGCGTTTCACAGGTTTCGGCCGTTTCTCGAAACCAAGTCAGGAGACGGAAGCGTCGTCGCCTGCGTGCTGTATCTGGCAGGGCGAGCCTACCCCTTCTGGCGCTATAGCCCCAACGGCGGAAGCGAGTTCGTCGCTTCGTTTGAGGACGGGTTTGATGCTGGGGTGAGTCAGCGGGACTACGGCTACTTCTGGGATCGGGGGATGAAAGTCGACAAGACGCCTTGGCGAGACTGGCTTGCCAGTCATTGGGGCGAGGAAATCGATCCGGCAATCCACTTCCACAACCAATCGCCGCTTCTGCTTTATCTCGATGGCACGAAGATCGCCGATCCCTGCCTTCGCGACTTCAACATCCAAAGGGCGCTTGACCCCTATTCAGTCTTCCAGGAGCTCGACATGTTTCTCGGCGGGGTGATGGCCCAACCGCGCGATCCCCCGGCGCCCATGCTGGACAAGGAAAAGATCGTCTCGCACGGGATGGACGTGAAGCGGTCCTTCCGAAACATGCCGCGAAGCTGAGACCCCCTCCCGCCGACCAGTGTTAGCGGCTATGTCAGCGGCGTCATGACCGAGCATTACGAAGACGAGGAGGAGACCCGGGGGCGGGCCCTTTCCAATGGCCAGGTGCTGGCCTTCATCGCCCGGCTGTGGCTGCGGCGGCCCTGGCTGCTGCTCGGCTCGGCCGGGTTGATGCTGGTGGCGGTGGTCTTCGACCTGATGCTGCCCACGGCCGCCAAGGGGCTGATCGACGCGGTGGCCTCGCCGTTGCGCGACGTCGGGCGGGCCTGGTGGGCCTGGGGCTTCTTCGTCGGGGTCTATGTGGCCTTTGTCGTGACCCGCAACATCGCCTTTCGATTCTGGAACCCGCTGGCGGCGCGCAACATGCGCGAGATGACCGACGAGGCGTTCCAGCGGGTGCAGGGGTTTTCCGCCGACTGGCACGCCGACGCCTTCGCCGGGGCGACGGTCCGCAAGATCAGCCGGGCCATGTGGGGCTATGACCAGGTGTCCGACGCCCTGATCCTGTGGCTGGGGCCGGCGCTGCTGGTGCTGGTCGGGCTCTGTATCCAGATGGCCCTGAAGTGGCCGCTGGTCGGGCTGCTGGCCTTTGTCGTGGTGGCGGGGTTCGTCTGGGCCAACCTGTGGCTGGTCAAGGCCTATGTGCGGCCGGCCAATCTGAAGTCCAACGCCCTGGACAGCCGTATCGGCGGGGCCCTGGCCGACGCCATCACCTCCAATCCCACGGTCAAGGCCTTCGGGGCCGAGGCGCGGGAGGAGGCGCGGTTCGCACAGGTGACCGGCGACTGGCAAAAGGCGGTCCAGATCACCTGGGCCCGGTTTATGGACGTCTGGGTTATCCAGAATGTCCTGACCGTGGTGCTGCAGGCGGGGACCACCGGCCTGCTGCTGCATCTGTGGATGCAGGGCAAGGCGACGGCCGGGGACCTGGGCTTCGCCATCACCGCCTTCATGCTGATGAGCGGCTATCTGCGCAACCTCGGCGAGAACGTCCGCATGCTGCAGAAGGGCCTGGACGACGCCGAGGACGTCGCCGCCTACCAGGGGCTGGCGCCACAGGTGGCTGACAGGCCGGGCGCGCCCGCCTTCCGCCGAGAGGCCGGGGAGATCGTCCTCGACCGGGTGACCTTCCGCTACAAGAGCGCCGAGACGCCGCTGTATGACCGCTTCTCCCTTCGTATCGCTCCGGGCGAGCGGGTGGCGCTGGTCGGGCCGACGGGGTCGGGCAAGTCGACCTTCGTCAAGCTGGTCCAGCGGCTCTACGACCTGCAGGGCGGCCAGATCCTGATCGACGGCCAGGACGTGGCGCAGGTGGCGCAGACCACCCTGCGCGCCGCCATCGCCGTGGTGCCGCAGGACCCGGCCCTGTTCCACCGGACCATCGCCGAGAACATCGCCTATGCACGGCCGGGCGCCACGGCCGAGGAGGTGGCGCTGGCGGCCAAGCGGGCCCGGGCCGACGACTTCATCCGCCGGCTGCCCAAGGGCTATGACACCCTGGTCGGCGAGCGGGGGGTCAAGCTGTCGGGCGGCGAGCGGCAGCGGGTGGCCATCGCCCGGGCCTTCCTGGCCGACGCCCCGATCCTGGTCTTCGACGAGGCGACCAGCAGCCTGGACGTCGAGACCGAACGGCTGGTCCAGGCGGCGATGGAGGAACTGATGGCCGGCCGGACGACCATCGTCATCGCCCACCGGCTGTCGACCATCCGCGGCGCCGACCGCATCCTGGTCTTCGAGGGCGGCCGGGTGGTGGAAGAGGGGACGCATGCCGAGCTCAAGGCGGAGGGCGGAGCCTACGCGCGGCTGGCGGCGGTGGCTGAAGGGACGGCCTAGCCCATCGCGTCCTTCAGCGCCGGAGCCATCTCGCCCTTGCCGATGACGGTGACCCCGTCGAGCCCCAGCCAGCCGGCCATGCGCTTGAGTTCCCCGGCCAGGCGCGGGGCGGTTTCGGCGTCGGCCCAGGGTTCGGCATGGGCGGCCTGGACGAGCAGCCGGCGGCCCTGGCGGTCGGACTTCAGGTCGACGCGGGCGGTGATCGCCTCGTCCTGCAGGAAGGGCAGTACGTAGTAGCCGTGCTCGCGCTTTTCGGCCGGGGTGTAGATCTCCAGGCGAATGCGCACGCCGAACAGCCGCTCGGTCCGTTCGCGAAACCAGATCAGGTTGTCGAAGGGCGACAGCAGGGCGGCGGCGCGGATCTTCCGGGGCGCCTTGGCGTCGCGCGCCAGATAGCCCGGCTTGCCCCAGTCCTTGACCGTCACCGGGATCAGTTCGCCGGATTCGACCAGCTCCTCGACGCGGTCCCGGAAGCCCTCGACCGGCAGGCGGAAATAGTCGCGCAGGTCGGAAGCGGCGGCGACGCCCATGGCGCGGGCGGCGATGGCGATCAACTCGCGCTGGGCGTCGGCCTCGCTGGGGGTGGGCAGGGCGACAATGGCGGCCGGCAGGGCCCGTTCGGTCAGGTCATAGACCCGCTCGAAGCCGCGCCGGGTCTTGGTGGTGATCAGCCCGGCCCAGAACAACCACTCAAGGGCGCGCTTGCCCTCCGACCAGGACCACCAGCCGGGCTGGCCGCGCGGGCCGGTGGCGAAGTCGCCGCCGGTGACCGGGCCGCGCTTTTCGATCTCGGCCAGGATGCCGTCGATATAGTCGCGCCGCTCGCGGCCGAAGCGGGACAGGCCGCCCCAGACCCCGTCGCCGGATTCGGCCCGCGCCATCCGCCAGCGAAACAGCGGCTGGCTCTCCAGCGGCAGGAGCGAGGCTTCATGGCCCCAGTATTCGAACAGGCTGCGCTTCTTCCCCCAGGCCTCGTCCTCCAGCAGGTCGCGGGGATAGTCGCCGAGGCGGGAAAAGGCGGGCAGGTAGTGGGTGCGGGTGACGACGTTGACGCTGTCGATCTGGATGACGCCGAGCCGCTGGGCGGTCTTGTGGAAATGGCGACGGGATGGGGCTTCCGGCCGCGCCTCGGCGAACCCCTGGGCGGCCAGGGCGATACGCCGGGCCTGTGCGGCGGAGAGGTCCATCACCGGTGACCGCCGCTGCGCACCCTTCCCCCTGGAGGGGGGAAGGGAGTCTTTTTGGACTGCATCGTCACGCGTGGTCCAGAACCGGCTTGGGCCTGTAGGCCGCCTCCAGCGCCGCCGCCTCCTCGTCCGAGAGGGTGACATCGAGGGCCGCGAAGGCCTCGTCCAGGTGATGCAGCTTCGAGGCGCCGATGATCGGGGCGGTGATGGCGCTGTTGCGCAGGACCCAGGCCAGGGCGATCTGGGTGTTGGAAAGGCCGCGTGACTTGGCCAGGGCGCCGACCGCCTCGACCACCGCATGGTCGGCGTCGCGGTAGTAGAGGCGGGGCGAGAACTCGTCGGTGCGGGACCGTTCGGTATTGCCTTCCCCGGGCGCGGCCCGGCCGCCGGCCAAGAAGCCCCGCGCCAGCGGCGACCAGGGGATGACCCCGACACCCTCGGCCTTGCAGAGGGGCAGCATCTCCCGCTCCTCCTCGCGATAGACCAGGTTGTACTGCGGCTGCATGGAGACGAACTTCGTCCAGCCGCGCCTTTCGCTGGTGCTCAGCATTTTCGCGAACTGCCAGGCGAACATCGAGCTGGCCCCGATGTAGCGGGCCTTGCCAGCCTTCACCACGTCATGCAGCGCCTCCAGCGTCTCCTCAATGGGGGTGTCCGGATCGAAACGGTGGATCTGGTAGAGGTCGATGTAGTCGGTTCCCAGGTTCTTCAGGGAGCGGTCGACGGCATCCATAATGTGTTTGCGGGACAGGCCGCCGCTGTTGGGCTTCCCCGAATGCGGGAAGAAGACCTTGGTGGCGATCACCGTCTCCTCGCGGCGGGCGAACTCGCGCAGCCACTTGCCGGTCACCTGTTCGCTGACGCCGTTGCTGTACATGTCGGCGGTGTCGAAGAAGTTGATCCCGCCCTCGACCGCCTTCTCGAAGAAGGGCCGGGCCGCCGCCTCGTCCAGCACCCATGGACGCCAATCGGGCGTTCCGTACGTCATACAGCCGAGACAAAGCTGTGACACTTTCAGGCCGGTCGTTCCGAGGCGGACGTACTTCATCGTTGAAGGCATGGCGGCGATCCGTCCGTGGGTTCGGGGGTGGTTTCGGTGAGAGGGCGGCTTCGACGCCGGCCGACCGAGCAAGCGTATTTGGAGGCAGGCGGCTTTGGCAACAGACGCGCAACGGCTGGCGGGACGCGATCTCGAGAACGACCTGACCAGTTTCCACCTGGTCAACTACGGCGGCCGGGTCGACGGCTTCCTGGCCAGCGCCAAGAACAGCGGCACCCACTGGCTGCGGTTCATGGCCAGCCACGCCATCGCCGACCAGCTGAAACTCCCCCCGCCCAGCCATTCCAGCGGGCCGGGCAGCGACGACTTCATCGGCCATCCGCGCCATGACCGGGTGCACGAAGCCGCGCCCCGCATCGGCAGCTCCCACAACATTCCCTCGCGGCTGATCACCGCGGCGGCGGAAGCGGGCATGCTGCACCTGCCACCAACGGTGGTGCTGGTGCGCGACATCCGCCAGGCGCTGCTGTCCTATTACGTGAAGTGGCAGGGGACCTATGCGCTGGGGACCTTGTCGGAGTTCCTGCGCCGGCCGGCGCCGGGGAAGAAGAAGATCGACGATGTCTGGTGGTTCATCCGCTTCTTCAACCGCTGGGGCGCCCTGGCCGCCGCCCTGCCGGACGAGGTTCTGGTGGTTCGGCATGAAGATCTGAAAGCCGATCCAGTGGCCGGGATCGCCCGCATCTGGAACCATTGGGGCGTCGATCTGGGGCCGGGCGCCCTGGCCGCGGCCGAGGCGGTGTCGGCGAAATCGGCGGTGGCCCGCAGCCTCGACCCCGGCCACGGCGAGGCGGTGGTGTCCGACGAGGCCAAGCGGGCGGCGGTAACCTTCAGCGCCGAGGACCACGCCTTTCTGGACGCGCTGCTGCGCGACCATCTGAACCATGACTTCGGCTATCGGCGGGTCAGTTAGCGTTCCAGCCGTCCGTCGCTGAGGGCCGAGGGTTCGAAGGTGAACAGCACGTTCGGGTCCGGCTTGCCCAGGCCCTTGCGCAGCTTTTCGGGCGCCAGGACCTGCATCAGATGCCGAAGGATGGCGAGGCGGGCCGGCTTCTTGTGGTCGGCGCGGACGATGGTCCAGGGCGCCTCCAGGCTATGGGTGCGGGTCAGCATCAGGTCGCGGGCTTCGCTGTAGTCGTCCCATCGCCTCTGGGCCTCGGCGTCCAGGTCGCTGACCTTGAGGATCTTGAGGGGGTCTGTGCGGCGGTCCTTGAGCCGTGCGGCCTGCTCGTCCTTGCTGATGTCGAGCCACAGCTTGACCAGCTTGACGCCGCTGGCGACCATCATGCCCTCGAAGGTCGGGACCTCGTTGAGGAAGGCCTGATGCTGCTCGGGCGTGCAGAACCCCATCACCGGCTCGACCCCGGCGCGGTTGTACCAGGAGCGATTGAACAGCACGAGTTCACCGGCCGCCGGCATGTGGGCGACGTAGCGCTGGAAGTACCACTGGCTCCGCTCGCGATCCGACGGCTTGGGCAGGGCGATGACCGGGGTGGTGCGCGGCGGCAGGTATTCGACGATCCGCCGAATCGAGCCGTCCTTGCCGGCGGCGTCACGCCCCTCAAGGATGACCAGGGCCTTTTCGCCCTCGGCCAGGGACCACTGTCGCCAGCTGACCACGGCGGTCTGCAGCTTGATCAGCTCTTCTTCGTAGTTGGCGTTCGGATGCTTTGACATCGCCAAGGCTAAACACAGGCTGAGCGACTGCGCTAGAAGGCGTCGCATGATCCGCCTCTTCGTCCCCGATCCCCTGCGCGCCGGCGCCGACCTGACCCTGGACGCCGAGCCGTCCCGCTATCTGGTGGCGGTGATGCGGCTGACCATCGGGGCGGAGATCCTGCTGTTCAACGGCAAGGACGGCGAGTGGCGGGCGACGGTGGTGGCCCCGGACAAGCGGCGCTGCCGGGTGGTCATCGGCCCCCTGGCCCGGCCCCAGGCGAACGGCCCGGACCTGACCCTGGTGGCCGCCCTGGTCAAGCGCGGGCGGCTGGAGACCATCGTCGAGAAGGCGGCCGAACTGGGGGCGGCGCGGGTGCAGCCCGTCCTGACCCGGCGGACCAACGCCGACCGGGCCAATGTCGACCGGCTGCAAGCCATCGCCATCGAGGCGGCCGAACAGACAAACCGCCTGGACCCGCCGGAAATCCTCGAGCCGGTGAAGCTGGCGAAGCTGCTGGACGGCTGGGATCCCGAACGGCGGCTGATGTTCTGCGACGAGACCGGCGGGCCGCCGGCGCTGGAGGCGCTGAAGGGTCAGCCGGCGGGTCCCTGGGCGATCCTGATCGGGCCCGAAGGCGGTTTCGATCCAGAAGAGATCGCCCGGCTGCGGGACCTGCCGTTCGTGGTTCCGGTGTCGCTGGGGCCGCGAATCCTGCGGGCCGACACCGCCGCGATCAGCGCCATGACCCTGTGGCAGGCGACCGTGGGCGACTGGGACTGAACCCTCCGGCCGCGGTGCTTCCGGGATGACGGATGTGAGTTCGAAGCGCTGTCACGCAGGCTTGCGAATAACCTGTTTGTCTCCCACCTGCTGAACAGCGTAAAGATCGCCGCCGGTTGGGGAAGGGCCTCCCTCGCCAACAAGATTTGCCTGCCTGGGGAGGCTTTAGCCATGGCGCAGACCACGACGGACGACCGTCCGCTGACGCTCGACGACCTGACCGACTATTTCGCGCGCGGCTCCAAGCCGGTGAGCGAATGGCGGGTCGGGGCGGAGCACGAGAAGTTCGGTTTCAACCTCTCCGACCACTCGACCGTCCCCTATTACGGTGAGAAGGGCATCGAGGCCCTGCTGAAGGGCCTGATGCGGTTCGGCTGGACCCCGGTGCTGGAAGACCGCGCCGACGGCGGCCAGACGATCATCGGCCTGGAGCGCAACGGGGCCAATGTCAGCCTGGAGCCCGGCGGCCAGTTCGAGCTCAGCGGCGCCCCGCTGGAGACCATGCACGACATCTGTTCGGAGACCGGCCAGCACCTGGAAGAGGTCAAGACCGTCGCCGACGAACTGGGCCTGGGGTTCCTGGGGCTGGGCTTCCACCCGACGATCCGCCGCGACCAGGCGGAGATCATGCCCAAGGGCCGCTATGTGATCATGCGGCGCTACATGCCGCTGGTCGGCGGGCTCGGCCTCGACATGATGCTGCGGACCTGCACGGTGCAGGCCAACCTCGATTTCGGCTCCGAGGCCGACATGGTGACCAAGTTCCGGGCCAGCCTGGCGTTGCAGCCGATCGTCACCGCCCTGTTCGCCAATTCGCCGTTCACCGAGGGCAGGCCCAACGGCTTCCTTTCGGCCCGCGCCAACATCTGGACCGACACCGATCCGGACCGCACCGGCCTGCTGAACTTCGTCTTCGAGGACGGTTTCGGTTTCGAGACCTACGCCCGCTATGCGCTCAAGGTGCCGATGTATTTCGCCAAGCGGAACGGCCTCTATGTCGATGTCGCCGGCAAGTCGTTCGGCGATTTCATCGACGGCCGGCTGGATGGCGTCGAGGGGCGGGCGACGATGAAGGACTGGGCCGACCACACCACCACCATCTTCCCCGAGGTGCGGCTGAAGTCCTATCTTGAGATGCGCGGCGCCGACGCCGGACCCTGGAGCCGGCTCTGCGCCCTGCCGGCGCTGTGGACGGGCATCTTCTACGACGACGCGGCGCTGGCCGCCGCCTGGGACCTCTGCAAGGACTGGACGGCCGAGGACCGTGAAGGCCTGCGCCGCGACGTGCCGAAGCTGGGCCTGAAGGCCACGGTCGCCGGCCGTTCAGCCCGCGACGTGGCGGTGGACATGGTGGCCATCGCCCGCCGGGGCCTGAAGAACCGCAATCGGCTCGACGGCGGCTTCATCGACGAGACCGTCTATATGGGCGAGCTGGAAGAGATCGCCGACAGCGGCATGACCCCGGCCGACCGCCTGCTGGAAAAATTCCACGGCGAATGGCAGGGCGACATCAGCCGGGTGTTCAAGGACTGCGCTTATTAAGTCCTACGGCACATCCCTCGGGTCTGATGTCTCCGCATAGGGCGGGTCGTGCGGGGGGACCTTGAGGGGCGGATCCCCGGACGGGGTGAATTCGAATTCGACGTGCTGGGGATAGAAGGCGATGTGCTCGCGGATCGCCGTCGCGCCGTCGATCGGCGCCTCATAGGACCAGGCGGCGTTCTCAATCACCTTGGCGTCGCGGTAGATGGTGAAGTAGCTGGCCGCGCCCTTCCAGGGACAGACGCTGCTGTGGTCGGTCTTGCGCAGAACCAGCATCTCCACGTCCTCGCGCGGGAAATAATAGACCGGCGGATAGTCGCCTTCCTTGAGCACCAGGGTCGCCGCGCTATCGGCGATCTCATGGCCCTCGAACAGGGCGCGCACCCGGCCGGGGGCGACGGTGATAGTCAGGCGATCGGTGGACATGACGGGATGCTCCTTGCGGCTGCTTAACGCCTTGAGGCCGGACAATGCTCCCGATGAACGTGAACAGCGAACGGCGTTGGGCAATCGGTTGCTTGTGAAACCCCCCGGCGCGTGATTTTCTCCCCGCAAATCGGGGAGGCTGAGGTGGAACTGGTTCGTTCGCTGCCGGCCTTTAAGCTGCAACAGGGTCTAATCTATGAATTCTATTGTCATCCTTGCCGGGATTTTGATCACCCTGGCGACAGGGATCCCGGTGTTCCTGCAGCTTCGGAAGCATCCCAAGGGTCTTTTCATCCTGTTCTTCGCCGAGATGTGGGAGCGTTTTTCCTACTACGGCATGCGCGGCATCCTGATCTTCTATCTGACGCAGCACTTCCTGTTTGACCGCAAGACCTCCACCGGACTGTATGGCTCCTACACCTCACTGGTCTATCTGCTGCCGCTGATCGGCGGCATGCTGGCCGACCGTTGGCTGGGCACCCGCAAGGCCGTGGCCTTCGGCGCCCTGCTGCTGGTCGCCGGTCACGGGATGATGGCCATCGAGGGCAAGCCCGCCCAGGAAAACCTGGTCTATAAGGGCGCCTCCTATGAGTTCGTGGTCTCCGGCCGCGGTGAAACCCGCGATGTGCAGATCAAGGTCGGCGACAAGACCTACGCCTTTGGCCCGTCCGCCGATGGCGGCCTGTCGATCAAGGGCCTGCCGGCCGATGCGCCGATCCCGGCCACCCTGGCCAAGGGCAGCTTCACCCAGGAAGTGGTCAAGCGCGACCCGACCTATGTGAACATCTTCTATCTCGCCCTGTCGCTGATCATCATGGGCGTCGGCTTCCTAAAGCCCAATATCTCGACCATCGTCGGCCAGCTCTACCCGCAGGGCGACCCCCGGCGGGATCCGGGCTTCACCCTCTACTACTACGGCATCAACCTGGGGGCCTTCTGGGCGTCCATCCTCTGCGGCTACCTGGGCGCCAACTTCGGCTGGGGCTGGGGTTTCGGCCTGGCGGGCATCGGCATGCTGGCCGGCTATATCGCCTTCGTGCTGGGCAAGCCCTGGCTGCAGGGCAAGGGCGAGCCGCCGGTTCCGGCGGCGCTGAAAAAGAAGGTCGCCGGCCCGCTGAACCTGGAAGGCCTGATCTACCTCTGCGGCGTTCTCGGCGTCGGCGTGGTCTGGTTCATGGTCCAGCGCAACGCCCTGGTCGGCTCGGTCCTGGCGATCAGCACCGTGATCTCGGTGGGCTACATCGCCTATTTCATGGTCGCCCAATGCACCAAGGTGGAGCGGGAGCGGATGGGTCTGGCCATGGTGCTGATCTTCGGCGCGGTGGTGTTCTTCACCCTGTTCGAACAGGCCGGCACCTCGCTCAGCCTGTTCGCCGAGAGCAACGTCAACCTGTCGCTGATCAGCCATCCCTTCACCCTGGACCTGTTCGGCCGCACCTTCTTCTTCGGCACCTTCCAGATGCTGCAGGAATCCGGCGCCAAGGACGTGCTGTGGGTCGACATGGGCATCAACGCCGCCCAGACCCAGTCCTTCAACGCCGGCTTCATCCTGATCTTCGCCCCGGTCTTCGCGGCCATGTGGCTGTGGCTGGGCAAGCACAAGCGCGACCCCAACCCGACGATGAAGTTCGGCCTGGGGATCATCCAGGTGGGCCTGGGCTTCCTGGTCGTGGTCTGGGCCGGCGGGATGGTCGATTCGGCCTTCCGCATGCCGCTGGTGATGCTGGGCCTGCTCTATCTGCTGCACACCACGGGCGAGCTCTTCCTGTCGCCGGTCGGCATGGCCGAGATCACCAAACTGTCGGTGGCCAAGGTGGTGTCGCTGATGATGGCCATCTGGTTCCTGTCCAGCTCCATCGCCCAGTTCGTCGGCGGCTGGATCGCCGGCCTGGCCGGGACGGAGACCGTGGGCGGCCAGGTCCTCGACCCCAAGGCGGCGCTGGATACCTCGCTCGGCGTGTTCAACATGCTGGGCTGGTGGGGCGTCGGCATCGGCGTCGCCTTCATCGTCATCAGCGTCTTCATCAAACAGTGGGCCAACGGCGCGAACGACGCCAGCGGCCACCCGGTGGAAGCCCTCGACGGCGACCGCCAGGCCGGCCCGGACCGTCACCCGGACGCGGCGGTGTAGGGTCTCGGCGAGACGGATAAGAAAAAGGCCCCGGAGCGATCCGGGGCCTTTTTTATTCCTCCTCCAGGCAAAGCCTGGGGGAGGGGGACCGCCCGCGCAGCGGGTGGGTGAGGGGGCGGCGCCGGCTGTGGTGAGGTCTCTGTGAGCAGGGGCGGGGGCGGCATCCTCCCATCGGGCCGTGACAGCGACACGCGGATGCTCCCGCCCCGTCGTGTTTCGCGATGGGGCTGCAGACGGTGTTCAGCGCGCTTTCTTCGCTGACAGCGCCGCCCCCTCCACCGCTTCGCGGTCCCCCTCCCCCAAGCGTCGCTTGGAGGAGGATCTTGTCGCCGCCTACCCGAACGTCTTCCTGATCCGGAAGTAGATGAAGGCCGGGTAGTCCAGGGGGCGGTTCTCGGTGTAGCGGACCGACCCAGTGTCCCTGGGCGCGTCATAGAGCCTGCGGCTGCGGGTCAGGTCGCGGTTCAGCAGGTTCTGGGCCTCGACGCGGAAGCTGAGGTCCGGCTGGGGCTTCCATTCGGCGAACAGGCTGACCCAGGTTCCGAGCTCCAGTTCGTCGATCCGGTCGAAGCGGTAGTAGCGCTCCTGGAAGGCCAGGCCGGCGTCGGCGCCCCATTGCAGGCGGTATTTCGGCAGGTCCTGGCTGAAGCTGATCTCGCCTTCGAAGGGGGCCTGGCCGGAGATGCGGCGCTTGTCGCCGGTTGTCGGGTCGGTGACCTCCGAGCGGGTCCACTGCAGATTGGCCTTGAGCAGGCCGCCGGTGACGCCGAGCCCGCCGAGCGGCAGGCTTGCCGACAGTTCCAGCTCGTCGCTGGTCCCCTCGCCGATGTTGCCGGGAGCGTCGAAGTTGCAGCTGAGGTCGCTGAGGTCGGGGGCGCCGCCGACGATCGGGCAGCTGGCGATGTCGGTGACGCGGATGCGGTCGGTGGCGTCGGTGATCTCCTCGTGGGTGACCTTGAGGGTCACCGCCCCGTCCTTCCAGAATTTGCGCTCATAGGCCGCCTCGAAGACCGTGGTCTTGTCGGGCTCCAGGTCGGCGCCGCCGGCCGTCACCGTGCCGCCGGTGGTGAAGGCGACGCTGGAGGCGAAGTCGCGGAAGTTCAGCTGGCCGACTTCGCGCTCGATCCGCACCCGCACCTGATCGACGGCGGTGGGCGACCAGGTCGCGATCAGCCGCGGCTTGGGATAGGTGAAGGACTTCGACAGGGTGGTGTCGCCGCTCTGGGAAATCTTCGAGCCCTCGACCTTCAGGCCGGTCTCGATGGCGAACTTCGGACTGATCCGCCAGTTGGCGGTGACGAAGCCTTCGGCCCGTTCTTCCTCGATCAGCACATCGGCGGCGGGCAGGACGATGGGGACCCCGTTCTGGGCGTAGTCGGTGGCCACCTCCAGGGTGTTGAAGGCGGCTTCAGCGCCGCCCTCGAAGGAGACGGCGGGGGAGAGGGTGTAGCGCAGCACGGCCCGGCCGATGCTTTCCCGGGCCAGGGAGGCTTCGGAATAGACGCCCTCGTCGGTCCCGTCGTCGAAGGCGGAGGTGTAGGCGGAGTTACGCTCGGTGGTCAGGGCGGTCAGTTCCAGCTTCAGGGCCTGGCCGATGGGGGTCTCCCAACTGCCGCCCAGTTCGCCGTCCTCGCGGTCCTGGCGGTCCTTGATCAGCAGCAGCCGCTGGCTGCGCGGCTGGTCGAACTGATTGAGCGACCAGTTGTAGATCTCCTTGTAATAGCGGCTGTTGAGCGCCAGCTTGCCGCCCAGCAGCGGCATTTTCCAGCCGGCCTTGATGTCGGCGCCATGCACCCCGGCGGTCTCGTCCCAGGCGGTGAGGACGGGCGCGCTACCTGTGACCTGGCCCCGCTGGATGCCTTCGCCGGCCCCATCGTCGATGCCGATGAAATAGAGCTGCGACCAGTCGAAGGTCCCCGGGCCGATCGGCGCATTGCCCTCGAACCGGGTTGCCGGCTGGCCGCGGCCATCCTGGTGCAGGCCGCCGGCCACGGCGAACAGCCAGGTCCCCTTGCCGCCCTTCTTCAGGATGACATTGGCGATCACCGTCTTGCCCTGCATGTCGATGCCGGGGGCGCCGCCGCGAATCAGGTCGATCCGCTCGACCTGGCTGGCCTGGATGCGGCGCAGGGCGTCGTAGAGGCTTTCCGACTTGGTGGCCGGCCGCTGACCATCGATCAGCACATTGCCCGCCGCCCCGCCATAGCCGCGCACCGAATCGCCTCCGTCGAAGGCGAAGCCGGGGATGCGGCCGATCATGTCGGCGGCGGTGTTGAGCTGGGCCCCGGCGAAGAAGGCGGCGGGGTAGGGGGTGACGCCTTGAGCGGTCTCCGGGGCCGTCGCCGAGGAGCCGACGGCGGGGGCGGCCTCCTGGGCGATGACCAGCACGGGCGGTGGGGTCGCGGAGGCGATGGCCTCGGGCGAGGCGCCCATCATCAGGGCAAGGATCGGGCTCATGCGGTGTCTACTCCCCCTCGGGGCCCCCCTGGCCCTGCTGGTCAGCGGACCCTGCCCGCCGACACTGTTGCAGACACGTTACAAGCTGGAAATGTTGATTAAATCGAAGAAAGGTTGCTCGTCACGTCCTTCTCCCTCTTGGGGGAGAAGGTGTCGGCGAAGCCGACGGATGAGGGGTCTAACTGGCTGTAAGGGATGATGTGGCCAAGGGCGGCCATGCTCTCTAAGGATAAGGCGACCCCTCATCCGACCCGCTACGCGGGCCACCTTCTCCCCCAAGTGGGAGAAGGATTCTAGACCGCCGTCCCGCCCACCGTCAGGCCGGTGATCTTCAGGCTGGGTTGGCCGACGCCCACCGGCACGCCCTGACCGGCCTTGCCGCAGACGCCGATGCCGGGGTCGAGGGCGAAGTCGTTGCCGATCATGGTGACGCGGGTCAGGGCGCTGGGGCCGTCGCCGATCAGGCTGGCGCCCTTCACCGGATGGGTGATCTTGCCGTCCTCGATCAGATAGGCCTCGGTGCACTGGAAGACGAACTTGCCGTTGGTGATGTCCACCTGGCCGCCGCCGAGCGAAGCGCAATAGAGGCCGCGCTTGGTCGAGGCGATCATCTCTTCCAGGGTGTGGCTGCCGCCCAGCATGACGGTGTTGGTCATCCGGGGCATGGGCATGTGGGCATAGGACTGGCGCCGGGCGTTGCCGGTGGGGGTCAGATCCATCAGCCGCGCCGACTGGCGGTCGTGCATATAGCCGGTGAGGATGCCGTCCTCGATCAGCACGGTGCGTTCGGTGGGGGTGCCCTCGTCGTCGACGGTCAGGCTGCCTCGGCGGCCGGGCAGGGTGCCGTCATCGACGACGGTGACACCGGGGGCGGCGACGCGCTCGCCGACCCGGCCGGAGAAGGCGCTGATGCCCTTGCGGTTGAAGTCGCCTTCCAGCCCGTGGCCGACGGCCTCGTGCAGCAGCACGCCGTTCCAGCCGGGGCCGAGGACCACGTCCATCTCGCCGGCCGGGCAGTCGATGGCTTCCAGATTGACCAGGGCGTGACGCACGGCCTCGTCCACCTGGGCCTGCCAGCTTTCCGGGGTGATCCAGGTTTCGAAGCCGGCGCGGCCGCCGGCCCCGCTGGTGCCGGTCTCGCGACGGCCGTCGCGTTCGACGACCACCTGGACATTGACCCGGGACAGCGGCCGCACGTCGCGGACCAGCCGGCCGTCGGCCCGCAGGATCTCGACGATGCGCCGCTCGCCGGCCATGGAGGCGGTGACCTGGACGACGCGGCTGTCCTTGGCGCGGGCGAAGGCGTCGATCTCCTGCAGCAGGGCGACCTTTTCCGAGAAGCCGGGGGAGGCGACCGGGTTGTCCTCGCCATAGAGGCGGATGTTGGTGGAGCGGGGCCCCTCGGCGGCGACGCCGCTGTAGCCGCGCTTGGCCAGCCGGGCCGAATCGGCGGCCCGGCCGATGGCCGCCTCGCTGATCTCGGAGGCGTGGGCGTAACCGGCGGTCTCGCCGGCGACGACGCGAAGGCCGAAGCCCTCGCCGGAATCGTAGGAGGCGGTCTTCAGCCGGCCGTCGTCGAAGACGAATGCCTCGCTCTCGCTGTGTTCGAGGAACAGCTCGCCGTCGTCGGCGCCGGCAAGGGCCTCCTGCAGGATCGACCGCGCGCGGTCGGCGTCGACGCCGGCGGCGTCCAGCAGGGAGGGGGCGAGGGAGGGAATGCTCATGGGAGCAAGGTAGGGACGATGGAGCCGTTCGTCACCCGGTCTTGGTGACGCAATCGTTCGGCTTTGGTCTTATGGACCTTCGCATTCCAGCTTCCAGCCGGAAAGGTCCTCCAGGGTCTCGGCCAACACCCAGCATCGCCAATCCGGCTCGCCCGCGGACGGCGAGGCCTGGGCGGCGGTCAATATGGCTCGGGCCCGTTGTATGCCTTCGGTTGGAGCCTGCTCCAGGGCTTCAAGGATAGCGCTCGCTCCGAGAGCGACCTCCACATTTCCGGTCGCGACCAGTTCCGCCAGCAAGGGAAGATTGTCTGAGCAGTCGTAGCCTTCGAGGCTGTACACGAGTGTTCCCCGATGGTTAACCAGCGCCGGGCGTCGGATCAGCCTCAGCAGCGCTTCGAACACTTCGGGCCGGCGGGTCTCGGCGAGGTCCATGGCCAGCTGGTTGCGGATCCCGGGGTCGTCGGTTGTTTCCAGCAGGGCAAGCTGGTTATCGAAATCATCGGGAGAAGAAGGTTCGCCGGTCACGGCGCTATCCGTAACCGGCGAAAGCGCTCCAAGGAAGGTTCTACTCTCCCACGTCCAGGTCGCCCGAGCCGCTGATGTCGCTGGTCAGGGTCGGGGGGCGGGTCAGCAGCGTCACATCGCCGCTGCCGGCGATGGCCACCGCGGCCGAGGCCGTCGGCGAGAGGATGGCGTCCCCGCTACCGGCGATGGCGACCTTGGCCGTGGCGAGCTGCAGGCCGGAGAGGTCCACGTCGCCGGACCCGGCGATTGAGAGGTCCAGGTCGCTAGCCTTGCCCACCGCATTGACGTCGCCGCTGCCGGAGATGTCGATGGCCATGGACGGGTGGTCGTAGCCGACGATGGCGACATCGGGCGAGCCGTTGATGACGAACCGGGTCACGGCCGGGGCGGTGACGGTGATTTTCAGCCGCTGGCGGTGGCCCATGCGCAGGTCATGGGTTCCGTCGGTCAGACGGATACGGCCGCCCTCGACCACCACCTGGTCGACCACCCGTTGGGGGCCGCTGATGGTGATTCCGGCTTGAGCGCCCTGGGTGAAGGTGACGTCGGCGGCCAGATCGACCTGCAGGGTGTCGGTCCCGGCCCAGGCGACGGTGCGGGTGACGACGGGGCCCTGGTCGGGGCGATGATGGCGGTCATTGCCCCAGTCGTCCGTGCCGAAGTCGAAGTCGCCCCGCTGGGCGGCCTGGATGCCGCCCAGGGAAACGAAGCCGCCGAAGCTGAGCAGGGCGATGGCGGCGCCGGCGACGGCGATGATGAGAAGTGTGCGGATCATGATGCTTGCCCCCTAGGCTTGCGGTTCGATGGCGGGCTTGAGCAGCTTGAAGTGCAGCCGCCCGTACCAGACCAGGGCGTTGACCAGCCCGATGGAGACCAGGGCCAGGATGGCCCCAGCGGAAGTGGCGGCGCCGACGATGCCCACCCCGGTGACGACCGGCAGCCAGGGGCTGAGGTGGTCGTGCAGGAAGGGGCCGGCGACGATGACCGCCCCGCCGGCGAAGATCATCACCACCACGGCGACGAACATGCTGAGCATGGCGCTGACCACGCTCATCAGCAGCGGCAGCAGGATAATCAGGTCCAGGGCGCCCAGGCCGAGCAGGGCCAGGATGGCGCCCATGGCCGAGGAGGGGCTCTTCTGTTCCTCCCAGCGTTTGAGGCCCAGTTCGGCGCGCAGCTCGCGGGCCAGGCGGGTCGGGTCGCCCAGGGCGGCGGCGGCCTCCTGTTCGCTGCGGCCGGCGGCGAGGGCCTCGTCGAAGTGGGCCTCGTAGTCGGCGGCCGCCTCGGTGACGGTCGCGGACGGCAGGCCGACGAGGCCTCGGCGCAGCCGCGCCATGAATTCAGCTCTGGTCATTCCCCCGCTCCCACGATGTCGTTGACGGCGCCGGCGAAGGCGGCCCAGTCGGCTTTCTGTTGGCTGTATGAGGCCCGGCCGGCGTCGGTCAGGCGGTAGTATTTGCGCGGCGGCCCGGCCGGCGATTCGACCAGATAGGTCTCCACCAGGCCGTCTCCCTGCAGGCGCCGCATGAGCGGGTAGATGGTGCCTTCCCCCATGTCGATGGCGGCGGCCAGGCGGCTGGAGATGTCATAGGCATAGCCGTCGCCGCGCGACAGCAGGGCCAGGACGCATAGCGCCAGGACCCCCTTCTTAAGCTGTGTCTCAATGGGTTCCGTCACGGCTTTCCCCTCGCTGATGATGCACCCTTGTATCGCATGGTAGTGGGTAATGCAAGCTACCTGTTTGTGCAGGGTAGGCGGCGCCAGGCGTGCGCCTTGCGTAGCCCCAATTCGGGCAAGGTGATTTCACCGTTTGACGAAGCCTCGGAGGCGCTTGGCAATCGAGGTTCCAGCGCGTATGCACGCGGCCATATTTGGAGATGGGCGGGTTGCGTCGGGCGTGCGGGTTGTCACGGACAGGTTTTCCGCCAACTCATGCTTGTTGCTCTCCATCGGCGGTCGAAACGGACGTGAGGCGTATGAAAGCGAAGGTTAAGGGGATGCGCTGGCTGTCAACGGCTCTCGCGGCCGGTATGACCACCGCGCTGATGGCGGGGTCCGCCTGGGCGAAGGACATGGTGGGTCAACCGACCGACGGCGCCATCGACTTTCAGCCGGGTGCGTCGCAGCTGAAGTATGACGCCATCTGGTTCCACAACTGGATCCTGCTGCCGATCATCACCGCCATCACCCTGCTGGTGCTGGCCCTGCTGATCTGGTGCATTGTCCGCTACAACAAGAAGTCCAACCCGGTCCCGGCCAAGTTCAGCCACAACACCGCGATCGAGATCATCTGGACCCTGGTCCCGGTGCTGATCCTGATGGTCATCGCCATCTTCTCGTTCCGCCTGCTGTTCGCATACCACGACATGCCCAAGCCGGCCCTGACGGTGAAGGCGACCGGCTACCAGTGGTACTGGGGTTACGAGTATCCCGACCAGGAGATCAGCGAGATCACCTCCACGGTGATGTCCGAGGAAGACGTGGCGGCCAAGGGCCTGCCCGCCAGCCTCTACCGCCTGAAGGCATCGGAACCGATGGTGGTGCCGGTGAACAAGGTGGTCCGGGTGCAGGTCACCGCCGTTGACGTCATCCACTCCTTCGGCCTGCCGGCCTTCGGTCTGAAGACCGACGCCGTCCCGGGCCGCCTGAACGAGACCTGGTTCCGCGCCGACAAGGTCGGCACCTACTACGGCCAGTGTTCGGAACTGTGCGGCGTCGACCACGCCTTCATGCCGATCGAGATCAAGGTCGTCAGCCAGGCCGACTTCGACGCCTGGGTCGCCGCCAAGAAGGCGCCGCCGGCTCCGGTCGCCGCTCCGGCGGTCCCCGCCGCCGCGCCCGGCGAGGCGGCCCCGGCCG
>JBIIAX010000016.1:0-109204 GCA_044239675.1 Caulobacter sp.
TCGTCTTCACCGTCATCAAACTGATCTTCGGCCTGCGCGTCAGCGCCGAGACCGAGGAAGACGGTCTGGACATCGCCGAGCACGGGGAGCGCGCTTACCACTCGTAAGCGCATCACTCCCCCTCTCGGGGGGGTGAGTCTGCGGGGGGCGCGACGGGAAACCGTCGCGCCCTTCGGCGTTTTGGGGGCCTCCTCCGCGCAAAGCGCGGGGGAGGGGGACCGCCCGCGCAGCGGGTGGTGGAGGGGGCGACTCCGCCCTCCAAAGGTGATCATCAACGCTTGTCGCCGGCTTCCGAGCCAGAATGAGGGCCGCCACAAACGCCGGCGCTGCCCCCTCCACCACCGCCCTCCAGCGGCGGTCCCCCTCCCCCGTCCTACGGCCGGAGGAGGATCACCCCAACCGGCACCGCTGGACCCACCAGCCGGGCCGCATGGCCTGCAGCCGCTCCGACAAGCCCTCGGCCTCGATATCTCCGGCGCAGATCGCAAAACAGGTCGCCCCGGACCCGCTCATCCTCGCCAGCAGGGTTTCCGGCTCGCCGCGCAGGGTTTCCAGCACCTCGCCGATGATCGGGGTCAGGGCGACCGCCGGCCCCTCCAGGTCGTTGCGGCAACCGGCCAGCACCGCCGCCACCTCCACCACATCCTCGAACGCCTCCGGCAGCCACGGCCGCTCCGCTCCGCCGGGACAGCCCGCGAGGTCAAAGGCCTGGTACACCGCCCGGGTGGGGGAAGCCGCCATGGGGTTGACCAGCACCACGTCCAGGGGCGGCATGGCCGGAGCCGGCAGCAGGCGGTCTCCCCTGCCCTCGCCAATCACCGGTTTCGCCCAAAGGCAGGCGGGCCCGTCAGCCCCGATCCGGCCGGCGATGGCGGTCAGGATTTCGTCCTGCACCGCCAAGCCCAGGGCGTCCCGCAACAGGCGCAGCGCCGCTCCGGCATCGGACGATCCTCCGCCCAGTCCGGCGGCCACCGGCAGTTGCTTGTCGAGGATCAGCCGGAAGGGCGGCTGAGGTCCACCCACATGGGCCATCAGCGCATGGGCGGCCCGTGTCACCAGATTATCCTGCTCTCCCTCCAGCGGGCCGGCGAAGGGGCCTGTGACCCCGAATTCGGGCGCCTCGGCGGGCTGGACGGAGACGCGGTCGCCGATGTCGGCGAAGACCATCAGGCTGCTGACCGGATGATAGCCCTCGTCCCCGGGGGGGCCGACATGCAGGAAGAGGTTGATCTTGGCCGGCGCGAAGGCGGTCAGGGACATGCGGAAACCTCTCGGACTGTCCGCACACTCCTGCGCGACCTCTCGGCGCCGGGCAAGCCTATCGGGACGCCACCACCGGCTTCACCCCGACCAGCCCGCTCTTGAGCTTGCTCTCGGCCCGCGCCTTGACGGCCGCGTCGGGCTCCAGCTGCAGCACCCGCGTCCATTGGAAGCGGGCTTCGATCTGGCGGCCGACCTGCCAGTAGGCGTCGCCGAGATGGTCGTTGATTTCGCCGCTCGCCGGCTCCAGCAGCACGGCCATTTCCAGCTGTTCGACGGCGTTGCGATAGTCGCCCATGCGGAAATAGGCCCAGCCCAGGCTGTCGATCATCGCCCCGTTACGCGGATTGGCGGCCACGGCCCGCTGGACCATGCCCATGGCCTCGCCCAGCCGTTCGCCCCGGTCGATCCAGCTGTAGCCCAGGTAGTTGAGCAGGTCCGGCTCATCAGGTCTCTGCTTCAGCGCCGCCAGCAGATCGCTCTGCGCGCCGGGCCAGTCGCCGGACCGCTCCCGCGCCACGCCGCGGATGAAGAACAGTCGCCAGTCGGCGTCGGCGCCATCGCCGATCACCTTATCGAGGATGGCCGTGGCCTCGGCGTATTTCTCGTTGGCCTGCAGGATGTCGGCATAGGTGATCAAGGCGTCGCGATCGCCGCCGGCGGCCGCCTCGGCCGCCATCTTCAGCGCCGTCTCCTTGTCGCCCGCCGCCTGGAACGACCAGGCCAGCTTGGAGCGGGCGGCGGGATAGCTCCGCGTCGCCGGCTTGATCCTCGCATAGGCGGCGCGGGCGTTCTCGGCGTCTTCCATGCCGGTGTAGACGTCGCCCAGCTGCACCCACAGCTGATCCTTGTCGGGGTCCAGTCGCGCGGCCAGCTGCAGATAGGCCAGGGCCAGCCCCCACTGCTTCTCACCGGCCAGCGACGAAGCGGAGGTCACCAGGGTGCGGGAGGCGCCCTGGCGGACGGTCAACATCGCCGGAGCCCGGCCCTTGGCCGCGGCCCGGGCGCGGGAGGCGGCAAGGTCCGGATCGCTCGGCGCCACCCTCAGGGCCGCGTCATAGACCGCCAGGGCGTCGACGGTGCGTTTGCGCCGCTCGAGAAAGGCGCCGTAGTCGGGGGCGAAGACCACCGCCGCGTCGCCCATCGACATCAGGTTCTTGTAGTTGGTCTCCGCCTCGTCATAGCGCTTGGCACGCTCGAACAGCAGGGCCTGGTTCAGCTGGCCGAAAATCTCCACCAGGCGATCGCCGCGCAGGGTCGGCCGAACCGAGGCGCCGGCCAAATCTCCGGCCGCCGCCGAAGCCCAGGGGGCCAGCAGCACCGAGACCTGCCGGTGGGGATATCCGACCCCCTTGTCGACCAGGATGGTCTTGGCCAGCTTGCCGTCGCCCGAGGCGATGTTCTCGACGGCCTGGGTCAGCTGCCCCAGCCGCGCCAGGACCGGAGAAGCCTCTTCCTCATCGGGAACCAGCTTCGCCGCGCGGGGCACGTCGCCGGCGAACAGGGCGGAGGCGAAGGCCCGTTCCTTCAGCGAGCTCGCCTCGGCGCCGGCCTGCTGGGCGCGCACATAGTAGCTGGAGGCTTCCTCGTTCTGGCCGTTCGACTGGGCCGCCTGACCCGCCAGGAACAGGCCGTAGGCCGAGGGACCGCCATCCACCGTCTGGGCCGGCTTGAGGCCCGCCTCGGCGGCGTCCATGCCGGTGGTGGCGCAGGCGCCCAGAACCGGCAGGCAGAGGCCCAGCAGGGAAAGGATGGCGACGGAGGCAAGGAGACGCTTCATGGCGGCTACCTTGCCGCAATCCTTGGCGGGAGCAAGGCGGATCGCACGGCAATCCTCCGCCCGCCCCCAAAGCGTCTATGGCGGAGGCTCGCCCGCTACATGTTCGGATAGTTCGGCCCACCGCCGCCTTCCGGCGTGGTCCAGACGATGTTCTGCGACGGGTCCTTGATGTCGCAGGTTTTGCAATGGACGCAGTTCTGGGCGTTGATCTGGAACTTCGGATTGGCGCCGGCCTCGTCGTACAGCACCTCGTAGACCCCCGCCGGGCAGTAGAGCCGGGCCGGTTCTCCATAGAGGGGCAGGTTGACGTTGATCGGGATCGACGGGTCCTTCAGCGTCAGGTGGGCCGGTTGGTCCTCTTCGTGGTTGGTCGCCGAGAGGAAGACCGAGGACAGCTTGTCGAAGCTGATCACGCCGTCCGGCTTGGGATAGACGGTCTGCTTGTTCTTGTAGTCTTCCGCCTTGCCGGTGGAGGCGGCGTCGGTCTTCTCGTGCTTCATCGTGCCGAGGAAGGAGAAGCCTCCGGTCAGGTAGTTGGTCCACATGTCGAACATGCCGACCGCGCCGCCCAGGAAGGTGCCCAGCTTGGTCAGCAGCGGCTTGGCGTTGCGGACCAGCTTGAGTTCCTTGGCTACCCAGGAGGCCTGGTAGGCGGCTTCGTACTCGACCAGCTCGTCGGCCGCGCGTCCGGCGGCCAGGGCCTTGAAGGCTTCCTCGGCGGCCATCATGCCGGTCTTCATGGCGTTATGGCTGCCCTTGATGCGGGGCACGTTGACGAAGCCGGCCGAGCAGCCGATCAGCACACCGCCCGGGAAGGTGAGTTTCGGCACCGACTGGTAGCCGCCTTCGGTGATGGCGCGGGCGCCGTAGGCGATGCGCTTGCCGCCTTCCAGGTGCGGCTTGACCGTCGGGTGATGCTTGAACCGCTGGAACTCGTCATAGGGCGAGAGGAAGGGGTTCTTGTAGTTGAGGTGAACCACATAGCCGATGGCGATGTAGTTATCGCCGAAGTGGTACATGAAGCTGCCGCCGCCGGTCTTGTCGTCCAGCGGCCAGCCGGTGGTGTGCTGGGCCAGGCCCGGCTGGTGGTTCTGCGGCGGCACCTGCCACAGCTCCTTGATGCCCAGGCCGTATTTCTGGGGCGACTTGCCCTTCTGCAGGTCGAACTTGCCGATCAGCTGCTTGGCCAGGGAGCCGCGCACGCCCTCGGCGATGAACACATACTTGCCGTGCAGCTCCATCCCGGCCTGGTAGTCGCCCTTCTTGTGGCCGTCCTTGCCGATGCCGACGACGCCGACGATGACCCCCTTCACCGAGCCGTCCTCGCGGTAGACCAGCTGGCTGGCGGCGAAGCCCGGATAGATTTCGACGCCCAGCTCCTCGGCCTGACCCGCCAGCCAGCGGCAGACATTGGCCAGGGAGGCGATGTAGCAGCCTTCGTTGTGCATGAAGGGCGGCATGGCGAACATCGGCAGCTCGGCCTCGCCCTGCGGTCCCAGGATCAGAAACCGGTCCTTGGTCACCGGGGTTTCCAGCGGCGCGCCCAGCTCTTTCCAGTTGGGGATCAGCTCGTTCAGCGCCTTGGGATCGATCACCGCGCCGGACAGGATATGGGCGCCGACCTCGGAGCCCTTTTCCAGCACGGCCACCGACACTTCCGTGCCGGCCTCGGCCGCGAGTTGCTTCAGACGGATCGCCGCCGCCAGGCCGGCGGGCCCGCCGCCGACGATGACGACGTCATACTCCATGGCTTCCCGCTCTTCAGCGGCCGTGTCGATGTCGCTCATGGTCAGTCCCCGGTTCGATCCTCTGGTCCGCTTATCTGAAGCAGACGCGACGTCGGTCAAGCTTGAATGGTGTCACGGGGTCCGGAATAGAGGCGATATCAGCGGGTTGGGCTGTGAGGCGAACGGATTGGCCACGGTCAAACCTTTCCAGGCGAAGCCATCCTGCATGTCCTCGGACAGCAGCAGGTCGCAACCGGCCAGGGCCGCCATGGCCAGAATCAGCCCGTCCCAGATCTGCAGGCGATGTTCGGTCGCCAGGAACAACGCATCCTGGAAGGCGGAGGCGTCGGGATAGACCGTCTCCGCGACCGCCTGCCAGTCCATCAGCGCCGCGCCCGCCCGATCACGATCCCATCCGGCCTTACGGGTCAGCACATTGAAGAGCTCGCCCAGCACCTGCGACGGGACGACCGTATCCTCCGGCGGGATAGCGTCGATCAGCATCCAGGCCTGAGTGAACTTCGCCGGGTCGTCGCCCAGTTCCGCATAGGCCAGCACATTGGTGTCGAAGGCGATACGCACCTATCCGACCTGTGCTCTATTCATCTTCGTAGAGGTCGGCCCGCGTCCAGGCTCCCGTCTGCGAGGGTGGCTGTGCGGCCAAACGGGCCAGAAGCCTGCGCTTGGCCGCCTCCCGATCCGCCGCATCGTCCCGTACGGGTGCGATCGTGGCGACCGGCCGACCGTGGGAGGTCACCGTGAAACTCTTTCCACCGCCCACTTCCCGAAGAAGCTCGGCAAAGCGGCGGTTGGCGTCGGTGGCGGTGATCGTTTCGCTCATCCACGCAAACTAGGTAATTTCACTACTTTTGTCCATCCGCGCCTCCAACTCCGAGGATGACCCCGCCCCCTCTCCCCCCTATCCTGCCCCGATGACTCCCGCACTCGACCGCCGCGCCGCCGAGAGCCTGCTCGCCTTCTGGGCCGATGCGGGGGTCGAGGCGTTGTACGGCGATCTGCCCATCGACCGGCTGGCCGAGGGGGCTGAGCGGCTGAAGGCCAGGGCCCGCCCCGCCCCGCCGCCGCCCGTGGCGCAGAGACCGGTCCGCGCCGGCCAGCCCGCCCCCGCCGATATCGCCGCCGCCCTGGATCAGGCGATTGCCATGGCCGCCGCCGCCAACACCCTTGATGACCTCGCCCGGGCCATCGCCGCCTTCGAGGGATGCCCGCTGCGCTATGAAGGCGCGCGGCAGTCGGTGTTCGCCCGGGGCGCGCCGGACGCGCCGGTGATGGTCATCGGCGAAGGCCCCGGCGGCGACGAGGACTCGCAAGGCCTGCCCTTCGTCGGCCGGGCGGGTCAGCTGCTGGACCGCATGCTGGCCGCCGCCGGCCTGACCGACCGGGTGTTCATCACCAACACCGTCTTCTGGCGCCCACCGGGCAACCGCACCCCGACCCAGGCCGAACAGGCGGTCTGCGCCCCTTTCCTCGAGCGGGCCATCGCCCTGGTCAAGCCGCGCATGCTGCTTCTGGCCGGGGGGGCCTCGGCCAAGTCCGTGCTGAAGCGCGAGGAGGGCATCCTGTCCCTGCGCGGCCGCTGGTTCGAATGGAAGTCGACCGACGGCCAGCTGGACCTGCCCGCCATGCCGACACTCCACCCCGCCTTCCTGCTGCGCCAGCCGGCATCCAAGAAGAAGGCCTGGGCCGACCTGTTGGCTCTGACCGAAAGACTTGATCGCCAGGCGCGGCCCGCCTAAATCTGGCCGCCTCTTAAAGAAGGGACCGGGCGGGGCCGCGCGGGGGTATCCAGGCATGGCGTTCGACGCCTTCCGGCTGAGCAGGGTTTTGATCGCGCTCGCGGTTCTGGTCATGGCCGCCCTGACGACCGGGCCGGCCCTGGCGGCGGAAGGCCCCCTGGCCAAGGCCGACGCCGCCCGCTACCGCGAGGCCTTCGGCGCTGCGGACCGGGGCGACTTCGACGAGGCCGACGCCATCCTGGCCACGGTCAAGGACCGCTCGCTGGTCGGCCACGTCGCCTTCGTCAAGCTGATGCATCCCACCGCCTACCGCGCCACCTATGCGGAGCTGGCCGACTGGCTGAAGGGCAACTCCGAGCTTGGCGGAGCCGAGCGGATCTACGCCCTGGCCCAGAAGCGCCAGCCGGCCAAGGCGCCCGAACCCAAGGCTCCCAGCTTCCTCGCCGTGACCCGCGACTGGGCCAGCGTCGACCAGACCGCCATCCTCAGCGGCGACCGCAGCTTCGCCGCCCGCGACGCCTATTATTCCGGCCAGACGGCCCGCGCCTGGGCCCTCGCCCCCGCGGCCGGAGAGCCCTGGATCGCGGCGCTGGCCGGCTGGCGGCTCGGCAAGCTGGAGGAGGCGCGCGGCTATTTCCTCTCCGTGGCGGAGGACGACGGCAATGACGACTGGCTTCGCTCCGCCGCCTGGTTTTGGGCCGGCCGCTGTTCGGAGCGGCTGAGCGAGGAGGCCGTCGCCCGGGGCTATTTCGCCCGCGCCGCCGCCACCCCCTACACCTTCTATGGCGTCATCGCCGTCCGCCGGTTGGAAATGGTCGGCGCGCCTCCCGTCCCGTTCCGGACCAGCGCGGCGACGGCGGCCGAACCGGAGGAGCCGCGGTCCCTGCTGGTTCGGGTCTCGACCAAGGCCGAACGCCGGTACGAAGGCCTGCTCGACGAAGACCCCCGCGCCCGCCGCGCCGCCGCCCTGGCCCAGATCGACCGCCCCATCGAGGCGGCGCAGGAGCTGCGGGTGGGACTGGCTCTGGCCAAGACCGAGTCGGCCCAGAAGCAGTGGCAGGCCCTGATCCAGGCCTTGAACATCCCCCTCCAGGTCGCCGCCGTCGGTCCCGCCCCGACCAAACTTCCCTCCAGGGTCCCGGCCGCCGCCAAGCGCAAGCCCCGCCCCTACCGCGCCGAGCCCTATGAGGTTCCGGAACTCTATCCCGACGGCGGCTTCACCCTCGACCGCGCCCTGATCTACGCCCTTGTCCGCCAGGAAAGCCGCTTCAACCCCTATGCCTACAGCCCCGCCGGGGCCATTGGCCTGATGCAGGTGCGGCCCGACGCGGCGGCCCGGGCGGCCGGCGACGACAATCTGCTCAACAACGTCATGCCGCTGTTCGACCCACCGGTGAATCTGAGGGTCGGCCAGGACTACATGACCTGGCTGATGGAGCGGGGCCTGGGGGGCGGGGACGAGGCCTATGATCTGTTCCGGGTGATCGCCGCCTACAATGGCGGGGCCGGGGCGGTGCTGAAGACCCGCGGCCGCCTGGAGCCGGACGCCGACGCCCTGCTGTTCATGGAAAGCCTGCCGGCCCAGGAGACCCGCGAATACGTCGAAAAGGTCGCCTTCAACTACTGGACCTATCGCCGGATGTTCGGCCAGACGACCCCAACCCTCGACGCCGCCGCCAAATATTCCCGGCTCGTCGACATGCGGATCGACCGCTAACGCATCAGCCGGATGACCCGGGCCTCCAGCGCCGTCACCCGCCCGCGTCCGAGCCGCTTGATCAGATCCCCCTCGCCGCCCGAAGCCAGAGGCAGGCGCCGCCCGACCTCGTCATAGAGGCTCCTGGCGATCAGCAGCCCCTGCCCCGCCGCCGGGCCGCCGGTCACCGAGGACCGCAGCGCCGACGCCAGCTCCGCCATCCGCGCGCCCAGACCCCGCCCTTCCCGCGCAAACCGGAAATAGCCGGCCCGGCCCGCGCCCCGCGCCAGATGCCCCGCCGCCACCGCCTCCCAGCCCTCGCCCGGCTTCACATCGTCCCGCAGGATCAGCAGCCATGGCCCCTTGGCCGCCGCGCAGCCCAGAGCCAGCCGTTCGGCTTCTCCGGGCGGCCCGGCGATGACCCGCGCCCCGGCGTCCTCGGCGATCGCCAGGGTGGCGTCGGTCGAACCGGCGTCGACCAGCACCAGTTCCTTGACCAGCCCGTCCACCGCCGCCGGCACCAGGGCGGTCAGCACGGAGGGCAGGGTCGACTGGGCGTTCAGGGCGGGGATGACGACGGAGATCATGCCGGGGTTCATGACCGCTACGGCGCGCCGGGGAAAGGGCGTCGTGACCGCACCACACCGTGTTCCACCTTTGTCCAAAGTGTTAACCATGTGTTTAGACGGCGGGTTGCCGCGATGTTCCGCGGGCGGGCCCTCCCCAAAGGGACCGGCCGACCTCCCCCGATCCGGTGACGCCAACTCTTCGTTCTTGTTTCGTTCGCCCGCTCCGGCTAACCTCGACTCGTGTCCTCGATCCCCATCCAGACCAAAGGCCGCGGCGCCCGTTCCAACGGGACCAGCCGGTTCATCAGCCGTCAGAGCGAAGCGTTCGACGACGGCTGGACCGAGGAAGACCAGACTCCTCGGTCGCTCAGGACCACGGTGGAGGTCGATCACGCCAAGACCATCATCGCCAAGAACGACAGCCCGGACATCGGCTTCAACCGTTCGATCAATCCCTACCGGGGTTGCGAGCACGGCTGCATCTACTGCTACGCCCGGCCCGCCCACGCCTATCTGGGCCTCTCGCCGGGCCTGGATTTCGAGAGCAAGCTGTTCTTCAAGCCCTTCGCCCATGAGCTTCTGGCGCGGGAGCTGTCGAAGAAACGCTATGAGCCGCAGGTCATCCACATCGGCGGCGACACCGACCCCTACCAGCCGATCGAGCGCAAGCTGCGGGTCACGCGGCAGGTCATCGAGACCCTCTATCGGTTCAAACACCCCTTCACCCTGATCACCAAGTCGGCGCTGATCCTGCGCGACCTGGACATCCTCGCCCCCGCTGCCGCCGAGGGCCTGTGCCGGGTCGCCGTCTCCATCACCACCCTGGACCGCAAGCTGGCCCGCAGCATGGAGCCCCGCGCCGCGACGCCGGAGCGGCGCCGCGATGCGGTGCGCCAACTGGCCGCCGCCGGCATCCCGACGGCGGTGATGTTCGCGCCGGTCATTCCGGGCCTCAACGACCACGAGCTGGAGGCGGTGCTGGAACGCTCGGCCGAGGCCGGAGCGACCAACGCCGGCTATGTGGTCATCCGCCTGCCGCGCGAGATCAGCAGCCTGTTCCAGCAGTGGCTGGGAACCGACCAGCCGGGCCGCGCCTCGAAGGTGATGTCCCTGATCGGCCAGACCCGCGGCGGCGCCGACTACACCGCCGAATGGGGCGCCCGGCAAAAGGGCGAAGGCCCCGTCGCCGAACTGATCGCCACCCGATTCGCGGCGGCCAAGCGGCGGTTCGGGCTGGAGACGCCGTTCAAACCGATGCGGATGGACCTCTTCCGCGTGCCCGCCAAGACCGGCGACCAGATGGACCTGTTCGGCGCGGCGGCGCCGTCAGCCCGGCCGGCGAAGCCCGCCGCCGGCGTCTTGCGCGGCCAGACTCTCAACCCCGTCCACAGCTTTCCTCTGTCGCCGGAAGCCAATCTACGCGCCGGCCCCGAGCCCTGCCTGCACGACAAGCACGCCCTTTGGCAGGGGGTCGGGGACGAGGCGGCGGCGGCTACCCCCATCCTCCCCCGCAGGCCGAAGGCCGTACGGGGGAGGGGGACCGTCGCCCCCCGCGCTGGCAAAGGGGCCGATGCTGAAGGGGGCGATGGTGGAGGGGGCGAGGGAAACGCGCCGATCTCTGAGATTTCGTAAAAATGGGGGCCTCGACCGCGAGGCCCGCGCACGGCCCTCGCCCCCTCCACCACCCCTTCGGGGCGGTCCCCCTCCCCCGTACGCGCGATGCGCTACGGTGGAGGATAATGCGGCGATGGTCCCCCCGGCCTCGCCGGAGGAGGACTGGCCACGGCCGAGCCTGCGACTCACCCTACCGCGAAAACACCCCGACCAGTTCCACATGCGGCGACCACAGGAACTGGTCCACCGGGAGCACCCGGTCCAGGGTAAAGCCCGCATCGACCAGCACCTTCGCATCCCGGGCGAAGGTCGCCGGATTGCAGGATATCCCGACCACCCGGCTCACCTTCGAGCGGGCGATCTCCCCGGCCTGTTCCAGGGCCCCGGCGCGCGGCGGGTCAAAGACCACGGCGTCGATCTTGGCCAGTTCCCGGGCCAGGACCGGCCGTTTGGTCAGGTCCCGCGCCTCTGCGGTGATGGTCTTGATGCCCGCGACGGCGCCCGACGCCGCCCTCAGCGCCGCGATGGCCGGGGCGGACGAGTCCGCCGCCATCACCGATCCCACCTGCGCCAGGCGGAAGCTGAAGGTGCCCACCCCGCAATAGAGGTCGGCGATCCGCGCCGCGCCCGAAACGGCGTCCACGGCGAAGGCCGCCATGGCCTCCTCCGCCTGCGGCGCGGCCTGCAGGAAGGCGCCAGGCGGCAGGGCGACATTGGCGGGGCCGAGGGTCACCACCGCCTGGCGGGCGCCATAGACCACTTCGCCGGCCAGGGTGACCCGGGCGAAGTCACCCTCCTGGGCCGCCTGGGCGGCGCGAACGCGGGCGTCGGCCGACAGGCCGCCGCTCTTGCGCTCCACCCCGGTCACATCGACGTCGATGCCGGTGCGGGTCAGGGTGACGTGCAGGGTCGGGGCGGACTTTGGATGTTCCAGGAACGGCCGCGCCAAGGCTCGCAGCGCCGGCAGCGCCGCGACCAGCCGGGGGTTGGCGATGGTGCAGACCTCGATCGGCACGGATCGCCAGGACCGGCGCGCTTTGAAGCCGAGGATGGCCCCGCCCTTGCCGCCCGGCCGGGCATGCAGCGCCAGCCGCCGCCGCGAACCGGGGGGCGAGGCGAAGGTCGCCAGAACGTCCGTCTCCAGACCTTCGCGCGACAGGGATTCGATCACCCGGTCCCGTTTCCAGGCCAGATAGGGCTCCGCGGCCCAGTGCTGCAGCGAGCAGCCGCCACAGTCGCCAAAGTGCGGACAGGGCGGCGCCACCCGGTCGGCGCTGGCCCGCAGCACCGCCTCCAGCTCGCCTCGCCCACCCTCCTGGAAGACGCGCACAGTCTCGCCGCCAAGCGTCAGGGGGACAAACAGCCCCTCGCCCACGCCGTCGCCTTGCGCGCCAACATGGGTGATCTCGATGTCACGGGTGATCGTCAGCGGCCTTCTCCTCCGGGAACCCGCCGGTTCGCTAGCAGTTATGGCGCTGGGAGGCGCGACGCAAGTCATGGCCCCCAGCAATGAAGATGAACGTCCTGCTCAGCTTTCGTTCAGAAACGGTCGCTCATCATCGTCAAACTGCGGCGACCCATGGCCGGGCCAAGGCCCGGGCCGACAGCCGCGCAGAAGAGGATGCCCGACATGCGTAAGATTCTAACCGCCGCCATCGCCGTGGCCCTGGCCATTCCGGCCATCGGCGCCCCGACCCTGGCCAGCGCCCAACAGTACCGCTCCTACGGTAACGGTCCGCTCTGCGGCGAGCAGAAGCAGGAAGCCAAGCGGGAAGGCACAGTGGCCGGGGCCCTCATCGGCGGCGCCCTGGGCGCGGCCGTGGCCGGCGACGGCAACCGCGCCGAAGGCGCCCTGCTGGGCGGCACCGTCGGCGCCTTCACCGGCCGCGAAGTCGGCCGCAGGAACTTCCGCTGCGCCAAATATCCCAAGCGCATTTCCTACCGCCGCGACAACTGCCGCTGGGTTCAGGAAAATCGCGGCGGCAGCTGGAGGGGCTTCGAAGTCTGCCGCTACCGCGACGGCGTCTGGCGCCCCAGCGGTCGTAACTAACGGCTGACCCACCGTCTTGAGAGAGGGAGGCTCCCGTCGCGGGGCCTCCCATTATTCCATTGGAGCGCAAGGCCATGACCCTCCCTTCCCGCCTGCTTGCCGGTCTCTGCGCCGTGGCCCTTTGCGGCGCGAGCCTGCCGTCCATGGCCTCGGCCCAATCCTATCCGCAGCCGGCCTATCCGCAGCCGGAGCCCCAATACGCGCCCGAGCCGGACGACCAGACACCACCGCCCCCGCCCGTAGACGACCGCTATGGAAGCGGCGATCGCTACAGCAGTGATGACGGCTACGCTTACGATGCCTGTCACCGCGCGCGAACCGAGCGTGGAACCGGCGGCGCGCTTCTGGGCGCCGGTCTTGGCGCCCTGGCGGGCCGCGGCCTGGCCAGCAAGGGGGTCCGCAAGGAAGGCGCCCTGGTCGGCGGCGTCCTCGGGGCCATCGTTGGCGGCAGCGTGGGCGCCGACTCGGCGGCCTGTGACGACGGCTACCGCCGGTCCGCGCCGGTCGCCCGCTATGATGATCGCTACGGCAACAACGGCTACGCCGCCTATGACGACGCCGATGACGGATACGGCGACGAGGATCCACAGGATTACCCGCCCGCTACGGCCGCCGGCCGTGACGGCGCCGACGGCTGCACCCTGGCCGAAAGCCCGGTGTACCTGCCCGATGGCTCGGTCCAGAAACGCTTCGTCCGGGTCTGTCAGGACGCCTCGGGCCGCTATCAGGTTGTCGACTGACAGCTGACTGAAACGAAAAAGGGGCCCGTCGGCGGATACGCCGGCGGGCCCCTTATTTTGATCGGCGGGGCTTGCCCGGTCGCTGTTACTTCTTCGCCGGGACCATCGGCTTGGGCGCGGCGCGCTTGGCGCCCGCCTGGAAGCCCGGCTTCATGAACTTCACCAGCACCCGCTGACCGACCAGCAGGGGGGCGCCCTCGGCGGAGACCACTACCTCGACCACACGCTCGTCGCTGCGCTGGCTGGGATCATCGGAGGCCAGCTTGCGGGCGCCGAACACCCCGGCCCGGCGCAGCACCTTGCCGGTATAGACCTTGCTCGGGTCCGACTCCGGCTGGATCTCGACCTGCTGGTCGGTGGTCACATTGGGGATGTCGGCCTCGACGATCTCGGCGCGGACGATGCGGGCCGAGTTGGGCTCCAGATCGAACATGGTCGAGACGTTGAGGGTCGAGGCGCCGGCGCCCGGGTTGGCGTAGCGGCGGGCGATCCGGCCGTTGATCGGCGCCCGGATGACGGTCTGCTCCAGGGCGTACTGAGCCTCCAGCAGGGCAGCCTGGCTGGTCGAGATGCTGGCGCGCTGGGCGGCGATCTGGGCCTGCCAGTCGCGAATCTCGTCGTTCTTTTCGTCCAACCGCTGTTTGGCGACGAAGTTGCTGGCCGACAGGGTGTCCAGCCGGGCGTATTCGCGGCGGGCGGCGTCCAGCTTGACCTGCATGACGCCGATCTGCGCCTGCGCCTGGACCACCAGGGCGCGGTTGCGATCAACCGCCAGGCGCGCGTCATCGTCTTCCTGGCGTGCCAGGATCTGGCCGGCGGCGACGGCCTGACCCTCCTCGACATAGACCGCCTTGACGACGCCGCCGCGCCGGGCGGCCACCTGGATGATCCCGCCCTCCACATCGGCCTTGCCGCTGGCGATGGCCGCGAAGGGGCTGGGAGCGATCATCTTGGCGGCGGCGGCGGTCTGTTTCTTCTTTTCGGCCGCCTGCCCCTTGAGCAGGAAGAAGCCTCCCACCGCGGCGATGAGCAGGATGGAAATGATCCAGAACCAGCGGCTACGCAGAAAGCCAGGCATTTTAGGGTTTCCCTAGAGAGATCAGTGAGAGAGCGGAGCGGGATTGGCGTCGGGCGTGCGGCGCACGTCGTCCAGGATCCGTCCGTCCTCGATGTGGATGACCCGGTCGGCGTAAGCCTCCAGGCGGGGGTCGTGGGTGACGCAGATCACCGCCGCGCCATGCTCGGTCGCCGCGCGGCGCAGCAGGCGGATGACGACCTGGCCGTTCTCGCCGTCGAGGGCCGAAGTCGGCTCATCGGCGAAGATCAGGTCGGGATTCTTGGCCAGGGCCCGGGCGATGGCCACCCGCTGCTTCTCCCCGCCCGACAGTTCGGCCGGACGCTGGCCCATCTTGTTGGACAGGCCGACTTCCATCAGGGCGGTTTCCGCCCGCCGCACCGCCTCGGCCTTGGAGACGCCCTGGTACTTCAGGGCGGTCATCACCTGCTGCTTGGCGGTCAGGGCTGGGAACAGGTTGAACCCCTGGAAGATGAAGCCGCAGTGATCCAGTCGGAATCGATCTATCCGACCGGACGGCAGCCGCCACAGGTCCTTGGCGGCCAGGGCCGATACCCGGCCGTCGTCCGGCTTCAGCAGGCCTGACAGCGCCGCCACCAGGGTCGACTTGCCCGAGCCCGACGGGCCCATGACCATCGTCACGTCCCCGTGGCGGGCGTCGAAATCCACCCCCTTGAGGACCTCGATGAAGGTCTTGCCGGTCTTGAACCGCTTGACGATTCCCTTGGCCTCGAGCGCGACGTCGCCCAGGCGGTTTTTGGCCGGACCGGTCTTGAGGGTCGCGCTCATCGCAGCAGATCCGCGGGCTGGCTGTTCTTCAGCACGCCCAGAGACAACAGCCCCGAGAGCATGGCGATGAGCAGCAGGAAGAAGACGATGAAGAGGACGATCGGAACGGGGAAGGCCATGGGAAGGCCGCCCGCCATGGCCAGCAGCGACACCAGCCAGGTCAGCACGCCACTCATCAGCACCCCGACCACCCCGACCCAGAAACTCAGTTCCATGACGATGATCCGCAGGCTGCCCATCGAAACGCCCAGGGCCCGCAGGGAGGCGAACTCCTTGATGTTGGCCATGATCGCCCCGCGCAGGGTCTGCCAGGTGATGGCGATGCCGATCACCGCCCCCATGATGACGGCGAAGATCAGAATGATGCTGATGAACTGTTCCTTGAACATGGCGCTTTCATTGGCGTCCGCCAGTTCCTGACGGGTCCAGGCCTTGAACTTGCCGGCGCCGACCGCGTTCAGCTGCGCCGCCACGATCTGCGAGCGCGAGGGATCGCTCAGCTTGACCATCAACGGGCCGACCCGCGGTCCGGTGTCGGCTTCGCCCAGCATCCGCAGGGTGTCGCGGGACATCACCAGGGTGGCCTGCATCATGTTGGGATAGCCGGTGGTGATGGCGGCGATGGTGATGGTCTTGCCGTTGTAGATGGCCTTGTCGCCCAGCTTGACGCCCAGCCGCCCAAGCGCCGTCTCGTCCACGGCCACCGCATAGGGCTGGCGCAGGGTCTCGACCAGTTCGTCGCTGTAGTCGGTGGGAACCGTGACATTGCCGGGAATGGCGTCGATCACCGTGACGTTGACGAACTCGGTCTTGCGGTTCTTCGATTTTTCGGCCGTCGGGTCCAGCGAGTCCGCGCCGGGGATGATGTTCTGGAATCGCCCGCCGGAGCCGTCCAGCGGCGCAACCTGAACCACTTCCGGATGGCTGAGCACCAGGGGCATGAAGCGGCGCGGCAGGCCGGACGGGCCGCCGTTGAACAGGGCCGTGGCGCCGGGGCCCAGCACCATGATGTCGGCCCGGGCGCGGTCGATCTGAGCGGTGAAGCCCTTGCCGATACCCATGAACATGCCGACGAACGCCAGCACCAGCAGGCCCGAAAAGGCCAGCGCCACGACGGCCGCCATATAGCGCCGCCACTCATAGATCAGTGTTGCCAATGCGAGCGACATGAGCGCTTGCAACCCTCCCGAAACAGGCCCTCCGTATGGACGCAAGCTTCGCTCCCAACCAAGTTAAATCGGGGTAAGGCAATCTCGCCAAACTAGCCAAAGGGGCCGCCGGCGCGTAATTGCCGCGTCAGGGGGCAAGTCTTTGCCCACATTAGTGTCCAAGGAATCCGCTTTGATGATCCGAAACTCAGGGCTGGCCGGTCCGGCCGCCGCCTTCTTCGCCCTCGCCGCCCTGTCCACCCCGGCCCTGGCCGATGAAGGCATGTGGACTTTCGACAGCCTGCCCACCGCAAGGATCAAGGCCGACTACGGCGTCGATCTCGACGCCAAATGGCTGGACCATGTGCGCCTGTCGGCCGTGCGGCTGCAGGGCTGCTCGGCCTCCTTCGTCTCGGCCGACGGGCTGATCCTGACCAACAACCACTGCGTCCAGGGCTGCACTAGCGCCCTCTCGACCGGCGGCAAGGTCGACTATGTGAAGAACGGCTTCCTCAGCAACGCCCGCGAGGAGGAGCTGAAATGCCCCGGCCAGACGGCCGAGGTGCTTCTGACCATCACCGACGTGACCGACAAGATCCGCGCCGCCAGCGCCGGCAAGACCGGCCAGGACTTCGTCAAGGCCCGCGACGGGGCCATGGCAGACGCCGAAAAGGCCGTCTGTGGCGACGCGACCAACCTGCGCTGCCAGACCATCAGCTTCTACCGGGGCGGCCAGTACAAGGTCTATCAGTTCCAGCGCTACACCGATGTGCGGCTGGTCTTCGCGCCGGAGTTCGACATCGCCTTCTTCGGCGGCGACCCGGACAATTTCAACTTCCCCCGCTACGATCTGGATTCGGCCTTCCTGCGCGCCTACCAGGACGGAAAGCCGGTGAAGACCAAGACCTTCCTCAAGTGGAACGCCAAGGCCCCCAAGGAGGGCGACCCCACCTTCGTGGTCGGCAACCCCGGATCCACCGAACGCCTGCTGACCGTCGCCCAGCTGGAAACCCAGCGCGACATCTCCATTCCGATCAGCCAGCTGCAGCGGTCGGAATACCGCGGCCGGCTGATCCAGTTCGCCAAGATCGGGCCTGAGGAAAAGCGCATCGCCAGCGACGCCCTGTTCGGCATCGAGAACGGCTACAAGGTCTTCTACGGCCGCCAGCTGACCCTGAACGACCGCGCCTTCATGGACGGCAAGCGCAAGGCCGAGGCCGAGCTGCGCGCCAAGGTCGCCGCCGATCCGGCGCTGGCCGCCAGGATCGGCGATCCCTGGGCCGACATCGAAAAGGCCCAGAAGGCCTATGCCGACAACTACATTGTCTACCGCCAGCTGGAGACCGAAGCCGGAGGCGGCTCGCGTCTCTACGGCTGGGCCCGCACCCTGGTGCGCAACGCCCAGGAACGCGCCAAGCCGGCGGCCGAACGCTCGGCCGACTATTCCGACGCCCGTATCGCCCAGGCGCTGCGCGGCCTCCAGGCTCCCAACCCGGTGGAGCTGCCGATCGAGCAGCTGCGCCTGGAACACTGGCTGCTGAAGACGCGGGAGTATCTGACCGTCGACCATCCCGGGACCAAGGCCCTGCTCGGCAAGGAGAGCCCCGAGGCCCTGGCGGCCCGGCTGGTCGCCGGCAGCAAGCTGGCCGATCCTGCCGTCCGCAAGGCCCTGTGGGACGGCGGTCTCGCCGCCCTGCAGACCTCCGACGATCCGATGATCCAGTTCGTCCTGGCCACCGAAGGCCAGGGCCGCGAGCTGCGCAAGACCTGGGAATCGGAGGTTTCCGGCCCCATCGACGCCGCCGCCGAAAAGGTCGCCCAGGCCCGGTTCGCGGTCTATGGCGAGAGCGTCTATCCGGACGCCACCTTCTCGCTACGCCTGTCCTACGGCCGCGTCGCCGGCTGGAGCTATCGCGGCCAGACCATCCCCGCCTTCACCCACATCGGCGGGACCTATGACCGCGCCACCGGCAGCGCCCCCTTCGCCCTGCCCCAGAGCTGGATCGACAGGAAGACGGCCCTGAAGGCCGACACCGTCTTCAACTTCACCACCACCAACGACATCATCGGTGGCAATTCCGGCAGCCCGGTGATCGACGCCAAGGGCCAGGTGATCGGCGCCGCCTTCGACGGCAACATCCACAGCCTGGGCGGCGATTACGGCTACGACGGCGCCCTCAACCGCACCGTCGTCGTCTCAACCGCCGCCATCACCGAAGCCCTGACCACCGTCTACGACCGCAAGGCCCTGGTAAAGGAACTGACCGGCAAGTAGGTCGCGATAAATCCTCCTCCAGGCGAAGCCTGGGGGACCGCGCGGGACAGGTTAAGTCCGTAGAAGAGCTCCCTTCCCCTCAAGGGGGAAGGGTTGGGGATGGGGGTGTATCCCCGGTTCGTCCGGTGATCAAAAGTGGGCTCGGCGCCCTCCTTGGCCTTTCCGGAAAGCGCCCGGATACACCCCCACCCAACCCTCCCCCGTTGAGGGGGAGGGCTTTCAGCGCGCCTTTCGGGAGCTTTGCGACGCCGGCGCTGCTCCTTCAGTCAGGCGGCTGCGCCGCCTGCCAGCGACCCCAGCCATCGGCAGCGATTAGGAGATTGCGCCCCGTCTCCACCCGCATTACCCCTCCCCTCATGACCCTCAGCCCCGACCGTCTCGCCGAATTCGACGCCTTCCTGATCGAGCTGAACCGGGCTTCCGCGGCCGCGATCCTGCCGCTGTTTCGGGCCGACCACGGGCTTGAGGACAAGTCGCTCGCCGGCCCGCCGGGCGCGGTGTTCGACCCCGTCACCGAGGCCGACAAGGGGGCTGAACGGGCGATCCGCAAGCTGATCGGCGATCGCTATCCCGAGCACGGCGTCATCGGCGAGGAGTACGGCGAGGACCGGCCGGACGCCGAGTTCGTCTGGGTTCTCGACCCCGTCGACGGCACCCGCGCCTTCATCGCCGGCCTGCCGCTGTGGACCACCCTGATCGGCCTGCGCCACGAAGGTCGCCCTGTCCTCGGCTCCATAGGCCAGCCCTATGTCGGCGAGCTGTTCATCGGCTCCGGCGCGGCTGGATCCCGCCTGATGAGCCGGGGCCAGTCGACGCCGCTGAAGGTCCGCCCCTGCCCCAGGCTGACCGACGCCATCATCTGCACCACCGACCCGGCGATCCTGACCGGCGCCGAGATGGGTTCCTGGACCCAGGTCCGCGCCACCGCCAAATTGGCCCGCCTCGGCCTCGACGCCTACGGCTACGCCATGGTGGCCATGGGCAAGATCGATCTCGCCCTCGACACCGGCCTGAAGGTCTGGGACGTCGAGGCGGTGATCCCGGTGATCGAGGGCGCCGGCGGCATCGTCACCCAATGGGACGGCAGCCCCGCCAGCACCAACGGCGGCCAGTTCGCCTTCGTCGGCGACCGCCGCTGTCTGGAAGACGCCCTGGTGACGCTGAAACGCTCAGCGCACTGAAGGCGTCTCAGACGACCCGCTTCACCAGGTCGTCGAACACCGCCCAGACCTTGGCCCGGACGTCGTCGGTCTCCTGGAACAGTTCGTGGAAGGCGCCGGGAATTTCCCGCCAGTGGCCCTGCGGCATCCGCGCGGTGATTTCCCGCTGATCGGCGTTGTCGACCAGGGCCTCGGCGCCCGCCCCGATCACCTCCACCGGTATGGCGATCCGCGCCACGCCCGGAGCCTTCTTCAGCCAGGCCGAGGCCGAGAAGGCGAAGTTCAGCCAGGACCAGGTGCCGGCGCCCAGCGCCAACTCGGGACAGGCCTTTAGCTGCGCCATGTTCCGCGCATAGCGTGCGGCGTCGTGGGTCAGGACATTGCCCTCGAACGGCCCGCCATGCGGGTCGCCCGGCTGGTTGAAAATGTAGTTCCCGCCGCTGACCCCCGCCATCACCCAGGCCAGGGCCCGGGCGATCCGCTTTGGCCGGCCCTGCGTCTGCAGCCCCAGCATCGGGGCGGACAGCAGGGCTCCGGCGAAACGGCTGGCCTCGCCATGCGCCAGGGCCAGAGTGGTCAGGCAGCCGCCCATTGAATGGCCGACAGCGATCCACGGCTTTGGCAGCCGCGCCTCGAACGCCGCCAGCAGGCAGTGGTAGTCGGCGACGAAGTCGGCGAAGCCCACCGCATGGCCCTTCAGCCGGTCGGGCAGCAGCCGGTGCGACAGCCCCTGCCCCCGCCAGTCGTGAACCAGGACAACGAAGCCCCGCGCCTGTAGCTCGGCCACCACCTCATAGTATTTCTCGATCGGTTCGGTGCGGCCGGGGCTGAGCACCACCGACCCTCGCGCCTCGCCGGTAGGCGTGAACAGCGCCGCCCGCAACTTGGCTCCGCCCGCGCCGGCAAACCACTCAGCCGCGCCCCCCCGGGGGACCGGGGCCTCGGGAATATCCAGCAGCGGCGTGGCTTGGGTCATTTGGGTCGCTCGTCGAGGATGATCTGGCTGGGCGCCCGCGCCAGCTTCACAGAGACAATGCCCGGCATCTGCTCGGGATCATAGGCGGGGAATCCGCCCTGAACCGGCAGGGGCCTGCCTACGCCCTGAGCGTTGACCGCGGTTCCGGAGCCGGCCCCGGTAAACACCACCCGCTTGATCTTCGGGGCGGCGAATCCCAGCACCCCGGCCTTGGACCTGATCGCCGCCTGGCACTGGCCGATGGCGGCGTTCAGGTCAGCAGCGTCCAGAGTCGTCGCCGGAGCGACCCTGGCCACCATGTCCGTTATCATGCGGAACCTGTGCTTTCCCGGCGGCGCCTTGATCTCGACCATCGTCTTGGCCTTCAGCTCGGCCAGGGTCGGCAGCCGCAGCAGTCGTCCATCCGCCGCCATCGGAATGGGGCTGCGCGCCCCGGCGGGGGAGACCTGGGTCAGCTCGACGCCGCCGGGCGCCTTGTCGTCCACCCTGAGCCTGTAGGCCAATGCGAACCGGGTCCGCTGGATAGGCTGGATATCTAGATAGACGTCCAGAAACGGAAACAATTTGCCGATCGGAACCAGCTTGTCGGCGGCCTGGGCGACGCCGGCCAGGCCGGTCGCCAGACCGCCGCCGGAGATCATCGCGGCCAGGCCCTGCAGGGCGTCGCGGCGTGTCTTGGTCATTGACGTATGAGCCTCATCGAAGGTCGCCCCCGCTTCCCCCGCCCCCAGAAAAGCAGAACGGCGCGGAAGGGTCACCCCTCCGCGCCGCCCTAAAGTGCCAAATCCCTGTGGGACTTAGGCCATCTTGGCGAACAGGGCGCCCATCTTCGGCTGCAGCGACATGGCGAGACCCATGTCCGACAGCTTCAGGCGGCCGCTCATGAAGGCCATGGTGGCGTCCAGCTTGCCCGCGCCCATTTCCAGCAGATCCGCCAGCGACAGGGTCATGGTCAGGTCAGCCGGCTTGTCTTCGTTGGTGACTTCGCCGCCATCGATATGGATGAAACCGTCACCCTTCAGGTCGAATTTCAGGCTCTTGCCGAGACCGGAGTCTTCGCCCACGGCAGCCTTCACGCGATCAGTGATTTCTTGCAACGTAGCCATTGGCGCTTCTCCCTTTGTTGCGCAGGCCAAGGGGATAGCTTGGGCGCGGGCGCCGGGCAAGTGACCAGCGATCGCCCCTTCAAAAAAAGTGACGGGGGCGACACCTTTGGTCGAGGGCCGTTTTCCTTCAGTGTCCAAAAGGTGTAGATTGCGATCAGATCGCAACAGGCCCGCCTGAGAGGCCGCTAGGGAGCGAGCCGTGACAGAGTTGACCCTGGACGACCTCGACCGCCTCTACAAGCCGATGAGCCCGATCGTGAAGGCCAAGGTGCTTGACCGGATCGACGCCAATGGCGCGCGGTTCATCGCCCTGTCGCCGTTCTGCGTCGTCTCCGCCGCCGGACCCGATGGGTCCATCGACGTCTCGCCCCGCGGCGGAGAGCCGGGGTTCGTCAAGCTCAATGGGGAGCGAACGCTGTACCTCCCTGATCGCCCCGGCAATAACCGCCTCGACACCATCCGCAACCTGCTGTCGGGCCCCGGCCGCATCGGCATGATGTTCATCATCCCCGGCTTCGACGACGTCTACCGGGTTAACGGCACGGTCACCGCCACCGAGGATCCCGACCTGCTGGAGCGCTTCCGGGAGTTTGGCAAACTGCCGCGCCTGCTGCTCCGGGTCGCGGTGGAAGAGGCCTTCCTCCATTGTCCCAAGGCGATGATGCGCGCCCGCCTGTGGCAGGCCGAGGCGCAGGTCCCGAGGGACCGGCTGCCCAGCGGCGCCGAGATGATCATGGACCAGCTCGGCCTCGGCAAACCCCAGGTGAGCAACGAGGCCATCCTGGACAGCTACCGCGAGCAGCTTTGAAGTCGGTTGCCTAACCGAAAACCACGCCCAGATGCTTGGGTCCGGCGAACTCCATCCGCCAGGGGGCCTTGGTAAAGCGGAGCTTGGTGGCGCCGGCCATGGCCTCCGGGTTGAAGGCGGGGCAACCCTTGAACATGGGCAGGGGGGTGGCCTGGCCATTGGCCATCACCGCGGCCCCCGACGGAGCGCCCGGGAAGGCGACCTGGATCATCCTGGGCGCGACCATTCCAAACCGGCCGGCCGCCTTCTTGACGATGGCGTTGGTGTCGTTGAGGCAGGCAGCCACCTTCTGGGCGTCCATCTCGATGGCCGGCCGGGCGCCCCAGACCAGGCCGATACGGACCGAATAGCCGGACTTGTCCTGCCCCTCGAAGACGATCTTCGACTTCTCGACCAGTTGCTTAAGGGTCGGCTCGCGCTCGAACTTGCCGTCGGCGCCGATCGGAACGTCTGTGCGGGATCCGTCCTTGTCGATGATCCAGGCTTTCACGCCCTTCGGCGGCAGACCGTTCTGGGTCAGGTAGAAGGACACATCCAGCCGCGCACGTTCGGCGGGGCTCATGCGCAGGAAATTGTCGAGAAAAACGAAGACCTTTGAGACGTCAGTCTCGCGCTGGGCGGCCAGACTGGGCGTGGCCAGCAGCGGCAGGGTCAGCAGGGGAGCGCTGAACAGGAAACGGCGGCTGACGGTCATTTCGGCTTCACCAACTTCAGGGTCATACGGTCGCTTTCGCCGATCGCGTCATAGGGGGAATGGTCGAAACCAGGCCGGGCGGGTTTCCCCCGGGGGGCGGATAGGCGGGTCGGCGGCAATGTCCATACACCAAAAGGATGATTTCTGTCGTCTTTGGGATTGGCGTTGATCTCACTCTCGCCGGCAAGCCGGAAACCTGCCTCCCTGGCCATCTGGATCGCATAGTCCTGCTGCACATAACCGTCTTCAGCAAGGGGGTCCTGTACAGCGCCCGGCGCCGCGCGGTGTTCCTCGATGCCGAGGACTCCCCCCGGCTTCAGGGCCGCAAAGGCGTCCTTGAAGGCCTTGTCGGCGATTCCGGCGGCCATCCAGTTGTGCAGGTTGCGCAGGAACAGCACCAAGTCGGCAGTTCCCGCCGGACAGATCGGACCGCTGCTCGGGCCAAAGGCCGTGACCGTGACGTCGCCGTAGATCTTCGGATTGTCGGCCAGCTTGCGCTTGTATCCCTCGATCACCTCGATCGCCGATGGATCGAGCGGCTCAAGATTGGCGGCGTACAGCTTGCCATTGGTCGCGCCCAGGAACGGCGCCAGGATGTCGGTGTACCAGCCGGCGCCCGGCCACAGCTCGACCACCGTCATCCCCGGCGCCAGGCCCCAGAAGGCCAGGCTTTCGACCGGATGGCGGGCGGCGTCGCGCAGCTTTTCCGCCGGCAGGCGCCAATCGCCGGCCACGGCGTCAGCGACGGTGGCGATCTTGCGGGCGTCGGCTTCGGCGGCCTTGCTCGCCTTCGCCTCGGTCTTGGCTTTGCTGTCGCCACAGCCGGCGAGAACCAGGCAGGCGCCGGCGCCGACCAACAGACCACGGCGGGACGCGAACGCGGAAACTGGAATCATCGAGTTCGTCACCTAGGTCGCCCCGACGGCCCGTGAGCGATTGGCCATACCCTGAGCGGCCCCCTGCGTCAAAACTATGGTTTCATTTCGGTTTCACGAAACGCAGCGTCATCCTGTCGCTCTCCCCGATGCCGTCGTAGCGACTGCGATCAAAGGCCGGGTCGGGCTTTCCGTCGGCGGAGGACTGCCGGGTCGGCGGCAGGGTCCAGACTCCGAAGGGATGATCCTTGGTGTCCTTGGGGTTGGCGTTGATCTCGCTCTGGGCCGCCAGCTTGAAACCGGCCTTCTCCGCCGCCGCAACCACGGAGGCCACGGACATATAGCCGTCGGAGGCCCCCTCGACCTGCGGCCGCGGGTCCGCTCGATGCTCCTCGATCCCTAGCGAGCCGCCGGGCTTCAGAACGGCGTAAAAATCAGCCATCACCTTGTCCAGCATGCCATTCGGCAGCCAGTTGTGGATGTTGCGCGCGGTGATCACCAGGTCCGCAGATCCTGCTGGGCCCAGGGGGCCGGACTTGGGCCCGAAGTTGGCGTATCTCACCGTTCCGAACACCGCCGCATCGGCGTATTTCGCCTCGAAGGCGGCGCGGCCGGCCTTGGCGCGGTCCGAGATGTCCGGATTGGACAGGTCGGCGACGCCGGCCACATAGGCTCCCTTGGTCGCCTTGGCGTAGGGGGCGAGGATTTCGGTCCAGTAGCCGCCGCCGGGACTGACCTCGATCACCGTCTGGCCAGGCCACAGGCCCCAGAAGATCAGGGTTTCATAGGGATGGCGGGCGCCGTCCCGTGCGGTGTTGACCGGCCCGCGCTGTTTACCATCGATCGCCGCCTTCAGCGCCACGTCGAGCCGGTTGGCCGCCAGGCTGGCGCCGGGAACCACGGCGATCGCGCTGGCCAGGGTCAGAAAGGTTCGGCGTCCGAGCATCGGTGATCCTCACTGTGGGTGGTCATCCTACCGGCCCGATGAAATCGATGAAACCCCCGTTCGCCACCCCCTTGAACGGCGTCGAGCGCTTCCCAACTATGAACTCGAAGGCGCCGCTTACGGGCCTTCCGGGATCGAAGACGAGGCCAATCCTGGCTCGCCGCAGGTTCCGTCAACCGCAACCTTGCTTATGCAAAGAAGGATGTGATTCAAATGCGCACCATCGACTTTTCCCCTCTGTACCGCTCCGCCGTCGGCTTTGACCGCCTGGCCTCGCTGCTCGATTCCGCGGCCGCCCAGGACAGCCAGGCGGGCTATCCCCCCTACAACATCGAGCGCACCGGTGAGGACGCCTACCGCGTCGAGATCGCCGTGGCCGGGTTCCGCCCCGAAGAACTGACCATCGAGGTCAAGCAGAACCTGCTCAGCGTCCAGGGCCGCAAGGCGGCCAACGACGACGCCCGCAAGTTCCTCCACCGCGGCCTCGCCGAGCGCAACTTCGACCGCCGGTTCCAGCTGGCCGACTATGTGGTGGTGACTGACGCCAACCTGACGGACGGCCTGCTGTCCATCAGCCTGAAGCGCGAACTGCCGGAAGCCCTCAAGCCCCGGACCATCGCCATCAACACCGTCCCGTCCTCGACCCTGATCGAGGCCGACAAGGCGGCCTGAGCCCTCAAGGCCAGGAACTGAAGACGAGGGGGCGGCGCGCAGGCGTCGCCCCTTTTTCTTGGCCTACTGTTCAAGCCCGATGGTCGAGCTGATCTCGGCGTCGCGGAAACTGGTCGAGATCAGCTTGGCGCCGGTCAGGTCCGCGCCGCGCAGGTCGGCGCCGTCGAGAATGGCGCAGGTCAGGTCGGCGGACTGGGCCCGGGTGTAGCGCATCCGGGCCAGATTGAGGGTCGCCGGGTTGGACCGCCCGGGCGCCAGCGGCAGGGCGCCGATGGAGGCGCCGCGCAGGTCGGCCTTGGTCAGATTCGCCCCGGCCAGCTTCGCCCCGCGCATGTCGGCCTGCTGCAGGTTGACCCCGCGAAGATCGGCGCCTTCCAGATTGGCGCCCTGCAACTGGACGCCGGCCATGTCCATCCCGACAAAACAGGCGCCCTTGGCGCTCATCGCGGTCAGCCGCATGCCCTTCAGCTGGTCGCCCAGGGGCCGGACGTCGCAGCCGTCCAGCCGGGCCGGCGTGCCGCTCAGGCCGCCGGTCTCGCACCAGCGATGATTGGCTATCACCATATCCCGCAGCAGCGGCGCATGGGCCAGGGCCGCTTCGCTCGGCGCCACCAGCACCCCGGCCAGCTTCGCCCCGCTGGCCTTGGCCCCCGACATGTCGACGCCCGACATCACCGCCCCAGACAGGTCCGCCCCTTCCAGATTGCAGCCGGAAACCTGCGCGCCCTCAAGGTTCGCGCCGCTGAGATTGGCGTCCTTGAAGTTCGCGCCCGTCATCGTCGCCCCCCGCAGGGAGCAGTCGGAGAAGTCACTGGAGAAGGCCGAGACTCCGGACATCCGCGAGCCATCGAGCGTCGCCCCGGTAAAGATGGCCCCGTCCGCCTCGGCCAGCCTCGCCTCGTGGCGCAGGTTGTCCAGGCCCCTGCTGGGGTGGGGAATGGCGATCTGGCCTTCCCGGAAATCAGCCTGGGTCAGATCGGCCTGGGTCAGGTTGGCGCCGCGCAGGCAGGCGCCGCGCAGATCGGCCCGCACCATGCTGGCCTGCAGCAGATTGGCCTTGCGCAGGTCGGAGCCGAACAGATTGGCCCGGTCCAGCCGCGCGCGGATCATCCGCGCCCCATCAAATACCGAGGCCGAGAGATCGGCGTCGGACAGGTTGCGCCCGGCCAGGTCCAGGCCCGACAGGTTCATGAATCGCAGGGCGGCCCGTTTTCCCCCCGGCCTGCCGGACAGAAACCGCTCGTGAGCCGTAATGATAAGGTCCAGTTCCGCCTGGGTGACCCGGCGGCGTCCGGTCGTGCTGGCTGCAACAATAACCAAGTCTGCGTTCCCCGGAACGGTCCTCCACACAAGGCCGAACCCTATCCTTCAATGGGCGCCGAAGGGTTAAGAGAAACCCGCGATCTCTGAAATTAGGCCTCGGGTTGCAAAGCGGATAACACCCGTCAGGTCCGCGCCGCGCATCAGGGCGTCGGTGAAATTGGCCCGGGAAATGTCGGCTGAAACCAGCAGCGCCTGACGAAGATCGGCCCGGCCCAGATCGGCGCCCTTGAGCATCGCCCCGGTCATGTCGACAGGCAGCAGCCGGTCGGCGGCGATCATCAGCGGGCCCAGCTGCGCCTCGCGCAGGTCCGAGCCCGACAGCCGGGCCCCCGACAGCCGCGCGCCGCGAAGATCCGCCCGGCGCAGGTTGCAGGCCCTCAGGTCGGCGCCCTCCAGATGCGCCCCCTGCAGCTGAGCCCCCTCCATATCCAGGCCGTAGAAGACCGCCGCCTTCGCTGACAGCGCCGTCAGGTTCAGGCCGCGCAGGCTCTTCAGGGCGCGGAGATCGGCGTTGTCGAATCGTGACGGGGCTCCCTCGGCCCCGCCGGTCTCGCACCAGCGGGCGTGGGCGGCGATCATCGCCTCATAGGGCAGGCCCGAGACCGCCGCGCCGATCGGCTTGTCGGTCAGCACACCAGTCATATTGGCGTCGCTGACGTTCCACGACTGGGTCTTGGCGCCGACGAGGATGGCGTCATGCAGGTCGGCGCCGGAGAGATCGGCTCCGGAAAGATCGGCGCCGGCCAGGTTGGCGCCGCTCATCTGGGCCTGTTTCAGATTGGCCCGAACCAGCTTGGCGTCCTTCAGCACGGCGTCGGTGAAATCGGCCTTGATCGCCACCACCCCGCTCAGCCGCGACCGCTCCAGGTTGGCCCCGGACAGGTTGGCGCCGCGCGCGTCCCCCGATCGCACGGAATGCTCCAGGATCCGGAACCCCTTGTCCCGGTCAGCCGCGGCGATTGTTCCCTCCCGCAGATCGGCCTCGAACAGGTCGGCTCCTGAGAGGTTGGCGCCCCTCAGGCAGGCGCCGCGCAGGTCAGCCCGGCGCAGCGACGCCTCGGTCAGGGTGGCGCCCTGCATGTCCGCCCCGAAGAAGCTGGCGTTGTCGAGCCGCGCCCCGGCGAGGTTGGCGTCAGCCAGGTTGGCGCCGGCGAAATCCGCGTCGCAGAGGTTTCGCCCCGCCAGGCTCAGACCGCCGAGGTCGGCAAAGGTGAAGACCGCGCGCGCCCCCCCGCTCCGCCCTGACCACAGCCGATCATGGCGGGTGCAGATCAGATCAACGTCGGTCTGCGTCAGGCGTCGGCCGCCGGACGCCGGCCCGGATGGGACGCGGGAAGGCTCCATTGCGCCGATAGTGGACTGATCTTGCTTAAGTTTGCGCTTACGCCGCGCCAGTCCGGGATCGCGCCGCGCTCTCCCCCAACGAAGCCTAGATCGCCGGCAGAGCCTGAGCGCGAGCCTCGTCCAGGTACCGCGCCGAGACCGGCTTCAGATCGCCGTCCAGGGTGATGACCAGAGGGTTGCCCGTGGGGATCTCGACCCCGACGATCTCGCTGTCAGGCACCGCGAACAGCAGCTTGACGATGGCCCGCAGGGAATTGCCGTGGGCGGCGACCAGCACCGTCTCGCCGGTCTTCAGGTGCGGCGCGATCTCGGCGTTCCAATAGGGTTCGACCCGGTCCAGAGTGGTCTTCAGGCTCTCGGTGTCGGGGATCGCCTTGCCGGCGTAGCGGGCGTCGGTGGTGAAGTCGAACTCGCCCCCGGCGGCCAGCGGCGGCGGGGGCACATCATAGGACCGCCGCCAGATCGTCACCTGTTCGTCGCCGTGCTTCTCGGCCGTCTCGGCCTTGTTAAGCCCGGTCAGACCGCCGTAGTGGCGCTCGTTCAGCCGCCAGTCCTGGGTGAAGGCCAGGTCGCCCTGCCCCGCCGCATCCATGGCCAGGGCGCCGGTGCGGATCGCCCGCGTCAAGACCGAGGTATAGGCCTTGTCGACCGTGATCCCCGCCGCCTTCAGCAGCTCGCCGCCGCGCCGCGCCTGGGCTTCGCCCTCGGCTGTCAGGTCCACATCCACCCAGCCGGTGAAGCGGTTTTCGAGGTTCCACTGGCTCTGGCCATGGCGAAGCAGGATGAGTGTCGACATGGATCGGTGGGCTAAGGCGCGAAGGCCGGAGCGTCAAGGCTCAGATTCCGTGGGTCCGGGCCGAAGGGAGGACGCCAGCATGACGCTGAAAGACACTACCTCCCCAAAGCCGGGAAATCGGCTATAGGCCCTCCCATGCGTGATCGCTTCTTCTATCCGCTGGCCCTGACCCTTGCCGCCGGGATGATTCTCCTGGCCCTCGTCTGGCCACAGGGCACGGGCGCCCGGTCGCCCGGTCCGTTCGGTAAACCCGTCGTCGGCAAGGCGGCCTCGGCCGGCCTGCGGCCCTCGGTATGAAGCCCAATCCTCAGGCCGCCGCCCTTGACCAGGACGGCCCCATCGCCGCCGGCCGGCGCGTGCTGAAGGTGGAGGCCGACGGCCTGCTGCTGATGGCGGCCGGTCTCGGCGATGATTTTGCCCAGGCCGTGGAAATCGTCTTTGCCGCCAAGGGTCGGGTGGTCTGCACCGGTATCGGCAAGTCTGGCCATGTGGCCCGCAAGATCGCCGCCACCATGGCCTCCACCGGCACGCCGGCGATGTTCGTCCATGCCGCCGAGGCCAGCCACGGCGACCTGGGCATGGTCGGCAGCGACGATGTGGTCCTGGCCCTGTCCAAGTCCGGCGAGGTGCGGGAGCTTTCAGACATCATCGCCTACAGCCACCGCTTCGCCATTCCTCTGCTGGGTATGACCGGCAATGCCGAGAGCGCCCTGGGCCGCGCCTCGACCGTCATCCTCAAGCTGCCGGACGCCCCCGAGGCCACCGGAGACCTGAACGCCCCGACGACATCGACCACGCTTCAGATGGCGCTGGGTGATGCTTTGGCGGTCGCCTTGCTGGAAAGGCGCGGTTTCACGCCAAAAGACTTCCATGTCTTCCATCCGGGCGGCAAGCTGGGCGCCATGCTGCGGACTGTGGGGGACCTGATGCATCGCCTGGAAGAGGCGCCGCTCGCGCGCGTCGATACGCCGATGCCGCAGGCGCTCAAGGTCATGACCGAACGCAAGCTGGGGGTCGTCGGCATCGTCGATGACGCCGGGCGGCTGGTCGGCATCGTCACCGACGGCGATCTGCGCCGCAATTTCGAAGGCCTGGCCGGCAAGACGGTCGGTCAGGTGATGACCCACAATCCCAAGGCCGTCACACCCAGGTCACTCGCCGCCGACGCCGCCCGGATCATGAACGAAAGCCGGATCACCGTGCTGTTCGTGGTCGAGGACGACAAACCCGTTGGCGTTTTGCACGTCCATGACGTCCTCAGCGCCGGCGTCGTCTGATCTCGCCCACTGTTTCGCCTCCCCAAGGAAGCCTCCATGCCCTTCATGCCTCGCGCCGACCTTGTCCCCAACACTGTCGCCTATGAGACCGAGCCTCTGGTCAAGGCGACAGGGTTCCGCGAGTACGACGCCCGCTGGCTGTTCGGTCCGGACATCAACCTGCTGGGCATCCAGGCGCTGGGCCTGGGCCTGGGCACCTATATCCAGAGCATGGGCCTCAGCCGCATCGTCGTCGGCCATGATTTCCGCAGCTATTCCCTGACCATCAAACAGGCCCTGAGCCTGGGGCTGATCGAGGCCGGGTGCGAGGTGCTGGACATCGGCCTGGCCCTGTCGCCGACCGCCTATTTCGCCCAGTTCGACCTCGACGCCCCCTGTGTCGCCATGGTCACCGCCAGCCACAACGAAAACGGCTGGACCGGGGTGAAGATGGGCGCCGCCCGGCCCCTGACCTTCGGCCCCGACGAGATGGGCGCCCTGAAGGACATCGTCCTGGGCGCCAAGTTCAAGCCGCGCGACGGCGGCAAGCTGACCCGCATCGAAGGCATGCATGAGCGCTACATCGCCGACGTCGCCCGCCGGGTGTCGCTGAAGCGGCCGCTGAAGGTCGTCGCCGCCTGCGGCAACGGCACCGCCGGCGCCTTCGTGCCGGACGCCCTGCGCCGCATGGGCGTGTCCGTGGTCTATGAGATGGACTGCGAGTTGGACTGGACCTTCCCCAAGTACAATCCCAACCCCGAAGACCACGAGATGCTCCATGAGATGAGCAAGGCCGTGAAGGAGTTCGGGGCGGACCTGGCGTTCGGGTTCGACGGCGACGGCGACCGCTGCGGCGTGGTCGACAACACCGGCGAGGAGATCTACGCCGACAAGATCGGCCTGATGCTAGCCCGCGACCTGGCCCCTCTGAACCCCGGCGCCACCTTCGTCGTCGATGTGAAGTCCACCGGCCTTTACGCCACCGACCCCATCCTCGAGGCCAACGGCGCGACCACCGTCTACTGGAAGACCGGCCACAGCTACATCAAGCGCAAGTCGGCCGAACTGGGCGCCCTGGCCGGCTTCGAGAAGAGCGGCCACTTCTTCCTCAATGAGCCCCTCGGCCGCGGCTACGACTGCGGCCTGACCGCCGCCGCCGCCGTCCTGGCCATGCTGGACCGCAATCCGGACAAGACCCTCAGCGACCTGAAGGACTCCCTGCCGGTCGCCTACACCTCCCTGACCATGAGCCCCCACTGCGCCGACGAAGAGAAATATGGCGTCGTCCAGGCGGTGGTCGAGGAATACGAGAACCTAGCCAAATCCGGCGGCCGGATCCTCGGCCGCGGCATCCGCGACGTGATCACGGTCAACGGCGTCCGAGTCGCCCTAGACGACGGCAGCTGGGTCCTGGTCCGCGCCTCCTCCAACAAGCCGGAGATCGTCGTCGTGGTGGAGAGCACCCGCTCGGCCGACGACATGCGCGAACTCTTCCACAAGGAAGTGAAGCCCCGCCTGGCCGCCCACCCGCAGGTCGGCGGCTATAACCAGGAAATCTGACGGACGGCGGCGAGGTGTTCAGCCTCGCCGCCCCTTAGGTCACGCCCTGCTCGCGCAGCAGCGCCTCGGGATCGAAGCCGGCTTCCCGCGTGGCGTCCTTCCAGCGGTCCAGGGCGTCGTAGTAGTAGTCGAAGATACAGGGGCAGCAGCCCCGATTGCAGCACATCTCCGGCTCCGGCTTGTCCGGCGGCTTGCGCGGGGTGCGGATCGGCTCGGCCAAGATGGGTCTCCTTCGGAGCGCGCCACGCGCCACCGGACGACTCTCCGATAGCGCAGCGCGAAAAGGCGCGACAGCCCTGCTCCGCTCCGGCGGCCAAGGAAAACATGGACGCCGCCCCGATTTTTCCCGACCCTGCCGCCTTCCCTGGAGAAGTCCCGCGATGAGTCTCTGGCCGCTGCTCGGCATCGCCATCGTGGTGGTCGGCTTCCTGATCCGGCTGAACCCCCTGCTGGTCGTGGTGTTGGCGGCCGGAGTGACCGGGATCGCCGCCGGAATGACGCCGCAGGATGTGGTCGCCGCCTTCGGCAAAGCCTTCAAGGAAAACCGCTACATCACCCTGGTCTGGATGATCCTGCCGGTCATCGGCCTGCTGGAGCGCTACGGCCTGCAGGAAAAAGCCCGGGAGCTGATCGCCGGGATCAAGGGGGCGACCACCGGGCGGCTACTGCTGCTCTATCTGCTGGTTCGCCAGGTCACCGCCGCCCTGGGCCTGACCTCCCTCGGCGGCCACCCGCAAATGGTCCGGCCGCTCATTGCGCCCATGGCCGAGGGCGCCGCCGAGGCCAGGCACGGCGCGCTACCTGACAAGACCCGTGAGACCATCCGCGCTCAGGCCGCCGCCACCGACAATGTCGGGCTGTTCTTCGGCGAGGACATCTTCATCGCCATCGCCTCCATCCTTCTGATCAAGGGCTTCCTGGAGACCAACGGCATCATCGTCGAGCCACTGCACCTGTCGGTCTGGGCCATTCCGACAGCGGTGTTCGCCTTCCTCATCCATGGAACGCGCCTCTGGCTGCTCGACCGCCGGATCGCTCGCGAGACGGCCGCCATCGCTCCGCCTGCTCCGGAGGCCAACCCATGATCGGCCTCGACCTCCTCTACCTGGTCGGAGGTGTCTTCTTCGCCGCCATCGCCGCACTCAGCGGCGCCGACCGCGAAAACCCCAAGCGCTGGGGCAACGCCGGCTTCTGGGGCCTTGTGGCGGCCAGCTTCCTTCTGGGATCGCACCTGACGGATTTCCAGAACGGCCTCATCGTCATCGCCTTGGCTTTGCTGGCCGGATTCGGCGCCCTCGGCATGGGGCGGCCCGCCACCACCACCCCGGCGGAACGCCGCGAAACCTCGGTCCGCTTCGGCGCCCGCCTCTTCCTGCCCGCCCTGTTGATCCCGCTGATCACCCTGCTTGGGACCTTCGTCTTCAAGGCGGTGAAGATCGGCGACCGCTTCCTGGTCGATCCCAAACAGGCGACCCTGGTCTCCCTGATCCTCGGCATCCTGGTGGCGCTGGCCGTGGCCATGACCATGCTGCGCCCCAAGCTGTTCACCCCGCTGCAGGAAGGCCGCCGACTGCTCGACACGGTCGGCTGGGCCGCCCTGTTGCCCCAGATGCTGTCCGCCCTGGGCGCGGTCTTCGCCGCCGCCGGCGTCGGCCAGATCATCGGCCAGCTGTCCAGCGGCTGGATGGCCGGCGGCGGGGCGCCCATGGCCGTGGTCGCCTACACCTTCGGCATGGCCCTGTTCACCATCATCATGGGCAACGCCTTTGCCGCCTTCCCGGTGATGACCGCCGGCATCGGCCTCCCGCTGATCGTCGGCCGCTTCCATGGCGACCCGGCGATCATGGCGGCCATCGGCATGCTGTCCGGCTTCTGCGGCACCCTGCTGACCCCCATGGCCGCCAACTTCAACCTGGTGCCCTCGGCCCTGCTGGAGCTGAAGGACCGCTACGGCGTCATCCGCGCCCAGGCCCCCACCGCCATCCTGCTCCTCCTCGCCAACACGGCCTTGATGTATGTCCTCGTCTTCCGCTTTTGAGTCTTCCGCTTCTCATCGCCCGGTCGCCCCGGGCCTCGACCAGGCTTTGGCGGGCCGGTTCGCCGCCATCGCCCTGGGCCACGTCGCCCGGCCCTGGCCGCACAAGGCCGACCACGTCTTCCTGTCCGAAGACGACGTCGCCCCGCACCAGGTGTTCCATCCGATCTTCTTCGGCAGCTACGACTGGCACTCCTGCGTCCACGGCTACTGGCTGCTGGCCAGCCTGCTGCGCCTCTATCCGGACATGCCCGAGGCTCCTGCCATCCGCGCCCTGTTGGCCGCCAGCCTGACGCCGGAAAAGGTGGAGACCGAGCGGGCCTATCTCGACAAGCCCTCGTCGGGCGGGTTCGAACGCCCCTACGGCTGGGCCTGGCTGCTGATGCTGCAGGCCGAACTGCTGCGCCATGACGACCAGCCCTGGGCCGCCAACCTGCAGCCTTTGGCCGATGCTTTCGCCCGGCGCTTCCATGACTTCCTGCCCAAGGCCACCTATCCGGTGCGCGGCGGCGCTCATCCCAGCACCGCCTTCGCCGTCGCCCTGTCGCTGGAGTATGCGGAAGTCGCCGGCGACGACGCCCTGGCCGCCCTGCTGATCGAGACGGCCGGCCGCTGGTACGCCGCCGACGCCGACTGCCAGGCCTGGGAACCGTCCGGCGAGGATTTCCTCTCTCCCGCCCTGATCGAGGCTGAGGCCATGCGCCGGGTGTTGGCGCCCGCCGACTTCCCCGCCTGGTTCGACCGATTCCTGCCCCGGGCCGCGCAAAGCCAGCCCGCCACCCTGTTCGAACCCGCGACGGTCAGCGACCGCTCCGACGGCAAGATCGCCCACCTCGACGGCCTGAACTTCTCAAGGGCCTGGTGCTGGCGGTCCATCGCCGCCGCCCTGCCGGACGGCCATCCCGCGACCCCGATCGCCCGCGCCGCCGCCGACCGCCACCTGGCCGCCAGCCTGCCCCACGTCGCCGGCGACTATATGGGCGAGCACTGGCTGGCCAGCTTCGCCCTGCTGGCCCTGCGGGCCTGACCACCTATCCTCCCCCATACGCTTCGCTACGGGTGAGGATAGGTGATTAGCCGCCCGCCACCCGCACCGCGGCGCTGATTTCCTTGACCATCCGCGCCACCAGCGCCTCGTCGTCGCCCTCGGCCATCACCCGGATCAGCGGCTCGGTGCCCGAGGGCCGCACCAGCACCCGGCCGGAGCCGTTCAGCTGGGCCTCGGCCTCGCGGATGGCTTCCTGCACCTTGGCGTTCTTCAGCGGCTCGGCCCCCTTGGCGAAGCGGACGTTCTCCAGTAGCTGCGGCACCGGATCGAACTGCCGACCCAGCGCGCTCATCGGCTTGTCGGACTGGACCATCACCGCCAGCACCTGCAGCGCCGCGATCAGGCCGTCGCCGGTGGTCGAGAAGTCCGACAGGATCACATGGCCCGACTGTTCGCCGCCCAGGTTGAAGCCGCCCGACCGCATCTTCTCCATCACATAGCGGTCGCCAACACCCGTCCGCTCCAGGGTCAGCCCCTGGCCGGAAATGAACCGCTCTAGGCCCAGGTTGGACATCACCGTGGCGACGATACCGCCGCCTGACAGCTTGTCGGCCTTGGCCCAGGCGCCGGCGACAATGGCCATGATCTGATCGCCATCGACCACCAGCCCGTGCTCGTCGCAGATGGTCAGGCGATCCGCGTCGCCGTCCAGGGCGATGCCAATATCGGCGCGAAATTCCTTGACCGCCGCGGCCATGGTCGCCGGATAGGTCGAGCCGCAGCGCAGGTTGATGTTGAAGCCATCCGGATCGACGCCCAGCCTGATGACCTCGGCGCCCAGTTCGAACAAGACCTCCGGGGCCACCTTGTAGGCCGCGCCATTGGCGCAATCGATGACGATGCGCAGCCCGGCCAGGCTGAGGGTCTTGGGGAAGGTCGCCTTGACGATCTCGACATAGCGGTCCTGGGCGGTGTCGATCCGGCGCACCCGGCCAAGCTCCGACGGACCCACCAGGCCCTCCTGCAGGCCCTCGTCCATATGGGCCTCGATCTCGGCCTCGCGAGCGTCGCTCAGCTTGTAGCCGTCGGGGCCGAACAGCTTGATGCCGTTGTCGGAGAAGGCGTTGTGGGAGGCGCTGATCATCACCCCCAGGTCCGCCCGCATCGACCGGGTCATCATCGCCACGCCGGGCGTCGGCAGCGGCCCGAACAGCCGCACATCCATGCCCATGCTGGTGAAGCCGGCGACCAGGGCCGGTTCGATCATATAGCCGCTAAGCCGGGTGTCCTTGCCGATCACCACAAGGTGGCGCCGGTCGGCTTCGGTGTGGAACAGCTTGCCGGCGGCCAGCCCGACCCGCAGGGCGACTTCCGCCGTCATCGGATGGCTATTGGCCTGCCCACGGATGCCGTCGGTGCCGAAGTATGCGCGCTTGGCCATCAAGTTCTTCCTTCAAGCCGCCTGCCAGTTCCATTCGCGGGGCGGGTCGATTTCGCATCCGTGGACCGCTTTCGCCAATAAACAATTGATCCCGACTGTTTCCGCGACCCAGGGAAGCAACAGTCTGCAACGCTTTTTCATGACCGCCTAACTCGGAGCGGTGTTAATGGCGCCTCGCGGACCCTCCCACCGCGTTCGGAGACGGTGAAACAGCATGTGCGGCATCATCGGAATTGTCGGCAAGACCTCCGTTTCGGACCGGCTGATCGAAAGCCTCCGGCGGCTGGAGTATCGCGGCTATGACTCGGCTGGCGTCGCCGGCGTGGTCGGCGGTCAGGTCGAGCGCCGTCGGGCCAAGGGGAAGATCAAGGCGCTGGAAGAGGTGCTGGCGACCGAGCCTCTGACCGCCACGGTCGGAATCGGCCACACCCGCTGGGCGACCCATGGCGCGCCTTTGGTGCGTAACGCCCACCCCCACACCGCCGGCCGGGTGACCCTGGTCCACAATGGCATCATCGAGAACTTCGCCGAGCTCAAGGCCGACCTTGAGGCCGCCGGCCGAACTTTCGAGAGCGACACCGACACCGAGGTCATCGCCCATCTGATCGATTCGCGGCTTGTCGCCGGGGACGAGCCCCTGGCCGCCCTGAAGACCACCCTGGACCGGCTGACCGGCGCCTTCGCCCTGGCCGTGCTTATCCAGGGGGAGGACCGGCTGATCCTGGGCGCCCGCCGCGGCAGCCCGCTGGTCGTCGGCGAAGGCCAGGGCGAGATGTTCCTGGGCAGCGACGCCCTCGCCGTCGGCCCCTTCACCAACCGGGTCATCTATTTGGAGGAAGGCGACTACGTCGCCATCGACGACACCTCCGCCCGTGTCTTCGACGCCGAGGGCCATCCGGTCACCCGGCCGGTGAAGATCGTCTCGGCCGCAACGGCGCTGGTCGAGAAGGGCAACCACCGCCACTTCATGGTCAAGGAGATCTACGAACAGCCGGACTCCTGCCAGCACACCCTGACCGCCTATGTCGATCCGGTCACCGGCCGGGCCCGCGCGCCGGGCGGCGTCGACTTCGCCAAGGTCGAGCGGCTGCAGATCATCGCTTGCGGCACCGCCTTCTACGCCGGGCTGATCGCCCGCTACCTGTTCGAACGGCTGGCCGGCCTGCCCTGCGACGTCGAGATCGCTTCGGAGTTCCGCTACCGCGAACCCGCCGTTACCCCCGGCACGCTTGCCATCGCCGTCTCCCAATCCGGCGAGACCGCCGACACCCTGGCCGCCCTGCGCTGGTGCCAGGCCAAGGGCCTCGCCACCGGCGCCATCGTCAACGCCCATGAGAGCACCATGGCCCGCGAGGCCGGGGTTCTCTGGCCGACCCACGCGGGCCCGGAAATCGGCGTCGCCTCCACCAAGGCCTTCACCAGCCAGGTCACCGCCCTGACCGCCCTGGCTGTCGCCGCCGCCGCCGCCCGAGGCCGCATCGACGAAGCCGAGGAGCGCCGGCTGGTCCGGGTGTTGCTGGAAGCCCCGCGCCTGGTCGGCGAATCGCTGGAGGTGGAGGCCACGGTCCAGGCCCTGGCGCCCAAGATCGCCCGCGCCCGCGACGTCCTCTACCTGGGCCGCGGCACGATGTGCCCGCTGGCCTATGAAGGCGCCCTGAAGCTGAAGGAGATCAGCTACATCCACGCCGAGGGCTATGCCGCTGGCGAGCTGAAACACGGGCCCATCGCCCTGGTTGATGAAGAGACGCCGATCATCATCATCGCCCCGTCCGACAGCCTGTTCGAAAAGACCCTCTCCAACATGAGCGAGGTGGTGGCCCGGGGCGGCAAGGTGATCCTGATCACCGACGCGGCCGGGGCCAGGCACGCGCCGGAGGGCGCCGATGTGATCGTCGGGCCGACCTGCGACCCCCTGATCGCGCCGCTCGTCTTCGCCGCCCCGATCCAGCTGCTGGCCTATCACGTGGCCGTTCAGAAAGGCGCGGACGTCGATCAGCCGCGCAATCTGGCCAAGTCCGTCACCGTCGAATAGCGCCGCTGCCCAAGACGGCGGCGTTGGAACCGAACTGTTCCAAGGCGTCTGGATTTGTGTCCGGCGGTCGGCTAACGAACCTGCCCATGAAACCTGTGCGCAAAGCCGTCCTTCCCGTCGCTGGTCTTGGAACCCGGGTCCTCCCCGGCGCCAAGACGACCCCGAAGGAGATGCTCAACATCGTTGACCGGCCCATCCTCAGCTACATCATCGCCGAGGGCCGGGCGGCAGGGATCGAGCATTTCGTCTTCGTCACCGGGCGGGGTAAGGGCGCGATCGAAGACTATTTCGACCACCATCCCGAGATGGAATCGCAGCTCGAAGCCAAGGGCAAGCTGGAGATGCTGGAGACCTTGCGCTCCGAACTCCCCCGCCCCGGCGAGATGAGCTTCGTGCGCCAGATGGCCCCGCTGGGCCTTGGCCACGCGGTCTGGTGCGCCCGCGACATCATCGGCGACGAACCCTTCGCCGTCATGCTGCCTGATATGCTGATGGACGCCGCGGTCCCGGCCCTGTCCCAGGCGGTGGCGGCCCACCAGAAGGTCGGCGGCAACATCATCGTTGTCGAGCCGGCCCCCGAGGGCCAAGCCCACAAATACGGCATCGTCGCCCTGGAGGGCGAACAACAGGGCCGGTTGAACCGCATGACCGGCATGGTCGAGAAGCCGCCGAAGGGGACTGAGCCCTCCAACCTGTTCATCTCCGGCCGCTACATCCTGCAGCCGGAAATCTTCAACCTGCTCAGCGACCAGGCCAAGGGCGCCGGCGGCGAAATCCAGCTGACCGACGCCATGGCCCGGCTGATGGCTCTGGAGCCCTTCCACGCCCTGGAATACGACGGCGTCACCTATGACTGCGGCGACAAGGTCGGCCTGCTGCGCGCCAATGTGGCCTATGCCCTGAAGCATCCCGAACTGGGCCCCGCCGCGCGGGAAGCGATCCTCGGGCTGCTGTAGGTTTCGCGCTACGCTCTTCCCCCGTCCGATCGGAAGGGGGTATTCAAGGGGCGTGACCAATCTGTTCATCTTCGGCTACGGTTTCACGGGCCGGGCCCTGGCCCGGCGGATGCAGTCCCAGGGGTGGACCGTCGCCGCCACCGCCCGCACGCCGGACAAGGTCGCCGAACAGGCCGCCGAGGGCGTTACGCCGGTTGATCCGGCCGATCGATCCGCCCTCACCGCCGCCCTGGCCCGGGCCGACGCCATCCTGGTCACCGCACCGCCGGACGCCAGCGGCTGCCCCGGGCTGAACACCCTGGTCCCCGCCCTGGCCGACGCTCGGGCCTTCCCCGACTGGATCGGCTATCTCTCCACCACCGGGGTCTACGGCGACCGCGAGGGCCGCTGGGTGTTCGAAACCTCGCCCCTGTCGGCCCGCAGCATCGAGGGTGGCCGCCGTGTCTCCGCTGAGCGCGACTGGCTGGAGGTCGGGCGCGGCATGGGGCTGACCGTGCAGATCTTTCGCCTGCCCGGAATCTATGGCCCCGGCCGCTCGGCGCTCGATCGGGTGCGGGAACAGACCACCCGCAACATCATCAAGCCCGGCCAGGTGTTCAGCCGCGTCCATGTGGACGACATCGCCTCCGCCCTGGCCGCCTCCATCGCCCGCCCCCGGGCCGAAGCCGTCTACAACATCACCGACGATGCGCCGGTGGCCTCGCACATCGTCAACGCCCACGCCGCCCGGCTGCTAGGCCTCAGTCCCCTGCCGCCCCTCCCCTATGACGAGGCCGGGATGCCGCCGGCGGCGCGGCGCTTCTGGGCGGAGAACAAACGCGTCTCCAATGCCCGGGCCAAGGCCGAACTGGGCTGGCGGCCTAGATATCCTGACTATCGCGAGGGCCTGGCCGCCATCCTCGCCGCGGAAGACCAACAAGACGGGAGGGACGGATGACGCGAGCTCTGGTTCTGGGCGGCGGCGGGCCTGTAGGCATCGCCTGGGAAACGGGCCTGCTGGCCGGACTGGCGGAGGGCGGCGTGGATGTCGCCTACGCCGACTGGATCCTCGGCACCTCCGCCGGCTCCTTTGTCGGCGCCCATCTGGCGATGACCCGTGACCCGGCCGCCATGCTTCATGCTGAGTTCGCGGCCGCCGACCAGATCCGCGAAGCCGATCCCGAAGGCCCGGTCCGGCCGGCGCCCGACCTCACCCCGCTGATGAGCGTGATGATGAGCAAGCCGCCGGGCGAGGCTTTGCCCGTCGAAGGACGGCTGAAGCTGGCACGTATGGCGCTGGATGCCCAGACCGTCTCTGAAGAGGCCTTCATCGCCGGCTTCGGACCGCTGGCGGAGGGTCAACACCCCTGGCCGGCGGGCTTTGCCTGCACGGCGGTGGACGTCGCGGATGGCGAACTGGTCATCTGGGGCGCGGACAAGGCGGCTCCGCTGATCCGGGCGGTGGCGTCGTCCTGTTCCGTGCCGACCATCTTTCCCCCGATCACGATCGAGGGCCGCCGCTACATCGATGGAGGCATGCGCTCGGGGACCAACGCCGACCTGGCGGCGGACTACGACAAGGTTCTTCTGGTCGCGGTCGCGCCCCCGGCCTTCCTTCCTTTCATGATGCCAGGCATCGAGGCCGAGCTGGCGGCGGTGAAAGCCAGGGGCGGCGAGACTGCCCTGATCGTCCCCGACGCCGGCAGCGGCGAGGCGTTCGGGCCCAACCTGATGGACGGCTCACGCCGAGGGGATATCGCGCGGGCGGGCCATGCGCAGGGACTTGCCGAGGCGGCGCGGATCAAGGCGTTCTGGGAGTAGAGGGCGGAGTTCCAATTGCGGCCGCCGTCCGGCGCTTAGCTCTACCTGCCCCGCAAGAGCCGGATCAGTTTCCTAAACAAGCTCCTCCACCGCCGCAATCAGTCGCGCGATGTCCTGCGGCCGGGACAGCCGGTGGTCGCCGTCCTTGATCAGGGTGAAGACCACGTCCTCGCCCTTCAGCGCCTGGGCCAGTTCCAGGGCGTGACGCCAAGGGACGTCGGGGTCCTCGCCGCCTTGCAGGATGCGCACCGGCGCCTCGATCGGCACGGGGCCGGGCAGGATCGACCAGCGGGCGCCGTCTTCCAGCAGGTTGCGGGTGATCGGATAGCCCCCCGCGTCATATAGCGAGGGTCTGGTCCATTCGCCGTCCCGGGCCAGCGCCTCATGCGCTTGCGGCGGGAAACCCGGGATCATCAGTTTCTCCGTGAAATCGGCCGCCGGGGCGATCAGCACCAGGCCGGTTAGCCGCTCCGCCCGCACGGCGGCGACCAGACAGGATATCCACCCGCCCATCGACGAGCCGACCAGCACCAGCGCGCCCTCCGTCAGCTCATCGATCACCGCCAGGCTGTCCTCCCGCCAGCGGGTGACGGTCCCGTCGCGAAAGGCCCCGCTGGATTGCCCGTGACCCAGGTAGTCGAACCGCACAAAGCCGCGCCCCGACGCCAGCGCCCAGTCGGCCAGGGCCTGGGCCTTGGTCCCGGCCATGTCCGACATGAAACCACCCAGCCAGACGACAGTCGGCCCGGTCCCGGAGACCCTGCGCCAGGCGACCCGCTCGCCATCCCCCCGATCCAGGAAACCCTGCTGTTCGGTCATGGCGTCTCGGCTCCAGTTCGACTAGTTACGCTGCAGTACGTCCCTACCCTCCAGCGCCAGCACAGAGGAAGAACCGCCCGCCTTGTCCCCCCTTCTGCCCCCTGACTTCGCGCTGCTGCAAGTGGTGCCGGAACTGGAAACCGGCGGCGCCGAACAGACCGCCATCGATATTGCCCAGGCCGTGGTCACCGCCGGGGGCAAGGCGTTTGTCGCCACACGCGGCGGACGGATGGCCTCGCGGCTGGAAGCCGACGGCGGACGGCTGGCCCAGATGCCGGTTCAGTCGAAAAACCCGCTGGTCATGTTGGGCAACGCAGCACGGCTGATCGACCTGATCCGCAAGGAGAGGATCAGCATCGTCCACGCCCGAAGCCGGGCGCCGGCCTTCAGCGCCCTGTGGGCGGCCCATGCGACAGGCGTGCCGTTCGTCGCCACCTATCACGGCATCTACAACGCCCGGACCAACCTGAAGCGCTGGTACAATGCGGTGATGACCAAGGGCGACCTGGTCATCGCCAACAGCGACTACACCCGCGATCACGTGCTGGCCGAGCACCACCTGGACCCCGACAGGATCGTCTCCATCCCGCGCGGCGTCGATCTGGGCCGGTTTGACCCGCGCAAGGTGACGCCGGCGCGCATCCAGGCTCTGCGAGACCTGTGGGAACTGCCGCCGACCGGCGGCGAGACGGTCTTCGTCCTCGGCGGCCGGATCACCCGGTTGAAGGGACATCTGTCGATCGTCGAGGCCGCCGCAAAGGTTAAGGCCGCGGGTCGCGATGATTTTCTGATCCTGTTCGTCGGCGACGATCAGGGTCGCACGGACTACCGGCACGAGGTTGAGGACGCCATCCGGGCCGCCGACCTGGAGAGGCAGATCAGGCTGGTCGGCCATTGCGACGACATGCCGGCCGCCTACCGCCTCGGCGACTTCGCCCTGCTGCCGTCCACCCAGCCGGAATCCTTTGGACGGGCGGCGGTGGAGCCCCAGGCCATGGGGCGGCCGGTCCTGGTCTCCGACCACGGCGGCGCCCGCGAGACGGTGGTCGAGGGCGAGACCGGTTGGCGCCTGCCGCCGGGCGACGCCGAAGCATGGTCCCGGGGCCTGGTTCGAGCCATGGACACCGATACCCTCACACGCAGGACCATGGGCGAGCTGGGCGCGGCGAGGGCGAAGCGGCTCTATTCCGTCGAGGCCATGTGCGACGCCACCCTGGCGGTCTATGCTCGCATCCTGGAGGATCGGGCCTGATGGCGTTGAACGTTGAGAAAATCCTGGTCATTCAGGCCGGGGCGATCGGCGAGTTCGTGCTGTCTCTGGCTGCCATGCGGCGGATCCGGCAGGCCCATCCCCGCGCCCGGATCACCTTGCTGACCCTGCCCGCGTTCGAGGCTCTGGCGCGCACCAGTCCCTATTTCAACGACGTCGATCCCGGCGGAGCGCCCAATAGCCCCGGCGAGTGGCTCAGCCTGCGGTCCCGGATCAAACAGGCGCGCTACTCGCGGGTCTACGATCTGCAGGGTTCAGCCAAGACAGCGAGCCTGTTCCACCTGCTACGCCCCTTCCCGCCGCCTTGGTCGGGCCCCGTCCCGGGCGCCAAGTACCGCTATCGCAAGCCTGGCCGGGAGCAGATGCACCTTCTGGAGCGTCAGGCCGAGCAGCTTCAGATCGCCGGCATCTGGCCAGACGCCCCCACCGCGCCGGGCGATGCGCCCGCGCCAGACCTGTCCTGGATCTTGCGCCGCGCCCCCGCCGCCAGGCCGACCCCCGGCGGCCAGACCCCGAAGCCCTTCGTCCTGCTAGTGCCAGGCGGCAACGAGAAATCCCCGGAGAAGCGCTGGCCGGTCGCGGCTTTTGCCCAACTGGCCGGCCGGCTGTTCGCGGCCGGCTACGACATCGTCATCATCGGCGGCCCGCAGGACAGCGCTCTGGCCCGCGCGATTCAGAAGACGGTCGGCCGGGCCCGTGACCTGACCGGACGTACCGACTTTGCCCAGATCGCCCTCCTCGGCGCCAAGGCAGTCCTGGCCGTCGGCAACGACACCGGGCCGCTGCACCTGATCGCCGCCGCCGGGGCGCCCACGGTGGCCCTGTTCGCGGGCGGACCGGAAGCCTCCCTCTCCGGCCCGCGCGGCCATGTCGCCGTCATGCACGCGGCGGATCTCAGCGCCATGAGCGTCGACACCGTGGCCAACGCCTCTTTTTCTCTGCTTCCCCGCTAAGATCAGCTTCCCATCTCGGCGAAGCGGCCAAAGCATCGCCGCCGTCCGGCGCATTCACTTGCGGCGAGGGGACTCTAGGGTCATATATCGCGGTGGAGACACGGAACGCCCTGCGCGCGCCGCGCCTTCTTTCGTAAACAGCCTCCGGAGCTTCGCCTATTCGCCGCCCCAACAATACGCCGCCCGTCAAAGACGGGCCGCGCATGAATGAAGACATCCGCGTTCCCCGTGTACTTCTGATCGATCAGAATGGCGAGAAACAGGGCGAGATGCCCATCTCCGCCGCTCTTGAAGCGGCTGAGGAAGCGGGACTGGATCTCGTCGAGATCGTCCCCAACGCCAATCCGCCCGTCTGCAAAATCCTGGACTACGGCAAGTTCAAGTTCCAGGAGCAGAAGAAGAAGAACGAGGCCCGCAAGCGGCAGAAGATCGTTGAGCTCAAGGAAATCAAGCTGCGGCCCAACATCGACATTCACGACTACGACGTGAAGGCCAAGTCGATGTTCCGGTTCTTCGAGGAGGGCGACAAGGTCAAGGTGACCCTGCGCTTCCGCGGCCGTGAAATGGCCCACCCGGAACTGGGCATGAAGCTGCTCAACAAGGTCAAGGTCGACTTCGACGAAGTCGCCAAGGTCGAGCACGAACCCAAGATGGAAGGCCGGCAGATGATCATGATCCTGGCGCCACGCTAGGGTCTGCATCTTCCGCGACAAGACGACGCCCCGGTTTTTGCCGGGGCGTTTTTTTGCGCCCGCCGACTTTCGGCCCCGCCAATTCAAATAAAGATGGCGGCGGTCGGACGGGAATCCGAGCCAGTGTCAATCGGCGATGAAGATCATCAGGCCTTCGCGGCCCGTGAAGAAGACAGCACCGGGCGATGACGCTGGCTTCGTCGCCGCCACTGAAGCCGTGGTCGAGCGATCGTGACGGACCGGATAGGCGGCGGCGAAAGCCCGCGCCCATCGGGCGGCTGGGTCGACGCCCTTCGCTGGACGGAGGTCAGGATCCGCGTCGGCTGATTTGAATTGCGGTCAGTGCTGTGGGTCTTCGCATCGGGCGATCGCCAGAATGCGCCGCAGACGTTCCTCCCGCGCCTGGCGGTTGCGGCGGAGCGGAGAGCGATCGAGTTCGCGGGACGCGTCCTCGACAAGCTTCTCCGTCAGCGCCGCCGTCATAATGGGACGGCGTAAGTCGTCCCACAGCGTTTCAAATGGCCCGCCAAGATGCGCGAGGAAGTGAGCGAGACCGCCCTCGCCGCCGCCTATCGCAAACGTTTCGTAGGGACCGCTCAGCGCCCAGCGGGGTCCGAGCGCGAGCGTGACCGCTGCATCGACGTCGGCGACGCTGGCCTGGCCGGACGCCACCGCGTCCACGGCCTCGCGCCAGAGCGCCGCCTGCAGCCGGTTTGCCAGATGCCCGGGCCGTTCCACCCGGAGGCGGATCGGATGTTTGCCCAGTGCCTCATAGAAGCACATCGCCCGGTCGATGGCCCATTCCGCCGTCGCCGCGCCGCCGATCACCTCGACGAGCGGCATGACATGAGGAGGATTGAAGGGATGGCCAATGACAATACGGTCAGCACAGTCCAGTCCTGGCTGCAGATCTGAAGCCTGCAACGTCGATGTGGAGGAGGCAACCACGGCATCCGGTTCCAGCGATGGTCCGACGCGGGCAAGCAGGCTCCGTTTGGCGGAGAGGTCTTCGGGTCCGCTCTCCTGAACGAAGCGAGCGCCCTGGACCGCTTCCTGCGGTGTGTCGCAAACCGTCACCCCCTCCAGTTCCGCGACCGCCCTGACGGAGACGCCAGCCGGATCAGGGTCCCACACGCGCACAGTATGGCCCGCGGTCTGGAACGCCGTCACCCAACTCGAGCCGATGACGCCACACCCGAGCACGGCCGTGGTCGTTGGAAGTAGCGGGCTGGCCTGTCCGGCAAACTCATCTTCGCCGGAACGGGCGGCCACCGAAGCGCCGCGCGCCGAACTCGCCGGCCTCATGGCTCCCGAATCCAGAAGCCGAGCGCACTGGAGGTGAAGCCGACGGACCGATAGGCGGCGTCGATCAGTCCCTGTCCGCGATCATTCAGACCGACGCCGCCGCCGTGCTTGTTCATGACATATCCAAATGACATGCGGGCCTCGGTGTCAGCGAAGCCGATACTGCCGCCCATGCCCGGCGTTCCGAAGGCGTTCCGGCCCAGGATGACGTGCTGGCCGGCGCCCAGCCGCCTGGCTCCCCAGGATTTGGAATAGCCAAGAGTGAAAGTCGTCGGGATGCGGAGCAGCACATCGCAGTCGGAGGCCGAGCGGATCTCGCGCATCGCGTGGAGCGAGGAAGCGTGTACAAGGCGCACATCATCGACCGCGCCGTCGCGAGAGAGGGGCGCATACAGGCGGGCAAGACCCCGGCCTGTGGCGATGCCGCCAGCCGCCGGGATCTCGGCGGCATGCCGCGCACGCAAATTGACGTTGTCGCGATCGCCGCCCGTGTTGTGAATAAAACTCCAACCAACCCAGGCCGGATCGCTCGCCAGTTTCCGCATCATCGGCGACCGCGGATCACGCTCGCTAAGATAGAGGGTCGCGACCCGGTGCTCCTCGCCTTCCGGAAGACCGATCCAGACATCTGCGCCAAGCGGACGAGCCACCTCTTCGTGCAGAAAGGCGCCGATGGTCCGACCGGTAATCCGACGCACCAGCTCGCCTTCGATGACGCCAATGGTGACGGGGTGGTAGCCGTGCGTCGTCCCGGGCTCCCACACGGGGGCTTCCGCGGCCAGCCGCCCGGCGATCAGGTCGAAGTCGTGAAACGCGCCGGGCGGCAGCTCCGCCCGCCACACGGGCACCCCAGCCTGATGACTGAGCGCCATGGCGACCGTGATATCTGCCTTCCCGTTCGCAGCGAATTCAGGCCAGTAGCTCGCGACCGGCGCGTCGAAGTCGAGAAGCCCGCGATCCGCGAGCATGTGGATGCAGGTTGCCGCCATGCCCTTGGTCGCCGAAAAGACGACGGCCATGGTATCCTTCTCCCACGGCCGCCCGCTGTCCCGGTCAGCCGTTCCGCCCCAGAGATCGACAACGGGCTTGCCGTCCAGGCAGATGGACACCGACGCTCCGACCTCGCCATGGTCGATAAAGTTGCGAGCGAACACCTCGGCCACCTCGCCGAACTCCGCTGCGCAAACGCCATGCACGGCCGCCGTTTCCCTCGTCATCAACATCGTCCTTTGCATCGTCAGCCTTTCCGGAGGCCCTCAGCCGCGGACCCAGAAGCCTGGTGTGCTCGTGGCGAAGCCCAGCGACTGATAGGCCGCATCGATCAGCGTCTGTCCGCGATCGTTCAGACCGACCCCGCTGCCGTGCTTGTTCATGACGTAGCCGAACGACATCCGGGCGTCGCTGTCGGCAAAGCCGATGCTGCCGCCCAGGCCCGGCGTGCCGAAAGCATCCCTGCCAAGGATGACGTGCTGGCCAAGGCCCAGCCGCCGGCTTCCCCAGGATTTCGAAAAGCCGAGGGTAAAGGTGGTCGGTATGCGCAGGATCTGGTCACAGTCGGAGGCCGAACGAACCTCCCGCATGACATGGAGCGATGACGGTCGCAGCAATCGCACGTCATCCACCGCGCCATCGCGCGACAGGGGCGCGTACAGGCGGGCAAGGCCCCGTGCGCTGGCGATCCCACCCGACGCCGGTATCTCGGCGGCATGGCGGATCCTGTCGTTCACGTAGGTGAGATCGTCGCCGGTGTTGGAAGCGAGCTTCCGGCCGATCCAGTGTGGATCACTGGCCAGTTTCTGCTGAAGCGGCGATTGCGGGTCAGGCGCGCCCAGGTAGAGGGTGGCGACCCGGTGCTCCTCGCTCTCCGGAAGACCGATCCAGATGTCGGCTCCCAACGGACCCGCCACCTCGTCACGTAGAAAGGCTCCGATGGTGCGGCCGGTGATCCGGCGCACCAGTTCGCCCTCGATCAGGCCAATCGTAACGGCGTGATAGCCGTGTGTCGTCCCGGGCTCCCAAACCGGCGCCTCGGCGGCCAGTCGCTCGACAAGCAGGTCGAAGCCGTTGAAGACGCCTACCGGAAGGTTCGCCTGGAACAACGGCAGGCCCGCCTGATGGCTGAGAGCCATGGCGACCGTGATACCAGCCTTGCCGTTGGCGGCGAACTCCGGCCAGTAGCGCGCGACCGGCTCGTCGAAGTCGAGCAGGCCGCGATCCGCCAGCATGTGCAGGCAGGTGGCCGCCATCCCCTTAGTGGCGGAGAACACGACGGCCATCGTGTCCTCCTCCCAGAGCCGGCCCGTGGCGGTGTCGGCGATGCCGCCCCACAGGTCGACCATGAGTTTCCCATCGAGGAAGATGGCGAGGCTTGCGCCAACTTCGCCGCGATCCTGGAAGTTCGCGGTGAATTCCGCCCGCACCCTTTCAAAGGCTGCGTCGCAGAACCCGTGGATCGTCGTCCGGTCACCGGAAGTCATCGTCGAGCCCAATCAGAAGCTGTAGGAGAATCCGACGCCGAAGTGGCGGGGAGGCGCATAGGACACGCCCTTTTCCGCGCCTAGCAGGCCTGCGTAGATGGTGGTGCCCGTCAGCACCGTTTCATCCGTCAGGTTGCGGACATATCCATAGAGCTTCCACTGGTCGGAAGACGGCCCAATGGAGGCGGACAGATCCACGCGTCCCACCGGCTTCTGAGAGTTGTTCAACGTATTAAACTCGTTGAAGAACATCCGGCTCTGATAGTAGTAGTCCCCACCCAGCTCCATGGTGACGCCCGCAGCCGGCTCGAACCTGTAGCGGGCGCCCAGGGTGACGCTCCACTTTGCGACATAGGGCAGCTGATTCCCGTCCAGCACGATCGAAACCGGCGGCGGCGTGAAATCTGCCGGCAAGTTCGGCGTGTTCTCGAAACGCTCGAGTTTCGGGTCAAGGTAGCCGACGCTGCCATTGAACCGCAGTCCCGGCGCTGGCTCGGCGATGACCTCAAGTTCGGCGCCTCGGATCTTCGCCTCGGGGGCATTGGCGAGCGTGGCCAGGGTGCCCTTGAGCTGGGAGACCTGCAGGTTCTTGTAGTCGCTGTTGAAGGCTGCGGCGTTGATCTGAAGCCGGCGGTCAAAGAAGCTGGATTTAACGCCGATCTCGACGCTTCGAACCTCTTCCTCTTTTACGGGAATGGTTTGAAGCGTGCCGAGATTGATGGCGGCGTCCTTCAACCCCGTGGCGTAGTTGCCGTAGATCAGGATGTCGTTTGTCAGCTGCCCTTCGAACCCGACCTTGAAGGGGACGCCGGAGTTGCTGGCGCTGTTTGGAGACCCAGTCACGTCGAGGCCGAACGCGGGCAGGCTCAGGGTTTCCCGCGCCTCCTTCTCGGTGCTGGTGTAGCGGACCTGCCCGACTAGCGACCAGATATCTGACAGGACATATCGCGCGTCCGCATACACCGCCCAAGAGTTGGTCCTGAGGCGTCCGCCAGCCGCCGTCGGAAAGTCGAAGGCCGCGGTGTCTGCAGGATTGCCGGTCAGATAGAAGGTCGGAAACTCAAACGGTACGGAGTTCATTTGGGATTGGCGCAGGTGGGTATAGGTCGCGCCCAAAATATAGCGGAAGGCGCCTGTAGTCGAAGACGCGTAGTGAATATCGCTGAAATAGTCGTCGCTCGAAGTGTCGACCCGGAACGAGCAACTGTTCGCGATCGTCCCGTCGCAATCGTTGAGAAAGTCCCGATGCGAGCGGCGATAGTTGCCCGTGACCGTCAGCGTGCCATCACCAATTGGCTGATCGAAGTTCAGATTGACGTTCGACAGGCGAATCTTGTTGTAGCCTTCGTCCACGGTGACATTGCGCGGATCGCTTGATGGAACCAGGCCGTAGAGGTGTTGGGCCGGGTAGATGAAGCCGGAGTTCGGCACCACCGCAAGGGCCGAGCCGTTGTCCTCCTCCCGATAGTGATTGACGATCAGGCGCAGCGTGCCGCCCGAATCCAGCTCTGTCGCGGTCTGGAACCGCACCGCATCGGAACTCTTGTCATCGAGCCGGTCGGGCGCCGAGCCGAACCCCGGCTCGCCGACTGAGGGCTTGTAGCGATTGCGGACAAAGCCATCCAGGCGATGAATCTGATAGGAAAGACGGAAATCCGTATTCGCAAAGCCCAACGGCCCCGAGACAAAGCCTTCGCTCTCCAGCCGTCCGTAGTCGCCGGCAAGCACGGAAATTCGGCCGGTCGTATCGGACGTCGGCCTCGCCGAAATGATGTTGATCGCGCCGCCGGTGGCATTGCGGCCATAAAGCCCGCCCTGAGGTCCACGCAAAACCTCCACCCGCTCGATATCGAAGAAGCTGACGCCCGAGGTCGTCTGGTCCGAAATATAGGCGTTATCCTGATACAGCGCGACGCCCGGATCGCCCCCGGCCAGGAGGAAGGTGTTGCCGATTCCCCGAACGAACAGTTGCGTCGTATTGCTGGTCGACGCCAGGTTCACATTGGGTATCGAGGTTTTTAGATCGTCCAAGCCCTGACGGCCGGTCAGGAGTTGCTGTTCGCCGGTGACAACGGAGATCGCCTGCCCCGTCTTTTGAAGCGCCGTCGAACGGCGCGTTGCGGTGACGACGACCTCTTCGATCCCGACCGCATCGGACTCCTGGTCCGGACCTTGGACGACAGAATTGGGCGTCGTCTGGGCATGCGCCTCTGTCGCGAATGTCGCCCCCAACAGGGCGGTGCAAATCGCAAGGCGCGATACGTTATGTGCGAAATATGACTGTTTCATCGACCTCTCCCTTGGCGTTGCGCCGCTCTGTGGCGGCGTCGAGCGATGCTGGAGACTGTGGCTCCTTCGAACCTGGGTCGAGGACCGAATCATGAGGACGGGGGACGGTTTCCGGGAAGGCTCCTCCGGGTGAGTCGCCGATGCCGCCTCACCACACTGCGGCCCTCTCGGGCCGCGGTGGCAGCCATCACCGACGCGGCGACCCTGGCCGCCGCGCCGAGATAGAAGGCGAAGGCCTATCGCGCCCCGCCGATGTTGTAGCCGCCGTCCACCAGGATACTTTGGCCGGTAACGAAGCGCGCTTCGTCCGTGCAGAGCCAGATTGCGGCGTCTGCGACATCCTCAGACTCTGCAGCCCGCTTAAGCGGCGTGTGCGCGGCGACCGTGGTGAACACCGCCTCCGGGAAATCGGCCGTCATCGGCGTGCGGGTAAGGCTGGGACTGACATTGTTGATCCTGATCCCATGGCCTCCGACCTCGATCGCGACATGGCGGATCATCGAGTCGAGCGCACCCTTGCTGGCCCCATAGATCGAGAGGCCGAAATTGCCGCCGGTTGCGGCGATCGACGAGGTATTGACGATCGCGCCGCCATGTCCGAGCGCGCGCATGGCGATGACCTCCTGCTGGATCAGCATCCAGACACCGCGGACGTTTGTGGCGAAGACATAGTCAAAATCCGTGGTGGTCAGCGCCTCGATCGGGCCGCCGTTGCTGACGGCCGCGTTGTTGAAGGCTATATCCAGGCGACCGAACCGCTCCACAACGCCCTTGATCAGAGCGGTGACCTGGGCTTCGACCGCGATATCCGCTGTCATCGCCGCGGCCTTTCCACCCGCGCTTTCGATCTCACCGACGACCGTGGCAAGGGCCGCCAGCCGGCGCCCGACGACGACCACGGTCGCCCCCTTTCTGGCGAAACCCAGAGCCGCCGCCCGGCCGATGCCGGTGCCGCCGCCCGTTACCAGTGCGACCTTACCGTGCAACGGCATTTGCTCATTCATTTGAGTATCCGACATCGTCTTCCTTTCAAGTTGCAGGCCCGACCGACAGATGGCTCTTGAGACGAATAGCCACAATACGGTACAATTTTCATTGGCTGATGAATGGAGCTCAGCAATGATGCGTGGGGCTGAATTTGCGGAACTGCGGGCGTTCGCCGCCGTGGCGCAGGAACGCAGTTTCCGGAGGGCGGCCACTCGGCTGGGCGTCACGCCCTCAGCGCTCAGCCATGTCATCCGGGCCCTGGAAGAGCGACTGGGCGCGAAGCTTCTCCACCGGACCACGCGCAGCGTTGCACCAACGGAAGCGGGCGCCGCGCTGCTCGGCCGGCTCGTCCCGGCGATGGCGGAGCTCGAGCATGCCGTTCGTGAGGTCGGCGCCTTCAGCGATCGTCCCCGTGGCCGGCTGCGCCTCAATTTACCCCGGCTCGCCGCCGAAGCCGTAATCCTTCCCAGGCTCGGGCAGTTCACGCAGCTGTATCCGGAGATCATTCTCGATCTGATCATCGACGACAGCATGGCCGACATCGTCGCGGAGGGGTCCGACGCCGGCATCCGGGCCGGGTCGCTGGTTCAGGGCGACATGACAGCTGTCCGATTGACCCCCGACCTGCGCGTGGCGGTTGTCGCGTCTGCGGCCTATGTCGCGTCGCGAGGCGCGCCCCAGTCGCCGTACGATCTGCGAGATCACCGCTGCATCAACTACCGCTGGGCGAATGATGGTGCGGTCTACCGATGGCGGTTCGAGCGCGCGGAAGAAGTCCTTGAGGTTCGGATCGACGCCGCGATCACGGTCAACGACACGACCTTGATCACCCGGTGCGCGCTGGATGGGCTTGGCTTCGCCTATATCCTTGAGGAGGTTGTTGTGGAACACGTCGCGGCCGGCCGCCTGGTGAGGGTGCTCGACGACTGGTGCCAGCCGAGTTCGGGTTTTCATCTTTACTATTCGGGACGCCGCCATGTTTCCGCGCCGCTGAGGGCGATGATCGAATTCTTCAGGTTGAAGCCGGCCCCCGTCTAGACGGCCGACGGCGGGCGTCCCTGGTTGCTGGCGCAGACTCGCCCAGCCGGCGAAGCGCTCCGGGCCGCCTCCTAATTTATCGCATCCAGCTCATGTGTGAGATGGCCGATGATCAGCGGGTCTTCACCGGTCTCGGCATGACTGACCGCGTTCCTCAGCTCCGTCACCGAGAGGCCGGAAGCGGACCGGACGCTCCGCCTTAGGCTGCGCGCATCGGAAAAGCCGAGCTCAAGTGCGACATCGTCCAGATTTGTCCCGCATATCAGATGCGGTCGAAGTCGTTCGAGAAAGGCGCTGTGCCGCAGGGACCGGTAGCCGTGGCCCTCTGCCGCTAGCGCTCGCCGCAACTCGTCCCCAGGCAGTCGCAGTTCGAGTCCGCATTCCTGATAGGATATGTCGCGGTCCCGCAACCGGTCATAGACGGCGGCGCTGACCGGCTTCAGACCATGTCGGTCAAACCCGGACAGCGTTCGCGCATCAAGCATTTTCAGCCAGTGCAGCACGGCGTCGGTAACGGGCGTGTCACTGAGCTTGGTGACCGGTTCCAGGTCGAGACACCAGGTCGGAAAGACCAGGGCGGTCTTCGTCCCTCTCACAACCGTGCATCCTAGGTAGGGGTGAACCCGATCATGGTTGGGGTGGTCGCCGTGTGTCGCGAAAGCGGACAGTGGCAACAGCCGGTCCAGAATGAAACTAAACTGGCAATGCAGCGAAACAGCAATCATCTCCTGAACCGTAGCGGAGATATGCGGGTCGGAGACATCTGCGGACACCTGAAGTTGCGTCATGGGCCCAGATGTCACCAGAGTGAACTTCTCGCCTCGCCCGATCAGGCTATAGAAATTGCTGAGCGCCTCGATCGCCGTACGCAGACTACGGGCCGAAGCCATGATCCTGAGGCCGATTGCGACGGTCCCGCGTCGCATCCTGGTCCGTGAGACCGCGTGGACCTCGTCATCGACCAGATTGATGATGCCGACGCACATCAACGTGTACTGGGCTACGGACAGAAAGGTCTCATCACGAATGAGGCCGTTGGGATCCCCAACGTTCGCACGGGAGAGAAAGTCGAGGATCGGCGCTCCGCGCGCCGCGGCGACGGTCGCGGTCTTGCCGGCCCAGGCGAAGGGCAAACCCTTGTCGCCCGGATCAAATTGCACGGGTCTCGCCGCGTCAGTGGCCCGCCAGGCTTCAGCTAATCCAGTCAATTTTCTGGCCCCGCTAAATTCGTCAGTACCGCTTTCCTTCCGGACCGCGTCAAAGGTCACGCCATATAGCTTCCGCCGCACACTAGGATCGTTTCGCCGGTGACATAGCTGGACGCGTCACTGCAAAGGAAGGCGATGACCGAGGCGACTTCCTCGGGCCTGCCCATACGGCGGAGCGGAAAGGATGCAACGAAGTCCGGGTTCACCAGCGCGCGATTGTCGGCCACCATCGGCGTATCGATTGTTCCGGGCGACACCGCATTGACCCGCACACGCGGTCCGAACTCACGCGCCAGGCCGCGGACAAGCGCGAGCACTCCGCCTTTAGACGCGCCATAGTGGGCGTGACCCAGGCTGCCCCCCGCGTGCGCGGCGGCCGATGCGGAGGCGACGATGGCTCCGCCGTGCGTCATCACGCGGTTGGCCTCCCGGCAGAGATAAAAGACCCCATCGAGGTTTATCCGCATCGTGCGCAGCCACGCCTCGTCGCTCATCGCGGCTGCCGGCTCGTCGGTGTAGATTCCAGCATTGGCAATCAGGTGGTCCAGGCGGCCAAACCGCTGAATGGCCCGCGCGACGACCATCGCGGCGTCCGCGGCATGGCCGGCATCGTACCGGACGGCGACCGTGCGCCGGCCGTCGGAATCGAGCGCCAAGGCGGCGGCCTCCGCTGCAGCCTCGTCGATATCGGCCAGCACGACAGCGGCGCCGCTCGCGTGAAAATAGCGCGCCGTCTCCCGGCCAATCCCGCTCCCAGCCCCGGTAACGATGGATACCTGGCCCGTGAAATCGAACATGTGGTCTCCAAACGCCGATTACAGCCGGAAAGTCCGGATCCGGTCGTTCCAGCCGAAGGTCCGCGACAGCGCCGACTATGCGGACTTGATCGCTGCTGTCAATGATGCGATGCATTCATCATATAATGATGTAATCTTGGAGATTGTGTGTTGGCGAAGAAACTTGAGGAACGCCCTGCTGCTGGTCGCCAAGACGACCCTGAGGGCCCCCGCGAGCCGGACGCAAAACCGCGAATCCAGTCGGCTGTACGGACGATAGACGTCCTGCAGGCGGTCGCTCGCGCGGGCAGCAGCGGCATCTCGGCACGGGCGCTGAGCGTAGACCTCAAGCTCCAAAGACAGGTGATCTATCACCTCATTCACACGCTCCTGTCGGTGAACATGCTTCGACAGGTTGGCGGTAAGAACTACGTTCTGGGTCTCGGAGCGGCCAGCCTGGCGCACGGATATCGGCGCCAGACCAGTGCGCCGGACTACCTGGCGGGATATGCCGAACGGGCGGCCGCCGAAACAGGCGAGACGGCCTATGTCGTGGGCTGGGTCGACGACGAGATCGTTGTTCTCGCGACGGCGCGGAGTCAGTCCGCCATCCATGCCGCGGAACCACTGCCCGGTACGACCGGCAACGCCCATGCCCGCGCCAGCGGAAAGCTGCTGCTGGCGATGAGCACGAACGAGGAGGCGCAGGCCTACCTCGCCCGCGGCCCCCTGGCGGCGAGGACCGAGAACACCCTGACCGACAGCAGAGAGATCGCCGCCGAGCTCGACCGCATCCGGAGGACATGGGTCGCCGTCGAGCGCGGAGAATATGCGATCGGACTATCCTGCATGGCGGTGCCGATCGGACGCCCTCCCGCGCGTCTGGCGCTGGGCATATCCGCGCCCGCCGAGCGGTTCGAAATCAACTTCCAAGCCTACGCCGACAGTCTCCAGACGATCGCAAAGACCGCCATGACGTCATAAACATCATTATTTGATGCTATTTATATTATTTGACACTTTTTCCGCTCGGCTCTACCCATTGGGCGATCCAGGGAGAAGTCAGTTGATCGACATGGCGGCAGCCCCCACGCAGGGCATCCTCAGCGAGGAGGCCTACCTCGCGGACATCTTCACCAAGATCTGCTTCCTGCGGGCCTTCGAGCAGGAGGCTTGGGCGCTCACCCAGGTCAACCCGCCGCAGGTTGCCGGATCGATGCACTTCTGTGCCGGCCAGGAGGTCGTTCCGATGGCGGCCCTTGCCGGACTGCGTGACGACGACCAGATCGTCTGCACGTATCGCGGCCACGGCTGGGCCCTGGCGTCCGGTCTCGATCCGGAATCGGTGATGGCCGAAATCTGCCAGCGCGCCAGCGGTCTAAACGGCGGCAGGGCGGGGTCCGCCTATATGATGGCGCCCGACACGCGGTTCATCGGGGAGAACTCGATCGTCGGCGCGGGGACGACGATCGCTTGTGGCGTAGCCATGGCGAACCGTCTTCATGGCCGCGATTCCGTTGTGGTCGTAACGATCGGCGACGGCGCCATGAATCAGGGCTCGGTCCACGAAGCGATGGCCTTTGCCTCGGCCCGCAAGCTTGCGGTCATATTCGTGGTCGAGAACAACGGCTGGTCCGAACTGACACCCACTTCCGACATGTTTCATGCCGAGCGGCTCGCGATCCGGGGCAACGCCTACGGTATTCCGTCAGCGACTATTTCCGGCGTCGACCCGGTGGTCGTTCGCGACAGCTTTCGGATGGCGGCGGACCATGCGCGCGCCGGCAAGGGCCCTTCACTGCTCGAATGCAAGGTTCCCCGGCTCTGGGGGCACTACAACCGCGATATCGAACACTACCGGTCCAAGGCGGACAGGGCCGAGGCCGTCGCTCGCGATCCCTTGACGCTGCTCACCGCCCGCATGGCGCATAGCGGCGTGATGACCGAAGACGAGGCCGGAGCGGTTCGCCAGGAACAGGAAAAAGCCGCCTGCCTGATGACGGCCAGGGTGATGGCCTCCCCGGCGCCTGAACCGAACCAGGCTCACCAGCCCGTCATCGCCGCGGCCGTCTTCGACGGTCCTCCGAGAGCGGCGGAGACGCGGGAAATGACCTATATCGAGGCCGTGAACGCCGCGCTCCGGGCTGAACTGGAGGAAGACGAAACCACCCTCGTCTACGGCGAAGATGTCGGCAAAAGCGGGGGCATCTTTGCCGGGAGCCGCTATCTTCAGCGCGATTTCGGCGCCGGGCGCGTATTCGACACGCCGATCGCTGAAAACGCCATCCTGGGCTCGGCGGTGGGCGCCGCACTCGCTGGAGCGAAGCCGATCGTCGAGATCATGTGGGCGGATTTCATATTCGTGGCGCTGGACCAGCTGGTCAACCAGGCCGCCAACATCCGCTATATTACCGGCGGCAGGTCGAATGTTCCGCTGGTCGTCCGGACGCAGCAGGGCGCGACACCAGGGTCCTGCGCCCAGCATTCGCAATCCATAGAAGCCTTCCTGGCCCATGTCCCCGGTCTCAAGGTTGCTCTGGCCGCGACCCCGCACGACGCCTACACGCTCCTGCGCGCCGCCGCTGCAGACCCCGACCCGTGCGTCGTGATTGAGGCGCGCGGCCTCTATCAGATGAAGGGCCCCGTCGAAGTCGCGGCCATGCCCGAGGCGGCCGGCCAGGCAAGGCTGCGGCGCAAGGGAACGGACCTGGCCATCATCACATGGGGCGCCATGGTCGGGCCCTCGCTCGCGGCGGCCGAGCAGCTCGCGGCCGCCGGCTGCGACGCCGCGGTCCTCGACCTTCGCTGGCTGTCGCCCCTGGACGAGACCGCCCTGCTGGCGGTGGTACGGGCCGCGGCGGGACGCGTGCTTGTGGTCCATGAGGCCGTAAGGACCGGCGGATTCGGCGCGGAGATCGTCGCCAGGCTCGACGAAGCGCTTTCCGGCGAGATGAAGCTGTCGATCCGAAGAGTTACGTCGCCCGACACGCGCATTCCGGCCGCGCCATCGCTTCAGAGCGCCCTGATCCCCGGTGTCGACAGCATCCTCAAGGCGGCTGTCGCCCTGACGGGCCTATCCATCGCGCCAGAGGAGCCAGTCTTCCCATGATCGTCGATCACCGCGTCTACACGCTTCGGCCCGGGACTGTTCAGCCCTTCCTCGAAATCTTCGAGCGGGACGGCCTGCCGCTGTATCTCCACTACTGCGGCAAACTGCTCGGCTACTATGTGGCGGAGAGCGGCGAGCTCAACCAGCTCATCCATCTTTGGTCCTACGAAAGCGCGGAAGACCGGGACCGGCGCAGGGCCGCTCTTTACCTCGATGCGCGCTGGACCGCCTTTCTCGAAGCGGCGCTGCCGTATGTCGTCAGGCAGGAGAGCCGGCTGCTGAAGCCCACGCGGTTCTCGCCGGCTGGCCCGTCTTAGTCGCCACCTCACCCGCCCAACGGCAGTACGGCGACTTGGCGTCCTGTCAACGCAACAGGACTTGGTGGATAGCGACCGAATGCGGATTTGCCGGCGGAACAGCGTCAGGGTCCGGTAACCCCAGGCCATGGCGTCCCGGGGCCACGCCGTGCCAGACCCGGTGACTCGACCGGCTTTCCGAGGCGTTCGGCTTCCTCGAGAAGACAACCCACCGGACTGACCCGGCGCGCCCTGGAGGTTTGCGGCGGCGGCGGCAACGGCGTAGAGCCGAGCCCTGATGTCTGACCCGTCCCCCACACTCCCGCCCGAACGCTCCAAGAGAGAGAATAGCCGGGCGCTCTATATCCTGCTGTCGGTGGTGTTCATCAACATCGCCGGGTTCGGTGTCGTCATCCCCCTGCTGCCCTTCTACGCCAGCAGTTTCGGCGCCCCGGCGTGGCAGGTCATTCTGCTGTTCTCGGCCTACAGTCTGGGCAATTTCTTCGCCGAACCGATCTGGGGCAAACTGTCCGACAGGATCGGACGACGGCCGGTGCTGATGATCACCATCTTCGGCAATGCGGCGACCTATATCGCCCTGGCCTTCGCCCCCAGTCTGTTCGCCGCCATGGCCATCCGCTTCTGCGGCGGCCTCCTCACCGGCAATATCTCGACCATCCAGGGCTACCTGGCCGACGTCACCCCGCCGGACAAGCGGGCCGGCCGGCTGGGCCTGATGGGGGCGGCGTTCAGCCTGGGCTTCGTCACCGGTCCATCGATCGGCGGCATCCTGGCCCACCCGGCGGCCGGACTGGCGGGCTTTCGGCTGCCGCTGCTGCTGGCGGCCGGCCTGGCGACGGTGGCGGGCCTGGGCGTGATGCTGTTCGTGCGCGAAACCCGCCATCTGCATTCCGACGCCCCGCGCCGAGGCCGGTTCGAGGGCGTGTCCGACGCCCTGGCCCATCCGGTCATCTGGCGGGTCCTGCTGGTCTCGCTGATCGCCATCGCGGGCTTTGCCGGCATGGAGGCGACCTTTGGCCTCTGGGCCAAGTCTCGGTTCGCCTGGGGACCGCGCGAGATCGGCTTCTGCTTCCTGGCCATCGGCGTGACGGCGGCCCTGGCTCAGGGGCTGCTCACCGGCTTTCTCGCCCGGCGAATCGGCGAGAGCGCCACCCTGATGATCGGCCTGGCGTTGATCTTCGTCGGCTTCGCCTTCCAGCCTCTGGTCGGTCAGCACTGGCCCCTGGCGGTCCTGGGAATGATCACCGTGGCGCTCGGCCAGTCCCTGGCCTTCCCCAACATCGGGGCCATTCTATCGAAGGCCTCGCCGCCCGACCGTCAGGGCGAGATGCTGGGCCTCAACAGCGCCGCCGGAGCGCTGGCCCGCATCGTCGGCCCACTGGCCGCCGCGCCCCTGTTCACCCTGGTCAGCCCCAGTGCGCCCTTCGTCGCGGCGGCCGCGCTGTGTCTGCCGGCCATCTTCATGGCCTGGCGGGTCTCCAAGGCCGTCCGCCGCAGCGCCTGACCCCTTCCGTCACCGCTATCGCACCAGGGCTTCGAAGGCGGCGTGGGCGGCGGCGCGCGCCTTCATCATGGCGCCCTTCAAGGCACGGAAGTCCCGCTCTCCTCCGGCCCGCGCCAGCAGGGCCTTCAACGCCTTCGGTTCGCCCTCCGGGTTCACTCCATCGGCCAGGGCGACCTTCAGAAGTTGGCCGAGGTCCTGCTGCATCCGCCAGGCCTGCTCCAGGGTCGCCAGGGCCTTGCCGTTCGCCAGGCCCCCCTTGGCGAGCGCCAACAGGGCATCCCCGGTATTCTGCCGCAGGGGACCGCCGCCGGCCGCCTGGGCCAGCTGCAGGAACTGAGCGGCGAACTCGATATCGACCAGCCCGCCAGGACTGAGCTTCATATCCCAATCGCCCGTGGGCGGCCGCTCCCGCGCCATCAGCCCCCGCATCTCAAGCACATCGGCGGCCGTCTGGCGCCGGTCGCGCGGCCGGCGCAGCGCCCGGTCGAGGGCCGCCTGGCAATCCGCGGCAAAGGCGGGCGAACTGGCCCAGGCGACCCGGCCACGGGTCAGGGCCAGCATCTCCCAGGTTTCGGCCTCACGGTCATAATAGGTCTCGAACGCCGCCATACTGACCGCCACGGGACCCTTGCTGCCGGTGGGGCGAAGCTGCATGTCCACCTCATACAGCCCGCCCTCCGCCGTCGGCGCCGAAAGGGCCGCGATCAACCGCTGGGTGAATCGCCCGTAGAAGGTCTCCGCCCCCCAGCCCCGGTCCGCCGACATCGCCGCCGGCCCGGCCGCGCGATAGAGGGTCATCAGGTCGAGGTCCGAGCGGGCGGTCATTTCCCGGCCGCCGCATTTGCCCAGGGCGATCACCGCCACCTGGCCCGGAAAGGCGCCAGCCTGCCGGACCGTCTCGGACAGCGCCGCCTCACCCAGACTGGCAATACAGAGGTCGGCCAGATCGGCGAAGGCCGCGCCCGCGTCTGCGGCGCTGGCCGTACCGCTGATCACCTGCACCCCGATGCGGAAGGCCTGCTCCCGATGCAGTCGGCGGGCGAGGTTCATCGCCCCCTCGAAATCGTCCGCCTGGGCCATGCTGGCCTGGAAAGCCGCCGCGCCGGCGCCCGGGTCGAAGGGGGTGAAGAAGGCCGGGTCCAGCAGGGCGTCCAGGGCCGCCGGCCGTCGCGCCAGGGTGCGGGCCAGCTCGGGCGCGAAGGCCATGACCTGGACCACCAGTTCGAACAGCCGGGGCTGGGCAAGGAACAGCGACTGGACCTGAACCCCGCTGCTTAGCCGCTCGAAGAAGTCGCCGAACCGGCGGAAGGCGGCGTTGGGCGCGCCGGTGGCCGTCATCGCATCCAGCAGCCGCGGGGCCAGGCGGGTGAACAGCTCCCGCCCCCGCTCGGTGCGGGTGGCGGCGATCCGGCCATGGTGCCAGCCCCGGATGGTCCCGGAAACCACCTTCGGCTCATCGAACCCCATCCGCTTGAGGGTGGCCAGGGTCTCCGGGTCATCGTCCACCCCGGTGAAGATCAGGCTTCCGAAGGACGACGACAACGTTTCCTCGCCCTTGAACAGCTCGCCATAGGTGGCGTTGACGCCGGTGAGGATCTTGCCCACGGCCGTATCGAAGGACTTCAGATTGCCATAGCCCCAGAGGGCGGCGATCCGCTTGCGATCGGCGTCGGCCTCCGGCAGTCGGTGGGTCTGGTCATCGCCGATCATCTGGGCCCGGTGCTCAAGCGCGCGCAGCTGGACATAGGCCTCGCGCATCCGGGTGGCGGCCGCCTTGGTGACGTGCCCGGCCGTCTCCAGCGCCGCCAGGGCGTCGAGGGTGCGAGGCGAGCGCAGGGCGGCCTGGCGTCCGCCCAGGATCAGCTGCTGGGTCTGGACATAGAACTCCACCTCGCGGATGCCGCCGCGCCCAAGCTTCAGGTCCGCGCCGGCCGCCGTCAGCCGCTCGTCGACCTTGTGGACATGGATCTGGCGCTTGATGGCATGGATGTCGGCGATGGCCGCGAAGTCGAGGTTTCGCCGCCAGATGAACGGCGACAGCTCCTCAAGAAAGGCCCGTCCCGAGGCGAAGTCGCCCGCCGCCACCCGCGCCTTGATGAAGGCCGCCCGCTCCCAGTTCTGGCCGACGCTCTCGTAGTAGAGGAAGGCCGAAGGCACCGAGACAGCCAGCTGGGTCGAGGAGGGATCGGGACGCAGCCGCAGATCGACGCGGAAGACATAGCCATCCCCCGTCCGGTCCTGAAGCATCCGCGTGATCCCCTGCGCGATCCGCACAGCAACCGCCTCGGGCGCCGCGTCGCCAGCCAGCGGCATCAGGTCCGGCTCGTAGAAGACCGAGATGTCGATGTCGCTGCTGTAATTCAGCTCGAACGCGCCATGCTTGCCCATGGCCAGGCAGAACAGGCCTGGAACCGGCCCACGCCCGCCGTCCTCAGGGGCCAGCAACCGCCCTCGCTCGATCTCCGCCCGCGCCGACTGGGCCAGGGCCGCCTCCAGCGCCGCATCGGCGAATTTCGACAGCGCCCCGGTGACCAGATCCAGCCCCCAGACCTCGCCCAGGTCGGCGATGGCGCAGAGCAGATGCAGGTCCGCCTTCAACTGTCGCAGCCGCCGGGCCGCCACCGCCGGATCGGGTTCCGCCGCCTGCTCCCGCGCGGCCACCAGCAGCCCGGCCAGCCGGGCATGGGGATCACTCTGAAGCGTCTCGATCAGCGAGGCCGGCCGCCGTCGCGCCAAGCCGGCCAGATAGGGCGACGCCCCAAAGATCGGCGCCAGCGCCTTCCAGACGCTGTCCAGCGCGCCGACGCCCACCGACTGTTCGACCATCTCGCGCGTGCGGGCCGCGTATTTGGCGTCGATGACGGGGCCGCAGACCTCCAGCCGGGAGCCGAGCGCCGTCACTCCGGCCTCGGCAGCACGAGGGCCACGCGCAGGCCTGGCCCAAACCCGTCGATCACCCCGGGGCCTTCGCTCAGTTCCAGCCGTCCGCCATGCGCCTCGGCCACGGCCGCCACTAACGACAGCCCAAGCCCCGATCCTGGCGCGCTGCGGCTGTTCTCCAGGCGCACGAAGCGCTGGACAACCCGCTCGCGGTCCTCCTCCGGCACGCCGGGGCCGGTGTCGGTGACCGAGAACTCCACCTCGCCCGAAGACCGACGCCGCACGCGCAGCATCACCGCTCCGCCCTCGGGGGTATATTTGATGGCGTTGTCGAGCAGGTTGGCCAGGGCCTGGGCGAGGATCTCGCGGGCGCCGCTGACCACCAGCCGCGGGGTCAGCTCGGCCTTGAAATCGAGGCCCTTGTCCTCGCAGACGGCCTCGTAGAGCTCCGCCATGTCGGAGGCCAGGGCGCCGGGATCGAAGAGCTTGGGATCAGGCACCCGGCCGGCCGCCTGCAGCCGGGCGATGGCCAGGACCGCGTTGAAGGTGTTCAGCACATTGTCGGCGTCGATCAGGGCCTGTTCCAGCGCCTGGGTGGCGTCGCCCTTGCCGTTCTCCACCTCGATCAGCCCCGCCTCCAGCCGCGCCCGCAGACGGGTCAGGGGCGATCGCAGGTCGTGGGCGATGGCGTCGCCGGCGTGGCGAAGGCCGCCCATCGACTGCTCCAGCCGGTCGAGCATGTCGTTCAGCCCCTCGGCCAGGTCGTCATACTCGTCCCGCACCCCTCGCACGCGAGCCCTGGCGCGCAGGTCGCCGCTACGCACCGCCGCCACCGCGTCCGTCAGCCCCTGCATGTGGCGAGCGACATTGCGGCTGACCAGCACCCCGCCCAGCAGACCCAGAATGATGATCAGCGCTCCGGCGCCCCACAGGGCCCGGGCGATGCCGACGACGAAGGCGTCGCTCTCGCTGACGTCGGCGCCGACGAACAGAACCTCGCCGCCGGTCAGCTTCTCCTGCAGGCCTCGCGCCGGCCGGCGTATTTCCGCGCCATCGGCATCGGTGTCGGTAAGGGTGAACCGCTCCCAATGCTCACCGGGCCCCAGGTCATCGATCGGCGAGACGGGGATGGTGCCGCTGACCTTCTTTCCGGTGGCGTCCATCAACAGATAGAGGAAGGGTCGTTCCCCCGCCGCCCGTTCGATGATCGCGGTGTTGAGGGCGTTGACCCCGCCCTGGCGGTAGGCCGCTTCCAGGGAGTTCATCTCCCGGACGATTTCGTTGTCGGCCCGCCGGCTGACCTCGCCCGCCGTCGCCACATAGATGTAGCCAAGGAACACCGCCGCCGCCGCCGCGAACAGGGCGAGGAACAGCAGGGTCAGCCGGAAGGTGGTGGTGCGGACGAACCGGGGAAGGCGCATGGGCTCAGCCGCCTTTCAGGAGCAGGGCGTCCAGGTCTCGCCGTCCGTCGATCAGCCGCAACACCTGAATTCCTTTTTCACTGGTCAGTGGGCGATACAGCAGCACCCACGGGTGCAGGGAGAATGTTCTGGGCGAGCCTGGCAACTCCGTTCTCACCCTTCCCATACTTGGAAAGGTCGCCAGGTTTTGAACCAGGCGGTCAAGTCGGTCGAGCATCGCATCGGCGGCGTTTGGACCGGTATCCAGCATGATCCGAAAGTAGATTTCGTCGACCTCGTCACGCGCCTGTTCCGAGTATTGAACCCTCGCCCCGCTCATCCCTCGGAGGTAGGTCGCTGCTTGGCCAGATGCTCCCTGTAGCGAAGGCGGCCGCGAGCCTTGACGTCCTCTGCGTGCCAATCGTGGACCTCGCCACGGCCGATACTTTCGTAGGCTTCTTCCAGGAGCGCCGCGAGTCCATCCCGGTTGCGGGCGATGAAACCGTCTTCCCAATCCTCGAAAGCCATGGCGTCCTCGGCAAGGCCCTGCGGCGGTTCGGGATGTTCAGGATCCGACGTCATGCCCTCACCCTACCACATAAACCGGCGCTACGGGTCCAGCCGGTAGCCGGCGCCGCGGACGGTCTGCAGCATGGCGCGGTCGAAGCCCTTGTCGATCTTCGAGCGCAGGCGGGAGATGTGGACGTCGATGACGTTGGTCTGGGGGTCGAAATGGTATTCCCAGACCTTCTCCAGCAGCATGGTCCGGGTCACCGACTGGCCGGCGTGGCGCATCAGGAACTCCAGCAGCTGGAACTCGCGGGGCTGGAGATCGACCTCCTTGCCGGCCCGGTGCACCTCGCGGCTGAGCAGGTTCATCTCCAGGTCGCCGACCTTGAGCGTGGTGGAGACGGCGCCGGTTTCCCGGCGGCGGGACAGGGCCTCAACCCGGGCGATCAGTTCGGCGAAGGCGTAGGGCTTGACCAGATAGTCGTCGGCGCCCGCCTTCAGCCCGACCACGCGGTCATCGATCTCGCCCAGCGCAGAGAGGAACAGCACGGGGGTGGCGTCACCCTCGCGGCGCAGGGTCTCGACAACGCTGACGCCGTCACGCTTGGGCATCATCCGATCGACGATCAGCACGTCGAATTCACCGGCCCGGGCGGCGTCCAGCCCCAGTTCACCGTCGGCGGCGTGCTGGCATTGGAAACCGGCCTCGCCCAGACCACGCTGCATGGCCTCGGCGGCCTCGAGGTCGTCTTCAACGATCAGGATACGCATCGAGTATGCCCCCACGGCAAAAGCTGGCGGCCCCGATTCGGGGCCGCCAGCCGATAATCTAACCCGGGATCTTCACCGGGATGAACTGGGTGGAACCGCCGACCGCGAAGCCGAGCAGGACGGTCGGGCGACCGGCCTTCTTGGCGGCGTCGACGGCCGTGGCGACCTCGGCGGCGCTGGCCACCTTGCGGGTGTTGACGCTGACGATGATGGCGCCGCGACGCACGCCCTGTTCGGCGGCGTCGGAGTCGGCCCGGACGTTCTCGACCAGCACGCCGTTCGCGCCTTCCAGCTTGGTCTTGGCGGCCGCGTCGAGCGGACCCAGGGCCATGCCGAGGACGATGGGCCGTTCGACCTTGGGGGTCGGGGTCGAAGCGCCGGGCACCGGAGCGGTGTCTCCGCCGCGCTGCAGGGCGGCCAGTTCCTTTTCGGTCGGCCGGACGCCGGAGCGGACGTTGACCGTGACCTTCTTGCCGTCGCGCAGAACGTCCATCTTCAGCTCGCCGCCCGGAGCCGCCTTGGCGACCTCCCGGGTCAGGGAGGTGGAGGAGGTGACCGGGTTGCCATTGACCGCGGTGACGACGTCGTCACGCTTCAGCCCGCCCTTTTCGGCCGGCCCTCCGGCCGTCAGATCCGACACGATGGCCGCCTTGATGGGTCCAAGGCCAAGGGCCTCGGCGCCGTCGGGGGTCAGGTTCTGGATGGTGGCGCCGATATAGCCGCGGGTGACCTTGCCATTGCTGATCAGCTGCTTGACCACCCCCTCGGCCAGGTCGGCCGGGATGGCGAAGCCAATGCCGACCGATCCGCCGGTCGGCGAGAAGATGGCGGAATTGATGCCGATCACCCGGCCATAGACGTCGAAGCTGGGACCGCCCGAGTTACCGCGGTTGATGGCCGCATCGACCTGGATGAAGTCGACGAACGGGCCGTCGTTGATGTCGCGGGCCAGGGCCGAGACGATGCCGACCGTGGCGGTGCCGCCCAGGCCGAAGGGGTTGCCGACGGCGATGACCCAGTCGCCGACGCGCGGCTTGGCGGTGTTCTCGAAGCTGACGAACGGGAAGTTGGAGCCGGCGATCTTCAGCACCGCCAGGTCGGTGCCCTCGTCGCGGCCGACCAGGGTGGCGGGCAGTTCGCGGCCGTCCTTCAGGGTCACCTTGATCTCATCGGCGCCTTCGACGACGTGGTTGTTGGTCACCAGATAGCCGTCGGCCGAGATGAAGAATCCCGAACCAGAGGACTGCTGCCGGGGCAGGCCGCCGCCCTCGCCGCCGCCGTCCTCATCGTCGCCGCCCTCGGGCGGGGTGAGGTTGAAGGGCAGGCCGGGGATCTTGCGCAGGCTGGAGGCGTCGACCTTCGACTTGACGTCGATGGTCACCACGGCGGGCGAAACCTGTTCGAAGATATCGGCAAAGGACAGCGGCGCGCCGGGCGGCGGCGCGAATTTCACTTGGGTGGCCTGCATCCGCACGGCCGGTTCGGCGGCCATGGCCGGGGACATGCGAAGCCCCACGCCGGCGATGGCGGCTGTGGCGACGCCCAGTCCCGCGATCGCGCCCACGACAAGTCCGGTCTTTTTCGAAGCCATGTTCAATCGGTTCCTGTGTCCAGCGACGCTGGATATCCTCGTCTAAGGTAGAAGCGTTGCCCGTTTGCGCAACGCGCTCAAGTTATCTTTGCGTCATCGGCGGTGTGTTTGTTGGGGCAGGATCACGGCGGCTTGGTGTCAAACCCGGCGATCACCGGTCAATTCGGCTAGCCGCGCCTCTTCTTCCGCCGAAAGCGGCGGGGTGCGGGGCTTTTTCCGCACCCGCAAGAGCAGAAACAGCCCCCCGGCCAGCAGCACCGCGAAGGGCCCCAGCCACAGGGCGACATTGGCGCCGTTGAAACTGGGCTTGAGCAGGACGAACTCGCCATAGCGGGCGACCAGGAAGGCACGGATCTGATCGTCGGATCTGCCGGCGATGATCTGTTCACGGACGACCTTCCGCAGATCCTGGGCCAGTTCCGCCTGCGAGTCATCGATCGACTCATTCTGGCAGACCAGGCAGCGGACCTGCTGAAACAGGTCCCGCGCCCGGGCTTCCTGAGCCGGGTCGGGCAGCCGCTCAGCCGGGTCGGACGCCGCCGCCAGGCTCAACACGGCAAACATCGCGATCACCAACCGCCGCCATCCTCCCCCGGATGAGTCCTGCCGCCTCACGCCGCCGCCTCCCGCGTCTTGCGGCCCACCGCCAGCCGCAGCCGTCGATCGGACAGGGACACCAGCCCGCCGAGGGCCATCATCAGCGGCCCCAGGAAGATCAACTGCACCCAGGGATTGAAATAGCTACGCAGCAGCCAGCCGGGCCGTCCGCCGGAGGCCGTCCGTCGCTCGCCAAGCGTCAGATAGACCTGGTCCAGCCCCTGGGCGCAAATCGACACTTCCTGAGTGGTCTGGCCGCCGGCCGGGTAGAAGCGGCGTTCCGGCTCGGCCCGGCAGATGATGGCGCCGGCCTTGCGGACGGTGAGGACGCCGCGCTCGGCCAGATAGTTGGGACCATCGATGGTCCCCACCTTGTCCAGGGTCAGTTCGTAGGCGCCGAGCGTCATCTGGTCTCCCAGACCCAGCACCTGGGCGGTCTCGACCTTCCAGGCGGTCTCGAAACAGGCCCCCAGGACGAAGACGCCCAGCCCCGCGTGCGCAAGGCTCGATCCCCAGGCGCCGCGCGGCAGGCCGATCAGCCGGCGGCGCACTTCCGCCAGGGGCGCGCGGAACAGCCTGACCCGCTCGGTGATCTCGGCCAGGGCGCCGAGGATCAGCCAGGCGCCCACGGCGAGACCGGCGCTGGCCAGGGCCTTGCGCGGGGCGACCAGGGCGAGGGCGAGAAACCCGGCGCCGACCGCCAGCAGGGCGGCGACGAACAGTCGCTGCATCGCGCCCAGGGCGTCACCCCGCTTCCAGGCCAGCATCGGCCCGAACGGCAGCATCAGCAGCCCCAGCATGAACACCGGCACGAAGGTCAGGTTGAAGAAAGGGGGGCCGGCCGACACCGTCTGGCCGTCCAGCGCCTCGCGGATCAGCGGGAACAGAGTGCCCAGCAGCACCGTGGCCGTGGCGAAGCTGAGGATGATGTTGTTGAGCACGATGGCGCTCTCGCGGCTGACGGGGGCGAACATCCCGCCGGCCGACAGTTTCGGCGCCCGCCAGGCGAACAGGGCGAAGGCGCTGCCCGCCGTGACGCCCAGGATGATCAGCAGCAGCATGCCGCGTGTCGGATCCACGGCGAAGGCATGGACGCTGGTCAGGACGCCCGACCGCACAAGGAAGGCGCCCAGCATGCTGAAGGTGAAGGCCGCCAGGGCCAGGAACAGGGTCCACCCCGGCAAGGCGCCGCGCTTTTCAGTGACCACGGCGGAATGCAACAGGGCTGCCCCGATCAGCCAGGGCATGAAGCTGGCGTTCTCCACCGGGTCCCAGAACCACCAGCCCCCCCAGCCGAGTTCATAATAGGCCCAGAAGGAGCCGAGCGTGATGCCGACGGTCAGCAGGCTCCAGGCCGCCAGGGTCCAGGGCCGCACCCAGCGGGCCCAGGCGGCGTCGATCCGGCCGCCGATCAAGGCCGCCACGGCGAGGCTGAACACCACCGAGAACCCGACATAGCCCAGGTAGAGCAACGGCGGATGGAAGGCCAGGGCCGGGTCCTGCAGCAGCGGGTTCAGCGATCGGCCCTCTATCGGAACCTCCGCCAGCCGCGCCATCGGATTGGAGGCGAAGACGGTGTAGCCCAGGAACAGGACGCCCAGCATACCCTGGACCGCCAGGGTCCGCGCCCGCAGGGCCCCCGGCAGGCCCTTGCCGAACCAGGCCACGGCCCCGCCGAAACCCGTCAGGGCCAGGCACCACAGGACCATCGAGCCCTCATGGCTGCCCCAGGCGCCGGCTACCTTGTACAGCATCGGCTTTTCGGTGTGGCTGTTGCCCGCCACATTGGCCACCGAGAAGTCGCTGGTGACAAAGGCGTGGATCAGGGCGGCGAAGGTCAGGGCGGTGAACAGGCAGGCCGCCGTGGCCGCCCCCTCACCCGCCCCGGCCAGCGCCGGCCGCCTGGCGCCCAAAGCCGACAGCAGGACCTGGGCGACCGAGGCCGCCAGGGCCAGGGCCAGACAGAAGGCGCCGATCTCGACGATCACGTTCCGGACGCCTTCGAGGCTTCCGCTGCGGCCTTGCCGTAATCCGGGCGCTGGCCGTCGCCGCGCCACTCGCCCTGTTCTTTCAGCGCCTTTGCCACATCGCGCGGCATGTATTTCTCGTCGTGCTTGGCCAGCACCCGCTTGGCGACGAAGACGCCGTCGTCACGCAGCGCGCCTTCGGCCACCACCCCCTGTCCCTCACGGAACAGGCTGGTGACCTCGCCGTCATAGAGAACGGTCATGGCCGCGTGGTTGTCGGTGACCCGGAAGGTCATGGCGCCGCCGGGCGCTTTCTGCAGGCTGCCCATCTCGACCAGGCCGCCCAACTGGAAGGCCCGGCCCGGCGCGACGCCGGCCTTCTCGGCCTGGGCCGGGGTGTAGAAGAAGCTGATGCTGTCGCGCAGGCCGAACAGCGTCAGGCCGACGGCGAGGACGAGCACCGGCGCGATGGCCAGCAGGATGGTCAGGCGGCGACGCGCTTTACGAGATTTGGGCCACAGACTCATTGGGGCGCCTCCGACGCCGAATTCAGCCGTTTCAACTGGTCCGGCCGATCCTCGAACTGCTTGCGGGCGCGGGCCAGGGCCTCGTCACGCTTGGGAATATTGCCCAGCACCGTATAGGCGCGGATCAGGCGCGCCCAGCCATCAACGTCTTCCGGATTGGCCTCAAGCCTGGCGGCGAGGCCGGCCACCATCCCCTTGATCGCATCCTGCATCTCCGGGACAACGCCCGGCGCTTCGCCGACCGCCGACGCGGGCCCGCCGGCCTTGGGCAGGGCGCCGGTCCTTTCGACCACAGCGATGTCGGCGGCCAGGCCAGCCCGGCGCGGGTCGTCACGCGACAGGCCGGCCAGCAGGCTTTTCCAGCCGGCCAGGCCCTGGGCCACCCGGCCCTCGCCGATATCGGCCATGGCGAGGCTGTAGCGGGGAACCTCGGCCCTGGGGTCCAACTGCAACGCCCGGCCAAAGGCCTGACGGGCGTCGGCGCCGACCTGACCATCCGACAGCGCCATGAAGGTCTCGCCCAGCGCGGTCCACAGCGCCGGATCATCGGGTTTCACGGCCACGGCCCGACGCAGCGCCGAGGAGGCCCCATAGAGATCGCCCGATCCCTGGCGCGCCAGGGCAAGGTTTCGCAGCAGTTCGGCGTCGTTCGGGCGGGTCTTGGACAGCTCACTCAGCACAGCGGCGATCTGCGCCGCTGTCAGGGTGGAGGGGTCTGAGGCGCGCCAGCCCGCGACCCGGGCTGTAAAGGGCGCATCCGGCAATCCGGGCGAGCCTACGGCCAGATAGAGGCCCAGGGCGACAATCGGCGCGGCGCTCGCGGCAAGCAGGGCGATCCGTCGCCCTCCAGGACCGCTGATTTCGGCCCCACGGTCGGCGGCAGTCAACAGCCGGCGGCCGGCTTCGGCGCGGGCCTCTTGCCGCTCGCCCTCACTCAGCAGGCCCCGCCCGACGAGGTCGTCGATCTCGGCCAGTTGACGACGGTGGACCTCGATGGACGGATCCTCGCCCGCCAGCGCACGGCGTTCACCCTTGCGCGCACCAGCCAGCATGAGAGCGGCGGCGATGGCGGACAGGCCCGCCGCGACCATCCAGAAAACGATCATGGCGCGCTGTTAGCGGATATCCCGGGCGGAAGCGAGGCGGCGTTGCATCTCAGGCCGCGGCGAGACGTCGCCGGACAATCTGGCCGCTCTTGTCGTTCTTGGCCAAGGTGAGGATGTCGGCGGCGACCTCGAGATAGGCGCGGGCTCGCTGCGGATATTGGTTGTCGGCCGACCGGAGCAGATCAAGGACATCCTCGACATAGGGATCGACGTATTTCTCCAGGTTTTCCAAGACTTTCGCCCTGATGGACCCGAAGCCGCCCGAGTCGGCGCTGGATCGGACCTCGTCGGCAAAGGCAAGCAGGCTCCTCACCCGCTGGACGGCGGCTGGGTCCGGGTCGTCGACCAGCTTGGGCGCGGCGCGAATCAGGCGGGCGCTGTAGCGGATCGCCTGGACCGGTAGGGCCTGGCCGACCGCCGGCTCGATCTCCTTGAGCCGGGCTTCGACGCTGTTCGCCAGGCCGCGGCGCTGTGCGGTCACCCGTTGGCCCCATGCGCCATTGCGGTCCAGTTGGACGGCTTCCTCCAGTTCGGCGATGGCCAGGGCCGCGTGATGCACTGCCCGACCAGCCTCACGTCCGGCGGTGTCGCCGCCGCGCGGATCGAATCCGCGAACGGCGGCCAGTTGCCTTTCGATCGAGTCAAGGACCCCTTCGGCGAAGGACGCCAGTTCCGAACCGGCCAGATATCGCTCGTTGGGCCTATCCATCACCGCCGCGATGATCCGCAACACCTGCCGGGGCTCGGCCAGCCGCGCGGCCAGCATCTGGAAATAGAGCGGGCCTGCGTCAGGAGCGACAAGGCCGCTGTCCCGATAGCCCAGACGGGCCGCGGCCCGCCGCTCGGGGTCCATCCGGGCGATCCAGTCACCAAGATGCGGCAGGCAACGTCTCACGATCGGCGCCAGGGCCAGGGCCATGACCAGCCGGTCGGCCTGTTCGGCGGTGATCTGGCCCAGACAATCAGGGTCCTCGAGGATATCCCGCCGCGCCAGGGCGCATATCTCATCGTAGGGGCGATAATCCGGCTCGTCTGGAGTCCAGGCTCGCGTCATCGCGCTGGTTCGCTCGACCTCCCGCGGATGGGCGGTCTTGAGAAATCGCCACAGCCGGCCAAGCAGAGGACTTGGAAACACGGCGGCCGAACCGGAGAACAGGCCGACGATGGGGCTGAGGATGGCGTTGCGCGCGGCCCGGTCCTGGGATTCCCGGTCAACCAAGGTCCAGACCTGACCCAGCGGTCCATGCCTGACGCTTTCGTCGGACAGGGCATGGTCCAGCCGCAGCAGCAGGCCGTCCGGCGCGCTGTCGATCAGAGCTCGGAGCATCAGGGCCTTGTTGGCCGACAGCTCACCCATGGCGCTCGCCTGACTGGCGCCAACCCTGGACGCCGACCTCAGAATGGGTCGGCGAGGGTTAACGAACGGCGAAACCGGGGTTTCAGGTCTCTGCCCGCGGCAATTTGACCACCACCTTGAGTCCGCCCAGGACAGAATCTTCCAGCACCAGCGATCCGCCATAGGCTCGCGCCAGTTCATCGACGATAGCCAGCCCCAGTCCTGAACCCGGAGCGGTCTCGTCCAGTCGGGCGCCACGCTTCAGCACCTCGCCCCGGCGCTCGGCCGGAAGTCCCGGGCCGTCATCCTCGACGGTCAGGATCAGCCAGTCCGGACCGGCTGGCCGGGCGGTCGCCCGGATATGGCGTCGGCACCATTTGCCAGCGTTCTCCATAACATTTCCGGCCAGTTCCTGCAGGTCCTGCCTCTCCCCGCGAAAGCAGAGATCGTCCGGCGATTGCCAGTCGATGGTCACCGCCTTGCTCTGGAAGATCCGCTCCAGCGTCCGCGCCAGCTCGTCCAGCACCTCTCCGACATCCGTCCGCTCACCGGTGGATTGGGACCGGGCCGCGGCCCGGGCCCGGCGCAGATGGTGCTCCACATGGGCCCGCATGGCTTCGGACTGGCGCTCGACGACGTCCGACAAGGGTCCGGGCTGCTGGCGGGACTCGGTCAGCATGACGGACAGCGGCGTCTTCAGGGCGTGGGCCAGATTGCCGACGTGGGTGCGCTGGCGTTCGACGACATCTTGGTTGTGAGCGACCAGGGCGTTCAGTTCCCCGGCCAGGGGCGACAGCTCGGCCGGATAGATTCCCGCCACCCGGTCGGCCTTGCCCTTGCGCACCTGGGCGACCTCTCGCCGGAGGCGGAACAACGGCTGCAGGCCGACCCGCACCTGGAAAAACACCGCCGCGATCAGGCCGGCCCCCAGCAAGACCAGCGCCCCGATGATGATCACCGCAAACCGGGCCGTCGCCGCGTCGATCGACTCCCGGTTCTCGGCGGACAGGAAGACCACTGGTTCCTTCCGGCCGGGTATGCTGCCGAATTGAGCACCGGCGTGCAGCGGCTTGCCCAGCGGATCAGTGGTTTCGAAAAAGACGGTGACGCCCGGTTGCGCCCGGGCCTCTGCGGCGACGCCGGGCGGCGGCGTCAGGCTGCTGTCCCAGAGCGAGCGGGAGCGGACCAGCGGTATGATCTCTCCCTTGCCGTCCAGCTCGCCGATCTGCCAGTAGAAACCGCTGTAGGGACGGTAGGCCCGTGCATCGGTCATCGGCGGGGCATAGACCTGACCGGTCTCCACCGTGGTCTCGGCCGCCAGGCCCTTGATCGACTCTTCCAGGCCGGCCTCAAACCGATCGACGGCGGCTTCTCGAAAAAGCAGGTTCAGACCAAAGCCCGCCACCAGCAGAAGGGCGATGATCCAGATTCCGGCCAGAAAGACCAGCCGAACCACCAGCGAGGATCTGCGCAGGCCGAGGAAGGGCGACCTGGCCGGTGGGTTGATGCGGGTCGCGTCGCCGCTGTCGGCCGACGCCTCGCTCACGCCTCGCTCTCACCCTCAAGCGGCATGATCCGATAGCCCAGGCCGCGCACCGTCTCGATACGGTCGGTGCCGATCTTCTTGCGCACCCTGCCGATGAACACCTCGATGGTGTTGCTGTCGCGATCGAAGTCCTGGTCGTAGAGGTGTTCGACCAGTTCGGTGCGGCTGATCACCCGGCCCTGGTGCATCATCATGTAGTGCAGCAGGCGGTATTCCAGCGAGGTCAGCCTGAGCGGCTCGCCATTGACCGAGGCCCGCGCCGCACGCGGATCCAGTCGCAGACCGCCGCAGGACAGTTGCGGCGAGGCATGGCCGGCCGAGCGGCGAACCAGGGCCCGCAGCCGGGCCAGCAGTTCCTCGGTATGGAAGGGCTTGGTCAGGTAGTCGTCGGCGCCGGCGTCGAACCCGGCGACCTTCTGGCTCCAGTTGTCGCGAGCGGTAAGGATCAGCACCGGCGTGGCGACATTCTCCCGCCGCCAGCGCTCCAGCACGGAAACGCCGTCCATCTTCGGCAGGCCAAGATCGAGAATGACCGCGTCATAGGGTTCGGTCTCACCCAGAAAATGGCCCTCCTCGCCATCGGCGGCATGATCGACGGCATAGCCGGCGTCGGAGAGGGCCAGCTTCAGCTGGCGCGCCAGATCGGGATCGTCTTCAACGAGGAGGATTCGCATGCGCCTATCCTGTCAGAACTGGCCGGTGGCCGCATCGACCATGTAGTCCTGAAAGCGACCACCGGGAAAGCGAAGCCGGATCCAGTAGTATTTCCGGCCGCCCTGCATGCGGGGATTGGCGTTGACGTATTCTCCGCCCGTGGTGCGTTCGACCATGCGAATCAGCTGGGACAAGGGGATCTCCCGCTCCTGCTGCTGGCCTCCGCGATCCTGGCGGTCAGAGTCCTGGCGGTCGCCCCTGCGGTCCTGGCCCCGCCCCTGTCCCTGATCGAGGTAGTCGCCGCGCCGGTCACGACCCTGCGCATCGGCGACCGCGGGGAGCGCGGAGCTGATCAGGGCGGCGGCGAGGAGGACGGCGATCCGTTTCATGCCTTTGCCTTTAGGCGGGCCGGCCTGAATGGCGGCTGAATAAATCCGTTATTGGGACGCCCACTGACTCCAGCCTCTTGCGCCTCGCCCCGGCCAACTACTTGCGCTTGGGGCTGTAGGGGCGTTTGGAACGCCAGTCCTGGGCGAAGGTCTCCAGCTCGGGCCCCATGGTCTCGGGCAGGGTGACCACCAGCCGCGCCACCAGGTCGCCTCGCTTGCCCTTGGAATCAATGAAGCCCCGTCCCTTCAGGCGCAGCTGATGGCCGCTGTTGCTGCCCTTCGGCACCGTCAGGGCGACGGCGCCGTCCGGCGTCGGCGCCTCGACCTTGCCGCCAAGTACGGCGTCCGGCACCGAGATCGGCACATCCATGATCAGGGTGTCGCCCTCCCGCCGATAGATGGGGTGGGCGCGAATACCCAGCTCGATCAGGGCGTCGCCGTTGCCGCCGCGGCCCGAGGCGCCCTGCCCCTTCAACCGCAGCGTCTGGCCGTCCTGCGCCCCCTTGGGAATGGCCACGTCCAGGGTCCGTCCGTCGGAAAAGGCGATTCGCTTCTTTCCGCCCCGGATGGCGTCCTCGATGTCGATGTCCAGATGCGCCCGCAGGTCCTGGCCTTTGGACGAGAAGTTGCCAAAGCCGCGCGGCCCCCCAGGGCCTCGCTGGCCGAACATGTCGCCCAGCACATCGTTCAGGTCGACGCCGCCGTCGAACCCGGCCTGACCTGACTGAGCCCCGCGCGGAGACCAGCCAGCGCCGCCAAATCCTCCCGGTCCCGCGCCGCCAAACCCGCCGCGACCGGCAAAGCCTGGGTTCTGATCATGGCCGTCGGCGTCCATCTCGCCGCGATCGAATTTCTTGCGCTTGTCCTCGTCGCCAAGGATGTCGAAAGCGCCGGAAACCCGCTTGAACTTCTCTTCCGCCGCCGCATCGCCGGGGTTGGCGTCGGGGTGGTATTGCTTGGCCAGTTTACGGAACGCCTTGCGGATGTCGTCCGCGCCCGCGCTGCGGGATACGCCCAGCTCCAGATAGGGGTCGCGCGCCAAGGAAGCCTCGTCTCATCAAAGCGGATACAGCCTTCTACCTAAGGCAAGCCACGATCCACGCAAGGGGCGATGTGACATATTTGCCACGATTTTCCCCTCAGCCGTGTCGATCGTCCACCAGTCGAGCGCTGCTGCCGAAATCCCCGGCCCTTCCGTCTTCGTCGCGAAGGGATCCGACAAATTGCCGCAAGACAGACCCCCCGCCTCCGCGCTAGAGCCGCCGCGTGATCCGCCATCTGCGCCAGACCTCCGGACCCCTGCGCCACGTCTTCCTGACGCTGGCTGTGCTGGCGCTGACGTTGAAGATCCTTGTCCCGCCCGGCTTCATGCTGGCCGAGCCGACCAACGACCTTCCCTTCGCCCTGGTCCTCTGCACCAGCGAAGGGGCGGTGGTCGTCGACTCCGGCAAGGCGCTGCCTCACCAGGGCGGATCGGACCAGGCGCCGGATCAGGTCGCCCATGACAGTCCCTGCGCCTTCGCCGGCCACGGCCTGGCCGCGGCGCCGCCCGTCCTGCTGGACGGCGGCGCGCCACAGTTCTTCGCCTATGAAACCCGGGCGACCCAGCCCGCGCCCGATCTCGTCCCTGGACGCGGTCTTGCCGGCCCTCCCCTGCCGGCCCGAGGCCCCCCGACCCTGCTGATCTGAACGACGGCCCGTTCGCCGTCACGCGCGCCTGCCTGACCCCGCAACTCCGGGGCTCACCGCCGCGCGCCATCGCCATTCAGCTCAGCAAAGAGGCGCGCCGCAGGCTGCGCGCCGGGGGATACTCTTGATGAAATCGCTTCTACTGGCTTCCAGCGCCCTGCTGGCCCTCGCCCTTCCGGCCCTGGCTCAGGCCCAGGATGGACCGTCCTCCTCGGTCGACTCGGTAATCGTCACCGGGCGGCGCGACCCCGAAGACCCGCCCGTCGTCGGCGACGCCCGCCAGCGTCTGTCGGAAACGCCTGGCGCCGTCTCGGTCATCGCCCAGGAATCCTACGCCCGACGCCAGGCCCTGGCGCTCGACGACATGCTGCGCGACGCCCCCGGGGTCTACGCCCAGCGCAAATGGGGCGGCGACATCCGCATCTCCATCCGCGGCTCCGGCATCGGCAACGCCAACCACAACCGCGGTCTGCTGCTGGCCCAGGACGGCGTCCCCTTGAACGAGGCGGATGGCTATGGCGACAGCCAGGTCGCCGATCCCCTGCTCACCCGCTATGTCGAGGTCTATCGCGGCGGCAATGCCCTTCGCTTCGGCGGGGCCCTGCTGGGCGGGGCGATCAACATGGTCACCCCTAACGGCCGCACGGCTGGCTTCGAGAACCAGGTCCGCATCGACGGCGGGTCCTTCGGAGTGCTGCGCGAGAACCTGCAGCTCGCCCGGGTCGTCGGCGACTGGGATGTGCTCGTCGCCGGCACAAACCAGACCGGCCAGGGCTATCGCCCGCAGAGCCAGCAGAACATCCAGTTCGGCTCGCTGAACATCGGCCGCGCCTTCGGCGAGGACCGCGAGGTGCGGCTGATCGTCAACGGCTCCAACATCAACCAGGAAATTCCCGGCGTCCTGACCTGGCCGCAGTTCAAGGCCGATCCCCGGCAGGCGACGCCGGGCAACTACAACAACGACCAGGGCCGCAACCAGCGCGGCGTTCGCACCTCCCTGCAAACCAAATGGCGGGTCAGCGACAGCGTCTCGCTGGAAGGCGCCGTCTATGGAACCTGGAAAGAGCTGGACCACCCCATCTTCCAGGTGATCGACCAGGAAAGCCGCAACTACGGGGCCTTTGGCCGCGTGCGGTGGAATGGCGAAGTCGCCGGCCTGCGCGCCGACGGCTACGCCGGCCTCTGGCTGCGGACCGGCGACCTGGACTCGCATTTCTACATCAACCTGAAGGGCGCGCGGGGCGCCCTTCAGTCGCTGTCCTACCAGAACGCCGCGGCGACGGACCTCTTCGGCGAAGGCCGGCTGTTCGTCACCGATAACCTCGCCCTGATCGCCGGCGCCACCTGGGGAACGGCGACCCGCGACTATCGCAGCGTCCCGGTTCCCGGCGCCTCGACCCTGAACCTCAAGGACTCGGCGGACTATGACTGGGTCGCGCCGCGCGTCGGCGTCCTCTGGGAAGACACCGCCGGAACCCAGGTCTTCGCCAATGTCACCAAGTCCGTGGAGCCCCCGAACTTCGGGTCCCTGACCCCGACCAACGCCGGGTTCGCCCCTGTGCAGCCGCAGGAGGCCTGGACCGCCGAGATTGGCGCACGCGGGCGGCATGGCCCCTTCACCTGGGACGTCACCTACTATCACGCCTGGCTGGACAAGGAGCTGCTGCAGTTCACCGTCGGCCCGGACATCCCGGCTTCGACCTTCAACGCCGACAAGACGGTCCACCAGGGGCTGGAGGCCGCTCTCGACTGGCGGCTCGCGGCGGGCTGGCGACTCCGCCAGACCTACACTTGGTCCGACTTCCAGTTCGACGGGGACGCCCAGTACGGCGACAACCGCCTGCCCATTGTGCCGCAGCACTTCTATCGGGCGGAGCTTCGCTATGAAGCCGCCGCCGGATGGTTCGTCGCGCCCTCGGTCGAGTGGTCGGCATCGGACATCTTCGTCGATTACAGCAACACCACCACGGCGCCGTCCTACGCCATACTCAACCTCAATGCCGGCTGGACGGTAAATCAACGGCTTTCGCTGTTCGTCGATGCGCGAAACCTGTTCGACAAGGACTACGTCTCGAACGTCCAGGCGGCCATCAAGGCGACGCCCCATGACCAGACTCTCGGGACGCTGACCGCCGCCTACTGGCCCGGCGACGGCCGCTCGGTGTTCGCCGGAATCACGGTCGCCTTCTAGCCCTCCGCTCCAACCTGGGCGGCGGCTGACCGGCCGCCGCCCACCGGACATTCATCATGCCTCAGTCCGCCGCCTGTTCCCCGGAACCCTCGTCCGGCGCCCTCTACCGCGCCTTCTGGCGATGGCACTTCTACGCCGGGTTGGCGATCCTGCCTGTCCTGATGCTCATGGCCCTGACCGGTGGCCTCTATCTGTTCAAGCCCGAGATCGAAGGCCTGCTGCACCAGGACCTCCTCAGGGTCGCGCCCGGATCGGCCATCACGACCCCTCAGGCCTGGGCCGCCGCCGCGAGGCGCGCCACGACGGGAATCGTCGTCCAGATGACTCCGCCGACCACGCCGACGGACCCGGCACGCCTGGTCATCGAGACACCTTCAGGCCGCCGCGACACCGTCTTCGTCGATCCCCACGACGCCCAGGTCCTCGGAGCCATCCGCGACGGCGGTCTGATGCAGACGATCAAGCAACTGCACAGCCTGGAGATCGCCGGACCCATCGCCAACCTCCTCGTCGAATTGGTCGCCGGGTGGGCCATCGTCATGGTGGCGACCGGCGTGGTCCTCTGGTGGCCGCGCGGGCAGGCCGGAGGCGTGGTCACCGTTCGGGGCCCGCCAAAGCGCCGCCTCTTCTGGCGAGACCTGCACGCGGTCGTCGGCCTGTTCGCCGCCGCGGTCATCGTCTTCCTGGCGGTCACCGGAATGCCATGGTCGGGCTTCTGGGGCCAGGAAGTCCGCAAGCTGACCACCGACGCCGGCTTGGGCCGTCCCAAGCCGCCCGCCAGCGCCGCCGCCTGGGGCCATGCGCCGGGACATAAGATGGCCGACTCCAGCGCCGTCCCATGGGCGCTTCAGGAAACGGAGATGCACGGCGACCCCATGGATCATCCGGCGCTGTCGCTGAATGACGCGGTCGCCCTGGTCAACGCCACCGACCTTAGCCGGCCCTATGTTCTCAGCATCCCCCAGAAACCCGGCAAGGCCTGGTCCGCCGCCTACATGCCCGATCAGGTCGAAAAGACCCGGACTCTTTATCTCGATCCCGCCGACGGAGCCGTCCTGGCCGACATCGGCTATCAGCGCTTCGGCCCGGCCGCTAAGGCAATCGAATGGGGCATCGCCGTCCATCAGGGTCAACAGTATGGCCTGGTCAACAAGCTGGTCATGCTGGCCGGATGTATCGCCGTATGGCTGCTTGGCGTTTCCGCCATCGTCATGTGGTGGAAGCGGCGGCCGAAGGGGCGCCTTGCCGCCCCGCCGGCTCCCACCGACAAACGGGTCTATCTCGCCGTCGCCGCCGTGGTCCTGCCTCTGGGGCTCTTTTACCCGCTGGTCGGCGGCTCGCTCCTGATCATCCTCACCCTCGACTTCGTCATCCGCCGCATCGCCAAGGCGGTCCGGCCCCAAGTTGGAGCTCCCACATGAAGCTGTCATCCCTTGCCGTTCTGCTGGCCTTCGCCGCCCTGGGCGGTTGCTCGAAGGCCCCCGTCCCTTTGGTTCAGGTCAGCGGCGCCTGGTGTCGCGCCGCTCCGGCCGGGGCCGCCGCCGGCGGTTGCTACCTGACCCTGACCGCCAGCGCCGATGACCGGCTGGTGGCCATCGAGACCCCGGCGGCCGATCACGGCGAAATCCACACCATGGACATGACTGATGGCGTCATGCGGATGCGACAGTTGAAGGACGGCATAGTCCTGCCGGCCGGTGAGGCGGTGGCGTTGAAACCGGGCGCGCGTCACCTGATGATCATCGGCCCCAAGGAGACCCTGGCGGTCGGCGGGGTCGTGCCAATGACCCTGAAGTTCTCCAAGGCCCCGGACATCCGCCTTAACGCCCCGATCCTCACCCCACCCGCGCCGCCCGCGCCAGGCATGGCTGGCATGGTGCACCCGTGAGATTGGCCCGCCTCGCTGCAGCTCTTGCATTTGCCCTGACCGCCGGCGCCCTGTCGGCCTGCGACTTCCGCCCCGACGGCGCAGGAGCCCTGGGGCCCATCGTCAAGGTCGGTGGTCCGTTTCACTTGATCGACACCCAGGGAAGGCCGGTCACCGACGCCTCTCTCCTGGGCAAGCCGACGGCGATCTTCTTCGGCTTCACCTACTGCCCGGAAGTTTGTCCGACGACCCTCGCGGAGATGACCGCCGCGCTGGCGGACCTGGGCCCCGTCGCCGATCAGTTGAATGTGGTCTTCGTCACGGTCGACCCTGAACGAGACACGCCGGACCAGATGAGGCTCTACCTGTCCAACTTTGACCACCGCATTCAGGGCTTCACCGGTCCCGTCCCGGCCGTGGAGGCCGCGGCGAAGGCCTATCGCGTCTATTACCGCAAAGTACCGACGGAAGGCGGCGGCTACACGGTCGACCACTCTTCAGCCGTCTACCTGTTCGATCGGCGGGGCGTATTCGTTGAGCCCATTGGCTATGGGACACCGCATGATCGCGTCGTGGCGCAGCTGAGAGCTCTTCTGCGCGACAACTAGACCCTTTGCCCTGCAACCGGCCGCAATCCTGTCGGCTTCGACACGACCCTACCCCTCGTACTCTTCGTCCCCCCGGTCCACCGCCAGGTCCCAGGCGGCGTATTCGAGCGCGTCTTCGGGCTCGACCAGCTCGGTCTCGTTGATCGTCTGGCCGCGGATCGAGACGCCGGCCTTGTGGACGCTTTCAGGATCGCCGGTGATCAGGGGGTGCCATTCCGGGAGGGTCTTGCCCTCATGCAGCCGCCGGTAGGCGCAGGACAGCGGCATCCACTGCAGCGTCTCGATATTGTAGGGGGTCAGTTTGACGCAGTCCGGGACATGCTTCTTTCGGTTGGCGTAGTCGGTGCAGCTGCATTTCTGGCCGTCGAACAGGCGACAGTGCACGCGGGTGGGTATCACCTCGCCTGAATCTTCATCCTCGAAGCGAACCAGGCAGCAAAGCCCGCACCCATCGCATAGGCTTTCCCACTCGGGGACGGTCATCTGGCCGAGTGTCTTGTATTCCCAGAAGGGTTTGCGCGGCATGGTCCTTGCGTCCTAAACCGCTTGAGCCTCAACCGCTAGGTCCGCTTACCCTTGTCCGACGACTGGTCCCTCGAGCCCTACCGCTTTCCGGAGTCGACCCCGTCGACCCCTCCGGAGGCGCCTGCGCCGACGAAACCGGCGGACCGCGAAACCTTCGCCAGACGGGAAAAACCGCCAAAGCCTTCCCCGCCGCCAAGAGCGAAAAAGCCCCCTCGGGCGCCGCGACCGCCCAAGCCTCCCAAACCGCCAAAAGCCCGGGCGCCCGGCGGCGGGTCTTCCGGCTTCGTCGCCGGCATGGCGCGGCTGAAATGGTTGTGGGTCAGTCTGTTCGCCCTGTTCCTGATTGGCACGGTGACGGCGGCGGCGGGCGGCATCTACATCTGGCAGAAATATCTGACCGACGTTCCGCCCCTACCCGAACGCGAGGCCCTGTTCGCCGTCAACCGCGCGCCCGGAATCCGCTTCCTGGACCACAAGGGAACCCTGATCGCCACGCGCGGCCCCCGCTACGGCGAGCGGATCACCCTGGGCCAGCTGCCCGCCCACGTGCCCCAGGCCTTCCTCGCCGCCGAGGACCGGCGCTTCTACAAGCATGGCGCACTCGACCTCTACGGCATCTCCCGGGCGGCCTTCGTCAACTGGCGCGCCGGACACACCGTCCAGGGCGGTTCGACCATCACCCAGCAGCTGTCCAAGGGACTGTTCCTGACCCCGGAACAGACGATCAAGCGCAAGCTGCATGAGGCGGTCATGGCGCGGCGCCTCTTTAAGGTGTTGTCCCGCGACGAGATTCTGGAGCTCTACCTCAACCGCATCTATTTCGGGGCCAACACTTTCGGCGTCGATGGCGCCGCGCGATCCTATTTCGGCAAGCCGGCTTCGGAACTGACCATCGCGGAATCCGCCCTGCTCGCCTCCCTGCCCAAGGCCCCGTCGCGCCTGGCGCTCAACAAGAACATGGGCGCGGCGCTGCAGCGCTCACACCTTGTCCTTGACCGCATGCGCCAGGAGGGCTGGATCACCGAGGCCCAGGAGCTGGAGGCGTTGGACAGCCCGCCCGCCCTGTCGCCCCGGGCCCTGCAGGATGAAGGCGACATCGGCTACCTGCTGGACTACGCCACCAACGAGGCGGTGAAGATCGCCGGCGCCAATGCCCCGGACCTGACCGTCAAACTGACCATCGACAGCCGGCTGCAGAAGGTCGGCGGCGACACCGTGCGCAGGATTCTGTCCACTGATGGCGTCAAGGCCGGCGCCAAACAGGCGGCTCTCCTGGCCATGACTCCCGACGGCGCCATCCGCGCCATGGTCGGCGGCGTCGATTTCGACCGCGCCCCGTTCAATCGCGCCGTCCAGGCCAAGCGCCAGCCGGGCTCGACCTTCAAACCCTTCGTCTACGCCGCCGCCCTGGAGAAGGGGGTCCTTCCCAAGGACATCCGCGTCGATGGCCCGGTGAAGTTCGGCGACTGGGAACCGGAAAACTACGGCGGCGGCTATCGCGGCCCGGTGACCATCGAGACCGCCCTGGCCAAGTCGATCAACACCGTGGCGGTCAAGGTGGGCAAGGAGGTCGGCGGACCGGCCATCGGCGAGATCGCCCGCCGGTTCGGTTTCACCTCGATTCCCGCCCGCCCCGACCTTTCGGTCGCCCTGGGCTCCTACGAGGTCAACCTGCTGGAACTGGTCAGCGGCTTCCAGGTCTTCCAGCAGGCCGGCCAGAGGGTTCAGCCCTATATTATCGACAGCATCATCACCCAGGGCGGCGAGCCGGTCTACAGCCGCTCAGCCCGTTCCGGCGTCGCCGTCTACGACATCGCCAACGCCAGTATGATGGTCAACATGCTGAAGGGCGTCATCGACCACGGCACCGGCGGCCGCGCCGCCTTTGACCGACCGGCGGCCGGCAAGACCGGAACTAGCCAGAACTATCGCGACGCCTGGTTCATCGGCTTCACCCCCGATTACATCGCCGGGGTCTGGGTCGGGAACGACGACGACAAGCCGATGGAAAAGGTCGCCGGCGGCGGCATGCCCGCCACCATCTGGCGCGGCTTCATGGTCGCCGCTCACCAGGGCCTGCCGGTTCGCGACTTCGACTGGCTGCTGCCCGATCCCGTGCCCGAGACGGAAGCCGACCCGCGCAACGGCTTTTATGAGGGCCTGACCTCCGATTTCAGCCGCGCCGCCGAAGAGCTGGAGGTCATGACGCGCGAACCGGATCCGCCTGTGGAACCCCCGCCCGTCGCGCCGCCAGGGGCCGCCGCCCCACCGCAGCCGGCGGAGCCGATCCCCTACTGATTGCGCGCGCCTACCCGGCGGGCGTAACGACGCCATGCCGCATCCGGCGAAGCTGACCGCTCAGCGCCGCTGAGACCCCTCGAGTCACCCAGGGGCAACCTGCGTCCATCCTATGACCGGCACAGGGGTCCACACGCCCAACGTTCGGATTTCTCCAAGGAAAACATGGTTAACGAGTTGTAAACGTCAGCGGACCGGGCTTTGCTCTGTTCCTCTCAACCCGCCTCCGGACTGTTCCGGGGTGGGACGGTATTCGCCGGGAGGCAGAGTCGGCATGTTTGAGTTCGGTCGTGGGTTGCGACGAGCCCTGCGGGGCGGTTTCGCCTCCGCTTCAAAGGATGGCCCCGCCAAGGACGGCCTGACCGGTGGCGACGCCGCCCTGCTCGAACTCCTCGATCTGAAGCTGCTCCAGGCCGAGGCCCGCTCGACGGACATCGCCGCGGGCCGGGTCGGCGCGGCGGATCCCGCCCAGCTTCAGCTCACCTCCGCCACCATCTGGCGTGAAGTCGCCCGCCGCAGCGGCGACGCCGTCGCCCTGCGCAAGGCCGCCGCCGGAGCCCAGGCGGCCGCGGCTCGTTTCGAGACGGACCGTCGCGACGACGGCGCCGCCCGCGCCAAGGTGGAACAGGCCTTCTGCGCCCTGCTGGGCGCGGACCTCTACGGCGATGAAGGCCTGGAGGCCGCGGTCAGCGAAACCCTGAAGGGCGTCGCCGATCATGCTGGGCATGCCGGCGCCTTGGCCTTGGCTGGCCTGGCCGGGCTGGCTGGCCGTCAGGCCCTGGCCTCCGGAACGGTGGAGGACGCCCTCGCCGCGGCCGCCAACTTCGAGGTCCCGCTGCGACGACTGTCGGCGGCGGGCAAGGTCAACGCCGGCCTGCGCCTGGCGGCCGCTGAACAGCGCGCCGTCCTGGCCGACATCCTGGCCGGCTGTGGCGCCCGCCTGAAGGACCAGTCCCTGCTCGAATGCGCCCACCGCGAAGCCACGGCCGCCTTGAAGACCCTGGACGCCACGTTCGAGCCCCTGATCACAGCCCGGATCACCGCCCAGGCCGGGTCAATTCAAGCCCTGTTGGGAGAATTGACGGCCGACGGCTGCCGGGTGGCTGATGGCGTACAGCTGCTCACCGACGCCCTTGAAGCCGTGCCGCGCGACCACAGCCCGATGGACTGGGTGCGGATTCAGGCCATGCTGGGACAGGCCCTTCAGACCCTGGGCGAGGCCACCGACACACCCCGCGCCTTCGACCAGGCGCTTCGCTGTTATGACCGGGCGGTGATTGGCCTGCGCGATCAGCCCGCCTTGGCCCTGCGCGCCTCCGTCGCCAACAGCCGGGCCGCCTGCCTGGGCCAACTGGCCGAGGTGACCGGCGACGTGGCGGTGCTCGACGCCGCCGAAGCGGCGCTGCGCACGGAACTGATGCAGATGAACTCGACCAGGGATCCGGTGGCCTGGGCCATGGCCCAGCTCAGCCTCGGCCGCCTCTATGAACTGAGGGTGGAGATCACCGGTCGCGGCGACGCCCGTCTGCCGTCAGCGGCCATGGCCTATGACGCCGCACTGGAGGTGTTCGGCGAACATGGCCTCCGGTCCCTGGCGGACCTGGCGTCGCGCGGCCTCGAGCGCCTGCGCGAGCGCGCCGCAACCCATTAGACTGAGGCGCTATAGGCCCCGGTCAGGCCGCGACGGCGACATCGCCGGTCTGCCGACGCATCCGCCAGAACCGGATGGTCCGCTGGGCCACATCCATCGGCAGATCGTTGTAGAGTTGGCCATACTGGCGCGCCCTGCCCATGGCGTCGGCGTCGCGGTCGAGGATCAGCACAGCGAAGGTCAGGAACAGGCTGGCCTCGAACCCCGCCGCCTTGCAGATGATCGACAGCGCATCCAGCTCCCGCCGTTCGACGATGCGCTTGGCGGTATGGAAATCGACATTGGCCAGCTCCGCCAAGGCCACCAGGAACCGGGTTGTCTGGCGCCCCCGCAGCATGGCGGCCAGCGCCCGGGGGCCAAGCTCGCCCTTGGCCCGCATGACCCGAATATCGGCCTCGGCTTCCGCGTAATCCGCCGGCAGAGCCCCATCTCGGGTCGCCATCCGCTTGCGGCCGCTTTCCAGGGCGCGGTCCAGTTCCGCCGGATCGATATCGGCGTTGCGTGACAGGATTCGCTCCCGCAGCCGCGACTCCACGACGAAATACATCTCGTTCAGCAGATCGACAGGCAGGCTGCGGCGGCTGACAACGGCCTCGTGCAGCCGCGGGTTGCTCGCCGCGCGGTCGACGATCCGCTCATGTGCGGTGCGGGACAGATCCGCACCCTCATTGCCCAGCAACAGGCTGACGGTCTCGTCGTCGCCCCGCTCGACGATCACTTCGGTCACAGCCGTCGAGACGTGCGGCCGGGCGGATATGGCCTGCAGGTGACCCTGCCCCTGCACACGGGCGATATCCAGCAGGTCGGACTCGGAAAGGGCCGAAGACCGCCTCAGCACCGGGGCGGCGACACCGATGTCATCCTGAGCCAGTTTGCGGACCAGGCCCCGAGGGGCGTCGCTGCGGTCCGCCATCCGCTGAGACAGCTCGGTCCGAACCACCATCTCCATCTCGCCGGCCAACTGGCTCAGCACCTGATCAAACAGGGCCATCTCACCCGCGCCATGGCTGTCGCGGATGAAGAAGGCGTCTGTCACACCGCGGAGCAGTTCGCGGCGCCGCTCACTGGACCCTTCCTTGGCCAGTTCGATCAATTCACGCAGGCGATCCGGGGCGGGAGCGGGGGTCATGGTCTTCCCTTGGCCTTGGCGGCGATGGCGGGGGCGGCGGTGGCGGGCCGAGTCGCCGGCTGGGCGTCTTCGTCCTGGTCCTGGGGCTCGTCGGCCCTGTCCGGGTCCGAACCGCCCATCAGCGCCGGGTCGAGGGCGATCTCGCCCCGACCGGCGAAGGCGCTTTGCGGCGGTGGCGCGGGGATGCGGTCGGGCGTTCCGCCGAACTCGCGGACCACCGAATAGGAGCGGGCGGGATTGTAGCCGTAGGCGCTGTTGGCGGCGACGGCCTGGGCGCTGGGCGGCGGGGGCAGGGACGGCGCGGCCACGGCCCCCGTTTGGGTCTGGGCCCGATCAGCCGCTCGCACGGGACTTTGGGCGGCGGCCGAGGCCTGCCTGCCGGCGACGGCCTGAACCGGCGGGGGCGGCGCCCAGGCGGCGGGAGGCGCCGTAGCGGGGGGGACCGGAGCCGATGGCGCGGACGCCATGGTCAAGGCAGGATCGCGTTCCGACGGATAGGCGCCCGGCGCGTAGACAGGCGTGGTCGGGGCGCGCGGCGCTGGGGCGTCATAGAGGCTGGTTGGCAGGGCGGCGGTCGGTCCCTGGGGCGACGGCGCGGCGTAGCCGCTTTGCGGCGGCGGAGCCTGCGGAACGGGCGACGAGGCGGGCGCCCGGCTAGACCAGCTCAGCATCTGGCCCCCGTAGCCGGACGGCGAGCCAGTCGAAGGGTAGGAAGACGCAGTCGTCTGCAACGCCGGGTCCGGCCGCCGGGCCGGGCCATAGCGATCCTCGGCCGCGAACGCGGCGCCCGGCAGGGCGATCAGCAGCAGGGCAAGACCAGGGCGCATGGAGTGGGAGGACCGATGACAATGGCCTCCAGCCCTAAACCCTGCCGCTTAACCCTGCCCTAACGCCCGCGCCACCAGGCCAGGATGCGACGTTCCGCCAGACCGGCCAGGGCGTAGATCAGCGCCGCCATGGACGCCAGGACGAACAGGGCCGCGAAAACTCGCGCCGTCTGCAGGCGGTTGGCCGACTCGACGATCCGCCAGGCCAGGCCCTGCGCGCCGCCGGAACCGGCGACGAACTCGGCGACGACCGAACCGATGATGGCCAGGGAGATGCCGACCTTGTGGCCCTCCAGCAGGAAGGGCACGGCCGAGGGCAGCCGCAGCCGGGTCAGTTTCTGCCAGCGGCCGGCGCCGTAGAGGGTGAACAATCGCTCCAGGTCAGGATCCGCCGCGCGAAGTCCTGTCGCCGCCCCGGAATAGATCGGGAAAAAGGCGACGATGGTGGCCAGGGCGACGATGGCGCGGTCGGGATAATCCAGCCCTGTCCAGATCATCACCAGCGGCGCGATGGCGATCACCGGCGTCACTTGGATGGTCACCGCCACCGGCTGAATGGCTCGTTCGACCAGCGGGCTCAGCCCTCCGATCAGAGCCATGGCGCAGGCGCAGAGGCTGGCGATAACCAGGGCGGTCAGCGCCATTGAGATGGTGATCCAGGCCGCTCCGGCCAAGGCCGGAAGGTCGGAGATCAGACTGAGCCAGATCGCGCTGGGGGCCGGCAGCCGATAGACCGGCACCTCTAGAAGCCGGCAAGAAAACTCCCAGATCGCCAGCAGGGCGACGACGAGGGTCAGGGGTGACAGGATGGCGGCCAGGCGGTTCAAGCGCGGCCTCCCATCGCCCGGGCCAGCAGCGTCGAAACCGCCTCGGCGGCGGCTCGGAAGGTTTCGGTGGTGCGGAAGCCAGGCGGCCTCGGAAGCGGTCCGGATATGGCCACCTCGCCGGCGATACGGCCCGGCCCCGTCGTCATCACCACCACCCGCTCGGCCATGTAGACCGCCTCTTCCACATTGTGGGTGACGAACAGGATGGCGGGTTTCAGGTCTGCCCACAGCGCCAGAACATCGTCGGCCAGGGTGCGACGTGTAATCTCGTCCAGGGCGGCGAAGGGCTCATCCAGCAGCATCAGACGAGGCCGGGTCGCCAGCGCCCGGGCCAGGGACACGCGCATGGCCATGCCCCCCGACAGCTGCGCCGGCCGCGCGCCCGCCGCCTCGCCGAGCCCCACCCGGCCCAGCCATTCCCGCGCCTGGACCAGGGCCTTCCGCCGATCCACGCCCGACAACTCGAGAGGCAGCGCAACATTGCCGGCCGCCGTCAGCCAGGGCGCCAAGGTCGGCGCCTGGAAAACCAGGGCCGTCTCGCCGCGCCCGGCCGCCCGCGTCACCGTCCCCCGCGTCGGCTGTTCCAGTCCAGCCAGCAGCCGCATCGCCGTCGATTTGCCGCATCCCGAAGGCCCCACCAGAGCCACCACCTCGCCCTCGGCCAGCGACAGGTCCACCGGCCCCAGCGCCAGACCGCGCGGATACTCGACTTCCGCCGCTGTAAGGGCTGCTATCATCGCGTGACCGTCGCGCCCACGGATCAGCCCTTGAGGAACTGGAGGGTGTAGGCCGATTTGTAGTCCATGGTCTTGGGGTAGACCCCCTGTTCCGACGCCACCTTGAAGAAGTCCGCCCAGCGCTGGTCCGTCATGGCGCCCAGGCCTTGGGTCTTGGCGTCGCCGCTGTCAACGATGCCGTATTCGTTCATCATCTTGCGGGCGTGGGCCAGCAGATCCGGGGTCATCTCCGGATTGGCTTTGAGGATCAGGGCGTCGGCCGGGGCAGGGTCGCCGGTCAGGTAGGATTTCCAGCCCGCCGCACTGGCCGCGATGAAGGCCTGCACCGCGTCCGGGATGCGATTGATCAGCTTGTCGGCCGCCAGAACCATGGTGGCGTAGCCTGGGTAGCCCTCATCGGCCAGAAGGAAGACCTCGGGCTTGAGCCCCGCCTCCTTCTCGATGGTGTAGGGCTCGGAGGACAGATAACCCTGCTGGATCGCCCGCTTGTCGGCCAGGAAGGGCGCCGAGCTGTAGTTGTAGCTGCGCAGCTGGCTGTCAGTGAAGCCGTACTTAGCCCGCAGCCAGACCCAGAAGGCTTCCCGCGAGGCGGCCGCCAGCAGGATCGGGTGACCCTTCATGTCGGCGATCGAGCGGATGCCCTGATCGGGATGGGCGATCAGCACCTGGGGGTCCTTCTGCATGAAGGCGGCGACCGCCTTCACGGGGATCTGCTCCTTGGCCAGATTGAGGGCGATGAAGCTGTTGGAGCCCATCCCGAGCTCGACCGCGCCGGCGGCCAGCAGCTGCGGGACGTTGACCCCCGGCCCGCCCTGGACAATCTCGACATCCAGCGCGCGCTTCTCGTACTCGCCGGTAGCCAGGGCTTGGTAAAAGCCGCCATGCTCGGCCTGGGCCCGCCAGTCGGTAGCGAAGCGCAAGCGCGGCCTTCCGGGCGGTGTCTGCGACCTGGGCGAACAGGCGGCGGCCAATGCGCCGGCCATGGCGGCCAGACCGGCGCCCAGAACAAAACGACGAGACGTCATCCAACCCTCCCTCGAACAGCTGCGAAGTTAGGTCGGACAAGGGTTTGCGCCAAGGGGAGAGTCAACCGGCCGCCAGGCCGCGCCGCTCGAACGGGCAGATCGAATACGAGCAAGGGGACGATACATCCGGTCGCCCGGCGGCATCGTCCCCTCACCCAGAGCCCCGAAGGAGTCTGGCTGTCGAACGGTGGTGGCCGGCGTGGGGGGACCAGATTGCTCCAGCCCTTTGTTCCGACCGACCCCTGACCGGTTTCCGAAGGTCTCCCTCCGGTCCTTAACCTGGAGCCGTCCCGCTCGCCTGACCTTCCGGTTTCCCGTCTCGTCTGCGCCGCGGTTCCTTTCGACAGGTGAAGACTGCTCCGGGTCCGGCCCGCCCGCAATCGGTCCGCCGGCGGCGCCTGTGACCAAATCCGGGACAGACGGTGGAGACGGTGTGGATAAGCGGTGAATGGCCGGCGGGAACGGTTATCGCACAAGGCGCCGCGACTTATCCACCACTAACCGGCGGTCAGGCTCTCGCGCTTCTCTTCCAGCGCCAGCCACTCTTCCTCGCCCTCGGTCAGGCGGGTCCGCACCCCGTCCAGGGTCTTCATCGTCTGGTCGAACCGCTTGGGGTCTCGGGCATAGAGGCCGGGGTCGGCCAGAACCGCTTCAAGCCGGGCGATCTCGGCTGGGCTCTCGGCGATCATCTTTTCAAGCTCTTCCAGACGGCGCTGGTCCTTGTAGGTCAGCTTGGCAAGCTTCTTCGGCGGGGCAGGTGCGGAGGCCCGGGACGGGGCCGATGTGCTGACCGCCGCCGCCCGGACGGCGGCCTCGAAGAAACCGGGATTCTGGCCGATGAAGTCGCCCCAGCCGCCAGGAGTCTCGACCACCTCGCCACGGCCGTTCAGGCCGATGGTCGAACTGGCCAGGCGGTCGATGAAGTCGCGGTCATGGCTGACCAGCAGCAGGGTGCCCTGATAGGCGGCCAGCAGGTCCTCCAGCATATCCAGCGTCTCCATATCGAGATCGTTGGTCGGCTCGTCGAGCACCAGCAGGTTGGCCGGCGTGGCCAACGCCCGGGCCAGCAGCAGCCGCGCCCGCTCGCCGCCCGACAGGGTGGAGACCGGCTGGCGCAGCTGGTTGTCGCGGAACAGGAAGTCCTTGGCGTAGCCGGCCACGTGGCGCGGAGTCTCGCCGACGATCACCTGGTCGCCTCCGCCGGGCGTCAGCACCTCCCAGAGGGTGGCGTTGATGTCGAGGTCTGCCCGCGCCTGGTCGATATAGGCGATCTCCAGGTTGGTCCCCAACTGCACCGACCCCTCGTCGGGCTCGATCTGGCCGAGCAGCAACTTGACCAGGGTGGTCTTGCCCGCGCCGTTGGGGCCGACGATGGCCACGCGGTCGCCGCGCTGGATACGGGTCGAGAAGCCCTTGACCAGCACCTTGTCGCCAAACGCCTTGGACACATTCTTGGCCTCGGCCACCCGCTTGCCCGACGCGGCGCCGGCCGACATCTCCATGTTCAGCGTGCCGCGCGCGTCGCGCAGAATGGTCGACTTCTGCTCTCGCATCGACATCAGCCGCCGGCGCCGGCCTTCGTTACGGGCCCGCCGGCCGGTGACTCCGCGCTGCAGCCAGTGCTCTTCCTTGACCAGGGCGACGTTCAGTCGGCGAAACTCGTCGGCCTCGGCCTGCATCTGCTGGTCGGCCCACTCATCGAACGCGGCGAAGCCCTTGTCCAGGCGGCGGACCCGGCGGCCTTCGAGCCAGAAACAGCGGGTGGTGGTCCGTTCGAGGAAGGCGCGGTCGTGGCTGACGATCAGCGCGGCGCCGCGGTTGGCCTTCAGCATCCCCTCAAGGGTTTCGATAGCCAGGATGTCCAGGTGGTTGGTCGGCTCGTCCAGCAGCAGGACGTCCGGCTTCTCCGCGAAGGCCCGCGCCAGGGCTGCCCGGCGCTGCTCGCCCCCAGACAGGCCCTTGGTCGATTTCTCCGGATCGAGGCCCAGGGCTTCCAGCTTGGCCTCGGCCTCATAGGATTCCGCGCCCCCAGCCGTGGCGTAGTCCAGCAGGGTGTCGCCCTCGATCCTGGGCTCCTGCATGACCACGGCGATCCGGGCCGATGGGCTGACGATCCTCTCGCCCGCATCGGCGGCGATCTGCCCAAGAAGCAGGCGCATCAGGGTCGACTTGCCGGCGCCGTTGCGCCCGACCAGACAGGCGCGGACCCCCGGCTCAATGGCCAGATCCGCCCCATCGAACAGGGTGGACGCTCCATCGACCAGACGGACGTCTTTTAGGGCAAGGATGGGAGGACGCATGGGGGGCGGTCAGTAGCCGCACCCGGCCCTCAGGTCGAGCCCTCTCGAGCCGCTGCGTCAAATGCGCCTCGATCTTGGGCGCCCTTGCGAACCTACCCGCTATGAGCCGAACCGTCATTGTTCTGTCGGAAACCTGACTGTAACTGCGGATTAGAAGAAGCTGTCAGAGGCTCACCCGATGGTTGGAACGCCCACACCGGCCCAGACTGATGCAACAGTCACCGTGCTGGATCCGCTGACCGCGGAAATCATAGACGCCCTGCGGTACTTCCGCGGAGTCAGCCACCGCAAGCAGGTTATTGAATACGTCCAGGCCGCGCATCGCCGGTCGGGAGATGTCGCCAGCCCCGACAGCATCGGCGCGGCCATGGTCGCCGCTTTCGAACGACATCTGGGCGAAGGCGTCGAGGACCCGCGTCCCTTCCGCCTGCCCTTCGGCGTCGGCTCCCATCGCTGGGCCCTGTCCGAGAGCGCGGTGCGCTTCTAGCGCTTCGCCTCGGATCGGCTTCCAGAGCCGAGGCAGCCACCTCTAGCCCCGTTCGCGCGTCCGTTGGAATGTCAGGTCCGGATACCGTTCGGACACATAGGAAATCTCCCAGGCCGACTTGGCGAGGAAGACCGGGGCGTTGTCGATATCGACCGCCATGGCCGTGCGGTGGGTGGAGGCGAAGGTCTCGATCGCCGCATCCGTGCCCCACAGCCAGCGGGCCTCGGCATAGGGCGCCGGCTCGAACAGCACGTCGAGCGCATATTCGTTGCCCAACCGGTCGGCCATCACCTCGAACTGCAGCTGGCCAACGGCGCCGACGATGAAGTCAGAGCCAAGGGTCGGGCGGAACAGTTGGGTCACCCCTTCTTCGGCTAGGCCCTCCAGCGCCTTCTTCAGGTGCTTGGCCTTCAGCGGATCGCGCACCCGCACCCGTTGCAGGATTTCCGGAGCGAAGTTGGGCAGGCCGGCGAAGCGCAGGGCGCCCGTCTCCGACAGGCTGTCGCCGACGCGCAGGACCCCGTGGTTTGGAATGCCGATGACGTCGCCGGCGAAGGCCTCCTCGGCCAGCTCACGATCGGAGGCGAAGAACATGATCGGCGCATTGACGCTCATCTGCTTGCCGGTGTTCTGGGCTTTCAGCTTCATGCCCCGGGTGAACCGGCCGGAGGTCAGCCGGAAGAAGGCGATCCGGTCACGGTGGTTGGGGTCCATATTGGCCTGGACCTTGAAGACAAAGCCGGAAACCTCCGGATCGCCGGGGCCGACACTCATCGCCTGTCCCGACCGCTCGGCCTTCACCGCCTTGGGCGGCGGGGCGTAGGCGCCCAGCACCGACAGCAGTTCATCCACCCCAAAGTGGCGCAGGGCCGAACCGAAGATCACCGGCGTCATGTGGCCCTCGAGGAAGGCCTGGACGTCGAACGGCTTGGAGGCCTCCTGCACCAGCATCGCCCCCTCCTCCGCCTCCTCCAGCTCCTCGGGCTCGAGGAAGGAGACGATCGAGTTGGACTTCAGGGCGATGGGGGCGGCGTGCCCCTCTTCGCGATTGCGATTGTAGGGAATGAACTTCTGGGCCCGCAGATCGACCATGCCCTTGAACCGCCCGCCCGATCCGGCCGGCCAGTACAGCGGCGCGGGATCCAGCTGCAGCTTGGTGGCGATCTCGTCCAGCAGGGCGAAGGGATCCTGGGCCTCCCGGTCCATCTTGTTGATGAAGGTGACGATCGGGATATCGCGCAGGCGGCAGACCTCGAACAGCTTCAGAGTCTGGGGCTCGATCCCCTTGGCCGCGTCCAGCACCATGACGGCGGCGTCGGCGGCGGTCAGGGTGCGGTAGGTGTCTTCCGAGAAATCCTCGTGCCCGGGCGTGTCCAGCAGGTTGAACATCAGACCGTCGTGGTCGAAGGTCATGACGCTGGCGCTGACCGAAATGCCCCGCTCGCGCTCGATCTTCATCCAGTCGGACCGGGTGCGACGGTTCTCGCCCCGAGCGCGCACGGCGCCGGCCGCCCGGATCGCCCCGCCAGCCAGCAGCAGGTTCTCGGTCAGCGTCGTCTTGCCGGCGTCAGGGTGGCTGATGATGGCGAAGGTGCGCCGACGGGCGGCCTCGGCGGCGGGATTATGGGACATGGCCGGGGGAGTAGCGGGGCGCGGCCCGCTTGTCACCCCGCCTGGGCGCGCGCTTCCAACGCCTCGATACGCTTCAGCAGAGATTTCGCCGCCTCGACCACCGCGCCGCCATGCGGGCTGTTGAGTAGCGGCTGGAGCAGGGCGCGGGCCTCGCGGGGATGTCGCCGGGCGATCAGCACCTGCACCAGCTCGAACCGCAGGGGGACGACCTGCGGCGCCTGCCTGTAGGCGCGGATCAGCACCTCCTGCACTTCCTGGCTGGGGTAGTCGCTCTCGCCGCGCCGAGTTCGTGCGTAGGCGTAGAGGACGCGATAGTCGTTCGGCGCCAGGGTTGCGGCCTTCTTCAGCCAGGTCTGCGCATCGGCCAGCATCGCCGGATCCTTGATCCCGGGCGGCGCCTTTTCCTGAGCTTTACCGTCTTCGGCGTTGGAATCGTCCTCGTCCTCGTCCTCCCTTTCCAGAGCGTCGTAGAAGAGATGGGTCCCCAGCACATACATCGCCTCGACGTCGTCGGGATGATCCTTGAGCCATGCCTCCAACAGGCTGCGACCCTTGGCATGATCCCCAAGCTCCATCTCCGCCTGGGACAGGGCCAGCAGCGCAAGCTGGTCGCCGGGATATTTGGCGGCCCTGCGCTGGATCATGGCCAGGTAGCCGGGATCGGCGTCCTTGGCGGCTTTGGCGACAATCTGGATGCGCTCCAGCAGCAGATCGTCCGCCGAAGGCGGCAGGGTGGTGATGGTGATGGGGGGCTTGGAGAACGCGGTCTGCTTGTACTGGATGATCTTCAGGCCGCTGGCCATATAGCGGCGAAGTGTCTTTTCCAGATCCTCCGGGGTCTGGCCGGTAGCGTCCTGCATGGCCTTCACCGGATCGGCGCCCTTGCCGACAGCGGAGGCATAGGCTTGAAACTGCCGGAACCGATCCGGATCGCTCATCAGATAGTGGGTCAGTAGCCACGACTGGGCGTAGAAGGCGCTGGAATCATCCCGCCCCCTCTTGTTGGCCAGCAGATCGCGCGTACTCATCCATTTGCGGTTCAGAAGCTGGCTTGAGCGCCATTCGGCGACCTGCCCCACCTCGACGAAGCCGTTCTTGATCTCCGTCTGGCCGTAGTATTCGGCATAGCCCTCGACCATCCATGCCGGATAGGCGCCGGGAAAATACCCCAGCATGAAGTGGTGGACGTACTCATGCAGCAGAGCCGTGTCCTCGCCCCTGGCTTCCATCGTCGCTACGGCAAAGGTATCGGCCGTTCCGGGGCTGTAGTAGCCGGCCACTCCGCCACCTGCCTTGTTCCAGGTCAGCTGCAGATCCTCGCGGCTGCGAACGAGGTAGATGGGCAACTTGCGGTTGGGCGTCCCAGTTTCCGGCAACCCGTGTCGAGCCCGCAGCAGGCTGTCGAAGGTTTCCATGAGGTCGACGTACTGGCGCAGGACGCTTTCACTGCCGTCGCTGTAGACAATCAGTCGCGGGCTTTCCGCCCTCAGCCAGCGCGCCTCCGCCGGCGCGCCGAAGCCGATGGCGAAAAGCAGCACGGCCGCCGCCATCGACAAAATTCTCGCAAACATGGAACGCCCCCGACACTTCCCGTCATGAGGCTATTGCGAGGGGGGGCGGCCGTCCAGTGGCGTCAAGCCGCCAGCCGGCGCCAGACCTGGCGATCGGCCTCGACCGTGGTCAGGGCGCCATGCTTCTGGCGCTCATACAGCAGTCCCATGACATCGAAACCGATCTGGGCGTAGCGAACCTGGACCATCGATTCCGGACAGCCCCGGGCCGGAGCCACGAACAGCGCCGCATTGATATCCGGCTGTTTGAGCAGGATCAGCGAAGCGATCCGGCACGCCCGTTCCACCTGTGTCCGGTGCAGCAGAGGCTCTTCGGCGAATAACTCGCGGCCCAGTTTTTCAACGAAGGCTAGTGTCAGGGCCTTGAACCGCTGACCGGCTACCGGCGGTGACAACTGGAGGGTTTCCAGATTGAGCACCACGTCATTGAGCAGAAAATGCATTGGGTACACGACGCCTGAGGACTGTCTTGGCCCTCAATTTGGGGCAAAGTCACTTTCAGGTCCGTCAAGGAACGCGGTTAACGGCTTTCGACGGTTTCCACCAGAAAGTGGCGACCCTCCCGATCCTCGATTTCCACCACCCAGATGTCGGGATCGATCCGGGCCGTCCGGGCGATGTAGGCGTCAAGGTCCGGTTCGTTGCGGCTGGCCACCGGCTCCATCCAGATCCGCTGGCCATCGCCCCGCGTCGCCTCGCTGTACAGGCGCGATGACCCATCCCCGCGGTTGACCGCCTTGACCAGCACGGCGCCGGCCCGGGGATCACCCTTGCGAGACACGGCGGCGAAGGCGCCGCCGAGTTCCGCGCGCCGGATCAAGGCGCCGACCCATATGTCGGTGGACAGCATCAAGAGCCTGCAGGTCCCTTCGATAACCGGATCGCAACCGAAGACGGCCTATGCCTCCTCGGTGATCCAGATCCCGCACCCTACCGGAACCCGCCCGCCCCTGACGAGCCCGCTCGGCCGCTTGATGCCGGGGGGCCGGCTGCCGCTGGCCGGTATCCTTGGCCTGGTCTACTTGGTCGCCGCCGCGCCCGCCAACGCGGGCCCGCTTGATCTCTTCTATGAGCGGACGGTGATGACCGCAGCGGATGGACGCTGCCGCCTGTTCGACCCCCAGATCGGGGCCGCCCTCAACGCCGCCCGCCTTCAGGCCCGGGGCGCCGCCCTGCGCTCCGGGGCCCGCAGCGAGGCGATCGCGGAGACCGAGCGTCGGGCGAGAGCCAAGGCGGCTGATGCGGCCTGCGGCTCCCGCGACCTCAATCTCGCGGCCGGCCGCGTTCGCACCGCCTTCGAGGGCTATTCCCGCATCATCAAGCAGGAATACCCCGGCGACGTCATCGGCTGGACAGCCGACCGCTCGGTGTCGCGCGAAGGCGTCCGCTGGAAGCTCTATCAGTCGACCGCCTTTGGCTGGGATCGGATGAAGTTCGGGGTGGTCGGCCAGTATGGCGCCGGCGCCCTGACCGCCACCGCCGCCTTCGCCGATGGCGCGACCCCCTATTCGGCCCGCCTGGTGATCCGCGATGTCGGCCGCACCGCCGGCCCCTATCTGGACAGTCGCTCCACCGGCAAGAACGGCAAGCTGACCCTCGCCGCCCGCATTCCGCCGCGCTCCGCATCGCGGGTCTTCACCGCCGAGAGCCGGATTCTGGCTGCACCGGGCCTGGAGCCTCTTGGGTCCAAGGCCGCATGGAGCTTCCGCTTTCCTGAAGCCGCGGCCGACGCCTTGGGAAATCTCGACCCGCGCGAAGCGGCGACGATCGAGTTCCTGTTCTCCGGGCCAAAGACCGACACCATTCGCCGGGCCTATGTCGAGGTCGGGGACTTCGCCGCCGGCCGCGCCTTCCTGGCCGCCAGCGTCCGCTAGCTTTGCTGACGAGGCGGGGTGAAAGCGATGACGTTGTCGGCGCTGGGCTCGGACGCTGTGGGGCCGATCGGGGGCAGGAGTACGGGCAGGCGGATGGTCACCGTGGTGCCCTCGCCCAGGACGCTCTCTATTCCCATTTCTCCGCCATGCAGCTCAGCGAACGACCGGACCAGCGACAGGCCCAGTCCCGTTCCCATGGCGCGCCGCTGGCTGTCGCCGGCCTGCTCATAGGGCCGGCCCAGCCGGTCCAGGTCCTCACGCGAAATTCCGACCCCTGTGTCGGAGACCACCAGTTCGAAGAAGCCTCGCATGCCCTGGGCCGTCACTGTGACCGAACCGCCCTTTGTCGTGAATTTCAGCGCGTTGGAGACCAGGTTCAGCACGATCTGCTTCAGGGCCCGGCGGTCGGCGTCGATTTCCAGCGGCTGCGGCGGCAGTATTCCCCGCAGATGGACCCCCGCGCCGTCGGCCTGCAGCCGCATCAGCCGCAAAGCGGCCGAAACTGCTTCCCGCGCGTCGAAGGGTTCCCGCGAAAGCTCGAACCGGTCAGCCTCGATCTTCGACATGTCCAGCACATCGTTGATCAGGTCCAGCAGGTGGGATCCGGCCTCATGGACCAGCTGGCTGTATTCGCCGTAGCGTTCGGGCATCGGTCCGAACAGCCGGCTGCGCATGATGTCCGAAAACCCCATGATGGCGTTCAAGGGCGTGCGGAGTTCGTGGCTCATATTGGCGAGGAAGCGGGACTTGCCCGCGGCCAGGGCTTCCGCGTCCGCCCGCGCCTGTTCGAGGGATGCCTCGCGCGCATGATCGGTGGTGGCGTCGCGCAGCACCGCCAGCAGCATGTCCCCGTCCACCCGGCGCAGGCTAAGTCCGACCCATCGATCCTGAGCCTGCAAGGGTGCGAAGGCCGCCTCGGCCCGTCCCTCGGCCAGGGCGGTCCGCAAGGCGTCGGTGAGAACCTCCCTGCGGGCGGCCACCGCGGCCAGACCTTGTCCGGCAAGAAGGTTCGTATCGATTCCCTCGGGCGGGCGGCCATACAGGGCGCGCACCTTGCCGTTCGGATGGAGGGCGACCAGCAGATGCGGTTGGCCGGAAAGCAGCCGCGTCAACCGGGCGGCCTCGCCATCCTGACGTTGCTCGACGTCCAGCATCCTTTGCCGGGCGATGATCAGGCCGGAGCCGAGGGCCAGGCCCACGACCGCCAGGCCCATCAGCCCCAGCCAGAGAGAAAGCGGGGCGGAGGGCGGCGTCGGCGCCAGGCCAAGCAGCTGACCCAGGGCGGCCAGGGCCGCGGCCAGAATCGACAGCATGACCCCGGTGGCGGTCAGCCGCGACCGCCCCATGACGAGGGCCGCGGCCAGAGGCGACAGGCAGAGAACGCCCAGTGGCCCGCCGATTCCACCGGCGATCAGGCAGGCCACGGCGCCGGCGAGACCGGAGGCGGCGAGAAGCAGCACCGCAGGCGGTCCACGCCGCGCGGGTGTGGCTTCCGTCTCCGCCTGTTCGATCCGCTCTTGCGTCAAGGAACTCATGCCATCCCCCACCCGACCGCGGGGCGTTAACAGATTAGCGTCCGGTAGCCTGCGGCAGAAGCCCGCACAATCGCTGGGCGATGCAGGACGGTGGAGCCCCTGTGGACAAGCAACGGATTCGTAAGCGGCGGCTGCCATAACCATAGCTGTTTTCAACCGGACCGGACGGTTCGCGAAAGGCCAGAATGACCAAGGCGGCTCTGAAGCTAGCCCCGACGTTCGACCCGCCCGAACCGGCCGCCGGTCCGGAAGAGGGCGGCTGCCCGCCCGGCGTTCGCCAGGGCCTGCTCGACGACCAGAAGCGCTCCTTCCTCCGGATGGTCAGCCACGAGCTGCGCACGCCCCTCAATGCCGTGATCGGCTTTGCCGAGATCATCTCCTGTGAACTGTACGGACCCTTGGGCTCGCCGCAGTACAAGGAGTACGCGGAACACATCCGCGCCAGCGGCCACAAGCTGCTCACCCTGGTCAACCAGATCCTTGAGATCGCCCGTCTGGACGGCCAGCCCGTGGACTTCGACCTGCGCCCCGAACCGATCGATCACGCACTCGAAGACGTTCTGGAGCAGCTTTCCGGCGACCTGCGGCTGAACGGCGTGACCATTGATATCGGCGATGAGACCGCCCTGCCCCTGGTGATGGCCGACGGCCGAGGCCTGCGGACCCTGCTGTTCAACCTGATGCACAATGCGGTGACCTGGTCGCCTTCGGGCGGCACGGTCAGGGTTTCCGCCGCGCCACGCGGCGCCATGGTCGAGATCACCATCTCTGACCAGGGGCCCGGGGTCGATCCCGGGGATATTCCCCGGCTGCTTTCGCCCTTCGAACAGGGCCAGAACCCCTTGACCCGCCGAAGCCAGGGGACGGGTCTGGGCCTGCCGATCGTTCAGGCCCTGACCACCGCCATGGGCGGCCGGTTGGTACTCAGATCCGCCCTCGGCCAGGGAATGACCGCTGTCGTCACCTTGCCGGCCGCGTGATCGGGGCGTAGAGCCCGGCGCCATGACCTCCCCAATCGACGTTGAACTGAAGGACCTCGCCGAGGACTTCGACCTGCTGGGCGACTGGGAAGAGCGGTATCGCCACGTCATCGACCTGGGCAGGACGCTGCAGCCGCTGACCGACGCCGAACGATCCGAGGCCAACAAGGTCCGCGGCTGCGCCAGCCAGGTCTGGCTGGTCACCGAGCCCGGCGACGGCGTGCTGACTTTTCGCGGCGACTCCGACGCCCATATCGTCAGCGGCTTGATCGCGTTGTTGCTGCGCCTTTACTCAGGCCGAACGCCGGCCGAGATTCTTGCGTTCGACGCCAAGCAGGCCTTCAAGGTTCTGGGGCTGGACGGGGCGCTGTCGACCCAAAGGTCCAATGGCCTCGCCTCGATGGTCGAGCGAATCCGTCGGGACGCGGCCGACCGACTCTGACGCCTCAGGCGGCGCGGATGCCGGTGAAGGAATTGCCGCGTTCGGCCCGGTTTCCAATGACGGCGTCATAGCCGAGGATCATATCGACCCGGGCGCCATCGGTGGCCAGGGGAAGCCTCAGCCACAGGGTCGTCAAATGCGCCGCGCCGCGCCAGGCCATGTTCTGGGAGCCGGCTCGGGGACGACGCCCCTCAACCACCGCGCCCAGCTCCTCCCGCCAGTAGTCGCAGGTGGCGGTATTGTAGAGGTCTTCCAGCCGCATACCGGTGATCTCCCGGCCATAGACCGAATAAAGACCGGTTCCGGCCAGTCGCAGACGGTAGTCGATCTGGTCTCCGTCGCGGATCACATCGATCAGGCTGACAGTAGGCAGCAGGCGCTTGAAGGCTTCCGGGCTGATGTCCGCGCGACCCGGCAGGCGACCGGAGCGGCGCAGGGCCGCCCAGTAGCTGAAGAGTTCCTCGTGAGCGCGGGCGGCGACCGCCGATGCGCCCAGTTGCGCGGTCATCTACAGAATCCTTAACAAGCCATTGGAATCACCAATGATTCACTATCGCTTAACCGGCGAATCGGGAGCAAGCGGAAAATCGATTTGCAGGCCAAAGATTCTCCGGATGAGTCAACTGAAATAGAAACCGTGCTCTTTCAGACTCACCGCCAAAGGAAACGCCCGCCGACCGAGGTCTACGGGCGTTGCAATGAGTCCGGCGCGGAAGCCTAGCGGCGGGTCTTCTTGGCCTGACGACCGCCCTGCCCCAGGCCCATCTGCTTGGCCAGATCCGAACGGGCCTTGGCGTAGTTGGGCGCGACCATCGGGTAGTCCTTGGCCAGGCCCCACTTGGCGCGGTATTCTTCGGGGCTCATGTCGTACTTGGTGCGCAGATGGCGCTTCAGCGACTTGAACTTTCGGCCATCTTCCAGGCAGATCAGGAAGTCGGGAGTGATGGAGCGCTTCAGCGGAACAGCGGGCTCCTTCGGCGCGACCTCAACGGTTTCGACGCCGGTGGCTACACTGCTCAGAGCTTTGTGGACAGACTGGATCAAGTTGGGGATGTCGTGGGCCGACACACTGTTGTTGCCGACATAGGCCGACACGATATCGGTCGTCATCTCGATGATGGCGGACTTGTCTTCCATGGGGAGCGATCCATTTCGGAATTGTTGGATAAAACCTTGTCCGGACATTCAGGCCGGTTGGCGCGTGCATAGGCGGTGTCGTCTTTGAAGACAAGACCCACGAACGATATTCAAAGGGACAGTAGAAGCGCCGTTTCCCATTGGCCGATAAATTGGCGGCGGCCCAGGATAGTCAGCAGCGGTCGCTCGAGACCTGGAATTCAGGTCAGTTATCGGGTGAAATCGCGACCCAGGGCCAGCATGGCGGCCCGTTGCGGCGCGGAGAATTCATCCACCGCATCCTCGTCACCTTCCCGTATCGCCTTCATCAAGGTTGGCGTCAGGGCGGAAGACAGGGCCCAGTTCCAGTAACGCAGAACCGTCTGCGCTCGATCCACGGCCAGGGAATCAAACACCAGCAGAACCCGTTCCAGCATCGGCGACGGGTTGCCCGCTGAGTCTGTCTCCGGTCGGCGCAGCCCACGCCACAGCGCCCTGATCGCGGTGCGCGGCAGGCCTGTCGCCTTGCAGAGGATGGCCAGGGCCTCGCCCCCCGGATCGGTCATGATCTTGGCGCCGGTCGTCGGCTTGAGACCCGACAGGTAGCTGATTTCTTCGGCCAGCTCCCTGGTCATGCCGTTCTGAGCCGCGGCCACGGCCTCGTCCAGGCTGTTGAAGGGGCTCTTGGCGATGGCCGCGCGATTGCGCTGGCGACGCTCAATGAATTGCAGCGCCTTGCGGGTCAGCGGGTCCTGCCAGCCCTCTTCGGCGGCGATGGCGAAGACATCGCTCACCGCATCCTGCAGCACTTCCCGAGAGACGGCGAACCTCTGCAGGATCAGCCTGCGACTCTCCGAATCCGCCCACCAGAAAACGATATAGGCGTGGCTGGGCCGCAGCTCCGGTCGGCGCAGCAGCAGGGAAATGAGGCGGGGGTTGTCGCGCGTCAGAGAGACAATCAGTTCCACCGCCCCGTGGCTCAGCCGGGCCAGGTCGTTACGCAGTAGAGCCTCGACGACCGGCGGCTCGCGGCGCTCGACCAGGAAATCCACCACCGCCTCGCCGACCCCCCGGCGAAGGGCGATCATTCGGCGATGATCCAGGGTCGCGTTCACCGCGCAGTGGATCAAGTCGCCGTCGCCGATGGTCTGGCAATGCTCAAGCAGGGCGCCCGCCACGGCGATATCGTCGCGCAGCATCATCCGCGCCAGCGCCGAGGGAATATCCGACAGATTGGCGAGGCGACGCGCCACCTTGGCCCGCTCGTCGGTCGCCGCTTCGCGCAGCATCTCGATCAGCAGGTCGGCGGTCATCGCCCGCTCGAAGGCGTTGACCCGGCTTCCCGGCAGACAGACCACATCGGCCAAGCGTTTGAGCAGGGTCGAGCGAGAGCGCACCGGCGCGGCAGGCGCGGGCGCCGGCGCAGACAGCTCTGCGCCGTCCTCGAAGGGACGCAACGGGGCGGGGTCGCTCATGGAGTCTCCGGCAACGACGGTAGTCTAGCCGGCCGCCGTTAACTACCCATGACGATCCCGCGCTTCATCGCTCGGTGACGGCCCCCACCATTGGGGGCCGTCACCTGGCCGATCAGGCGAAGGCGCCGACCGGGCGGGTGACCTTGTGCGCCCTGGCGTAGGCCTGTCCCCGCTCGACGAAGATGCTGAAAACCGCGAGGGCCGCGATGGCCCCGGCCAGGAGGAACATCGCCCCCTTGTCGGTCGGCAGGTTCAAGGCGTCGATCTGGGCCGCGGTCATCCCCTGAGCCAGGGCCTGTGACAGCCGGACCGGACTGGGAATCTGCCAACCCAGCCAGGGCGACAGGTGGAAGGCGATGGCGCCCAGGGCCACCAGCAGCCCAAGCTGCGCCCCACGCTTGCGGGTCGCCGGCCAGATGGCCAGGCCGGCGGCGATCAGTTCAAGGGCGGCGGTGATGTAACGCAGGCCCGGCTCGAAGAAACCGATGCCGGAGCGGGCCTCGATCAAGCCGAACACGGGGTTGGGGTCCAGGCCGAAGACCTTCTGAAAGCTCATGGCCAACAACAGGGCCGCCAGCGCAAGGCTGAACGACCAGCTCAAGACACGATCCATCATGGCGTATTCTCCCGAGAGACTCTTTTGGTCTCACCGTCAAAAAGAATGCGCTCGGGTCGAAGGCTTGAAAAATCACGGTTCCGCGACGGAAATTCCGCCGCGGAACCTTTCAACTCAGCGGAACTGGGGCTCTTCCCATTCCGGCCAGATGTCAGGAAGGTCCGTCGAGACCTTGTTGGGATAGGCCGGGGCCCGCTTCTCGAGGAAGGAGGTGACGCCTTCCTTGGCGTCCCCCTGGGCGCCGCGCGCCTGGATGGCCCGGCTGTCGGCCCGGTGGGCGACCATCGGATGGTCGGCGCCGACGTTGCGCCACATCATCTGGCGGGTCAGGGCGATGGAGACCGGGGCGGTGTTGTCGACGATCTCCCGCGCCAGGGCCCTGGCGGCCGGCAGCAGGTCTTCCGGCGCGTGCAGCGAGCGGACCAGGCCGCCGTCGAGGGCTTCCTGGGCGCCGAAGACGCGGCCGGTGTAGCACCACTCCAGCGCCTGCTGCATGCCGACGAGGCGGGGCAGGAACCAGGACGAGGCGGCTTCCGGGGTGATGCCCCGGCGGGCGAAGACGAAGCCGAACTTGGACGCGGTCGAGGCCAGGCGGATGTCCATGGCCAGTTGCATGGTGACGCCAATGCCGACGGCCGCGCCGTTGACCGCGGCGATCACCGGCTTGAGACAGTCATAGATGCGCAGGGTCAGCCGGCCGCCGCCGTCGCGGTAGACGTCGCCGACCTTACCGCTCTCGCGAGTGTCGTTGCCCTGTTTGGCGTAGTCGAAGGTGGCCCCGCCGCTGCCCAGGTCCGCCCCGGCGCAGAAGGCCCGCTCGCCCGCGCCGGTGACGATCACCGCGCCGACGCTGTCGTCCGCATCCACCTTGTCGAAGGCGTCGATCATCTCGAGCATCATCTGCGCCGTGAAAGCGTTCATCCGGTCGGGCCGGTTCAGGGTGATGGTCGCGATGCCATCCTCGACGGAATAGAGGATGGTTTCATAGGCGGCGGACATGGCGGCTCCTCGTATGTCTCTGATCAGGTTAGACTCATCAATCCTGCTGGCCCCAGCGGAAGGCAAGCGGGGGATTGCGACCCCTCGCCCTACTCCGGCGTGAAGGCCACGCCCAGCCGGCGGATCGCATGGACGAAGTTGTTGGGGGCGATGTCGATGTCGCCGGTCCAGCGCAGGTCCGGGAAGCGGGCCAGGATCTGGCGCCAGGTCTCCTCCAGCTGCAGCTGGGCCACCCGCTTGCCGATACAGACATGGGGGCCGTAGCCGAAGGCGATGTGCTTGTCGGCGTTGGCGCGGGTCACATCCAGCCGGTCGGGGTCTTCGAAGACCGTCTCGTCGCGGTTGGCGGCGCCGTAATACATGATCACCTTCTGGCCCTGCAGGATGGTCTGGCCGCCGATCTCGGCATCCTTGGTCGCCGTCCGCCGCATGTAGATCACCGGGCTGACCATGCGGATGAACTCATTGACCGCATTGGGCAAAAGACCGTTGTCGGCGATCAGTTTGGCCCTCTGGTCGGGGTTCTCGCTGATCAGCTTGACCGAGCCCGACAGGGTGTTGCGGGTGGTGTCGTTGCCGGCGAAGACGATCAGCAGCCAGCTGCCATCCAGATATTCGTCGGCCAGGAAGTCGCCCTCCAGCTGGGCCCGGGCGATGGCGCTCATCAGGTCCTGCTGCGGGTCCTGGCGGCGCTTGTGGAGCATGGTGCGGCCGTAGTCGAACATCTCCTCGACGTTGCTGTTGAAGTCCTGGACGAACTGCATCAGCTCCAGGGTCGGCTCGGACGGCAGGCCGGCCTGCTCGGCCGCCATGTTCTGGGCCATCTCCAGATAGTGCATCCATTTCAGGAACTTGGGCCGGTCCTCCGGCGGCACCCCGAGGATTTCGCAGAGCGTGAACAGCGGCAGGCGGGAGGAGAAGTCCTCGACCAGGTCGCACTCCCCCTTCCTGGCCATGTCGTCCAGCAGCCGGGTGATCTCGGCCTTCACCTTGACGCCCAGGTCCCTCAGGTAGCCCGGGGTGAAATAGGGCATGTGCTCCCGGCGCAGCTGCAGGTGCAGTGGGGCGTCCATGTTGATCATGGCGTCCATGCTGGCCCGGAACAGCAGGGCGTGGCGGGCCTCGGGCTTGCCGGCGGCCATCAGGATACCGCCTGTCTGGGAGGAGAAGGTCTCAGGGTCGCCGTTGACCGCCATGACGTCGGCATAGCGGGTCACCGCCCAGAAGCCGGGGCCGTCCAGGGGCTCGGGGTGCCACATCACCGGGGCCTCGGCCCTCATCCGGGCGAAGTCGGCGTAGGGCTGGCCGCGGGTGAAGCTACGGATATTGGTCAGGTCGACGCCGTCCAGCGTCGGATAGGCGAGGGTCACGGCGGGACCCGCGCGGCCCTCCACCACGGTCTGGCTGATCAGCTGCATGGGTCGCTTCCTGGGTATGTTATCATTGATTACCCGGGACCATATCCGCCCTGCGGCCGGCGCCTAGCCATAACGTTGCGTCAGCTCGCCAGCTTGTGCGCCGCCAGCCGCTCGTAGAAGGGCAACGCCCTTTCGGCGATCCGCCGCAGATCGTCCGGAAGGTCGGGCTCCGTCTCCTCCGGCGGCGGCCCGAAACCGGTGGAGGCCTCGACCGAGTCGTACCAGGCGGGCGCCCAGACGCCGTCGCTGTCGCGGCGCCCGGCGGGCCAGGCCAGCATGGCGTCATCAAAGGCGATTCCAAGGGCTGAACAGAGGGCGGTCAGGGTCCGGCGCGGATCAGCCAATACGTCGCGGCCCTCGACCACCGGCGGGGCGGCGCCCAGGCGGTCGCACTCCCGGTCGAACAGTTCGCCCTGCCGCTCCACCCCGATATCGGCCAGCGTGACCTCGCCCCGCTTGCGGGCATAGCTGGCCAGGACCAGGGCCGGGTCACGGATCAGGAAGGCGTTCACGCAGGAGGCCGTCCAGCCGAGATCGACGCCCGGCAGCATGTGGTGGGTCATGTGCTTCTGGTAAAAGACGGCGGAGCCGCCGGGCGCCGGGCCGGCCATGTCGGCGGCGACGGCTGACCATTCCGTGGACTGCGAGGCCAGGACCTCGTCGCGCATCGGGTGGTCCAGGCCGGTCACGGCGAGATAGGCCGCATAGAAGGGCTCGTCGACCACCGCGGTGTCGGCCCGATTCTCAAAGGACCGCATCATCGCCGTGGAGATGTTGCGAGGGCCGGACCACATGGCGATGCGGAGGGTCAAAGCCCCGCCTCCTGGTCTTTCAGCGCCTCATACAGCGACCGCAGGCGGCTGGTCATCGGCCCGGGTAGCGCCAGTGGCAGCAGCCGTCCGTCGATCTCGCGCACCGGGGTCAGGCCGCCGAAAGTGCCGGTGACGAAGGCTTCGTCGGCAGCCCGCGCATCCTCAATGTCGAAGTCGCCAAGGACCAGCGGCAGGCCAGCCTCGCCGCACAGGCGGATGACATTGGCCCGGGTGACCCCGTTGAAACAGTAGTCGCCCCGCGAGGTGCGGACCTCGCCACCCTTGACCCAGAAGAAGTTGGTGGCGTTGCAGCTGGAGACGAAGCCTTGGGGGTCCAGCATGATCCCTTCGTCGGCGCCAAGGGCGATGGCCTCGTTCAGGGCGATGATCAGGTTGAGGCGGCTGTGGGAGTTCAGCCGCATGTCGAACATCTCCGCCGGACTGCAGCGGATCGAGACGGTCGCCAGCTTGAGGCCCCGGGTGAGGATGGCCGGGCTGGGACTCTTCCATTCGGCCAGGATGACCACGGTGGGGGTCCCCAGGGCGTTGCGGGGATCCTGGTTGGCGGCGGACTTGGGCCCCCGGGTCACCATGAGGCGAAGGTGGACTCCGTCCTCCATGCCGTTGGCGCTCAGCATCTCCCGGAGGGCGTCCACCATCTGCTGGCGGCTCATGCCGATATCGAGGCCGATGGCCGCCGCCCCGCCGTAGAGGCGGTCCAGATGGGTCTCCAGGAACAGCAGCGCGCCCTTGTGCAGCCGCAGACCCTCCCAGACCCCGTCGCCGACGACGAATCCGGCGTCGAAGATCGAGACCTTGGCGTCTTCCTTGCGGACCAGAGCCCCGTTCAACCAGACGCGGGCGTCGGCGTTACGCGGGTCGGCGGCGAAATCCTGGCTTCCGGCCATGGCAGTCTCCCTTGAGCCTCTGGATAACCCGGCGGGGGGCGAAGACAAACTGCCCAGGGCGCCGCGACGGCGCCCTTGAGCCGAGCCGCGCAAAGCGCTTCTATCCGCCCTCAAACTGAACACCGATAACCCGGCGGAAGACCGCGGCCCCGAGAAAACCAGGCAGAACCGATGCACCCCACCCACTTCGCCAAGAGCCATCCCGACCGCGCCGCCTACATCATGGCCGCGACCGGGGAGACGGTGACCTACAAGCAGCTGGACGAACGCTCCAACCAGGGCGCCCACCTGTTCCGCTCGCTGGGCCTGGGCGTCGGCGACGTGATCGCCGTCTTCATGGACAACAGCCCGCGCTATTTCGAGATCACCTGGGCCGGCCAGCGGTCGGGGCTCTACTAT
>JBIIAX010000017.1:0-108009 GCA_044239675.1 Caulobacter sp.
GGTTCTGGGCGGTGGCGGCCGGGAGAAACTCGTCTCTGGCGCCGTTTGGACCGCGGAGGCGCAGGCGGTCGAGCTTCAGGACCCGCCTGAGGTGGGCAAAGAGCATCTCGACCTTCTTCCGCTGGGTCTGGAGGTGACGTAGGCGTCGGTCACGGCGATGTCACGGGCGTGGTCCCTGGCGTCTTCGTAGATCGAGCGGGTCACCTTGCGGGCCGGTGTGTTGGGAGAGCAGCGGCTCTTCAGAACGCAGGCGTCGCAGTCGGCTTTTGAAGCCCGGTAGCGCCAAGTGTCGTCGGGCGGGGCATTGGGTCTTGGCTTGCTGAAGTCGCGGCGGTTGCGCTTGAGGACCTTGCCTGCAGGGCAGCGGTAGGTGTCGGCGGCCTTGTCATAGGTGAAGTCGCTTCGGGCGAAGGTTCCGTCGTCTCGAGCGGACTTGTCGATCACCGGGATATGCGGCTCGATCCGCCGGTTTTTCACCAGCCAGTCGAGCATCTCGGCCGAGCCGTAGGCCGTGTCGGCGGCGATCCTGCCTGGCCTCAGACCATGACGCTCGCTCACCCGCTCGATCATGGTTTTGACCGCGCCCACCTCCGCCTGCCGGATGGCTGTGGTCGCCTCCACATCGACGATCACGGCATGATCCAGGTCGATCAGATAGTTGGTGGAATAGGCGAAGCCGGCTGGTCCCTTGTCGGCGGCTGCATCTGGCCGCCGGATCGGCTGGGGAGATGAACTTGGGAACAACCGGCGTCGCCCCGCCAAAGGCGGCATCATCCAGCACCGCCAGGTACTCGTTGATGGCCCGGCTCGCCGCCTCCGGCGGCAGGCCGGCAGCGCCAGAGACGCCGCGCTGGCGGTTGGCGTCGGCGGCAATCAGGCTGGCGTCCGCCGGGAAGCCTTCGCCGCCGACCAGACCTTCGGTCATGCAGCGATCCACGACGGTCTCGAACAGCTGACGCAGCAGATCGCACTCACGGAAGCGGCCATGACGGTTCTTCGAGAAGGTTGAGTGATCGGGCACGTCGCCGTCCAGGCCAAGCCGACAGAACCAGCGGTAGGCCAGGTTGAGATGCACCTCTTCGCAGAGCCGCCGCTCGGACCTGATCCCGAAGCAATAGCCGACAATCAGCATCCGGATCAGCAGCTCCGGATCGATCGAAGGTCTGCCGATAGGACTGTAGAACGGGGCCACATGCGCCCGCACGCCTTCAAGGTCCACGAACCTGTCGATCGCTCTCAGCATGTGATCGGCCGGCACATGGCGCTCAAGCGAGAACTCGTAAAACAGCGCCGTCTGATCGATCCGCCGATCACCCATCATGGCCATCCCTCCCTTCCGTCAGGAGAGTGAATCAGGCCAACGCCGCCGCTTCAACCGGCCTTTTTCAACACATTCAACCAGACGCGGACGGGTGACTGTTGATCAATGGATCGTCCGTTCGAACCCTCCTTCGCCCCTCATTCTGGTGTGCTCGCTCTCCACAACCCCGATCGAGTCGAGCCAGCGGGAGGATCATGGTTGTTGATCGCCAATTGACGTACTTGGACGTTGGCAGCCCCCCGGCAGGCCTCCGTCCGCATCGTATTGAACAAGACTGGCCGGTTACGATGGTTTCATTGAATCTGGGATTGCTCGGCGCATCACGAATTGCCCCAACGGCCATCGTGGCGCCCGCCACGACAATCTCCGGTGTGGTTGTGGAAGCGGTAGCGGCGCGGTTAGCCGACCGGGCTGCGGCCTTCGCAAAGGCCCATGGCATTCCTGTAGCGGTCGGCGGCTATGACGCCCTCTTCGAGGTTCCTGGCTTGGATGCCGTCTACGTCGGGTTGCCGATCTCGGCCCATGCGAAATGGACCCTCGCAGCGCTTCAGCATGGCATGCACGTCCTTTGCGAAAAGCCGTTCGCCCTCTCGTCCGACGAGGCCCGGATGATGGTAGCGGCGGCCTCGTCGCGAGGCCTCGTGCTGATGGAGGCGTTTCACTATCGCTTCCATCCTCTGTTCGAGGCATTGCTGGACGTCGTCCGGTCCGGTGAAATCGGACGGATTCAGCGCATCGCCGCCATTTTCAACGCCCCGGTCGAGCCCGCCCCGGGCGAGATTCGCTTCGATCCGGCGCTCGGGGGCGGGGCGCTGTGGGATCTGGGCAGCTATTGCGTCCATTGGGTTCGGTCGATCATGGGCTCGGAGCCTGCGGTGGGCAGCGCAAGTCAGGTCATGACCCCGACGGGCGTCGACCAAGCGACCACGGCGCTGCTGATCTTTTCCGGCGGGGTCGAGGCGCGCATCGACTGTGACATGGCCGCGCCGTTTCACGCGGCGGTGACGGTGACCGGAGATGCGGGCGAGGTTCAGGCCCTGAACCCGCTTGCCCCGCAGTTCGGCCATGCCCTGAAGGTCACGACCGCCGAGGGAACCCGCTCGCAGACCTTTACGCGGAGGCCGACCTACGACTTCCAGCTGCTGGCCTTCCTGGACGCGGTTCGGAGCGGCGGCGTTCCGCTGACCGGCGGCGGCGACGCGATCGCCCAGATGGTCGTCCTTGAGGCCATTCGCGACGCCGCCCGCCCGAACGGCTGAAGGCCACAAGACCTTCCCACCATTTGACAGTTCCCGAGCCTCGCCATAAAACCGACCGGTCGGTAGATTAAGGGCGGCGGTATGGGACAGCTTGACGGACGCACGGCTCTTATCACCGGTGCGGCGCAGGGGATCGGCCGGGCCAGCGCCCTGCTTCTGGCACGAGAAGGCGCGGCAGTCGTCGTCGCCGACGTCGATGTCGAGCATGGCGAGGCGACGGTCAGGGACGTCCTCGCCGAGGGCGGCCGGGCGGTCTTCCAGACGACCGACGTGCGCAGCCTTACCGACGTCCAGCGGGCGGTCGATCGAGCCGTCGGCGCGTTCGGCGGGCTGGACATCCTGGTGAACAATGCGGCGCGGGGGTTTCGAGGGGCCGCCGACCAGATCGACGAGGCCGCCTGGAGCGAGGCTATCGACACCAACCTGACCTCCGTCTGGCGCGGCATAAAGTGCGCGGTCCCGGAGCTGCGCCGACGCGGGGGCGGTGCTATCGTCAACATGACCTCAGTGCTCGCTTCGACCGGCTTCCACGCCTACGCCGCCTATTCGGCGGCTAAGGGCGGCATCAACGCCCTGACCCAGCAGGCGGCCCTCGACCTCGCCCCAGACAACATCCGGGTCAACGCCATTGCGCCCGGCACCATCATGACACCTTTGAACCAGAAGATTTTCGACGCCGCAGACGATCGGCAGGCGCTGATCGATCAATGGAACGCGGCACACCCCATCGGCCGCTTTGGACGCGCAGACGAAGTCGCTGACGCCGTGCTGTTCCTGGCCGGCGAGCGGTCGTCATTCATTACCGGCACCATTCTCCGCGTCGACGGCGGCTTGCTGATCCGGGGCGACTGATGAGCGACGCGATCACCAGCTTTGCGACCGGCAAAGAACCGGTGCTGCCCATCTCCCGGGCCTCGGTCCTGTTCGACGGAGTCTTCTCCAGCCCTCGCCTGCAGCATCCCGAGGGGGTGGCGGTCGGGCCGCAGGGCTGGGTCTGGTGCGGCAGCGAGAACGGCGAAATCCTACGGGTTGCCCCCGATGGCTCCAGCATCGAACTGATGGCTTCGACGGGTGGCTTCATCCTCGGCCTGGCCTTCAGCCACGATGCCCTGTTTGCCTGCGACCAGCGGCACGGCCGGGTCTTCCGTTACGACCTCGCCAGCGGTGAGCTCGCGCCTTTCACCCGTCCCGGGGCCCGGATCCCGAACTATCCGGTCGTGGACCGCCTTCGCAACCGGCTGTACGTCTCCGACAGCCACGCCTTCGGCATCCCCGGTCCCGGCGTGTGGTCCTATGACCTGACGACCGGTGATGGCGGCCTGTGGTTCGACGGCGACATGACCTTCGCCAACGGTATGGCGCTGGAACCGGGCGGCGCGGCGCTGATGGTGGTCGAGACTTTTGCTCGGACGGTCACCCGGCTGGCCATCGGAGCCGGTGGCGCGGTAACCGGACAAAGCACGGTGGCGGCCGACCTGCCCGGCCTGCCCGACGGCCTGGCCTTTGACGACGCCGGCGCCCTCTACATCTCCTGCTACGAGCCGTCACGGATTCTCAGGGTCTCGCCGTTGGGTCAGGTGGATGTCTACATCGAGGACATCACCGCCCACACCCTGTGCCACCCTACAAACATCGCCTTTGACGGCTCGCTTCTCTACGCCGCCAACCTCGGCCGCTGGCACCTGACCCGGATCGAGACCGACACCACTGGCGCTCGCCTTTGACCGTCCTTCCCGGCGCGCCCTGCCCTCCCCACCGCTACCGAAACGGCCTGCCTTCATGACAACCGCCACCCTTCAGGTTTCACAGATCGCCGGCGATACTGACCGGGTTGAGTTGCTCCGCCGCATGCTGCTGATCCGCGGTCTCGAACAGCGAGCCCTGGCCCTTAGCCAGACCGATCCGCCGGTCGTCGCCGGCTCGATCCATCTCTGCGCGGGCCAGGAGGCGGCGCCGGTCGGGGCGCTGGCGGGGCTGAAAGACGACGACCAGGTAGTCGCCACCTACCGGGGTCACGGCTGGGCGCTGATGAGCGGCCTCACCCCCGCCGAGGTGCTGGGCGAAATCTGTCATCGCGCCACGGGGATCAACGGCGGACGCGGCGGGTCGGCCTATATGATGGCGCCCGAGCGGCGGTTTATCGGCGAGAACTCGATCGTCGGGGCCGGTCTCCCCATCGCCTGCGGCGTGGCCATGGCCAACCTCGCCCAAGGCAACGGCAAGGTGGTCATCGTCTCTGTCGGCGACGGCGCCTTCAATCAGGGGGCGGCCCATGAGGGCCTCGCCTTCGCGGCGGCCCGATCTCTGCCGGTTCTTATCCTTTGCGAGAACAATGGCTGGTCGGAGATGACCGCCACTTCGGAGATGTTCAAGGTCGACCGCATCGCCAAGCGAGCGTCCGGCTACGGCATCCCCGGGGTCACCATCGACGGGGCCGACCCCGTCGCCGTGCGCGACACCGTCAAGGCCGCGGCCGACCGGGCGCGCGGGGGCGGCGGGCCGGTGCTGATAGAATGCCGACTGCCCAGGCTCTGGGGGCACTATAACCGTGACATTGAGCATTATCGGTCCAAGGAGGATCGCCGCGAGGCCGAGAGCCGCGACCCCATCGACCGGTTGAACCGTTTGCTGGTCGCGGAGGGAGGCCTGGGCAGCGACGCCTTGCAGAACCTGCAGGCCGCAATCGACCAGGAACTGGACGCGGTGGTCGCCCAGGTGGCGGCTGCTCCGCATCCCGATCCGGCCACGGCCGGTAGCCACGTCTGGGCGCCCGTCTCGGCCACGCCGCGGGCGCCGCGCACCGAAGCGCCCGCCTCGATGACCTTCATCCAGGCCGTCAACCAGGCGCTGTCGCACGACCTCGCCGACCGTCCCGAGGTGGTTGTCTACGGCGAGGACATCGGCAAGGCCGGCGGCATCTTCGCCGCCGCCCGCAACCTGCAGCGCGACTTCGGCGACCAGCGGGTCTTCGACACGCCGATTGCGGAAAGCGCCATCCTGGGATCGGCAGTCGGCGCCGCGCTTTGCGGCATGAAGCCGGTAGTCGAGATCATGTGGGCCGACTTCCTGCTGGTCGCCCTCGACCAGATCATCAACCAGGCGGCCAATGTGCGCTACGTGACCGGCGGCCGCTGCGGGGCGCCGATCGTCGTCCGCACCCAGCAGGGCGTGACGCCCGGATCCTGCGCCCAGCATTCGCAGTCGCTGGAGGCGCTGCTGGCCCACATCCCCGGCCTTCGGGTCGCGATGCCGGCGACGCCGCAGGACGCCTATGACATCCTGCGCGCCGCCATCGCCTCGCCCGACCCCTGCATCGTCATCGAATCGCGGGCCGAGTATCAGATCAAGGGCGAGGTCGATTTCACCGCCAAGCAGGACACCATCGGCGGCGCCAGGCTGGCCCGAGAGGGGACGGACGGCCTGATTGTCACCTGGGGTCCAATGCTGCGCCCCAGCCTGGCCGCCGCCGCCGCCCTGCAGGCGGAAGGGTTGGAGGTCGCGGTGCTGGACCTGCGCTGGCTGGCCCCCCTCGACCTGCCCGCCCTGGTCGCCGCCACGCAAGGCGCCGGCGGCCGGGTAGCCATCGTGCATGAGGCCAATCTCACCGGCGGCTTCGGCGCCGAGGTCGCCGCCAAGCTGCACGAGACCTGGAGTGGCGCGTCAGCCCTGACGGTCCTGCGCATCGCGACGCCCGACGCCCGCATTCCGGCAGCCCCGGTGCTGCAGCGCGCCCTGGTTCCGGATGCGGGTGTCATTGCCGACCGCGTCCGCGTCCTGCTGAAGGGCGGCTGATGGATTTCCTGGTCCAGATGGAGGTCACCCTCGATCCCCGCGACGCCGAGCGCAACGCAATCCTGACGGCTGCCGAGGCTAAGCGGGCTCGCGAACTGGCCGAGCAGGGCATCCTGCGCCGGCTCTGGCGTATACCCGGGCGGCGCGCCAACTGGGGCATCTGGCGGGCGAGCGACGCCAGCGCCCTCCATGAGGCGCTCTCCTCCCTCCCCCTGTTTGCCTACAGCGCCATCACCGTCCATCCCTTGGCCGGCCATCCGAACGATCCGGGAGCGACCCTGTGACCTCCAACGGCGGACTGCCCGGCCTGCGCGGCGGCGACCACATTGGCCTGACCGTCCCTGACCTCGATGAGGCGGAACGGTTCTTCGTCGACATCATCGGCTGCACGCCCTTCTACGAGATCGGCCCGATCGCGTCCGACGACGGCTGGATGTCGCGCCAACTGGGCGTGGATGACCGCGCCGTCGTCAAACGCCTGAAGTTCCTGCGCTGCGGCGCCGGCCTGAACATCGAGCTCTTCGAGTATGTCGCGCCCGACCAGAATCGCGCCTGGCCCCGAAACAGCGATTGGGGCGGCTTCCATATCGCCCTTTACGTCGATGATTTCAGCGCCGCCCTGGCCCATCTCAAGGCTGCCGGGGTGACGGTCCTGGGTGAGCCGGTGGTCCGCACCGAAGGGCCGAGCGCCGGCACGACCTGGATTTACGTGCAGGCGCCCTGGGGGCTCACCCTGGAACTGGTGAGCTTTCCGGAAGGCAAGGGCTATGAACGCCAGCGCTCCGAGCGCCTCTGGCATCCGGCCCACCCATCGGACTAGCGATCAGCGGTGCGACAGACTCCGCCCGTTATCGCGTCAGATCCTGCCACCCTCCCCTTTCACATCCAGGATGAAGGCCCAACTCCCATGTCAGATGAAACCTTGCTGCTTATCGACTGCCCGGTCCCGCATGTGCGTCGACTGACGCTCAACCGCCCGGAGAAGCGCAACGCCCTCTCCAATCCGCTGCGCGGCGCCCTGTTTCAGGCGCTGGAGGCAGGCGATCAGGACCCCGAAGTCCGAGTCATGATCATTCGCGGCGCCGGGACCTGTTTCTCTTCGGGGTACGATCTGCACAACCCCGGCCAGCCGCCGTTCCACACCGCCGGAGCCCAGGGTTCATGGGCGCGTCACGTCGTGGAGGGTTGCTTCCGGGTCTGGGATCTGGCCAAGCCGGTGATCGCCCAGGTGCACGGATGGTGCCTCGCCGGCGGGTCGGAACTGGCCACGGCCTGTGACCTCGTCTACGTCGCCGAGGACGCCCAGATCGGCTACCCGGCCGTCCGCTCGATGGCCTCGGCCGACAACCATTTTCACGCCTGGATCATGGGCATGCGGCCGGCGATGGAGCAGATGCTGACCGGCGACTCCATTTCCGGACTCGAGGCCGTTCGCCTGGGTTTCGCCAACCGCGCCCACCCTGTCGAAAAGCTGGAAGCGGAGGTTCTGGTCATGGCCGAGCGGATCGCCAAGATCGCGCCTGAGCTGACCCAGCTGAACAAGCGTGCCGTTCACCGGCAGATGGAAGTGATGGGCATGAGGGCCGGAATCCGCGCCGGCACCGATATCCACGCCCTTGGATGGCACACCGCCGCGAGCGCCGAATACATGGCCCTGCTACGGACCGACGTGAAGACGGCCCTGAACGCCCGCGACGGTGACTTCGGCGACTACCGGACCCGGGCGGACTAGCGAGCAGACGGGAGGGGCGTCACCCCTCCCTTCATCACCAGGCGGTCAGAGAAGAGATAGCCAGATCGGCATACCGCTGACACCGATCAAAGTGACGCACGTCGTCGATCAGGCCGGTTGAGAGGAAGACCATGCAGATGTCCTTTTCGACATCGGCGAAAAACATCGTCGAGCCGTGCCCCAAGCCACCCATCGCCGTCGGCGAGGCCAGCGAGCCGAACGGCGATGGACCAACGCCAGGACCGCGCGTAACGAATCCCAGCCCATAGTGCTGTGGCCATCTTCCCATCGCCTGGTCCCGCGTCCGGAAGGCGTTGTCCTCGAAGTGCGTATGGTTCTGTCCCGCCAGATCGACCATCGCCGGTGACAGGAAACGGTGGCCATCCACCTCGCCGCGGTTAAGCAGCATAGCGGCAAACCTGTACATATCCGTCGCCGTCAGGGTGCAGCCGCCGGCCGGCACCTCCCAGGTCTCGTCCATGAACTGGTTGATCTGCTGAACGTCGGCGCGGATCCCTTCGCCGCGGACCCGGACCGGACAGATCCGATCGCGATGCTCTCGCGGCAGGCCGATAGCGCAATCGGTCATGCCCAGGGGCCGGAAGAGTTCCTCGGCCAGCACTTCGCGCCACGCCCGGTCGCCGCCGGCGACCCGGCGGCACATCTCCGCGATGACTGCGCTTCCGGCATAGGCCGAATAGACGATACGAAGGCCGGGGTGCTCGAGCAGGGCGGTGGCGCAGATCGAGCTTATCGTCGCGGGCAGGTCGCCCAGGTTCGGCCAGCCGATCCCCGGCGCCAGTTCGTTGATGATCCCCGAGGTGTGGGTCAGCAGATGGAAGAGGGTGACCCCTCCCTTGCCGTTGGCGGCGAACTCCGGAATGATCTGCCGCACCGGCGTGGTCAGCCGGAAGTCCCCCCGCTCAACGTGATGCAGCGCCATCGCCGATGTAAACTGCTTCCCGGTCGACATCGAATGGATGATGTCTTCCCGCGTCATCCGGCGGCCGATGTCGCGATCGGCGAAACCGTGCGCTTCGTTGAGCACGACGCCCGACCGCCGACCGATGACCACTTGGCAGCCATCATAGACCCCGCGGTCGATGTCCTCGACGATGGCGGCTGACAGCCGGTCAAGGCGGCTCTGATCGACGCCGGCCTTCTCGGCCGTCAGGGTCTTCGACATCTTCATCTCCTTACTGCTCAACAGCAGGGCCCGCGGCCCGGCCATTCCAAGGGGCTGCTATCTGGCGCTGCTTTCCCTGCTCCGCGCCGCCGCCGCACAGATGGCGTCGACGATTACCGGGATCAGAGCGTCAGGAAAGTCATGGCCCATCCCCGGCACGATCCGTAACTCGGCCCCGGGGATATGCGCCGCGGTGTCGGCGCCGGCCTCGACCGAGACCAGTGGATCCTCGGCGCCATGGATGACCACCGTTGGCGCCCGGATAACCCGCAACCGCTCGCGACGATCCCCCGTCGCGCCGGCGGCGGCGGCCTGCCGAGAAACGCCGTCGGGAGTGTAGCTGCGCTTGAACTCCGTAGTGAAGCGGGCGCGCATGACCGCCTCATCGGTGGGATAGGCCGGACTGCCGATGCGATTGAAGATGTTGATCCGATGCCGGACGATGGCCGGAATATCGCCGGGCGCCTCCACCGGCGCGCTCATCACCGCCAGCACATCCTCGGCCGGGCGGGGCAGGTCGGGGTTGCCGCTGGTGGACATGAAGGAGGTCAGGGACAGAACCCGGTCCGGATACTCCGCCGCCACGATCTGGGCGATCGACCCGCCCATTGAGCCCCCCATGAGGTGCGCGCGTGCGATTCCCAGGGCGTCCATGAGGCCAACCGTATCGGCCGCCATGTCGTAGAGGGTGTAGTCGGCGGCCTCCTCGACCAGCGCCCCATCAAGCCGCGTCGTTAGCCCGACATCGCGGTTATCGAAACGGATGGCGCGAAAGCCGCGCTCAACCAGCAGGTCCAGGCAACCTTCGGGCACCGCGGTCAGCTGGCCGCCGAGGCCGGCGATGATCAGCACCGTCTCGCGATCGGTGTCCCCGCGGCTGTCGTACTCGATCCGTAGTCCGTTGGCCTGAATCTGCGGCATGACGCTGTCCCGTTCTGACGGTGTTGTGAAAGTCCGCGGCGCCTAGCGGGGCGCCAGCAGCCGCTCCCACAACGCGGCCTGGTGATTGATCCAGATGTCTACGGGCCCGATGCCCTCGTCGCCCGGAGCCAGCGCCAGGGCGGTGCGATCCTCCGGGCCCGCAAAGGCCGGCCAGTCCGGCAGGCCCGGCCCGCCGGGATCGCCCGTCCGCGCGAAGTTGCTCCAGTAGCCGATCAGGGTCTGCGCCAGGCTCTGTTGGTCGGCGCTGAAGGCGGCCGGTTGGCCCTGCAGGTCGAAAAGGGAAGCCAGTTCGGTGGCGTGGGCGGCGCCCAGCTTGAAACCCGGAGCCAAGGGGAAGGCGGGGTTTGGCGCCTGCGGATCGGCGAACAGGTAGTGGAAGACCGGAGCCTGCCGACTGGCCAGGCGCACGCTTCTCAGCGTCGGCCAGGTCCAAGCACAGTCCGTCGCAACGGCCCCCCAGGCATAGGCCGCGCCGCCGTGCGCCCGGGCCGGGTAGGCCGCCGCGACCTCGGCCGCCTGCGGCCCGAACGCCTCATCCAGGAACCGAGCGTAGAGCTCGTCGGTAAACGGCGTCTCTCGGGCGAACATGCCCGCCACCGCCCGCCACTCATCCCGCGTCGAGCCCCAGATCAACGGCATGGCGTGAACCCGGCCCGCAGCCCAGGCCGCCGCCGGGGCCTCCGGCAGCACCTCGCCGCCATAGGTCGGACGGCCGGTGGTGAAGACTTTCAGGACGTCCTGCGCCGGCATGCCTCGCAGCTCGTCCACCGCGGTCGGACCGCCGCCGTGGGACTCCGCCGCCATCTGTCCCCGGCGCATGGCTTCAGCGACCGGCAGGAACTGGTCGAACGCGTCGCCGCCCGGTGAGATCATGCCTCTCGGCCACTGCTGCAGGCAGGAACCGCTCTGCAGGATGGCCTTGTGGAACAGGCCGGCGGCGCCCGGCGACACCAGATGGGCGCTGATGCTCATCGCCCCCGCCGACTCGCCAAATAGCGTGATATTGCCGGGATCGCCGCCAAAGGCCGCGATGTTCCGTTGGATCCACCTCAGAGCCGCCTGTTGGTCCAGCAGACCGAACTCGCCCGAATGCTCCAGGCCCGGAAAGGCGATAAAGCCGAAGGGCCCCAGCCGATAATTCACGGCGACAACGACCACATCGCCCTGGGTCGCCAGCCGGCGGGCGTCGTAGTCGCCGGCGCTGCCGCCATAGAAGCCGCCGCCGTGGATCCAGACCATGACCGGGCGAGCGGCCTCCCGGGCGCCGCTCGGGGCGACGATATCCAGGTAGAGGCAGTCCTCGCTCAGCCTCTTGGCGCCCGTTCCGCCCGGGGCTTGCAAACAGGCCGGCGAGGGTTGGAGCGCGTTTCGGACGCCCTCCCAGGCGGCCGCCGGCTGCGGCGCGCGCCACCTTAGCGGACCTGTCGGCGGCGCGGCGTAGGGGATAGCGAGGAAACGCTGATGGTCCGCGTTCTGTTCTCCTCGAACCGGGCCGCCCTCGGTCATGACGACCACGGTCCTTCCCAAGCCTGTGATCGCCCCGCTCATTGCGGCAGCGATCCGCCGTCGACGACGAAGTCGGCGCCCGTCACGAAGCTGGCTTCATCCGAAACCAGGAACAGCACGACGTTGGCGATCTCGCGCGGATCGGCGATCCGGCCCATCGGCACCCCCGCCGCCATCGACTTGAGCGCCGCTTCCAGGGCCTCCGGCGTCGCAGCGCCGGCCGACACCCGCAGGTGCTTTTCCAGAGCGGCGGTCCGAGTCATCCCAGGCGCCACAGCGTTGACCCGAATCCCCCGGCGCGCCAGCGCCAGAGCCGCCGAGCGGGAGAGCGAACTGACCGAGGCCTTTGCCGCGCTGTACAGCGGATTTCGCGGGGCGCCCATATGGGCGGCGATGCTGGACATGTTGACGATGGCCCCGCCGGCGGTCATCCGGCGCGCGCCAAGCTTGATCCCCAGGAACACCCCGTCGCTGGTGACCAGAAAGTTGTCGCGGTATTCCTGCAGGCTGGCCTCCTCGATGGTCGCCCCAATGCCGCGATAGGCGTTGTTGACCAAGATATGCAGGCTGCCGAACGTCGCCTCGACGTGGTCGAGCGCAGCTGCCCAGCTGGCCTCGTTGCTGGCGTCATGATGAATGTAGGACGCTTGTGAGCCGTCGGGGCTCAGGTCCAGGGCAGCGGTGGGGCCGGCCTCGTTGTCAATGTCGCTGAGAACCACCCGGGCGCCTTCCTCGACAAGGCGCCGGGCCGTGGCCAGGCCAATGCCATTGGCGCCTCCAGTCACCAGCGCGACCTTTCCCGCAACCCTGCCCATGACGCCAAGTGCTCCCCTGTCGACGCCGTCTGCGCGGCAAGCGATTGTCGGCTAGAATCCGGTCCAGGTCTCGTCGGCATGATCAACTTGGGGCGCCGCGGCGAAACAGGACCCCACCAGACCGATGAAGGTCTGGAAGTCGGCGCTGCCGGCGAAGTCCCGCGTGTGATTATCGACGGTCTCCCAGCGTATCAGCAGCCAGTACTGGGCAGGCTTCTCCACCGAACGCCGGACGGCGACGCCGTGACACCCTTTGGCGTCCCTGAACAGCGGAAGCGCCTTGGCCATCCCGGCCTCGAACTCAGCCTCCTTGTCAGCCTTGATTTCCAGTCGGGCGATTTCGAGGATCATACGGCTTTCTCGGAATTCGTGGGGGATGGCGGTCGCGCGACGCAGACTACAGGGCTAGAAAATTTCTCGACCGGTTGGTAGTATTTGGTGACAGAACGAGCGTCAACCGGTTTGAGTGCGTCCCGTCGGACCCCGTCGGACCGATCAGTTTATAGAAGCCGGGAGACGACCATGAATGACCGCGAAACCGCGAAGTCCGCGCAGTTCCACGCAATGGTGGATGGAGTGGCCGAGGATTGGGCCGCGATCACTGAAGCCTCGCGCCGCCATTCGGAGCTTCTGCCCGACCGGGTGATGGCCCACCTTAGCCTGCTGGATAACGACTACGGAGGGTTCGCCATCGATCGCTTGCAGCATTCCCTGCAGACGGCCACCCGCGCACATCGGGCGGGGCAGTCCGAGGAGTATGTTGTCTGCGCCCTGGTGCATGATATCGGCGACATCCTGATGCCGTCGGATCATGCCGAACTGGGGGCGACGATCATGCGCCCCTACATCTCCGAGCAGAACCACTGGATGATGGCTCGGCACGGCATCTTCCAGGGCTACTACTTCTTCGAGCATATCGGCCTGGACCGGGACATGCGGGAGCAGTTCCGGGGTCACCCCTGGTTCGAGTACACGGCTCAGTTCTGCCATCAGTACGACCAGAACTCCTTCGAGCCGGCCTATGACTCCATGCCGTTGGCGGCGTTCGAGCCAATGCTTCGGCGTGTCCTGGCCACACCCTTGCGCTCCATCTACCGGCGCGACTGACTCTCAGGGCCTACCCGACCGGCGGCACGCCACTGGCAGCCGGCGCCGGCTCACTCCGCAACTCCGCATCCCGTTCGGCCAGCGCCAGCCCCTCTCGGATGGTCGCCAGGTTCTGGTCATGGTCGGACTTTTCGATCCGGAAGAATGCCCAGCAGGAGGCAGACAGAACCACCAGGATGGTGACCACGGGGATATACACCCAGCCTAGTTGGTCGAGGATCTCCGGCGCGATCGATCCGGGCTTGGCCTTCTGCGGGAAGGCGATCAGCGTCAGAACGATACCGGGCAGAATGGTCGCGAACCCCGACACGAGTTTTGTGAGCACGCTGTCGGCCGACAGCAGCAGTCCTTCGGACCGGCGCCCCGTCTTCACCTGGTTCTCCTCGACGATATCGGCGACCATCGAGGAGGTCAGGATGTGGCCGGCGATGCCAAGCGTCCCGGCGACCAGCTTCTCCAGGGTCAGCAGCGGCACGATCCAAGGCGAGCCGTTTTCCGGAAACAGGTCCAGCAGCCGCAGCAGGATCGGCGCGCAGTGCACGGCGATCGTCACGATGAACAGGCTGACGGCCGACAGCCGTTTGCCCCAGCGCGCCGAACACAGCCTTGCGGTGACAATAGCGAAGGGGGTGGAGACGACGCCGACCAGCATCAGGATCAGAATGCTGGAAGCCGGCAACTCCCAGAAGTAGGTGCTGAAGTAGATGTGCAGCCCCGCCATCATCCCCGCGGCGGTGCCGGCCACCAATCCCGAAAGGACCGCCACCCCGAAGTTCCAGTTGCGGAGCGTCGTGGCCACTTCGCCGAGGATGACCTTCAGGTTGGGTCCGGCCTTTCGGGCCGGCGGCTTGTGGAGCCGGGGGATCATGTGGTGGGTGCCGGCCGTCGAGATCAAGATCGTCGTAACCATCAGCAGCCCCACCGCGAACGCCAGGGGCCCGTAGCCGGCCGCGTTCAATTGTCCCATCGGCTGCTCCGGCGTGGGTCGCAGGAAGAGACCAAAGGCAAGGATAGCCGCGGCTACGCTCCCCAGCGTTCCCAGCAGGTAGCGGTAGCTCAATAGCGTCGTGCGGTCATGGTAGTCGGGGGCCAGTTCCGGGGCCAACGCCGCGCTGGGCACTTCATAAAAGCTGGTGGTCAGCCGCACCAACAGGACACATCCGAGCAGATAGCCGAACAGCGCCGGATCGGACCATCCCTGCGGGGGGGCCCAGAGCAGCACGAACGAGACGGCGACCGGCACGGCTGACAGATACATGAACGGATGGCGTCGCCCGAGACGGGTGCGCAAGCCGTCGGAGATCTGGCCGATGAAGGGGTCCCAAAGGGCGTCGATGACGATCGAAATCGCCAGAGCGAGGCTGACCCACTGGGCCGAAAGGCCGACGATCTGATTGTAGTAGAGGAGCAGCAGCCCCATCATCTGAGCGTTGGCGCCGAGCGCCATCGACCCCAGGCCGTACAGCAGCTTGGTCAGCAACGGGAGCTTGGTCGTTGGGGCGGAGGTCAAGCGAGACCCCCCTGGCGGCGCGCCGAGCCCAGAGATGCGAGTGAGACCATCAGCTTTCCGCCCTGCTTTATTTTTTTTAACCGACCGGTAGATAAATTGGCACGACCCTGGCCGTTAGGGCAATGCTTCTGAGGAGACGCGAGTGGGGCGGCTGCTCAGCGGACCGCCGGGGCGACGTCCCGCCAGAAGGCGCAGTGATGCCGCTCCTCGACATCCACGATCAGGATGCTGTCTGGGACTGGCTTCAGCGACAGGGCCCGGGTCTCAAGCGAGCCTGTGACCGCCGGCCAGGTCGGCAGGCCGGCGGCGCTTGGGCGGCCGTCCCTGGCGAAGCTTGACCAGTAACCAATCATTCCGCTGGCCAGGGTCCGCTGCTCGCGCGTCAGGGTCGGTCCGGCCGGCAGGTCGAACAGGTAAGCCAGCTCGGTGGCATGCGCTGCGCCGAGCTTGAAGTCCGGGGCGACCGGAAAAGCCGGATTGGGCGCTTCACGATCATCGAACTGATAGAAATACACCGGCGCGTGTCGACCGGCGGCCCTGACGCTCTCAAGGGTCGGACAGGACCAGGCGCTGTCGGTCGATACTGCCGCCCAGGCATAGACAGCCCCGCCAAGCTCCGACCCCGGATACCGGGCCTCGACTTCCTTCGCCCGGTCCGCGAACCCCTCGGTCAAAAACTTGCGGTACAGCCCGGCGGTGAACGGCGTCGTCTTGTCGAAAATACCGGCCGAGGCGCGCCATTCATCCCGCGTCGATCCCCATATCAGTGGCACACGGTGAAATCTCCCTTCGACCAGGGCCGTTGCCGGCCGCTCCGGCAGCGCCGCTCCGCCGTAGGCCGGGCGGGCCCCGCCGGCGCTCTTCATGACCACCTCGGCCGACAGGCCTCGCAGACAGGTGATGGCGTCGGGCTGACCGCACCCCATTGTTTTCGCCGCGGCGGCCCCGGCGGCGGCCGTCTCCGTCAAAGCCGGAAACTGGTCGAACCCCTCGGCGCCGGGCCAGATCATGCTTTTGGCCCACCGTTGCAGGCAGGTGCCGCTTTGCAAGATGGCCTTGTCGAACAGGCCCTTGGCGCCCGGCGCGACGAGCTGAGCGCAGATGCTCATCGCCCCGGCCGATTCACCGAAGACGGTGACGTTCGCCGGGTTTCCCCCGAAGGCAGCAGCGTTGCGACGGACCCATCGAAGGGCCTCCTGCTGGTCGAGCAGGCCAAACAGGCCCGAGTCCTCGAGGTTGGGGTGGCTGTAGAAGCCCATCGACCCCAAGCGGTAGTTCACCGCCACCACAACAACCCTGCCCTCAATGGCGAGTCGCCGCGCGTCATAGTCGGAGCCTGCGCCGGTGCTGAAACCACCGCCGTGGATCCAGACCATCACCGGGAGCCGCTCGCCGCGGTCCACCCCGGCGGGACGCGTCACCTCGAGGAATAGGCAATCTTCGCTGAGTCTCGGCGCGGCCGTTGCCCCTGGGCTTTGCAGGCAACCCGCGCCAGGCTGGGTGGCGTCGCGCACGCCATCCCAGCGCGCCGCTGGCTGTGGACGGCGCCAGCGCAGCGGGCCCACGGGGGCAGCCGCGTAGGGCACGGCGCGGAACCGCTCGAACCCCGCCCCGATCTCGCCCTGCAATACGCCCGACTCCATGGTGACCAGGCCTGGCGCGGCCAGCGGGGTGGCGCCCAACACTCCGGGATGAGCGCAGGCCAGCAGGCTCGCCGCCGCGGACAGGATGCCGATGGATCGAAGGATCATACTGAACGCCAGCCCCTGCTCGTGATCGGTGTCGTCGAGGTCGCAACGCCGATCATCGGCTGCCCAGCTGCATTTCCGGCGTATAGTCCGATACCGCATCGACGTTACCCCGACCGCCTTCATGCAGAGGCTCGAAGTAGTTTAGTGTCGAAGCCCGCTTGAAGCCGAGCATGGCTTTTTGCGCATCGCTCAACTGGGCGTAGACATCGTCATGGATGCAGGCCGGATAGTTCTCCGACTGCCGCAGGAAGTGGTTGATATAGTAGCCGGACACCGCCAATCGCGGTCCGGGCGTGCGTGACGCGCCGGCCCCATGCCAGAGCCGCCCGTCAAAGATAAAGGCCGTGCCGGGCTCGCCCTCGATGGCGATGGTCTCAACATCCTCGTGACCGACGATGCGGCCGTCGGGATGGTAGTCGACTCGTGGCGGCGGCCATTGGTGGCTGCCGGGAATGACGCGTGTGCCGCCGTTCTGGTCGGTGAATTCTGAGATCATGTAGAGGACATTGTTGACCCACGCCCTCGGGACCGGATCGGGCAGATAGCTCTGGTCGCAATGGATGATCTGCGCCGGCGTCCCGCCCCTGGTGACCATGCCGGTCAGATTCGAGAGGCAGAATTCCTGATCGCCGAAACCGTGGCGCATAACCTCGGTCACTTGGGGCTGCAGGATGAGGTCGCGAAACGCCCGCCCCTTATTCGGCAACACTCGCACCAGCTGGAAATGGGCGTGGGCGCCGTGCTGCGGAACGCCGTAATAGTGCCGGCCGGCGTCCGCCAGATGCGCTTTGCGGGCCTCGCATTCAGCGGCGGCCTGCTCGGTCAGGCGCTCGGCCAAGGCGGCGACGGTGTCCGGCCCTAGGCAGTCCCTAATCAGCCCGTACCCGAACTCACTGAAGTCCCGCTTGACCTGATCGAGGTCTGTCGTCGCCTGAGGAAGACGCGCGCCTTGCCGCTGAACAGCCACTTCGCACCCTCCATCCTGCAGCCCGCGGGCCCACAGGCCGCAGAATAACAATATTCCTACTGGGCGGTAGTATTAAGTTTCGGACGAAGCGTCAATCGGCTTGCCGCTGACGCGAACTCAATCCTCGGGAAGAGCCTCGGAATGGATTTTCACAGGAGCGAAATTGCATCAAACTTCCGGTCGTTGAGCTCCAGGTCTTGGCCGCAGGGGTCCCAGCGAAAAGCGGTCCAAACTGCGAAAACGACGGGGCGCGGAGTTTTGCCTATTATACCGACTAGTCGGAATATATAGTACCTGAGACAGCCCGATGGAGATCAGCCAGTGACAACGCCCGCCGACCGCCAAAGCCGCTTCAAGGATCGCGTCGTGATCGTCGCTGGAGCCGGCGCGCCGGATGCCCCCGGCTGGGGGAACGGTCGGGCCGCGGCGGTCCGTTTCGCGCGTGAGGGCGCCAAGGTCATCGCCGTAGATATGCGTAAGGACAGGGCCAAGGAGACCTGCCGGTTGATTGAGGCCGAGGGCGGCCTCTGCGTCGCCATGTCGGCGGACGTCACGGACAAGGCGCAGGTCGCCGACCTCGTCGCCCGGACCCTGGCGCTGCATGGTCGGATCGACGTCCTGCATAACAATGTCGGGGTCGCCGGGGGAGACAGCGGCAATGTCGAGACAGCCAGCGAAGCAGCCTGGGAACGGGAGATGGCTATCAACGCCAAGAGCGTTTTCTTGACTATGCAGGCCGTCCTCCCGGTCATGGTGGCCCAAGGCCGCGGTGTGATCACCAACACGTCCTCGACCCTGGCGGTCCGCTACATCGAGGCGCCCAGTTTCGCCTATACGGCCGCCAAGGCGGCGGTCGAGGCCATGACCCAGTCGGTGGCGGTGTCGCACGGCCCCAAAGGCATTCGCGTCAACTGCCTGCGGGTCGGCTTCATGGATACCCCGCTGAACCGGCTGGGCTGGGGGAGCGTGGTCGGAGACGATACGGTGCTCAACACCATCATGGCGGCCAGCGCCCGGTCCGTCCCCCTGGCGAGAATGGGTGATGGCATGGACACCGCCGCAGCCGCACTCTTCCTTGCCTCGGACGAGGCCTCCTACTTGAACGGCGTCATCTTGCCCGTGGACGGCGGCGTCGAGTTGGCGCCCGTCTACATCGAAGGCCTGATGACCGCCGGCCGCTGAGCTCTCTCGCAGACGCGCCGCACCCCAACCTTCGGAGCATTCCATGCCCAGCCTCGAGCTCGACATGCCGCCGGTTCAGTACGCCAGGACCAACGGTATCGACATGGCCTACTACGAGTGCGGCCCGCGCACCGGCACGCCTGTCATATTCTGTCACGGCTTTCCCGAGATCGCCTATTCCTGGCGCCACCAGCTCAAAGCCATGGAGGCGGCCGGCCGTTGGGCGATCGCTCCGGACCTGCGCGGCTTTGGCCTCACCTCCCGTCCGGATCCCATCGACGCCTATGACATGGAACATTTGACCAGCGACCTTGCCGGCCTGCTCGACCACCTGGAAGTGGAGAAGGCCGTCTTCTGTGGCCATGACTGGGGCGGCATCGTCGTCTGGCAGATGCCGCTGTTGCAGCCGGACCGTGTGTCCGGGGTGATCGCCCTGAACACGCCCTTTTTCCGGCGCGGTCCGGTCCATCCGATCGAGGGCCTGCGCGCCAGCTTTGGCGACCAGACCTACGTCTTGGAGTTCCAGGAACCCGGCGTATCGGACGCCCTGTTCGCCCGCGACGTCGGCCTGGCACTGCGCTTCATCTTCCGCGGTCCCGGCTCGGTCGTGGATGGCCGCAATCCCCAGTCGCCGGGGGGCTCACGCAACGATTTCGCCGCCCGGCTGGCTGAGTACGACCCAGGCGCCGATCCCGACCAGGTGCTGAGTGACGCGGAGATGCAGGTCTTTGTCGACAGCTTCGAGAAGTCCGGCTTCACGGGCGGCCTAAACTGGTATCGCAACCTGGGGCGAAACTGGGAGCGCGGCGCCCATCTTCCTCGCCGCATCGACGGCATGCCCTGCCTGATGATCCTGGCCGAAAAGGACGATGTCCTGACACCGGCGCTCGCCGAGGGCATGGACCAGGTGATCGGCGATCTGGAAACCGTGCTACTGGCCGGCGTCGGACACTGGTCCCAGCAGGAGCAGCCAGAGCGGGTCAACGCTCACCTGCTCGACTGGCTGGACCGGCGCTTCCCTTAACCTTTGGGTCGCCCCGGCCCGCTCACGGCTTGAAGGGCTTGCCGGCGCGGGCCTGATAGGCCCCGGCCTGGGACCGGACGAGGGCGATCAGATTGCCCTGGGTCAGGTTCACGTCGATCCCGTGCATCCCCCAGTCGGGGACCAATTGGCCGTTCAGCACCATGTCGCCGCCGATCCGGTCGGTGCGCGGATCGGCCTGATCGGCATTCACCGTCACCGCCAGGAACTGGCGGTCGCCCTCGCGCACGCATCTGCCGCTCACCAACCCGGGCGCCGCCACGAACAGAGTGTCGACCTTTGCGAGATCCTTGGTCCAGCGGGTCCCAGGCGGCAGCTCCCAAGACGGCAGATAGGCGTCCAGCCTGTCGCCATCGCCCATCAGAGTGGCCGGGTTGACGCACGCCACCGTGGGATTGAGCGGACCGACCCTGGCGAACAAGGACTTGGCCGACGGCGGGGCCGCATCGGCCCGAAAGGCGGAGTAAGCCACGAAGCACCCAAGATCGGTGGCGCTCTCGCACGGTCCCACCGACTTGAAGGCATCGTCGGGGCCGGCGGTCGGCGGACCGAGCAGCAGCGCCGAAACCAGCTGACTGCTGGGCGTCTTGCCGTCGATCTCCTGGCGGATCAGCTGCGCCCAGAGCCCAGCCCCTTGGCTGTGGCCGATCAGCACGAAGCCGCGTCCGTTATTGTAGTGCTTCATGTAGTAGCGCCAGGCGTCCCCGACGTCGGCATAGGCGCGCTTGAAGTCCACGGGGGTGGTTGGCTTTCCGATAACCCCGGCCAGTGTCACCGACCGATAGACCGGGGCGAATGTCCGGCAGACTCCTCGGAACGGGCCAAGGTGAAACGTCGCCGCACCGGTCTCGCCCTGGCCCGGCGTCATGTCGCTGTTGCCTGTATGGTCCTCCGATGAGGTCGGATAGAGGTAGAGGCAGTCGATGGCGGCGTCCGGATTGCTGGTCAGCGCCTTGCGCGTCACCGTTCCGTCGGCGGCGACGATGGTTACTGCGAGGTCCGGCTTGCTGCAGGCATCCTGGCGACCCGGCAGGCAGATCCAGGCCGCGGGGTCAGCATAGTCGTTGTCGGTCGCCGCGGCTGGAGACGCCGCGGCAGCGACCCCAAACAGACCGAAGGCGGCCAAGCCTATGCCCGCCCCCAAGGCCTGCTGAAGTCTGAAGGCGATCTTGCCGAATGGGCCGCGACGAGTGAGCTTCATGGTCATCCTCGAACTGGGGAAGCCCTGCCGCAGCATGGGAAAGGCGGAGAAATTATTCCGCCCCCGCCGACAGTCGCCGCCCAGGTTGCCCCGAGCGGCGAAAGACGGACGCCTTGAACGTGCCTTGACGGTCGAGATCAGAACTTTGCGTCGAGCGTGATCCCGATCACCCGAACCTTGTTGAAGGTCCAGTTGTTGGTCAGCACCGTCCCAGGCGCGGCGAAGTCGCGCCCAGGATCGCCGGCGTCTCGATCGCTCTCCTGCTGCAGGTTGCGGCCGAACAGGGCCACGCCCCAGCGGTCGTCGATCCGAACGCCGATCCGCGCGCCCAGGCTGTTGACCTTGGCGTCAGAGTCGAACAGCGGGTCGCCGGCCAGCGTGCTGTAGCTGCTCCGGTAGGCGAAGTCGGCCTGGACGAACCCAGTGACGTTTGAGGTGATCGGGCGCTCGTACTCCGCCGATCCCGTCAGGCGCCATTTGGGCAGGAAGCCCAGTTGTCCACTGACCACCTTGGAGCCGGTGGCGCCGCCCGGAACAAAGGGAACGCAGCCCGGGATCGGCTCGATTACATAGTTGGTCGAGCAGGAGACGCTATAGCCGTCCGAGTAGTTGGCCTCGGTGTAGGACAACGCGCCGTTGAGGGTCAGACCCTCGATCGGCCGGCCGAACAGGCTGAAATCGACCCCTTTGGTCTCGATGTAGGGCGCATTGCCCTGGCCGAAGCTGGGCACTGAGCCTGGCCCCGCCGCCGGGATGCTGATGTTGGTCTGGAAGTCCTTGATCTTGGTATAGAACAGCGCCAGCTGAACGCCGAGCCGGCCCTCGAAGAACATGCCCTTGGCGCCCAGCTCGTAGGCCATAGGGATTTCCGGTTTGACGATGATCGGCGCCAGCGGCGGCAACAGGGTCACACCATCGAACCGGCCGGACAACACATCGTTGACGAAGCCGGCCTTGTAGCCCCGGGTCGCTGTCCCATAGAGCATCACGCCGGGCTGGATGTCGTACTCGACGCCGAGCCGCCAGGAAAAATTATCGTTCTTCAGAGTCTCATCGACTTCATAGAGGTTGAAGCCCGGCGAGTAGATGCAGAACCGCGGCGCATCGCAGACGGGCGACGAATTCTTGGTCACGTCGCGCAGATAGTCTTTGGTGTACCGGAAGCCGGCGATCAGTCTGAAGTCATCGCTGACGCTGTAGGACCCCTGGCCGAAGATCGCAGCGTTCCAGCTGGTGACGTCGTAGTCCGTCACACGCCTCAGGACGAGCGGGGGCGGCAGAACGCCCAGAGCGCCGCCCTGGTCGTTCCGCGTGCGCTGATCTTCATGCTGGTAGAAGAATCCGACCACGTACTCGAACTTCTCACCAGTCGGCGAGGCCAGGCGGAGTTCCTGCGAGAACGTCTTGGTGATGGACGGCGTCAGCGACTTGTTCAGGTAGTCGAAGGGCCGGATATCGACGTCGTTCTGCCAAAGGTGGTTGGTGTTGAGGTGCCCATAGTCCTGCCGCCGGTAGGCGGTGATCGAGGTGACGGTGTAGTCGCCGATCTGGTAGTCGGCCTGTCCCGAAAGGCCCCAGTTGATGGTCGAGTACATGTCGAGATCGCCGCTGGCGTTCGAATCCGAGCAGGAGGTGTAGTTGTTGACCGACGCCGCCGGGGCACCGCAGGCCGCCTCGAGCTGGGCGATCAGAGCCAGATTGGCGGCGTTTTCGGCCGGCGTTCCCGCGACTGTCTCGATATAGCGGAAGGTCGAGGTGTTGCCGGGCGCCGTGCCCTGCAACAGGACCCCGTTCGACTCGCTCTTAGAGTAGGCGCCGATTACATTGATCGACAGGTTCGAGGTCGGCTCCCAGCGGAATCGCAACCGCGCGGCCCGGGTGAAATCCTCGCTCCATTTGTTGTGGACGGCGTTGTAGACGATGTCGCCATAGCCGGTCTCGACCACGCCCAGGCGCAGTGCGGCAGTGTCGCCCAGCGGCACGTTGGCGATGAGCTGGACATTCCGATAGTCGAAAGTTCCGATGTCGGCGTAGCCGATGCCTTGGAACTCGCCCAGGACTGGGGCCTTGGTGATGATGCTGACCACGCCCGCCGTGGTGTTCTTGCCGAACAGCGTGCCTTGCGGACCCAGCAGGACCTCGACGTGGTCCACATCAAAGATCGGGCCAATCAGCCGTCCGGGAACGCCGTCCAGAACCGTGCCGACCGCGCTTTCGGCCGACCGCGCGAAACCGCTGGTGCTGATGCCGCGAATGGAGAGGCCGGTATTGGGATCACTGGCGCCCAAGGCGGGCACAGCGCGAGCCAGATCGTTGATCGTGGTGATATTCTGGCGGTCAAGTTGCTCGTCGCCCACGTATGTGATGGCGATTGGAACGTCCAGAAGCGACTCGTCCCGCTTCTGAGCAGTTACGGTAAGCTCCTCGACTTCAGTCGCCGCCTTGGCGGGTTCATCTTGCGCGAATGCGGGAACCGAGAGCGCCAGCGCGAGCGCACTGGAACCCGCGAAGAGCCCGATCCTGGACCATTTAAACATGTGCCTCCCCCTTTTTCTTGGTGCAGCGGTTTGGGCGCCGAAGTCGAGCTCCGATCGCCCCCGCCTACTTCACTGCTTGTATCGCCGTGATCTTGTCGTTGGTAAAATCTACCGACCGGTCGGGACTTTTGTCAATTAAAATCGCACGGCTGCGGAGGGCGGTCCGCGGAGGTTCGGCGCTGCCCATCAGACAGCTCGGCCGAAGCTCTCAACCCTCGGCGTCAGCAGCGTAACCCAGCCGGGTATGCTCGCGCTCGCCCCGAAAATGATCTGGCCTGGTCCCGCCCAGCCCACCGACAGCGACAAGTTGATCTACCGTCCGGTTGGTTTTTCGAAATGACGAACCGCCTTTCGCTGGACCGATACGTGCGTTGCAGGTCCAGGGTCCTTTGGCTCCACCAAATACATTTTCGGCCCTGACGCCTGCGCCATCCCCGATGTCTTCGTCCGGATGGGCGCCTCACAGGGAGGCCTCACGACCAAACGCGCATCGCCGAGCCGCCGCGAAGACGAGGAGCCCAGCGCACCTCGCTTGACCCTAGCCTGGCCACCCTCCGGTGGGCTCGGAGAAATCCGACGGCGGCGTCGGGGCCAGCGCCCGAACCTCACGCGCGAACCTCTCGATGGCTCCGCCATCCTCCAGCACCTGCAGTTCAGTTACGTAGGAGCGGCCCTGCCCGTGCTGCAAAACAATCAATTCGCCCCTCTGGCGCGCGAAATCCCGGCCCAAGGCATGGTTGGTGCTGGGCTCGATGGCCAGGGCGTAGAGCCCCTCCTGGAAGTTCTGCCACTGTAGCTGGCAGGGAAACTGCTTCTGGTTCACCGTGATCGCCAGACCAAGACCGCGGCCGCCACGCAGTTTGCGGTTAACAAGCGCCGACCGAACTGTTCCGTCGGGATGCGCCGCCAGGGCATGCTGGTAGACCTGCTCGCTGAACCCCGCCTTCGGCCCGGACTGCAGTCGCCAGCCCACATCTTGGGATCGCAACCTGTCGGCATGTGCCGCCCAGATCGTATGCAGCACGGGTGCGATATACTCTGAATTTTCGTCGAGCAGCGGGTGGCCGAGGTTGAAGTGGTAGAGCAGCATGTGGGGCGTGGGGCTGAACCCCGCGTTGTCCACGCGATCCCGGATTATCAGGCGATTTTCCCCTACAGGCGCCTCGATGCGCCGGGTCAGCAACAGGTTCTCGCCGAACACCGCCGCCTGCCGCACCAGCCCCTCGCACCAGAGCGTACAGCGGTCGCCATCCCAGTCGGCGCCATAGCCGCGAAGCTGACCCGGGATATTGGCGATCCGCCCGTGCAGGCCGAACTCCACGCGCTGCCGCCCCGGATAGCCGTAGTGGCCGGCATCATCGCTGGCCATGAACAGGGTGTGGTCGAGCCCAGCCGTGACCATCAGGCCGGAAAAGGACCGCAACCAGCCCAGGCCGCCTTCGTCGGCGTTCTCGTGCAGGCCGGCATGCCGCAGGCCGGTTGGCGAGGTCCAGCCCAGTTCGACCCCTTCGAACTCGGCCGAAACGATATCGAAGGCCCGGTCGATGGCTACCCTGAAGCGCAGGCCCCCGCCGGTCCTGAAATCCAGACAGCGGATACCGCGTTCGGCGCCGTCGGCCAGGGTGATGGCCTGGACGCCGAAAAACTGGCTGTCGGAGCCGGAAAAGCGGGCAAGGTCCGCGCGGCTCTTCCCCGACAGGATGCTGGATGACATCGGCGCTTCCCCCTCAGACGTAGCCGTAGGCGGTCCAGCCGCCATCGACGCCAAGGATCTGACCCGTCACATAGTCTGCCTGATCCGAGGCCAGGAACAGGATGGCGTTGGCGATATCGGCCGGCGTTCCAAGGCGGCCCATCGGGGTCCGCCGCTCCATGGCCTTGATATCCAGCCGGCCGTCCCGGACAAGTTCGGCGATCAGCGCCGTCTCCACATAGCTGGGCGCCACGGCGTTTACTCTCACGCCCTGCGCGGCCCATTCTATGGCCAGGACCTTGGTCAGCATCGCCACACCGGCCTTGCTGGCGCAGTAGGCCAGTCGGTCTGGCGCGGCGACGGTCGCGTAGATGGAAGCCACGTTGACGATGCAGCCGCTGCCTTGCCTGACCATGCGCCGGCCCGCCTCCTGGGCTGCGTAGAAGGCGCCGTTGAGGTTGATGTCGACCGCCCGCCTCCACTCGTCGTGAGTCAGATCCAGCGACGGACGGTTGGCGCTGACGCCGGCGTTGTTGACCAGCAGATCGATGCCGCCCCAGGCCGCGTCCATCGCCTCGAAGGCGGTCGCCAGCTCGGCCGGCTGAGTCACCGACGCGGGCAACACCAGAGGAATCCCGCCGGCCTGGCGAACCTCCGAGCCGACAGTTTCGGCCGCCTCGGAATTGACGTCCAACACGGCCACCCGGCCGCCCGTGGCCGCCAGCGACAGAGCCGTCTCGCGCCCGATACCGCTGCCCGCTCCGGTGACCAGCGACCGCTTCGATGTGATCGGCGACAAGGCAATCTCCATTATTCTTACCGTTCGGTATTTCATGCGGCAAAGGGTATTTCAGGTCCGGGCCGCGGGACAGATTTCACCAGCGGGTCTTGCCCGGCCCCCCATCGATGCGTCCGGCGGCGGTGGTCACCGAGATCGGACCGATCGAGATCAGGGCTCCGGTCCCGTCGGCGCCGAGGTCCAGAGTGGCGCTTCGAAAGGCGCCCTCCCCGCCCGATGCCTGCAGCGAGCCATCCGGCAGGGGTTGGACGCCCAGCAGCCGCAGATAGGCCAACAGCGGCTGGGCATGGGCGTGCGGGTTGTTGGTTGGCCAGGTCTGGCAAGCGCCCCAGGTGCGCCCGGGCTGGCGAGCCTCGGGAGCGTTGTAGGCGTCTGGGCCTGACAGAGTTCCTTCCCAAATGTTCGGATAGGCGTTGGTATGGCCGGTCAGCGAGAAGCGCCGCCATTCGTCCCAGGCGAGTTCCGTATCGACCTTCGACAGGGCCCAGATCAGCAGCCCGACCAGCGAATACCAGACGCCGCCCGACAGCGACTCCCCGTGCGGAAAGGGCTCGCCGGGGCCAAGCGGCCAGTGTTGCCGCGCGCCCAGCGGCGAGCCCTGACGCAGATGCCGGTCGATTGATCCGACCAGGGTGGCCGCCATCTCCGGCGTCGCCGCGCCCGACAGGATCGCCCAAGGCTGGACCTCGAGGAACAGGGTGTCCTCGCCGACGACCAGATCGCCACACCGGGCGCGGTTGAACCACCGCCCGTTCCACTCACCGGCGACCCGCAGGCGCAGGGCCTCGCCGAGGCGTCGCGCCTCGCCCGCCCGGGCTTGATCCCCGAGCTTGTCGGCCAGGGCGGCCCAGACCGGCAGCACCCAAGCCGCCATGGCCGAGTTGAGGACGCTTTCCCCGTCTGCCGCCAGCCGCGCCTTATCGAGCCCGCCCATGTAGCCGTCAGCCCAGTCGCAGCTGCGCATGCGCAGGTGACCGGAGGCTCCAAACCCGACCTGTTCGACCAGGAAATCGAACTGCAGCGCCAGATGGTCCTTCAGCGGCGCATCCGCCACGCCATGACAGGGATGGAAGGACAGCGGCGCCTCGAAGGCGGCGACATCGCCGGTCGCCGCGGCGTACTCCGCAGCCAGCCATAGGGCCCAGAGTCCGAAATCGGATGGACGCTGGTAGGCGGCGCCAAGGCCGCGCGGCAATTTCGCCCCGTCCAGCCCCCAGGGCAGCGCGCCGTCGACGCCGCCCCAGGACAGAGTATTGCGCAACACCGACAGCGCCAGATCTGGCTCCGTGTAGACGAGGGCCAGGCCATACTGCAGCGGATCGCGCGCCGCCCCGTTGACCCCCACCGTATAGGCGTATGAGGAGTTTTCCCCCAGGGTGTGCCCGCCGACGATGGCGTCGACGCAGGCCCCGCCGCTCAGCAGCGCGGCATGCCAGGGGATCTCCCGCTCGACCTCCGGCGCCCGCACCGAGTTGGCGGATGGCAGCCTCTCCGCCAGCGCCTCAAGTGAGCGCGAGTACAGCTCCGCCGGATCATCGCATCGGGTCCCGTCGTCCGCCCCAAACCGGAACCACAGGACTTGGCTCTGGCCCGCCGCCAGGTCGAGGTCAGAGGTCAGCCCGAGAGTGGGATGAGCGTCGAGGTCAGAATGGGCCGTAGCGGGAGTGTCACCGAGCGCTTCCAGCCGGATCGCGACCGGAGGACCGAACACGGTCTGCGCGCTCGTGAATTCGCCGGTCACCCACTCCGCCGCCAACGCCGCCTCGGGATCGCCGAACCGGATATCCTCTGCGACCGCCAGCCCGCCCTCGCAACGGCTCTTATAGCGTACGTGCCGCCGGGCGTTGGCCTCCAGCCTGGCCTCGCTCGCCGCAGACCCGCCCATGGCCAGGCCGACGTTCAGGAACTTGGGGCGCACCGCCCACTCTTCGGTGTGTGTCAGGCGCACAGCCCGATCCGCCGGGGCTGTAAGGACCACCTTGACCAAGACCCAGGGCTGCTCGCCCTCGGGGCAAAGGATCGTCCGCTCCAGCATCAGTCCATCGACCTCCGCATCAACCCGAAACCAGGTGGGTCCGACGGTGCGTCTCGGGACCAGAGCCTCGCCGCTACCGCCTAGGCGACTGGTCCAAGCGGCCCGGCCTTCTTCCGAAATCCACGAGACGCCGGTTCCCCGTGGTTCCATGGAGGTCAACCACTTGAGGCCGTGGCGCTCGTCGAAGAGGCCCGTCGTCCCGTCGTTGTCGACCACGATATGCACCGCGCGGTTGCCGAGCCCGACCCAATGACGGTGCGTCGGCCCAAAGCCCGGCCGGTCCCACACCGCTTCGGCGGTTGTGGCTGGATTGGCGCTATAGCAGAAGGCCGGCAGCCCCCCCTCCACCGTCCAGCGGCCGAAGCGACTCGGCGGGCTTGCAGTCTTCGGCGCATCCGCCATTCAGCCCTCCAAAACCCTGCCGCGAAGGGTATTATATTCCTACCGTTCGGTATTGTTAAGGGGCCAGTTGTATCGGCATTATGGCGCCATATCGGAAGGGAGCACACCAATGCGCATCGTACGAATCCTGATCGGAGACTACCGCGCCGCCTTGCCCCAACCGATCCGGCTGGGGCCGGCCGAAATCCACACCCGCGATTTCGTCGCCCTCCGCCTGGAAACCGACAGCGGCCTGAGCGGCGACGCCATCGGCTATGCCAGAGGAACTCCGTTATTTCGGGCCCTGGAGCTGCTTACGCCCCAGCTTCTGGGCCAGGACCCGCTGATGCGGACGGCTGTCCTTACCGGTGTGAACCAGCGGAATGTCCCCGGCCGTCCGGCCTACAGCCGGGCGGTGAGCCTGATAGACATCGCGTGCTGGGACATCCTGGCCAAACAGGCCCGGCTCCCTCTCTATCAACTGCTGGGCGGGCTGCGCTCCGAAGCCCCTGTCACTGCGGTGGCCGGCTACTATATGGACCGCAGGCCGGTCGCCGATATCGCCGCCGAAGTGGCAGGCCGGCTGGATGAAGGCTTTCCGCGGGTGAAGATCATGTTGAAGGGCGACGATCCCGCCTTCGACCTGGACTATGTGGAGACCGTAGCCCGGCGCGCGCCCGGCAAGCTTGCCGCCGATGCGCACTGGAGTTGGACGACCGTCACGGACGCCCTGCGCTTCTGTCGCCGACTGGACCCGCAATGGCTGGATTTTCTGGAGGACCCCTTTGCCGCCGCCGACTGGCCCTTGGTCAGTGATCTCAAGGCCGTATGTCCCATTCCGATCGCGATGGGCGAAGACATGTCGGGCGCGCGGATGTTCCGCGACGTCACAGAGGTCGTTGACATCCTGCGCCTCGACGCCACCACCAGCGGCGGACTGACGGGCGCGGTGCAGGCCATCGGATTGGCGGCCGCGGCGGGCCGCACGGTCTTTCCCCATGTCTTCGCCCCGCTGCACGTCCACCTCGCCTGCGCCTTCGCCAACGTGGAGGGTGTCGAACTGATCCCGGCGTCAACGGGGGCGGACCCGATCGAACGGCTTCTGATGAATGTCCCCGAGGTGCGCGATGGCAGGATGCGCCCCGGCGACGAACCCGGCGTCGGCCTCACCGTCGACTGGTCCGTCATCGAACAGGGCGGCGGCGTCACCGTCACCGCCGAACTCTGAGATCGCGCTGATCAGCCGGAATGCTGGCGGGCCTCGTCGAAGAGATCGCGCGCCATCTGGCAAAGTCCGAGGGCGTCCGACCATCGGTCGCCCTCCTCCACCCGGTCTCCCCCAGACGCAACCAGCCTCGCATAGTTGAAGGTGAAATCCTGGCCAAGCAGCCTGGCCGAGGCCGGCAACAGTTCCGGGGCAAAGACCATGACCTCGCCGGGGGCCGCCTCGAGCAGGAATCCCTCGAAACACCGGAGCCAAAGTGCGCGGAAGTGTTCGACGAACATCTCCGATTCCCGCCCTTCCATCCGGACCTGCACCGCTCCGGCGTCGGCCAACCGCCCGTGGATCATCCGCACCCGCCTGAGCACCGGCTCGATCACCTCCATCAACCGGCCGAAGTCCCCGAGCGGCAGCTCATGCCCGACATACCAGTGCGACAGATCGCCAGTGAAGATGAGGTCGGGCACGTCAGCCAGTACATTGACCGTCCGGCGGATGTCCTGGGTGATCGATCCCCGATGGGTCTCCAGCAGAATGGGATGTGAAAGTTCCTGGGCGAGACTGACGATCCCCTCCGCGAATCGGCGCACCTCCCGACCCGTCTCCAATCCAGTCCCGGCGATCACCGAGGTGGCCTGACACCCTGCTGACTTCTGCGCCGTGGCGACCCGTTCAAGATCCTCCAGCGACTGCACCCGCCCCAGCCCGATCACGCCCAGACCGGCGCTCGCCGCCTGGCGATGATCGACGGGGAGGAGCGACTGCACGCCCTCGTAGCCGGCCGCCCGGAGCCGGCGGAACAGAACTTCGCCGGTCAGGTCCAGCGGTCCCGCCGACCACCCAGGCAGATTCCATAGCGTCGCCAGATTGAGGTCCAGGCGCAGCCGCGGCGGCCCCCGGCCATCGCCGTCCGCAATCGCCCTCACGACGTCAGAAGGCTGTCCAGCCCGCGCCGGGCGAAATTGAAGATGAAGGCGCGTCTCGGTCGGTCCTTGGTGAAGTTGCCCGAAGTGTAATGCGGCGTACCGAAGCTGTGCACCGTCGCCCCGCCAGCCTTCAGCGGACAGGCAACCGCCCGCGACAGGTCAAGCTCCTTTTCGGGATTGGCGATCGCCAACAGCCGGCCGTCGTCCGTCGGCTCTCCTCCGGCGACATAGTGGGGATGTAACGGATCGAGATGACCGCCGGGCAGGAAATGCATGCAGCCGTTCTCTTCATCCACGTCGTTCAGCGGCATCCAGAACTGAACGGATTCGTCGTACGGAATGTTGCGGCCCGCCGGCGTGAAGGGCATTTCGGCATAGGCGAAATCCTGATGCCAGGGCGTCTCGTTGGTCTGGCCTGGCTCCTTGTAGATCAGCATCGAGAACGCCAGTTCCGGCTGCTCCACCCCAAGCAAGGCCTTGGCGATCTCGCGGCCGTTCTTGACCGCTTGATTGTTGGCGAAGGTCGGGTGGAGCCTGACCGGCTCCATGATCTGGCGGATCTGCCGGCCCAGCTGTCGGTCGTAGCCCCCGCAGGCGACTTCGCCGGACAGGAACTGATCGTAGACCGCGCTGAGATCGGCTACGCACCGCTGGTCGGCGATGGCCGGCAGGCTGAGAAAGCCGTCCCGCTCGAATTGCTCGACGCTCACATCGATATCAGCAACCTGCATCATGCTTCCCTTCGTTCTCGAGCGGTCCCAGTGACCTTGCCGCGCGGACCGGACCTACAGGGGCGCGCATTCCAGACCGCCATCGACGTTGAGGATCACGCCGGTGATGTGCTTTGCATCGCTGGAAGCCAAAAACACGGCTGCGGCGGCGATATCAAACGGGTCGGTATGTTCCCCGCGCAACGGCACCTTTCGCCGGCTCTTGGCCATCGCCGCCGATTTCTGGGATTCCGAAATGCCGCGGGTTTCCATGCTCATCCGAACGAGCGGCGTTTCCGAGAACCCGATCCGGATGCAGTTTACCCGGATGTTGTCGCCTCCATAGGCGGCGGCGCAGGCACGGGTCATCGCCTCGACCCCGGCTTTGGCCGCCGAATAGGCCACGTTGGGCCGCCTCAGCGCCCGTACCGCCAGCAGGGACGAAACATTGATGATCGCTCCGCCCCCGGACCGTCGCATCAGCGGAACAGCATAGTGGATGCCCAGGTAGGCGCTGGTCAGATTAATGGCGATCTCGCGGTTCCAATCGTCGAGCGACAGCTCGTCTGGCGCCCCGTCCACGCCACCATAGCCGACGTTGTTGTGCAGGATATCGAGCGACCCGAACTCCCGCTCTGCCCGCTCCAGCGTCGCTTCGACATCAGCCGCCGCGGTCGCGTCGGCGCGCACGGCTATGGCTCGGCCGCCCTCGGAAACGATAATGTGAGCCGTCGCATCGGCCCGCTCCTGGATCAGGTCGGCGCAGACGACAAACGCGCCTTCACGGGCATAGGCGACAGCCGTCGCCTTGCCATTGCTCCAGCCCTCGGCGACAGATCCAGCCCCCATGACAACCGCGACTGACTCTGCGAGACGCCCCACCAAAAGTGTCTTCCCTTATAAATCAATCAGACCACCAGCATGAAAAACCCATGCTGGCATGGCCTCTTTCCGCCCCCATCGAATGGGCGCTATATTTAATCGTCCGGACGGTAGAATGAAGGTCCGGCGTTCAAAGTCAAGGCTGACGCCGCCTACCCTCGCCGTCAGGCAGCGCGGTAAAGGGTCACGACGCAGGCGCCGCCGAGCCCCAGATTGTGCTGTAGGGCGTGGCGAACCCCCTCCACCTGGCGGGCCTCGGCCTTGCCGCGAACCTGGTTGACCATCTCGTAGCACTGCGCCAGGCCCGTGGCGCCGAGCGGGTGGCCTTTCGAGAGCAGGCCGCCGGACGGGTTGACCACGAACCGGCCGCCATAGGTGTTGTCGCCATCTTCGATGAACCGCTCGGCGGTGCCGGCCGAGGTCAGGCCCAGCGCCTCATAACTGAGCAGCTCGTTGCTACTAAAGCAGTCGTGAAGCTCCACCACCTGGATGTCTTCGGGACCGACCCCGGCCTTCTCATAGACCCGGGACGCAGCGCGCACGGTCATGTCGTAGCCGACCAGTCCGATCATGCCGTCGCCGTCGAAAGAGTTGGCGCGATCCGTCGTCAGGGCCTGGGCGGCGATCTCGACGCACCCGCTCAGGCCATGACGCTTGGCATAGGCTGGCGACACGACGATCGCCGCCGCCGCGCCGCAGGTGGGCGGGCAGGCCTGGAAGCGCGTCAACGGCCCGAAGAGCTTTGGCGAATTCATGATCTCTTCTAGCGACAGGGGATCGCGAAAAAGGGCCAGCGGGTTGTTCGCCGCGTGCCTGCGCGCCTTCTCGGCGATCTTGCCGAAGGTGGCGTCGGGCGTGCCGTATCGGCTCTGGTAATCGGCGCCGGCGCCCCCGAATAGCTGCGCCGCCAGAGGAGCCGGCGACTCGCCTTGCAGTCGGACAGCCTCGTCGGTGACCCTTTGCAGCGGCGCGGTACGGTCGCCATAGGCAAAGCCCAGCGCGCCGGGCGTCATCTGGTCGAACCCCAGGGCCAGGGCTACGTCCACCTCGCCCGATTCCACCGCCTGTCGGGCAAGGAACAGCGCCGTGGATCCGGTGGCGCAGTTGTTATTGACGTTGACGATCGGCACCCCGCTCATGCCGACATGGTAGAGCGCCGCCTGCCCCGCCGAGGAATCCGCATAAACGTAACCGACATAGGCCTGCTGGACCTCGTCATAGGCGACGCCAGCGTCGGCGACCGCTGCCAGAACCGCCTGCGCTCCCATAAGGTCGTAGGCCTCGCTGCGCCCCGGCTTTGAAAAAGCGATCATGCCCACACCCGCAACCAGAGCCTTGCCCGACATCGCCATTACCTCTCACATTGAACCTTGATTTTACCGCCCGTTCGGTTGAGGTCAATTGCCGCCAGAGCCTGTAGAAGACTTTCACCCACCAGGCCCATCCCAAGAAGGAGCCAATCTGTGCTGATCGGTCAGAACTTGAGGCGTGCGGCGCGCATTGCGCCCGACCGGCTGGCTCTGGTCAGCGGACCGCACGAACGGACCTGGAGGCAGTTGCTCGACCGAGTGTCCAGGCTGGCGAGCGGCTTGCGGGGAGAGGGGCTCGAGCCCGGGGATCGGGTCGCGATCCTGAGCAACAACTCCGCCGCCTTCTTCGAGCTCTACTTCGCCGCCCCCTGGGCCGGTTTGATCATGGCCAGCCTGAACAGCCGCTGGTCAGTCCGCGAAATGATCGAGGCGCTGGAGGATTGCGCTCCCAGATGTCTGATCGTCGATGCGGAGTTCGCCCACCTTGCCGAGGCGCTGCAGGCGGCCGTCGGTTCGATCAGCATTGTCATCCAGGCCGGCGACGAGCCGAACGCAGGGGCAGAGGCGGGACGCTTGTGGGACGATCTCGCCAGCGCCTCGCCGATCGCAGACGCGGCCGTCGACGAGGACGCGCCGGCCTACCTGTTCTACACGGGCGGGACGACGGGCCGGGCCAAGGGCGTCATCCTCTCGGCTCGCAATTTTCACACAGCTGGCCTCTCCAGCCTCTACACCGGCGGCTACAGCGAAGCCTCGGTGATTTCGCTGAGCGTGCCGATGTTCCACATGTCGGGCGGCGGCCTGATCGCCGCCCAGATGGCGGTCGCCGCAGCCGCCCATATCATCCCCCGGTTCGAGCCGGTCGCCTCGATGGCGGCCGTCGCGGCGGCTGGGGCGACCCATGTGGTCTGGGTCCCGACCATGCTGTCGATGTTGCTCGACAGCCCGGCCTTCGGCGAGCACGACCTGTCGTCGCTGCAACGGATCTTTTATGGCTCGGCTCCTATGCCGCCATCGCTGATCGCGCGGGCTTTGGCCGCCATACCGGGGGTTAGCTTCACCCAGTATTACGGGATGACCGAAGTCACCGGCAACGCCACCTGGCTGGGCCCGGAGGTCCACACTGAAGGCGCCGAAACTCTCCGACTTCGCTCGGTCGGGAGAGCTGTCCCCGGGGTGGAGGTCAAGGTGGTCGGAGCCTCCGGGAAAGATGCGGCGCCCGGTGAGGTCGGCGAAATCTGCATCCGTGGTCCGACGATCACGCAAGGCTATTGGAACCAGCCCGAAAAGACCGCTGAGGCCATCGTCGAGGGCTGGATGCGCACCGGCGACCTCGGCCACATGGATGCGGGCGGCTTTGTGTTTCTGGTGGACCGCATGAAGGACATGATCATCAGCGGCGGCGAGAATGTATACTCCAGCGAGGTGGAGAACGCCCTGTACCAACACCCGGCCGTGCGAGAGTGCGCCGTCATCGGTGAGCCGGATGAGAAGTGGGGAGAGATCGTTTCCGCCGTCATCTATGCCGAGGATACACTGGTCGACGCCACCGATCTGATCGCGCATTGCCGTGCTCTCATCGCCGGCTACAAGCTTCCCAAACGCCTTCATTTTTCGGCGGAGCCGCTTCCCAAGAGCGCCGCCGGAAAGATTCTGAAGGCGGAACTCCGGCAGCGTTACGCCCTGTCAGAGCCGGGTTCCTGAAGTGGCGCGATCGAACAACCATGGGTCCGGTACGCCGCCATTACTGATCGTCCGTGGACGATGCCAAAGACCGCTCAGAACCCGTGGGGCAAAGCGCAGCGCAAGCGGGAAAGCCAGTTCGCCGTCAAAACCTGAAGCCGTTTTGCGCGCCGCCGCGGCAACGGGCGCAATGGTCTATTGAAGATGGCGGAGACCCAGGTTGTTATCCTGCATACTGGCGTTAAGGGCCCCGCGAAGCGGCCAGCTAGCCTGGAAGGCTACGTCGCCTCAGCGACGATGGAGGCGCGTCACCCCGGACAACCCTGCTGGAGAAACCGCTGAGAGAGCGTCCAACCTGGGTCCAAACCCATGTCCACTCCTCGACCTTTTATTTACCGACTGGTAGGTCTATTAAGGACCTATTGCATTTAATGGGCGCGAGGGGCGGACAGCATGCCGACACGGGCAGAGGCGATAAAGGTCCTAACCGCAAAAGGAGAGCCGTTCGAGCTTCAGGGCTTGGAGATTGCGGGCCGCACTTGCCGTGTCTTCGTGAACGCCCCCGCGACGTTGCGAGACCTCTACGAGGCCAGTCGCGCCGACCTGCCGTTCATCGTCTACGACGACGACCGGATGACCTTCGAAACTTTCTGGCGACAGGCCTGCACCCTGGCCTGGGTTCTCGTTGAGGAGTTGAAGGTCCAGCCGGGCGACAGGGTGGCCATCTCGATGCGGAACTATCCCGAATGGATGATCGCCTTCGCCGCCGCCACCTCGGTCGGCGCGATCGCCGTGGCGATGAACGCCCTCTGGCAACCGGCGGAAATGGCTCACGGACTCGCTGATGCGAGGCCACGTGTGCTTCTGGTCGATCAGGAGCGGCTTGATCGCTTGCTGGCCAGCGATGGTTACGCCCGAGACCTATCAGTGATCGCGGTCCGGGCCGGGCGTGCCTTGCCAACCGGTGTGCTGGACTTCCAAGCGGTCATCTCGCGCCCGGAGCGGATGACGATGCCCGATGTGGCGATCTCACCTGATGCCGCCGCCATCATGCTTTACACCTCAGGCTCCACGGGGCATCCCAAGGGCGCGGTGTCCACCCATCGCAACGTCATCAGCGCGCTGCTGTCTTGGGAACTCGACGGTCAGGTCGCTTTGCTGACAGGAGCCGCTTCAAGCCCAGCGGCGGGCGCGCAGGCGGCGACGCTGCTGGCCATCCCGCTGTTTCACGTCACAGGCCTGCATGCGGTGTTTCTGTACTCCTTCCGGTCGCAACGACGATTGATCTCGCTCTACAAATGGGACGCCGAACTGGCAGCCGAGATCATCGAACGGGAGCGGGTCACCAGCTTCACGGCCCCGGCCGCCGTCACCGGCGATCTCGTCGAGACCGCCCGGCGCACGAAGCACAACCTCGACTCCCTGGTGACGGTCGGCGGCGGCGGCGCGCCCCGCGCGCCGGGCCAAGTCAGGGATATCGATGCAGTGTTCAAGAACGCCCAGCCCGGCATCGGCTGGGGCATGACCGAAACCAACGCCATCGGAACCGGCATCGCAGGACAGGCCTACCTCGAACGCCCGACCAGTTCCGGCCGCGGCTCCGCCGTGCTCGACCTGCGAATCGTAGACGAGGCGGGAAATGTGCTGCCACCCATGCAGCGCGGCGAAGTCCAGGTCCGCGGTACGTCCGTCATGACAGGCTATTGGGACCGGCCTGACGCCAATGCGGAGATCTTCAGTGGCGAGTGGCTGAGGACCGGCGACGTCGCCTACCTGGACGATGAGGGATTCATCTACATCGTCGACCGGATCAAGGACCTGGTCATTCGGGGCGGCGAGAACATCGGCTGCGGCGCGGTGGAAGCGGCGCTTCTTGAACATCCTGCCATACTGGAAGCGGCCGTTTACGGCGTTCCGGACGCTCGACTTGGCGAGGAGGTGGCCGCCACGGTCTATGCACGAGAGCCTGTGACTCTCGACGAGGTCAGCGGCTTCCTCAAGACACGCCTCGCCGCCTTCCAGATTCCTCGGCATTTCCGGGCGGTTAGCGAGCCCTTGCCACGTATCGCCTCCGGCAAGATTTTGAAGCGCCAGCTGCGGTTAGAGGCCATCGCCGACCTGGAGCAGCCGGGCTAGCCAACGCTGTCCAGAACCTTTTTTGACAGCCGGCCGTCCCCTGGTTGCCCGCCGGCCTGACGGTCCGTGCCCGGCAGGTCGCCGCCGAGGTCCAGGCCAATCCGTTCGGCGACGGCCTCCAGCGCCGCCAGCTGCGCCCGACGACGATCGTACTGGTCCCTGAGCAGGGCGTGGAGGTGAATGAGATCGCGCCCTCCCTCCGACCTCGCTTGGCTTTCCAACAGACTCCGGATTTCGGGCAGGCCGATCTCGACGGCTCGCAACTGGGCGATCTGAACCAGCTGCTCCACCGCCAGGGCGTCGAACGTCCGGTTGCCTCGCGCGTCGCGGATCTCGGGCACAAGGCCACGGTCTTGATAGAACCTGATCGCGCGGACGGTCAGGCCGGTGAGGCGCGAAACCCGGCCGATACCCAATGGCGTCGTAATCGCGGAGCGAAGTCGGGTCGGCGACGCGTTGCTCACATCAACCTCTTTCTGACGTTGGCCGGATAAGCGGCGCTCTTTCGAAGGCGCCGTAAGCGCGGAAGACATCTACCATCCGGTCGACGTTCGGTCCGGCCCTGAACCGAGTGAAGTGACTTTCGCGCAGCCATAAAGAGACAATCTGCTTATGAAAACGGCCCGTCGAACCCATATTTTATACCGCCTGGTCGGTTGACCTTCAACGGCGTTCAGCGATAGTGCGGCGATCGGGCCGGATTGCTTTCAAGGGGCGAACGACCCTGGTCCAGCAGGCAAGAGCAGGATTTTACCCATGGCGCTGAAGGCCTTCGATCTGACCGGCAAGGTCGCCCTGGTGACCGGTGGCAACGGCGGCATTGGACTGGGTATCGCCAAGGGGATTGCCGAAGCCGGCGGCGGTGTCGCCATCTGGGGCACGAACGAGGAGAAGAACGCCCGCGCGGCCGAGGAGCTGGCGGTGTTCGGCGTACCGGTGCATGTGGCGCGGGTCGATGTCTCGAATGAAGCGGAAGTGGTCGCCGGCGTCCGGGCCACGGTGGAAGCTCTGGGCCGTATCGACTCGGTATTCGCCAACGCGGGTATCGGCGGCGGCGAGCGGTTCGTCGATTTCTCCATCGAGCTTTTCCGTAAGGTGATGGCGGTCAACCTTGAGGGCGTCTTCTTCACCCTGCGCGAAGTGGCCCGGCACATGGCCGAACGTGGCGCGACGGGCGACCGCGGCGGATCGCTGGTCGTCGTCTCCAGCCTGTCGGCCCAGGTGGGCGGAGCGGGCAACTATGCCTACGTTGCCTCGAAGGGGGCGGTCACCTCGATGATCCGCAGCTGCGCCCAGGAGTTCGGCGCCGAGGGCATCCGGGCCAACGCCATCCTGCCTGGCTGGGTGGACACCGATATCGCCACCTATGCCAAGGCCGACCCCGACATGAACGCCCGCATCACCAAGCGCCTGCTGGTCAAGCGGTGGGGACAGCCCGAGGATTTCGCCGGTATCGCTGTCTACCTGACCTCCGACGCCTCGCGGTTCCACACCGGCGACTGGATCGTCATCGACGGCGGCTGGCAGATTTCATGACCTTGCAAAGGAGCGGCGCTCATGCGCTACGAACTGGCCAGTCCGGCGTGGCTAGAGGCGCAACGCGCGACGCTGCAGTTCTGCCTCGACTCCTGCGTCAGCCAGGGCGAGGACATTTCCGCCCTCACCTTCTCCATCTGCGAAGTCTGCACCGATCCGCCGCCACACCTGGGACCGTCTGACTCCAAGGTCGGCTGGCACTGCCGCGTCGTTGATGGCGTGGTCGTCGAGTTCGCCCCAGGTGAAGCCCTGGACGTCGATTATCGGTTCGTCACGGACTACGCCAGCATGCGCCAAATGGGCGCCTACGACACCCAGGGCGACCCCGACCGGGCTACCGCCTACGGAGTTCTGACCAAGAGCCTGTACGACGCCGGCAAGATGGAAATCCACGGACGCATGCCGCGGCTGCCCCGTCCCTTCGGGGCCTGGCACGACATCATGGCGCGCCAGACCTTGTAAGACCGCTGCCCTAGATCGGCGACGCAGACCCGCCTCGCACCAGCCGGCCCGGCAGCGCCTCAGTCGGGGTCCCATCTCGATAGATCACCACACCGGACACAAGGGTCGCTTCATAGCCGTCGGCGCCCTGCATCAACCGCCGCCCGCCGGCCGGCAGGTCGTAGATCATATGCGGCTGATGCATCTGCAGCCGATCGAAGTCGATGACATTGATGTCGGCCTTGTAGCCAACCTTCAAACGGCCCCGATCGAACAGCCCAACCGCCTCGGCGGTATCCCGGCTCTGGTTGCGGACCACGGTCGCCAGATCGAGGCGCTCGCCGACCTGACGGTCCCGGCACCAGTGGGTCAGCATGAAGGTCGGCAGGCTGACGTCGCAGATCGCGCCGACATGGGCCCCGCCGTCCGACAGGCCCGTAAGCGTGGCTGGGCTCTTTAGCATTTCCAGTACGTTGTCCAGATTGCCGTCGATGTAGTTGTGCATCGGGAAGAAGAGGAAGGCGTGTCCGTCGTCCTCCAGCAGGGCGTCGTAGAGCATGGCGTCCGGGTTACCTCCCTCGCGCGCCGCCCGCGCCGCCAGGCTATCGGCCGGATCGGGCTCATAGTTCGGCGGCTCGCCGAGCGCGTACATCTTGTGATAGGCGCCGCGCAGAAGGTTGTTGAACGGATGGCCCTTCATTGGCGGCTCGGAGAGGATCTTCGCCCGCAACTCCGGCGCGCGAAGGGCCGCCACCCGCTCGGCGAGCGGCAGATCGGCGATGTCCTGATAGGATGGCCGCATCATCAAGGGATGTACCGAGCCCTGGAGGCCCAGCATCAGCCCTACCGGCCGGCCGCAGACCTGGCCGGTGATCGGAACGTCCCGCAGCCTCGCCGCCTCCAGCCTGGCCAGCAGGTCGCGCCACTGGCCAGGCATGGCGTCGGACTGCACCAGCGAGAAGCTGAGCGGCCGACCGGACAGCTGGGTCAGCTCACAAAGCAGCTCGAACTCCCTGTCGATGTCCGTGAAGTCCGAGACGAACTGCATCACTCCAGCACCGGCGTCGCCCAGGCCCATCGCGATGGCCTTCAGCTCATCGTGCTCGGCGCGCACAGTGGGGGTCAGGTCGCCGTCGGCTGTACGGTGGAACATCGTCCGGGTGGTCGAGAAGCCCAAGGCGCCGGCCGTGACCGCCTCCCGGACCAGATCGCGCATCTGCTGGTTTTCGGCCTCCGTAGCCGGAGCGCGATGCGCCCCGCGATCGCCCATGACGTACACGCGAAGGGCCCCGTGCGGCACCTGCACGGCGACGTCGATGTCGTGTTCGAGCGTCTCGATGGCGTCCATGTACTGCGGGAAGCTCTCCCAGTCCCAGGACAGCCCTTCGTGCAGGGCGGCGCCCGGAATGTCCTCGACCCCTTCCATCAGGCGAATGAGGGTGTCGTGGTCCTGTGGCCTAGCCGGGGCGAACCCGACGCCACAGTTGCCCATCACCACCGTCGTGGCGCCATGCAGGGAGGACGGTGTCATCCGGCTGTCCCAGGTCACCTGGCCGTCATAGTGGGTGTGGATGTCGACCCAGCCGGGCGTGACCAGCCGGCCCTGGGCGTCGATCTCCTCGCAGCCGCGCCCCGCCGCCTGTCCGACCAGGGCGATCTTGCCGTCCAGGATGGCGACATCGGCGAGGAACGGCGCGCCCCCGTCGCCATCGACGACCAATCCGCCGCGGATCACGACGTCCCACTGATACTCGCTCATGATTGCGGTCCTTCCTGGATGGCGATGCGCTTGATGGCGTCGATCACGGTCATGTTGCTGATGGCGTCGATGCCGCCGGTCAAAGGCTCGGCCCGGCCTTGGAGCACCTCGACCACATGGGCCAGCTGCGCTTCCCAGGTGGGCAGGCCGCCGACGTCAAGTTCCTCATCGAGGTCATCGCGCTGCAGAGTCATTCCGCCGCCCCATTGCGGCGTGATGAAGCTGCGGACCTGAAGCCGACCACGCTCGCCGATGATCTCCAGCCGGGCCATGGGCACATCGGTCTCCAGGGAGACATGGATCGAGGCCGGGATGTCGCCGAACCGAAGTTCGGCCCTGGTCTCGGCATCGACGCCGCGGGAATGCCGCCAGCGGGCAGACACCACCGCCGGTTCTTGGCTCAGCAGGGTCCGCAAAGCATGAATGGGGTAACATCCGTCGTCCATGACAGCTCCGCCGCCCAAGTCGGCCCGCCAGCGAATCTCGCTCTCCGACCAAGGCACCGGGTAGACGAACGTCCCCCGTGCCGAGACCAGCCGCCCAAGCGCCCCGGATCCCACCAGGACGCGAGCCCGCTCCGTCGCGGCGTGGAACCGGTAATGTATAGCCTCCAAAAGGGGGCGCTTTGCCTGCACCGCCGCCGCAACCATCAGCCGCGCCTCTTCGGCATTCATGGCGAAAGGCTTCTCGCAGAGCACCGCCTTGCCCGCCTCCAACGCCTTGATCGTCCATTCCGCATGCAGCGAAACGGGCAGCGCCACGTATACCAGATCGACATCATCGCGCTGCAGCAGTTCGGCATAGGTCTCGGCAACGGTCGGCACGCCGTACTGAATCGCCATCAGCCGCGCCCTTGCCGGATCCCGGGCGGCGATCGCGGTGACGCAAACATCTGGATGCGCGGCGGCCGGCAGCAGCATGGCCCAAGGGGCGATACTGGCGGCGCCCAGAATTCCGACCCTGATCTCTCCGCCGGCGTCCATCGAAACTCCCGTTCGTCGTCAAAACGGGTTTTATCGTTCGACCGGTCGGTATACAAGACGCGAGTGCCGGTGGCCGACCGATACGTCACCCGGAGAGCGGAAGGGTCCTTCGAATGTTCGATCTAGTGATCAGGAACGGCAGGATTGTCGATGGTAGCGGCGCTCCCGGCTTTGTCGGCGATGTCGCCGTGCAGGGGGATCGCATCGCGGCGGTCGGAAAAATCGAAGGCGTCGGTCGGCGCGAAATCGACGCCGCCGGCCTGCTTGTCACCCCGGGCTGGGTCGACATCCATTCCCACTACGACGGTCAGGTGATGTGGGACCCCTATTTGTCCCCGTCGTCGTGGCACGGCTGCACGACAGTGGTGATGGGCAATTGCGGCGTCGGATTCGCCCCGGCGCGTCCCGATGACCATGACAAGCTGATCAAGCTGATGGAGGGCGTCGAGGACATTCCCGGGATCGCCTTAGCCGAAGGGCTGAAGTGGAACTGGGAATCCTTCCCCCAGTACATGGACGCCATCGCGGCCGCGCCTCATGCTATCGACATCGGCGCCCAGGTGGCGCACGCCCCGCTTCGGGTCTATGCGATGGGCGACCGGGGCGCCCGCAACGAACCGGCTACCCCCGAAGATATCAAGGCCATGGGCCGACTGTTGGACGAAGCGCTGCAGGCCGGCGCCCTGGGATTCTCGACCTCGCGCTATCTCGGTCACAGATCGTCCGACGGCTCTCTGGTGCCAGGAACCTACGCGGAGAGCGACGAGATTCGCGGCCTGCTGCAGGTCATGGCCGACGCCGGAAAGGGCTTCTTCCAGTTTGTCGCCGGCGAAGGAGTGCCCCGCGCCGAGTTCATGGACGCCGTCAGAGCCTACGCCCGACAGGTGCCGATGAGCATGAACCTGCAGCAGGTGAATTCAGCGCCGGACGCCTATCGCAAGAGTCTAAAGCTGTTCGAGGACGTGGCTGCGGAGGGCGGTCAACTCCTAGGCCTCGTGCACGGCCGTACGACCGGGCTGCTGATGACACTTGAGGGGACGATGAACCCGTTTTCGGCTGCGCCGGCCTACCAGGCTCTGGCCCAGCTGCCGCTCGCCCAGCGCGTCGAACGCATGCGCGACCCCGAAACCCGGCGAATGATCATCGATCAGATCGACGCCCTGGACGACGGCTTCGGCCAGTGGGTGCGCGATAACCTGGGAGCCTGCTACGTGCTTGGATCCCCCCCGGAGTATGAGCCGACCCAGGACAAGCGGTTCGACACCATCGCTGCCGCACATGGCGTCACGGTCCGGGACGTGGCATACGACGCCATCCTGGCCGAGGAAGGGCGCGGCATCATCTACCTGCCGACCATGAACTATTCCCACGGCGATCTGGACGCCACGCTCGAGATGATGGAGCACCCGCTCTGCCGGCTGGGCCTGGCGGACGGCGGCGCCCACTGCGGCTTCATCTGCGACGTTTCCCTGCCGACCTACATGCTTACCCATTGGGTGCGGGATCGCACCCGTGGACGCCGCACGACGCTGGAATGGGCGGTCAAGCTGCAGACACGCGACACGGCCGAAACCTACGGCCTGCTTGACCGCGGGCTAATCGCGCCGGGCTACAAGGCCGACATCAACCTCATCGACTTCGAAAACTTGCACCTGGAAGCCCCGCAGATGGTTGCGGACCTGCCGGCCGGGGGTAAGCGTTTCATCCAGAAGGCGACCGGTTACCTAGCCACCATCTGTTCGGGCGAGATCATCTTCGAGGGCGGGGTCCCGACCGGCGCCATGCCCGGTCGACTGCTGCGCGGCCGGATCCCGGCTCCCGCCTAGGCCGGAACGCGTTGCACGCGCCGAATGCGCGTATGACGCGAGCCTGGCCTTTTTGTTACTTAAGTCCCCGGCGACCTCGCCAGTACCGCCATACCGGCTGCCGCCACGGACGGACTTATTTGATCATCCGAACGGTAGAAATATGAAGGCGGAATCTATGTCTGTGGCAGGGCGCGGCGGGTTGCGTGATGCTAGAGGCGTGCAGGGCTAAGATGTTTCGGGAGTGGGCGCCGGAAAGGCCCAAGGCGAAAGCAACCCGGCTAGAGCTATACCGACCGAACGATCGAACAACAGGAATGGGCAATGGGCAGACTTCAGAACCAGGTTGCTATGATCACAGGGGCAGCCAGCGGGATTGGGCTCGGGATCGCCGATCGGTTCGCCAAGGAAGGCGCCAGGATCGTCATTTGCGACATTGCAGACGAAGCCGGGCAGGCCGCTGCCCAGGCCCTGCGCGACGGCGGCGCCCAGGCCTTGTTCGTGCATCATGATGCCGGTGACGAGGAAAGCTGGCGAGCCGCCATTCAAGGAACCGTATCGCACTTCGGCGCCCTGAACATTCTGATCAACAATGCCTACAGCGGCGGGGTTCACACGATTCAGGACGCCTCGCTCCAGGATCAGTTGAATGCCTTCCGCGTCACCGCCCACGGCGTCTTCCTGGGGGTGAAGCTGGCGGGTCCGGCGATGGCCGATGGCGGTTCCATCGTCAATATTTCCAGCATCGCGGGATACCGCGCCTCACCCAGCAACGCCGTCTACAGCGCCGCCAAGAGCGCGGCCCGGGCCCTGTCACGGGCCGCAGCGCTCGACCTCGCCCCACGTGGCATCCGGGTGAACATCGTCGCCCCAGGCATCGTACACACGCCCTCATTGATCTCGACAGTTCGGACGCTGTTCAACGCCAGCACGGACGAGGCAGTCGAAGAGGGCCTCGACAAGCTCCGAAAGACCGTCCCGCTCGGGATGATCGCCCAGCCGATCGAGATCGCCAACGCGGCTCTGTTTCTCTGCTCTTCCGACGCTGCCTTCATCACCGGCGCCGACCTGATCGTCGACGGCGGGGCCATGCTGAGATGAGCGTCAGATTGCTCAGGGCGACGCCCCGCAAATCTTGTTGGGGTTGCCGCCCAATCGAAACGTGTTAGGCACTCAGTTCTTCTACCGACCGTTCGTGGAAACATGCCCAAGACAGCTCAGACCCCCTGGGGGAAAACCCCGCGAAAACGTGACAGTCAGTTTGCGGTCAAGCGCGAGGCCGTCCTGAGGTCGGCCGCCGCCCTATTTCGCGAGAAGGGCTATGACGGCGCCTCGTTGAACGATCTGGCCGATATCCTCAACATCACCAAGCCGACCATCTACTACTACGTCCAGAGCAAGGAGCAGTTGCTCGTGGACATCCTCAGCGTTGCGCAGGATGAAATCATCACCTTCATGAGGGTGGCCGACGCGACGGAGAAAACCGGCTACGACAAACTGCGTCGGATCATGATCGACTACGCCCAGATCATGGTCTCCGACTACGGCGCCTGCCTGTCCCGCATCTGGATGGGCACCCTCGACCCCTCCAGCCGGGTTCAAGTCGAAAAGCGCATCCGCGACGCCGACACGATCATTCACAAGGTGCTGGACGAGGGGCAGGCCGACGGCACGATCGCGGTCACCGACAAGACGGTCGCCCTGCACGCCCTGTTCGGGTCGCTGAACTGGATGGCGTCCTGGGTGAAGCCCAACAGGCGGCTGACGCCCCTGAAGCTGGCGGAAACCCATGTCGACATCCTGCTGAAAGGCGTTCGCGGCGGGGGGTTCGAAGTGTCGGCAGAGGACTCAAAGTCGAAGCGGCCGGGCAAGGCGTCGTCTGAGGCCTAAGGTTTCGGCCGACGGGACAGCTCGAACAGCTTCAGGGCGGCCTCGCGATCGTCGTCGATCTCTGTCCGGGCCACGTTCAGCACGCGGCACATGATCATGTAGTAGCCGACGGTCAGCATGGCCTCGACGAGCTCGCGATAGCCGAGAAACCGCCGAGCCTCCTCCAGCGCCGCATCATCCGCGTCAGCGTGCAGGATGACCTGCCGCCCGAACTCCAGAATGGCCCGGTCCCGGTCGCTGAACGGTCCGGCCAGGTCGAGCTGCTTTAGAGCCGCCACTTGCACCGCGGTGACGCCGATGCTCAGGGCGATAGACGAATGGTGCGTCCATTCGTAGTCGCAGTCCTGCAGGCGGGCGACCAGCAGCACCAGCATCTCACGCTCACGCTCCGGCAAAGACAGAGCGCCGAGCAAGCTGCCGCCAAAGCCCATCAGCGGGATGAGACAGCCCTCCGCCTGGGCCATCACTCCGAACAGGTTCAATTTGATCGGCGCCGAGCGCAGCCAGTCACCGGCCTTGCCGTCGAGGGTCTGCGGATCGCGCTGGGGAATACGGGGCATGGCCAAGTTCTCCTAGGCGATCAGCGCCAGGGCTCGACGATGATCTTGGCGTGACTGCCGGGGCTAGCCAGATCTTCGAACGCCTGCGGGGTGTCGTTCAGGCTGATCGATTGCGTGACCAGGGGCGAGACGTCGATGACCCCCTCGCCGATCATCCGCAGCATCTCGGCGAACTCGGCGCCATTGTAGGCCAGGGCGAACTTTAGGGTCAGAGCCTTGTAGATTCCGAACATCGGTTCGATGACGTCGGCCTCCATGCAGGCGCCGACGACGACGATCTCCGCGCCGGATGGGGCGCCCTCCATGACCTTGCGTAGCATGCCCTTGGCGCCGACGCATTCGAAGATCACGCAGGCCCGCTGCCGGGTCTCCCGGGAGACGTTGCGCCAGGCCTCATAGGGCGAAGCCTGCGCCGGATCGACGATGACGTCGGCCCCCATGGTCTGCGCCAGCCGCCGGCGGCCGTCGCTGAAATCAGCCGCGACGATGGGCCCGACGCCCTTGACCTTCAGTGCAGCAATCACCGCCAGCCCGACGGGGCCGCAGCCAATGACCAGAGGCAGGGCGCCGGCCTCCAGGTTGGCGATTTTCGCCGCGTGCCAGCCGACCGCCATCGGCTCGGTCAACGCCGCATGCGCCGCCGCCAGGCCGTTCGGCGTCTCCAACATCAGCGCCTCGGTCAGCACCATGTATTCGCCAAAGCCGCCAGGAAACTCATTGGATTGGCCGATAGTCTTTGACTGGCCGCCGGCCATCCCCACCGGCACGGAGGTGACCGGCGTTCCGGCCTTGAAGCGGCGCTCGGTATCGGGGCCATACTCAATGACCTCGGCGCAGAATTCGTGGCCCAGCACAATGTCTCGGTCGAGATCCATGGCGAAGGCCCCTGCCCCTGCCCGCACAGCGACATCTACGAAACTGTGGGCATGGTGACGAAAATGAAGATCTGAGCCGCAGATGCCGCAGGCGAGGGTGCGGACCAAGACCTGGCCCTTGCCCGGAACGGGATCGGGCGCAGTGCCGACGACGATTTCGCCCTTCCGGTAGACGGCAGCTCGCATGCTTTGTCCTCGCCTTGGCACGCTCCGGCGCGCCCCCCCTGACAAAGACGCCACCGCCCACCGGGCAGTGGCAGTCAGTGTCCAGGAGGAACCGGGCAGGAGACGTGGATGCTGTCACGTCGGGAAAGCCCCGGCAGGCGTCGCCGCCCGCTGCAATTTATCTACCGACTGGTCGGTTGACTGTCAATGCCTTCGTCAGCCAGATTGGCGTGACCGCAGGAGCCCCTCGTGACCCGTTCCCTTCGTAGCATCCCGCCCTTCCAGACCCGCCCAGCCCCGGACGCTCAACGCCGTTCTCAACAGGCTGGACGGCCTTCCCTGACACAGCAAAGAGACGGAGCCGCCCAATGCGCGAGTATCTGAAATTCTATATCGGCGGCCGCTGGGTCGAGCCGGTCGTCACCAACACCCTAGAGGTGATAAACCCGGCCAACGAACAGGTCTGTGGCCACATCTCGCTGGGAGCGGCCGCCGACGTCGACGCGGCCGTTCGAGCGGCCCGCGCGGCCTTCGAGACCTTTTCGCGCACCAGCCGCGAAGAGCGGATGGACCTGTTGTCACGAATCCTCGCCGAGTATCAGGCGCGTCTGGGCGACGTGGCAGCCGCCATCACCGAAGAGATGGGCGCGCCTGCCTCCCTGGCCCTGCGCGCGCAGGCTGCGATGGGGGCGGCCCACCTGAAGACTGCGCTCGACGTCCTGCGCGAATACCGCTTCGAAGAAGACCGGGGCGCGACCCGCATTGTCAAGGAGCCGATCGGTGTCTGCGGTCTGATCACCCCCTGGAACTGGCCGATCAACCAGATCGCCTGCAAAGTCGCGCCGGCCATCGCCGCCGGCTGCACCATGGTGCTCAAACCCTCCGAGGTGGCGCCGTTCAGCGCCTATATCTGGACGGAGATCCTGCATGCCGCTGGCGTGCCCGCGGGCGTCTTCAACCTCGTCAATGGCGACGGACCCGGCGTCGGCGCCGCCCTTTCCAGCCATCCGGGCGTCGATATGGTCAGCTTCACCGGCTCGACGCGCGCCGGCGTCGAGGTGGCCCGCAACGCCGCCGCCACCGTCAAGCGGGTCGCCCAGGAACTGGGCGGAAAGAGCCCAAACATCATCCTTGAAGACGCCGATTTCGAGGCCGCCGTCGCGGGTGGGGTGCGCAGCGTGATGACCAACTCCGGCCAGTCCTGCAACGCCCCCACCCGCATGCTGGTCCCGGCCAGCCGAATGGCCGAGGCCATCGAGATCGCCCGGTCCGCCGCTGACGCCGTCACGGTCGGCGATCCCACCGGCAACAGCCAAATGGGCCCCGTCGTCTCTCAGGTGCAGTGGAGCAAGATCCAGACTCTGATCCAGGCCGGCATCGATGAGGGCGCCACCCTCGTCGCCGGCGGCGTCGGGCGCCCGGACGGCATGGAGCAGGGCTATTTTGTCAGGCCGACAGTGTTCGCCAAAGTCACCAACGACATGACCGTCGCCCGCGAGGAAATCTTCGGTCCCGTGGTCTCGATCCTAGGCTACGACAGCCTTGACGAGGCCATTACGGTCGGCAACGACACCGAATACGGACTGGCTGCCTACGTTTCCGGGGCCGACATGGCGCAGGTCCACGCGGTCGCCTCAAAGTTGCGAGCCGGCCAGGTTCTTCTCAACGGCAGCGGCGCGGACCTGATGGCCCCGTTTGGCGGTTATAAGATGAGCGGCAACGGCAGGGAGTGGGGCGATCACGGCTTCAGCGAGTTTCTCGAGACCAAGGCTGTGCTCGGGTTCAACGCCGTTCCGGTTGTTTGACCGTCATGTCGCTGGTCAACCTGGAGCGCCGCGACGCCGCGGCGGTCATCACCTACACCAACCCGCCGTTCGGAACCCTTACCGCCGCTGGCAGCCGGGAGGTGTTGGCGGCCATCGCCGAGGCGGTGGCCGATCCCGCCATGCGCTGCCTTGTGCTGACCGGCGGCCTGTCCGGCGTTTTCGTGCGCCACTACGACATCGGTGAGCTGTCATACGCCAGCGACCGCATTCGCCGCGAGACGCCGATCCATCCGCGGCCCGGAGCCGACCCGGGCGCTTTCGGCCGCATGGTGCAGGCGCTGCACGACAGTCCCAAGCCAGTCATCGCCGCAATCAACGGTCACTGTATGGGCGGCGGCTTCGAGCTTAGCATGGCCTGCGACATCCGCATCGCCGGCAGCGACGTGGTCGCCATAGGCCTGCCCGAGACACGCATCGGACTATTTCCGAGTGGCGGCGGCTCCCAGCGTCTGCCCCGCCTCGTCGGCGAAGCCCGGGCGCTGGAGTTCATTTTGCTCGGCCGCGTTGTCGCCGCCGAAGAGGCCTTGAGGCTGGGCCTGGTTACGGAGGTGGTTGCTGACCCATTGGCCCGCGCCCTTGAGATCGCCGCCCGCCTGGCAGCCTTTCCGGCCGAAGGCATCGGGGCCGCCCGACGCCTGGTTCGCACCGCCCTCGACAGGCCGCTGGCTCAAGGCCTGGAAGCAGAGGGTCGGGCGCTGGTCGAAATCATGGCCGCCCCCGCCGTCGGCGCGGCCCTACGCGGGGCGGCGGCCCCCGGGACCGAGGTTCAGCGCATCTGAGCGGCCGCTTTCCGTCCACTTCGCAGACCAAGGAGACGTGCTGCATGACCGCCACGACACCCTCCGGCGCCAGGCGCCCCAACTTCCTGATCATCGTCGCCGACGACCTCGGCTTCTCGGACCTGGGAGCGTTCGGCGGCGAGATCGACACGCCCAATCTCGACGCCCTGGCCATGGCCGGCCTGCGCCTGACCGATTTCCACACTGCACCAGCCTGCTCGCCAACCCGGTCGATGCTGCTCACCGGCACCGACCATCACATCGCCGGTATTGGCACAATGACCGAACGGATGACGCCGACACAGAAGGGCCAGCCCGGCTACGAGGGCTATCTGAACGAGCGCGTGGTGACCGTGACCGAACTGCTGCGCGACGCCGGCTACGAGACCTTCATGTCCGGCAAATGGCACCTGGGCTCCACCCTGGAAACCTCTCCCAGGGCGCGGGGCTTTGACCGGTCATTCTGCCTGCTGGTCGGGGCCGACAATCACTATGGGTCCTCGCCGAGCGCCGGGATGTTCCCCGGGGGCTCGGGCCATCGCCCCTATGTCGAGGACGACGCCTTCCGCCCGGAATTGCCGGCGGACTTCTATTCGTCCGACTCCTTTACCGACAAGTTGTTGGGCTATCTCGCCGAACGGGATCGCGACGCGCCGTTCTTCGCCTACCTGCCCTTCTCGGCGCCGCACTGGCCGCTACAGGCGCCCGACGCCTTCATCGCCAAGTACAAGGGGCGCTATGACGCCGGCCCCGAGGCCCTTCGCGACGAGCGGTTGGACCGTCTCAAGGCGCTGGGTCTGATTGCCGGGGACGCCACCGCCCACCCGATCGTCGCCACGACCCCGTCGTGGGAGGAGATGTCGGCCGAGGCGCGCGCCAGATCGGCCCGCACCATGGAGGTCTATGCCGCCATGGTCGACAACATGGATCACAACATCGGCCGGGTGGTCGCGCACCTCAAGGAGGCCGGCGACTTCGCCAACACGGTCATCCTCTTCATGTCCGACAACGGCGCCGAAGGGGCCCTCATGGAGGCCTATCCGGTTTTCGGCGAACACTTGCTGGCCCACCTGGAAGACCATTATGACAACAGCATAGAGAACATCGGCCGCCCCAACTCCTTTGTCTGGTACGGCCCACGCTGGGCCCAAGCCGCCACCGCGCCATCGCGGCTCTACAAGTTCTTCACCAGCGAGGGCGGCATCCGGGTGGCCGCGTTCGCGGCTTATGGCGGCTTCGCCCGGCAGGGCATCGGCGACGCCTTCACCACGGTGATGGACATCGTCCCGACCCTGCTCGACCTGGCCGGACTTGAGCACCCCATGACCCACTATCAGGGCCGACGCATCGAGGCTCCGCGCGGCCGCTCGCTGCTTCCCTACGTCAATGGCCTCGAACCGGAAGTCCACGACGCCAGTGAGCCGATCGGATGGGAGCTGTTCGGCCGCCGGGCCCTGCGTCGCGGGAACTTTAAGGCGGTCAACCTGCCGCCGCCCGATGGCGCAGGCCAATGGCAGCTCTTCGACTTGGCAACCGACCCCGGCGAGACGCTCGACCTGGCGGAGTCGCAGCCGACTCTTCTGAGGGAACTGATTGAGAATTACGAAAACTACGCACGCCAGACCGGTGTGGTGATGGTCGAGCAACCCGTCTTCTGACCGACGACGCACGGGTCCATTGAAAGTTCAGTTTTTTGGACCCGCAGGGCCGCACTGAGGCTAACCAGTGGGTCGAATATAGGCGCGGTCTGCAGTACGCCATGATTGGGCGTTGGCTCCCGCACCGAGACGGACGTTTAGGCGACCGCCAGGGTGTTCTCCACATCGGAGACAGCTTCAGTCAGCCGCAAGTTTAAACGATGGTTCAGCAGCGCCTGAAAGATGGCGCGGCATGGTGCTGGCGGCTGCAGACCATAAACACTGCATCCTTGTCGTAGCCCCATTGGCAGATGGCCGACGGGCGCCGGAGCTGAATCCTATTGGCGCCTGGATAGGCCTGGAGCTCGTCGGAGCACGAAGACGGTGTCGGCGAGGATGAGAAGGACGATGTGCCGCGAGATGTCGAAGCAGGGCGTCCGGTCGAGCGTGAGGCCCTCGTCACTGTAGAGTACGCCGAGCGTGCCGGCCGCCTTACGGGTCCGCCTTACTGAGCTCACCCATTTGGGGGGAATCTCTCCAGCAGGCCTGAGATCCGTCAACTACCCTTCAAAGGGTGGCAGCGCTCCACTTGCCGTACACTCAGGAGGCCGAACGACAAAGCGGCCCCGGAACATGTTCCGGGGCCGCCCTGTCTCGGCAGACGTTACTCTAGCGCGAAGGCTTAGCCGCCGACGACGCCGGGGACGGTGCAGCCGCTGTTGCCGGTGCCGACCTGGGCGATCGCCAGGTTGAGGCCCGAACCATTACCCAGGAAGGTTTCCCGGATGGCGGTGGTCCAGGACTTCGGCATCGGGGCGAAGCCCGATTCCGCCAGGATGCCCAGCTTCGCGTCATTGACCATGGCGCTGTCGTTGTACCACTTCAGGTAGCCGAACAGGCCCTTGAACTGGTTCTTGTCGGCGTAGCAGGTGTAGGCCAGCAGGTTGGAGGTGCCGACGATGGGGTAACCGCGGGCGGCGGTCGGGTTGGCGAGCGGCGAGGTCTTCGACGCGGGTTCAACCCAGTCGGCCGGTTGGGTGCGGCTGCGCGGATCGGTCGACCCGGCGTCGTACTTGCCCTTGCTGTTGCTGTCCGGCGGCAGGCGGGTGCCGAAGGACTTGATGGCGGCGTCCGGGCTAGGGGCAACCCAGTCGCCGTTGGCGTTCTGCAGGGTGGCGGTGTTGAGGTTGTAGGTGTTGGCGGCGGTGAAAACAACCGCCGGCAGAACGTAGTCGGGGCCGAGGTAGGCGATACGGCCCTGGGTGACGGTGTTTCCAGCCGTCATCGTCGGTTCGACGGTGAAGTCGATGTACTTGGCCACGCCGCCGTTGCCGTCGGCGCGGACATAGATGCCCGGGGTGCCGGTCACGGTCGTGTTGGCCGTGTTCTTGTCATAGATGGCGCCGGCGCTGATCAGCGTGGCCGGCAGGGTCGAGGTGGAGTCGGCGTAGGCATTGCCCGACAGGCCTTCGCAGACGGCCGCCAGGTGGCGGGTCCACAGGGAGGTGGTGCCCGAGCTGTCAAGACGACCGGCGATCTGCAGCGTCTGGCTCCAGGAACCTTCCGGCACCGGATCCTTGGGGTCCCGCAGGGAGACGCCGCCGTTCAGGGCGGTCAGGTCGGCGTGGTTCCAGTCGGTGATCTGGCCGTTGAAGATCTTGCAGTAAGTGACCGCGTCGAGACGCAGGCCGCCGCTGCCGTCGCCGCGGGCGCCGTTGATGCGGAACTTGTATTCCTTGATCGTGCCGTTGCCTTGACGGACCTTCTTGTAGACCGGGTCATAGGCGATGGTCACCGGAGCGATCAGGAAGGGGTACTGCACCAGGGCGCCGTACTTTTCCTTGGGGTTGGCGTACTGGCCAACGCCGGGGGTGCCGCCGGGAGCGACCATGGTGACGGCCGTCGTGCCGGAGCCGACGGTGCCGCCGTTGTTGTAGGCCGCCACGTTGGTGGCGCTCAGCGAGGTTTCGGACAGGTTGTACTGGACCGAGGCGAACAGCTGCACGCCGGCGGTCAGCGAGGTGTCGCCGTAGAAGGCCGGGTCATGGCTCATGTGGGCGGCGATGCCGCGGCCCGAGCCGGTGCTGGAGTAGAGGACGCGCGTGCTGGCGTCGACCGTGGTCGTGGCGCAATCGAACGCCGGCGTGCCGGTGTAGTTGAAGTCCGCTAGGGTGGTCAGGGTCGGGTTTGTGCCGCCGGTGGCGTCACGTTCGATAAGGTCGGCCTTGACGCCGTAGCAGTCGGCCGAGCCGCGGATGTAGGGGGCCGGCAGGGAGGCGCCGCCACCGTTCACGTCAGCAGCGCTGGCCGAGCTGGCCGCGCCGAAGGCCGACACGCCGCAGATCGCGGACGTCAGCAAAAGGGCGATTTTGTTCCGAGACATCTCGTTGGTATCCTCCAGAAAGCCCCGCGATCCGGGGCGGGCGTGAGCCGTTTGTTGACGTGGGCGACGGGTCGGCTTCGACCGCGCCGCAAGACACTGGTTGTGCTAAGGACCCGGCGAAGCGCCGCGGAAGTCATCGTCAGGACGAGGTTCGGCCATAGGCTGGCTGTGGATGTCGATTTGCCCCTGATTTCGGCTCCCCCCTGAAGTCTCCCCAGGGAATCCGCGCGACCTCCTTGAAAGAGGCCGAGACAGGCTAAGACCCCATTCGTGTGTCAAGTGAATGACAGTCGCAACGAAATAGAGACATCCGCCTACATTGGCTGTTGATTGACATTTTCATGACGAATTCAATACAGGCTTGTCGGAGACGCCAGGCCGCTTTACTTGCATCACCGCCGCTATATTATTATTCTGTATCCTGATCATATTCTCAGCGAGCCGGAGGCCATCGTCCTGTCGCAAGTTCTTGAAGCCCTGGTTCTTGAGCATCGGCTGGCCACGCCGGAGGCCCTTGCGAGAGCACGGCTTGTGCAGGACGAGACCGGGGACCCGCTGGCCGCCGTTCTGAGCCGCCTGGGCCTGGTCGCCGACCGTGATCTGGCCGCCGCCATCGCCGCCAGCAGCGGCCTCGCGCTTGCGGAAGCCTCGTCCTTTCCCGCGGCGGCAATCCACGGCGATCGTCTGTCCCCGCGCTTCCTGCGCGACATTCGCGCCGTGCCGATCCGCGATGCCGGCGATGCGGTCGAGGTCGCCTTCGTCGATCCGCTTGATCCCTTCGCCCTGCAGGCGATGCGATGCGCCCTCGGCGCCGCGGTGATCCCCCGGGTGGGACGCGCCAACGAATTGGAGGCCGCCCTGGATCGTCTGTATGAGGTCGCCGAGACGGCCGACGACGGCGGCGGCGAAGCCGACGAGGCCGACCTTGACCGGTTGAGGGACATGGCCAGCGACGCGCCGGTGGTCCGGGCGGTCAATTCCCTGATCGCCAGGGCGGCCGAGATGCGCGCCTCGGATATCCATATCGAACCGACCGAAGACGCCGTTAAGGTGCGCTTCCGAGTCGATGGCGGCCTGATCGAGCAGGAAGCCCTGCCGGCCCACTACAAGGCGGCGCTGGTGTCCCGGATCAAGGTCATGGCCGGCCTGAATATCGCCGAGCGTCGCCTGCCTCAGGACGGCCGCATCCGGCAGTCGGTCCGGGGCCATGAAATCGACCTGCGCATCGCCACCTCCCCGACCATCCATGGGGAGAGCGTGGTGATGCGTCTGCTGGACCGGTCCAACCTGTCGCTGGATTTCGCCAGCCTGGGCTTTCACGGCGCGGTTCTGGAACGGTTCGTTCGCACCCTTGGCCTGCCGCACGGCATCGTCCTGGTCACCGGTCCGACCGGCAGCGGCAAGACCACCACCCTCTATGCGGCCCTCGCCAGCCTCAACGCCCCCGACCGCAAGATTCTGACCATCGAGGATCCGATCGAATACCGCCTCGTGGGGGTCAACCAGACCCAGGTCAGCCCGCAGATTGGGCTGGATTTCGCCGCCGCCCTTCGGTCCTTCCTGCGCCAGGATCCGGACATCATGATGGTCGGGGAAATCCGCGACCTGGAAACGGCCCAGGTGGCGGTGCAGGCGTCTTTGACCGGCCACGCCATATTATCGACCCTGCATACCAACAGCGCCGCCAGCGCGGTGACCCGCCTGCTGGACATGGGGGTCGAGCCCTATCTGATCGCCTCGACCCTGAACGGCGTGCTGGCCCAGCGCCTGGTGCGGCGCCTGTGCCCGGACTGCCGGCGACCGACCCCCGTCAACCCCGCGGCCCTGGCGGCCATGGGCGTCTCGGAGGCCCCGGCCAGCGGGGTGCTGTACCAAGCGGTGGGCTGCGCGAGTTGCGGCCATACGGGGTTCCGAGGCCGGGCGGCCATTCTCGAGTTCCTGGAAGTCGATGACGACATCCGCCGGTTGATCGTCGATAGGGCTGAGGCGGGCGACATCCAGCGCGTCGCCCTGGCCGGCTCGATGCGGTCGATGATGACGGATGGCCTGGTCAAGGCCGGCGAAGGGGTGACGACTCTGGACGAAGTCCTCCGCGTCACCCGGGAAGCCTGACCGTGCCCAGCTTCCGCTATCGCGCCACCACGGCCACGGGCGAGGTGCGCCAGGGCAGCCTCGAGGCGCCCTCACGCGACGCGGCCCTGGCCCGGGTCCGGGCGCTCGGCCTGACGCCGATTGAGGCGACCGAAGGAAAGGCGCAGTCCAGCGGCGCGACAAACGACAGGGTGAAGCTCAATGCCGCGGGCCGCCAGGCGGTCGCCAATGCGCTTGGCGAGCTCTCGGTCCTGCTCGCGTCCGGGCTGACCCTCGACCGGGCCCTCACCGTCTGTATCGAGAATATCTCCAGGCCGGACCTCGCCGCGGCCTTCCGGGTCATGGAACGCAAGGTCAAGGAGGGGGCGCCGATGTCGCGCGCCATAAGCGAAAGCCCCGGCCTCTTCCCGCCGATGGCCTCCGCCATGGCCGAGGCGGGCGAGGCCAACGGCCGGTTGGACGTCGCCCTGGCCAAGCTGGCCGAGACCCTGGACCGGGCGGAGGCCCTGAGGCAGACGATCAGCTCGGCCATGGTCTATCCGATCCTGCTCCTGACGGTGGCGGTCGGCGTAATTCTGATGATGCTGCTTTTCGTCGTGCCGCAGTTCCAGGACCTCTTCGAAGGGGCCGGAGACAAGCTGCCGTTCATGAGCCGCGCGGTGATGTCGGCGAGCAAGCTGTTGCGCGCCTACGGCCTGATCGGGCTGGGGGTCATCGGCGTGGCCATCTTCGTCCTGAATCAATGGCTGAAACGGCCGGCCGTGGCCGCGGTGGCCGATCGTCTGGTGCTGAGGATTCCGCAGCTGGGCCGCACGGTGATGGAAGCCGAGACGGCGCGCTTCGCCCGGGTTCTCGGTAGTCTGGTCGATGGCGGAGTCCCCCTGCCCCAGGCCCTGGCCATCGCCAGACGATCGCTCGGCAACCGGCATATGGGCGAGGCCGTCGGGCGGGTTGCAGCCAGCCTGAAGGAGGGAGGCGGCCTGACCCGTCCCCTCGCCGCGACTGGCGTCTTCCCGCCCATGGCCCTCAGCTTCCTGCGGACGGGAGAGGAAACAGCCCAGCTTGGCCTGATGCTGACCCGGCTGGCTGACGTGCTGGATCGCAACGTTCGCACCTCCGTGCAAAGACTTGTCACGATACTGACACCTGCCATCACTGTAATGATGGGTGGTATGGTGGCGACCGTGATCGCGTCCATCATGTCCGCCATCCTTGGCTTCAACGATTTGGCACTCTCCCCATGACCCCCGCCCTTATGAAACGACGCGCCGCCAGCGACGCGGGTTTCACGCTCCTCGAACTGCTGGTGGTGCTGGCGATCCTGGGCCTGCTGGCGGCGATCGTCGCGCCGCAGGTCATTCGCTATCTCGGCAGTTCCAAGAGCCAGACCGCCAAGGTTCAGGTGCAGAACCTGTCGGCGGCTCTCGAGCTGTTCCGGCTGGATGTTGGCCGCTACCCGACCCAGGACGAGGGATTGAAGGCCATGCTGACCCCCAGCGCCAGCGCCACAAGCTGGAACGGCCCCTATCTGCAGAAGGCCGGTGGTTTGACCGATCCCTGGGGAGAGCCCTATCAGTATCGCGCACCCGGCAAGCACGGGGAGGCCGATGTCTTTTCGCTGGGATCCGACAAGGCCGAGGGCGGCAACGGCGAGGCCAAGGATGTCGGCAACTGGTGAAGCGTCCGACCGGGGCTCGACGCTGCTGGAGGCCATGGTCGTGCTGGCGATCGCCGGACTGATCGCCGGTATGGCCTTCCCTAATCTCGCCCGCGGTCTGCAGGCCGGCGCCCTGCGCCACGCCACCCGCGCCCTGGCCGGCGATCTGGCGACGGCGCGGCATGACGCCATACGCAGCGGTTCGCCGATCACCTTCGCCGTCGCCGGCGACGGGCGCGGATACGGCTGGACCGGCTCCGGTCGGCGGCAAGCGCCGCCGGACATGGTCCTGGCGATGTCGCCAAATGCAGTGACCTTCGACCCGGAAGGCCGCGCCCTGGCCGCCGCCAATCTGACGGTTGGATCGGCGCACGGCGAGCGACGGCTGTTCATCGATCCGACCAGCGGCCGGGCGCGGGAGTTGCCGGTCGCCAGGACAGACCGATGATGCGCGCCGACCAGGGATCAATGTTCATCGAAACACTGATCGCCGCGGCGATCGTCGCCGGCGTCCTGGGCATGTCCTACCAGGTGCTCTCGGACGCGGTGTCGCGAAGCCGAAGCGTCGAGAGCCGGCGGATGGCCCTGCTGGTCGCGCAGTCACAGCTGGCGGCCATCGGTGAGACCAGGCCCGTCCCGCTCGGCGCGACCAGCGGCGTTGCCCCGCCCTTTATCTGGCGCGCGACGGTTGAGCGGCTGCCCGGAGGCATGGCCACAAGCCAGGCCGGTGATCTGGCGCGGGTGACGGTGACGGTTCGACCGTCCGAGGGCGGCGCCGATCTCGTCAGCCTGACCACCTTGCGCCTGACCCAGGGCGCCGGGCGATGAAGCGGGACGCCGGGTTCACCCTGATCGAGGCGCTGGCAAGCCTGACCATCCTGGCGATGGTCAGCGCCATGCTGCTGTCGGGCGTCGGGGGCGGCCGTCGAGTCTGGGAGCGGCTGGAAACGCGGACCGCCGCGGGCGAGTCCGTCGAGACGGCCCAGGCCATCCTTCGATCGCGACTGGAGCGGGCTTATCCGGCCACCCGCTATGACGCCTCGACGCCCTATGTGGACTTCGAGGGGCATCGGGAAACGGCGATATTTCTGGGTGCGGAAGGGGCCGGAAGCGGCGGACGGATCCTTCGCCAGACCCTGAGACTGTCGCCGCGCGGCGAACTGCTCGTTGGCGATGCCGCGGCCCCATCGGTCCTGCTGACCGGGGTGAAGAGCCTCGAACTGTCCTACTTCGGCGTCTCGTCCATCGACCCGGCGCCACGCTGGCAGGACAGCTGGGAGAGCCTGCCAGAACCCCCGAAGCTGATCCGCCTGCGGGTGGCTTTCCAATCCGGAGATCGACGGGTCTGGCCCGAGCTGCTGGTGCGGCCGGCGGCGGACGTCGGCGTCGCCTGCCTGCTCGACAAGACCACCCGCCGTTGTCGGGGCCAGTCATGACCCTGAAGGACATTCTGAACGCCGATGTGGCGTCGGCCGGGCAGTGGTTGGGCCAGGGCCTGACCTGGTGGCTGGACCAGCTCAGCGCCATGACCCCCGGATTTCTCAAGCCCAGGGCGCCGGACGCGCCCGAGGCGTTCCCGGCGGACGATGGCCGGGGTTTCCGCCTGATGCGGCATGGCCAGATCGGCGAGCGGATCGATCAGCCCCTGACCCGGACGCGAAAGGTGGTCCTGCGGCTCTCGCCCTCCCTCGGACTGTCCCGGACGGTGGAGCTGCCTCTGCTGTCGCAGGAGGACACCCGGCGAATGGTGTCCCTGGATCTTGACCGCCTGATGCCGTTTCCGGCCGGCGCGGCGGTCCATGCCCTGCGGATTCAGGGCCGCGACCCGGCGCGAAACCGCCAGACCGTCGTGTTGGCGGCGGCTCACCGCGCCGTGGCGATGCAGGCCGTCGAACAGGCGCTGGCGTTTGGTCTGGACCCGATCCGCCTGCAGCCCGCCGATGCGGACCTTGATCTGCTGCCGGGCCTTCGGACCGACGGCGGCGAGCGCCGGCGAAGGCTCTATTGGGGCGCGACCCTTGTGGCGCTGATTGTCCTCAATCTTTTCCTCCTGGTCTTCAGGGACGTGAATGAGGTTTCGCGCCTTCGGGACCTGGTCGAGGAACAGCGGCCGGCCGCCACGATCGGCCTGCGCCTCCAGCGGGCCGCCGTCGAAGAGCACGAGGCCCGGCGCAGCCTGGAGACCCTGCGCCAGGCGCGGTCTCCGACCCGCACGCTGTCGGCGGTCAATGACACCCTGCCCGCCGGCGCCTGGGTCCACCGTCTGGCCTCGAATGAATCGGCCGTCAGGCTGACCGGCTACAGGAACGAAACCACCGACGTGCTGGGCCCCTTCCGCGCATCGCCGATTTTCGCCGGGGCCCGCAATGCCTCGGAGACGACACAGCCCGAGGCCGCGTCGGGGCGCCGAGCCTATGACATCGCCGCCAACCTCCGGCCGCCGTCATGAGGCGGCTGTCGGACAGGGAGCAGCGAATTCTGGCGATCGGCATCCTGGTCCTGCTGATCGCCGTCGTCTGGCTGGCCGTCGCGGCGCCGATCCTCGATGGATTCAGCAAGCGGGCCCTGGAGCGGGAGCAGCTGCTGGCGACCTATGCCCGCAACCAGCGGGTTCTGGCCGCCCTGCCGATCTGGCGCACGCAGCTGGACCAGCAGCGAAGGACCGCCCCGATCTTCGCCATCCAGGCGCCGACTCCGGGCCAGGCTGGCGACCAGCTGCGCGAACGTCTGGCCCGGACCTTCGCGGGAGCCGGTGTGGAAGTGCGGGCCGTGCAGGATCTGCCGTCGGAATCGCGCAAGGGTTGGGTGGCGGCGCGGATCGACCTTCGCCTGACCCAGACCCAGTTGAACGCCGGCCTTGAACGGCTGGAGAACGAGGAACCCTATGTCCTGGTCGACTACTTTGCCGTGGCGGCGGAGCGGGCCTTCGAAACCGGGCAATCCGGACCCGTCGATGTCCGCATCGACGTCTCCGCCCGATATCGCCCAGTGGGTGGGCCCCAAGGCGAAGGCTCCGATCGCCGCCTGCCTGGCGCTGGGGGCCCTGGCGGCGATCCAGGTGCTGATTCCGACGCCGTTGCGCCTGCCCGATGACGCGGTTGTTTTGCCCCGGCGGCTGCCGGCCATCCGGGCGACGCCCATCGCCAAGGACCCGTCGCTCGACACCTCGCCCCTGTTCTCGCCCAGTCGCGCGGCCGGCGGCGGGGATTCAGGCGCCTTTGGCTACAGTCTGGCGGGCGTGGCTCAGGCCCGCGGCTATGCGGTGGCGCTGATCCGCAAACCCGACGGCGGCACGGCGATGCTGCGGCGCGGCCAGTCGATTGAGGGCTGGCGCATCTCGGCCGTTGGCGTAAACGGCGTGTTGATGACCCGGGGGGCGGAACGCCGTGTCTTGATGGTGACGACCCCCGGGTCGCAGAGTGCGGGCGCAGCTTTGGGCGCCGACGATGACCAGAACCAGACCGGTGACGACGAATGAGTGTGATGGCCCACGGCATGCGCCTTTCCCTGCTGACGGTACTCATCGCCGCCCTGGCTTCCGCGCCCGCCATGGCCCAGGACCCAGCTAGGCCCGATAGCGCCGTCAGCACCACGGTCGTGCCCGGGGCGCAGCCGGCGGGACGCCCACCCGCGGCGCCCGTCACCACCGACAGACGCGGCGACGTCAGCCTTAACCTTCAGGGGGTCGATGTCGCGACCGCCGCCCGGCTGGTGATGACCGATCTTCTCGGCCTGACCTACACGCTCTCGCCCCAGGCCAAGGGCAGCGTCACCTTGAAGACGGCCGCTCCGGTTCGGCGGACCGATGTCCTGGTGCTGTTCGAGGACGCCTTGCGATCGGCGAACCTGGGTCTCAACCGGCGCGCCACCGGGGTCTATGCGATCGAACCCCTCTCCGACTCCCGCAGCCAGGCCGAGGTGATCACCGAGGATCAGGCCGGGTTCGGAAACGAGGCGATCGTCCTGAAATTCGTCAATGCAGACCAGATGAAGCGTCTGTTCGACCCGATCATTCCCGGCGCCATCACCCAGGCCGACGCCGCGAGCAACAGCCTGATCGTCTCCGGCACGTCCCGCCAGCGCAGGGCGGTCCGCGACCTGGTCCAGCAGTTCGACGTCAACTGGCTGCGCGGCATGTCGTTCGCCCTCTATGTGCCGCAGCGCACCGACGCCCGCCTGATCGCACCGGAACTGGAGCGGCTGATCAACAGTCCGGAAGCGCCGACGGCCGGGCTGGTGCGGTTGATCGCCATGGAGCGGCTGAACGGCATCCTGGCGATCTCGGCTCAGCCTCAATATCTTGAAGACGTCCGCCGCTGGGTCGAGGTTCTCGATCGTGAAGGCGCCAGCACCGAGCGGCGGCTGTTCGTCTACAGGGTCCAGAACGGACGGTCCTCGGACCTCTCCGCCACCTTGATCCGCGCCTTCGGCGGCGCCCCCGGCCAGAGCGCCGCCCCCGGACCGGCCCTGGGCCAGGATCCTCTGCAATCACCGGCCCTTGGCGCGCCCGCCGCCCCCGCCGGAAACACCCAGGCGATCGCGGGCGCCGCTCCAGCCTCCGCCGGCGGCGGCCAGCTCAATCTCGGCGGCCTGTCGGGGCCGGTGACGATCACCAGCGACGACCAGAACAACGCGGTCATCGTGTTCGGCGCGCCCCGGGAATATTCGATCATCGAGGAGGCGTTGCGGCGCCTGGATATCGCGCCGGTGCAGGTGCTGATCGAGGCGGCCATCACCGAAGTCAGCCTGAACGACAATCTGCGCTACGGTGTTCAATGGCGGCTGGGGTCCGGCGGCGACCGCGCCTCCCTGACCGAGGGATCGTCCTCCGATCCCGGCCGAATCTTTCCGGGATTTTCCTATCTGTTCACCAACGGGACCGACATCAAGGCGACGCTGAACGCCCTGGCCGAGGTGACCAACATCAATGTCGTCTCGGCGCCGAAGTTGATGGTCCTGAACAACCAGACCGCCGTGCTTCAGGTGGGCGACGAGGTCCCGATCGTCACGGCTTCTGCGGTCAGCACCCAGACCACCGATGCGCCGATCGTCAATTCGGTGGAATACCGCGAGACCGGGGTCATCCTGAAGGTGACCCCCCGGGTGAACGGCAGCGGCTCAGTCCTGCTCGACATCTCGCAGGAGGTCAGCGACGTGTCCGAGACCGGCTCCTCGACGATCAATTCGCCGACCATCCAGCAGCGCAAGATCGCCACGACCATCGTCGCCCAGGACGGGCAGACCATCGCCTTGGGCGGGCTGATCCGCAATGTGACCACCAAGGGTAAGGACGGCCTGCCGGTGCTGAGCCAGATCCCGGTCCTGGGGGCTCTGTTCGGCAACCACGACAATGACGTGAAGCGGACGGAGCTGCTGGTTCTGCTGACCCTGCGCGTCGTTCGCACCCCGGTCGACGCCGAGGCGATCACCGCCGAACTCAAGGCCAAGATCGGCGCCGCCGAGCCGCCGCTGGGCGCATGGGCGCCCAAGTGAAGCGGGGCGATCGCGGGTACGCCATGGTGGCCGCCGTGGCCGCGATCGCCGCTTTTGGCTATATCTCGCTGGAAATCCTGTCCGCCGATCGGGCGGCCTTGCTTGGCCTTGACGCCCGCCTGACACGCGCCCGCCTGCTGGCCGCCGCCGATGCCGGGATCGCCACGGCGGTCCACGGCCTCGCCATCGAGGACCGCGCCAACCGCTGGTCGATTGACGGACGGACCCGAACCATCGCCTTCGGCGCAGCGACGGTGGTGATCCGGGTCACCGACGAGCGGGGCAAGATACCCCTCAACACGATCAGTCGTGACCAGGCGCTGCGGATGTTCGCGGCGGCCGGAGCGGAGGGCGAAGAGGTCACCCGGCTCACCGACAGTTTCCTCGACTGGCGGGACGATGACGATGACCGGCGCCGGTTCGGCGCAGAGAAGCAGGACTATCCAGGCGGCGGACCCAAGCCCTCCAACACCACCTTCCAGAGCGTCTCCGAATTGGCTCTGATCCAGGGGATGCGGCCGGATCTGTTTCGGCGCCTTGCTCCGGCCGTGACGGTCTTTTTCGGCCGAAGCGGCGGCTTCAGCGAGAGCACGGCCACGCCTCTGGCCCTGGCGGTCATGGGGTCCGGCGCGGCGGATGTCCTGATCCGCGAGCGGGAGCTGGCCGGCGATCGGCCCGCCCTGGAGATCGCGCCGGACGAGTCCCTGGACGGCCGCGCCCTGACCATCGACGCCACGGCCCGGGATGGCCGGGGTGGACAGGCCATCCGCAGCGTCGTGATCGAACTGACCGGCAATCCGGACCGCCCCTACTGGATCCGCAACCTCAATTGAGGCCGGCGGCGAAGGGCCCCAGCAGCCAGACCAGCCAGATCGCGGCGCTCAGCGGGACGCCGAAGGCCAGGGGCTGATCCATGGCCAGGCTGCGTCGCCGCAGCGCCAGGAACACCAGCCACAGCATGGCGCCCCCACAGGCCAGCAGCAGAACGGTCGGCAGGGCCTGCCAGCCCAGCCAGGCGCCGCCGGCCGCCATCAGCTTGGCGTCGCCCAGGCCCAGGCCATCCCGGCCGCGCACCCGCCGATAGAGGATGGCGATGGCCGCAAGGGCACAAAATCCGACGACTGCGCCCGCGAGGTGACCGACCGGATCGGGATCGGGCAACCAGGGACTGATGGCCAGGCCGACTCCGATCAGCGGCAAGGTCAAGGGATCGGGCAGGCGCAGGACCGAGATGTCGATAAGCGCCAGGGTGGCCAGGACCCAGGTCAGGGCGATCGTGGCAAGCGCCCAAGGCCATCCGGGCCCGAGAATGAGGCCGGCGACCAGAAGCAGGGCCAGAATCGGGGCGCAGATGAGCGTGGACGCCGGCGGCGCCCGGCCCGTCAGAGCGCTCAAGGTCCGGTTCGACAGCCAGGTGGCGGGCAGCGCAAGCGCCGCCGCGGCCGCCCCCTGGATCAGTACGGTCAGGAGAAGACTCATCGCGGCGATCCTGGCGCGGAGACGGGCGCGCGGCACGCCCATGTATGGAGTTTGTAACACAATATTGCGGAAAATTTCATTCGATAGTCACACAGCTGTCATGAGATTCGTTACTTTAGATTTCCCTGTTAAACCATAACTGTGCTTATATTCGAATTTTGAACAACTTGCTTTGAACTATCCTCTCATCTATAGCCTAAGTCAGCCGAGATGAGGATGCCCCTGGCATCTTCGTGGGCGACCGGGGCGATCAATGACTTCAGCGTGCGAAAGCGGCGTGTTGCGCCGCCTCCTGTTTGCGAGCGCCTTGTTCTTGGCGGGCGCAGGTGGGGCCGTGGCGCAGGAAGCGGCGCCCGCCGAGGAGCCACCCCTCGCCGCGCCCGAAGCTGCCCCAGAAGCTGCCCCTGAAGCTGCCCCCGACCAAGGCCCCGCCTTCGACATTGAGGCCTTCGACATTGAGGGCAACACCCTGCTGGCCGCCATCGAGGTCGAGGCCGCGGTCTATCCCTACATGGGCCCTGGCCGCTTCGGCGCTGACGTCGACAAGGCGCGGGAGGCGCTGGAAGAGGCCTATCGGGCCAAGGGCTATCAATCGGTCGTGGTGGAGATTCCCCCACAACGGGCCGACGCCGGACTGGTCAAACTCAGCGTCGTCGAGGCCCCGGTGGGTCGGCTGCGGGTCCAGGGCGCCCGCTACTTCTCGCCGGAGATGATCCGGCGGCAGGCGCCGTCGCTGGTGGAGGGCCAGACGCCTAACCTCACCGCGGCCCAGGCCGAGCTCAGCGACATCAACCGCCTGCCGGATCGCCGGGTGACGCCCGTCCTGAAGGCCGGCATCGTCCCCGGCACGATCGATATCGAGCTTAAGGTCTCCGACACCCTGCCCGTACACGCGGTCGTCGAGGCCAATAACGACCACGCCGACGGCACGACTTCGACCCGGACATCGGCGACGGTTCGCTACACCAACCTCTGGCAGGAGGGGCACAGCATCTCCGCCACCTACCTGGCCGCGCCCGAACGGATCGAGGACGCCGAGGTGTTCGCTGGCTCCTATCTCGCGCCGATCTGGGGAACGCCCTGGAGCGTGCTGGTCTTCGGCTACCACTCCAACAGCAACATCAACACCCTCGGCGGCGCCAGCGTCCTGGGAAAGGGATACTCGATCGGGGCCCGGGGGATATACCAGCTGCCGGCCTGGGGTCCGGTGTCGCAGACCCTCACCCTCGGCCTCGACTACAAGAGTTTCGATGAGGCGATCACCCTGGGAACGCCGGGGACGACGCCGGACGAGTCACCGATCCGATATGTGCCCTTGACCGTCGCCTATGGCCTGCAGACCGGCGATGAGAATTCCACCTCCAACCTGACCCTCAGCGTCACGGCCGGCCTGCGCGGCGTCGGCAGCGATGCCGAGGATTATGCCGTCAAGCGGGCCTATTCGACCGGCAATTTCGTCCACGCCAACCTGGACATCGATCATACCCGGACCCTTGCGGATGGCTCGGTCCTGCTGCTGCGCTGGTCGAGCCAGCTGGCCGATCAGCCCCTGGCCTCCGCGGAACAGTTCTCGGCCGGCGGCTTCAGCACGGTTCGCGGCTACCTGCAGTCGGAAGCGGTCGGCGACAACGGCGTCTTCGCCTCGGTCGAGATCCGGTCGCCCAATCTCTCGCCGCTGCTGGGGGAACGGATCAGCGGCCTGGTCGAGGACTGGCGCTTCTACGGCTTCCTGGACGGCGCCATGACCCGGACCATTCAGCCCCTGCCGGATCAGGAAGCCGAGTTCACGCTTGCCGGCGCCGGCATCGGTCTGCGGCTGCAAATGCTTCGATATGTCTACGGCGATGTGGTCGTGGGCCTGCCGCTGATCGAAACCCTCAGCTCAGATCAAAACGAACCCCGCGTCACCTTCAGCCTGAAAATGGAGTTCTGACGTGCTCCAGCCGCCCTCCCACAGGAAGTCCACGATGCGAACCTGGCTGCTCTGTCTTATCGCGCTCACCGTCGGGCTGTCGACGACGCCCGCCCTGGCCGCGGAAGGCACCTGGTGGGAAAAGGCATGGCCCTATCGCAAGGAGTTCGTGTTGGACGCCTCGCCCAAGGGCGCCGGCATCTCCACGCCCCCCGGCCGCACGGCGGTCCTGGTGCGGCTGCACAGCGCCAACTTCCAGTTCGCCGACGCCAAGCCGGACGGCTCTGACCTCCGGTTCACCACCGAGGACAACAAGCCCCTGCCCTTCCACGTCGAATCCTTCGACCCCAAGCTGGGCGTGGCCGCGGTCTGGGTGGATGTGGCGGACTTCCCGGCCAACGCCACCAAGAAGCTGTGGCTCTACTACGGCAACAAGGACGCGCCGAAGGCCGGCGACGCCGCCGCCACTTTCGACGCCGACTACACCCTGGTCTATCACTTCGACGGCGCGCCCGCAGCGGCGGTGAAGGACAAGACCGCTTACGCCAACAACGCCCTGGCCGCTCCGGCCGGGGTCACAGCCGCCGGCGTCATCGGCCCGGCCGGCCGCTTCCAGGGCGCGCCCCTGATGGTCGGGCCGTCGCCCTCGCTGGCGGTCGAAGCCGGGGGGTCCCTGACCTTCAGCGCCTGGGTCAAGCCCGCCGCCGCGGCTGCCAACGGCGTGCTGTTCGTCCAGACACAGGGCCCGGGCGGTATTGTCGTCGGCCTTGAACAGGGCCTCCCCTACGTCGCCATCAACGGCGTTCGCGCCACCGCCGCCCAGGCTCTGGCCGGCAACCAGTGGACTCTGGTGTCGGTCAGCGTCGACGGCGAGGCCGGAACCGTCACCCTCTATGTCAATGGTGTCAGCGTCGGAACCGCCTCGGGCCGACTGCCAGCCATGAGCGGACCGCTGGCCTTCGGCGGCGACCTGCCGGGTGGCAGCCTACCCGGCTTTGTCGGCGAAATGGACGAGATTCGGATTTCCAAGGTCGCCCGGACTGCCGCCAAGGTCCAGGCCGACATCGCCGCCCAGGGGCCAGCTTCCAAGCTGGTCGCGGCCGGGGCGGACGAAAAGCAGTCCAGCGGCGACCACGGCTATTTCGCCATCATCTTTTCGAACCTGACGCTCGACGCCTGGGTGGTCATCGCCATCCTGGGCGTGCTGTTCGCCATCTCGTCGCTGGTGATCGTCACCAAGATTCTCTACGCCAACGCCGTCGACAAGGGGAACAGCGCCTTCCTGCGGAAGTACCGGGAAGCGAGCGGCGATCCGCTGAAGATCGGCGACACCGACAGTCGCCTTCTACGCTCATCGTCCATTGTCCGCATCTTCAACGAAGGCGTCGCGGAAATTCGCCGGCGTAGCGAGGACGGGGTCGTCGTCCTGCATGCCGAGGGCGTCAACGTCATCCGCGCCCTGATGGACTCGACCATGATCCGCGAGGGTCAGAAGCTCTCGGCAAATCTCGTCTGGCTGACCATCGCCATCTCCGGCGGCCCATTCCTGGGCCTGCTGGGCACGGTGGTCGGGGTGATGATCACCTTCGCCGCCATCGCCGCGGCCGGGGACGTCAATATCAACGCCATCGCCCCCGGCATCTCCGCCGCCCTGATGGCCACCGTGGCCGGCCTGGGCGTCGCGATCCCGGCCCTGTTTGGCTACAACTACATCGTCATCCGCAACCGGAACATCTCGGCGAACATGAATGTGTTCGTCGAGGAATTCATCACGCGGATCTCCGAACGCTATTCAGAGCGCGGCTCCGCCCGCGCCGGCCACTAGGAGGTCGACGTGAAGGCGCAGGAAGAAGACGCTCCCTACGACGACATCAACATCACCCCGATGTTGGACCTGGCCTATGTGCTGCTGGTCATCTTCATCATCATGACTACGGCCTCGGTTCAGGGGATCAAGGTCAATCTGCCCAAGGCCAGTTCCTCGGCCAGCCTGGCGAAGCCGAAGACCAAGGCCATCACCGTCAGCGATACGGGCGACATCTTCCTGGACGCCTATCCCGTTACCCTGAGCGAGCTGGAAGACCGTCTGCGGACCGAGAAGGCGCTCGATCCGGAGATCCCCGTGGTCGTCAAGGGCGACGCCACGGTCCAGTACCAGCGGGTCATGGAGGTGCTCGACCTCCTTCGCCGCCTCGACCTCAATCAAGTCGGTCTGGTGACCGGCAAACCTCAACAGGACTGAGCGCCGGGCGGAGGATGCTGATTCATGGAGGACGAGGACGACAACAGGGGTCTGGGCCGGTTCGCGGCGCCGGCGATCATCATCATCGTCCTGGTGATGATGGGCGTTGGCCTGTGGTGGCTGATCAGCGGTCAGACGACAGGGACACGGCGCGCCGCGGCGCCGATCCAGACTGTCACGCTGACGCCTCCGCCACCCCCGCCACCGCCGCCCAAGCCCCCGGAGCCGAAGGTCCAGGAACCGGACAAGACGATCGACGAGCCCAAGCCGCAGGACGCGCCGCAGGAAGCGCCGAAACAGTTGACCATCGCCGGGCCGGCTCAGGCCGGCACGGACAGCTTCGGCATCGCGGCCGGGTCAGGTGGCGGCGGCGTGGTCCTCGGCTCTCCTGGGGGGCTGGGCGCGACGCCGGGCGGCAGCTTCGGCGAGGCCGCCTACCGACGCTATATGAGCGGGGCGCTGCAACAGGCGCTGCAGTCCGACAGCCGGATCAACCGGCTGGTCTTCAGCGGCGAGGTGTTGATTTGGCTCGACCGGTCGGGCCGGGTCTCCAAGGTCACCATCAGCCGAGGCAGCGGCAACGCCAAGACCGACCAGCAGATCGTCGCTGTCCTGGGGGATGTCCGCCTCGACGAGGCGCCCGCCCCCAACATCGTGTTTCCCCAGAGAGTTTCCGTTCGCGGGCGCAGGTCATGACGCCCCGGCACATCCTTAGCGTGGCTCGGGCCGCGTTGGAGAGTTTTACATGAAGACCCAGACCTCCCCCTCCAGGCGCATGATCCGCACGGGGCTTTGCGCCCTGGCCATCGCCGCCGGTTTCGCCGCTCCGGCGATGGCTCAGAGCGATCCGTCGGAAAGCGCCATGGTCAACTTGATCCGCCTGCTGGTGGCTCAGGGCACGATCACCCAGGAGAACGCCGACGCCCTGATGAAACAGGCGCTGAGCGAAGCCGCCGAGGCCAAGGGCGCGGTTCCGATCGCCACCGCCCCGACCAACCCGGATGCGACCGCCACTGACGCAACCGCCCCAGCCCCAACGGCCATGGCGTCGATGCCGGCGGTCGCCGCCGGGTCTCAACGGGTCACCTTCGTTCCCGAAGTGGTCAAGGCGCAACTGCGCGACGAGATCCGCAAGGAGGTTCTGGCTGAGGTGAAGGACCAGCGCTGGGCTCTGCCCGAGGCCTTCCCGGCGTGGATCAACCGCCTGGAGTGGAGCGGAGACCTGCGCCTGCGCAGCCAGCCTCAACTCTACGCCGACAGCAATACCGACGAGTTCCTCGATTTCGCTCGCTTCAACGCCAATGGCCCGACCGACATCAATATCGGCACCAGCCCAGGCGTCCTGCCCTTCATGAACACCCGGGAAAACCGGCTGGACAACACCTCGCTTCGTCTCCGTCTCGGCGTGAAGGCCAAGGTGAATGACATGGTGACGGTCGGCGTGCGCCTGGCCAGCGGCGGCTCGGACTCACCGGTCTCCACCAGCGAGACCCTGGGCGGCGGGCTCGTCAAGAAGGACCTTTGGCTGGATCAGGCCTATGTCGCCATCCGGCCCACGACCTGGGCCACCGGCCTGCTCGGTCGCATGGGCAATCCTTTCTCCTCGACGGACCTGCTGTACGACAGCGACCTGAACTTCGATGGCGTGGCGTTGAAGTTCGCCGGCCTCGCCGGAAACAACGACATCTGGCTGAACCTGCGCTCGACCATCGGGGCCTTCCCGCTCGAGTACACAAGCTCCGACTATCCCAACAAGAGCACCTTCAAGGCCGAGAGCGAAACCAAGTGGTTGCTGGGCGCACAGGTGGGGGCCAGCTGGAAGAGCGATCCCGTGTCCCTGCGGGCAGACCTCGCCTATTATGACTTCCAGAACGTCCAGGGCCAGCTTTCCAAGCCCTGCGCCCTGACCGCGGGCAATACCGACTGTTCCACCGACAACAGCCGGCCGGCTTTCATGCAGAAGGGCAACACCCTCTTCCTGGTGCGGGACATTATCCCCGATCCGGCAAATCCGCTGAACTTCGCCCAGCCGCAGTACGCCGGTCTGGCCTTTGACTACCGGGTCGTTGATCTGATCGCCGGGATCGACTGGGCCGTCGGCGACGGCATGGTGGTTTCAGCCGAGGCGCAGTATCTGAAGAACATCGCCTATGACCCGGACGAGGTCTGTAGGAACGCGCCGTTCGGCCTGCCGATCAACAACCTCCAACCGAGCGCTCTGGGTAACGTGAACCCCTGCTCCGCGGCGGCTGGGGACACCAAGGCCAAGCTCACCACGGGCGACACCGGGTGGATGGTGCGCGGGTCCTTCGGCCACGCCCAGACCCGTCTGCGCGGTCAGTGGAACGTCGCCGCCGGATACAAGTATCTGGAATCCGACGCTGTCGTCGACGGCTACACCGACAGCGAGTTCCACCTCGGCGGCACCAACGCGCAGGGCTATTTCCTCTCGGGATCCTACGCCCTCTACGACAACACCGTGGTCCAGGTTCGCTGGCTCAGCGCCAATGAGGTGTCAGGTCCTCCGCTGCAGATCGATGTCGCGCAGTTCGACCTGTTGATCGGGTTCTGATCATGACGCGATTTCTCCTCGCCCTGACGATGACGACGCTGATCGCCGGCTCGGCCTCGGCCCAGGACACGGCTCCGCCTGTCGCTGAACCGGCGGCGGCGCCGGCGCTGTCGGCTGAGGCCCAGATGGCCGTTGATCTGGAGCGCTACCGCGCCGCCTATGAGCAGGAGGCTGCGCGCTCACGCGAACTGGCGGCGGAGCGCGACAGCCTGAAGGCCCAGGCGACCCGGGCCATGGCGACCGTCACCACCTGTGATGCTCGCAATGTGAAGCTGCAGGCGCTGGTGGCGGAAATCCTCGACGCCTACCGTTCCATCGGGATCGGCGACGTCCTGGCCAGGTCCGAGCCCTTCTTCGGGCTGAAGCGTGTCGAGCTCGAAAACATCGTTCAGGGCTATGGCGACGAGGCCTACGCCCTTCGCTGCGACGCCAGGGCCGCCCCGACGAGCGATCCCGCTCCTGCCCCCGTCCCTCCCACCGGATCCTGAAAACCATGAACGCGCCGCGTCCGGATGCCAGCACACAAGGAGAGGCCAGAATGATCTCTCGCAAGTCCGTCGCTTCGTCCTGCCTGCGGGGGCGACTTCTCCGCGGCGCCAGCATGGTTGTGTTCCTCACGGCGGTTGGGGCTGGAACCGCCCAGGCCCAATCGGTCGCCACCCTTCGCGGCGCCGCCGGCCTCGGCAACGCCGCCGCCGTCGCCACGCCCCGCCCCGTCCGCCCGCCTCCCGCCACCGGCATGAATTCGGCCACGGCCCGAGCCCTGGTCAACCAGTCCCGCTCGCAGGCGGCCCTGGATCTGGCCACCCAGGCCCAGAAGGCTGCGCGTGAGGCGGCCTACGCCCGGGCCGGCCTGACCGTTCCCAATGGCCTTGGCCTGGGCGGCCTGGACCCTGTCGACAATCCCCTGCTGGCGGTGGATGACCCCACCGGTCTGAACACCTGGCAGGGCGCGACCGCCCCGGTGCAGACCACCACCGCCAATGGCGTTCAAGTCACCATCGACCAGACCCAATCCCAGGCGATCCTGTCCTGGGAGACGTTCAACATCGGCCGCGACACCACCCTGGTGTTCAACCAGAAATCCGGCGGTGAAGCCCAGACGGGCTGGGTCGCCCTCAATCGCGTCGTCGGCCAGATCGATCCGTCGACCGGCCTGCGGGACCCGGCTAGGGGCCTCTCCCCCAGTCAGATTCTCGGCGCCATCAAGTCCGACGGCACGGTTCTGGTGCTGAACCAGAACGGGGTGATCTTCGGCGCCACCTCTCAGGTCAACGCCTTCTCGCTGATCGCCACCAGCCTGGAAATCGGGCGGGCCATCGACCTGAGCGGCGGTCCCCTGACCATCCGCGACCGCAACAACGAATTCCTCAATTTCGGCCTGCTCGGCTACGCCGACCAGGCGGCGGCCGACCTGAAGCCCAGCGCCTTCACCTTCTCGGCCCAGGCGGTCGATCTGGCCAACTATGACCCGACCCTCGAAGGCGAGATTCGCGTCGAGGCCGGGGCCGAAATCAACGCCGGGGATGGCGGGTTCGTCCTGTTGACCGGCCCCCGGGTGATCAACTCGGGCCATCTGACGGCGACCGATGGCCAGGTCACCCTGCAGGCGGGCCGGCAGGTCACCCTGTCCCGCTCGGAAGGCCGGGACGACAGCCTGGACCCCGACGTTCGCGGATTCATCGCCCGGGCTGAAAACCGTCGCGACGCCGCCGGCAGCTATGTGCTCAACACCGCCGAGGGTCTGATCGAATCGGAGCGGGGCTACCTCTCCCTCGGCGCGACGGTGGATGGCGCGGTGGTTCAGCAGGGCATGCTGCGGGCCACCACGAGCGTGGCCCGCAACGGCTTCATCTCGATCACCGCCGGCGATATCCAGCTGGCCGCCGACAGCACCCTGACCATCGACCCGGACGACAGCAAGGAAACCATCCCGCAGGATCCGGTTTCCGTGGCGGCCTTCAAGGCCTCGCGCGTCGATATCGGCGACGCCAACTCGCGGATCGAGATCGGCGCCAATTCGCTGATCTATGCTCCGAGCGGCGAAATCTCCATCGGCGCGAAGGCCGGCGCGACCACGGTCCCAGGGTCACAGGCCCCCGGAACCTCGCGCATCTTCGTCGACAGCGGCGCGGTCATCGACGCGGCCGGGCTGAAGAACGTGCTGATTCCGGCCACCCGCAATTCCATCCTGATCCGGCCGGTCAAGCGCAACGAACTGCGCGACACGCCCGACTACCGGGAAGGCTTCCTCAACGGGGCCTTCGTCTATGTCGATCCGCGGCTGTCCGGCGTGCGCGCCGACGGCGTGGCCTGGGTCGGCTCGCCGCTGATCGAGGCGGAGAGCTACTACCAGCAGGTCGGGGCGACGGTCAGCGAGCGGATGACCCGCGGCGGCAACGTGACCCTCGGCGTGGCCAGCTACAGCCCCGGCGGGGCGCTGTTGACCGCGCCTGACGTGATCATCAAGAGCGGCGCCTCGATCGACATCTCCGGAGGCTGGGTCAAGTACGAGGCCGGCTTCGTCCAGACCAGCCGACTGGTCAACGCCCAGGGCCAGGTGGTGGATATCGCCTACGCTGATCCCAACGAGACCTATATCGGCGTCTACAACGGCTACACCCTGTCCCAGCCGCGCTGGGGCGTGTTCGACACCTTCGCCAATCCGCTGCTCAATGGCGTTGTCTATGCCGGTGAGTACACCGAGGGTCGCGACGCGGGCAGTCTGACCATCAAGTCATCGATCCTGGCCCTGGACGGGACCATCTTCGCCGACAGCTTCGCCGGCGCCCTGCAGACCTTCCAGGGCGTTCGCGGAACCGGAACCAGCGGCGTCTACGGCGATCACCGGGCCATCCAGGGCGCCAATTCCGAGCTTCCCAGCGGAGGCCTGCTCTTCCTGCAGGGCCTGGCGCGGGACTCCAACGGCAACCTGACCGGGGCGGCCGACATCGCCATCCTCGACGAGAGCGGCGTCGAGGCTCTGCCAGGCGACTTGGCCTATGGCCAGAGTGTCTCCTTCGACGACAGCGGGGCGCTGGTGATCACGCCCCGCGACCCGCTTTCCATGCTGTCCGACACCCGGCTGGGCACGATCCAGCTGTCGGCCCAGGCGCTGTCGACGATGGGTCTGGGCCAGCTGACCCTGGCCACCAGCGGCTCCATCACCCTGTCGGCCGACGCTGAGGTCAATCTGGGCGCCGGCGCGATCTTCGACGGCCTCGCGGGACGGGCGATCACCATCGATGGGACCATCCGGGCCGCCTCCGGACAGATCAATCTGGAGACGACCAACGTCGGCTTCGGCTCGGTGATCAACCCGACGGCCGCCGCCCTGGGCTCCTTCGACATCACCATCAACGGAACGCTTTCGACCCGGGGCCAATGGGTCAACGATTTCGGTTACGTCGGCGACGACCTCCAGACCCGGGCCTTCATCGATGGCGGATCGATCAGCCTGACTTCGGCCCCCCGCGTCAGCCTGGAAGCGGAGGTCGCCTCGGTCGCCGATACGCTCAGCGGCGACGCGCCGAGGGTCAATACCGATATCAGCGGCAGCATCCTGCTGACTGAAGGCTCCGTCATCGACGTTTCCGGCGGCGGATATGTCGACACCAACGGCGTTGTCGATCTGTCCGCCAAGGGCGGCGACCTCAGCCTGATCAACGACACCACCTACTTCCAGCTGACCGAGGCGGCCGATCGGTCGGCCGGCTCCGTTCCCGGTTTCCGCGTCTCCACCATCCTCAACACCGGCGGCGCCGCCGTTGTCGCGGTCAACCCCGACCGGATCAATGCCCGTATCAGCCTCGAGGGCGCCATCCTCGCCCACGGTTTCGATGGCGGCGGGACCTTCACCCTGCGCACGCCGCGGTTCGGATTTGGCGATACCACCGCCGAGACCGGCACCAACCTGTCCCTGAACTTCTTCAGCGAGGCCGGTTTCGCCAACTACGACATCGTCTCCTACGATACGGCTTTCATCGAAAACACCTTCACCAACCGGCTCGGCGGCTATCACGCCCTGTTCGCGGTCCAGACGGTGTCGATCGGGGCCGGCGAGACCCTGAACCTTTCGCAGTCGATGTTCTCACCGCTGCTGAGCACCCAGCAGATCGCCTCGCTCAACCAGCTGAGCACGGGCGGTGATCTCTACAGCGTGCTTAGCCCGACCATCGCCGCTGACGCCTGGGACCGCCGCGCCATCAACCTGAGCCTCGGCGGCTCGATCGAGCTTCATGTCGAGGCCGGCGGCGCATTGATCAACGAAGCCGGGGGAACTCTGACGGTCTCGCGCCTGCTCAACGACGGCCTGATCCGGATGCCCGGCGGCTCGATCCGCCAAGTCTCGATCATGCCGACCCTGTTCTCCGGGAGCAATGTCCTGGGGGTCAGCGACCTGTCGGAGGTGTTCAGCACCCGGTCCGGCGGACGAATTTTCGAGACGGACCTCAATGCGGCCGGTATCGGAACCCTGACCAACGCCCAGCTCGCGGCCCAGATTCCGGTCTATCTGACCGGTGAACTTGGGGCCGAAGAGGGCGTGCGGCTCAGCGACGGCAGTGTCACGGACCTGTCGGGCGTCACGATCCTCAACCCCCGGGCCTCGCCCGCGATGCCGGGTTCGGCGATTCCGGTGCGCGATGGCGTGGTCATCAACGGCGGCAGCCTGATGTCGGCGTCGTCGGCGCAGCTCACCACAACCCTGTTCCGCTCGCAGCTCAGCGCTGGCGTTTACGTCGGCCAGAACCCCCTGACAGCCCGAGTGGGTCTCGCCGTGACCGCCGAGAGCGGTGCGGTGCTGGACCTCTCCGGCGTCTCGGACACCTTTGTCCGTGTTGATACGCTGCGCACCACGCCGGTGGGCGACTCGCCCGGCCTTATCGAGACGGCGGTGTGGAGCAATGGCGGAACCCTCTACCTGGGCAGCGGCGGAACCCTCGGCGGCGCCGATATCCGCGCCCACGGCGGCAGCGATGAGGCATTGGGCGGCAACCTCGTGGTGCTGGACCCGACCCTCTATCAAACCGATCCGACCGATCCGGTGTTCGGCGCCATTTCGGCCGAGATGATCGAGAACGCCGGCTTCTCGACGCTCCAGGCGATGGGCAGCATCACCTCGGTCGGCGACGTGGATCTGCATCTGGACCGCGCCTTCTTCCTTACGTCACGTCCCTATGGCGCCTTGAACGGCCAGGATCTGAACGATCCGACCACGCGCGACAGCTTCGCCGCCGTGGTCCGGTCCGGCGGTGAACTGGCCATCCATGCCCCTTATGTCCGCCTTGAGAGCGGCGTCCAGACGGTCTCGACCCCGTTCGTCGGCACGCCCGGCGATTTCTCGGCCTCCTTCCACGCGGACATCATCGACGTCAGCGGCGCGGTGCTCTTCGACCAGTCGGTTGGCCGGGTTCTGTTCGACGCCACCGGAGATGTGCGGCTGTCCGGCGTCCAGCCTTATCAGCTGAATTACGGCGTCGGCGACCAGACGGTCGCCAATTCGCTGGTCGGTCAGCTTGCGGTGAGCGGCGATCTGACCATCCGCGCCGCCCAGCTGTACCCGACCACCGGTTCGGCCTTCTCGGTCACCTCCGCGGCGGACGATGGCCTGATCACCATCGAACGGGCCAGCGCCGAGACACCCCGCACTCCCTATTCGGCTGGCGGCAACCTGCTGATCCAGGCCGCCAACATCGTTCAGGGCGGCGTGGTTCGCACGCCCCTTGGCAGCCTGACCCTGGGTTCCAACACCCCTCGCACAACGCTCACGGGCGGCCTGCCGACGGTGTTCGCCCCGGCGACCCAGTCGGTGATCCTGACGGACGGCAGTGTCACCTCCGTCTCGGCCGACGGCCTGACCATCCCCTACGGCGTGACCACCGACGGCATCGAGTGGTTCTTCAGCCCGACAGGGGCCAGCGCCCTGACGGCGCCGCCAGCTGCGATCCTCAGCTTCGGCGGCGTCGACGTGTCGCTGGAGAGCGGCGCGATCGTTGACGTCCGCGGCGGCGGCGACCTCGTGGCCTATGAATTCGTGTCCGGCACGGGCGGCTCCCGCGATGTGCTGAGCCGCTTCAACAACGACCCTTTCAGCGGCAACGGCGGCTACCAGTATCCCGACGAGCGCCAAGTCTACGCCATCGTACCCGGCCTGTCCGACGCCTCCGTGGCCCCGGTCGATCCGATCTACTCAGCGGACTACGGTGATCTCTACGCCGCCTCCGGGGCGGGCCGGCGGGTCTATCTTGCCGCCGTGCCGGGCCTGGCGGCCGGCTGGTATACCCTGTTGCCGGCCCAGTACGCCGTTCTGCCCGGGGCCTTCCGCGTGGTCGAGCAGACCGGCGCGGCGGCAGCGACGCCCAACTACTCCGGCCGGGTCGGGGATGGGTCCTACTATGTCTCGGGCTACTACGGATTCCAGGGATCGCGGGAGTCGGACATCCAGACCTTCCAGGTCTCGTCGCAGGATGTCTTCCGCAAATACTCCAACATCCAGCTCAGCCTGGCCAACACCATATTTGCGGCCCAGGCCGTCAAGGCGGGGACCGCCGCGCCGAGGCTGCCGATCGACGCCGGTCGCCTGGTGCTCAATCCGACTGAGACCCTGACGATCGATGCGACCCTGCTCACCGCCGCCGCCCCCAAGGGTCGCGGAGCCCAGGCCGATGTCAGCGGCCGGGCCTTCGAGATCGTGTCCGTGGCCGGTTCGGGAACGGGGACGCCGGGGGTCATCGAGCTCACGGCCGGCAGTCTCAACAACCTGAACGCGGCCAGCCTGCTGATCGGCGGGGTGCGGACCAACAATGCCGATGGGTCCACGACCCTGGACCTGACCGCCCAGTCCATCGTCGTCTCCAATGACGCCGCCAACCCCCTGACGGGACCGGAAGTCGTCCTGGCGGTGGACGGCAGCGGGGCCGCCATCACGGTCGCCGATGGCGCGGCCATCGTGGCCAGCGGCGAGCTGGATGATGACCGCGACGGCGTCTACGTCATCAACGGCGCCAGCGGAACCATGACCGGCGAAGGGGCGATCCTGCGGGTGGCTTCGGGCCCCGAACGCCTGGTCCGCCGCGTCAACGTCGATGCGGGCCTGACCACCGGCGTCCTGGATGTCGGGACCGCCACGGTTTCCGGCCAGAGCGTGCTGCTCAACGCCAGCGGCGACCTGCTGATCTCCGGCCTGGCCGATATCGACGCGGACTCGCTTGCCCTTGGGGCCGGCAAGGTCACCTTTACCGACGACGGCGCGGGCCTGTCCGGCCTGGTGGTGACCTCCACGCTTCGGACCCTGTTCGGTCGCGCCGATCGCCTGACCATTCAGACCCCCAACGTCATTGATTTCGACGCCGGCGACTATCTGTTTGGCGACCTGACTCTCGATGCCCCCGGCCTGGGGCTGGTCGGCGGGACCGGCGCGGTCAACCTCACCGTCGGCGATCTGGAACTGGCCAATACCAGCGCCGCGTCCGCCGCCTGCGACGACCTTGGCGCCTTGACCTGCGGGACAGGGATCCTTTCGGTCAACGCCGCCTCGATCAATTTCGGCAGTGGCGCGATCCGGACCTACGGCTTTGGCGGCGGCGTCACGCTCGCCGCGTCGGGAGGCATGTTCGTCGAAGGCAAGGGTTCGTTCGACGTCGGCCCGGCGGACCTGACCTTGAAGACCCCCTTCCTGGGCGATCGGGCCGTGACCCTGTCGCCGGGCGAGGCGGCTCTTCTGCCCAGCCTGTCGCTGGTCACCACGGGGGCGGTTGTCATCGACGGAACCGGCTATGGCGCCCTGTCCAGCATCGCCGGCACGCCCGGGGCGAGCCTCAGCGTCTCCGGGGCTTCGGTCCTGGTCCGGCAAACCCGCGTGCGAGCCACGGCCGGCTCCCTGAAGATCTCTTCTGACGGCGACATCGAGGTGGCCGACGGCGCCACCCTGGAAACCCCGGGCTATTCCCGGACCTTCGGCGACGTCGCCGATCCCTACGTCGTTTCCGCCCCCGGAGGTCTGCTGCAGCTAACCTCCGCCAACGGCGCCATCAATCTCCGCGCGGAATCTCTTCTTTCGGTCGGTGGCGGCAAGGGTCGCGCCGGGACCCTGGTCCTGTCGGCGGTCAACGGCGATGTGATCTTCGACGGAACCCTCAATGCCGACAGCCCTGACGGCGGCGGCTCGTTCAGCCTGGCCACGGGCGGCGCCTTCGACCTGGCGAACCTGGAAACCGGTTTCGCGTCGGACTTCAACGGCCGGATCACCGTCGCCACGGGGACCGGCGACCTGGTGCTGGCGGCGTCGCAAACCCTCGTCGCCGAAGAGGTCAATCTGATCGCCAACGGCGGCCTGGTCGATATCGCCGGCCGGATCGACACCTCCGGGGTGAACGGCGGCGATGTCGGGCTCTATGGCTCGGGCGGGGTGACCCTGCGGGCCACGGCCGTCATCGACGCCCATGCGGAGGGCTATGAAGACGACGACAGCCGTCAGGCCAAGGCCGGGGATGTGGAGCTTGGCGTCTCCGGAACTGGCGCCATCACCGTCGCCGCCGGCGCGCGGATCGACGTCAGCGCCAGCCGAACCGGCGACCGGCTCATCCCGAGCACCCGCAACGGCGAGACCTACTACAGCTATGTGCAGGGGGATCTGGGCGGGTCCGTCCGGCTGCGGGCGCCGCTCATTGAACAGCCTGGCGCCGATACGACCAACGTCAGCTACGCCGGCCAGATCATTGGAGCCCGCGAGATCGTCCTGGAGGCCTACAAGGCTTTCGATCTGGGGACGATCGCGGCGGACCCCAATTTTGTCGGCGTGACCATCAACGCCGACGGCCAGGCGGTTCTGGATGTCGCCGCCCAACAGGCCGGCCGTCTGAACTGGCTGGGCGACAATGGGGCCGGAACCCTGGTGTCCTTTGTCCAGGACTTCGATGTCTCGGGCGCCTACGGCAATCTCGGCGATCTGACGACCTCGGATGCCTTTCACGCCCGTCCGGGCATGGAACTGACCTACGCCGGCGATGTGGTGCTCAATTCCAACTGGAACCTGGGCGCCGGATCGGTCGATGTGGCCGGCGCCGTCGCGGCCGGACTGATGGCCGAACTGCCCAGCGTGCCCGGCAAATTCTATGTCCTGCCCGGCAAGGAAGCCGAGGTCTTCGCCCGGTTCACCTCAATGACCTACCGCACCGGCGGGTCGGTTGATGGGGAGTCCGGGATCCTGACCATTCGGGCCGAAGGCGACCTCGATATCAACGGCAGCATCACGGACGGCTTCTTCAATTTCCGCGACCAGACCGATCCTGACTATCTCAACCTGGCCCTTGGCGGCGGCAATCGGGTCTACAACCCCTACCTCGGCCCCGGCTGCGCGGCCGGCAACTGCACCAACATCGGATCTTGGCAATCGACCGGCGGCATCGTGCCGCCGACGGGCTACATCATTGTCAACTTCCCGGGCGCAACCGGGCTTGGCGGCCTGCTGGTCAACCCGGCGCCCTACAGCGAGGCCGCCAACTCCGCCGCCGCCCTGGGAACCCTGCCCGGCGGAACCGGCGACCCGATCGGCAGCGCCGAACTGTTCCCGCTGCTGCAGAATGTCGATGGCGGCTGGACCCCGGTCTCGTCCTGGACCTACCGGCTGGTCGGAGGCTCCAATCTCGGCGGGGCCGATCCCATGGCCGTCGATCCGACCAGCCTGGCGAACGTCACCATCCAGGGCCACCGGTCCTACAGCTTCGTCGGGGTGCGTGGGACCTCCGTGCTTTCCGATGATCTGCTGTTCCGGGTCGGATCCCAGTTCGTTGACGCCACCGACTTCTATCAGGCCTTTGTCCTGGCCAACCCCAACCTGGCCGAGTCCTCCTACACCTTCATCAATTTTGCCCAGGCCCCGCTGGCGGCCCGGGCGATCCTGCAGGCCAAGGCCAACTATTATTTCGCGGCCAACGGCGGCTCCAGCTTCGACTTCGTCGGTCCGCCGGGGGCTCCGACTGGGGTCACCACCACCCTGTCCCTGGCCTCGGCCTTCCTGTCCGAGGTTTCGGCCGACTTCGCCGCCCTGCAGCCCTTCTACCGGGCGCCCAATGTAACCACGGTCACCCGGCCCACCACTGTGTCGACCTCGACCCTGGTGCGGACAGGCTCCGGCGACATCCTGATCGCAGCCAGCGCCAACATCGACCTGCGCAACGGCGCCGAGCCGGTCCTGCGCAACCTGGATGGCAGCTTCACCACGGCCTTGACCGGAATCCAGGCAGGCGGCGTCGCGGTCTATACCGCGGGTCACCGGGTGGACCTGTCCCCCCGCCAGGTGCTCGACACCCTGACGGGCCAGACCCGGACCTTCGATCCCACCGGCTATGCGATCTCGCAGGATCAATTCGCCTCCGCGCTGGTCGACGGCTATCGCTATGGGGCCGGTGGGGCGCCGGACGCGGCGGGCGCCGGCTTCCTTGGGGTGATGATCGCCAACCCGGTCTACGCCGAGGGCGGCGGCGACATCAGCCTCGACGCCGGTGAAGACGTCCTGGGTCGGCGGGACCTGTGGCTGGCGGGGCTGATGCAACGCTACCAGAACAACAGCCTGATCAGCGCCTACAGCTGGATGGGCCGCTACGACCAGCCCTGGCGCACCGGACTGGTCGGCCCGGTGACCAATATCCGCATCAATCCCCAGCTGTTCACCGAAGGTGTCGGAACCCTCAGCGGCGGGGATATCGATATCCGCGCTGGTCGCGATGTATCGGACCTGACCGTCGCCGCCGACACCTCGGTGACCACGGCCAGCGTGGGCTCCGAAGCCCTGGCCCTGGCCAGCTTCGGCCGCGGGGACGTATCGATCGCGGCCGGCCGCGACCTGGCGGGCATCCGTCTGGACATCGGATCGGGGGAGGCGGACCTCGCCGCGACCGGTCGCGTCGGCAGCGCCGGCGACCTGCGCTTCTACAACGGCTTCACCTTCTCGGTCGGGGCCAACGCCACCCGGGTCCGTCTGACCGACGCCACGGTCGCCGTTTCGGCGGGAGACACCATCGCCCTTCAGGGCGTCGCCGCCCTTGGCGCATCCCAGGCGGCGACCAACGTCCAGAACGACCTGATGGCCCTGGGCTTTTACTCCGGCTACTCGGGCCTGTCGCTGACCGCCAATGGCCAGGTGACCGTCGCCAACAGCGGCGCCGATGTCCTGACCGCCGCCGGACGGAGCAATGGCTTCACCCATACGGCCGTCTATCCGGGCTCTCTGGAAGCGGTCTCCCTGACCGGCGACCTGACGCTGACGACCGCCGTCCAGACCAACAACGTCGCGGCCGGCATCCTGCTCTATCCCAGTTCGGTGGGAGTCCTGACCCTGGTGGCGGGGGCCGACATCGGCTCCACGATCATCGCCATGGACGACGGCGACGAGGGGCTGCTGCCCGGCGCCTTCTCCAGCTTCACCGCCAACTCCGTCGACGGGGTGCTGACCGGTCGGCCATTCCTGTTCCCCGGGGTGTTGCCGGAAACCTCCGAGGTCTATCGGGCGACCCTGCACGACAGCGACATCACCCACTTGGGGGACGAGGTTCCCAATCGCATCTATGCGGGCGGTGACATCAACCGCCTGACTTTGTCGGTCCCGAAACAGACCCGCATCACCGCCGGACGCGACATCATCAACATGGCCTTCTTCGGCCAGAACGTCGGCGCCAACGACATCACCCGCATCACCGCCGGACGTGACATCACCGCCACCACTCGCCTGCTCCAACCGTTCGTCGGCCTGCCCAATCAGTTCGGCGCGCCGCTGGCGGCGCTGGAGGGCAATACCTTCGTGATCGGCGGCGGCGGCTCCTTCTTCCTTGAGGCCGGCCGAGATCTGGGTCCCTTCCTCAACTCGGCGACCGTCACCGGCTTCGACAACGGCGTTCCCAGCCCGACACCGGCGGTTTCCAGGACCTACGGCGGCGGCGTTCTTTCTGTCGGCAACGAATGGAATCCCTGGCTGGATGACGAAGGGGCCGACCTCTTCGTACAGTTCGGGGTCGGCAAGGGCGCCAACTACACCGGCTTCCGCGACGGCTATCTCGACCCGGCCAACCTGGCCAACCTCGATGGCGACCTGTTCGAACAGGTGAAGAACGAGCTCGGCGTCCTGACACCGGACCGCGATAAGCCCATCTATGGCCCGATCCTGGTGGCCTGGATGAAGGCCAATGCCGCCAACGCCCTGATCGCCGCCCATGGCTCGACCAGCGTCGACTACGAACAGGCCTATGAAGTGTTCAAGAGCCTGCCGGAACTCCAGCAACGGGTGTTCATCCTGAAGAACGTGTTCTTCAACGAACTGACCCAGACCTCGATCCCCACCGGCCCCTCCTTCCTGCAGTACAGCCGCGGCTACCGCGCCGTGAACACCCTGTTCCCGGCCGCCTACGGCTACACCGCCAACGACCTGGAAGGCGGCAACGGCGCCAGCACCCTGGTGCAGACCGGCGATCTCGATCTGCGTCTGGCCACCATCCAGACCTCACGGGGCGGCGACATCTATATTCTCGGACCGGGCGGCCGGGTTTTGGCCGGCTCCACCGTGCGGACCTCCGACCAGGCGGCGCGCCGGGCCTACGATGGCGGCAGACTCTATGCGGGCGGCGTGCGGGTCTCGCCTCTGGCGGCGACCATCAGCAGCATCCCCTCCGGTTACGAAGGGGTCCTGACCCTGCGGGGCGGTTCGATCTCCAGCTTCACCGACCAGGACTTCCTGCTCAACCAGAGCCGCCTGTTCACCCAGGCCGGCGGGGACATCGCCATGTGGTCCTCCAATGGCGACCTGAACGCGGGCCAGGGACCCAAGACCTCGGCCAACTTCCCGCCGGTGGTGGTGAAGATCGACGCCAACCTGTCCTCGGAACTGGATACCGCCGGGGCGGTGACCGGAGCGGGCATCTCGGCCTTCCAGCCTGACCCCGACGCCGATCCGCCCAGTGTCTTCCTTATCGCGCCGCGTGGTACGGTGGACGCCGGCGACGCCGGCGTGCGGGTGACCGGCAGCCTGTTCGTCGCCGCCCAGACGGTGGCCAACGCCGACAACTTCAGCGTCGGCGGCTCGTCCTTCGGCATCCCCACCGGCGTCACCGTGGATGTCGGCGCCCAGACCGGGGCCTCAGCGGCGTCGGCGGCGGCTCAGGACGCAGCCCAGGCGGCGACCAACGCCGGGGGCCGGGGCGACGCCCAGTCGGTGATCACGGTCAACGTGCTCGGCGCCGCCAATCCTCAGGAGGATGACTGCCCCGACAAGGACGGCGACGGCGAGGACAACTGCCCTGCGCAACGCTAGGCCGGGCGGGGGCCGCCACTAGAGCGCGTCAGGGTTAAGTGTCAGCGGTTAACCCGGCCGACGCGCCCTAAACGTTTGATTTAGAGCCATTTTTGACGGGTTAGACGATTCCATCTAACCCTAAAGGGCTCTAGTCCTCGTCGTCGATCTCGCAATGCCCGATATGGTCGAAGCGCTGGCCGACGAACTGGATGTCGTCGGCGATGGGTCCCATCCTGCCGACCCGGCCGTCGAGCCAGGCGAAATAGTAGAGGCGGATCGGAATAGCGTCGATGTCGAGTCCCTTGGCAAAATTGCCCAGGATCGGGTCGCCGCAGGGCTGCTGCCGCAGGCTGCCGGTGGTGTTGACCACCCCGTCAGCCGACACCCGGCCCATGAACCAGGCGGAGCCGCGGCGGTTGTAGCCCATGACCGCATTGCGCCAGACCGGATCGGTCAGGGTTGATGCGTAGGCCGTGGTCAGTTCCAGGGTGTTGAGCTGGTAGATAGCGTCAAAGCCATCCTTCTCCAGGAAGGCGCCGTCGGGGCCCTGCAAGGCCATCAGGGTCTGCATATAGCCCTTGGCCCTCGCCTGCAGCTCCAGGTCGCCGCCGACGAGGCCGGCCTGATGGATGGCGACCGCGATGAAGGCCAGCTGGCTGGAGTTGACGCTGTTCTTGAAGAACTTGTCGGCGTCGCCGGTGGAGATGAAGCTTCGGCCGGCGCGCAGGATGGCGGGGGCCAGGGCCTCGGCGCGAGCCTTGAGGGCCTCCGGCAGCCTGGCCTGCCGGATCATCAGGACAGAATGGGAGGCCGAGTCCAGGAAGATCGACCGGGGATGCAGCGCGTGGCCGAGCGTGGTGTCATACTCCCGCTCTTCGGGGAAATTGGCGTCGGGGCCGAGCACCTTGTCCTGCAGCCCCCATTCAATGGCGGTCAGGCCCAGGGCTACCCACTCGTCATTGTTGGCCGCGATGCCGGCCCGAATGAGTTGATAGCCGACCTTCTGGGTCTCCACGACCAGCGGTCCGGTCCCCGCTTCCCAGCGCAGGTTCGTGGCCGTCGCGCCATTGGCGCGAATCCGATTGGCCCGTTCCTGTCCGACATAGCCTATGAGCTCGCGCGTCGGCGACTTGCGCAGGAAATAGGTGTCGAAACGGTCGCCTGTGTAAGGTTTGGAACCGTCCTTCCCCGCGTCGCTGGCGACCGTGGGGCCAGCGACCGTCATGCCGACAAGCAGACAAACCGCGGCGGCGCCGCGCAGAATCCTCGACAGTCCCATGTCATTCCCCGAAATCACCGCTACCCGCGGGTAAGCCACAATCCACAGATGGGCTGACGATTTCGGCGCGCGCAAGCTTAAAACGTCGTCGGGCAGGATGATGGCGGGGCCATGTCATGCCAGGCCGAAGGACCGTGAGCTGTTGTGAGACTATTCCGTCATAGGCGCAGGCGCCGTCAGACGGCGGGCCGCCCGATCTCCAGGCCCCAGGGGGAGAAGACTGGGGCCTGACGCGGTCTGACCTTCGACGACGAAGATGGGCGCTTCGGACGGGGCTCACGGCCTAGTCCAAGACTGAGGAAACGTCCGGGCGCGCGAGCGCCGCCCCGATAGAAGATGTGCGCGCCAATCTGGCCCAAGCGCGTCAGGCCCGGCGCCCAGTAAGGGCTGACGTAGGAGGCATGGTAGTGGGTGGCTGTTCCAACCGAGCTGGTCTCGGTCCCGCCCAGCACGCGGCGGGCCGCCGCCTCGGCCCGGGCCCAGCCGGCGCGCGAGGGCGTCCGATAGAGCGATCCGTCACAGGTGAAGGTGAACTGGCAGCCTGTCCGCCTGGCCGAGCCCTGGTAGACGACGCCACAGACCGACTTGGGATAGCCTGCCTGCCGCGTACGGTTGATCACGACCTGACCGACGGCGACCTGACCCTCGTCGGGCTCCGACGCCGCCTCATAGTAGATGGCCGCCGTCAGGCATCCGAGGTCACTCTGTTCGACGGTGAAGGCCGGTACGGTCCTTTCGATGGCTCTCGCCAGCCGTCGGGGTCGGGCGACGGTCGCCGTCGGAGCCGGCCGATCGGGTCGATAGAAATCGGGGATCGCCTCGGCGGTGATCGTCGTCGGCTGGACCATGGTCACCGGCGACGGTTGGGACACCGGCCGGGGCTGCACGGCCGCGGCGGCGCCGCCGATCAGCAGCACGCAGCCGGCCGCCAGACCCAGCCAGGCGATGCGCCCAGGAGACGCAGATCTTTGAAAGCCCGACACGCAATACGCCCCTTCGCGACCGCATTGACTCTGCATGGGATCGGCCGCCTGCACAAGTTCGCCGGGGGTCGTGTCCCACCGCCTGTCTTCGCCAGCGGAGCTGTCACCCGCCGGCCCTTGCTCCCCGACGACCGGATGCTTTGCTTGGAAAGCGTGCCCAACGGCCTGGAACAGGCCAAGCAGGTGGCCAGCGCCATTGTCGGCCGCACCGGACCGACGCCGGATGTGCCCTGGTTCTGGTCGGACCAGAATGACCTGAAACTGCAGATCGCCGGCATCCCGTTCGACGCCGGCCGGGTGTTGATTTGCGGCGATCCGGCAACCGGCAAGTTCGCCGTCTTCCACCTGAAGGGCGACCAGGTCCAGTCGTTGGAGGCGGTCAACGACCCGCCCGAGTTTATGATGGGCATGATGCTTATCGCCAATCGCAAGCCCGTCTCACTGGAGAAGCTTGCGGACCCGTCGACTTCCATGAAAGGGGTCGCCGCGCAGGAGTGAGCCGCGCCTTCCAGCGCTCAATTCAACCGCGATATCAAAGTCGGCCGTTTGAAAGCCGCAGCATCAATCAGGAGGTACTTCGTTCATGACGAGGACCGCCTCAGGCACGCCCAAACCCGCTGCAATCCGCTCTGGAACCTTGAGCGTGATGTTCCGTTTTCCGCTGCTCACCCAACACACCGGCCCGCAAGGTGACCCGCTCGATCTACGAAGACGCCAGGGACCACGCCCGTGACATCGCCGTGACCGACGCCTACGTCACCTCCAGACGCCAGCGGAAGAAGGTCGAGATGCTCTTTGCCCACCTCAGGCGGGTCCTGAAGCTCGACCGCCTGCGCCTCCGCGGTCCAAACGGCGCCAGAGACGAGTTTCTCCCGGCCGCCACCGCCCAGAACCTCCGTAAGCTCGCCAAGCTGGTTCCGCCGGCGATGCCAGCGCCCCATAGGAGCCGCTGACGCGGCGCTGCCTCTCTACTGCCCTCAAATAAGAGCGGCCTTTTTCAACACAATCCGCCAGGAGCGGACATTGGATCCTGAGCGAGAACCCGACTATAGCGCCGAAATCCCAAGCATCGTGCAAGACCGTACGGCGCCCACCATCGCCTGGTGGTGCCTTTCACGACAACCTGGAAATCCGGACTCGGCGTGGCGCCGTTTCTCGACCCGCAATCTGACATTGCCTCGATACTCAAAAAGAACCCCCGGACGACAGGAGTCGCCTGGGGCAGTTCGAAGTGCAGGAAGGGGATCGGTCAGAAGTCGTAGCGCAGCGTCAGGCCGTAGGTGGTCGGCGGGTTGTAGGCGCCGAAGGTGACGCCGCCGAAGGAGCCGGTGAAGGTGCGGGTCTTCTCGTTGGTCAGGTTCTTGCCCCAGAGCGAGACGGTCCAGCTGTCCGAGGGATCGCTGTAGATCACCCGGGCGTCGATGAAGGTGGTCGGCTCGCGGATTTCCGGCGGCAGGTTGCTCTGGTCGTCCCAGATGCGGCTTTCGTAGACATAGTCGACGGCGAACTTCAGCTCGCCCGCCCCGTTCATGTCGGCTGTCCAGGACGGCGAGACCGAGAACTTGTGGTCCGGGATGCGGGTTAGGCGGTTGCCCGAATAGTCGACGGCCATGCCGGCCTCGATGGTCTGGTAGTCCTCGAAGCGGGCGTGGGTGAAGGCGTAGCTGGCGTTCAGCTCCAGGCCGCCGCCCATGTCCATGGCGAGCTCGGTCTCCAAGCCCTGGATGCGGGCCTTGCCGGCGTTTGAGGTGGTGATCCCGACGCCGGTCGGCACCCGCACCTGCAGGTCGGTGTAGTCGGCCATGTAGAGGGAGGTGTTCCAGGTCAGGCGGCCGTCCAGGAACTGGGTGCGGAAGCCGACCTCGAAGTTGGTGATGTATTCCGGGTCGAAGGGCGCCACAGCCTCGGCCGCGTCGCCGGGGGTTTCCTGGTAACCGCCGCTCTTGAAGCCGCGCGAGACCGTGCCGTAGACCATGACATCCGGCGTCACATGGTAGTCGAGGCCGAGCCGCCAGGTGGCGGCGCCCCAGCTGTCGCTGGCCTTTGCGCCCGCATAGTTGGTGTTGGTGAAGAAGGTCCCCGGCGCATTGCTCTCGCCGGTGGCGACCAGCTCCTTCTCGTCGTGGGTGTAGCGGGCGCCGCCGAAGATGTTAAGCTTGTCGGTAACCGGCCAGGTGATGTCGCCGTAGACGGCCGAGCTGCCGGTCTTGCTGTCCTGGGTAATGATGTCGTCCAGGGCGACGCCGACATCCAGGTAGGAGCCGGCGATGCGGGTGGTGTCGGCGCGGTACTGGTAGAGGCCGACGACCCAGGTCAGGTGGGAGTCGGGCAGGGATTTCAGCTGCAGCTCGTTGCTGGCCAGATCGCTGTCCTCATCGACGCCCCCCTCGATGCCGCCGACGCCGAACGGCGTGTCCGAGCCGTCGAAGTCGTAGAAGGCGAAGTAGTCGAGGTTCCGGAACGAGCCCAGGTAGCTGAGGGTGGCGAAGCCGAGGTCCCATTCGACCTTGGCGCGCACGCCCCGGGTGTCGCGGTCCTGCTGGCCGTCGAAGCTGGCGTTGTTGTAGTCACGGTCGGAATTGAGGGTGTAGAGGCCGGACAGGCCGCCCGCGCCGTCGTCGAACAGGGCGTGGTTGCCGGGACCGTTGTTGCGGTCCTGCGCGTAGTCGGCGGTCAGGTTGACCCGGAATCTGTCGACCGGTTCGACGCGCAGCTGGATGCGGCCGCTCATGGAGTCACGGTCGTCGAGGTCGCCTTCCTTCTTGCCGGCGACGATGCGATCGACGTAGCCGTCATGCTGGTGCAGACCGCCGCCGATGCGCAGGGCCACCTTGCCGTCGGCGAAGGGGACGTTGACGAAGGCGGCCAGGTCGCGGCTGTTGAAGTTGCCGATCGAGCCTTCGACGGCGGCATCGAACGCATCGAGGTTCGGGCGGTTGGTGACGATGTTGACCGCGCCTCCGACCACGTTGCGGCCGAACAGGGTGCCTTGCGGGCCTTTCAGGACCTCGATCCGCTGCAGGTCGAAGCTCTCGAAATTGATGGCGGCCGGGCGGCCGTAATAGATCTCGTCGAGGTGCTGTCAGTCCAACCCGAACTCGTCTCCAGTGAGCGGAGTCCTGGCAGGGATCGCGAGGCCTACCCCGCAAGCGTCTTCCACTCGGCCAGGGCGGCCGAGCGTTGGGTTTTGTATGTCTCTCTGCTGATGAGGTGGCGGTCCTGGTTGAAGTGGTTGTGGAAGGCGGCGTGTACGGAGCTGAATTTCTGCAAGGTCTTCATCTGCCGGAACCTCAACATGGCCCGCTCTCGTCGTCGGAATGGCTGGTGTGAGTTCTCGACCCGATTGTTGGCCCACCGGCCGACCTCCTGCTTGGCCGTGTTCCCAAGCTCCTTCATCGCCGCCTTGTAGGAGCGTAATCCATCAGTCGTGATGGCGTTGGCCCGCCCGTGCCGCTTCATGATTTTCTTCATGAACTTCAGCGCCGCCGGCTTATCGCGGGTCTTGGTGGCAAACGATTCCAGCACTTCGCCCTCCTGGTCCACTGCCCGCCAGAGGTAGTGCATCTTGCCGTTGATCTTCACGTAGACCTCGTCGAGGTGCCATCGCCAATGAGTGAAGGACCGCATCGTCTGAACGCGCTTCCGGCGGATCTCAGAGGCGAACATCGGTCCGAACCGGTTCCACCAAAGCCGCACCGTCTCGTGGCAGATGTCGATCCCGCGCTCGGCGAGCAGCTCCTCGACGTTCCGCAGCGACAGCGGGTACTTCACGTACATCATCACGACCGTCCGGATTACCTCCGGGGAGCTGTCAAAGTAGCGGAACGGGTTCGTAGATTTGGGCATGCCACAAGCTAACGGCTCGGATCCGCGAGCGGCAAGTGGCTGGGCTGACAGAGCCCCGGCGAGCTGTCGAAGTAGCGAAACGGGTTGGTGCTCTTGGCCATGTTGGCACGCTAGGCGGGAGCCAGGACCGCGGCAATCAGTTTGGGCTGACAGAGCCGGTTGGTCGATTTGGCCATCCGGCAAGCTAGCCAGGGGGTCTCCAAAGCTGCAAGCGTTTGGCCTGACCAAACCCAGCAAACGCCTAGTCTAGGCGGACACCCCCATCAACGTTAAGCGTCTGACCGGTAATATAAGCCGCCTCCGGCCCGAGCAGGAAAGCGATCGCGGCTGCCTGCTCTTCGGGAAACCCCTGCCGGCGTAACGGAACGCTGCGGGCAACTCCGGCCTTTACGGTTTCGAAGTTAACCCGCTTCGATCGGTCTGCTGTCCGATGGAAGGTGCCGTCCATCATGTCCGTATCGACCGAGCCAGGGCAGACGCAATTCACTCGAATGTGGAGACCCGCCAATTCCAAAGCTAGCTGCTGGGTAAAACCGATGACGGCAAATTTGGACGCGCAGTAGGCACCGTAATTCGCCATCCCGACCCGGCCGGCCAACGATGAAATGTTGACGATCGCACCAGGACGTCCTGCCTCCCGCATGGCACGGCCAGCGGCACGACTGACGTGGAATGTGCCATTGAGATTAATGTCCAAGGTTTGGCGCCAGCTGTCCTCGTCCAAGTCCAGGATCGGAGCTGCCCCAGCACCGCCAGCGGTGCCAGCGTTGTTAACGACAGCGTCGGGAACTCCAAACGCGTCTATCGCGGCAGCAAAAAGAGAAGCTACTTGGTCAGGTTTCGTAACGTCGCAATCCCAAGCAATCGCCTGACCACCCGCTTGAGTGATTTCCTCAACCACTGACGCTGCTCCCTTCCATCCGCATGCCTGTTCCTCTTGAGGGAAGTTCGCCGGCAAGCGAGGCGACGCGGACACCACGACCGCCGCGCCCTTGCTGGCAAGGCGCATAGCAGTCGCACGGCCGATCCCACGAAGACGACCGGCACCGGTTACAAGCGCAACACGTCCAGTGAGGGAATTTGCCATGTTCAAGTTTCCGTCTTTGCAAGCTCAGGGTTTTTTACGGTTGTCGTGAGGGGCCCGGGGGAATCGGGTTCGATGATCTCGAGGACCTGACAGCGGAAGATCGGTGAGCGTGCCAAATCGATGAACGTACGCTCATCGGCAAGAAGCGCAGATGCCGCGGCGACAGCCGCCGGACTTCTCGCCGCGAAGGTTTCAGGACTGTCCCACCAAAGCTCGGCTACACCGTCAAACCCTGCGGGCGACCCCCTTGATAGCTGTAGCGACGAAGTCTCATCGCTCAAAGGTGTATGGTTCTGGACATAGCGACGTATGCCGAGCTCCGTCGCGTGATTTCTGACGAGCTTGGCATGGCTGTCACGCCAATAGTCTTGGAAGTCCTTACGAGTAAGGTGGGGCAGTCGAACCAAGCAGAACATGACTTTCAGCATATGATTTCAACGGCCTTCCCAACGAGGCTTCCGCTTTTCGGCGAACGCGCGAGGGCCTTCGTAGAGGTCGCGGGATCTGAAAAGCGCTTTCATATTCGGCTCTAGGCGTTGGCTCGCGATCGCCCCCTCAATGTCACTTTCCAGAAGGCCTTTCTGGACTGCGGCCTTCGACGCGCGGATCGACATTGGGCTGCACGCCAGAATGTCAGTTGCCCAACGTTTGGCAGCAGGCAGCAGATCGTCGGGTGTGGTGACTTCATTGACCACCCCGAGCGCAAGCGCCTCCTTGGCGCTAATGGCGCGCCCGGTCAGGATCATCCCCATAGCCGGCTTCAGCCCTATTTGCCGTGGTAGGCGGTGTAGACCACCCGCTAGAGCGGCCAACCCGACTTTCGGCTCTGGGAGCGCAAAAGTTGCATTATCCGACGCGATCACGAGATCGCAGGCGAGAGCGATCTCAAAGCCGCCGCCCATCGCAACCCCATTGACAGCAGCGATCACAGGTTTGGGGAGGTTGAAACGGTTGGTCAGGCCAGCGAAGCCGGTCAGCGGGACCCTGACAAACTCCCCACGCGCTTGGGCCGCAGCGCTGTACTTGAGGTCATTGCCGGCAGAAAACGCCTTCTCTCCGGCACCTGTAAGGATGGCTATCCATTGGTCGGGATCGACGGCGAAGTCGTCGAAGACTTCCGCAAGCTCAGCGTTGGCCGCAGAGTGTAACGCATTCATCGCGTCGGGCCGGTTGATAATGACAAGGGTGATTGGTCCATCGCGCTCGACCTCACAGAATGTCGGGTTCGGCCTATAGCGCGGGGCCGGAGAGCAGCTCCAAATCAGGTCACCGAACACATCGGTTCGCACTTGGCCTTCGGTTCCGATCGCCGAACAGCTAAGATCCGTGAGACGGTCAAGCGTCTCTTGATCGGTCGGGTCGGCGCGAGCGATCAGCCGCTCGTCCCGATTAGTCCTGGCAACGACGACGCCCTGTTTTGGATTGCCGTCGCGGTCATAAATCACCGTCCAGGTCTCAACGCTGGCCGGCCCGTCATAGCGCTCAATGCGCAGCGGCGTCGGCCGGCGCAATGCGTCGGCCGCGCACTGGACGCTATAGTCGGGAGACAGGGGCGCCGGCGCAGGGCTGGCGCTGACCACAACAGCGTGATGCTTGTTGAAGACGCCTCCTTGTCCGTACAATAAGCCGAGCGCGCCTTCATGAGCGCGCAGTTCACGAACCATCGCGCAAACCGCGTGGCTCATGTAATTGTTCATTGGCCCCCCGAAGAAACTGATCCCCCCGGTCACCGTCGGAAGGACCCCAGCTCGTAGGCCTAGGGTGTTGAGCGCCATCTTCGGCACGACCGGAAAACAACTGTACAACTCCGCGAAGTCAAAACGCGTTGCGTCGCCGCCGGCTAAGTTCACTGCACCATTCAACACTGCATCCTGCGCGGTCGAATGATCATAGCTGTCACGATCAAGGAAATCCTCGGTCTCCTGCGCGGCAGCTCCGCCCCATAGATGGACGATCTTGTCGCTTGAGACGCCCAGCGCCCGCGCTCTTTCGAGGCTGGTGACGATAAAGGCGGCCGCCTGATTCACATTAGGGTTGGCGACCATCAACTTGGGATACGGCCAGGCAATGCGACGATTGTCTGGTCCAACGGCGCTGATTTGCTCGGCCGTGGGAGCGCTTCTTACCCAGGCGACAGGGCTAGCGGCCGCCACCTTGGCATACTCACTCCAAAGCTGAGCTGAATCGTCAAAGGCAGCGCGAGGGGACTGCCCCTGAGCGTGCTGCCAGGCATTCTCGTAAAGTGGATAAATATGTATCGGCTGCTCAACTCCCAGGGCGCGTGAAGAAGCACTGAGCCTCAATCGCGATCCTGCGACTTTCACCGCGTCTGCCCGCGAAGCCTGTGGCGTCCAGTCCAGAAGGACACCGGCCGCCTTCGCCTTCTGGCGTGCGTGAACGGCCTCGCCGCCCACGACCACGCAAAGCTGACTTTCGCCACGCTGTACGCGCAACGCCGCCTCGTGGAGCAAACGAATGGGGGTTTCCCCACCCATGCTTTCGTTGATTCGTCGGACGGGCGTGATGGCAAGTCGTTCAGCCAGAAGGCTAACCGGATCGGCGTAGCGCCATGTAACTTGGCCAACAACCTCGAGAGAGTCGATTTCGGCCAAAATTGACACGCCAACATCAGCTTCCGCTTTCAATATCGCTGCTTCCATCAGGGCAACCGGCTCACGGGCGAGGGACGGAACGCCTGGCCGCTCGACCTCCTCACCGACACCGATCAGCACTGGTACACGATCCGCAGTGACCATTTGTCCTCCCGTCTACACGCAGCTGCGATGCGGTTCTTCCAGCGTGGGCGTTAGCCGCAGTTGGCAGCGTCCGAACCGACTAATTAAATGCGCTTATAATTATGTTCGCGCTTAGGCAATCGGTTTGTCGGATCGGCTGGCGGTAAGCGGATTGGACTAAGTCGGGAATGCAAGACATCATTCAAAGGGGATATGAGGCTCGTCAGGACGCACGTCCCGCGCTGCTTGACGCAGCCCATGAAACCACCCCCTGGACCAAATTGGTTAAAGTCAATTTTTGAGGGCCGACGCCTAGCTCGGTGATTTTAGCACGCCTCGCAAAATCAGTGCGGTCAGGTGGTTAATGTAGGCATCTGACATTGACTCATCAATTCCAGAAACACCAAATCCAAACTTTAACGAAGCGCTGGCCGAGAAAAGAAAATCACAGGCGCCACTCACTGAAAAATAGAAATACATTGGATCAATATTACGAAAAGACCCCTCGTCGCACCCTTGTTGTATAAGCTTTGTATAAAAGTCATTGAGCGGTGCTACAAGTGCCGACCCTAGCGCTTGAGAAGCGGCTTCCGTGCTATTCCTTAACAGCTTATGGTTTAGCCTCTGAAGATACGGAACCTTGCGGTATGTGCGGATTAGCGCGGCGAGATGCAAAGCCAGCTTAGTCTCGGCGCTTGTTGGAAGCGCGGCCAGTCTCTCAAGTTCGAAAGCGAAGCGCCGCTGATTGCGCAGAGCTAGTTCGAGCAGTAGGCCGTCCTTACCGCCAAAATAGTAGCTGACCAAGCCTACATTCAAACCAGCGCGCCGAGCTATTTCTAGAACGGGCACGTCGATGGCGCCCGCCTGGTTCATGACTTCGTGGGCGGCGTCGAGCAAAGCCGAGCGCGCGTCCGAACGGTCCTCATCTCGCCTGGGCCGACCGGGTCGTCGCGTCGTCATTGGATCCCAGACTTGGAAAGGGCTATCCTATGCAATCCGTATCCCGAAAGCAATTTGGGTTGGTCGAACCGCCATTGCGTACGTCGCAAGTTTAGGCATTGACCGAAAAAGGGAGAATATCAAAAACGCTTTTAATTATTTAGCGCCGTCGTTGGCGCCGTTAGCCGATGGCTTGACATACTCAAGCGTCGCTCTTGGCCAGTAGGGAGGGGCCTTTTTCAAAGGAGAGAGCAGTGTCCGAGGACGCAACAATATGGTTTCGATTGGTCTTGGCGTCCTCGCCGACCCGGTAGTCAAAGCAAGGCTGGCCGCGGGAGGACGTGTCGCGTTCTCGACGCCGCCCCGTGAGCAACTCCAGTCCGCAGGCATCGGTCTTGGGGGGCGGCGTCGATCTAACGATTCTCGAAATTGCTTACGACGCCGTTGTCATGGCGAGTGAGTGGGCGGATGGCATAGACATTCTAGGAGAATGTCGCAGGCGGGTTTTGCTGGCAAACGCTCACCGATCGCCACCCCTCGGTCTGGTCAAGTCTGCGCGACCGGTGTCCTGCCGGCTGCAGCGCCAGCAGCGATGCCCCTCCAGCAATGATTGGTCGGACGGGAGCGTATTGTGAACGTCGGTGACAAGTGCGTGGGTTCCCGGGGTTACCCACAAATCACTTGAGTGCGACCTGGCCTGTATCCCCCGCCCTGTAGTCGAACCGGCGCCGAAGCAGACGCTCGCGACAGCGCAGATCGTGCAGCGGGGTTTTCACACCGCTGATGCTCCGAAATTTACAATCGGGACGCTCGGCGTTCTCATCGGTCGGCCTGTCGGCTCGTCAACTCGCGACGTGGATCTGGATGCGAAGGCCATGCTCCGGACCCGCCAAAAATTCCCAAGAGCGCAGGCAAAACCAGTTGACCGGCCAGAAATAATGGATCATTCATAAAAAAAAGCGGCAAAAAATACGCAATATGCGATTTATGGCCAGCGCTGTAGGGTGGAGGACTGTCATGACGCAGTTTGATTTGGTGATTAAAGGTGGCACGATCGTAGACGGAACGCATGTTCCTCGGGTGGTCGGGGACATCGGCATCCGCGACGGGCGGATCGCCAAGATCGGCGCCAATATTTCCGCAGACGGCGCGGCTAAGGTGATCGACGCCAAGGGGTTAATCGTTGCCCCCGGGGTGATCGATCCGCACACCCACTACGATGCGCAGATCAACTGGGATCCCTATTGCACCAACTCCGGCTGGCACGGGAACACCTCGTTCGTTGTCGGAAACTGCGGCTTCGGCTTCATGCCCTGCAGGCCGGAAGATCGCGAACGCTACATGCTGATGATGGAGAACACCGAGCAGGTGCCGTTGGGTGCCATGCGAAAGGCGCTCCCCTGGACTTGGGAAAGCTTCCCCGAGTGGATGGAGCACATGAAGCGCCTGCCCAAGGGCGTCAATGTCGCCAGCTATATGCCGCTGAACTCTCTGATGATCTACGTCATGGGTCACGAAGCAGCCAAGACCCGGGGCGCGACGCCGGCGGAGCTTCAGCGCATGCGGGATCTCCTGAACGAGGCAATGGACGCTGGGGCCGTAGGGTTCGGCTTTTCCTTCTTGGGGCAATTCAACAGTCACAAAGATATAGACGGCAGTCCAATGCCGACCGACACCATGGTGATCGAGGACGCCTACGCCCTAGCGGAGGTGCTGCGTGAGCGGGACGAGGGTGTCATTCAGGTTTTGGGCGAACTGCCGGTGGTGGTTTCCAATCGCTCTGCGATTGAAGAGCTCGCGCGCATCTCCGGGCGATCCGTCCTCCACAACGTCGTCTCGGCTTTCGACAAGCTGCCGGAGTACCACCGCAGCATCATGCAGTGGCTCGATGAATGTCAGGCCAAAGGTCTAAACATCTATAGTCAAGCGCTCGCTTTCAGGGCTTGGAACGAGTTCAACGTAATTGACTATAATAGCTGGCAGCAGGTCGATCCGTTCTACGAATTCACCAATGTCGGGGATGCGGATGCCAAGACCCGCCTGGCGGCGAACCCCGAATTCCGCGCCCGGGCCCTAGCCCAATATGAACCGGCGAAGATGGAGGGCGCCGGGGGTGCAATCGAGACTTGGCGGCTTCTGCGCAGCGAGGGCGCGACGGCCTGGGCGGAGTATGAAGGGCTGATGTTCTCCGAGATCGCGGAACGTACCGGTACGCCCGCTATCGATTGCTTCTTCGATGTAGTCGCAGCTTCGAATGCCAGAGCCGAATTCCGGACCACCGAGGCGACGACCGATGATCCGGCCAAAATCGCCGAAATGCTGCGTCACCCGCGCATCCTGCCGGGCACCTCCGACGGCGGCGCTCACGTCAAGTTCTACTCCGGCGGCCAATTCGCGACCGACAATATCGTTCAAATGGTTCGGGAAACCGGGCTGCTGACACTCGAGGAGCTGCACTTCAAGCTCAGCTACCTACCGGCCCGCGTCATGGGATTTGAGAAACGTGGCGCTTTGCTCGAGGGTTATGCCGCTGATCTCTACATCTACGATTTCAATACAATCAACTACAACTCGGATGCCTATGAGGTAATCCACGACCTCCCCGACGGCGATTGGCGTCGTGTTGTGCGCCCCGAAGGAATCAAATGGTGCGTAGTCAATGGTCAAGTGACCATGAAGGACGCCCAGCCCACCGGCGCAACGCCGGGGACTATGGTCAGTAACAACGGCGTAGATCTTACGAATAGCAAGCCCTCGCTCACCACCGTTGCGGCTGAATAGGCCAGTGAGGGCGGGCGGGAGCGAATAGAATGCCTCAAGTCGTCTTTGTCGCCTTCGATGGCGAACGCACTAGCGTCGATGGACGTGCCGGCAAGTCTGTCATGGAATCAGCCGTGCAGGCCGGCGTAGAGGGCATCGAAGCTGAGTGCGGCGGAGCCTGTAGCTGCGCAACCTGCCACGTGTACCTCGACCCGGCTTGGCAGGACGTCGTCGGCGGCCCGTCCGCTCTTGAGGAATCCATGTTGGAGTTCTCCGAGGAGCGACGGCCCGAGTCCCGGCTGTGCTGTCAGATCAAACTGACGCCCGAACTCGACGGCCTGATTCTGCATCTGCCGGAACATCAGGGCTAGGGCTTTCATCGCTGCCGGATCACCGGCGCGAACACCTAAAAAATCAGGGAGAGCGGCTATGGCCGACGGAGTTACTGAAGTCATCAGCGCGACCGGTCTCGATCAATCCTTTGATAGGGTGATCCGTGATCTTCCGGATACGCTGCTTCACGCGCCCGACGACGAATTTATCGGCGACCCGGAGTTTTCGCGCGATCCGTTTACGCCACTCGGCCGCCTGCGGGATAACGTCGGCGGCGTGGTTCGCCTAGGCGCCGACGGCACCTATGCCGGCCAGCCAATCTACAACATTTGGGGACACGACCTGTCCAAGCCCCATTTTGTCGCTATCGGCCACGCAGCGGTTTCTGAAATTGGCAGTGACCGGATCCGCTTTATCAATGAGGGGGCCTACGGGGCCCACGTGAAGGCTCACGGCGCCACGGTGAACTGCCTTGATGGCCAAGACCATCGGGCGCTTCGCAAGTTGTTCGATAAAGCGATCTTTGGCCGACGCTCAATGTCAGAGTGGGCGACGGCGATCACCCTGCCGACTATCGATTTTCTCGTCGCCAGAGTGAAGCGCATGATCGCCGACGGGGAGACGCCCGACGCACGGCGAGATATCGCGCTGCCGGCGGCCTATAAGTCAATCTCCACCATAATCGGCGTCCCCCAGGAAGACTTCGCCCACTTTGTCGCGCTCGGCGAAACCGCTCAAAGCGCGCCGCGCGATATGCAGGCCGCGATCAAGGCCATCGCCGAGATGGACGCCTACTTCTACGAACAACTGGAGGACCGCCGACGGTCGCCACGCGCCGACATGCTTAGCATTATGATCGATGCGGAGGAGGGGGGGCGCCGCATGTCGGACGATGAGATCGTCCAGCATTGCCGCTTCCTGCTGCCAGGTGGGATTGAAACGACCTGGCGGCAGACGGCCAACTTGATCATGGCCCTGCTGACCCATCCCGATCAATTCCGGCAGGTCGTCGCCGATCTTGAACTGGTCGAATCAACGGTCGAGGAAGCACTACGATGGGCGCCGTCAGGGTTCGTGGTCCCACGGATCGCGGCGCAGGACAGTGTTGTCGAAGGAGTCGAGATACCTGCGGGCTCGTCGATCTGTTCGATCCAGGGCGTCGCCAACCGAGACCCGAAGGTCTTTGAGCGGCCCGACCACTTCGACATCAGGCGGGACCCGAATCCGCACCTGACCCTCCACATCGGCGTCCACTACTGCATGGGCCAGAACTTGGCCCGCTATATCCTCCAAACCCTGCTCAGGACTATAGCCCGCGAGTTGCCCAATCTCGTTCTCGCCGCCGATCCGGCTACGGTCGAGATGCGTGGCTTTGGCGTGCGCAATCCCACCGCGCTTCCCTTGGCCCTGTCGTAACCCCACACGAGACACAATCATCATGGACGACGTAGCGTTTCAACCGGCCGCGCAGACGAAGACGGCAAAGCCCAAGACCCCAAACCTCTTAGGCGCGGCCCTCCGCGTCGGCGTCCATACGGTGTGGGACAATCTCTCTCGGCCTGTCGCCAAGTCGAGCGAAGATGTCCCCTACACAATCGAGGCCGTCTCCAAGGAATGGCTGAGCGATGTCCTGTGCGGAGACTCGGTAAGCGCGGAGGTCGCCACATTCGACTTCGGCGGAAGGACTTCGGGCTCTACGGTGCGTCGGCGGATAAACCTGGCGTATTCGGGGGATAGGGGAAACGCCGACCTACCGGCCACTGTATTTGCCAAATCCTCCCCGACCTTCTTCAACAGACTGGCGCTCAGCGTATCGCGGACGATCGAGAACGAAGCGCTGTTTTACCGACATATTCGCCCGCTCCTCAACCTTGAGGCTCCGCGCGGCTATTTCTCTAGCTACGATCTGAAGTCCGGCCGTTCGATTCACCTGCTTGAGGATCTAGTGGCTACCAAGGAAGCAATTTTCTGTTCGCCGCGCAACTACATCGGGCGCGAGAAGGCCGAGGATCTGGTCAGCATCCTCGCTGCGCTTCACGGGCGGTTCTACGGCCAGAAAGATCTTGCTCGTCAGTTCCCGTGGTTAATGACTTATCCGGAATGGTTCGCTAGCGGATACGAAACCTTCGGGCTGCGCACCTTCCACGACAAAGCAATGGTGGAAGCGGTCGAGGTCATTCCGGAGGATATCACAAGGCGCAGAGCGGAGATCTGGCCGGCGCAGTTGAAATCCCTGAAGGCGCACACCTCGGAACCCCAAACTCTCATCCATGGCGATGTGCACCTCGGCAATTGGTACATCACTGGCGCCGGGCGGATGGGCCTCTGCGATTGGCAGTGTGTGAGCATCGGGTCCTGGGCGCGTGACTTCGCCTATGCGGTTGGCGCGACGCTCACGATCGAGGACCGCCGAGCCTGGGAGAAGGACCTGTTGAGGATCTACCTCCAGAAGATGGAGGCAGCATCGGGCGTCTCTATCTCGTTCGAGGACGCTTGGCTGCTTTATCGGCAGCAGATGCCGGCAGCCCTGCTGATGTGGACGGTTACCCTCTGCCACAGCCCGTTGATGCCAGACATGCAGCCTCGCGAGGTAGCGATGGAGATGGTTCGGCGTCTGACGCAGGCCATGTCGGACATCGGTAGCCTAGACAGCTTCAACAATTAGTTGCCTCGAAAGGCGTAAGCCCATGACGACCACGACGATGGCCCCGGCTGCCTCAGATTTCCGCGACGCGCCGCTGCCGCCGGGTCCGGGCCATCTTCCGCTCTTAGGCAACGCACTAGATCTTTTAGCCAACCCGCTTGCTTACTGCACGGAGATACTCAAACGCTACGGACCAGTGGCGAAAATTCACGCTGGACCCCAGGCTATGGTGCTCCTTCAAGGTCCTGCCGCTGTGCGGCAAGTGCTCTGGGAGAGGGGAGATCAGTATCCAAAGCCTGCGTTGGGCATGAGCACATTGGAACCGCTGCTGGGTCATGGCATCGCCACGCTAACCGACCGCGACCGTTGGTGGGAAGCTCGTACATTCATCATGCCGCTATTCTCGGCCAGCATGCTGAACGCCTATCTCGACGAGGCTATTACCTCAATCAATCACGAGGTCGCGGCACTAGCCGAGGTTGCCGACCGGGGCGAGACGATCGATCTCTACGAGTGGATGCATGAGGCGACCTTCCGCGTTCTGGTGCGAACCGTGTTTCGCAAAGGCATCGACGTCGAAGAGATTCCCGAGCTGACACGCCTGTTCAACACCATGACTGGCTACATCAGCATTCGCTATATTACTCTGAACCTCCCGATCGATTGGGCCATTCCCGCGGCACGACGGGGGAAGCGGGCGCTCGAGCAACTCGACAAACGGGTTTACCGCCTGATCGCCGAGCGGCGAGCAGCGGGCGTAGTAGAGGCGGAAGACATGCTTGATGCTCTTTTGCTCGCGCGGGCAGAGGATGGGCGAGCTTTAAGCGACAAGGAAATCCGCGATAATTGCATGACGATGTTGTTCGGCGGCCACGAAACCACGGCGGGATCCTTAACTTGGGCTTGGGGCCTATTAGCGGCAAATCCGCGAGCGCGAGATGCCATGTTGAGCGAAATCGACACAGCACTAAAGGGGCGCCTGCCTGCCAGTTTCGCCGACCTAAAGGCTCTCCCCTATACCGAAGCGGTCTTCGAAGAGGCAATGCGCCTCTATCCGATGTTTGCGCTGCTATTTCGGGAGGCGGCGGAAGATGACGTCTTGGGCGGCTTCCGGATCGACAAGGGCGATCTCATCGCCTTCTCAGCGTACACTATCCACCACGATGACTCAGTCTGGACAAACGCCAGCAGGTTTGAGCCAGAGCGCCATCTGGGCGCCGCGAAAAGTCAGCGGCACAAAAGCGCCTACCTGCCGTTCAGCCAAGGTCAGCGAGGCTGCATTGGCGAACGTATGGCGCGAATGGAGGGCGTTTTAATGCTGGCGATTCTCAGTCAAAACTTCGTTTTCGACCTTGTCGGGGATCTTCCTGACGTAAAGGTCAGTATGTCGCTTAAACCAATTGGCGGTATGCAAGTAAAGGTGACTCGCCGAGGTTAGTCATGCGGGGCCGGCGGGAACCTGTGCAGACTTCTGCCGATGACGAAAAAAATCGCATTATGCGTCAAAACGCAAGTTGACAACTAAGCAAAATAGTCCATGAATTCCCTCAACAACAAGAACCGCGGCGCTCGATCGAAACGATAGATGCCGCCGGAAAGAGGGGAAATGCTATGGGTTACAAGTCATGGGCGATGCTCGGCGCGGCGGCTTCTGCGCTGATTTGGGGGACGAGCGCCTTTGCGGCTGAAGCGCCCTCGACGAATGAAAATTCAATCGACGAGGTCGTGGTCACAGCCCAAAAGCGCGAGCAATCCCTGCAAAGCGTCCCGGGCTCGGTCAGCGCTTTTGGCGCCGAGCAGATCAAGGCCCGCGGCATTGAGACCGTGCAGGACCTGGCCTCCCAGACGCCTGGCCTGGATTTTGGTCAGCATAACGGTGCGGCTTTCGTGACGCTTCGCGGTGTCGGGCTGGCGGTCGACACCGGGGTCGCCGAACCCAATGTCGCGGTCCATGTCGATGGCGTCTTTCTCCCGCGGACGACTATGGCGTCGCTGGACTACGTCGACCTTGAGCGGGTCGAGGTGGTTCGTGGGCCGCAAGGCACGCTTTACGGACGCAATGCCACCGGCGGCGCGATCAACTTCATTTCCAAGGCGCCCTCGCAGGACTTCGGCGGGGAAATTTCCGGCATGGCCGGCAATTTCGAGACCTTCGAGGTCAAGGGAATGATTACCGGTGGTCTCGGCGACAAGGCCGCCGGGCGCCTCAGCGCCGGCTATGCTCGCCGCGGCGAAGGCTATGCCGAAAATCTGTTCACTGGCGACAGCTACGACACAAGCGAGCGGTACAATGTTCGGGGAGCAGTTTCCGTAGACGTGTCTGACACCGTGCGTCTTGACTTGGCGCTGCAATATCAGAGCGAAGACTTCCAGACCTACCAGCAACTGATGGCCCCAGCTGGACCCGGCGCCGGCTTCTTCTTCCCCCCGCTGACGACTGCCGTCAGTCCGTCCAAGCCTTGGACCACTGGGAACAACTACAATCCGGATTCCAAGCGCTCGACGTTGTTTGGAAGGGTCGGTCTAAAGTGGGAGGTGACGCCTGACCTGACACTAAGCTCGATCACCGGGTACATCGACCACAAGTTCAGCAACCGAATTGACGGCGATGGAACCAGCGCGGACTACCTCGTCATCCGCGATCGGCAGCAGCCGTCGGAAACGATCTCGCAAGAGTTCAACCTTTCCGGCAACTATGGGGACAGGGGAACCTGGATCGTTGGCCTGTACGGCTTCCAGGAGGACTTCAAGAGCTCGATCCCGGTCGCTCTGCCCTCGGGTCTGCCGGTCTTGGGCCTACCGCCGGAAACTATTCTGCTTAGCGAAGTCGGCGAAAAGACGACCTCCTTCGCGATGTTTGCCGATACCACAGTGTCTGTGACGGATCACATGAGGTTCTACGGAGGCATTCGCTTCTCCAAAGATGAAAAGGACGAAGTCCAAAGCGCCGGCGCAATAATTCCAGGCGTGCCGACATCTCTGACCCTAACCTGTGAAAAGCAGAAATCTAGCCTCTCGTACAGCTCTAGCAGCCCGCGGTTCGGGGTCGAATACGATATCACTTCGGACATACTCGCTTATGTACAGTATTCCAGAGGGTTCAAATCGGGCGGTCTGAATTCAAGCAGCTGCGGAGACTACTATCAACCAGAAAAGCTGGAATCCGTTGAAGCCGGTATCAAGTCGCAGTTTCTCGACGGCCGCGCGACGGTGAACGTTTCTGTGTTCAACTATCGATACAACGATTTGCAGCTGTTCAAGATCGTTGGGATTAACGCTCAGATCGAGAACGCCGACGCGCATTTCCGCGGCGCCGATCTCGAGGCGCGGTTCCGGTTTAACGACAATTGGCGGGTCGATGGGTCCGCGACCCTGCTCGACGCGACCTTCACCAGCCTGAAGGATCTCGATCCGGCGGCCCCCGCGCTGGGCGTCCAGGATCTGCGTGGCGATGATGTGCCGCGAACGCCACGGTACCTTGCGAACCTTGGCTTGCAGGGCGACTTCGATGTTTCCTGGGGGCCCTTCAGCTCGCTCTCCATGAGGGCTGATGTCCGGTTCAGCGCCAAGAGCTACTTCCAGGTCTTCAACACCTCCGGTTACGAGCAGGAGGCCTATGCAATCTCAAACGCCACCGTGCGGCTCGCAACTGCGGACGACGGCCTTTCTGTTCGTGTCTTCGTCCGCAACCTCACCGATGAACCGATCAAGAGCCACGTCTTCTACAACCAGATCCAAGATAGCTACCTCGGGAACTACCTCCCTCCTCGTACCTGGGGCGTCGAGCTCAGCCGGACCTTCTAGGCGATCTCGATCTACTTGGTGGCGGCTCCGAACAGGGCCGTCACCAATTTTATTATCGATCACGTCAAATCACTGGCGGACGGTGGGTGTCGACCGGCTTTGATTAATAATAGTCGGGCTCGGCGTCATTCGCGTCGTCGCAGGGAAGAAACAGAGCTTTGGGCCGAATCATCCCTGTCGGACCGCGCTTCATCTCTGAGTGCAGTCGCCCTTGCGCTTTCTTGACCACAGATATTTAGGATGGATGAGCCGATGGGCAGGTTTGATGGGCGAGTTGCCATTGTTACAGGGGCTAGCAAGGGTCTAGGCAAAGGAGTGGCCCTGAGACTTGCTAGTGAAGGGGCAACGCTCGCGGTCTGTGCCAGAACGCGGTCGGCTCTGGACGGGACGGCTGATGAACTTCGCGCACGAGGCGCAAAGGTTTTGGCTAGGACCTGTGATGTAACTGACAAGGCGCAGCTGTGTGCCTTCGTGGACGAGGCGGGTGCCCTGACCGGCCGGATTGACATTCTCGTCTGCAATGCCGCCGCTATGGTATTGCCTGTACCGCTTGAAGAATACGATGATGCTGTCTTTCATGCCGCGCTAGCCGGTGGTGTAACATCTGTATATTACACCATGCGGGCAGCTTTCCCCTACATGAGGGAAACGGGCGGTCGCATAGTGACGATGACTTCCATGGGGGGGTGGCGCGGGGTCAAGGGATCGGGAGGCTATGCTGCATCGAAGACAGCGCTCATCGGTCTTACCCGGGCGGCAGCCAACGACTGGGGTCGATTTTCTATAACGGCAAATTGCGTAATGCCGATGGGGATGTCGGACGCCTGGGCCAGCTACCTGGCCCAGATGCCGCCAGGCACCGATCCGTTTTTAGGCATCGGAGTGCGGCGAAACGCTCTCGGCTACGCGGGAGATCCGGAGGTTGACGTCGCGCCCGCCGTCGCCTTCTTGTGTAGCGAAGACGCCCGATATGTTACTGGCGTTGTCCTCCCGGTCGATGGCGGCCTGAACGACCTTGAATAGCGCATCTCTGCGGGGGATCGGGAGTTTTTGACCCCTCAGGGTTTACTTCTGCGCAGGCATCGTCGCTGGTCATTTACACCTTGAGCGACGCAGCAAAATTTGCGACGGCATACGTGACGGACTAGAACGCGTAACAATCGCAAAACGGAGTGGCCTAAAATCCCCCCAGTTAAGAAACCCCAGCCACTTGCAGACCGGCTGGATCTTGAGATCATCGCAATGCTCCGGGCGGACGCCCGTATCGCGAACAAGGAAATGGCCATCGCTCTAAACGTTGCCGAATCGACGATCGCGGCCAGGATCAAGGGTCTTTCCGACCGCGGCGTTATGCGGATCGTTGCCTTGCGGGATATCCGCGCGCTCGGATTCGACCTCTTGGCCCACATCGATATTTTTGTGTCCGGGCGTGCTACCGAAGACGTTGCTAACGAACTCACCGCAATGGAGGATGTTGCCATGGTAGCAACGTTTCCGAGTTCACCGCAAATAATCATACAGGTAAACGCAGCAAGCCGGAAAGAGTTGTCTGCTTTTATCACGGAGCGGTTGGCCGGCGTGGGCGGAATTAGGTCGATCCAGTCGTCGACCTATTTGGAAATCCTAAAATATAACTCTGAGTTTGGCGTATTGGGGCCGCAATGAGTGCTGGGTCCGATATCGATCGAAAAATCCTTGAGATCCTAGATAAAGACGCCCGTGCAAGCAATCGCGAAATAAGCCGTTTGCTTGGGGTGGCCGAGGGGACAGTTAGAAACAGGGTCAAGAGGCTGATCGCTGACAAAGTCCTTAAGTTTGGCGCGATCGTTACACCTGCCGCACTTGATTTGAACTGTACGGCGTTCGTGAGGTTGGCGGTTTCGCCTTCTGAAGTCAGTAGTGTTTCGGCGCACCTTGTAGGCTTGGTGAATGTCGCGTTCGTCGGGTTGGCTGTCGGTCTTTATGATGTGGTGGCTGTTGTCTCGATCAAGGACAGGCATGCGCTTCTTCGGCTGATCCAAACAGAGATAGAAACTCTTCCTGGGGTCACGGCCGTGGACGTCCGGGAGCATATGTCCATCTACAAGCACCGGTACAATGAGGTCAGAATAACTTAGCACATAGTCGGGTGGGCGTTGTTGTGCTCGGGCTCCGCCACGACCCCAAGCCGGCGCGCCGCCTCCAATTTGCGCCTTGGATGATCGCCGGGGACTAATCGCTTGGTTGAGCCAGCCCTGCTTTCCGGGTTCGCGCTTGAATTCCCTGTTGGCCGGCAGGGCTCATTGCGAGTTGGGCGTAACGTCTCGGAAGTTCAGACTTACTCCGAAGCCTGCAGGTCGAAAGAATCTAATCAAGATGTTGACTGAAATTAAATAGCTTTTTAATTTGGACCGATGGTGAAGATTGCTGGTCGCGGCCTGCTTGACGAGGGCGTTTACGTCGCCGCGAGCGAGGTGCTCGATGCGTGCTCGCTGCCCTTTTCACCAGATCAACGAGGCGATCGCCGCCCAACACCGGGGCGATTGCATCAAGGTCGTCCTGTTGATGGACGCCTGAACCCCAGGAGCGAGACGATGGATTTCCAGTCCGGCTATGTGATGACCAT
>JBIIAX010000018.1:0-106388 GCA_044239675.1 Caulobacter sp.
GGGGCCCGCGCCGAGGGCGCGGGAGGGATGAGGGTTTACGGCGGTGGGTTGTCGGGCAAGGCCGTAAACCCTCACCCGGTCGGCGTGCGCCGACCGACCTCTCCCTCAGGCAGAGGTAAGAAAAAGGCCGCCGGCGTTTCCGCCGACGGCCTTTTCGACTTGAGGATCGAAACCCTTACAGGCGTTCGATGATCGTCACGTTGGCGAGGCCGCCGCCTTCGCACATGGTCTGCAGGCCGTACTTGCCGCCGCGGTCGTGCAGGGCGTGGACCAGGGTGGCCATCAGCTTGGCGCCGGAGCCGCCGAGGGGGTGGCCCAGGCTGATCGCGCCGCCGTTGACGTTGAGGCGGTCCGGATCGGCGCCGGTCACCTGCAGCCAGGCGGCGGGAACCGAGGCGAAGGCTTCGTTGACTTCGAACAGGTCGATGTCGTCGATCTTCAGGCCGGTCTTCTGCAGGGCGCGCAGGGTGGCGGGGATCGGGGCTTCCAGCATGATCACCGGATCATCGGCGATGACGGTCATGTGGTGGATGCGGGCCAGGGGCTCGACGCCCAATTGCTTGAGGCCCTTCTCGTTGACCACGATCACGCCGGAGGCGCCGTCGCAGATCTGGCTGGAGGTGGCGGCGGTCAGGGCGCCGCCTTCCTGCAGCAGCTTGACGCCCTTCATGGCTTCCAGGCTGGATTCGAAGCGGATGCCCTCGTCGGTGACGTGGTCTTCCTCGACGCCCTCGGCGGTCTTGATCTTCACCGGGACGATTTCGTTCTTGAACTTGCCCGCCTGGGTGGCCGCGATGGCCTTGCGGTGGCTGTTGTAGCCGTACTCGTCCAGCAGGTCCTTGGAGAGGTTGTACTTCTTGGCGATCATCTCGGCGCCGGCGAACTGGCTGAACTGGATGTCGGGGTAACGGGCCTGGATGTTGGGGCTCATATAGGTGCCCATGCCCGCCTTGAGGGCCAGGATCGAGGGCAGGCCCATCGGCACGCGGGTCATGCTCTCGACTCCAGAGGCGATAACCATGTCCATGGCGCCGCTCATCACCGCCTGGGCGGCGAAATGGATGGCCTGTTGCGAGGAGCCGCACTGGCGGTCGACGCTGGTGCCGGGGACGCTTTCCGGCAGGGACGAGGCGAGGATGGCGTTGCGGGCGATGTTGACCGCCTGTTCGCCGGCCTGGCCGACGCAGCCCATGATGACGTCCTCGATCAGGGCCGGATCGGCGCCGACCTTGGCGACCAGGCTGTCGAGCACGGCGGCGCCGAGATCGGCGGGGTGCCAGCCGGCGAGACGGCCGCCTTTGCGGCCCCCGGCGGTTCGTTGCGCGGCGACGATATAGGCTTCACCCATTGTAGTTCTCCCGACGGGTTCTCGTTTACGTTCGCGGTAAGATAGGCGAACGAGCCGGCGTACAAAAGTATGACGTAGGGTGATAGGTGCGTCTTTTTTAAGTACGCTCTCTAGCGTCCAAGCGCTTTGGAAAGTTCTGCGAGCCGCGCGTAGGGAAATTCGTTGCGGGCCGCATGACTGTAGGCGCCCGTGTCTCGCCCCAAAACCTGACCTTGAGAGAACACGGCGCCAGCGAAGGTCTTCGATCGCACATCCAGTTGTCCGGCCAGAACGCCGACGGCCGAAGGAAGGATGGGCCAGTTCCTGTAGCCATCCAGAGTCAACAATAGCCGGTCGCCCTCGGGACGTAGCCGCAACCGCCATGCATCGGGCAAGTCCGTAAACTCGACAACACCAACGCGCCCGGACAATGCGTCGGCGGTTGCGGCCAGCAGATCGCTGAAGCTGTCGATAAAATTTTCGGTGCGCCAGGATAGCGCATGGTCGTCGGCGACGATACGATAGCCCATCGTCCGTCCCGGTCCGCAGCAGACAGTAACGGAAAGCGCCATCCGCTACTCGGTATGCACCTTGCGGAATTTGCCGCGCAGATAGACCAGCGGCTCATGCTCCGGATCAAAGCGGACCTTCAGGATCCTGCCGATGAAGATGCGGTGATCGCCGGCGTCGATCGCCTGGACCGTCTCCATCTCGAAATTGGCCATGCAGCCGGGCAGGATCGGCACCCCGACGTCCCAGGTCTCGCAGTCGAGGCCCTCGAACCGGTCGGCGGCCTTCAGGGTGAACTGCCGGGCCAGCGGCTCCTGTTCGCTGTGCAGGACGTTGACGGCGAACTTTCCGGACGCCTCCAGGAAGGGCAGGCTGGAGGCCTTGTTGTCCACGCAGACCAGGGCCAGGGGCGGGTCGAGCGAGACGGAGGAGAAGGCGTTGACGGTGAAGCCGACCTGGCGGCCGTCCTCGGCGCAGGTGGTGACGACGGTGACGCCGGTGGTGAAACAGCCGAAGGCGTCGCGAAGCGCCCGCGCGTCGGCCTTGAGGTCGTCGCCGTCGAGGGTGATGGATCGGGACACGGTCATGGCCCTGTTCTGCGATGCGCGGGGCTGGGCCGCAAGAGGCGGCGGGGCCGGTGCGCGATCAGGGAAGGAACAGGGCGCGATCAGCCGGATGTGCGGCCGTAGAAGGTCTGGCTGAAGGGCGGGAACCAGAAGGTCTTGCCGAGGCCCCGCACCATATTGTCCAGCGGCATGGCCCGGTCGGCGGCGAAGGTCGCCCATTTCACTGCGACGACCGGGGCCCATAGCAGGGCCTGGACCAGTCCGACGGCCATCCAGATGGCGAGCTTCGCCCGTTGCGGCGGGACGCAGGCGGCGCAGTGCTCGCTGGGGCCCTGGCCGTAGGCGAAGGCGCGCCGCAGGGTATAAGCCAGGGTCAGGCGGCTGGGGACCGGGTCCTCCCAGACAAAGGCCTCGGCGCACCAGCCGAAGGTGGCGCCGGCCGCCTGCATCTGTCCAAACAGCAGGTCGTCCTCGCCGCCGCTGGCGTTGCGCTCGACGGAAAACGGGCTGTACGGGTCCGGCAGGGTGGCGCGGCGGATCAGGCTGTTGCCGCAGCCGTAGTAGTCGGTGAGCCGCTGGGTGGTTTCGGGGCCCTTGCGGGAGAAGAAGTCTTCCAGATAGGCGCGGTGGCGTTTGACGCCGGCCGGCGCGCGGCCGCGGACGGGGCCGAAGACGACGTCGACCTGCAGGGCTTCCTGGGCGGCCAGCAGGTCGCGCAGCCAGGTCGGCGGGGCTTCCTCGTCGTCGTCGAGGAAGGCGATGATCTCGCCCCCCGCGATACCGAGCGCGGCGTTGCGGACGTTGGCGACGCCGGGGCTGGGCTCGTGGACATAGCGGACGGGGAAGGGCGCGCCGGCGGACAAGGTCTCGACCAGAACCCGGGCCGAGGGAACCGTGTCGTTGTCGCTGACGATCAGTTCGAGCTCAGCCGGATCGACGCCGGTCTGGGCGATCAGCGAGCGGACCGCGGTCTCGAGGCCGGCCGGGCGGCGCTGGGTCGGGACGATGAGGCTGATGCGCGGCGACATGGCTCATGCCTAACGCAGGGGGCTTAAAGCCCTGTTTCCGAGCCGGCGCCGTCGGAAGACGATCAGACCGCGATCGGGGCCTTGATCGTCGGATGGGCCGTGTAGCCCTCGATCTTGAAGTCGGCCAGTTCGAAGGCGAACAGGTCGGTCTTGTCGGCGATCGTCATGGTCGGGAAGGGCAGGGGCTCGCGCCGGAGTTGCTCCTTAGCCTGGTCCAGGTGGTTCAGATAGAGGTGCGTGTCGCCGAAGGTATGGACGAACTCGCCGGGCTGCAGGCCGGTGGCCTTGGCGACCATCATGGTCAGCAGGGCGTAGCTGGCGATGTTGAACGGCACGCCGAGGAAGACGTCGGCGCTGCGCTGGTAGAGCTGGCAGGACAGTTTGCCGTCGGCGACGAAGAACTGGAACAGGCAGTGGCAGGGCGGCAGGGCCATGTCATCGACATCGGCCGGGTTCCAGGCGCTGACGATGTGGCGGCGGCTGTTGGGGTTGATCTTGATGGCCTCGACCACGGCGCTGATCTGGTCGATCACCCGGCCGTCGGGGGCGGTCCAGCTGCGCCACTGCTTGCCGTAGACCGGGCCCAGCTCGCCCTCGGCGTCGGCCCATTCGTCCCAGATGCTGACCCCGTGGTCCTTCAGGTAGCGGATATTGGTCTCGCCGCGCAGGAACCACAGCAGTTCGACGATGATCGAGCGAAGGTGCAGCTTCTTGGTGGTCAGCAGGGGGAAGCCCTGGGCCAGGTCGAACCGCATCTGGCGGCCGAAGACGCCGAGCGTGCCGGTGCCCGTGCGGTCGCCGCGCTGCACGCCGGTGGCCATGATGTCGGCCAGCAGGCCCAGATACTGCCGCTCGGGATGGTTCCGGTCGGCGGCGGGAGGCGGCGCCGGCCCAGATGCGGGGGTGGACGCCGGAACGGGCGAAGGGCTGAGGACGGACGCGGGGCTGGTCATGGGGGCGAATCACTTCGGCTGCTGCGCCAGTGTGGACCAACGGCGGCCCCTGGCGACTCACGTCGCCGTGGCCGGGCCCCGGTTCCTGGGGATTAAGGGTCCTTGGGCGAAGCTTCCTGGGGATAAGACGACCGCTGACAAACTCAGCCCGCGAAGCCGCCGTCGTCGAGAAAGGCCTGCTCCTCCGCCGTGGTGGTGCGGCCGAGGGCGGCGTTGCGGTGCGGGAAGCGGCCGAAGCGGGCGATGATCTCCCGGTGGACGAGGGCGTATTTCAACGGCTCCCCGTCGCCGGTGTCGTCCAGCAGGCCCTGGCAGAGGGCGATGCTGACGTCCTGGTCGGCCAGGTCTTCGGAATGTTCGAACGGCAGATAGACAAAGGACCGCAGCGCCGGGTCCACCTGCTGGTCGAACCCTTGGGACATGGCGTGGCGGGCGACCGCCCTCGCCTTGCCGTCGGTGGCGAAGGCGTGGGCCGAGTTGCGCCAGAGGTTGCGGGGGAACTGGTCGAGCAGCAACAGCAGGGCCAGGCAGCCTTCGGCGCTGTCCTGCCAATGGTCGTAGCCGCCGCGGGAGGCGATGATATGCACCGGCTCGAACTTCAGCCGGATGGCGTCATCGAAGCGGGCGTCCTTGCCGAACCACTTCTGGCGGCCGGCGGCGGACCAGAAGCCGATGATGTCCTGGGGATGGGCGGGCATGGAACCAAGCTGCCGCCTGCTGGGCTTTCGTTCAAGTCCGGTTCAGGTTGGCCGGCGCAATCGTTAACGCCAGATGCACAGGTCCGGCCGGGCAAACCTCCATCGGCCGAAGGAGAACAACAATGAAGAAAATGATTGTGGCGGCGGCGACCCTGGCGATGCTGATGGGGACGACCGCCTTGGCGACTTCTGTTTCCGCTCAGGAACGCGAACGCCGCGGGGATCGTGGCGGCGAGGAGCAGAAGAAGCAGCCGAAGACACCGAAGCAGCCCGACGCGGCCCCCGCTCCGGCGCCGCAGGGGCAACCCCGCGGCGATCGTGGCGGTCGCCCGCAGCCCGGCCCCGGCGCCGAGGCCAAGATGGGGCGCGGCCGTGATCGCGGGCCTGACGCCCAGCAACCCCGGGACGGCCGGGGCAATCCGGACGATCGCGCCAACCAGGGCCAGGGTGGTCGCGGCGACCAGGGCCGTGACCGAAACCGCGATGGCCGTCCCGACCAGGGTCAACCTGGCCGTGGAGACCAGGGTCGCGGAGATCAGGGTCGGGGCGATCAGGGCCGTGACCGCAATGGCGATGGCCGCCCCGACGGCCGTCCCGGCCAGGGTCAGCCCGGCCGTGGCGACCAGGGCCGTGAAGAGCAGGGTCGTGGAGATCAGGGTCGTGGGGACCAGGGACGGGGAGACCAGGGTCGCGACCGCGACGGCCGCCCCGGCGCCGGCCGTGGGGACAACGGCAATGGCCGCTGGGACGGTCGCCGTCCCGGGGAAGGCCGCCAACTGCGCAGCCGTGACCGCAGCCGCGGCTGGTACAACCCCCGCAACTGGCGCCAGAGCTACCATTCGCCGCGCCGCTATCGCTTCACCGGCTATGTCTATCCGCGCGGCTGGTACAGCCGTAGCTGGCGCTACGGGGATTTCTTCCCCAGCGCCTGGTACAGCAGCTTCTACTATCTGAGCTGGTACGACTTCGGCCTGCCGTCGCCGCCGATCGGCTGCGAGTGGATCCGGGTCGGCGGCGACGCCTATCTCGTCGATGTCTGGAGCGGCCGCATCGTCAGCATCTCCTACGACGTCTTCTGGTAAGGCTCCCCCACGCCTCCAGAAGCCAGGAAGGCCCCGGCGGAGACGCCGGGGCCTTTTTCGTGGCACCATGAAGGGATGAGCCGCGTCGCTATCGCCCTGATCCTGAGCGCCTCGGCGATGTCGTCGGTCTGCAATCCCGTCGGTCCCGAACGCGCCGGCCGCCTGGCCCCGATTCCGGGCATTCACGAGTCTGCCAGCTGCGAGACCTACCGCGCCGTCGATCTGGTCGCGGTGAAGGCCGCCGAAGCTGATTTGCCGGCTGCGTTGACGACGGCCGCCGAACGAAGGGCGGAGGCGAGTTTCGGCATCACCCCGCCGTCGGGCTTCGAGGCCGGGCGAATTCTGTTGACCGAGAAGGACACCGGCTGGGGGGCGAAACGGTTCGTCGCCGTCTTCCGGTCGCCCACCGGAGCTTGGCGCGCGCGTTCCCTCTTCGAGCGGGTGTCTCCCCGCCCGGCTGCAATCGTCGAGGCGGAGGTGTCGCAGGACTTGGCCTCCAGAATTGAGCGAATTCTGGCCGAGCCCTGCTTCTATAGCGAACCTGCGGTGATGCCGCGCGCTGTTCCTTTGAAAGACGGCCGGCTGACCCAAGTCTATGACGGGAACGCCACACTTCTCGAGGTCGAGGTGGGCGGACGCAAGAGAACCTCCTATCAGGTCGGACACCCCTGGGGTTTCACCGCCGAACTTAGGAATGTCCTGGTCCGCATCGGCGACCCACATCCTTAAGTCTTGGCACGGCGGCTTTTTTCCCGCTCCAACCCCGCCTCACCTTGACCTGCGCGCAATTTTCCGCTCGATAGCCGGGCTTTGCTGCACCGCCGTTGCGCGGGCGCTGCGTAATCGGACTGTCTGGAGAATAAATCATGCGCGTCTACTACGACCGCGACGCTGATCTGGCCCGCATCCTGGACCGCAAGATCGTAGTCGTAGGCTATGGAAGCCAGGGTCGGGCGCACGCGCTTAACCTCAAGGACAGCGGCGCGAAGGAGATCGCTGTCGCCCTGCGTCCCGGCAGCGCCACGGCCAAGAAGGTCGAGGCCGACGGTTTGAAGGTGATGAGCGTCGTCGACGCGGCCAAATGGGCCGACGTGCTGATGATCCTCGCCCCCGACGAACTGCAGCGCGGCATTTATAACGAAGAGATCGCCCCCAACATCCGCGACGGCGCGGCTCTGCTGTTCGCCCACGGCCTGAACGTCCACTTCGGCCTGATCGAGCCCAAGTCGACGGTCGACGTGCTGATGGTCGCCCCCAAGGGCCCCGGCCACACGGTGCGTTCGGAGTATGAGAAGGGCGGCGGCGTGCCCTGCCTGATCGCCGTCCACCATGACGCCACCGGCGGCGCCCTGGACCTGGGCCTGGCCTATGCCAGCGCCATCGGCGGCGGCCGCTCGGGCGTCATCGAGACCACCTTCCGCGAGGAATGCGAGACCGACCTGTTCGGCGAACAGGCCGTGCTCTGCGGCGGCCTGGTCGAACTGATCCGCGCCGGATTCGAAACCCTGACCGAGGCCGGCTATGCGCCGGAAATGGCCTATTTCGAATGCCTGCACGAAGTGAAGCTGATCGTCGACCTGATCTATGAAGGCGGCATCGCCAACATGAACTACTCGATCAGCAACACCGCCGAGTACGGCGAGTATGTCACCGGCCCCCGCATCGTCACTTCGGACACCAAGGCCGAGATGAAGCGCGTGCTGGAGGACATCCAGTCGGGCCGCTTCGTGCGCGACTTCATGACCGAGAACGCTTCCGGCGCCCCGGTGCTGAAGGCCACCCGCCGTCGCAGCGCCGAGCATCCCATCGAGGAAGTCGGCGAGCGTCTGCGCGGCATGATGCCCTGGATCGCCAAGAACAAACTGGTGGACAAAGCGCGGAACTGATCCATTTTCCGCGCTTCAGCGGGAAATGACGATGTTCCATAAGGCCGTGCTTTCGACAGCCCTTTTCGGCGCCGCCCTGTTGTGGAGCGGCGCCGTTTCGGCTGCGCCGGCGGACAACGAGCTGTCGGGGGTTGAGGTGGTCGCCGACAACACCGTCGTCCTGCGTGTGGCCGTGTCCGGCGACCTGGGTCCGAAGTCGGTCGTGGTCAGCGACGGCGTTGCGGGGATCAATTGCGGGCCCGATGCCTACAAATATACCCCGCATGAGAATCGGCAGTGCTGGGTCTGGGTTCGTCGCAGCGAGCCGGTGATGCTGACCGCCAAGGGCATGATCGGCGCTTTCGGCGCTGACTGGTCGGTGGCCTGGAGCGGCTGCCAGGTATTGAGCGACGGCGCCGCCTGCCGGATTGATCCGCGTGACGAGACCAATGTCTCGGCCGTCTTCAAGGGCCGGCCCCAGTAGCGATCTGCCGCCGTTGACGTCGCCAGCAGCCGGGATGTGCCGTCCGCCGCCAGTGACGCCTTTTTCAGCTGGCCGGAGCCGACTACCTTAGCCCATGCGCCGAGTCTCCGCTCTCTATCTTGCCGGTCCCGATAGCCTTTATCCGGGTGCGGCCGGGCATCTGGCTCGCCAGAGGCTGCTGGCGGAGCGCCAAGGATACTCCGTCCTTGGCTCCGCGCCGATCGGGCCAGCCGAGGATGACGCCGGTGAGCTGACGGCCCGGGCCATCTATGCCGAGCGGCTGTCGCGGCTGCGGCGGGCCGATGCGGGGATCATCAACCTGACGCCGTTCCGGGGACCGGGGGCGGACCCCGCGACCACCTTCGAAATGGGGTTTCTGGCCGGCCTGGCCAAGCCGCTGTTCGGCTGGATGAACCTGGCGGACGAGCTGGAGGCGGAGTACCGCGAGCGGGTCGAGTCGTGGATGGGGGCGCGGCCGGACGAGGCCGGCGTGCTGCGCGACGGTGAGGACTGCGAGATTGAGGATTTCGGCCTGGCCCAGAGCATGATGTTGTGGGCCGAGAGCCGCCGCCTGTTCGTCATCGTCACCGATGACCCGCTGCACGACCTGACTGGCTTCGAGATGTGCCTAGAGGCGCTGAAGCTCTACGCGGACTAGGTTCGTGGTCAGTCCCAGGCCAGGGCCGCCTCCCCGCGCAGGATGGCCTGGGCGGCCGGGGCATGGGCGCCGCTCTCGCGGTCGTGCAGCACCAGGGCTGGCAGGAGGACCAGCGGGGCCTTGCCGGTCTTGATCGCCCGGACCAGCACCCGCTTGGCCGGGGCGTCGGCGAAGGGCTGGATCGGCCGGATGCGGAAGGAGCCGGCTTTCGGCGCCAGAAGCCCGAGAATGTCGGCCAGCCGGTCGGACCGGTGAATCAGGGTGATGGTCCCGCCTTCCCGAATCGCCTTGAGCAGATAGCCCGTCCAGGCGGCGAGACCCCCGTCGGCCATCCAGGCGCCGACCTTGGCCGGATCGGGCGCCCGCAGGGCGCCGGGGTCGTCGAAGAAGGGCGGGTTGCAGAGCGCCGCATCGAAGACGGGCCGCTCCAGGCCGCGAAACCCGGCCTCCACCTCGCCGCGCAGGATCTCGACCCGGTCCGCCAGGCCGTTGGCGGTCACATTCTCTTGCGCGAGGTTCGCGGAGTCGTGGTCACGCTCCAGCCCGGTGAACTGGCTCGCCGGCCGGCGAAAAGCGGCTGCCAGCAGCGCTCCGCCCACCCCGCATCCGACATCCAGCACCCGCTGGCCGGGTCCCGCGTCGCAGGCGGCGGCCAGCAGGGCGGCGTCCATCCCGGCCCGATAACCCCGGGCCGGTTGACGAATGACAATGCGTCCGTCCAGCAACCGATCCTCGGTGACATCCATTCCAGTCAATCGACGCCTTGTGCTAGGTCTTAGCCTGACCTATCCCGGCCAACAGCGGCCCGCAACGGCGCGGCGCCGCTAGGATTCGATTGAGGAGCAGCAGGTTTTGGACGCAGTCAACGCCGCCATCGAGCGCCCGGCCGCGTCCGTCGACCTGCTTGTCGAGCTCGGCGCCGCGGACATGGCCGGCGTCAACGCCCTGATTTCCAACCGCATGCAGAGCCCGGTGGCGGTGATTCCCGCCCTGGCCGACCATCTGATCAACGCCGGCGGCAAGCGGCTGCGGCCACTGCTGACCGTCGCCGCCGCCCGCATGGCCGGGTCGCGCGGCGACGCCTGCCTGAAGCTGGCCGCCTCGGTGGAATTTATCCACACCGCCACCCTGTTGCATGACGACGTCATCGATTCGTCCCAGCTGCGCCGGGGCAAGGTCGCCGCCCACCTGATCTGGGGCGCTCCCTCCAGCGTGCTGGTTGGGGACTATCTGTTCGCCCGGGCCTTCGAGCTGATGGTCGAGGCCGGCTCCCTCCGCGCCCTCGACATCCTGGCCAAGGCGGCCGGAGTGATCAGCGAGGGCGAGGTCTTGCAGCTGACGCGGGCCCACGACCTTAACCTCTCCAAGGACATCTATCTGGAGATCATCCGCGCCAAGACCGCCGAACTGTTCGCCGCCGCCGCCGAGGCCGGGGCGGTCAGCGCCGGGGCGCCGGAAGACCAGACGCGGGCCATGCGGACCTATGGCCTGAACCTCGGCCTCGCCTTTCAGCTGTCCGACGACGCCCTGGACTATGCCGGCTCCACCGAGGACCTGGGCAAGAACGCCGGCGACGACTTCCGGGAAGGCAAGGCGACCCTGCCGCTGCTGCTGGCCATCGCCGCCACCGGCGCGGCCGAGGCGCCCTTCTGGGAGCGGACGATCGGCCGCCGCGAACAGACCGACGCCGACTTCCGCCGCGCCCAGGGCCTGATCCATGACACCGGCGCGGGGCAGGCTACCCTGGACCTTGCCGCCAGTTTCGCTGACGAGGCCAAGCGGGCCCTGTCGGTCATGCCGGCCGGCGACTGGCGCCGCGCCCTGGAAGACCTGGCCGACTTCGCGGTCAGCCGGCGGGCCTGAGCATGGCCGGCGCCCTGGACATCTCCTCCAGCGGCTCAAACGGCCGGATGACGCCCCTGTCGGTGTTGGTCGACACCATCGAGCGGCTGTCGGGCGTCCGCACCATCGAAGCCATCGCCGATGTCGTACGGTCTTCGGCCCGCAAGGTTTCCGGCGCCGACGGCGTCGCCTTCGTCCTGCGTGAAGGCGACTTCTGCCACTACCTTGACGAGGATGCGATCAGCCCCCTGTGGAAGGGACGACGCTTCCCCATCGAGACTTGCATCAGCGGCTGGGCCATGATGCACAGGGAAACGGTGATCATCCGCGAGACTCGGGAGGATCCCCGTATCCCGCAGGACGCCTATCGTCCGACCTTCGTCCGGAGCCTGGTGATGACGCCGGTCCGCGCCGAAAATCCTCTGGGGGCGATCGGCGCCTACTGGAGCCATCCGCGCGACCCTACGCCCGAGGAAGTCGAAAGCCTGTCGGTCATGGCCCGGGCCACCGCCACGGCCATCGAGAACGTCGGCCTGCTGGCCTCCCTGGAAAGCGCCCTGTCCCGACGGGAGGCGCTGATCCGTGAGCTTGACCACCGGGTGAAGAACACCCTGGCCGCCACCCTCTCAATCGCCAACCAGACCCTGCCCGGCGCGGCAACGCCGGGCGCCTTCGTCGACGGATTCAATGGCCGGGTCATGGCCCTGTCGCGGGCCCATGAGCTGCTGGCCGATCGGGACTGGGAGGGCGGCGAACTTGGCGCCGTCTTGACCGCCTTGCTGGCTGACGACGACGCCTTTCGCGCCGGACGCATCCGCCCGTCGGGTCCCGCTGCCTGGATGGCGACGGAGACGACGGTCAGCGTCGTTCTGGCCCTGCACGAATTGCTCGACAACGCTCGGCGCCATGGGGCGCTGAGCGCCATCGCCGGGACCGTGGACATCTGCTGGTCGTTCGGCGAGGGCGGGCTGGGGGACTTTGCCCTGGTATGGTCCGAACGGAATGGCCCGCCGACCTCACCGCCCGGGCGCCGGGGGTTCGGCCTGCGGGTCGCCGAGCTGGGCCTGGCCCGCGACCTCGGCGGCAAGGTTCGGGTCGACTTCGAGCCCGCAGGTCTGACCTACAGCCTGACCGCGCCCCGCTCGCACCGGATCGCCCCGGCGTGAGCGAGCGGATCCTGGTCATCAAGCTCTCGGCCCTGGGCGACTTCATCCAGGCCACCGGCCCGATGAAGGCCATCCGCCTGGCCCACCCGAAGGCCCGCATAACCCTGCTGACCACCCCGCCATTCGAGGCCATGGCCCAGGCGACCGGCTGGTTCGACGAGGTGTGGACCGATGGTCGGCCGCCCTGGAGCCGGCTGGGGGAGGTCGCCGCCCTGATCGGCCGGATGAGGGGCGGGCGGTTCAGCAGGGTCTACGACCTGCAGACCCAGGGCCGGACGATCCGCTATTTCCAGCTGCTCTGGCCGTTCCGGCCCAAATGGTCGGGCAATGCCCCCGGCGCGGCCTTTTACTACGGTGGCGAGGCGCGGGACCGGCTGCATGTGCAGGATAGCCAGCGCGAACAGCTGCGCATCGCCGGAATCGAGCAGGCGCCGGCGCCGGATGTTTCCTGGCTGACCGGCGAGCGACATTTCGACATCAAGACACCTTTCGCCCTTATGGTCCCCGGCGGCGCGCCGCATCGCCCCGCCAAACGCTGGCCAGCGGCGCGGTATGGCGAACTGGCGCAGAAGCTGGCGGGGGAGGGCGTGACCTCGGTGGTCCTCGGCCACGGACCGGAAGAGGCGGCCCTGGCCGGTGAAATCCTGGCGGCCGAGCCCACCGCGATCAGCCTGGTCGGCGAGACCCGCTATGGCGACATCGCCGATCTGGCCCGCAAGGCCCAGCTGCTGATCGGCAACGATACCGGCCCGGTGCATGTGGCCATCGCGGCTGGTTGCCCGGGGCTGGTGCTGTTCTCGCATGACAGCAACCCGGTGCTGAGCGCGCCGCGGCCGATTCATTCGGATCAGCGGGTCGTCATCCTGCGGGAGCGGACGTTGGATAAGCTGAAGTTGAAGACCGTCTGGGACGAGGTCCGGTCGCTCAGAAGCCGGTGAACAGGCGGTCCAGGGCGCGGCGGATGGCGTATTCGGAGTCGGCCAGATTTCCCAGGGATGGGCCAAGCCGGCCCTGGGGAATATTCGCCAGCTCGGCCATGGCGATAAACAGAGGCTGCTCCTGAAAGAGGATCGGAATGTCGAGCAGGCTTACAGGCTTGCCGTCCGGCAGGATCAGGGGCGCGACGATGAGGGTCTCGACGACCAGGAGATGGTGCGACTGCAGAAGAACGATGAAGGGCGCAAAACTGGCGGAAGCTGCCGACGGATTTCGGAAGACGTCGAACTGCCTCACTACCAGCGCCGCCACTCTTCCCCGAACGGGCCTCGCCGCTCAATCCGCTTGCGATAGTCGTCGAGAGCCTCGGCGTTTTCCTCGGCCCAATGCCTGGCGCGGTCCTCACCCGTGTGAACCGGGACGGCGGGCGACTCGGCGAAACCGTCGGGCTTGTGTTCCAGCGCCTGGCGAACGCCATTCTCGACGGCCTTGGCCATATCCACGCCGGCCTCGCGCGCTTGGCGCAGCAAATCGGCGTCGATATCCAGCTTGAGTTCGATCTTGCCCATCACGGTCTCCGACAAGAAGGCTAGCGCGATTATCAAACCTTGTCTCTGTTCAGCCGCGCAGCTGATGGGTGTAGCCACCGCCGGCCGCCGCCTCGAACTCCATGGCTTTCCAAAACGGTCCTGCCGCCGCGCTGGCCTGGGCGTTGGCGGTCAGAAGATGCGCGGCCTGCAAGCCTTGCTGGATCATCGCGGTCGCCAATGCCCGGCCGACGCCGGCTCGTCGATGGGGCGGAGCGACATAGAGGCGGCGCATGCGCATGGCCGGCTCAGCCAGACCGGGTTGTACGGTGAGGCCGCCGACGGCGGCCAGCTCGCCGCCGACATAGGCGGCAAACAGGGCGCCGGGTTCCTCGAACCGCTGATCGCCATTGGCCCACTGCTCAGCGAGCAGGGCCATGTTCCGCACACCCTCGGCGGCGGCGAAGTCCAACAGCGCCGGGAAGCCTGCGGGCAAATCGCCATCGACGCGCACGATGATGACCGCGCCCGTCACGGCTCGACCCCCAGCCGGGCCAGATCCTTCAGCACCGCAGGTCCGACCGCCCCGCGAAACGGCAGGGCGCCGTCGCGGTCCAGCGACAGGCCCTCAGGCATCTCGACATCGGCGGCGTTAAGCATCATCTGAAGGATATCGACCCTGGAGGCCCCGCGCCATGATCCGCCTGATCCTCAATATCCTGTGGTTCATCTTCGGAGGCTGGCTTTCGGGCCTGCTGTGGCTGCTGGGCGGGGCGATCCTGGCCATCACCATCGTCGGCCTGCCCTACAGCTTCGCCGCCTGGCGGATCGCCAGCTTCTCCTTCTGGCCGTTCGGTCGGGAGGTGGTCAGCCGCGAGAGCCTGGGCCAGTCGGACATCGGCACCGGCGCGTTCGGCGTGGTGCTCAACGTCATATGGTTCGTGTTCGCCGGTTGGTACATCGCCCTCAGCCACCTGCTGATCGCCTTCGCCGAGGCCATCACCATCATCGGCCTGCCCTTCGCCTGGAAGGATCTGCAGCTGGCCATCCTGGCCCTGGCTCCGGTCGGCAAGGTGGTCGTCGACAAGCGGGTTTAGCGGGGCGGTTCGAGGCCGGCGCGGTCGAACGCACTGTCTGCCGTCAGCCGCTGCAGGACCCAGGCTCTGACCACCTTGGGTGGAAGCATGCCGAGGTCCCAGTGGCCGAGTTCAAGGTGCGCAAGATCGCCGAGTTCATTGTAGATGGAGAAGGCGTTGTCCCGATCGACCGCGTCGGACTCCATCACCTGGACCCACACCTCGTAACCCTCCCGCAGGAGATCCGCCTCGGTCCAAGCGCCGAGTAGATAGTGGCGGAGCAACCAACGCTCGATCCAGTAGTGCCGTGAAGTGGGCTCGTTGAGACCGACTTCGCCGACGATCCGCTTCAGCAACCGGTCAGCTTCGGTCCCTTCGTCGGTTGAAAGAACGCTCAGCGCGACAATATCGGCGCTGTCCCGTCCCTGTTGCCATAGGTCCCGCGCCCAACTGATCGCCGCCTCGCTGTCTCGCGCCTGGCGCAACAGGTGAATGGCGATCAGGCCGGTGCTTTCCGGCAAGGCGAGGGTGGGTTGGCTCACCCCGGCGAGATCATCTTCTCCGGCCGCACCGCCTCGTCGAACTCGGCGTCGGTCAGATAGCCGCCGCCGACGGCTTCCTCGCGCAGGGTGGTGCCGTTCTTGTGGGCCGTCTTGGCGATCTTGGCGCAGGCGTCGTAGCCCAGCTTGCCGTTCAGGGCGGTGACCAGCATCAGGCTGTTGTTCAGGCCGCGCTGGATGTTGTCCTCGCGCGGCTCGATGCCGGCGACACAGTGGTCGGTGAAGCTGATCGCCGCATCGGCCAGCAGCCGGACCGACTGCAGGAAGTTGTAGGCCATCACCGGGTTGAAGACGTTCAGCTCGAAGTGACCGCTGGCGCCGGCGAAGGTCAGGGTGGCCTGGTTGCCGAACACCTGGGCGCAGACCATGGTCATCGCCTCGCACTGGGTCGGGTTGACCTTGCCGGGCATGATGCTGCTACCGGGCTCGTTCTCGGGCAGGGCCAGTTCGCCGAGGCCCGAGCGCGGGCCGGACCCCAGGAAGCGGATGTCGTTGGCGATCTTGAAGAGGCTGGCGGCGACGGTGTTGATGGCCCCGTGGGTGAAGACCATGGCGTCGTGGGCGGCCAGGGCCTCGAACTTGTTGGGGGCGGTGGTGAAGGCAAGTCCGGTGATGCCGGCGATCTTTTCGGCCACCTTTTCCGCGAAGCCGATGGGAGCATTCAGGCCGGTGCCGACGGCCGTGCCGCCCTGGGCCAGTTCCATCAGCTTGGGCAGGGTCAGTTCGATCCGCTCGATGCCGTTGGCGATCTGCTGGGCGTAGCCGCCGAACTCCTGGCCCAGCGTCAGGGGGGTGGCGTCCTGGGTGTGGGTGCGGCCGATCTTGATGATGTGGGCCCAGGCCTTGGACTTGGCCTCCAGCGCGGCGTGCAGGTGTTTCAGCGCCGGCAGCAGGTCGTGGACCACCTGTTCGGCCGAGGCGATGTGCATGGCCGTCGGATAGGTGTCGTTCGACGACTGGCTCATGTTGACGTGGTCGTTGGGGTGGACGGGCTTCTTGCTGCCCATCTCGCCGCCCAGCATCTCGATGGCGCGGTTGGAGATCACCTCGTTGGCGTTCATGTTCGACTGGGTGCCGGAGCCGGTTTGCCAGACGACCAGGGGGAAGTGGTCGTTCAGCTTGCCGTCGATGACTTCCTGGGCGGCGGCGACGATGGTCTCAGCCAGCTTGGCGTCCAGCTTGCCCAGGTCGCGGTTGGCCTCTGCGGCGGCGCGTTTGACGATCCCTAGGGCCCGGACGACGGGCAGGGGCTGCTTTTCCCAGCCGATCTTGAAATTGCCGATCGACCGCTGCGACTGCGCGCCCCAGTAGCGCGAGGCGTCGACCTCGATGGGGCCAAAGGTGTCGGTCTCGGTGCGGGTGGCGGTCATCGGCGGGTTCCGTATTTCGATGACGCGGGTCTAGCGGGGGCTCGCCCGCCTCGCAACGCCCATGGCGGCCTTGCGGGCGAGGATGTAGATTTTGCCCAACCTCACGGAGACCGCCATGCTCGTCGCCACCACCAATGATCTCGTCGGCTATCGCATCGTCGAATATGTCGGGCTGGTGCGCGGCATCACCGTGCGGTCGCGCAGCGTGCTGGGCAATGTCGGCGGCTCGATCCAGGCGATCTTCGGCGGCAACCTGTCGATCTACACAAGCCTGGCCGAGACGGCCCGCAAGGAGGCGCTGAGCTTACTGGAGCAACATGCGCGGGAGGCCGGCGCCAACGCTATCATCGCCATGCGCTACGACGCCAACGAGATCATGGAAGGCATCACCGAGGTGCTGGCCTATGGTACCGCGGTGCGGGTGGAGAAGATTTGAGGCCTATGATAGTCTAGCCAGAGGTCTGGCGAGATTGATCGACGAGAACGACAATGGATGTTGGAATTTTCGAAGGCCGCAACCGCTTTTCCGAGTTGATCGACGCAGCCCAGAAGGGCGAGACGATCACCGTGATGAAGCACGGAAAGCCGGTTGCCCGCATCGTCCCGGTTGAATCGACGGATGCCGACAAGATCCGTCGACGTCGCGCGGCCCTGGAAGCGGCTTTTCGTGGTGCGGAGCTCATCGCGAAACGAAATGGCCGCATCTTTACCCATGAGGACATCATTTCCGCGCGTGACGAAGGGCGACGGTAGTTGGGCGTCGTCGTCGACGCTTCGTTCATCGCCTCGGCGCTGTTGCCGGAAGAACACAGCCCGTTCGTCGAGGCGACCCTGACGGGCATGGACGAGCGGGCGTTGCTGGCGCCCGCTTTGCTGAGTTGGGAAATCGGCAATATTCTTCGGAAGAACTGCCGTCGAGGCGACCTTTCCCCGGATCAGGCCGAAGAGCGCCTGGCGGCATTCTGCGCGATGGATATTTCGCAGTATCCGCCAACGCCGGAGGCCTTGGCGCGGACAGCTCGCCTTGCGACGGCCCACGACTTGACGGTCTATGACGCCAGCTATCTGGACTTGGCTTTAAGCACGGGTTTTGGCTTGGCCAGCCTTGACCGGCCGCTAGTGGTCGTGGCCCGCAAGCTGGGCCTTTCGGTCTACTCGCCCTTCGCATGACCGAAGACGACTGGACCCACCACGGCAAGGTCCGCGCCCGGGAGCAGGGCGGGGTTATGGAGATCGTGGTCGATGGCCTGACCACCCAGGCCAAATACTACAAGCCGCTGATCTATGAGTTTTTCCGCAAGTCCTGGCGCGGATCGCGGCCGGCCTGGGGCGAGTTCGAGGTGGAGATCTTCATGGACTACACCGGCGATCCGCCGTGGATGGACCTCGACAACCTGGCCAAGGCGCTGCTGGATTCGATCAAGGGCTATGCCTTCCACGACGACGCCCAGGTGGCGCGGCTATTGGTCGAGCGCCGTTCCGGGGAGCGCGAGCGGATCAGCATCCGGGTGATCAAGCGCGGCTGAGCGTGGACGGGCGGCGGGCCGTTCCATGGCCAGCCCGATCAGCACCGTATAGCCGACGATCAGGAAGGCGGCGTAACGGCCGCGGCTGACCGCCTCCAGCTGCGGGAAGACTTCATCCAGATTGAAGAAGGCGACGATCCCGCCGATCAGGCCGGGCAGCATGAAGGCCAGGGCGGGGAACAGGCGCTTGCGGCGGGAGACGCCGCGGAGCCGGGCGGTGAAGCAGAAGGCCGCCAGCATGGCGCCAGCCGCAAGGGCGGCGTTCAGCGCGTAGAACCAGAAGCTGCTCTCCAGCAAAACGCCGGCGAAGGCGCCGTAGAAGGCGGTCACAGCGAGCCAGCAGATGCCCCCCGCGATGCCGAAGACCAGAGCGTCCTCTTTTGACACGACCACACCCCACACCCACTGATGACAAGGGTTGCGTTGCCAGAGGCGTGCCGACAAGGGGCGAGTTGTCGCGGGACTGTGGACAATCTCGCTGTGACCGCAAATTCCTCAACTGGTCCAGGGGAAGATGGCGCCCCAGGAGGCCAGGAAGATGGAGAAGATCAGATACAGCGCGGCGGTGAACGTGAAGCGCAGCTTGCGGCCGGAGGTGAAACTGTCGACCCGCCGGCCCCCCTGCCAGACGAAGGGTGTGAGAATCACCACAACCACACTGAGGATGGCCGCCACGAAGGCGCAGGCCGAGGCGGTCAGCAGCAGGCCGCCTGGCCAGTCGTAGAATATCGCTGAAACGTCGCCGATCCGTGTGGACCAAAGGCCGACGCTGACGAAGGCGATCACCCAGAGCACGCCCTGGATGGTCTGTATCAGGCTGGCCCGGGCCTGGATCGTGGTCTGGCGCAGGTTCAGGCGCAGTCGCAGGGTCGAGCCGATCAGGGTGGCGATGGCGGCGATGATGGTCAGCAGGGCCAGCCAGCCCAGCCAGGCCTGGCCGCCGAACAGGCCGACGCGATGGCTGAAGGCGCTGCCGGCGGCATTGTAGAAGCCAACCGCTCGGCCGTCCTTCATCTCGAAGGCGATGGCGCGGCTGTCGCGGGTCGAGGCGAAACGGCCGTCTGTCGAGGTGGGGGTCCAGGCGGTCTCCGCCCCGAAGCTCTTGAGGACAAGCTGTCCGTCGCGATCGACCACGGCGGTGGTCCGGCCGTTGAACAGGCCGATGAACTTCTCCATCCCGTGAAAGGCCCGGCGGGAGGACAGGTATTCGCCCTCGAAGGCGTTGGCGTTATCCTTCAGCCATTGCGACGCGACCGGGGCCCGGGCGCCGTCGCCGCCGACATAGAACTGCTGGACGATCCGGCTGGCCAGACCTGCCCGCAGGGCGTCGCCGTTGTCGGTATTGACCACCACGAAGACGCCAAGCCCCAACTGGGGCACGACCACCATGCGGGAGTGGAAGGTCAGGGTATCGCCATCGTGGCCATAGCCGGTGCGGCCGCCGGGCAGGCTGTAGGTCATGAAGCCGTGGGCGAAGCCGGCGACCCCGGGCAGGGGGCGCTGGTTCACCTGCCGGAAGCCGGCCGCGGTCTGGGGGTTGAAGATGGTCGCGCCGTCCAGCGTTCCGCCGTTCAGCAGCATGGTCATATAGCGGGCCATGTCGGCGGGCGTGGATGAGGCCCCGCCGGCCGGGGCGACCTGGCTGGTGAATTCGTAGGGCCGCTTCGCATAGCTGGCCCCGGTCCAGAAGTAGCCTTCCGACAGATCCGCGGCCAAGGCCTTGGGCATTGGCGCGGGCAGCCCCCCGCGGGCGGGATAGGGATCGCGGAAGGTGGTGCGCCACATGCCCAGAGGCCGGGTGATCTCCTGCTCGATCACCTCTTCGAACGGCTTCTGGGCCTGCCAGGCGACCGCCTCGCCGGCCAGGGCGACGCCATAGTTGGAATAGGCGGGGACCGTGCCCGGCTCCCATTCCCGGCGGGGGCGTTCCTGACGCAGGTAGGTCAGCAGCGGACGGACCCGGTCGGCGTCCTTTTCGAAGAGCTGGCCCAGGGCCCGATCCTCAAACCCCGTGCGATGATTCATCAGGTCGATGACCCGGACCTGGCGGTCCATGCCCTGGTCCGGCACGCGGACGGCCTCGGGCAGGAAGAGGTTGATCGGCGCATCCAGCCGGATCCGGCCGGCCTCGACCTGGCGCATGACGCTGATCCAGGTGAAGGTCTTGGAGATGGAGGCCAGGCGAAACAGGGTGCGGTCCGGATCGACGCGCCGCGCCGGGCTCAGCCGATCGTAGCCATAGCCCTTTTTGAGGATCACCTGGCCGTTCTGGACGATCGAAACTCCGACCCCGGCGATCTTCTGACCGGCCATGGCCTCGGTGACCACCCCATCGACAAAGGCCTGGAGCTCAGCGGGATTGAGCGGAACCACCCCGGCGGCCGGGCTGACCGGTGGGGCGATGACCGGCGCTGCGGGTCGGGGGGCGACAGGCCGGGCACGGCGACGCTGGAGCCGCGCGCCTGGCGTCGCGGGAGGGGTGGGGGCGGCGGCGGGTACGTAAGGGACCGGCGCTGCCGGAAGCGGCGCTGTCTCCTGGGCGACGGCGGCCACTGGGCCGACGGCGATGAGCAGGGACAGGAGAGCCGCGAGGCCCCCCTTGGCAACCGATTGCAACGTCACTGATCTCTCCCTCATCCGCCTGGCCGCGGCGGACTTGTCCGGCTGATCGCTAGCCGCCCTTGAGGAAGCCGTAAAGCGGTAGCATGGGTTTGATCCCCGTTCCTGTGAACACCTGCGGCTCCGAGGGCGGGGACATGCCGGTTTCTCTCTCAAGTCGGCTCACGCAGGCGCCGACCGCGGCAGGCATGGCGGCGAAATTATCCACGGTCTTGGCCGACTCCAGGAAGCACTGGTCGAAATAGGGATAGGTGTTCTGCTGGCCGCAGCCGAAGGAGCTGCGGTCCTTGCGGGCGGCGGTCATCACCAGACGGTCGTCCTTCTGCAGGGCCGGGACATTGACCCCGGAGAAGCAGGTGGAGATCACCACAATGGTCGGACGGCCCGGGCAGGCGCTGTTGACCAGCTGGGCCATGACCGGGGGGAAGATGATCGACTGGTCACTCTCCTTGGCGGCGTTGAGGAAGGCCCCGTAGGGCGCGCCATGGGAGGTGAAGTAGAAAAGGCAGCCGCCCTTGGTCTCGCCGGCCAGGGACTTCAGGGTGTTCTGGATGTTGAAGATCGTGCTCAGGCCCGGCGTCGGCTGATAGCGCTCCGGTCGGACGGAGAATTCGCGAACATGGTCGGGCGCAAAGCCCATGCGGTCGACGAGGGTCTGGGCGACATCGCGGCGGGCGTTGTCGAAGGCCTCTGTCTCGCCTTCCCCATGGGCGCCCATGTAGTCGCCGGCGACGACCACGGCGGCCCAGTCCGCGAAGGGTTTCCTTGGCGCGGCGGCGGGGGCCGATCCCGCCATCGCCAGGGCGACGACGCCCGCCAGAATCGCCATGACCCGCTTCATCGGGGTGTCCCTATTTTTTGAACGCCTTGAAGGGCGTCGGCATGGCGGTGGCCGTGGCCTTGGCCAACAGCCGCCCCTGATCGTCATAGAGTTCGCCCTCGAGGAAGGCGATGCTCTTGCCCCAGCGCGCCACCGTCCCGACGCCGCGCAGGGCGCCCGGCATGGCCGGCCGAAAGAAGCTGGTCTTCATTTCCAGTGTGGGCATGACACTGGTCATGCCGGAGGTCACCAGCCCGGCTACCGACATGCATTCGTCCAGCATGGCGCAGACATAGCCGCCCTGGATCTGGCCCATGGGGTTGCACAGCAGGTCGGCCCGGGCGTCGAACGCCACCTCGACCCGCTTGTCGGCCTGGGAGACGCTGATCATGCGAAATCCCAGGGTCTTCGAGCCGCTGGGCTGGGCCTTGGAGCCGAGGAACCGCTGGAGGATGGCCTCGTCGGAGAGGCCCTCGGCCTGATCGGCGGCAATGTCGCTCATTTCTTGCGGAACTGGTCCAGGGAGACGACCTTGGCTTCCGGCTCGGCGGCTTCGTCCACAGCGGCCTCATCGGCGACCGGGCTTTCACCCGCTATCTCCGCCTGGTCGGCGAAGGCTTCCGGCGGTTCGAACTGCAGGCCGAACTGCACATAGGGGTCGAAGAACCGCACCACCGCCGAATAGGGGATCGACAACCGCTTCGGCTGGCCGCCGAACTTCAGGGTGACGGTGAAGAAGGTCTCGCCCGGCGCCAGGTCCCAGTACTGGTGCTGCAGGATGATGGTCATCTCGTCTGGATACTTCGACAGCACTTCCGGCGGACCGGAGACGCCGGGCGCCTTGGTCTTGAAGGTGATGTAGAAGTGGTGGTCGCCGGGTAGGCCGCCGGGCGCCGCCGCCCGCTTCAGCGAGGCCTTGACCACCCCCCTCAGGGCGTCCTGGGCCATGGCCTCGTACCGCATCAAGTCCTGGGGGGGCTTGTCTTGAGCCATGGGCGCACGTTTCGATCCTGAGAAATCCGTTGCAGAGTAGCGGCTAGGCGGCCCGCCGCAAAGACGCTCATTCAGGGCGCGGCGCATTTGGCCATTAGTTTTCGTCTCTGGCGGCCTCAGGCGCCTGGCGGGTCATCACCGCCACCCGCAGGGCGTTGGTGGTTCCCGGCTGGTTGAAGGGCACGCCGGCGGTGACCACCACCTCGTCGCCCCAGCTGGCGAAGCCCTCGCGACGGGCGGCGGTCAGGGCGCCGGACACCGCGGCGGTCATGGTGTCGTGCGGCTCGATGACCACCGGATGCACCCCCCAGACCAGGGACAGCCGCCGGGCCGTGGTGATCTCCGGGGTCAGGCCGAGGATCGGAGAGGTCGGCCGCTGGCGGGCGATGCGCAGGGCGGTGGAGCCGCCGTGGGTGAAGGCGGCGATGGCCTTGGCGCCCGAGGAATCGGCCACCTGCCGGGCGGCCGCGGCGATGGCCCCGGCGGAGGTGGTTTCGGGGGCCAGGGGCCGCTCGTCCATGGTTCGCCGCCATTCCTCGTCCCGCTCCACGCGGGTGAGGATGCGGTCCATCATGTCGACCGCTTCCAGCGGATACTGGCCGGCGGCGGTTTCCGCCGACAGCATCACCGCGTCGGCGCCCTCGAACAGGGCGCCGGCCACGTCGCTGGCCTCCGCGCGGGTGGGGGTGGGCGAGCTGATCATGCTCTCCATCATCTGGGTGGCGACGATGACGGGCTTGCCCAGTTCGCGGGCCTTGCGGACGATGCGGCGCTGGGCCAGCGGCACCTCCTCGGGCGGCAGCTCGACGCCCAGATCGCCACGCGCCACCATCACGGCGTCGCTGAGGGCGATGATCTCGTCCAGGTTGGCCAGGGCCTGGGGCTTTTCCAGCTTGGTCAGGATCCAGGCCCGGCCGGCGACCAGCTCCCGCGCCTCGATGACGTCCTCGGGGCGCTGGACAAAGGACAGGCCGACGAAGTCGACGCCCTGATCAAGCGCGAAGGCCAGATCGATGCGGTCCTTCTCGGTCAGGGCGGGGATGGGCAGCATGACGCCCGGCACATTGACGCCCTTGCGGTCGGACAGCCGCCCCGCGACCACCACCGTGGTCTCCAGATGATCGGGCCGCACATGTTCGACCCGCAGCTTCAGCTTGCCGTCGTCGATCAGCAGATTCATCCCCGGCGTGGCGGCGGCGAGGATTTCCGGATGCGGCAGTTGCACCCGGCGCACGTCACCGGGAATGGGCGAGAGGTCGAGGCGGAAGCTCTGGCCCTTCTGCAGGATGACATGGCCGTTGCTGAACCGGCCGACCCGCAGCTTGGGCCCCTGGACATCGGCCAGGACCCCAATCGGCCGGCCGGTCTTCTTCTCCAGGGCGCGAATCCAGGCCAGGTTGCGGGCGTGGTCGGCATGGTCGCCGTGGCTGAAGTTCAGCCGGAATACGTCCGCGCCGCCCTTCAGCAGGGTCTCGATCATCTCCGCCGAAGCCGAGGCCGGTCCCAGGGTGGCGACGACCTTGGCGCGACGACGGCGAAGAATGTGATGACGACCGGGCATGAAGTCTCCTGCGCCGGCCCTGTCGGACCCGCTTTCAGAGCGACCGGAGGTGGCCTTTATCGTCCTGAAGGTCAACGGTGCGGCCGGTCACGGGGCGGTGAGAAACAGGAGGCGCCTATGGTCATGAGAGTGAAGGTGGAGGGCTTCTGTTGCCAGGCGCCCTCCGGGCCCCGCCTGAAGGTGCTAAACCCGCAGGGCTTTAGGTCGAACTCACCGGCACCGCATTACGCGGCGACAGCGAACTCTTCAGCGAAGTTATCGTTCGCAGTTAGATTAAGACCCGGAACAGTGGGTCAGGCCGGGAAAAAGCAACACCTTTACACGTCTGTCGATGCTGATCGGCCCCGCACTCCCCGGCGATAACCCGGGAGAAGATTGGTGGAGCCGCCGGGAATCGCACCCGGGTCCAGTCCGCTTATTACGAGCGCGTTTATTTCCATAGTTCGGGCAAGCCCGGACAATTCCAATATAGGGCTGTTTGCGGCGCAGGGGAATAACCCGTGCAATTTCGTGAACGGCAGAGGCTGGCCCAGTACGGGTAGCAAAAACGGCATGAACAAGGAACATTGGTCGGCGAGCGGGTTCCATCGGCGCGCAAACCGACGCACCCTGCCCGAGCCCAGCCGCAATGGGCGGGCGATCATCTCGGGGGAGATATCCATGAACAAGTTCATCGCTGAATTCATTGGCACACTGACGCTGGTCCTGTTTGGCTGCGGAGCCGCCGTTCTGGGCGGCGAGCACGTCGGGCAGCTGGGCATCGCCCTGGCCTTCGGCTTCGCCATCGTCGCCATGGCCTATGGCATCGGCCCCTGCTCGGGCTGTCACGTCAATCCGGCGGTCAGTCTGGCCGCCTTTGTCGCCGGTCGGATGACCGCGAAAAACATGCTGATCTATTGGATCGCGCAGTTTCTCGGAGCGCTGGCGGGCGCCGCCATCCTCATGGTCCTGGCCAAGGACGGCGCGGCCAGCGGTCTGGGCCGCAATGGCTGGGGTCCCGGCTATCTGGGCGAATACAGCATGCAGGCGGCGCTGATCTTCGAGGTGGTGATGACCGCCCTCTTCGTCATCGTCATCCTGGGCTCCACCGGCGCGGGCTCGGCCCCCGGCTTCGCCGGTCTCGGCATCGGCATCACCCTGGCGGTGATCCACATCGTCGGCATCCAGGTCACCGGCGTTTCGGTCAATCCGGCCCGCAGCTTCGGTCCCGCGGTGCTGGTCGGGGGCGCGGCGCTCGGCCAGCTGTGGCTGTTCATCGTCGCCCCGGCCATCGGCGCGGTGCTGGGCGGGCTACTGTTCCGCTTCAACCTGATGCGCGTCGGGGACTGACGGGGTCGGGCGGGCCCCGGGGCCCGCCCTTTCGCCTGGATTCAGACGGTCACTTCGCCCTGGTCGTTGCGGTTCCAGTAGCGGATCTTGTTGGCGTGAACCTTGATCAGGGTCAGGCCGGGGGTGTCGACGCCCTGTTCGAACCAGGCGTCGAGATCCTTGGTCCAGTGCTCCTCGAAGCTGGCCTTTTCCTTGGTCAGGGTGGCGTCGCCCTCGACCGACGCCCAGAAGCCGTGCTTGCCGGTAAAGCCCAGGGAAACCCGGGGATCGCGCTCGATCTCGGCGACCACGGCGGTCTCGTCGTTGGTGAAGAACCAGCTGTCGCCGTCGTAGTCGACGTCGCCATTATTGCTCATCGGCCGGGCGTTCAGTTCGCCGTCGGCGGTCTTGGTGGTCAGGATGGCGATGTCGATGTGGCGCATCTTCTTGGCCAGATCGTCCAGGGTCAGATCACTCATGTCGGCGCTTCCACTCTCGTTGAACTGAGAGCATCAAAGCCTGGGCGGGCGACCTTGTTCCGCCGCTACATTCGCTCGGCGCCCCGCTCGATGGACAGCACGCCGGTGCGGGAGAGCTCCACCAGGCCCAGGGGCCGCATCAGTTCGACAAAGCTGTCGATCTTGCTGGGCGCGCCGGTGATCTCGAAGACGAAGCTTTCCGAGGTGGTGTCGATCACCTTGGCGCGGAAGATTTCCGACACCCGCAGGGCCTCCATCCGGTCCGTCCCCGCGCCGCGCACCTTGACCAGGGCCAGCTCCCGCTCGACGCCGTTGGGGTCGCGGGTGACGTCATGCACGCGGCGGACACTGACCACCTTTTCAAGCTGGGCCTCGATCTGCTCCAGCACATGACGGGCGCCGCGGGTGACGATGGTGATGCGGCTGGTGTGGGCCTTGCGGTCGGTCTCGGCGACGGTCAGGCTTTCGATGTTGTAGCCGCGGGCGGCGAACAGCCCGACCACGCGGTGCAGGACGCCGGCCTCGTTGTCGACCAGCAGGGCGAAGGTGGCGCTGGCCTCGGCCTCCGTCTCATGGGCGAGGTCGTAGGCGGAGGCGGGTTGGGCGGGGAGGGGCATTCAGGCGCGCTTCTTTCGTTCCTGGACCAGTTGGCGCGCCACATGTTGGCGGAGCACCCGGTTGATTTCAGTCTGGTAGGGAGCATCGCCCGCGTGGTCCTTGAACCAGCCGACGACATCGGAATCGAGGCGGATAGTGACCGGTTGCTTGACCGGTCGATAGTGACCGGGACGGCGGGTCGCCCACTGTTCTTCGGTAATCTCCGGGATGTCGGAGAGGTCGATGCCCTCGTCGCCGAGGGCTTCCAGCTTCGCGAGGCGCTCCTTCTGCTCGTCGGTCAATTGACCATCGGCGGGGAGGCTAAATCGAACCATCTTCGTGCTGTCGTTTTTCATGTCTCGTCGCTCTTCGCGCGCTGATGATCCGGACCAAGCCTTCGTCATCCGGATCAGGATAGAGATGAACCACCACAAGCAGGCCGCCCGGCCTGATTTGGCCGATCGCCCACCATCGCTCTTCGCCATCCACGAACCGGTCGAACTTTAGCTGGAGAAGCGGATCCAACCAGACAAAGGCCGCATCCTCGAAAGCGATTCCGTGTTTGGCGAGATTGCTCTGAGCCTTGGCGGCATCCCATTCGAAGTCCATTTAACCGCTCTAGAATGTACGTACAAATCTGTACGGTCAATCCCTAAACCAGACCCCGGCCGCTGTCGCCGATCACCGAGCCGATATCCTCCGCGTCGTCGGGCAGGATCATTTCGTTGTGGGCCTTGCCCGAAGGGATCATCGGCAGGCAGTTCTCGTTCTTCTCGACGCGGCAGTCGAAGATCACCGGCCCGGGGGTGTCGATCATTTCCAGAATCCTGGCGTCCAGCTCGGCCGGATCGCTGCAACGGATGCCGGTCGCGCCGTAGGCCTCGGCCAGTTTGACGAAGTCGGGCAGGCTGCTGGAATAGCTCTGGCTGTAGCGTTCGCCATGCAGCAGCTGCTGCCACTGGCGCACCATGCCCATCCATTCGTTGTTCAGGATGAAGATCTTGACCGCCAGGCCGTACTGCACGGCGGTCGACAGTTCCTGGATACACATCTGGATGCTGGCTTCGCCGGCGATGTCGATGACCAGGCTGCCTGGGTGAGCCAGCTGCACCCCGACGGCGGCGGGCAGGCCATAGCCCATGGTGCCCAGGCCCCCCGAGGTCATCCAGCGGTTGGGTTCCTGGAAGCGGTAGAACTGGGCGGCCCACATCTGGTGCTGGCCGACCTCGGTGGTGATGTAGGCGTCGCGGTCCTTGGTCAGCTGATACAGCCGCTCGATGGCCTGCTGCGGCTTGATGACCGTGTCGTTGGTCCGGTAGCTCAGGCACTGACGGGCCCGCCAGCCGTCGATCTGCCGCCACCAGTCGTCCAGGGCCTGGCGGTTGGGCCCGTGGCCGCCAGCCTTCCAGGCGGCGATCAGGTCGGCCAGGACGCTGCCGGCGTCGCCGACAATGCCCAGATCCACCCGGACGTTCTTGTTGATCGAACTGGCGTCGATATCGATGTGGATCTTCTTCGAGCCGGGGGAGAAGGCGTCCAGCCGGCCGGTGACCCGGTCGTCGAAACGCGCCCCGACACAGACCATGACGTCGCAATCGTGCATGGCGTTGTTGGCCTCGAAGGTGCCGTGCATGCCAACCATGCCCAGCCAGGCCGGATCGGCGGCCGGGAAGGCGCCCAGGCCCATGAGGGTCGAGGTCACTGGCGCCCCGGTCAGGGCGGCCAGTTCGCGCAGGGCCTTGCTGGCGTCGGGGCCGGCGTTGATGACGCCGCCGCCGGTGTAGAAGATCGGCCGCCGGGCGCTGGCGATCAGCCGCGCGGCCTCGGCGATACGGCCGGCATCGCCCTTGGTGCGCGGGTTGTAGCCGTGTCCGAAGACCACTTCGTCCGGGCCCTGATAGACGCCCTTGGCGAACTGCACATCCTTGGGCAGATCGACCAGGACGGGGCCGGGCCGGCCGCTGGTGGCGATATGGAAGGCTTCGTGCAGCACGCGCGGCAGGTCGCGGATGTCCTTCACCAGATAGTTGTGCTTGGTGCAGGCGCGGGTGATGCCGACGGTGTCGGCCTCCTGGAAGGCGTCGGTGCCGATCAGGTGGGTGGGGACCTGACCGGTCAGCACGACCATCGGAATGCTGTCCATCAGGGCGTCGACGATGCCGGTGATGGCGTTGGTCGCGCCGGGACCGCTGGTCACCAGGACGACGCCGGGCTTGCCGGTGGAGCGGGCGTAGCCCTCCGCCGCATGGGCCGCGCCCTGTTCGTGGCGCACCAGGATGTGGCGCAGACGGTCGCCGTGGGCCTCGTTGTCCTGGAACAGGGCGTCATAGATGGGCAGGACCGCCCCGCCTGGATAGCCGAACAACACCTCGACGCCCTGATCGACCAGGGCTCGGACCACCATCTCGGCGCCCGAGAGGATTTCCGGCTGGCCGGCGGTTTTTTCGGCGGTGGAGGCGGGGGCGGTTTTCTGGTCGGTCATGGTCGGGGTCCGGGTGGGCGTTCGGGCAATAAAAAAGGCCCGCTAGGGGCCTTGGCGCGTGCGGCCGTGCAACGTGATCAGATCACGCTACGGTCGGCCGCCCTGTAAGTACGTTGCGCACGAAGTTTGCTCCAAATTCACGATTTGGTTCATGCCACGCGGCCGGGGCGCGGTCAAGGCAGGGCGCGGCGCAATTTCCTTCCAATCGCGCGGCGATCAGGCCCGCAGAAGGGCCTGCCACTGATCCTCGGGGGCCAGGCCGCCCGCCCGAGGCCAGGCGGTCATCTGGTTGCGCAGCCAGGTCAATTGCCGCTTGGCATAGCGGCGGGTCTCGCGTCGGGCGTCATCCAGGGCGCGATCCAGGCTGATCTCGCCCGCCAGATGGGCGGCGAACTCCCGGACCCCAACGGCCTTCATCACCGGAAGGCGCGGGTCAAGAGCGCGGGCTGTAAGAGCGGCGACCTCGGCCAGGGCGCCGGCCTCGACCATGGCCGCCAGGCGCGCGTCGCATCGGCGGTAGAGGCCCTCACGTTCGGGCTCCAGGGCCAGGGCGCGCCAGTCGCCGGGGGTCAGCAGGGGCCGGGTCTCTGCCTGCCAGGCGCTGATCGGCCGTCCCGTGGCCTCCAGCACCTCCAGCGCGCGGGTCAGGCGTAGGCGGTCGCCGGGCATGATCCTCGCTTCGGCGGCGGGGTCGGCCTGGGCGAGACGGTCGCGGGCGGCGGCCTCGCCTTCGGCGTCGTAGCGGGCGTAGACGGCGTCACGGACGTCGGCCGGCACGGCTGGGGTTTCGGCCAGCCCCTCGGTCAGAGCCTTGAAGTAAAGTCCCGTGCCGCCGACCAGGATGGCGGGGCGGCCGCGTCCGTTGATCTCGTCGATCAGCGGCAGGGCGGCGCGCACCCACCGGCCGACGCTCCAGCCGTCGGCGCCGTCGGCCACGCCGAACAGGTGGTGGGGCGCCTGAGCCTCCTCCTCGCGTGAGGGACGGGCGCTCAGGGCCCGCAGGTCGGCATAGAGCTGCAGGGCGTCGGCGTTGACGATCTCGCCGCCGGTCTCCCGGGCCAGGCGAAGCGCCAGGGCGGACTTGCCGCTTGCGGTGGGTCCGGCGATCAGCCAGATGCGGGGCTCCATGACCCTATCCATCACCCTTGTCAGCCCCGATCCGCAAGCCCTGGCCTCGGCCTTGCCGGCCGCGATCGCCGTCGTCAAACCGCTGGGCTCGCCCGAATCACTGGGGGAGGGGGCCGTCGATCTGACCGCTGTGGGGGATGTCGCGGGCCTGCGCAACGCTCTGGACGGGGCCCTGAAGGACCTGCCGGTCGATGTCTGCGTGCAGCCGACCGAGGGACGGCGCAAGCGGCTGCTGATCGCCGACATGGATTCGACCATCATCGGCTGCGAATGCCTGGATGAACTGGCCGACTTCGCCGGGGTGAAGGACCAGGTCTCCGAAATCACCGAGAGGGCGATGCGCGGCGAACTGGAATTCGAGGGCGCCCTGCGCGAGCGGGTAGCTATGCTCAAGGGTCTGGACCTCTCGTCCCTGCAGCGTTGCTACGACGAGCGGGTGCGGCTGAACCCCGGAGCCCGGACCCTGGTGACCACCATGGCGGCCGGCGGCGCCCGCTGCCTGCTGGTTTCGGGCGGCTTCACTTTCTTCACCGGCCGGGTGGCGAAGGCGGCCGGCTTTCATGAGGACAGGGCCAACCGGTTGCTGGAGGACGGAGCCACGCTGACCGGCGCGGTGGCTGATCCAATCCTTGGCAAGGAGGCCAAGCTGGCGTCCTTGCTGGGCGAGGCGAAGGCCATGGGCATCGATCCTTCCCTGACCCTGGCGGTCGGCGACGGAGCCAATGACCTGGCCATGATCGAGGCCGCCGGACTGGGGGTCGCCTATCGCGCCAAGCCGGTCGTGGCGGCGCGGGCCCAGGCGAGGGTGGACCACAGCGACCTGACGGCGCTGCTGTATTTCCAGGGCTATCGGGCGGAAGAGTTCGCCGCGTGAGTCCTTCTCCCGACAAGCGGGAGAAGGAAATTACCCCCCTGGCCCCCGGCTGAAGTATTTGAAGAAGTCACTGTCGGGCGACAGGACCAGGGTGGCGTCGCCCTGGCCGATCGACGCTTCATAGGCCTTCATCGACCGGTAGAAGGAGGCGAAGCCCGGATCCCGGCCAAAGCTCTCGGAGAACAGGCGAGCCCGTTCAGCGTCGCCTTCGCCTCGGATCTTTTCGGCCTCACCGGTTGCAGTGGCGATGATCTCGCGCTGCCTCTGGTCGCCCTCGGCGCGGATACGGGTGGCCTGCTGTTCGCGGGCGGTCCGCATCCGTTCGAAGACGGCGGCCTGGTTGGCGGCCGGCAGGTCGGCGCGCTTGATCCGCACATCGATGATCTCGATGCCCAGCCGCGAGGACCGGGCCTGGCTGATCAGGTTCTGACGGATGACATCCATCAGGGCCGAACGGCGCGAGGAGATGATCTCGTCCGAATTGGCCGTACCCAGGGCCTGGCGCAGGGCGGCGTTGAGACGCTGCTCCAGCCGGCTGGCGGCGTTATCGGCGGTGCCGAGCGCCGTGTAGAACCGGAAGGGGTCCTTGATGCGGTAGCGGATGAAGGCGTCGACGACCAGGCGCTCCTGATCGCCGGTATTGATCTCTTCCTGCCGCGCTTCCAGCATCTGGTTGCGTTTGTCGAACACCAGACGGCTTTCGATGAAAGGCCATTTGGCCTTCAGGCCGGGACCGTCTCCGCGGCCCGGGGCGTTGACCACCCGCACCACCTGGCCGACGCGGACGATCAGCGCCTGCTGGGTCTGGTCCAGCACATAGAAGGTCTGGCTGGCGAGGATCAGGGCGACGCCGAAGATGAACCCGAAAAGGGTGAGCTGATTGCGGGTCATTGGGCGGCTCCCGGAGCGCGAACCGTCGGGACGGGGGCGGGGGCCGCGCCCATGGCGGTCGGGGCGGCGGCGCTGCCGGCCCGCGGGCGGAAGGTGTCGGGCGACAGGACGATGGGGGCGGTTACGCCCTTGCCGTCGATGATCACCTTGTTCGACCGGGCCAGGACCCGCTCCATGGTTTCCAGGTACAGCCGTTCGCGGGTGACCCCCGGGGCCAGCTTGTACTGTTCATAGATCTGGTTGAAGCGCTGGGCCTCGCCGATCGCCTCATTGACCACCTGGGCCTTGTAGCCCAGCGCCTGCTGCCGGATGCTGGCGGCCTGGCCGCCGGCGGCGTTGACCTTAGCCTGCAGGTTCTGACCCGCCGTGGCCACGTCCTGGAAGGCCGCGATGACCTCCTTGGGCGGCTGGGATCCGCGAATCTGGATGCTGTCGATGATGATCCCGGAATCATAGCCGTCGAGGATGCGCTGCATCAGGGTCTCGGCGTCCGCCTGGACCTTGCCGCGCCCGGAGGAAATGATCGGATCGAGGTCGGTATGGCCGACGATTTCGCGCATGGCGCTCTCGGCCACGGCTTTGACGGTGGCCTCCTGCTCGGCGATGTTGAACAGATACTTCCCGGCGTTGGACACCCGCCAGTTCACCGCGAAGGTCAGGTCGACGATGTTCTCGTCGCCGGTCAGCATCAGCCGCTCGTCGGTGGCCGTATCGCCGGCGCCGCCGACGATGGTTTCCTTCAGCGAGGTGACATCGACCTTGCGGCTGCGTTCGACGATCGGCAGGTGATAGCCGATGCCTGGGCCGTAGGACCGGGTCCAGGCGCCGAAGGTGGTGATCACCGCCTGTTCCTTGGCGCCGACAATGACGACGCCCGACAGCAGATACAGAAACACCAGCAGGCCGGCGGCCAGCGGGATGTAGCGAACCAGCGACTGGCCGTTGCCGCCGCCAAATCCGCCGCCACCGCCATTGCCCAGCAGACCGCGAAGGCGGGCGGACCAGCGCTCGAGAAGCTCGTTGAGGTCGACGCCCTCGGAGGGCGGCGGAGGCCGGCGCGGCGGTTGCGGGCGCTGCGGGCGTTTGGGTTCATCGCCGGGACGTTCCGGCTTTTCGCCTTCCGGCGGCGGCGAACCCCAGGGTCCGGGGTTGGCGTTGTCGTTCCAGGGCATGGAGTTGGCGTCGTTCCGTCAGCTAAGAGCGGGCAGCTAGGTTGCAAACCGGCGCATGGAGCCGGATATGAGACCCCCAAGCCCTCAACGCAAGCTGTACCGGCATGACTCTCGTCCAACAAACCGATCGCGAGGCCGTTCTGGCCGCCCTGGACGCGGTGCTCGATCCTCGCTCCGGGCGGGGAATCGCCAGCGCCGGCCTGGTCCAGGGGCTGGTCCTGCGGGAGGGAACGGCGGGCTTCATGCTGGAAGTGCCAGCTGCCGACGCGCCGCGCTACGCTCCGGTCCGTGACGCAGCGGAGAAGGCCCTGGCCGGCTTTCCAGGCGTCACCCGCGCCCAGGTGGTCCTGACCGCCGAGGCCTCCGCCGGCGCAACAAGGGCCCGTAAGGGTGCCAAGCTCAGCGCCGATCCGGCCGCCGAACCGAAAGCCAGCCAGGCGGAAAAACCGCCGCATGTGAAGCGGGTGATCGCCGTGGCCAGCGGCAAGGGCGGTGTCGGCAAGTCGACGGTTTCCGTGAACCTGGCCTGCGCTTTCGCCGCCATGGGACTGTCGGTCGGGCTGCTGGATGCAGACGTCTACGGACCTTCCGCTCCGAAGATGATGGGGGTGGACGAGGAGCCGGCCTATGTCGATGGCAAGCTCGAGCCGCTGATCGCCCACGGGGTGAAGGTGATGAGCATCGGCTTCATGGTTGAAGAGGGCTCGCCGATGATCTGGCGCGGCCCCATGGCCTCGTCGGCCGTCCGCCAGATGGTCCAGGACGTGCGCTGGGGCACGGAGGCCTCGCCGCTCGATCTGCTGATCGTCGACCTGCCGCCGGGCACCGGCGATATCCACCTGACGATGATCCAGAAGCTGGCGGTGGACGGAGTGGTGCTGGTGTCAACGCCTCAGGAGATCGCCCTGATCGACGCCCGCCGGGCCGCCGCCATGTTCGCCAAGACCGGCACGCCGATCCTGGGGGTCATCGAAAACATGGCCTTCTTCGCCGACCCCTCGACCGGCGCGAAAATTCCGATCTTCGGAACCGGCGGGGCCACGGCGGAGGCGGTGCGCTTGGGCGTGCCGGTGCTGGCGGAGATCCCGATCGAGATCGCCTTGCGTGAGGCGGGGGACCAGGGGCGTCCGTTGACGGTCAGCACACACGACAGCGCCGCCGCCCGGGCGTTCCAGGCGGCGGCGCGGATGTTGGTTTAGAATCCCTTCTCCCGACGAGAGGGAGAAGGACTCAATCTTCTCAGCCCCCGGTCATCTTGCGGAAGAACTTCTGGCTCTGTTCGCCACCGGCGAAGTAGGCCTGCTGGCCGGTTTCGTCGGTGATCTTGTCCCAGTTGTCGCGGACTTCTTCGACCGACAGGCCGCCTTCGCCCAGGTAGACGCCTTCGGTCTCGATGATCCGCGACAGGGCGAAGACGCCGGCGCCGGCGGTGACGATAGCGCCGTTCGGGGCCTCGGTGGAGGCCAGGTAGACCACCGCCGGGGTGACGTATTCCGGCTTCAGCTTTTCCAGCACTTCCGGCGGCATCAGGCCTTCGGTCATGCGGGTGGCGGCGACCGGGCTGATGGCGTTGACGTGGATGTTGTTCTTCTGGCCTTCCAGCTTCAGGGTGTTCATGAAACCGATGATGCCCAGCTTGGCCGCGCCATAGTTGGCCTGGCCAAAGTTGCCGTAGAGGCCCGAGGAGGACGTCGTAACGACGATCCGGCCGTAGTTCTGGGTCTTCATGATTTCCCAGACGGCCTTGGCGGTCTTCACCGTGCCCATCAGGTGGACGTTGGTGACGAAATCGAAGTCGGCGATCTCCATCTTGGAGAAGGACTTGTCGCGCAGCACCCCGGCGTTGGCGATCAGGATGTCGATGCGGCCCCAGGTGTCCATGGCCTGCTTGACCATCAGGGCGACGCCGGCGTCGTCAGTGACCGAGCTGCCGTTGGCGATGGCTTCGCCGCCCAGAGCCTTGATTTCCTCGACGACCTTGGTCGCCGCTTCGGACGAGCCGCCCGAGCCGTCCATGGCGCCGCCCAGGTCGTTGACCACGACCTTGGCGCCGCGACGGGCCAGTTCCAGGGCGTGCTGACGGCCCAGACCGCCGCCGGCGCCCGTGACGATCGCGACCTGTCCGTCGAACCGGATGTCGGCCATGCTGTATTCCTCTTACGCTGCTTAGGGCCTTGCGCCCGCTTGAAGTCGGGCGGCGTTGTGCGGCGCGGTGGCAGGGTCGTCAAGCGTCTGACGCGCGTCATGGCCTGACCGAACGCGGCAAAGGCCCACGCGGGTCAGGGCCGGGCATTCTGCCAGGCCCTGCCTGCCGGTCAGGCCGTGGCGCTGACCGAGGCGCTGGCGCTGGTCGCCCCGGCGGCCGACAAGGTCTCCAGCAGTTTGCTCATCAGGTCGGAGGCCTCGGTGGAGAAGCCCGAGGCGACGGCGCTGGCCGACTGCAGCGAGGCCAGCAGTTCGCTCATCGACACCGTGCCGTCCTGGTTGGTGTCGGCGGCGTCGTAGCTGGTCGTTTCGGTCGAGCTGTCCTCGCTGGTCGAAGACGAGGTCGATCCACCCGACGGAGGCGGTCCACCAGGCGGCGGACCTCCAGGCGGGGGCCCACCCGGCGGCGTCATCGCGGCGAACTCGTCGGACGACAGGGCGCCGTCACCGTCGCTGTCGCCGCCGGCGATCATCTTCGCCGCCATGTCGGTGCTATCGGTTCCTTCCGTGCCGGGCGGCGCGTGGCTGGCCATGTCGGCGGCCAGTTCCTCGGCGGTCAGGCTGCCGTCGGCATCGCTGTCGGCGCCCGAGAACATCTCGGCGGCGCGGGTGGTTGAACTGCTGTCGGACTGCAGGGCGGAAAGCAACGCGCCCAATGTTTCACTACTGAAATTGAAGCTGGCCGACGACGATCCGGTAAGCTGGCTCGCCGATCCCTTATTGCCGCCCTCTGGCGTTTTTTGCCCAATGGCGGAGAACTCATCCTGGCTCAGCTGACCGTCAGCATTGACGTCCGCCTTGCTGAACATCGCCTTCTGCATTTGCAGCAGCGATGTCCCTCCTATGGCTGATAGAGACATGTCTCGCTCCGTGTGAGGAGACGCCCGGGGCTCTGTGAGGCCTTCGGACGCCGCGTCGGAGACTCCGACGCGCCGATGTCCTTGCGCGATCCGTTCCATACGGCCGAAAGGCGGCGGAACATTTCACACTGAAATCAAAGGCTTCCGGACCGACCTTCCAAGCGGCCGATCCGGACCCGTGACCACGGGCCGTGAGGTCAGGACTTAGGCGACCTCGACATCCCCGTTGAGCGACTTGGCCAGATCCAGCAGCCGGCGGCGCGGACGCTCGCCCAGCTGATAATAGGCGCGGATCAGATCGAGGGTTTCCTTGCGAGCGAACATCTCGCCGCCGCTCTCGCCGTCGTTGGCCGGCTGCTGCGGGCGGTCCTGATCGGAGAGGCCGTCATAGAAATAGCCGACCGGCACCTCCAGCGCTTCGCTCAGCTGCCAGAGACGGGCGGCGGAGATGCGGTTGGCGCCGCACTCGTACTTCTGAATCTGCTGGAACCGCACGCCGACCGAGCCGGCGAGCTGTTGTTGGGTGAGGCCCAGGAGCCGCCGGCGGCGGCGCAGGCGCTTGCCCAGATGAACGTCGATATCGTTGCCCATGGGCGTTTTGCCCCCGTCCTTGGATTAAAGCCTGTGGCCGTCCCAAAACGGAACGGTCAGGCCAGCGGGTCGCAAGTCGCGCGCCAAGCGATTGGCGCTTGCGGCGTTGCGCGTGGCGGGCGTGTGGCGGTAGTTAACCCGGATGCGTGACAGTCGTGTCTCATTCGGCCAGGACCTGATCTGGCGGCTGGAAGCCTTGGCTTTCGACGTCTTTACCTTCCTGATGCGGCTGATGCCGGTGGATTTCGCTTCCGACCTGGGCGGCGCCCTGTTCCGGCGGTTCGGCCGCTACAGCAAGACCCACGCCCTGGCCTGGCAGAACCTGATCCTCGCCTTTCCGGAAAAGGACGAGGCCTGGCGCCAGCAGGTCCTTGCCGACCAGTGGGAGAGCAACGGCCGGACCGTCTTCGAATTCCCGCAGATGGACCGTATCCGCCCCTCCACGGGCCGGGTCGAACTGGTGGGCGCCGATCGAATGGAAGCGATCCGCACCGGAGGAAAGGCCGTGGTTTTCGTATCCGGTCACCTGTCCAACTGGGAGGTGATGCCCGCCGCCATCGTCGACAGCGGCGTGGTCTGCCAGATGACCTATCGGGCCGCCAACAACCCCTATGTCGACAAGCGAATCCGGGAAAGCCGGGCCCGCTATGGCGTGCAGCTGTTCGCGCCCAAGGGCGGCGACGGAGCGCGGGAACTGCTGGAGGGCATGAAGAAGGGCGAGTCCGTGGCCCTGATGAACGACCAGAAGTTCAATCGCGGCGGAGTCTCCGTTCCCTTCTTCGGTCGCCCGGTGATGGCCGCGCCGGGGCCCAGCCGGCTGGCCCTGCGCTTCGGCACGGTGCTGCAGCCGATGAGCGTACAGCGACTGAAGGGCGCCCGGTTCCGGGCCGTGGTGCATGAGCCGATCGCGGTGCCGGATACCGGCGACAAGACCGCCGACATCGCCGCCGGCGTGGCGGCGGTCACCCGGTTTGTCGAGGACCAGGTGCGGGAGCGGCCGGGTGAGTGGTTCTGGGTTCACCGACGCTGGCCCAAGGAGGCCTATCAGGAGCTCCGCGAACGCGGTCTGATGGGCCCGGCCTGATGAGGCCAGGCTAGATGGCCAGGGCCTTGGCGAGGGCGTCGTCGATGCCGCGGCGGGCCGGGCCGAAATAGTCCTTGGTCCGGACGAAGGGGCGCGGGCGCAGGATGACCGCCTCGATCCGCTCGATGATCGCCCGGGCCGTGACCGGCTTGGCGATGATCTCCGTCACGCCCGCATCGCGCGCCTCGAACACCCGGGCGCGGTCGGCAAATCCGGTCATCATGATGATCGGCAGATAGGGGTTGCGGCTGTCGGCCGCGTTGCGCACCAGCCGGGTGAACTGGGCGCCGTCCAGCGGGTCCATGCGGAAATCGACGATGGCCAGATCGACCGGCCAGTCTCGCAGCGCCTGCAGGCCTTCGGCGCCGTCCTGGGCCTCACGGACCTGCCGAACGCCAAGTCCCTTGAGGATGGTCGCCACGATCGCCCGCATGTGCGGGTTATCGTCCACCAGAAGAACGCGCAGCGATTCCAGTCCGGCCGACATACGAGAGTAACCCCCAAGTGCGAGATTGTCGGCCGTCTGTTGCTCGCCTAAAGCGTGCACCGCGACCATTGGTCGCTGAATAAGGCATTCAGACCTTACCGGACCGTTTAGGTTAGCCGCCCGATATGGTCTGCCGTCGGCCGGACCCGGACTTTTAGATCAAGGCGCCGCCGCGCCGATCATCAGCAGCGGATCCAGGTGGCGCCCGCGCCAGGTCATTCGCCAGCAGAGGTGCGGTCCGGTCGCCCGGCCGGTGGCCCCGACCTCGCCGACAAGATCGCCCCGTTCGACGCGCTGCCCTTGGACGGCGACGACCTTGGACTGGTGCAGATAGATGCTGACCAGGCCCTGTCCGTGATCGATCATCACCAAGCCGCCCTCGTAGTGCATGCCGGTGGAGGCGAAGGTGACCGTGCCGCCGGCCGGCGCGCGAATCGGCGTGCCTTTTGGCGCGGCGAGATCGGAGCCGTAGTGAGGCCGCTTGGGCTCCCCGTTGAGGATGCGCTGGCCGCCGAACCGGGCGCTGACCCGCCAGGTCTTGGCCGGCAGGGGCATGACAAAGCCGGTGCGGAAGTCGTCGCCATCGACCCGGCTGGCCAGACCGACGGCCTTCATCTCGTTCTGTTTGAGAATGCGGGCGATCAGGGCGGGGTCCTGCGGGCTGACCTGGTCGGCGGGCAGGCCCTTGATGTTCTGGATGTCGAAGTCGCCCTTGGCGACGGCGATTACCTGGCTCACCGCTCCATCCGGCAGGGCGACCTTCAGGGTCGCTTCGGCGGCGGCGTCCCGATCGAACCCGATGACGAACAGCCCCCGGGCCGAGGCGCGGCCGATCGGCGCGCCATCCAGCCACAGGTCGGCTCGGGGCGCCGTGCGGCCAAGGGCAAAGCCGCCCTGTTGATAGCGGCCGGTGAGCAGCAGCGACGGCGGCGCGGCCAGGGCCGGACCCGCCAGGCCCGTCCCTCCGAAGCCGGCGATACCGAGCAGTACCCCCCGCCGGTTCAGCTGTTGAATTCCTGCCAGCGTTTCAGGGCCTCGGCGGGACCGGCATAGGCCTCCTGATGCTCGGGGCTCCAGTAGCGCAGGGCGTCCAGAGGGATTTTCACCCCGCTCACGGCGCACAGCACGTGGCGTCCGGACTTGAGAATGGCGAATTCCCCGTCCCCGTAATGCAGCTGGGCAAGATCACGGCCCATGTCGCGGTCGAAAGCGTTCATGAGGCCAATGTAGCGCTGGGAAGGCCGTTTGGCCAACCGGACCGCCGCTGACGTACGATCTTTGGCGGAGCGCGATGCAAACCGCGCACAGCCTGCATCACGGCTGCATGGTCGGTCGCAATCGTCTGGTCTATGGGAAGCGCGCGCCAATGAGGCCGGACACAAAACGGAAGGCCAGCCTCGCGTGGGGTTTGCTCCTGACCAATCTGGCGTTGTGGCCGGTCTGTCTGGCGATGATGGCCTACGGCTATGACCTCGAGGCGCGCCGCTGCCGCGTGGAGGGCGACTATTTTCCCGAGCTGTTCTGGGGCTCGATCCTGGTCCTGTTGATCATCGGCCTTCCCTTTGCCTTCGCGGCGGTCACGGTGGGAAGATCTCCAGGGGTATGGCCGTGGTTCAGCCTGAGCGTCGCGCTGCTTTTCACAGCGCCGTCCGTGACCCTGGCGCTCCTCGGCCTGCTCTCGGTGGCGACCTGTGCGGCTTGAGTTTCAGAACAGATCGCCCTGTTGAATCGACGGAGGGACCGGCTTTCTTGTCGCAGGCTTTGGGACAGAGGGCGCGGCGGACGCGATTCTGCCCGTTCCATCGATCACCGCCTGCCTCGTCGTGTCCTCGAACATCAGGCTGACCGCCTCGCCGGCCGCCAGCCCGGCGCCCTGCCGGACCAGCGAGCCGTCGAGCCGGGTCACCAGGGCGAAGCCGTTGCGCAGGGGCCGTTTTGGATCGAAGGACAGGCGCAGCTTGTCGGCGTTTTCCAGCCTACGGTCGCGATCGTCCAGGCCCTTGGTGATGCAGTTGGCCATGCGACGGCCTGCGTCGAGGGTGTCCAGTCGCCGCGTCCGGTCCTCGACCGTCTTGCGCGCCACGGTGTCCAGTCGTCGGCCGGCGTCCTCCAGCCGCTTCTGCATCGGCCCGGTGTCGGCGGCGCGGCGGAAGGCGGCGTCCAGGCGGGTGGAGAGGTCCTTAACCCGCTCGGCGCCCAGGTCGGCCCGCCGCTGCAACAGCCCGGGCTTCAGCGGTGCGGCGACCCGGCCCAGCTGGCCGGCGTGCAGGTCGAGGTTTCGGCGAAGTCCGCCGGTCAGGTGGCTGGCGGCGTAGTCCAGGCGCTGACTAGCGGCGGCGGTCAGGTCGGCCGGGCGGGGCAGGCCCCGGGCGCTGGCGGCCAGCCGGGTTCGGCGGTCGTCGATGATCCTCAGGCTGCAACGGGCCAGCCGCTGCTGCAGGCCGGCCAGGCCGGCGCGCAGTTCGGCCAGCACCGGGGTGGCCATCTCGGCGGCGGCCGTGGGGGTCGGGGCCCGGCGGTCGGAGACGAAGTCGATCAGGGTAGTGTCGGTCTCGTGGCCGACGGCGCTGATCAGCGGGATGGTCCCGGCGGCGACGGTGCGGGCCAGGGCCTCGTCGTTGAAGGCCCAGAGGTCCTCCACCGATCCGCCGCCGCGCGCCACGATCAGCACATCCGGGCGGGGAAAGGCGTCGCCCGGTTCCATGGCGTTGAAGGCGCGGATGGCGGCGGCCACCTGCCCGGCCGCCGCGTCGCCCTGCACCACCACCGGCCAGACGATGACCCGGCAGGGCCAGCGGTCGCGGATCCGGTGCAGGATGTCGCGGATCACGGCGCCGGTCGGGCTGGTGATCACCCCGACGACGGCCGGCATGGAGGGCAGGGGGCGCTTGCGCGACGGCTCGAACAGGCCCTCGCCGGCCAGTTTCGCCTTCAACCGCTCCAGCTGGGCCAGCAGGGCGCCGACGCCGGCGGCCTCCATGGTCTCGATGACGATCTGGTAGCGGGACCCGGCCGGAAAGGTGGTGATGCGACCGGTGACCACCACCTCCATCCCCTGTTCGGGGCGAATGCCGAGGTTGCGGACGCTACCCTTCCAGACCACGCCGTCGAGCGAGGCCTTGTCGTCCTTGAGGGTCAGATAGACGTGCCCGCTGGAGTGGTGGGTGACCTTGGACAGCTCCCCACGCAGCCGCACGAAGCCATAGGCGTCCTCCAGGGTGCGCTTCAGGGCGAAGGCCAGTTCCGAGACGCTGTAGGCCCCCGCATTGGTTGGGGTGTTGGAGGCGGCGGTGTCGGCGAGGTCGGTCACGGCGTCATCATAGCCGCGCCCTTGAGTCGGATGAAACCGCTCGTCTGGATGGCGATGTCGTTCGCCCTAGATTTCGGGAATCGAACAAGGACCGCCCCCGATGACCTCATCCGCCCGTATCGCAATCGCCGCCGCCTTCGCCGCCCTGCTGACCGCGGCGCCGGTCGTGGCGCCGGCCCAGACCGACCCGGTCGCCGGGACCTGGAAGATCAAGGGCAAGGTGCAGAGCTTCGGCTTCACCCTGACCTGCAGGTTCACCCGCTCCGGCGAGGCTCTCAGCGGAACCTGCTACGATGGTGGGACCAACAAGCCACACGCTCTGACCGCCGGAAAGGTCAGTGGCGACAAGGTCAGCTGGACCTACGAATCCAGCTTCATGACCCAGAAATTCAACGCCAACTATTCGGGCGTGGTGAAGGGCGGGACGATCAGCGGCACGGTCGAGGCCGACGGCCGCAAGGGCGCCTTCTCGGGATCGAGGTAGTCCTTCTCCCGGTTACGAGAGAAGGACTGACTCCTAGATGTACCGCCGCAGCGAGCGGGCCAGATCGTTCGGGCCGGGCTTCTTCTTGCCGCCCTGGGCCGGCTGGTAGGCCACCCGGGCGTGCTCGACGCAGTAGGGGCTCTCGCTGGCGCGGCGGCCGCAGAAGGTGAAGCTGTCGGTGCTGGGATCGCCGATCGGCCATTTGCACATATGGGCCCCGAGGGTCAGGACGGTGGCCGAGCCCGGCTCTTCCACGCGCAGGACCGGAACCTGAGGCGGCGCCGGGATACTGGAGGAGGTCGCGGCGACGGGCGCGGCGGCTGGCTGGGCAGGTTCGGCCATGCGGCGCGGGGCCGAGGGGGTGGTGCTGACCGGACGTGCGGGGCGCGGGGCCTTGAACACCGGGCGGGCCGGCTGCGACGGCGCGGCGCGGCCCGAGAGGCCCAGCCGGTGAACCTTGCCGATCACGGCGTTGCGGGTGACCCCGCCCAGTTGTTTGGCGATCTGACTGGCGGACAGGCCGTCAAGCCACAGCTTCTTCAGCACATCTACGCGCTCGTCGGTCCAGCCCATGATCCAACCCTTTGTCTGAAGGTTGCGCCAGCTCGTCCCCACGGTCCAACGCAACATCTAGTGGAGGAACGCCGATATCGACGTTCCCGCTACCAGATATCGTAAAGTTTTTATTAACGGGCACAATAGGCGCCCCATCATTCGTCCACAGATTCAACATATTGAATCGGTGTTCGGTCAACCGCCGCCGAATCTTGCCGGTATCTTGCGATCTGCCTCCATCGCGCGCACCTAGGGGGCATGAAGGACATGGCCGCCGCCCCGAATCCGCCCCAGCCCCGCGACTACGCGGGCTTCAACTGGACGGGCTTTTCCACTCTCTACCAGAAGGAAGTCCGCCGGTTTCTGAAGGTGGGCATGCAGACCGTCATGGCCCCGGTGGTCACCAGCCTGCTCTATATGATGGTCTTCGTCGTCGCCGTGCGCGGCGCGGCCCCGCCGATCGGCGGCGTGGCCTTCGCCACCTTCGTCGCGCCCGGCCTGATCATGATGGCCATCCTCAACAACGCCTTCGCCAACTCTTCCTCAAGCCTGCTGCAGGCCAAGATGATGGGACTGACGCCGGACTTTTTGACCCCGCCGCTGTCGCCGCTGGAACAGGTCATGGCCTTTTCCCTGGGCGCCGCCACCCGGGGCATCCTGGTGGGGGCGGTCACCGCCATCGTCGTGGCCCTGCTGCCCAAGTCGCACCTGACCTTCGCCCAGCCGTGGGCCATTCTCTATTTCGGCGTCGGCGCCTCGCTGATCCTCGGTTTTGTCGGCATCCTCACTGGCCTGTGGTCGGAGAAGTTCGATCACCTGGCGGCGATCACCAACTTCCTGATCATGCCGATGACCTTCCTGTCGGGCACCTTCTACCTCGTCGACCGCCTGCCCGAGCCCTTCCGTTCGGCCAGCCATTTTAACCCCTTCTTCTACCTGATCGATGGCTTCCGGTATGGCTTCATCGGCCATGCCGACGGCAGCCTGCTGGCCGGGGTGATCATGACCGCCGTGCTGGTCGTCGGGCTCGCCGTCACCTGCTGGCTGCTGTTCCGTAGCGGCTGGCGGTTGAAGACCTAGCTGACCTTGCGCGGGATCCTGGCCGCCGCCCTGGCGGGCCTGAGCCTGCTGGCCGGACCCGTTCTGGCTGGGCCGGCCCGGGGCGACACCACGGCCGAAGTCGCCAGCTTCGTCCAGACGACCCAGGCGGCCCGACTCGAGGCGTTGAAGGCACTGCTGGACTCCTATGGCCTGCCCTACGAGGTTCGCGCCTTCGACGGGGGCCGCAAGGACCAGCCGGCCAAGGGCTACAATGTCATCGTCACCCTGGGATCCGGCGACCGCGACATCCTGCTGACCGCCCACTACGACGCCAAGGTCATCGGCGATGGCGTCCTGGTCCCAGCGGTGGTCGACAACGCCGCCGCCGTCGTCGCCCTGATCCATGCGGCCGAGGCGCTCAAGGACCAGACGCTCGGTCACCGGCTGAGGATCGTCTTCTTTGACCAGGAGGAGCTGGGCCTGCTGGGCGCCAAGGCCTATGCGGCCGGTCCGGACGGAGCTCGCGCGGACGCCGTCATAAACTTCGACATCAACGGCTACGGCGACACCGCCTTCTACGCCACGCCAAAGGATGAACAGCTGGCGGCCGCCGTGCGGGTCGCCTGTTTCGCCGCCGCCCAGGACTGCCTGCCATTTCCCAACTACCCTCCCAGCGACCACCTCGCCTTCCGCAAGATCGGCGTGGCCGAGACCTCGATCAGCATTCTGCCGATGCGCGAGGCTATGCAGCTGTGGCTGCTGCTCAACGCCGGCCAGACCTCCGGACTGCCGGACGGCTTCGCGCCCCGCGTTCTGAGCCTGATCCACACCACCGAGGACAATATGAGCGCCATCGAGCCGCAAGCAATTGAGCGCGCCGCCCGGTTGGCGGTCGAGCTGGTCAAGGCGGCGGACAGCAACCGGCGTTAGTCGAACGTGACTTCGAATTAACTGGCTACAGACCAGCCGGTTGCTTATCGCGGCGTCATCGGCCGGCGGCGCAGACTGACGGCTGGCCATTATCAACCTTTTTGTAACGCCAAGATCCGCGGCGGCGCCCCCGCGCCTGCCGCCAAGAGCAAGGACATGACCGCCATGATCGCCCACTTCGCCATGCCCACCGCCAACCCCCGTATCGCCGCCGAGGCATTCGCCCGGATCATCGACGGGATCGCCACCCCTTTCCCGCCTGTTCCCGGTGGCTGGGTGGCTATCGCCAGGGACGGCTCCGGTGTCGGGGTCGAATGCCTTCCCGAAACCAGCGCCCACCATCCGGGCCAGGGCGATGTCGATCCAGACTTCGTCTCCAGGCGCCCTGGCGACGGCCCGTGGGAGAGCCAGATCCGCCAGGACGGCCCGGTCCCAGGAGCGGTGGGTTTCCACGTCGCCCTGACCACCGCCCTGTCGGTCGAGGCGATCATGGAGATTGGCCGCGAGCAGGGCTGGCGCGCCGTCCATGCCGAACGCGGCGGCTTGTTCGACCTGGTCGAGTTGTGGGTCGACAACCGCCTGATGATCGAGGTGCTCGCGCCCGAGGGGACGCGGCGCTATCTGGATATCTACAAGCCCGAGGTCGTCGGTCGCATCTTCAGCGCCGCCGGCGCCCCAAATCATTGACATTGCGGCGTTCCACCGCGACAACGCCAAGCCTTCGGTCCCGCGCTTCCCGCGCGGGACCATTGCCCTTTTAGGGAGGCAGTCTTGACCCCTTCACCGTCCGCCAACCCCCTCAACGATCACATCATGGGCGTCTACAACCGCGCCCCGCTGGCCGTTGCGCGAGGCGAGGGCGTGCGACTGTGGGACGAGGACGGAGTCGAGTATCTGGACTGTGTGGCCGGCATCGCCACCAACGGTCTCGGCCACTGCAATCCCATCCTCGTCGAGGCGCTGAAGACCCAGGCGGAAAAGCTCTGGCATGTCTCCAACATCTTCCGCATACCGGGCCAGGAAGAGCTGGCCGGGCGGCTGTGCGCCGAGACCTTCGCCGACGTGGTCTTCTTCACCAACAGCGGCACCGAGGCCATCGAGTGCGCCCTGAAGACGGCCCGCAAGTATCACACCGCCAACGGCAATCCCCAGCGGACGGTTATCTACGGCTTCGACGGCAGCTTCCACGGCCGGTCCTACGCGGCGATCAACGCGGCCGGAAATCCCAGCTATGTCGAGGGCTTCGGTCCACGCCTTCCCGACTATGCGCAGCTGAAGTGGGGCGACCATGACGCCCTCAAGGCGGCCATCGCCGATCCCACCACGGCGGCCATCATCGTCGAGCCCGTCCAGGGCGAAGGCGGCGCGCGCGCCATGCCCGAGACCTGTCTGCGCGGCCTGCGTGACCTGACGCGCGAGCATGGGGTGCTGGTGATCTTCGACGAGGTCCAGTGCGGCATGGGCCGGACCGGCAAGTTGTTCGCCCATGAGTGGGTCGAGGACGCCGCGCCCGATATTATGTGCGTGGCCAAGGCCCTCGGCGGCGGCTTCCCCGTCGGCGCCTGCCTGGCTTCGGCGGAAGCGGCCAAGGGCATGACCGTCGGGGTTCACGGCTCGACCTTCGGGGGCAACCCCCTGGCCATGGCCGTCGGCATCGCAGCGTTCAACGAGATCTCGAAACCCGAGACCCTGCAGCATGTCCGCGACGTTGCCGGCTATTTCGTCCAGCAGCTGTCGGGTCTCGCCGACCGCTATCCGGACGTCATCGCCGAAATCCGCGGCAAGGGCCTGCTGATCGGCCTGAAGATGATCCCCAACAACCGCGAATTCATGGCTGTCTGCCGCGATCAGAACCTGCTGGTGGCCGGCGGCGGCGACAACCTGGTGCGGTTGCTGCCTTCCTTGCTGATCACCCAGGATGAGGCCCGGGAAGCCGTGTCGCGGCTGGAAAAGGCCTGTGAAGCTGTCCGATCGAAGGCGGCCGCCTGAGCACTCTCCGCTCATCCCCGCGAAAGCGGGGACTTGAGGCTTTTATCGTTGCGGTGTCGGAAGCGCTGCCAATCCTGGCGACAGGATCGAGAAGCTGAGCGGACGACAAGAACACCTGGGTCCCCGCTCTCGCGGGGATTAGCGGAAGTAGAACAGATGTCCCAACCCAGACACTTCATCGACCTGTGGCGGATGGAATCGGCCACCCTGCGGACCATCCTCGACGACGCCCACACCCGCAAAGCCTCCCGCAAGGGCTGGACCGCCGGGATGGTCGACCATGACGCGCCCGGCAAGGGCCGCGTGCTGGCGATGATCTTCGAGAAGCACTCGACCCGCACGCGCTTCTCTTTCGACGCGGCCATCCGCCAACTCGGCGGCGCCAGCATTATTTCCTCGGCCGGCGACATGCAGCTGGGTCGGGGCGAAAGCGTCGAGGATACGGCGCGCGTGCTGTCGCGCATGGTCGACGCGGTGATGATCCGCGCCAACAGCCACGACACCGTCGCCCTGTTCGCCCAGAACAGCCGCGTGCCGGTGATCAACGGCCTGACCGACCGCAGCCACCCCTGCCAGATCCTCGCCGACCTGCAGACCTTCGAGGAGCATCGCGGGCCGGTGAAGGGCAGGACCCTGGCCTGGATCGGCGACGGCAACAACGTCTGCGCCAGCTTCATCCACGCCTCGGCCAAGTTCGGTTTCAAGCTGAACATCGCCTGCCCACCGGTCTATCACCCGGACCTGGTCGACCTCGCCCGGGCGGCGGAACAGCAGGGCCGGGTGGAACTGACCGACGATCCGCGTCAGGCCGTGCGCGGCGCCGACTGCGTCGTCTCCGACACCTGGGTCTCCATGGGCGACAAGGACGGTGAGGCCCGCCTGGACGCCTTCGAGCCTTACCAAGTCGACGATGCGCTGATGGATCAGGCGAACGGCGACGCGGTCTTCCTCCATTGCCTGCCGGCGCACCGGGGCGAGGAGGTCACCGACGAGGTCATCGACGGTCCCCGGTCCCTGGTCTGGGACGAGGCCGAAAACCGCATCCACGCCCAGAAATCGATCCTGGCCTGGTGCTTCGGGGCGATCGGCTAGATTTCACGGACCACGGACCAACGAAAAGGGGCGGCCCGGGAGGGCCGCCCCAATTTGTTTCCGTTCAGTTCGCCCGTTACTGGGGCGCGGGTTCGGCCGGAACCGGGACCGGCGGGGCCGCGGGGACCGGCGCCGGAGTGACCGGAGTCACGGTCACGGAGGCGGGCGGACCCAGGGTCACCGGAGGCGGCGTCACCGGCGTGGGGGCGGTCTCGGCGGCCGGCGCCGAACGGGCGACCGGAGCGGCGCGCGGCGTCACGGTGGCGCGGCGAGCAACGGGCGCGCTGCGGACGCTCGTCACGCTCGGGGCCGTAGCCGGAGCCTGGGTGGCGGCGGGGGCGGAAGCCGCCGGCGTCGCGGGTTCAGACGTATCCGCGGTCGAGGTCATCGGCACGGGGGCCGGCATCGGAGCCGGGGCCGCGGCCGGGACGCTGGTCGTCGGCGGGGTCGAAACCTCGGCCGTCGGCAGGGTCTGGTTACCGCTGGTCATCAACACGATGGCCGCGCCGCCGATGACGATGACGCCGGCCACAGCCGCGAATAGCAGGGCCTTCTTACCGCTGCCGCCGGCCTTCGCCTTGTTGGTCACGTGACCGCCGAAGGTCGGGCTGGCCGCGAACGGCGAGTCGTTGGTGGTCGCCGTTGCGGCGACCGGAGAGCGGGTCTCGATGCGGCCCTTCTGGGCGGCGGGTTTGACGGGAGTCTCGCGACGAAGCGGCTCCTTACCGGTGTCGATATCGCCGCCGCCAAACAGAGCATGAGCAGTTTCACGATAGATGGCCATGACAGCCCTCCTTTCATCCTGTGAAGTCCCATATCAAACGGGGTTCTGCGGCCGAGGTTCCTCAATGATTGCAGTTCGCCTGATCCTCTATCCGCCACTAAGCTCGAAAGCCGTAGCGATCTTGGGATTGCACGCTACGAACTGCTGTGGATACTGCCTGTCTGTAGCCGTCTATCTTCTCACGTCTGCCGCTATTCTGTCCGTAGTTTGCCGCCTTTTGGCCTCAGAGTTGCACGTGGAGCGGGCGCCGCTCGCCTGTTCGGTGAGGCGTCGGCGCCACGTTCACCCCCGCTTCAGGCTTGCCCCCTATCGTCGCCTTGACCGAACCGGGAGGGGGCGGGCATTGCTCGGCAGGTCTTGAGCGGAGGGGCGTGGCCATGAAGCTGCAGGCGCGAATGGCGCGGGAGTGGAAGTTCTTCCAGGGACTTCGACGCACGCTGAAATGGGTCAAACCCATCGCGCCCGACTCTCCCAACCTGATCTGCGACGATCTGGAAAAAGCCGTCGACGAGCATCGCGACCGGCCGGCCATCACCTTCGAGGGCCGCACCGTCACCTATGGCGAGATGGACCAGATCGCCAACCGCTACGCTCATTGGGCCAAGAACCAGGGCATCATGCGCGGCGACACCGTCGCCCTGTTCATGCCCAATCGCCTGGAGTACCTGCCGATCTGGTACGGCCTGTCCAAGGTCGGGGTGTCGACGGCGCTGATCAACAACAACCTGGCCGGGGCGGCGCTGGTCCATTGCCTGAATATCTCCGGCGCCAGCCACTGCCTGGTGGACGGCGAGACCAGCCCGGTGTTCGAATCCGTCCGGGCACAGTTGGCCAAGCCCATGCACCAGTGGACGCTTGGTCCCGTCGCCGCCGAACGCCGCGACCTGACCACCGCCCTGAAGAGCTGCAGTCAGCTGCGTCCCGACCGCCAGACGGCGCGCGGCGACATCCGGGCCAGGGACAACGCCCTGTTCATCTATACCAGCGGCACAACAGGATTGCCGAAAGCCGCCCGCATCAACCACATGCGCGCACAGCTCTATATGCGCGGCTTTGCCGGCTCGACGGGCGCGGTAAAGACCGATCGCATCTATCAGGTCCTGCCCCTGTACCACGCTACCGGCGGCCTCTGCGCCATGGGGGCGGCCCTGCTGACCGGCGGCTCCATCGTCCTGCGCCGTAAGTTCTCGGCCAGCCATTTCTGGACCGATATCGTTACCGAGGGTTGCACGATGTTCGTCTACATCGGCGAACTTTGTCGCTACCTGATCAACGCGCCCGAACATCCTATGGAGCGCCAGCACAAGCTGCGCCTGGCCTTCGGCAATGGCCTTCGGGGCGATGTCTGGGAAGCGATGGTCAAGCGTTTCAACATCCCCGACGTGCTGGAGTTCTACGGCGCGACCGAGGGGAACGTCTCGATGTTCAACTTCGATGGGCATGTCGGGGCCATCGGCCGCATCCCCGGCTGGCTGAAGAAGAAGGTCAACGCGCGGATCGTCCAGTTCGATATCGAGGCCGAGACTCCGATCCGCGGCCTCGACGGCCTCTGCATCGAATGCGGCCCGGGGCAGGTCGGCGAATGCCTCGGCAAGATCGACGTCAGCGACGCCCGCAGCAGCTACTCGGGCTATGCCGACAAGGCGGCCAGCGAGAAGAAGGTGCTGCACGACGTCTTCGAAAAGGGCGACGCCTGGTTCCGCACCGGCGACCTGATGCGCCGGGACGAGGACGGCTACATCTATTTCGTCGACCGGATCGGCGACACCTTCCGCTGGAAGGGCGAGAACGTCTCGACCAGCGAGGTAGCCGAACAGCTGGCCCAGGCCCCCGGCGTCCTGGAAGCCAACGTCTATGGCGTCGAAGTGCCCGGCCAGGACGGCAAGGCCGGTATGGCCGCCCTGTCGGTGGATGAGGACTTCGAGATCAAGGCCATCTACGACCTGGTCGAGCGCGACATGCCCGCCTATGGCCGGCCGATCTTCGTGCGTCTGCAGCGCCACATCGAAACCACGGGCACCTTCAAGTACCGCAAGGTCGATCTGGTCGCCGAGGGCTTTGATCCTGGCCAGACCAAGGACCCGATCTACTTCAAGAACCCGCTGAAGAAGGGCTATGTGAAGCTGACCAAGCCGACCTACGCCAAGCTTCTGGAGGGCGGGTTCAAGCTTTAGGCCTGGCCCCCGAACACCAGATATCCCGTCCTCGGGAAGTGCACATGCACGGTCCCCACGGCGGGATCGTCACGTGAAATCACCACCCGCTCGGTGTTGGCCGCCACCAGCACCCCGCGCACCGGGTCGCGGCCGTAGTCGTCCGCCATCACCGTCACCAGCGCGCCGGGCGTCAGGCCCTGCGGATCTGCGGGGTCGTGGACGATGCCGCCGGCCGGGGTCGCGGCCTTGGCCACCGCCAGCGCGTCCGGGCCGCTCATTGAGGCAAAGGTTCCATGGCCGATGGCCTCCACCCGGGCGCGCCAGGCTGTCAACCGGGGCATGTCCGACGTGAGGGCCTCCAACACCTTGGGCAGGTTCCGACCCAGGAACCAGACGTTCATGTAGGTCGAGATGTCAGCCAGACCGGGCGCGGCGCCGGACAGCCAAGGACCGCCGCCCAGTTGCGCCTCGATCCAGGCGGCCTGAGCCCGCCACTGACCGCTCAGGGGGCCGGCGGCCGCCTTCATGGCCGCCACATCGAACGGCCGGCCTGACATGGCCTCGCGATCCTTGATGAAGTCGGCCGGCACATGCTCGCCCAGGGCCCCAAAGATGATCGGCACCGTCGTCTGGAAAAACAGGCGGTCGGCCCACCAGTTGATGGCCCAGTCCATAGCCCCCCGCACGATCGGGGAGGAGGGATGGCGCCGCTCCAGTTCGGCGATGATCACCTGACTGTCGCAATAGACATCGGCGCCGATCTGCATCGACGGGGTGCGCCGATAGCCGCCGGTGAGCGGCAGATAGTCGGGCTTGGGCAGCAGCGAGGGGATGATCACCGAGGTCCAGGGCAGGGCCTTCAGCCCCAGGACAAGCCGCACCTTCTCCGAAAACGGCGAGGTGTCGAAATGGTGGAGGATCGGGGTGTCGGTCATCGGGCTTCCTCGGCTTCTTGTTGTGGCTGCATCCGGACAGGGCGCCGTGGCGGCCGTCTACGAAAAAGCACTTTACAATGCAAAGTACATTGCGCATAAGGACGTCATCTTCATCGCGGTCTTCAGGAGCAACCCAGTGACCAAGGATCAGCTGCAATCTGTTCGAGACGACATCGCCTTCATGCGGGCCCTGGCCCAGGAAGGAACCCAGGTTCCATTGCTCGGAGGCGGCGTCACGGCCGCGGCGGGCCTGATCTTCGGCGTGGCGGCGGTCGTCCACTGGCTGATCCAGACCCAGATCCTGCGGCTGTCGCAGTGGGCCATCCTGGCCGACTGGGTCGTGGCGGGGGTGATCTTCGGCGTGATCTGCACCCTGCTGATCCGCAGGGTGAGCCGTCAGCCCGGGGCCAGTTCGGCGGTCAACAAGGCGGTCGGGTCGGCCTGGTCGGCGGTCGGCTTCTCGATCTTCGTCACCTTCCTGGGCATCGCCGCGGTGACCTACGTCACCCACAGCGAGGCGGTGATCTTCGTCTTCCCGGTGATCATCCTCGCCCTCTATGGCGCCGCCTGGAGCGTGGCGGCCGACATGACCGGCAAGCGGTGGATCCGCGTCGTAGCCCTGGCGTCCTTCGCCGGCGCGGTGGGCATGGGCCTATTGGCCGGCAATCCAGCCCAGATGCTGGCCTATGCGGCGGCGCTTCTATTGCTGGCCTTCATCCCCGGCGTCGTCCTGCTCCGCCAGGAACCTTCGGACACCATCTAGGAGGTCCCTGTCATGGACGATTTCGATATCGAGAAAATCGACGAGGTGATCCACGGCCGGGTCCGGCTGGGCATCATGGCCTACCTCTCAGGCGCCGCCTCCGCCGACTTCAACGGCCTGAAGGCGAAACTCCAGGCCACCGACGGCAACCTCTCGGCTCACCTTCGCAAGCTTGAAGACGCCGGCTATGTGACCATCGACAAGAGCTTCGTCGACCGCAAGCCGCTGACCAGGGTGAGTGTGACGGAGGCCGGCAGGAAGGCTTTCACCCTCTATCTCGACGCCATGTCGAGGCTCGTGGACGGGGTGCGATAGGGCCAAAACCTTCTTCCGCCTGTCGGGAGAAGGGGGTGCGAAACGCCGGAGGAGGGGAGCGCCGGCGCCCGTAATTTTATTCCCGGTGCGAAAAGGGCGGCGCCAACCTTCAAAGGTCGGCGCCGCCCTCATTCGTCTAGCTTCGGCTGGGAGGCCCTCCCCCGACGAGCGGGAGAAGGATCACGTCCTACTTCACCGGCTTGCCGTCAGCATCCACCACGATCACCGGGCCGTAACCCAGGCCGACCAGGTCCTTTTCGATCTTGGCGCGGTCGCCGACCACGACCCAGATCACCTGGTCAGCCTTGATGATCTTCTTGGCCGCGGCGTTGACGGCCTTGACGTCGACGGCCTTCAGGCCGGGCGCGTAGGTGTCCCAGAAGTTGGCCGGGCGATCGAGGGTGTAGAGGCTGGCCAGGGAATTGGCGACGGCGCCGCCTGTCTCCCACTGGCCGGGCAGGGACTGGATCATGTCCTGCTGAGCCTTGGTCAGCTCCGCCTCGGTGATCGGGTTGGCGCCGGCCGCGCCGTCCAGTTCCTTCTTGAACTCGACCATGGATTCCTTGGTCTTGTCGGTCTGGACGCCGGAGGAGGCGACGAACACCCGCGGGCCCACCGTGCCCTGGACAAAGCTCGAGGCGCCGTAGGACCAGTGCTTGTCCTCCCGCAGGTTCATGTTCAGGCGGCTGACGAAGGCGCCGCCGAAGACATTGTTCATCAGCTCGATCGCCCGCTCGTCGGCCTCGTCGCGAGGCGGCGCCGGGATGGCGGCCATGATCACCGACTGCTGGGCGCCGGGCTTGTCGACCAGGTAGATCGCCTTCTGCGCTGGGCTGGCGGCCGGAATCGGGGCGCGGGTCGGGGTGGGCGCTGATTTCCAGGCGGCGAAGCGGGCCTCCAGCTTCTGGGTCAACTCCGGCATGGTGATGTCGCCCACGGCGACGATGATCGCGCCCTGCGGCTTGATCTTGCCGTCATGGAAGGCGACCAGGTCCTCGCGGCTGACGCTGTTCAGGGTCTCCTCGGTGACCAGCCGGCCGAAGGGGTGGCTTTCGCCATAGGCCTTGGTCTGGAACACCCGCGAGGCGATGCTCTGCGGCTGGGTTTTCGACCGCGCCAGGTTGGCCATCTCCAGCTTGCGCAGCCGGTCCAGTTCCGCCTGCGGGAAGGTCGGGCGCAGCACCACATCGGCCAGCAGGTCCAGCGACGGATCCAGCTTGGCCTTCATGGCCGACAGATAGACGGTCGAATAGAGGCTGCCGCCGGCGGTCTGCAGCGAGGCGCCCAGTTCCGACTGGGTGCGGCTGATGGCCAGGGCGTCGCGGGCCCCGGCGCCCTCGTCCATCATCGCCAGGGTCAGGCTGGCCACCGAACGGTCGCCGGCCGGCAGGTCGCTATAGCCGCCTGGGAAGATCATGTTCAGCTCGACGATCGGCACCGCCGTCCGCCGGGCCAGCACCACCTTCATGCCGTTGGACAGGGTGGAGGTTTCGTACTTGTCGAAGGTTGGGGCGGCGATCTCGCCCACCGGCGGCGGGCCGGCCCGCTTGCCCTCGGGCAGGGCCATCTCCTTCGGCTCGAACGGGGTGATCTCCAGGGTGAAGTCGCCATCGGTCAGCCAGCGGTTGGCCGCCGCCTTCACCTGGGCCGGGGTCGCAGTCCTCCACCGCTCCAGCGTCTTCTTGTAGGCGTCGGGAGATCCGTGGAAGACTTGGCTCTCGGCCAGGATGTCGGACTTGCCTCCGAAGCCGCCGATCCGCTCGGCGCCGCGCACGAAGCCGGCCAGGCGATCGACCTTGATCTTGTTCAGTTCGGCGGGGGTCGGACCGTCCTTCAGCAGCCTGGCCATCTCTTCGTCGACCACCGCCTCGATCTGCGCCAGGCTGACGCCGGGCTTGGCTGTGACCTGGAGGTGAAAGGTCGAGCCGATCTCGCCATCGGCGTTGAAGGCGCTGACGGCCGTGGCGATCTGGTCGTCATAGACCAGCCGCTTGTAGAGGCGGGCGGTCTTGTCCGAAGCCAGGACGTCGCTGAGCAGGCTCAGGTAGTCGGCGTCCTCGCTGCCGGCTTCCGGGGTGTTCCACACCCGGTACCAACGGGCCTGGGCGACCCGGTCCTGAGCCACCGCGCGTTGGTGGCCGGTCCGCTTGGCGACCCAGACCTTCTGGCGGGCGACGGGCGGGCCCGAGGGGATGGCGCCGAAATACTGCTCGACCTTGGCCTTTGCCTGGGCCGGGGTGATGTCGCCGGCCAGCACCAGGGTGGCGTTTGACGGGCCATAGTAGTTCTTGAACCAGTCCTTGACGTCGGTCAGGCTGGCCGCGTCCAGATCGGCCAATTCGCCGATGACGGTGTGGCCGTAGGGGTGGTCGGCGTCATAAGTGCTGGCGGTGATGATGTCCCAGGCGATGGAATAGGGCTGATTCTGGCCCTGGCGCTTCTCGTTCTGGACGACGCCCCGCTGCTCATCCAGCCGTGGCTGATCGACGGCATTGACCAGCCAGCCCATCCGGTCGCTTTCCAGCCAAAGCACCTGGTCCAGGGCGGCGGTCGGCACATTCTGGAAGAAGTTGGTGCGGTCGGTGTTGGTGGTGCCGTTCATGTCCGTGGCGCCCAGCTTTTCCAGGGCCTTGAACCAGTCGGTGTTGGCGTTTTCCGAGCCGTTGAACATCAGATGTTCGAACAGGTGGGCGAAGCCGGTCTTGCCCTTGGTCTCGTTCTTCGAGCCCACATGGTACCAGATGTTGACCGCCACGATGGGGGCCTTGTGGTCTTCCTGGACGATCACCGTCAGGCCGTTGGGCAGGACAAACTTGGTGTAGGGGATGTCGATGCTGGGCAGGGCGGCGTCGGCGGTCGCCGCCGGCGAGGTCTTTGCCTTGGTTTGAGCCATGGCGGGAGAGGCGAGGATCAGCGCGACGGCGGTCGCCGCGATCAGGCGTTTCGACAGGTTCATTCAAAGCCCCACAGGAACTGAAAAGCCGGGCGCTCTGCGCCTCCGGCCGGATGGGCGCAAACTAGGGCGCCGCGGCGAGGCGGTGGATTAACGTTTTGTCATGGAGGCGAGGGGGTCAGGCAGTCGCCATGGTCATCGGGCGCATGCCCAGGTCCGCCAGCATCAGGGTGTCCTCGTCCATGCCCGGCAGCGGTGTGGTCAGCAGCTTGCCGCCGACGAAGATCGAATTGGCCCCGGCCAGGAAGCAGAGGGCCTGAAGCTCCTTGCTCATTCCCTCGCGGCCGGCCGACAGCCGCACCAGGGCCTTGGGGCAGACCAGCCGGGACACCGCCACGGTGCGCACGAACTCGATGCCGTCGATCTCGCCTTCACGCTTGATGCGGTCGCCCAGCGGCGTGCCGGCGACCGGCACCAGGGCGTTGACCGGCAGGCTGTCGGGATGGGCGGGCAGAGTGGCCAGCTGATGCAGCAGGCCCGCGCGGTCGGACCGCGTTTCGCCCATGCCGACGATGCCGCCGCAGCAGGTGCTCATGCCCGCGTCGCGCACATGGGCAAGGGTGTCCAGCCGGTCCTGATAGGTCCGGGTGGTGACCACTTCGCCGTAATACTCGGGCGAGGTGTCGAGGTTGTGGTTGTAGTAGTCTAGGCCGGCGTCCTTCAGGGCCACGGCCTGGTCCGCGGTCAGCATGCCCAGCGTCGCGCAGGTCTCCAGGCCCAGCGCCTTCACCCCGCCGATCATCTCAGCGACCTTCGGCAGGTCGCGATCCTTCAGGTCGCGCCAGGCCGCGCCCATGCAGAACCGCTGGGCCCCGCCGGCCTGGGCGGCCTTGGCGGCGGCGATGACGGTTTCGGCGTCCATCAGCTTGCTGGCCTGAAGGCCGGTCTTGAAACTGGCCGACTGGCTGCAGTAGCCGCAGTTCTCGGCGCAGCCGCCGGTCTTCACCGAGAGCAGCTGCGACAGCTGCAGTTCCGAGGGGTCGAACCAGCGGCGGTGGACCTGGGCGGCCTGGAAGACCAGCTCCATGAACGGCAGCTCGAACAACGCCTCGACCTCATCCTTGCGCCAGTCGTGGCGGGGCAGGGCGGGATCGGCGAACTGGACGGGAGCATTCATGGGTCAGGACTCCAGGGGCGTTGGCGCCCTTGTAGACACGACCGACGTTCGACGCCAAGCCCGCGGCGCGCCGGCCGAGGGGGTGCAATCATCTTGCGAAAGATCAAGGCGGCCGGGTGCGGGCGGCGCGACCTTTCCGATGGTGGTCCGGCCCCCGGATCGATCACGCCGCTTGTCATCCGGCGTCCGGCGGCCAAAAAGTGCGACCATGAAGACTCCCAACCGTGAGATCGAACTGAAATTTGATCTGGATGGGGTCGATGTACCGACCCTGATCGCCGCCCTGCCGGCCGGAGAGGCCGGGCGCCAGGCGCTGCTGTCGGTCTATTACGACACCCCCGACCAGGCCCTGGCGGCGCGGGGCTTGGCCCTTCGGGTGCGCCGCTCGGGCGACGGCTTCATCCAGACGCTGAAATCCGCCATGACCGCCGACGGAGGGCGCGACGAGTGGGACTGGCCGGTCGCTGACCAGGCCCTGGATCCGGCCCTGCTGAAGGGCGGACCCGCCGCCTTCTGCCAGGATGCCGAGATGCCGGCGCGCTTCCGGGTCGAGATCGATCGAACCACGAGGCTGGTCGTGGTGGACGGCGCCGAGATCGAGATCGCCGTGGATCTCGGGCGGGCCGTGGCCGGCGAACGCGAGGCGCCGTTTGGCGAGTTGGAACTGGAACTGAAGTCCGGCCCGGCGGCCGCCCTGTTCACCCTGGCCGGCGCCTTGATGGACGCGGTCCTTCTAAGTCTGTCCTTCGTCAGCAAGGCCGCCCGGGGGGAGGCGCTGCTGGCCACGGACGCGCCGCGCCGTTCCGCCTACCGTCCCCCGGCCCCCGACAGACAGTCCACCGCCGGCGAAGCGCTGCAGTTGATCGGCCGGTCCTGCCTGATCCAGATGGCCGCCAACGCCGCGCTTCTGCGACGGGCCCCGGGCCCCGGAGGCGTCCACCAGCTGCGGGTCGGCCTGCGCCGTCTGCGCAGCACCCTGACCACCTTCACGCCGATCCTCTCCGGGCCAGACCTGGCGGTTCTGAAGGGGGAGCTGGAATGGCTGACCGGCGAGCTGGGCCCGGCCCGCAACCTCGACGTCTATATCCAGGATGTCTGGCGGCCCCAGGGCCAGGCCCGTCACGACCTGCCCGGCATGGCTCTGTTCGGCGCCGCTCTGCTGTCGGCCCAGGCCGCCGCCTACCGCCGCGCCGCGCAGGCCCTGGCGGGCGATCGCTTCCGCCGACTGATGCTTTCCGCCGCCGCCTGGCTTCAGGCCGGCGACTGGACGGCGGCTGATGCGCCGGCCGCCGAAGTCCGGGATGCGTCCGCGCGGGACCTCGCCGAGACTGTCCTGAGCAAGCGTCGTCGCAAGCTTGGCCAGCATGCCAAGGGCTTCGCCAAGGCCGACGCCGCCGCCCGTCACCATCTGCGCATCCAGGCCAAGAAGATGCGTTACGCCGCCGAGGACCTGGCGGCCTTTTTCCCGGACCATCCTGGCCGCCGGAAGCGTTTCATCGATCGGCTGGAGACCCTGCAGGACGCGCTGGGCCTGCTCAACGATCTCACCGTCGGCGCCGACCTGGCTCGGGAGGTCGCCGCCGCCGATGGTCACCCCCAGGCTGTCTGGGCCGCCGGCTGGCTCGGCGGTGAACGGGCGGCAGGGGAGCGGGCCTTGGTCCATGACGCCGGCAAGGCGCTGGACGCCTTCCTGCGGACCAAGGTGTTCTGGTGAGTCCTCGCGATGAGATATAAAGATATCTTTATGTCAGGTTGCCCCCTCGACGGCGGACGGCTATAGACGGTTCAATCCCTCTATCGCCGCAAGGAGCTCATCCGTGGCCGACTATATCGTGCGCGACATTTCCCTGGCCGACTGGGGCCGCAAGGAAATCGCCATCGCCGAAACCGAAATGCCCGGCCTGATGGCCCTGCGCGAGGAGTTCGGCAAGGATCAGCCGCTGAAGGGCGCCAGGATCGCCGGCAGCCTGCATATGACCATCCAGACGGCCGTGCTGATCGAAACGCTGCAGGCGCTTGGCGCCGAGGTCCGCTGGGCCAGCTGCAACATCTTTTCGACCCAGGACCAGGCCGCCGCGGCCATCGCCGTCACCGGAACGCCTGTCTTTGCGGTCAAGGGCGAGACCCTGGTCGAGTACTGGGACTACGCCCACAAGATCTTTGAATGGTCGGACGGCGGCTATCCCAACCTGATCCTCGACGACGGCGGCGACGCCACCCTGCTGTGCGTGCTGGGCCCCAAGGCCGAGAAGGACCCCAGCGTCCTCAACAATCCGCAGAACGATGAGGAAGAGGCCCTGTTCGCGGTGATGAAGCGCTACCTGGCTGAAAAGCCCGGCTTCTACAGCGCCATCCGCGCCGCGGTGACCGGCGTCTCCGAAGAAACCACCACGGGCGTTCACCGGCTGTACCAGATGGCGACCGCCGGCGAGCTGCCGTTCCCGGCCATCAATGTCAACGACAGCGTCACCAAGTCCAAGTTCGACAACCTTTACGGCTGCCGCGAGAGCCTGGTCGACGCCATCCGGCGCGGCACCGACGTCATGCTGTCGGGCAAGGTCGCCGTGGTCTGCGGCTACGGCGACGTGGGCAAGGGCTCGGCCGCCTCGCTGCGCCAGGGCGGCGCCCGAGTGATCGTCACCGAGATCGATCCGATCTGCGCCCTGCAGGCGGCGATGGAAGGCTATGAGGTCCAGACTCTGGACGACAGCGCCGGCCGCGCCGACATCTTCGTCACCGCCACCGGCAACAAGGACGTCATCACCGTCGACCACATGCGAGCGATGAAGAACAACGCCATTGTCTGCAACATCGGCCACTTCGACTCTGAGATTCAGGTCGCCGGCCTGAAGAACTTCAAGTGGGACGAGATCAAGCCGCAGGTCCACCACGTCGAATTTCCCGACGGCAAGAAGATCATCCTGCTGTCCGAAGGCCGGCTGGTGAACCTGGGCAACGCCACAGGCCACCCGTCGTTCGTGATGAGCGCCAGCTTCACCAACCAGACCCTGGCCCAGATCGAACTGTGGACCAACCGCAAGGCCTACGAAAACCAGGTCTACACCCTGCCCAAACACCTCGACGAAAAGGTCGCCATGCTCCACCTGGGCAAGCTGGGGGCCAAGCTGACGGTGCTCAAGAAGGAACAGGCCGACTACATCGGTGTGCCGCAAACCGGCCCCTTCAAGCCGGATCATTATCGGTACTAGGGGCAGGCTTGAGCCAAGACTGAAGGGGCGTCCGCGCAGCTAATTCGGACAGTCACTTTTTCCAGGTCCCCGGATTTTGCAACCGGAGACGCGGTGGGAAAAAGTGACTGTCACCGATTTACGACCGGCAAGGCCCCGATCTTCGCCTTTTTGCCCATGGCGCCCCGCCCCGGCCTCCGCTAAGCCCTTCGCCATGCCCATGGCGCTTCTCCTTTCCAGCCACGTGGCCGGCAGCCGGGTCGGGGCCTCCGCCCAGGCCCTGGCCCTGGCCCAGTTCAAGATCGACCCCGTCGTCGTTCCCACCGTCCTGTACGGACGCCACCCCGGCTGGGGCGCGCCCGGCGGAGCCCAGGTGCCGATCGAGGCCTTCGAGGGCATGCTCGACGGCATCGAGGCTAACGGCCTGTTCGGCATGATCGACCTGATCATCACCGGCTATTTCGCGAGTGTCGAACAGGTCCGCGCCGCCGGCCGCGCCATCGACGCGGTGCGCGGCGCCCCGCGCGACGCCGCCTTCGCCCGCAAGCCCTATGTCGTCATCGACCCGGTGATGGGAGACAGCGGCAAGGGCCTCTATGTCGGCGCTGACGTAGCCCAGGCCATCGCCGATGAACTTGTATCCCGCGCAGACCTGATCACCCCCAACGCCTGGGAGCTTCAGCGGCTGTCCAGCTCCGACGTTCGCGACGGTCCGTCGGCCATGCGCGCCGCGCGGATCCTGGGCAAGCCGGCCCTGGTCTCCTCCATCCTGCGCGGGGCCGAGATCGGCGTGGTCTATGCCGATAAGCGGGAGGCGTGGCTGGCCGCCCACCAGAAGCTGGATAGCGTGCCCAGCGGCACCGGCGACCTGCTGGCCGCCCTGTTCGCTGCCTCCATGCTGGAGGGCCAGACGCCCTCCTATGGCCTGGCCCGCGCCGTCGGCGGCGTCGCCGAGACCGTGGCCATGGCCGGCATGTGGCAGTCGCCGGAACTGCCGATCGTCGGCATTGGCCCGAAGATCAAGAACGCCAGCCCTACCGTCCGCATGGAGCGCCTCGCGTGACCCCCGACATCCACGGCCATTGCGACGTCGCCTTCTCCGGCGTCTCGGAGGCCTTCGAGGCCAACTTCGCCGAGGGCAAGGAGCTGGGCGCCCGGTTCAGCCTGGTGCATGAGGGCGAACTGGTCGTCGACCTGTGGGCCGGCCACGCCGACCGGGCCCAGACCGTCCCCTTCGACCAGCGCACCCTGACCATGGTCTATTCGACCACCAAGGCCGTGGCGGCGACCATGATCGCCCGGCTGGTCGAGCAGGGAAGGCTGGCCTACGACCAGCCGGTTTCCGAGGTCTGGCCGGAGTTCGCCCAGAACGGCAAGGGCGCCATCACCGTTGGCCAGGTGCTGTCGCACCAGGCCGGCTTGCCGGGGTTCGTCGAGCAGATCGACCCGGCGCTATGGTTCGACGTTCCCGCCATCTGCGCCATGCTGGCCGCCAAGGCGCCGATGTGGCCGCCGGGCAGCGCCAGCGGCTATCACGCCCTGACCGTCGGCTATCTGACCGGCGAGATCTTCCGCCGCGTCGACGGCCGCAGCATGGGTACGGCCCTGAAGGCAGACATCTGCGACCCGGCGGGCCTCGACCTGTGGATCGGCCTGCCCGACAGCGAGCACGGCCGCACCGCCGAGTTCAAGCCGCCATCCGCCCTGCCGCAGTTCGGCGAGGTCACCGATCCGAAGAAGGCGGCCTTCCTCACCCCCTGGGCCGCGCCCAACGGTCGCGGTCCGGAGTGGCGTCGGCTGGAGGTCCCCTCGGCCAACGGTCACGCCACTGCCGAGGCGCTGGCCAAGTTCATGGGCGCCTTGGCCGGCGACGGCGATATCGACGGCGTCCACCTTTTGTCGCCCGAGGTGCGCGACAAGGCGCGCGCCCAGCGGATCAAGGGCCAGGATCTGGTGCTGCCCTACGTGCTCAGCTGGGGCGCGGGCTTCATGCGCAACCCGCCCAACATGTTCTTCGGCCCGGGCATCGAGACCTTCGGCCACAGCGGCTGGGGCGGCAGCTGCGCCTTCGCCGATCCGGAGAAACGCCTCGCCGGGGCCTATGTGATGAACCGCCAGGACATCCACCTGATCGGCGACCCACGCAGCCGCCAGCTGATCAACGCGGCGTATGCGGGGCTATAATTCTTCCTTCTCCCGCTTGGGGGAGAAGGAAGTCACGCCACCGCCAGCACCTCGGCCAAGGTCTCTTCTATCACCGTGAACTTCGACCGGCCCTTCAGTTCCGCCAGCGGCGCGGCCGTGCCGTTGACCAGATAGACGAACCCCCGCCCGGTCGAGGGCTGAACCCACAGACCGGACACCAGCCCATAGGCGTCTCCCGGATGGCCGATCCAGCCGGTGCTGTTCGGGAACAGGCTGTCGCCGCCGCCGCCCGTCATGATCTGCATGCCAAGGCCGTAGCTGAGGATGGCTCCGCCATAGGCGTCGCCGTTCGGCGCGGCGGGGTCATAGGTCCAGGCGGGGGTGGCCATCAGCTTCACCGTCTCGGCTTTCAGAATCCGCACCCCGTCGACCTGGCCGCCGCCGGCCAGCAGCCGGGCGATGACTTCCAGGTCCCGGGCGCTGGCACGGAGCCCGCCCTGCGGCGAGAAGACGAAGCCGTTGCCGCCGGGATAGTCGTCCACCGTCATCCCCTCCGCCCCCGGCGCGCGGGTCACCGCCACCTGCCAGGCGGGCGGCACGGCGGCGTCCACCTGGGCCTGCCAGGGCCCCGCGGGGTCCCACGGACCATCCTCGGACGGCGCCTTGCGATAGACCGTCGCCGCCTGATTGCGCAGTCTTTGGGGCACGCCGCTCCAATTATAGCCGCACTCCAGCCCCAGCGGCGTGAACAGCCGCTTGGTCATCAGGAGGTCGAACCGCTCCCCGACCATCCGCTCCATCAGTTCGGCGATGACCGCGAAATTGACGTCGGCATAGGCGAACCAGGTCTTCGGCGGCTCATTCGCGGGTCCGAACCAGGCGCCGTCGTCCCATTGAGCCCCGCCGGGCGTCAGGGCGTCCTTCAAGGCGCGGCCCAGCCCAACCGGATAGCTGGGACCGTTGCGCAGGCCGCTGGTGTGGTTGAGCAGCATGCGCGGGGTGATCGCCACATCGGGAAAGCGCGGATGGCGCAGAGTGAACCGCAAGGTTTCCGACACATCATCGTCCAGCCCGATCCGGTTCGCCTCGACCATGGCCATGAAGGCGATGGCCGCCACCAGCTTGGAGATCGAGGCGATCCGCATCGGAGACTCCAGCCGCATGGCCCGCCCGGGCTCGGTCACCGCCAGGCCGCCGGCCTTGACCAGGCTCGCCGCCTGATCGGGTCTGGCGAAGGCGATGGCCGCGTATCCGGTGACGGCGCGCTTAGGGTCGCCGCCGCCGGTCAGCAGGGTGGGGAAGGGATCGCTCTGGGCGGCCGCCCCGCCGGGAAGGAGCCCCATGGCGCTCGTCGCGACGGTCGCCGCCATCAGGTCTCGTCTGGAAATCACGCGGACGGTCCTCCTGAACGGGACTGTAGCACGGCCCTCGGTCTAGGCCGCCACTCTCACCATCCGCGACGCCCGCCAGGCGCCCCAGGCGAACACCGCCACCCCGGCCCAGATGAAGGCGAAGCTCAAGGCGCGCATCGGGGTGAACACTTCCCCCAGCCACAGGCCGACGAAGAACTGCAGGGTGGGGGCGACGAACTGCAGGAAGCCCAGGGCGGTCAGCGACATCCGCCGGGCCGACCAGGCGAACAACGCCAGCGGAACCACCGTCGCCGGCCCCGCCGCCAGCAGCAGCATCGCCACGCCCGGGTTCGACAGGAAATGCCCCTGGCCCTGGCTCTGCAGCCAGATCACATAGGCCAGCCCCGGCAGAGCCAGGTACAGGCACTCGACGAAGAGGCCCGTCTGGGCGTCGGCCTTCACCTGTTTGCGCACCACGCCGTAGAGACAGAAGCTGATCGCCAGCCCCAGGGAGATGAAGGGCAGGTGGCCGAGCGCCAGGGTCTGCACCGCCACCCCCGCCGTCGCCAGGCCGATGGCGATCTTGCCGGTCAGCGGCATACGGTCTTTGAAGAACAGGGCCCCGACGGCCATGTTGAGCAGCGGGTTGATGTAGTAGCCGAGGCTGGCCTCGATGACCTTGCCGTGGTCAACGGCGAGGACATAGATGGTCCAGTTGACGAAGATCGCCGCCGTCGACAGCGCCAGCAGGGCCATGGTCCTGGGTTCGCGAAGCACCCGCCGGACCTCGCCGCCCTGCCGCGACAGCCAGACCAGGCCGAAGGCCCAGAACACGGCCCAAAGCGTCCGGTGGGCGATCATCTCGCCCGTGCCGACGCCCAGCTTGCCCAGCAGGTGAAAATAGAGGGGCAGGAAGCCCCAGAGGCCATAGGCCCCCAGCCCGGCGAACAGGGCCGTCCGGCCCTCGTCCTTCGCTGACGTCGAACTCCCGTCAATCTCGCTCACGACACACGCTCCGTTGGCCACCTGGCCGAAGGGCCATTCAGCCGAAAAGGAAAGAGGCCCGGGTCCTTTCGGTCCCGGGCCTCCCGTTTTCCATCCGCGGCTTGCGGGGGAATTGGATCAGGCCAGGGCCTTCTGACGGATCAGACCACGCTCGTGCAGCAGCTGTGCGATCTGGATCGCATTCAGCGCAGCGCCCTTGCGCAGGTTGTCGGAGACCACCCATAGGCTGAGGCCGTTTTCCAGGCTCGGATCGTTGCGGATACGGCTGACGTAGACGGGGAATTCCCCCTGCACGTCCTTGGGCGTCGCATAGCCACCGTCCTCGCGGCGGTCGTAGACCACCAGGCCGGGGGCCTCGCGCAGGATCTCGCGGGCGTCGTCGGCGTCCAGCGGGCGTTCGAACTCGATGTTCACCGCCTCGCCGTGACCGACGAATACCGGCACCCGCACGCAGGTGGCGCTGACCTTGATGTTAGGATCGAGCATCTTGTGCGTCTCGTCCCGCATCTTGCGCTCCTCCTTGGTGTCGCCGCTGTCGTCCTCGAGGAAGGAGTCGCACTGCGGGATCACATTGAAGGCGATCTGCTTGGGGTATTTCTTCGGCGGCGGCGCGCCCAGGACGAAGACGCCCTTGGTCTGTTCCCACAGCTCGTCCATGGCTTCCTTGCCGGTGCCGGAAACGGACTGATAGGTCGAGATCACCACCCGCTTGATCGTCGCCGCGTCGTGCAGCGGCTTCAGCGCCACCAGCAGGCCGGCGGTCGTGCAGTTGGGGTTGGCGATGATGTTCTTCTTGGTGAAGCCCTCGATGGCGTCGGGGTTCACTTCCGGCACGATCAGCGGCACGTCCGGGTCCATCCGGAAGTGGCTGCTGTTGTCGATGACGATGGCCCCGGCCCGGCCGATTTTCTCGCCCCAGGCCTTGGACACCGACGCGCCGGCGCTCATCAGCACCAGGTCGACGGTCGAGAAGTCGAACTGCTCGATGTCCTTGCATTTGATAATGGCCGCGCCCCAGGCGACGTCCATGCCGACGGATTTTCGGCTGGCGATGGCGTGAATCTCGTCGACCGGAAATTCCAGCTCTTCGAGGATGTTGAAGATTTCACGGCCCACATTGCCCGTGGCGCCGACGACGGCCACCCGGTAACCCATCGCAGTCTCTCCTAGATTAAGGCGGGGACGGTTACGCCCCTGCGGTCTCCCATGCAAGGCGAGGAAAGCTCTATCGCCTGTCAGCCCCCCTTTCGGGCGGTTTGGGCGGGAGAAATCAACGCTAACAAGTCCCCTCAACCTTGGGGAGGCAGATATGGCGACCGTGTTCCTGACCTACAAGCTCAAACCCGGCACTGCACAGGATCAATATGAGTCCTGGATTAGGACCACAGACTATCCCGGCATGCGCGGCCTGCGCCGCGTGGCCAGCTTCGTCACCCATCGCACCACCGGCCTGCTGATGGGCGAGGGCAAACCCAGCGTCGACTACATCGAGGTCTTCGATATCCCCGACCTGGCCGGGTTCACCTCGGAAGACATGCCGGGTGGCGTGGTCCAGGCGATCATGGGCGCCTTCATGGGCTTCGTGGACAATCCGGAATTCATCGTGGCGGAGGCGGTGGTCTAGGGCCGCCGCCGCCGCAGGAAGTCCACGAACGCCCGCAGCGGTCCCGGCACATGGCGGCGGCCGGGATAGTAGAGCGACGGTCCCGGGAAGGCCTGCGACCAGTCGGCCAGCACCTCGACCAGGCGCCCGTCGGCCAGTTCCGACTCGACGAAGCCGGGGAAGGTGAACATCAGGCCCGTCCCCTGGACGGCGGCGGCGATCAGGGCGTCGATGGCGTTACTGACCAGCGGGGCCCGTCCGGGGCTGACGCGGATGATCTCGCCGTTCTTCTCGAACTCCCAGGGCGTCATCGCGCCGCTGGCGAAACGGTGACGGACACAGGCGTGGCCGGCCACCTCCGACGGATGGATCGGCGTTCCCCGACCCGCCAGGTAGGCCGGCGAGGCGACCAGCGAGAACCGCATCGGCGGCCCCATCGGCACGGCGATCATGTCCTGCTCCAGGCTCTCTTCGAACCGCGCGCCGGCGTCGAACCCGGCCGCGAAGATGTCGACGAAATTGTCCTCGACCATCACCTCCGCCGTGATCCCGGGGTTCTCCGCCAGGAACGCCGGCAGCAGCGGCGGCAGCACCACCCGCGCCACTACGCCGGAGACATTGAGCCGCAACGTGCCCAGCGGCGTGTCTCGATAGGCGTTCACCGCTTCAAGAGCGCTGGCGACCCCGCCAAGCGCTGGCTCCAGCCGCTCCAGCAGCCGCGTCCCGGCCTCGGTGAGGGTGACGCTGCGGGTGGTGCGGTTGAGCAGCCGTACGCCCAGTCGGTCTTCCAGCCGCCGCACCGACTGGCTCAGGGTTGAAGCCGACGCTTGGCGGCTGACGGCGGCGGCGCGAAAACCGCGCGCCCGGGCGACGGCGGTGAAGGCGTCGAGATCGGCAAGGTCTGGCTGGATCATTGTTCGGCATTCCGCACAGGTCGTAGCGACTAAGGCGGATTATCGCACAACGGCATCGGGCGCATAAGACTGTCCATGGCGCGGCGGTCCAGCCGCTTCGCCGCCAGTTCAAGGAGATCCCCATGCAGACCCGCCAGCTCGGCCGCGCCGGCCCCACCGTTTCCGCCATCGGCCTGGGCGCGATGGGCATGAGCGACATGTACGGCCCCAGCGATCGCGCCGAGAGCATCGCCACCGTCCACGCCGCCCTCGCCGCCGACGTCACCCTGATCGACACCGGCGACTTCTACGGCAGCGGCCACAACGAGATGCTCCTGCAGGAGGCGCTGAAGGGCGTTTCTCGTGGCCGCTACGAACTCAGCGTCAAGTTCGGCGGCCTGCGCGATCCGGCCGGCGCCTTCGTCGGCTACGATTGCCGCCCGATGGCCATCAAGAACTTCCTGACCATGTCGCTGCGCCGGTTGGGCGTTGATTATGTCGACGTCTACCGTCCCGCGCGCCTCGACCCGGACGTCCCAATCGAGGACACCATCGGGGCCATCGGGGAGATGGTCCAGGCCGGCTACGTCCGTCATATCGGCCTGTCCGAGGTTGGCCCCGAGACCATCCGCCGGGCCGCCGCCGTCCATCCCATCGTCGACCTGCAGATCGAATACAGCCTGATCAGCCGGGGCATCGAAGCGGCCATTCTCCCGACCTGCCGTGCGCTTGGCATCGGCGTCACCGCTTACGGCGTCCTGGCCCGGGGTCTGATCAGCGGCCACTGGAGCAAGGATCGCACGCTCGGCCGCGACTTCCGCGCCGCCGGCCCCCGGTTCCAGGGCGACAACCTCGACCACAACCTGGCCCTGGCTGACGCCATCGGCGAACTCGCCAAAGCCAAGGGCGTCACTACCGCCCAACTGGCCATCGCCTGGGTCGCCGCTCAGGGCGATGACATCATCACCCTGGTCGGCGCCCGCAAGCGCGACCGCCTGTCCGAGGCCCTCGGTGCGCTCGATGTCAGCCTGACGCCGCAGGACCTGGCGACGATTGAAGCGGCCATCCCCAAGGACGCTGCGGCGGGCGATCGCTACCCCGCCCAGCAGATGGCCCACCTGGACAGCGAGAAAGGGTAGAGTTCGGACCGGGGCCTTCTTCTCGGGAGAAGGGCCTTACCTCTCGGGTCATCGCCATCCCTCGCCGCCTGGTTCAAGCTGCGGGGCCAAACCGGAGCCCGCCATGCCCTTCGACATCTCGCTTCTGCCGTTCGCCCAACTGATGGGCGTCGAAATCATCGACGCCACGCCGACCCGCGTCGAAGGCAGGCTTCTGGTGCGCGACGACCTCTGCACCGCCGGGTCGATCCTGCACGGCGGCGCGGTGATGGCCTTCGCCGACAGTCTGGGCGCGGTCGGCGCCTTCCTCAACCTGCCGGCCGGCGCCCGGACTACCACCTTGGAAAGTAAGACTAATTTCCTGGGCGCCGCCAGAGCCGGGACGGTCGTCACCGGCGTCGCCACCCCGGTCCACATCGGCGGCCGGACCAGCGTCTGGCAGACCCGCATCGAGGGCGCCGACGGCAGGCTGGTGGGGCTGGTCACCCAGACCCAGATGGTGATCCCGGCCTGAGGCCCCTAGAGGGCCCGCTTGTACAGCGCCAGCAGTTCGGCCCAGGCCTTCTCCGCCCCGGCCTCCTCGTAGACGGCCGAGCCCTTGACGCACCAGCCGTGCTTGTCGCCGGCGTAGACCTCGACCTTGGCGTCGCCGCCTGCGGCCTTGAAGGCTTCGGCGAGAACCGTCTTGGCTTCCGGCTGCTTGGCGTCGTCGTCGGAGGCGACGCCGAAGTACATGGCGGCCTTGATCCTGGGGACCAGCAGGTGGGGGCTGTCGGGCTGGTCGGTGACCAGGCCGCCGCCATGGAAGCTGGCGCCGGCGCCGACCCGGTCGGGCCGGGCGGCCGCCGCGCGCATGACGATGGCCCCGCCCATGCAATAGCCGCTGAAGCCGATTCTGGACGTCTTGCTGACCATTTTCTGGATATCCAGGTAGTCCACAAAGGCGATCACGTCGCGGGTCACATTGTCCGGCGTGAGGAGGGCGCGTGGCGCGGCCAGTTTGGCGCGGTCGGTCGGGTTGCTGAAGTCGAACTCGCCGGTGATCAGCGGCGCCTTCTGGGTCCGGTAATAGGGGTTGGGGACGAGCACCACATAGCCGGCCTCTGCCAATCGTTTGCCCATGTCCCGGAAGACGGGGCGCAGGCCCAGCGCGTCCGGAATGATCACCGCCGCCGGCCAGGGACCCTTGCTCTTGGGGTGGAACAGGGCCGCGTCGCAGGTTCCGTCCGGGGTCTTTACCGAGACCTCCATCTCCATGGTCTCGGCCGAGGCGGCGGTCGCGGCGGCCGCGCCCAGGGCCAGGGAGGCGAGGCCGAAGGTGCGGCGCGAGACGCGGGGATCCTGGCTGGCGTGTTCGGTGTCGAGGGTCATGGGCGGCTCCTGTCCGGGGGGAGACCCAGTCTGGCGCTGAAAGGGTCCGCCGCCAACAGGGTGCGTGCTTCGACACGCGGGCTGGCCCGCTACTCAGCATGACGAAATATATTGAGCCTACTCAAGCCCGTCATCCTGAGTAGCCCGCGCAGCGGGCGTGTCGAAGGACGCAAACCCGGAGCTACCCCAGCCCCCGCGCCGCCAACCAGCGCATCCGGTAGCTGTTCATCGCATGGACCCCGAGCTGGTCCAGCAGGCGGAAATTGACGAAGGCTCCGACTGGGGCGCCGATCACCGGGATCAGCTGGGCCATTTTCGCCAGGTCGATGTAGTCGCGGTACTGCTGCTGGAAGGTCCGCCAGTCGAAGTCGCCGGGGGAGGCGGGCCGGCCGCCGTCGCGGTCCCAGGTCTCGATGGCGTGGAACACCGCCTGCCGGTGATCGGAACTGGAGAAGGCCAGCTGAAAGATCGACAGGATGAACTGCCGCTCGTCCCAGTCGCCGGCCTCGTGGCCATACAGGGCGGCGACCTCGAACAGCAGCTTGATCTTGAAGCCGATCAGTACCGGGAAGTCCGCCGCCGCCAGCAGGAAGCCGCCGGCCCCGGCGACCCCGCCCTCGGCCGCCGCCATGGTCCGGTAGGCGGTGATCCGCTGCCTGACCAGGGCCTCGCGGGCGCCCAGCGAGGCGTTCAGCAGGGGCTTGGCGGTGGTGACGTCGGCCCCGGTCAGGATGGCCCGGGTCATCGTCTCGATGACCTTGGTCACCGCCGCATGGACCTTTTCCGGGATCAGGTTGTTGACGGTCGCCTGCATATGCCGCGCCGCCCGGTCCATCGGTCCCGGCGCCCGCAACAGCTTTTCGCGCCAGGCGGCGACTTCCTCGAGGGCGACCGTCTCATGCAGGTCGGGACGCGGCATTATCGCAACCCACCGTGACGGGCCTGGTGGGTCCCGGATCGGTCCGATGGACCGTCCGGGATGACGGGCTGGATGTGGATCATGCCCGGCTACAACGCGCGGAGCACCGCATCGCCCATCTCCACCGTGGTCAGCTGACCGCCCAGGTCCCGCGTCCGGGCGCCGGAGGCCAGGGCCGCCTCGACCGCCTTGAACAGCCGGTCGGCCTGTTCGGGGCGGTTCAGCGACCAGCGCAGGGCCATCTCGAACGACAGGATGGCGGCGAGCGGATTGGCCACGCCCTGTCCGGCGATATCCGGAGCCGAGCCGTGGATAGGCTCGTAGAGGCCGGGCCTGCCCGCTTCGCCCAGAGCCGCCGAGGGGAGCATGCCCAGCGATCCTGTCAGTTGCGCCGCCGCGTCCGACAGAATGTCGCCGAACAGGTTGTCGGTCAGCAGCACGTCGAACTGTGTCGGCGCCCGGACCAGCTGCATGGCGGCGTTGTCGGCCAGGATGTGCTCCAACTGGACGTCGGCGTAGTCGCGGGCATGCAGGGCGGTGACCACCTCGCGCCACAGCAGGCCGCTTTCCATGACGTTGGACTTCTCGGCGCTGTGCACCTTGTTGCGGCGTCCCCGCGCCAGCTCGAAGGCCACCCGGCCGACCCGCTCGATCTCGCTGGTCGTATAGACCTGGGTGTCGAAGCCGCGCCGCTGGCCGTCCGCGAGGGTCTCGATGCCGCGTGGCTCGCCGAAATAGACGCCGCCGGTCAGCTCCCGGACGATCATGATGTCGAGCCCGGCGACCAGCTCGCGCTTAAGGCTGCTGGCGTCTGCCAGGGCGTCGAAACAGAGGGCCGGCCGCAGGTTGGCGAACACCTGCATCTCCTTGCGCAGCCGCAGCAGTCCGGCCTCGGGCCGCAGAAGGCGGGGGGCGCCCGACCATTTGGGGCCGCCGACCGCGCCCATCAGCACTGCGTCCGCCGCCAGGGCCGTGGCCACCGCCTCGTCGGTGATCGGCGCGCCGTGGCGGTCATAGGAGACGCCGCCGAAGTCGCGCTCGTCGAGGGCGATGTCCGGCGTCAGGGCCGCGGCGACCCGGCGGACCTGGGCGGTGACCTCGGGGCCGATGCCGTCGCCCGGAAGCAGGAGGAGGGTGGTCATGTCGAAGTGTCCGTCTTGTCTTGTCCCTCCCCTTTATGGGGAGGGCGAGATCGCGCAAGCGATCGAAGGGTGGGGAAGTGTTTCGCGGAGATCAAAGACTTCCCCACCCGGCCCTTCGGGCCACCCTCCCCATGAAGGGGAGGGACGGGGAAGGGCTCAAAAGTTGATCCCTTCGCTGGCCTCGTAGCGTTTGATATCGCGGTCCCGAACGCCCGCCGCCTGCAGCGCCGCGCGCCAGACGGGCAGGTGAGGGGTGTTCAGGTGAGCGTCGAGCGCCGCCTGGCTGTCCCAGGCTTCCGACACCCGGATCAGGCCGGGCTCCAGCAGGTCCCAGCCGTAGGCGTAAGTCAGGCAGCCGTCCTCGGCGCGGCTGGCGTGGACCATGGCGGCCATGGCGGGTTTGAGGGTCTCGATGGCGGCGACATCGACCCGCACCGTGCCCATCACCAGGATCACGAGGCTTCCAGCCAGGGCTGGGCCAGGGCCCGCTTCATCTCATAGACGTCGATGTCGCCGCCGTGCTGCAGGGTCTCGCCGATGGCGTCCAGGCCGCGCAGCAGCTTGTCCTTGCGGTCGGCGTCGATCTCGAAGGTGAACGTCTTGCCGGACGGCGCGGTGACCGTCTGGGTCTCCAGATCGACGGTGAAGACGTGGTTGCCGCCCTTGGCCTCGTCCATCAGGGCCTCGACTTCCTCCGGCTTGAGGATGACCGGCAGCAGGCCGTTGTTCAGGCAGTTGTTCTTGAAGATGTCGGCGAAGCTGGTGGAAATGACGCAGGTGATGCCGAAATCCATGAGCGCCCAGGGCGCATGCTCGCGGCTCGACCCGCAGCCGAAGTTGTCCCCGGCGATCAGGACCGAGGCGCCCTTGTACTCCGGCCGGTTGAGCACAAACTCGGGCCGCTCGGCGCCCTGGTCGTCGAACCGCAGGGCGAAGAACAGCCCCTTGCTCAGGCCCTCCCGCTCGACGGTCTTGAGGAACTGGGCCGGGATGATCTGGTCGGTATCGACATTGGCCAACTGCAACGGAGCGGCGCGGCCATCGAGGCGGGTGAAGGGTTTCATGACTTTGGAACCAGGCAATTGGTGGTGGAAAGAGGCGCTGCGAGCCGAACTTTGTACCGTTGAGTATAGCTCTGGCCAGCGGCGGGATCGTACCGAACCTTGGCGTCGTAACCGACAACCCAACCGTCGTTCAACGACACTTGGGCGACACCTTCCGAAACGCTGTGGGCCTGCAGGTTATCGGACGACGGCTGGTCCTCCACCGTGCGCTTGACCCCCACGGTACACGCGACCGGATCAACGTCACCGATTGTTACGTTACTCGACGGCATCTGCATCTGGCCGATGAGGTTGACCTCATCGACAAGGCTTTTCATCGCCCAAGCCTCGTTGGACGTGTCGATCAGGGAAGCCCAGCGCTCAGAATCTATTCCAAGTTCTTCGCCTGCGGTTCTGACACTCTGACCCAGGCGCAGTCTTTGGCTTTTCCAATCCACCATTCCAGTCGGTTTGCCGGACCCTGAAACACTTATGGCGACCGGCGTGCGATTTATCGCGCGCGCAAGAACGCGGCTGAGGTCTGACCCGTACGATCCGTTCATTGAAATCGACCGATACAGCAGGACAGGTTGACCATCGTCTCCACGGGCCGTCGTGAGTTCGATGGTCAGCAGACTTGTCGAACCCTCATGCGCGGTACTCGGCTCAATCGTGGTCTCGACGAGATATCGACGTGTTACGCCGGCTCGCAGATCGGCCGATGGAGGCGCGGCGGTCGCGCGGGTTGCGGCCGCCTTGGCGCATCCAGCGGGCAGGAGGGCGACAAGAACCACGGCCAGAGCCGCGCCGGCCTTTATCATCAGGCCGCTCCGATGATCAGGGTGGGAACGCGCCCGGGGGCGTTTTTGACGGTGTAGACCTGGGTGCCCGGCTTGCGGCCCGTGCGGATCTCGCTGAGCGACAGGCCGGCGGTGGTCATGCGGGCGTGGGCGGCGGCGATGTCCGGGACCGCCCAGGTCAGGCCCCAGAGATGGTCCGGATCGTCGCTGGTTGGGGGGGCGGGAGGATGGGTGAGCTCGGCCACGGTGATGCCGAAAACCTTCACCCGTGATCCCCCGAGAAAGTCCTCATTGTCGCTAGGCGGGGTCTTCAGGGGGTGTGCGATCTCGACCACCAGACCGCCGACGCGGAAGAACATCAGCCGCGTGCCCCAGGCCGCGTTGGTCCGGTCCAGCTTGAAGTCGAGCCCCAGCCGCGCGCCGTAGAGGGCGGCGGCGCGCTCGGGGTTGGGGGTCGAGACGACCACATGGTCCAGCCCGCTCACGGCGGCGGCCTCATCGCCGACGCCCTCATCGCCCACGCCCTCATCGCCTACCAAAGGCGAAACAGGCCAGGGGGCGGCGTCCGGCGTCGTGCCGATCAGAAAGGTGGTCACCCCGGCCGTGGCCCCGGCGTCGATCACCGAGGTCGGCCAGATCCGCGCCGCGCCGGTCTCGTCCTTGGTGCGGACGGGAAAGGCTTCCGTGGAGGGGATGGACAGCCGGGCCAGCCGCTTGCGTTCGGCTTCCATGTCGTCGGTGGCGAAGGCCAGGCCCCACAGCCCTTCGCCATGCTGGGCCATCCAGGCGCCGGCCATGCCCGCCTCTCCGGGCTCCAGCACGTCCAAGGCCGTATTGCCAAACTGGTACCAGGCATGCCGCATCCCGCCGCCGGTCCCGCGCCAGTTGGGCTCGCGCCCGAAAATCCGGGTCAGCCCCTCCAGCGTCGCGTCCAGGTCGCGGACGACAAGGGCGATGTGATCGAGGGCGGTGATGGTCATGCGGTCAGGACTTTCAGGCCCAGATAGCGCGAGAACTGGCGATCGCCGCTGACCAGCGTCAGATCCTCGACCATGGCCTGCGCGATCAGCAACCGGTCAAACGGGTCCCGATGATGCAGCGGCAGCGCGGTGATCCGCGCGGCGTGCGGCAGTTGAACGTCGAGGGTCCTGGCGGCGAAACGATCGACGACGTCGCAAAAGGCGGCGAGGAAATCGCTGCTGAACTGCTTCGGCATCGGCAGCTTCCCGATGCCGATCTTCACGGCGATCTCGAACGCCGAGACCACGCTGACCCACCGGTCGTTGGCGGGGTCCGTCAGGGCGGCGCGCACCTGCGGGGACAGGCGTTCGGGAAAATAGATCGATTTCACCACCACATCGGTATCCAGAAGGAAGGCGGTCACGCGGCGTTCTCGTCGGGCTCGCCGTAGAACAGGGCCTCAATCTCCGGGTCAGGATCGTTGAAGTTATCGGGCAGTTCGAAGCCCTCGGCCTCCCAGAAGCCAAATTCAGGAACACGCCGCGGCTGCTCCGGCGCACGCTCCAGCGAGACGATGACCGCGCGCGGTTTGCCGTTCTTGGCGATGACAATGTCTTCCCCGGCCGCGGCCTCGTCCACCAGGGCGGAAAGGTTGGTCTTGGCTTCGTAGAGGTTGACCTGCTTCATCGCGACATTGTGCGCCGCTTGACCAAGTTGGTCAAACTCGCATCATCTCCCGCACATCGACGATATGGCCCGCGATCGCCGCCGCCGCCGCCATGGCCGGGCTCATCAGGTGGGTGCGTCCGCCCCGGCCCTGGCGACCCTCGAAGTTGCGGTTTGAGGTGGAGGCGCAGCGCTGGCCGGGCGTCAGCTTGTCGGGGTTCATGCCCAGGCACATCGAGCATCCCGGCTCGCGCCATTCGAAGCCGGAGGCCTTCAGGATGGCGTCCAGGCCTTCCTGTTCCGCCTGTTCCTTCACCAGGCCCGAGCCCGGCACCACCATGGCGCGGACATGGGGGGCGACAAGCCGACCCTCCAGGAACGCCGCCTGCGCCACGGCGGCGGCGGCCCGCAAATCCTCGATGCGGCTGTTGGTGCAGCTGCCGATGAACACCACGTCGATCTTCGCCTCGGTGATCGGCTGACCGGCTTCCAGCCCCATGTATTCGAGGGCGCGGATCGCCGAGGCGCGCTTGTCGGCGGTGGCGAAGTCCTCGGGGCGGGGCACATTGCCGGTCACCGCCACCACATCCTCGGGGCTGGTGCCCCAGGTGACGGTCGGGGCGATGTCGGCGGCGTTCAGCCGGACCTCGCGGTCGAACACCGCGTCGTCGTCGCTGTGGAAGGTGTTCCAGTAGGAGAGAGCCATGTCCCAGGCTGCACCCTTGGGCGCCGAGGGCCGGCCCATGATGTAGGCGAAGGTCTTTTCGTCGGGGGCCACCAAGCCCGCCCGCGCGCCGGCCTCGATAGTCAGGTTGCAGAGGGTCATGCGGCCCTCCATCGACAGGGCGCGAACCGCTTCGCCGGTGTACTCGATCACCGATCCGGTGCCGCCGGCCGTGCCGATCTCGCCGATGATGGCCAGGGCCATGTCCTTGGCGGTGACGCCGGGACCCAGCTGGCCATCGACGGTGACCTTGAAGTTCTTCGACTTGCTCTGGCGCAGGGTCTGGGTGGCCAGGACATGCTCGACCTCGCTGGTGCCGATCCCCTGGGCCAGGGCCCCGAAGGCGCCGTGGGTCGAGGTGTGGCTGTCGCCGCAGACGATGGTCATCCCCGGCTGGGTGCGGCCCTGTTCAGGACCGATCACATGGACGATGCCGTTGCGCGGATCGCCCATCTGGAAATACTCGATCCCGGCGTCGGCGACGTTGCGGCCCAGCGTCTGCAGCTGCAGCCGCGCTTCCTCGTCCTCGACCGCGTCGACGCCCAGCGCCTGGCCGATGGTCGGTGTGTTGTGGTCCGCCACCGCCAGGGTGCGATCGGGCCTGCGCACCTTGCGGCCCGCCGCACGAAGGCCGGCGAAGGCCTGGGGCGTGGTCACCTCGTGGATCAGGTGCAGGTCGATGTAGAGAACGGTCTCGCCGCCGTCTTGAGCGACGGCGTGAGCGTCCCAGATCTTGTCGTAGAGTGTCTTGCCGGCCATGGCCCGGATGTAGGACTTCCGACGGCGGTTCGTCCAGTCCGGCGCAAGGAAAGTGCGCCGAAATGGGGTGTGGGGAGGGGTGGAGGGAAGGAAGTTGCGACGCCAACGGTTCCTTCTCCCGCTCGTCGGGAGAAGGTGGCGGCGCAGCCGCCGGATGAGGGCAGCGCCGGCCTGAGGGAATGATCCCCTCAATTCTCCTGCAAATCGTCCGAACCCCGCGCTGCCCTCATCCGACCCCTTCGGGGCCACCTTCTCCCGACAAGCGGGAGAAGGAAGATGTGGGTGACACCTCCCTTAAACTGTGGAGACTCCCGGACAAATCTTCCGGAGTCTCCCGCGTGAACATTCCCATCACCCGCCGCCTCGTCCTGGCCGGTCTTGCCTCAACCCCGCTGGCCGGCGCCGCCTTCGCGCAGAGCCCTGCGACGACCGAGGATGCGAAGTTCACCGCCTTCCTTGACGCCGCTTTCGATGAGTCCCTGGCCCTCAGCCCGGAATCCATGACCTCGCTGGGGCTGAAGACCGACTACTACAAACTCGACGACTACACCCCGGCCGGGGCCGAGCGGGCCCAGGTGCTGGCCGAGGGGCAGCTAAAGCGGATGAAGGCCCAGTTCAGCTATGAGACGCTGGGTCACCAGTCGCAGGTCTCCTGGCGATTGTTCGAGAGCCAGACCGCGCGTGGGCGAGAGGCTTTCAAATGGCGGGATCATTTCTATCAGGCGACGACCAACGGCAGCCCGGCCGGAGACATCCCCGTCTTCCTGATCAACAACCACGGCGTGGCCAGCGTCGCCGAGGCGGACGCCTATATCGCCCGGCTGAAGGACAGCCGCCGGGTGATGAGCGAGGTCAGCGCCGGCATTCGCGAGTCCGCCGCCAAGGGCGTCGTCGCCCCGGCCTTCACCTTCGCCCCGGTCGAGGCGGACGCCCGCAATGTGCTGGAAGGGGCGCCCTTCACCGAGGGCCCCGACTGCGCCGTCTGGGCCGACTTCAAGGAAAAGGTCGGCAAGCTTTCCGCGCCCCAGGCCGACAAGGACCGGCTGCTTAGCGACGGCAAGGCGGCCCTGACCGGTCCGTTCAAGGCCGGCTACGAGACCTTCCTCGCCACTCAGAAGGACGTCCAGCCCCTGGCCAAGGGCAACAACGGCGCCTGGGCCCTGCCGGACGGCGCCGCCTACTACGCCTTCCGCCTCAAGGGATCGACCACCACCGAGATGACGGCGGAGGAGATCCACCAGCTGGGCCTGAAGAATCTCGAGCGGGTGCAGGGCGAGATGCGGGCGATCATGGCCAAGGTCGGGTTCACCGGATCGCTGCAGGACTTCTTCAAGGCCATCAAGACCGACCCGAAATACCAGTACCCCAACACCCCGGAGGGCAAGGCCCAGTACCTCAGCGACGCCCGGGGCTACATCGCCCAGGTCATGGCCATCGCCCCGAAATACTTCCTGCGCCTGCCCAAGGCGCCGCTGGAGGTGCGGGCGGTGGAGGCCTGGCGCCAGGAGACGGCCTCGGTCGCCTTCTACAACCGCCCGGCGGCGGACGGGTCGCGGCCGGGCATCTTCTATGTGAATCTGGCCGACATGACCCAGGTGCTGAAGCCCCAGATCGAGGGGATCAGCTATCACGAGGCCGCCCCCGGCCACCATTTCCAGATCGCCCTGGCCCAGGAGCTCCAGGGCCTGCCGAAGTTCCGCAAGTTCGGCTTCTATGGCGCCTACACCGAGGGCTGGGGCCTTTATTCGGAGCGGCTGGGCAAGGAGATGGGCTTCTATTCGGACCCCTATTCCGACTTCGGCCGGCTGTCGCTGGAGGCTTGGCGCGCGGTGCGTCTGGTGGTCGATACCGGCATGCACGCCAAGCAATGGACCCGCGAACAGGCCATCGCCTTCTTCCAGCAGAACTCGATGCTCAGCGAGCGCGACATCGTCAAGGAAGTGGAGCGCTACCTCTGCAATCCGGGCCAGGCCACCAGCTACATGGTCGGCCAGCAGAAGATTCTGATGTTGCGGGCGAAAGCGGAGAAGGCCTTGGGGCCGAAGTTCGATGTGCGGGCTTTCCACGACGCGGTGCTGAAGGACGGGGCGCTGCCGCTGGATGTGCTGGAGCAGCAGGTGGACGGGTATATCGGGGCGGCCACCTGACCTCCGTCATCCCGGACGGCCGCAGGCCGATCCGGGAGGGCTGGAGGGCAGGGGTGCGGATCGTTCTGCCGCGAGCGCCGCGCTCGTTGCCCCTGGATCCCGGCTCTTCCACCGGCTTTCGCCGGGGTACGGCCGGGATGACGGTGGATGGAATAAGGCCCCGCTGTTTCCAGCGGGGCCTTGGCATTCTTGCTCGAAGGCGCGTCGCCTTACTCGGCGGTGGTCTTGGGTTCGTCGCGACGGACCGAACGTTCGGCGATCCGGGCGCTCTTCCCGCGGCGGTCGCGCAGGTAATAGAGCTTGGCGCGCCGGACGACGCCGCGACGCTTCACCTCGATGGATTCAATCATCGGCGACATGATCGGGAAGACCCGCTCGACGCCTTCGCCGAAGCTGATCTTGCGGACCGTGAAGCTCTCGTGGAGCCCGGCGCCCTGGCGGCCGATGCAGACGCCTTCATAGGCCTGCACGCGCTCACGGTCGCCTTCCTTGATCTTGACGTTGACCCGCAGGGTGTCGCCAGCCTGGAAGTCGGGGGTGGTGCGGAGGGCGGCGAGACGCTCGGTCTCTTCCTTCTCCAGTTGCTTGATAATGTTCGCAGCCATGTCTCTTACTCCTTGGGCTTGACCGGTTTGCCGGCGCCCTTTGCCTGTTGATTGGCGAGATGACGGTCCCAAAGGTCGGGCCGCCGCTCGCGGGTCGTCTCTTCTCTCATCGCCTGCCGCCAGGCCGCGACCCGCTTGTGGTCGCCGCTGAGCAGCACCTCGGGGATGTCCAGCCCTTCGAACGTCCGCGGTCTGGTAAACTGCGGATGTTCGAGGAGCCCGTCCTCGAAGCTTTCTTCGTGAAGACTGGCCGCCGCGCCGAGAACCCCCGGCACCAGACGGACACAGGCCTCGATCACCACCATCGCCGCCGCCTCGCCACCGGCCAGGACCGCGTCTCCGACGGAGACCTCCTCGAACCCCCGGGCGTCGAGCACCCGTTGATCCACCCCCTCGAACCGGCCGCAGAGGACCACGATCCCCGGCGCCTCGGCCCATTTGGCAACACGCGCCTGGGTCAGGGGCCGACCCCGGGCGCTCATGCACAAAAGCGGACGTCCCACGGTGTCGACGCTGTCCAGCGCCGCCGCGATCACATCCGCCTTCATCACCTGTCCAGGACCGCCACCCGCGGGGGTGTCGTCGAGGAAGCCGCGCTTATCCTTGGAAAAGCCCCGAATGTCCAGTGTTTCAAGGCGCCACAGGTCCGCCTCCCGCCAGGCGGTTCCGATCAGCGAGACGCCGAGCGGGCCGGGGAAGGCCTCCGGGAACATGGTCAAGACGGTGGCGGTGAACGGCATGGCGGTCAGCGCCGCAGCTCCATGTGGATTTCCTCGGCGAAATCCTCGTAAGGCGGCTTGCCGTAGCTCAGGCCGCTGAAGGCCCGGGTCATGCAGTCGGCGACCCGGTCATCGCTGTTGCTCTCGACCCGATCGAAGGCTCCGGCCTTGAAGCTGAGCACCAGGGAGAAGTTCAGCGTCCGCCGGTCGCTGTCTGGATAGCAGCGGGCGAAGATCGACTGGATGGGGCCGGCGAGGGCGGTTTTCAGCGGTCCGTCGCGATAGACCTGGGCCTTGGCGTCGTCCTCATAGCGCTGCGCCCGGGCCAGGGCCTCGGCGAAGCCCAGGCCCGATCCGGACTGGAACAGCAGGGCGACGGCGAGGGCGGCTTTGGCGAGGGCGGCGGGGGTCAGCATGGCGCTCTCCTACCAGAGGAGGGCCCGCCCCGTCGACGGGGCGGCATTGCGCCCGCTTGCGGCGCCTTTCGCCCCGGCCTATTCCCCCATCATGGAAAACGCCGAAGACCTGATCGCGACCCTGGCGCTCGAGCCGATCGAGGTGAACCTGTTCCGGGGCGTGTCGCCGAACGACGGCTTTCCGCGCATCTTCGGCGGCTTCGTCATCGCCCAGGCGCTGCTGGCGGCTTACGAGACGGTCGAGAACCGCGTCTGCCATTCGCTCCACGCCTATTTCATCCGGCCCGGCGATGTCCGCATTCCGGTGCTTTATGAGGTGGACCGCTCCCGCGACGGCGGCAGCTTCACCACGCGCCGGGTGATCGCCATCCAGAACGGCAAGCAGATCTTCAACCTCGCCGCCTCCTTTCAGGTGGCCGAGGAGGGGCTGGAACACCAGTCCCCGATGCCGTCTCATCCGGATCCGGAAGGCATCCTCAACGAGCAGGAGCGGATGATCGCCGACTACGGCGACAAGATGCCGCCGGCGCTCCTGGCCCAGATGAGCATGCCGCGCCCCATCGACCTGCGCTGGCCCAGCCCGCAGAACCTCCTGCGCCCCGCGCCGATGCCGCCGCGCAAGCAGGTCTGGATGCGGGCCAAGGTTCCGATTGGGCCCGAGGTGCGACTGCAGCAGGCCTGCCTGGCCTATGCCTCCGACATGGCCTTCATGGAAACGGCCCTGCGGGTGCATGGCCTTAACTGGCAGACGCCCGGCCTGCAGTCGGCCAGCCTCGACCACGCCATGTGGTTTCATCGGCCGGTCGATTTCAACAACTGGCTGCTGTTCGACCAGGACTGCCCCAGCACCTCGCAGGGGCGTGGCTTCATCCGCGGCGAGATGTACACCCAGGACGGCCGGCTCGCCGCCTCGGTGGCGCAGGAATGTTTGATGCGGGTGAAGGACTGACGCCCATAGATTACCTCTCCCGGCGGGAGAGGTCGGTCGCGAAAGCGACCGGGTGAGGGCTTACGGTCTGTCAGGCAAACGCGCCGGTCCGGCCGGCCGCGTAATCCCTCATCCTCCCACCCCTGGGGGGCGGGCCCCTCCTTCTCCCTCCGGGAGAAGGAAAGCCATCACTCCAGGTCGCCCTCGATTTCGATCTCGTCAGGCTGGACCACGACGATCCGGCCCTCGGCGATCTTCACCTCCGGCACGGCCTCGCGGGTGAAGGGCAGATACCAGGTGGGTCCGCCCAGGGCCGGGTCGATCTCCAGGATATCGCCGGCCCCGAAGTTCTGCACCGACTTGACCTTGCCCAGGGCCCCGCCCTCGGGCGTGACTGCGGCGAGGCCGATCAGGTCGGCCAGGTAGAACTCGTCCTCTTCGGGCTCTGGCAGGGCGTCGCGGGCGATATGCAGCGACAGGCCCTTCAGAGCGTCGGCCTGGTCCTTGGTCTCCACGCCCTTGCAGCGGACGATCACCCCGCCCTTGGCCACCCGCGCCGACAACACCGTCAACGCCGGCGATCCATCAGCCCGCAGCAGGTTGCGGTACTGGGCCACGGCCAGCGGGTCGGCGGTAAAGGTGCTCAGCCGCACATCGCCCCGCACGCCAAAGGCGCCCGAGACCCGGCCGACGAGAAGGAGGTTGGAGGTCATGGGTGGCCTTGAAAATCAAACCCGTGTCGAGGGCAAGAGCGTTCCTTCTCCCGCTTGTCGGGAGAAGGTGGCCGCGAAGCGGTCGGATGAGGGCGGCGCCAGCCCGTCAGGACTGACAGAAGGCGGTCGCAGGCATGGAAAAGGGCAGCCCGGCCTTAGCCGGTGCTGCCCTCATCCGCCCCCCTGTCGGGGGCCACCTTCTCCCGACAAGCGGGAGAAGGAAGAAAGCCTTAGCCTTCGGTCTTTTCTTCGCTGGCGTCGGCGGCCGGAGCAGCTTCGGCGGCGGGGGCTTCTTCAGCAGCGGGAGCGGCTTCAGCGGCCGGAGCCTCTTCAGCAGCGGGGGCCTCGGCGGCGGGAGCCTCTTCGGCGACGGCTTCCGGGGCCGGAGCCTCGACTTCGGGTTCCGGCTCGGGGGCCGGCGGGTTGGCGGCCAGTTCGGCGGCGGCGGCGGCGCGGTCTTCTTCACGCTTGGCGCGCTCGGCGGAGCGTTCCTCGGCCTTCTTGCCCGGCTTGCCCTTGGTCGGGTTGTTGCCGTGGGCCCATTGGACCAGGCCTTCCTTGGCGAGGAAGCGGGCGACGCGGTCGGTCGGCTGGGCGCCCTTCTTGATCCACGCCTGGATCGACTCCAGCTTCAGGGTGGTGCGGGTCGGGTCGTCCTTCTTGAGGAGCGGGTTGTAGGTGCCGACCTTCTCGATGAAACGGCCGTCGCGGGGCGAGTGGCTGTCAGCGACGACGATCGAGTAGTAGGGGCGCTTCTTGGTGCCGCCACGGGCCAGACGAATCTTCAGCATTACCGGTAGTCCTTGGTTTGGTTCAGTTTTTCTTGAACGGGTTGAAAGGGGCGCCGCCGCCCAGGCCGGGAAGGCCAGGCAGGGAAGGAGGGTTGGGGCCACCCAGGCCTGACAGGCCGGGGATTCCCTTCAGTTGTTTTTCGAGCTCGGCCGGATCGGGCGCGGCCATCTTTCCGCCGCCCAGGGACTTGAGGCGATCGCCGCCGCCGCCCAGGCCCAGCATGCCGGCCATCTGGGCAAAGCCCCGGCCGCCGCCCTTGCTCATCATCTTGAAGGCGTCGGCCATCTGGCGGTGCTGTTTCAGCAGGCGGTTGATCTCCGCCACATCGACCCCGGCGCCGGCCGCGATCCGGCGCTTGCGCGAGGCGGCGAGAATCTCCGGCTTCTTGCGCTCGGCCTTGGTCATCGAGCTGATGATCGCCTTCTGGCGGCGGATCGACTTGTCGTTCAGGCCCGCCTCGGCGATCTGGCCCTTCATCTTCTGGACCCCGGGCAGCATGCCCATCAGCCCTTCCATGCCGCCCATCTTCTCCATCTGGCTCAGCTGTTCCGACAGCATGTCCAGATCGAACTGACCCTTGGCCAGCTTGCGGGCGGTGGCTTCGGCCTTGGCCTGGTCGAAGTCGGCGGCGGCCTTTTCCACCAGGGAGACGATGTCGCCCTGGCCGAGGATGCGCCCGGCCACCCGGCGGGCGTCGAACACCTCCAGGGCCTCGACCTTTTCGCCGGCGCCCAGGAACTTGATCGGCAGGCCGGTGACGGCCCGCATCGACAGGGCCGCGCCGCCGCGGCCGTCGCCGTCCGACCGGGTCAGGATCAGGCCGGTCAGCGGCAGGCGCTCGTGGAAGGCTTTCGCCGTGCGCACCGCGTCCTGGCCGGTCAGGCTGTCGGCGACCAGCAGGGTTTCGGCCGGGCTGGAGATCCTGGCGATCTCGGCCGCCTCGGCCATCATGCTCTCGTCCAGCGTCGTGCGGCCGGCGGTGTCGAGGATCAGGATGTCGTAGCCGCCGAGTTTGGCGGCGCTCATCGCCCGTCTGGCGATGTCCACGGCCGACTGGCCGGCGACGATCGGCAGGGTCTCGACCCCCACCTGCACGCCGAGCGTCGCCAGCTGCTCCATGGCGGCCGGACGGCGGGTGTCCAGCGAGGCCATCAGGACCTTCTTGCGGTCGGTCTTCGACAGCCGCAGGGCCAGCTTGGCCGAGGTCGTGGTCTTGCCGGACCCCTGCAGGCCGCTCATCAGAATGACGCTGGGCGGGTTCAGGGCGATGTTCAGCGGGGTCGGCTCTTCGCCGCCCAGCATCTCGACCAGGCCGTCATAGACGATCTTCACCACCTGGTCGGCCGGCCGGATCGAGCGGATCACCGCCTCGCCGGTGGCCAGTTCGCGCGCCTTGCTGATGAAGTCCTTGACCACCGGCAGGGCGACGTCAGCCTCCAGCAACGCCACGCGAACCTCGCGCAGCGCTTCATCGACGTCCTTCTCGCTGAGGACGCCGCGTCCGGACAGGCGGTCGAAAACACCGCTCAGCCGATCTGTAAGGCCTTCGAACATTCATCCACTCCAAACGCACAACACGACCAACCCCCGTGGACGATCACGTCGACGGGGGGCCTCTCCGCCCTCGTCCGATATAGGTATCGGGGTCGTGGCGGGGGAGGGCGCTGGCAGATTGCGCCGGAAGGGCGCGCTTATGGGCGAAAGGGAGGGAAAGGTCAAGGAAGCGGGCGGCCGCCCTTCTGTCTGCGGCAGGTCGGCGCGACCCGTCCTCGCGCAGGTCAGCTTGTCTGGACCGGCGGGGGCGGCGATGATGGACCACCAATCAACGGGGAGCCGCCCGCATCATGAGCCTCCCCGTCCGCGATTTCCGGGCCGAAGGCTATCGCTCGCTGCAGGCCATCGCCTATCCGGTCTCCAACCTGGACGTCTTCGTCGGCGCCAACGGCGTCGGCAAGACCAACCTCTACCGGGCGTTGGAGTTGATCCGGTCGGCAGCCTCGAACACCCTGGCGCGTGACCTGGCGCTGGACGGGGGCCTGCAGTCCGCCCTCTGGGCCGGTCCACGGCGCCGCAAGGAGCCGGCTCGGATCCGGCTGGCGCTCGGTCTGGCCGAGCCGGCCCAACGCCGCAGCGGCGACGTCGCCTATCGCTATGAGGTCGAAGTGGGTTTTCCACCCGTGGCCGCCTCCGCCGCATTCCTCGCCGAGCCACAGATCAAGGAAGAGAGCATCACCTATCTGGGCGGTTCGCGCCCGCTGAAGCTGATGGAGCGCAAGGGCCTGTCGGTGATGGTCCGGGGCGAAGACGGCCGACCCGCTACGCTGGACATGGACCTGCTGCATTCGGAGACGGTGCTTGGTCGGCTGGAGGATCCGTCCCGCTATCCCGAACTGGACGCCTTCCGCCGGACCCTGTTGCAGTGGCGATTCTATCATGGCCTGCGCACCGATCCCGGCTCGCCCCTTCGCCAGCCCTGTCCGGCGGTTGCCACCCCGACCCTGGCGTCGGACGGGTCGGACCTCGCCGCAGTCTTCGCCACCCTTGCCCACATCCGGGGCGACACCCGCGACCTCGACGAGGCGGTCGACCAGGCCTTCCCGGGCGCGCGGCTGGAGATTCCCCATCCGGAACGCTACGCCACCTTCGGCATGACCTTTCCGGAGTTCCCGGACCGCGTGTTCGAGGCGCCGGAGCTGTCGGACGGCACATTGCGCTTTCTGTCCCTGGCCGGCGCCCTGCTGGCCTATCGCCTGCCGCCCTTCATCGCCCTCAACGAGCCGGAGGCCAGCCTGCATCCGGACCTGATGGAGCCCCTGGCGCGCCTGATCGTCGCCGCCGCCGACCGTACCCAGATATGGCTGGTCACCCACTCCACCCGCCTGGCCGATGCGGTCACCGCCACCGGCGCCGGCAAGGTCCGCACCGTGATCAAACAGGGCGGCGCCACGCGGATCGAGGGCCTGCGGGCCTGGGGCCAGTTCGCCGACGATCAGGACAGCGACGACGAGGAGGCATAGACCAAAGGCGTCGGCGGCCTCAGGCCTTCGGGACCTTGAATTCGATGTCGATGTCGCCGACCGCGGTCTTCAGGTTGCAGTAGATTTCCTGGATCTGCGTCCGGTCGTTCTGCAGGGCGATGGCGCATCGGCCGGACAACTGGTCGCGCGGCGAGTCCGCCTGGTTGGCCAGGACCTGCGGGTTGCTGTCGCCGGGATTGGTCCAGGACATCCGACCGGGCGACATCATCAGCCAGACCGCGCTGACCGCCAGACCCGGGCCTTCCATTTCCATTGTCAGCCCATCGGCAAAATCGAAGCGAAGGATGACCTCGCCCGTCTTGGCGTCGCGGCTGACGGTGGCGGTCTTGCAGTGGCCGCCGCCGACCACCCGGCCGGTGTTGACGTTGACGTCGCAACGGCCGTCTGCGGTGATCGTCGCGGGGGCGGCCATGGCCCCGACGCTCCCGAACGTCAGCATCAGCCCCGCCAAGGCCGCCAATCTTCCCCGCATCACCCGCCCTCGCTGTCCCCGGATCAGTCTCACAGTCGTGGCGTTTTGGCCCTGTCGTCAACCGGAGCCGCGCCGATGGCCGTCCTCCTGCGCGCGCAACCTGACCCGCGCCCATAAAAAAAGGCCCGCCCGGAGCATCTGCTCGGGGCGGGCCGCTTCAAGGCGGGTTACGCCCCTTCCGGAACCGGGAAGCCCCGGTCTCGCATCAGCGCCCCGATCTTGGGATCGCGTCCGCGGAAGTCGCGGAATTGCTGGGCCGGATCGATGCGGTTGCCCTGGCTCATGATGGTGTCATGCAGGCGTTTGGCGGTGGCCTTGTCGTAGGCGGACCCCGCCTCCTGGAAGGCTTCCCAGCAGTCGGCGGTCAGGGTGTCGGCCCACAGGTAGCTGTAGTAGCCGGCCGAATAGCCGTCGCCGCTGAAGATATGGCCAAAGTGCGGGGTGCGGTGACGCATGACGAGTTCCTCGGGCATGCCCAGCTTGGCCAGCTCTTCGCGCTCGAACTTGTCCGGGTCGATGGTCACGTCGCCGGCCAGATGCAGCTTCATGTCGATCAGGGCGCTGGACAGGTACTCCACCGTGATGAAGCCCTGGTTGAAGGTCTTGGTCTTGTTGATCTTGTCGACCAGATCCTGCGGGATGGCCTTGCCGGTCTTGTAGTGGACGATGAAGGTCTTCATCACCTCCGGCGTGGTCAGCCAGTGCTCGTTCAGCTGGCTGGGGAACTCCACATAGTCGCGGGCGACGCTGGTGCCCGAGACCGACGGATAGACCACCGCCGAGTTGAGCCCGTGGATGGCGTGGCCGAACTCGTGGAACATCGTCTCGGCGTCGTCCCAGCTGACCAGGACCGGCTCGCCAGGGGCGCCCTTGATGAAGTTGGAGTTGTTGCTGACCAGGGTGGTGATCGGCGTCTTGAAGGTTTCCTGGGTCCGGTAGTCGGTCATCCAGGCGCCCGACTGCTTGCCCTGGCGGGCATAGGGGTCGAAGTACCAGAGGCCGACGTTCTTGCCGGCCCGGTTGACCTCGAACACCCGCACATCGGGATGGAAGACGGGAATGCCCTCGACCTGTTTGAACTCAAAGCCGTAGAGCTGGCCGGCGGCCCAGAACATGCCCTCGCGCAGCTTCTCCAGCTGCAGGTAGGGCTTTACCTCGTTCAGATCGAGGTCGTACTTGGCCTTGCGGACCTTCTCCGAATAGTAGCGGTAGTCCCAGGGGGCCAGCTTGAAGCCGCCCTTCTCGCCGTCGATGATCGCCTGCATGGCGACGACGTCGGTCTTCACCGCCGCCACGGCCGGCGGCCACACCGCCTCCATCAGGCCCATGGCCGCTTCCGGCGTCTTGGCCATGGAATCTTCCAGCCGCCAGTGGGCGTGGGTCTTGTAGCCCAGCAGCTTGGCCCGCTCGGCGCGCAGCTTAAGAATCTTGGTGATGATGGCGTTGTTGTCGTGCGCATCGCCGTTGTCGCCGCGCATGATGAAGGCCCGCCAGACCTTTTCGCGGGTGGCCCGCACGGGCGAATAGGTCAGATAGGGATCGACGCTGGAGCGGGTGTTGACGATGATCGCCTTGCCTTCGAGCTTGCGCTCGGCGGCGCTCGACTTGGCGGCGGCCACCAGGGTGTCGGGCAGGCCTTCCAGGTCGGCGGGCGTCAGCTCGATGAAGGTGTCCTCGTCGGCCAGCTGGTTCTTGTTGAAGTTGGAATAGAGGCCGGCCAGTTCCTCGTTGATCGCCGAGACCCGCTTCTTGGCGACCTCGTCCAGCTTGGCGCCGGAGCGGACGAAACCGGTATAGCGCAGCCACAGGACCCGCTGTTGTTCCGGGGTCAGCTTGGCCTTCTCGGGCGAATTGTAGACCGCCTCGATGCGGGTGAAGAAGGCCTGGTTCTGGGTGACGCGGTCGCTGAAGGCCGACAGTTTCGGGCTCATCTCCTCTTCCACCGCCTGGAACTCGGGCGTGCTCATGTTCGAGCTCCAGACGTAGAAGTAGCGGTACAGCCGGTCGAGAGTGCGGCCGCTGTCCTCATAGGCCGCGATGGTGTTCTCGAAGGTGGGCGCCGCCTTGTTGGCGACGATGGCGTCGATCTGGCCTTGCGCCTCAGCCATGGCGGCCTCCAGGGCCGGTTTGAAGTCGGCGACCTTGACCTTGTCCCAGGCGGGCACGCCGCCGTAGGGGCCGGCATAGGGGGCGAGCATGGGGCTGATCTCATCCATGGCGAAGGCGAAAGCGGGTTTGACCACGGCGGTTGCGGCGAGCGCGGCCGAGGCGGAGAGAAGCGTGCGACGATTCAAGGCGTTGACTCCGGAAACAGGTTTGCCGGGACCCTAGGCCCTTAATCCGGGCGCGTCACATGAAGGGGATGTAATCCTCCTCCGCGCAAAGCGCGGGGGAGGGGGACCGCCTGCGCAGCGGGGTGGTGGAGGGGGCGGCGCCGGCCGTTCAGGATTTGGCTCTGAGCACTTTTTGGCGCCGGCGCCGCCCTCATCCGGCCGCTTCGCGTCCACCTTCTCCCGACGCGCGGGAGAAGGGTCGCTTTCCTAGTGCAGGATCAGGATGTTCATTACCGGCCGGGGGGCGGCGATCGGCGGCGGGTCCTGCGTGCGGGGCGGCTGGGCGCTCCACACCGCGCCGACGCTGACCAGGGCCAGAATCAGCACCGAGCCCATGCCGACGATCTGGCGCCGGGCTGACGGGGACGCCGCCTTCAGCATGGCGATCCGCGCCTCCAGAGGATGCTGGCCGCGCGAGGGCCAGTAGCAGCCGGCCGGCAGGGCCTGATCGGCCAGCTGGGTCTTCAGCATGGCCTCGGCATAGCGGCGGCGTTCCTTGGGATAGCGGGTGACCACGGCGGCGTCGCAGGACAGTTCCTGGTCCAGCCGCACCCGGCTGGCCGCCAGATGGACCAGAGGATTGAACCAGAACAGGCATTGGATCAACGCCAGCAGGGCGTTGGCCCGGGCGTCGTCACGGTTCATATGGACCCGTTCATGGGCGCGGATCAGGGCCTGTTCGGCGGGATCAAACCGTTCGGTGAAATCGGCCGGCAGCACCAGCCGGGGGTCGAGGATGCCGACAATGGCCGGGCCCGCTTGTCCCGCCGCCACCTTCTTCAGGAACCGGCGTTGGCCGGCGGCGAAGGTCGCCAGAACGGCGGCGAACCCCATGACCCAAAGTCCCACAGCCATGGCCGACAGCACCGGAAAGCTGTCGATCAGGGCGCCGAAGTCCGGCCCTTTGGCGGTGGGCGCCGTGCGCAGGGCCGGCAACAGGCTGGCCAGGGCGGCCAGCGGAACCACCAGCCACAGGGCATAGGCGGCGGTCGCGCCGAACAGCCGGCGAACCGGCGCCCGAAGCAGCATGACCAGCAGGATGGCCGCGCCGGCGGCCAGGTTCAGCTTGCCGAGCGTGAGGAGGATGTCACTGATCATCGCCCAGGTCCTCGATCAGCGATTTCAGCCGGGCGACCTCCTGGGGGCTGAGCTTGCGATGCTCGGCGAAGTGGGAAATCAGCGGCGCCAACTGGCCATCGAACAACCGGTCCAGCAGGCCCTGGCTCTCACTGGTGATGTAATCCTGGCGCTGCACCAGCGGCCGGTACTGGTGGCGCCCACCGGCGCGTTCCGACTGGATGACGTTCTTCTTGAGCAGCCGGTTGATCAGCGTCTTGACCGTGGCGTCGCCCCAGTCCTGAACCGTCTTGACCTCGGTGACCAGTTCATCGGCGGTGCTTGGGCCCTTGCGCCACAAGGCCTCCATGATCTGGCTTTCGGCGCTGGTGATGTGAACAGGTGCTCGGGTCATTCTATCAGATTACGCTGGTAATCCCCACCGTCAAGGGCTCCCTGTCGGACTTTGCGCCCTCAACGTTCGAACAGGGCCGCGATCTCGTCCAGGGCATGGCCGCCGATGAGGGCGTGGCGGGGGTCCATCACCGCGGACTGGCCGAGGTAGGCCCAGTAGAGAAAGGCCGCCCGGCTGTCTGCCCGCGCCGCCTGCACCCCAGACGCCGCCAGGAGGCTGGCGATATAGGCGATCCGCCGGGCATCCACCGCCGCCACCACGGCGGCGACGCCGGCATCCTCCGCCGCCCAGGCCCGGACCGCCCGGTCCAGTTTCGGCGGGGCCCTGAAGGCCCGGCGCAGCAGGGACTTCAACCGGTCCGGTCCGGCCTCTTCCGTTTCGAGGTTTTCGATCACCTGCTCGGTGATCCGCGCCTGCCAGGCCTGAAGCAGTTGGGCCCGGAAATCGGCGATGTCGCGAAAGTGCCAGTAGAAGCTGCCGCGCGACACCTTCAGCGCCGTGGCCATGGGCAGGGCCTTCAGGGCGTTCGGCCCCTCATTGGCCAGGGTGGTCAAACCCTGGGCGATCCAGTCGGCTTTGGTCAGGCGATCATCCATCCCCGACCATACACAGCTGTATTGACCGTCGCCAGGCCGCCTGCCATATCTCCATACAGAGGTGTATGGTCATGATCTGGCAAGACGCGGCCCTGATGACGGCGGGGGCCATCGGCGCCGTCACGGCGGTGATCCACGGGGTCCTGACCCAAAGGGTGATGGTTGTCCCGCTGGACGCCTTGATGCTCGCCGGACGTCGGCCGCCGATGATCCGGCGGCTGGTCCCGGCCCTGCTGCAGTTCAGCACCGCCAGCTGGCTGCTGGGCGGGGCAGCCCTGGCCGCCTCGGTATCTTTCAGCCCGGACGCCCGTATGGCGATCGGCCTGCTGGTCGGCGGACACTATCTCTATGGCGCGGTGGGCAATCTCTGGGCGACGCAGGGCCGTCATCCCGGCTGGGTGCTGATGGCCGTCGCCTGTGGGCTGATCGCCTACGGCCTTTTCGGCTGACGGATCACTCCGACCTCGGCATGGGCAGCCGCACCGTGGCGATCAGGCCTCCCGCCCCATTGGCCAGGGACACGTCGCCGCCGTGCGCCCGGGCGATCGATCGCGCCACCGCTAGGCCAAGGCCCACCCCGCCATCCAGGGTGCGGGCGGCGTCGGCGCGGTAGAAGGGGGCGAATACCCGCTCCAGGTCGCCTTCAGCCAAGCCGGGGCCCGCGTCTGAGATCTGGGTCACCGCATCGCCGCCGTCCTCGAACAGCCGGATGCGGGCCTGGCCGCCGTACTTCACCGCATTGCCGATCAGGTTGGTGAACAGGCGCTGCAGGGCCAGGGCGTCGGCCTCGACGATCAGCGGACGGCCATCCTCGACCTCGGCGTCGCCGCCCATCAGCGAGACGTCATCGACCGCCACCTCGAGCACCGACAGCAGATCCAGCCGGCGGCGGTCGCGGGTCTCGCTGGCGTCGCGGATGAAGCTGAGCACGGCGGTGATCATCGTCTCCATCTGCTCGACGTCGGCCAGGACCTGGGCTTTCACCTCGGGCGGCGCGGCCTCCAGCTTGAAGCGCATGCGGGCCAGGGGCGTGCGCATGTCGTGGGAAATGGCCCCGACCATGGCCGTGCGATCCTCGACATAGCGGGTCAGCCGCCCCTGCATCTCGTTGAAGGCCTGGGCGGCCACGCCGATCTCGGCGGGTCCCGAGAGATTCATCGGCGGGGCCTGCGGGTCACGTCCCAGCCGCTCCGCCGCCTGGGCGAAGGCGCGCAACGGCGCGGTCATCCGCCGGGCGAACAGATAGCCGATCGGCGAGATCAGCAGCATCGAGCCGGCCAGCCAGATCAGGATCCGCTTCTGCCAGGCGTTGGGGAAACCTTCCGGCGGAGGCCGCACAGTCACCCACTGGCCGTCGGTCTGGCGAACGGCCGCGGTGAAGGCGCCGACCAGCGGCTGGCCGAACCCGTCCGGACCAAAGCCCGGTCCGCGGCCGACGCTCGGTCCGCCGCCGACGCCCGGTCCGGGAAAACGGCCAGGCCCTCCCGGGGCCCCGGGGCCGATGAAGGCCGGGCCGCCGGCCGGGGGAGGACGCGGGCGATCCCGCCGCTCCATCACGCGCTTGCGGTCGTCGCGACGCAGGGAATAGGGGAAGGGCGGTCCCGCCTCCTGCAGATAGACCCGGTCCGGGCTGACCTTGAGCAGCAGAGCCAGCTGCTTGCGGCCGGCCTGGCTCCCCTCGGCGACAGCCTTGCCGTCGAACCGCGCCGCCGGCTCCAGGCTGCGGATCAGCTTGGGCTGATCGCCGAAACTACGGTCGGCGGCGGCAGCCGGACGCCCGGCCAGCTGATCGGCCACTTCCGAGGGATGATAAAACGTCGGACGCGGCGGCGGCAGCAGCAGCAGCAGGGCAACGGTCATCAGCTGGGCGGCCAGCAGGGTCAGCAGCAGCAGCGCCACCACCTGAAGCGCGAAGGGCGTCCGCGCCGCGCGGCGCCAGTCCTTGATCACGACAGGACCTGCCTCACCTTGCCGCCCCTGTCACAGGCGGGCGACCCGGGCGTCCAGCATATAGCCCGACCCGCGATAGGTGCGGATCACCTCTTCCGCGCAGCAGCTGTGGATCTTGCGGCGCAGCCGGCTGATCTGCACGTCCACCGCCCGGTCATAGACCTCCGCCGCGTCGCCACGCGCCAGTTCGATCAGCTGGTTGCGAGTCAGCACCCGTTGCGGATGGTCGAGGAAGGCGCAGAGCAGGGCGAACTCGCCGCCGGTCAGCAGGATGCCGACGTCCTGCGGCGACTTCAGGCTGCGCCGGGCGCTGTCCAGGGTGAAGCCGAGGAACTGATAGATCCGGCCGCGCCGGGCCGGCTCGCCCCGGCCGTCCTCCCGCCGCCGGAGCACGGCCCGCACCCGGGCCAGCAGTTCGCGCGGATTGCAGGGCTTGGGCAGGTAGTCGTCGGCGCCCAGCTCCAGGCCGAGGATCCGGTCGATCTCCTCGCCCATGGCGCTCAGCATGATCACCGGCGGCCCGGAGGCGTCGGCCACCCGGCGGCAGATCGACAGCCCGTCCTCGCCCGGCAGCATGATGTCCAGCAGGATCAGGTTGATGGTTCCCGCCGCCAGGACCCGGTCCATCTCCGGCGCGCTGGCGGCGGTCTTCACCGCATAGCCGTGCTGGCTCAGGTATCCGGCGACCTGGGTTCTGAGGTCCAGATCATCGTCCACGACCAGAATGACTGGACAGGCGGCGGAGGCGGCGGCGGGCATCATGACTGCGGGTATCCTTCAACACTGTGGCGGCCTGATCGCAGCCTCGCCACATTTGCGCATTACAGAACTCGGCCCGAGGCGGACTGAAGGCGTTCCGGTGTCGCAGTGAAACAGCTTCGCCCCGCTTTGACCGTCCGTCCATGTTCTGTCGGCCCCCGATGGACGGGGAGTTTGTAATGTTTGAGCGTAGCCCACGATCGGCCGACCGCCCGCCGGGACGGCGCTGACCTTGGCGCGCAAGACGGGACGGGTCCGCAACCTCGTCATCCTCCTGGGCTCCGGCGGCCTGCACGGCCTGGTTCTGCTGCTGCTGCTCGCCGGCCTGCGTCCGCCGCCGGCCCCCTTGCCCGAGCCGCCGGTCGACCTGCAGATCCTCTCCCTGCCGCGCCAGACGCCGCGGCCCCCGCCGGAAACCCTGGCCGAGGCCGCGCCATCGGCGGCCGCGCCTGCCCGGGCCCTGGACATCCGCCCTCGCATCCCCATGCCTCAAGGGCCGCCGCCGAAAGACGGCCCGTCGGCCATTCTCCTGCCTTCCAATCCCGGCTCCGATGGCTCGGTCTATCCGTCCGCCGGAGTCAGCGCAGGCCTGCGCGGGCAGCTGGGCTGCGACAACGCCGAGCTGATGAAACTGACCAAGGCCGAGCGCGTCCGCTGCGACATCCGCCTGGCCGAGGGCGGCAAGGACGCCAGGATGCTGCTGGTGCTCAGCCCGGAGAAGAAGGCGGCCTTCGACGGCGACTGCAAGAAGGACGACCAATGGTGCCTCTACCGCACGGGGCAGGGGCCCTATCCGGGACTCTTCGCCCTGGGCAAGAAGAAGAAATAGTCGCGCTTCCCAAGCGGCGCGGCCCGCCCTAAACCGCAGGCCATGGCGATTGGCGTATTCGACTCCGGGGTCGGCGGACTGACCGTTCACCGCGCATTGGTGGAACGGCTGCCCACGGCCGACTTCCTCTATCTGGCCGACCAGGCCAACGCCCCCTATGGCGGCCGTCCGGGGGAGGAGATCGTCGATCTGACCCGGGCCGGCTGCATCCGCCTGTTCGAAGCCGGGGCCAGCCTGATCGTCCTGGCCTGCAACACCGCCAGCGCCATCGCCCTGCGCCGCCTGCAACAGACCTGGCTGCCCGGCTACCGGCGCGAGACCGGCCGGGCGCTGAATGTCCTGGGCATCATTGTCCCGACCATCGAGGCGGCCACGGGCCTGCCCTGGGAGCATGAGGCCGAGCGGCGCGGCGACAAGGTCGAGAAGCTCGACGTCCTCGGCGTCTTTTCCACGCCCGGCACGGCCAGCAGCCGGGTGTTCGAGATCGAGATCGACAAGCGCAAACAGGACCTGGCCGTCTTCTCCGAGCCCTGTCCCAACCTCGCCCGGATGATCGAGGACAATGCCGGCGCCGTGGAGCTCGCCGCCGAGGTCGAACGTCACGTCCTGGCCCTGAAGACCCGCGTCGGCCGCTTCCCCGACCGCGCCATCCTCGGCTGCACCCACTACGAAATCGTCGCCGACATGTTCCGCGCCGCCCTGCCGCCGGGCACGCCGCTGATCCACCAGCCGGGCGCCACGGCCGAAGCCCTGATCAAGTACCTGGACCGCCACCCGGAGCTGGACCCCGGCCATTCGGGCCTGCGCCGCTTCCTGACCACCGGGGTCCCGGCGGAGCAGAACGGCCTGGTGAAAGCCTTCTGGGGCGGCTCCCTGACCTTCGAAGCCGCTTGATCGGTCCCGGGCGACGGCGTTAGCTGTTCGCCTCAAGGGGGACGATCATGCGCAGGACTGTTCTGGCCGCCGCGGCGGCGCTGGTCATGGCCACAGCCATCGGCGGTTCGACCAACGCCGCGGTGAAGACCGCCGCCGAGGGCCGGCTGGAGCTGGACTACGCCAGCGTGATCAACGCTTCGCCGGACAAGGTCTACGAAGCCATCGGTCAGATCGGCGGCTGGTGGGATCCCGCCCACAGCTACGGCGGCAAGATGACCCTGGAACTAAAGCCCGGCGGCTGTTTCTGCGAAAGCCTGCCCGGCGGCGGGGTCAGGCATGGCGAGGTGGTGATGGCCATGCCCGGCCAGATGGTCCGGCTCTCGGCCCCGCTGGGCCCGATGCAGGACTGGGGCGTCGCCACCGCCTTCACCTTTGCGCTGAAGCCGGCCGAGGGCGGCAAGACCCAGCTGCTGGTCAGCTACAAGGCCAGCGGTTTCAGCGCCGCCCAACTCCAGGCCGCCTCCGGCATCGACGCGGTGATCGGCGGCCAGGTGACCCGGCTGAAGGCCTATGTCGAGACGGGCAAGCCTTAGCGGGGACAGGTACGCCGCCCTAACCGCCTTCAAAAACTCTGCGACCATCCAGCGCGGCGAACCAGTCCCCAGCCTCGGCGATTTTCGTAGAACCTCAGCTCGCCGCAGCCGCTTCGCCGGCGATCACCCGGCTGGCCGCGTTGACCACCGAGGCGATGCGCAGGGCCGCCTGAACGGAAGTATTGGGCACGCCGTGCTTCTTCAGTTCGCCCTCGTGGGCGTCCAGGCACATGCCGCAGCCGTTGATCGCCGAGACCGCCGTGGACCAAAGCTCGAAGTCGACCTTGTCGACCCCAGGATTGGCCAGGACGTTCATCCGCAGCTTGGCCGGCAGGGTCCCGTACTCCTTGTTATGCATCAGGTGCAGGGAGCGGTAGTAGACGTTGTTCATGCCCATGATGGCGGCCGCCGCCTTGGCGCCGGTCAGGGCTTCCTCTGACAGGCCGGCGGCGCGGGCCGCGGCTTCCAGGCTCTTGACCACCAGCGGCTGGCCCACCGCGTGGGCGGACGCGACGAAGGCGCCCCACTTCTGCTGGTCGGTCAGCAGGGTCTCGCTGGCCAGCGACGACAGGTTCAGGCTCAGGTCCTTGGCATAGGCGGGCAGCGCCTCGCGCACGGCGTCGATCGACATCGCGGTGTTCCGTTCTTCTTGTTGGTCTTGGGGAAGAGAGAACCAAAGACCCCCTGACGCTCGGGGGGAGGGTCGCGTCAGGGGGCCCCGGTGGGCGCCGGATCGAGGGGGAGGAATCCGGCGCCGTGTCCGACGGCCTTTAGGCCGCCAGGTTCAGGGTCTCGCCGCCGGCGGGGCGGTTGCAGGCGCAGAGTTCGTCGGTCTGCAGAGCATCGACGACGCGCAGGGTGTCCTGCGGAGCGCGGCCGACGTTCAGGTTGGTGACATAGACGTGCTGCACGACGTTGTGGGGGTCGACGACGAAGGTGGCGCGCAGGGCGACGCCTTCTTCTTCATCCAGCACGCCCAGGGCCCGGGCGAACTTGCCGCTGTTGTCGGCGAACGACCAGATCGGCAGGCTGTTGAGGTCCGGGTGTTCCCGGCGCCAGCCCAGCTTGCTGTGCTCGTTGTCGGTCGAACCGCCCAGCACCACGGTGTCGCGGTCGGCGAATTCCTGGTTCAGGCGGGCGAACTCGGCGATTTCCGTCGGGCAGACGAAGGTGAAGTCCTTCGGGTAGAAGAAGATGACCTTCCACTTGCCGGGAAAGCTTTCGTTGGTGAGGGTCTCGAAGGCGCTGACGCCGTTTTCCTCGTGACGGTTGAACTTCGGCTTCACGCCGACAATTTTGAACTCAGGCAGCTTCTGGCCAACACCCAGCATGATCGTCTCCGTCGCTTGGATTTACAGGATCGAGGAATGGTCCCGCCGGGCGGGGAGGCCCGGCGACAGGGGGGAGATAGGGCCCCCCGACCCACAGCGCCAATCAATAGTTTTTGCCGACGGCATAGATTGATCCTATACGGGCGTCATGCTCCCCACCCTCCGACAGCTGCAGTATCTCAAGCTTCTGGCCGAGCACGGATCGTTCAGCCGGGCCGCCGAGGCGGCTAACGTCACCCAGCCGACGCTGTCGGCGGGCATCGCCGAGCTGGAACGGATTATCGGCGCCCCGGTGGTCGACCGGGCCCGCTCCGGCGTCATCCTCACCGCCGCGGGCGAAGAGGCGGCCCGCCGCGCCCGCGACCTGCTTGCCGGGGCCGAGGACCTGGTGCAGGCCTCGCAGAGCGCCGGCATTCCGCTGGCCGGTCGCTTCCGCCTGGGGGTCATCCCGACCATCGCCCCCTTCCTCCTGCCCAAGGCCCTGCCGATCATGCGGGCGCGCTTTCCGAAGCTGCGGCTGTTCCTGCGCGAGGACCTGACGTCGCGGCTGATCGCGGCGCTGAAGGCCGGGTCCCTGGACGCGGCCCTGATCGCGCTGCCCTATGACATGACCGGCCTGGAGTGGGCCCACGTGGTCGATGACGAGCTGTTCGCGGCGGTGCCGACGGGTCACGCCATGGCCAGCCAGGTCAACATCCGCCCCGAATCCCTCGACGGAGACGAGCTGATCCTGCTGGAGGACGGCCACTGCCTGCGTGACCACGTGCTCGCCGCCTGTGGCCTGACCCCGCCCCGGAGCGGCCAGGAAGAGGCCTTCGCCGCCACCTCCCTGCCGACCCTGGTGCAGATGGTCGGCTCTGGGCTCGGCGTCTCCTTCGTGCCGGCCATGGCGGTGGAGGCCGGGCTGACGCTTCAGGCCCCGGTGACCATCCGTCCGCTCGACGCCGACCATCCCAGCCGCGAGGTGGTCGTCGCCTGGCGCGCCGGCTCCAGCCGCGCCCGCGACGGCCGGTTGCTGGCGGAGACCTTGCAGGCGGCGTGATTCCGTCCCGGGGGCCGGCGCCCCGCGTCGGGGAAGGCGCGTCGACCCACCCGCAACTTGCCTCCGGCACGCTTGCCTCTAGGATCGCCGGCAGGCGAGGGGATATGAGTGATGCGTAGAGTCTGTCTGGCGGCCGCTGTCCTGGCCCTGTCCTGCGGCATCGCCGTGTCCGGCGTCCAGGCGGCGCCGCCGAAGGCCAAACCGGCGAGGATCGACACCCGCGCCGAAGCCCGCGAGATGTTCGAGCGGATGATCGCCTTTCCCACCGAGCCGGGACGCGGCGCCGTTCCCGACATGGCTGCCTACCTGGCCTCCCGGCTGAAAGCCGCTGGCTTCACTGATCAGGACATCGTCATCGAACGGGTCGATGAGACCGCCACCCTGGTCGTTCGCTACCGGGGCCGCGCCGCCGCGACGAAAAAGCCGGTCATCTTCATGGCCCATATGGACGTGGTCCCGGCCAGCGCCGAGGACTGGGGCCGCGATCCCTATTCCCTGACCGAGGCGGCTGGCGTCCTCTACGGCCGCGGCGTGGTCGACAACAAATACGGCGCCCTGACCATCGTTCAGGCCTTCATGCGGCTGAAGCGCGAGGGCTTCGTCCCCGACCGAGACCTGATCCTGGCCTTCTCAGGCGACGAGGAGACCACGGGCAAGACGGCCACCCTTCTGGCCCAGCAGCTAAAGGGCGCGGCCTACGCCATCAATTCCGACGCCGGCGGCGGTTTCCGGCCCGGCGGCGGGGCCAAGCCCGGCTATTCGCTGCAGGTCGCCGAAAAGACCTACGCCACCTATCAGATCACCGCCCGCAACAGCGGCGGCCACTCCTCCGCGCCCCGGCCCGACAACGCCATCTATGACCTGGCCGCCGCCCTGACCAAGCTGTCGGCCTTCAAGTTCCCGCCCCGCTGGAACGCGGTGACCCTGGCCAGCTTTGCCCAGACGGCCCCGACCCTCGATGGCGACCTGGCCGCCGCCATGAAGCAGTTCGTGGCCAGCCCCGGCGATCCAGCCGCCCTGGCGGTGCTGGAGCGGGAAGGGTGGGTCAACAACGAGATGCGCACCACCTGCGTCGCCACCATGCTCAAGGGCGGCCATGCCGAGAACGCCCTGCCGGTCGCCGCCACCGCCACGGTCAACTGCCGCATCTTCCCCGGCGAGACGGTGGCCGAGGTCGGCAAGACCCTGGCCAAGGTGATGGACAACGACAAGCTGGAGTTCGTCGTCACCGGCGACCCCATCGAAAGCGCCGTCTCCGAGGTTCCGCCCGAGGCCGCCGCTGCCCTGGCCAAGGTCATCGCCGTCAGCGCGCCGGGCGTTGTCGCCATGCCCTATATGGAAGCCGGCGCTACGGACGGCCTCTATTTCCGCGCCGCCGGCATCCCTACCATCGGCGCTGGCCCGCTCTTCTTCGTCGAGGGCGTCGACTACAACTACCACGGCAACAACGAACGCCTGCCGGTCGCCCAGTTCAACGAGGGCCTGGACCACTACTACCTGTTCATCAAGGCCCTGGCGGGGAAGTAGGCGCCGCACCCTTCTCCCGCTCGCCGGGAGAAGGTGGCCCGCGCAGCGGGTCGGATGAGGGCAGCGCCGGCTCCTGACGACTGGCGCCCCAAAGCCAACCACCCACCGACTGAGCTGCCCTCATCCGGCCGCTTCGCGTCCACCTTCTCCCGACAAGCGGGAGAAGGGATCTATCTTCGACTATTTTTAGATATATCGAAAAACACTCTTGAACCCACCGAACAATTCGATATATCTGCAATCAGACATATCGAAATAGGAACGAAATTCATATGCACAGACACTTTTTCGGGGGACGTCCCCATCATCATCGCGGTCCCTTCGGCGGCCATGGCCGCCCGGAAGCGGGCGATCACGGCGGTCGGGAGCATGGTCGTCACGGCTGGCGCCGGCCCGGTCGCTTCTTCGACCACGGCGACCTGCGCTTCGTGGTCCTCAAGCTGATCGCGGATCATCCCCGCCACGGCTATGAGCTGATCAAGGCCATCGAGGAACAGGCCGGCGGCGCCTATACGCCCAGCCCGGGAGTCATCTATCCGACCCTGACCCTGCTGGAGGAAACCGGCCTGGTCACCTCCGAGGCCGACGGCGGCAAGAAGCTCTACAGCATCACTCCCGAGGGCGAAGCCCAGCTCACCGCCGCCGAGGGCCAGGTGAAGGGCATCTTCCAGCGGATGGCCGAAGCGGCCAGCGCCAGCGCTGTCTTCTCGCCGCAGATCCTGCGGGCCCGGGAAAACCTGCGCACGGCCCTGCGCCACAAGTTGACCGGCGGGGCCCTGAGCAAGGACCAGATCGCCGCCATCTGCGACGCCCTGGACGCCGCCGCCAAGGCCGTGGAGCGCAGCTGATGGACAGTCACGCCCGCCTGACCACGGACAAGGCCGTCCGCTACATGACCCAGCTGGGCAAGCACTGGAGCCACAAGTTCCCGGTGCTGCTCGGCGAGGCCGACTGCGAAATCTCGCTGCCCATCGGCCGCTGCGTTATGCGGGCCGACGAAGAGGGTCTCGACATCACCGCCATGGCGGATGACGCCGAAGGGCTGACAAGGCTCGAGGATGTCATCGCCTCTCACCTGGCGCGCTTCGCCTTCCGCGAAGGCGAGATCGCCCTGGCCTGGACCAGGGCCTGGCCGGCGGGCTCCATCGACGTCAGCCGGATCGTCGGCCGCCCCGCCTGACCACGGCGTTCGAGGTGAAAGGGCGGAGCGTCCCCTGACGCGATAGCGCCCTTCCACTCTTGCCCGAAATCTTGGCGTGTCTATGCTCCGGCGCCTGAGGTTTCGGGGAGTTTTCATGCGTCTTGGCCGCCTTGCCGCCGCTGTTCTTGGCGTTCTCATGCTGGCGGGGGGCGCTACCGCCCAATCCCCCAAAAGTCAGCCGACAGACCCCAACCAATGGCTCGAAGAGGTCGAGAGCCCGAAATCCCTGGCCTGGGTGAAGGCGCAGAACGCCCTGTCGGAGCCGGTGCTGACCGGAGACAAGCGTTACGCCGGGCTACAGGCCGACGCCCTGAAGGTGCTGTCGGCCAAGGACCGCATCGCCCTGCCGGACTTCGTCGGCGATGCGGTGTTCAACTTCTGGCAGGACGCCGACCATGTGCGGGGCGTCTGGCGGCGCACGACCCTGGACAGCTATCGCTCGGCCGATCCTCAATGGGAGACGGTGCTGGACCTTGACGCCCTGTCGGCCAAGGAGGGCGCCAACTGGATCTGGAAGGGCGCCGACTGTCGCCCGCCCACCTATGACCGCTGCCTGGTGTCGCTGTCCAACGGCGGCAAGGACGCCGTGGAAATCCGCGAGTTCAGCGTCGAGGGCAAGGCCTTCGTCCACGGCGGTTTCCGCCTGCCCGAGAGCAAGCAGACCGTCGAATGGCTGGACGGCAATAGCCTGGTCGTCACGCGAAACTGGGGGCCGGGATCGACGACCGAGTCGGGCTACGGGCGGATCGTCAAGCTGCTGCGCCGCGGGGAAACCCTGGACCAGGCCTGGACCCTGTTCACCGGCGAGGTGAAGGACGTCAGCGCCGCGCCGCAAGTCTTTCGGGACGCCAAGGGAAACCGGGTGATGCTGGTCGGGCGGGGCCTCGACTTCTTCAACACCGCCTGGTTCGTCATGGACGCCAAATACCAGTTCAAGCGACTGATGCTGCCGACCCGCTCCTCGGTGCACGGGCTGATCGACGGTCGGCTTGTCGTCTCCATCCAGGAGGACTGGGACTGGAAGGGCAACCGGTATGCCGCCGGATCGCTGCTGGCGGTCGATGCGGCGGACATGATGAAGCGGCAGTTCGATCCCGTCTCGGCCAAGGCGGCGCGAATTCCCGCCTCTCCGGCCCAACTGCTGTATGCGCCCAAGGACCGCCAGGCGCTGGACCGTGACCAGATCCGGGTGACCGATAACCGGGTGGTGGCGGTGCTGTACAACAATGTCCAGGGCGCCCTGGTCACCTTCAACCAGACCAACGGCTCCTGGCTTATGCAGCGCTATCTGGGGCCCAAGAACGCAGCGGTTGCCCTGGTCGCCACGGCCGACAAGGGTGACGACGTCTTCTTCACCGAGGAGACCTTCATCCAGCCGACCCGGCTGATGCTGGGCAAGGGCGCGACCCCGATGGCCCGGCCGGTCAAAGTGCTGCCCGCCCGGTTCAACGCCGACAACCTGATGGTTGAGCAGAAGCAGGCGACCTCGAAGGACGGGACCAAGATCCCCTATTTCGTCGTCCGCCGGAAAGACCTGGCGATGGATGGCCAGGCGCCGACCCTGCTGCATGCCTATGGCGGTTTCCAGCTGTCGAAACTGCCGGTCTATGACCCGGTAGTGGGGAAGCTCTGGCTGGAGCGGGGCGGGGTCTATGTGGTGGCCAATATCCGTGGCGGCGGCGAGTTTGGGCCCGCCTGGCATGAGGCGGCGCTGAAGGCCAATCGCCAGCGGGCCTATGACGACTATTTCGCCGTGGCCGAGGACCTGATCGCCAGCAAGATCACAAGCCCGCGCCGGCTGGGCGCCTATGGCCGCTCCAACGGCGGATTGTTGATGGGGGTGGCGATGACGCAGCGGCCGGACCTGTGGAACGCCGTGGTGGTGGAGAGCCCGCTGCTGGACATGTTGCGCTATCACCGGCTGCCGGCGGGCGCGTCGTGGATCGGCGAATACGGCGATCCTGAAAAGCCGGCCGAAGCCGCCTGGATCGCGAAATACAGCCCCTACCAGAACCTCAAAGCCGGGGTGAAATACCCGTTGGCCTATATCACCACCTCGACCAAGGACGACCGGGTGCATCCGGGCCATGCCCGCAAGTTCGCCGCCAAGCTGGCCGAGCTGGGCGTTCCCTATCTCTATTACGAGAACACCGACGGGGGTCACGCCAACGGCGCCGACCCCAAGGCCAATGCCAAACGCTGGGCCATGCACTACGTCTACCTTTCACGTCAGTTGATGGATTGATCCCTTGAAGCGACTTCTCCTCCTCTCCGCCGCGGTGGCCGCCATGACCCTTTCGACCAACGCCTCGGCCCAGACCGCCCCCCAGAAGGGCAGCGCCGCCGGCCCCAGCGCCGCGACCGCCGCCGATCCCTTTCAGTGGCTGGAAGAGGTCAATGGACCCAAGGCGCTGGACTGGGCGCGGGCCGAGAACGCCCGGTCGCTGCCGGTGCTGAAGGGCGATCCGCGGTATGAGGGGCTGTTCAACGACGCCCTGGCCATCGTCACCGCCCAGGATCGTATCCCCGGCGTCGGCTTCGCCGGCGAGGGCGACAAGCAGCTGCGCAACTTCTGGCAGGACAAGGAACACGTCCGGGGCCTGTGGCGGCGCACCACGCTGGAGAGCTACCGCACCGCGACGCCGGAGTGGGAAACCATCCTGGACCTGGACGCCCTGAGCAAGGCCGAGGGCGCCAACTGGGTGTGGAAGGGCAGCAGCTGCCTCCCCCCGGACGACCGCTACTGCCTGGTGTCCCTGTCGGACGGCGGCAAGGACGCGGTCAGCGTCCGCGAGTTCGACACGGTCGAGAAAAAGTTCGTCGAGGGCGGGTTCGCCGCGCCCGAGGGCAAGCAGGACCTGACCTGGGTCGACAAGGACACGGTGCTGATCGCCCGGGACTGGGGTCCGGGTACGATGACCAAGTCCAGCTACGCCTTCGTGGTCAAGGAATGGAAGCGCGGCCAGCCGTTGAGCGAAGCCAGGGAGGTCTTCCGGGGAACCGAGGACGACATCGCCGCCTCGGCCTACACCCTGCGCGATTCCGACGGGAAACTGCAGGCGGTGCTGATCAACCGGGGGGTCAGCTTCTTCGAAAGCGAGACCTATCTGCTGAAGGACGGCAAGACGACCAAACTGCCCTTTCCCAAACAGTCGCAGATCGACGACCTGGTACAGGGCCGGCTGGTGTTCAGCCTGAAGGAAGACTGGGCGGCGCAAGGGTTGAAGCAGGGGGATCTGGCGTCCTTCGACCTGAAGAGCCTGCTGGCTTCGCCGGACACGGCCAAGGCCGAGCTGATCCTGCGGCCGACGGCGCGGGAGTCGATCGAGGGGGCCTCGGCCACCCGCGACCTGCTCATCGTCAGCCTGACCGACAATGTCACCGGCGTGGTCTATGCCTACAGGCCCGGCCCCAAGGGCTGGACGCGGACGAAGCTGGACCTGCCGGCCAACTCGACCATCGGCGTGACCTCGACGGCGGAGGGCAGCGACCGGTTGATCGCCAGCGTCACCAACTTCCTCAATCCGACGACCCTTTGGCTAGTTGATGCGGCGGGCGGCAAGCCAGAGCAACTGAAGCAGGCGCCGGCCAAGTTCGACGCCACCGGCATGGTGGCTGAGCAGTTCGAGGCGACCAGTAAGGACGGGACGAAGATTCCCTATTTCGTGGTCCACCGGAAGGACATCAAGCTGGACGGGTCCAACCCTACTCTGCTGTACGCCTATGGCGGCTTCGAGGTGTCGATGAACCCCGGCTATTCGGCGACCATCGGCAAGCTGTGGCTGGAGCGCGGCGGGGTCTATGTGCTGGCCAATATCCGCGGCGGCGGCGAGTTCGGGCCGGCCTGGCACCAGGCGGGACTGAAGGAAAACCGCCAGCGGGTCTACGACGACTTCTTCGCGGTGTCGGAAAGCCTGATCGAAAAGAAGATCACCACGCCCCGGCGGCTGGGGATCATGGGCGGGTCGAACGGCGGGCTGCTGATGGGTGTCGCCCTGACCCAGCGGCCGGACCTCTACAACGCCGTGGTCATCCAGGTGCCGTTGTTCGACATGCAGCGCTACACGGTGATGGGCGGGGCCGGCGCCAGCTGGGCCGGCGAATATGGCGATGGCCAGAACCCGGCCGACTGGACCTACATCAGCAAGTACAGCCCCTATCAGAACATCAAACCGGGGATGAAATATCCGGAGGTCTATATCGAGACCTCGACGAAGGACGACCGCGTCGCCCCGGGCCACGCCCGCAAGGCGGCCGCCAAGCTGCAGTCGCTGGGCTATGACGTCCTCTATTACGAGAACATCGACGGCGGCCACGCGGCCAGCGCCAACCTCAACGAGACGGCGATGCGGGTGGCGCTGGAGTACAGCTACCTCAGCCGGCGGTTGGTGGATTAGGCGGGGGCCCCCGAGCCGGTCGGCGTCCAGTAATTCCTCCCCCTTTGGGGGACCTCTGCGTTACACGCGGTGCGGGCCCTGACGACGCCTAAGGGCGGCCGACCGCTGGCGTTCTCGGCGCCCAGTGGCTGTTTGGTGGCTGTTTGTGGGCTGATTGAGGGCCTGAGAGGTCGCTCGTGACGGAGTCCGGGCGTGGTTATCCCGGCTGCAGCACGACCCAGCGACGCATGTTGAACGCCATCGAGGCCAGCAACACCTGGGCGGTGGCCTTGGGTAGGCCGATATAGCGGATGGTGGCCAGGCCCATGCGGCGCTTGAGGGTGGCGAAGGTCGTCTCCACCGCCGCCCGCTTGCGGGCGATCAACTGGTTGTAGCGCTTCAGCCTCGGCGGCAGTTTGGGATGGTGCTTGTTGGGCCGTTTGGCCAGGCGGACCTTCATGCCCCTGGCTTCAAGCTCGGCCTGGCGACGGTGGGTGTGGTAGGCGCCGTCGCCCCACACCTCCCGCTCATCGCCGCGGATCAGGTCATCGGCCGGAACGGTGTCGTTGACGTTGGCCGGAGTGGTGATCACCGACCGGATGATCCCGCTGCCCCGGTCCACGCCCACATGGGCCTTGTAGCCATAGGTCGAGCCCGGCTTGCCCGATCGCTTGGCGAAGGCCGCGTCCGGATCGACCGGATCGTCCTCGCCACGGGGCGGCGAGACCGCGCTCGTCTCGATCAGAGTAGCGTCCAGCATCGTGCCTCGCTTGAGGATCACCCCCGCCTTCTCAAGCTGACCATCCAGTTCCGCGAACAGCTTCTCCAGCAGGCCCTCGTCGATCAGCTTCAGCCGGAAGCGGCACAGGGTCGTGTGGTCGGGAACATTGTCCGAAAGCCCAAGACCCACGAACCGCCGGAACGACAGCCGGTCGCCCAGCGCCTCTTCCAGTTCCGGATCCGACAGACCGTACAGTGACTGCAGCAGCAGCGCCTTGAACATCAGCAGCGGCCGATACCCTGGCCGCCCAGGACCCTCGCTTCGCAGACCCGCCAGCAGCTTCTCAAACCGATACCACTTCACCAGCTCGGTCAGCCGATCCAGCCGCGTAGAGCCCCCAAGCCCTTGCGGCATCAGCGCGTCCACAAAGCTGAACTGACCCGTCCGCTTCACCGACATCACGTCTCTCCCTGTCATCGACAGGGAATCACGATCCGGCAATTACGCAAAGGTCCC
>JBIIAX010000019.1:0-101304 GCA_044239675.1 Caulobacter sp.
CCCTTGGACTTTCGGCGAGAGTGTCTCTCACACTCTTTGTCGCTACTCATGTCAGCATTCTCACTTCCGATACCTCCAGCCAGCTTCACAACTGACCTTCGCAGGCTTACGGAACGCTCCGCTACCGCTTGCACAAAGTGCAAACCCATACCTTCGGCGACTGGCTTAAGCCCCGTTACATTTTCCGCGCAGGATCGCTTGACCAGTGAGCTGTTACGCTTTCTTTAAATGATGGCTGCTTCTAAGCCAACATCCTGGTTGTCAAAGCAATCCCACATCGTTTCCCACTTAGCCAGTACTTGGGGGCCTTAGATGATGGTTAGGGTTGTTTCCCTTTTCACGACGGACGTTAGCACCCGCCGTGTGTCTGCCCGATAGTTCTCTTGGGTATTCGGAGTTTGGTTAGTATTGGTACAGCTCGCGCCGCCCGCAACCATCCAGTGCTCTACCCCCCAAGGAATTCATCGAACGCACTACCTAAATAGTTTTCGCGGAGAACCAGCTATGTCCAGGTTTGATTGGCCTTTCACCCCTATCCACAAGTCATCCCAGAATTTTTCAACATTCACGGGTTCGGTCCTCCAGTTGGTGTTACCCAACCTTCAACCTGCTCATGGATAGATCACCTGGTTTCGGGTCGTCATGCGACGTACTTATTCGCCCTATTCAGACTCGCTTTCGCTGCGCCTACACCTAACGGCTTAAGCTTGCACGGCACATGAAGTCGCTGACCCATTATACAAAAGGTACGCCGTCACCACGCGCGGTGGCTCCGACTGCTTGTAGGCTTCCGATTTCAGGATCTGTTTCACTCCCCTCGTCGGGGTGCTTTTCACCTTTCCCTCACGGTACTTGTTCACTATCGGTCGTCGAGGAGTACTTAGGCTTGGAGGGTGGTCCCCCCATGTTCAGACAGGATTTCACGTGTCCCGCCCTACTCGAGTCTGTCGCTATTTGACGCTTACGGGGCTATCACCCACTATGGCCGATCTTTCCAGGATCGTTCAGCTTTATGTCACGACAGCACTGGCCTGGTCCCGGTTCGCTCGCCACTACTACGGGAGTCTCGGTTGATGTCCTTTCCTCCGGGTACTGAGATGTTTCAGTTCCCCGGGTTTGCTTAATGAACCCTATGTATTCAGGTCATTATACCTTTCAACGCCCTACGAACCCTATCCTGTGACAAAAGCCACAGAAGCAAGTTCGCAGACCGTAAAGGTGGGTTTCCCCATTCGGAGATTACCGGATCAAAGGGTGCTCGCGCCTCCCCGGTACTTATCGCAGCGTGCCACGTCCTTCATCGCCTCTCGACGCCAAGGCATCCATCAGAAGCCCTTATGCGCTTGATCGTTCTCAGCAAAACTCATGCTCGGGCTATGATGTCATACCAGCCCTAGGGAGCCGGCATGACCCCGATCATGCGCTTTGTATTTGTCAGACAATGATGTCTTCAAAGTCCGTCCTAAAAGCGCTGCTTGATCCCTGGGGAGGGAACAAGGCGCCGGACTGACCCATGCTTTACGATGTCACTTCACAGCCAAGGCCCAGTCCCCATAAGGGGCGCCAGGCGGCTGTAAACCTGTATCTTTCACGATCGCTTCCTGCTTCGCGCTAACGCGCTACGCAGGACCCGTCCTGCGTAGCCTTGGCGAAGCAGGATGGTGGAGCCAGACGGGATCGAACCGACGACCTGATGCTTGCAAAGCACCCGCTCTACCAACTGAGCTATGGCCCCCTTAAAGATGGCTAAGCCCAGCGGAAGCTGGTCGGTTCAATCAACGGCTAGAAGGGATGGTAGGCCTGGACAGACTCGAACTGTCGACCTTACGCTTATCAGGCGTACGCTCTAACCACCTGAGCTACAGGCCTCCAAAGCCCTTCAGGGCAAAAAGAGGCGCCGCACAGATCAGCTGACGCGTACCTAACGCGCTCCCGGGGCTCGCGATCGCATCACCAACCTATCCGAACCTCACATACGAGATCCGCCGGCTGGCGATGAGTGGAAAGAGAAACGAAGACGGCGACGTTCCGCACCTATTTTAGTGTCATCAGACGTCTCAATAGACATGCTGTGAGGCAGGTCTGGAGAAACATCCTTAGAAAGGAGGTGATCCAGCCGCAGGTTCCCCTACGGCTACCTTGTTACGACTTCACCCCAGTCGCTGACCCTACCGTGGTCGGCTGCCTCCATTGCTGGTTAGCGCACCGCCTTCGGGTAAAGCCAACTCCCATGGTGTGACGGGCGGTGTGTACAAGGCCCGGGAACGTATTCACCGCGGCATGCTGATCCGCGATTACTAGCGATTCCGACTTCATGCTCTCGAGTTGCAGAGAACAATCCGAACTGAGACGACTTTTAGGGATTAGCTCACCATCGCTGGGTTGCAGCCCTCTGTAGTCGCCATTGTAGCACGTGTGTAGCCCACCTTGTAAGGGCCATGAGGACTTGACGTCATCCCCGCCTTCCTCCGGATTAACTCCGGCAGTCCTGTTAGAGTGCCCAACTAAATGATGGCAACTAACAGCGAGGGTTGCGCTCGTTGCGGGACTTAACCCAACATCTCACGACACGAGCTGACGACAGCCATGCAGCACCTGTGTCCTAGTCCCCGAAGGGAAAGCTGCATCTCTGCAGCGGTCCAGGCATGTCAAAAGGTGGTAAGGTTCTGCGCGTTGCTTCGAATTAAACCACATGCTCCACCGCTTGTGCGGGCCCCCGTCAATTCCTTTGAGTTTTAATCTTGCGACCGTACTCCCCAGGCGGAGTGCTTAATGCGTTAGCTGCGTCACCGACATGCATGCATGCCGACAACTAGCACTCATCGTTTACAGCGTGGACTACCAGGGTATCTAATCCTGTTTGCTCCCCACGCTTTCGAGCCTCAGCGTCAGTAATGGGCCAGTATGCCGCCTTCGCCACTGGTGTTCTTCCGAATATCTACGAATTTCACCTCTACACTCGGAGTTCCGCATACCTCTCCCATACTCAAGATAGCCAGTATCAAAGGCAATTCCAAGGTTGAGCCCTGGGCTTTCACCTCTGACTAAACTATCCGCCTACGCTCCCTTTACGCCCAGTAATTCCGAGCAACGCTAGCCCCCTTCGTATTACCGCGGCTGCTGGCACGAAGTTAGCCGGGGCTTCTTCTCCGGGTACCGTCATTATCGTCCCCGGTGAAAGAATTTTACAATCCTAAGACCTTCATCATTCACGCGGCATGGCTGCGTCAGGCTTTCGCCCATTGCGCAAGATTCCCCACTGCTGCCTCCCGTAGGAGTTTGGGCCGTGTCTCAGTCCCAATGTGGCTGATCATCCTCTCAGACCAGCTACTGATCGTAGCCTTGGTGAGCCTTTACCCCACCAACTAGCTAATCAGACGCGGGCCGCTCTAATGGCGATAAATCTTTCCCCCGAAGGGCACATTCGGTATTAGCTCAAGTTTCCCTGAGTTGTTCCGAACCAAAAGGCACGTTCCCACGTGTTACTCACCCGTCCGCCACTAACCCCGAAAGGCTCGTTCGACTTGCATGTGTTAGGCCTGCCGCCAGCGTTCGCTCTGAGCCAGGATCAAACTCTCAGGTTGAGTTGACATTGACTCCAGTTATCCAGCCCAGGGGGAAAACCCCAGGCCAGGCGTCTGGTTTTGCATAGTATCTTGACGAGTTCCCAATCACATAAGCCACCCAACCAAAGCCAGGCAGCCCATATTCATGGTGTCTTCAAGAGACCGCATTCTGTCGACGTCGAAGACAGGTTGGTTAAACCTGTCGCAAGAACGTCGCCGCCTGCGTTTCTCTTTCCAAATCAACAATGTCAAAGACCCGAACCGCAAAAGCGACCCAACCGTTTAACGCCCGGCCCCGGCGAAGAGCGGCGTATCTAGGGGCCACCCTCTTCCCTGTCAACCAACTTGTTCAGCCCTTCTTCATTTTCCGTCGCCGCAAAGCGCCGGTTCTGATCTAGGCCGAACGAAACCCGAGGGCTGCCGAAGCATCCCCTTTAAGCAGGGCTTCCGTTTCCGGTTGATCCGCCCGAAACCCGCTAGGATTTCGCCTCTATCTAGAGTGGGCCACGCTGCTCTGCCTGAAACGCTCAAACCCTTGCGGGCTAAGGCGTTTCCGGCGGGGCGATGTGTCCCGGCGGAGGCGGGCTTCTAGGACCCCCGCCGCAGAGTCGCAAGGGTCTTTTTCAGGATGGGCGATGAATCTTGCGCCGAGGGCCCTCAGGCCGCAAAAGCCGGGGGCAAGGCCCGTACAAGGAAGATCCCCGCCCCATGCTGTCCCATAAGGCCCGATACGCCTTGAGAGCCCTGGTCGAACTGGCCCGTGATCCGGTCGGCCAGGTCACCGCCGGAGAACTGGCCATCCGGGCCGATGCGCCGAAGAAGTTTCTCGAAGCCATCCTGCTGGAACTGGCCCGCCGCCACATCATCACCAGCCGGCGCGGAAAGTTCGGCGGCTATGTCCTGGCCCGCCGGCCTGAAGACATCTCCTTCGCCGAGATCATCCGCGCCATCGACGGCCCCCTGGCCCTGGCGCCCTGCGTCAGCGTCACCGCCTTTCGCAAATGCGATGACTGCCCCGATCTCGCCGGCTGCTCGATCCGCGAGGCTCTGCTGCGAGCGCGCGACGCCACGGCCAACGTCCTGGAATCCTACACCCTGGCCGAGGCCCTGGCTCAGCCGGCGGTGATATAGGCCCGCAGGCCGTCCGCCTCGGCCGTGACTTCGGAGATCTTGTGCTTCACCAGATCGCCGATCGAGACGATCCCGGCCAGCCGCCCGTCCTTCAGGACCGGCAGATGGCGGATTCTTCGGTCAGTCATACGGGTGAGCAGAGCGTCCACCGTCTCCTTGGGATCGGCGAACACCACGTCCTTGGTCATGCAGACCGAGACCGGCCGCGACAGCGCCGTCCCGCCTTCCGTCGCCACCATGGTGACGATGTCGCGCTCGGAGACGATGCCGGCCACCGAGCCATCTTCGGCGACAACGATCATCGCCCCTACTCGCCGGCTGTGGAGAAGCGCGGCGACCGCGCCGACCGTCTCGGCCGGTGAGGCGGTGAACACCAGGTCACCCTTGTCCTTGAGAATCTGCGAAATCAGCACCGGGTCGTCCTCCCTTGGGCTGTCTATGTCTCTAGACTTTCTTCAGCGTCGCTCAGTCGGCCCCGGGAATCAACCGGCCGGAGGCCAAAAGGGTCCACACCGCTTGATTGTTTCCCCGGCTGAACCCCGCCAGGCTTAACGAAATCGCGACGTCTTGCGCGGCATAAGAGCTGCTGTCCCGTTCTGGCACGGCCCTTGCTGGGTCGCTGGCGAACCTGAAGACGTTTGCGTGGAGTCTCAACCGATGGCCAAGGCCAAGTTCCTCTACCTGGCGACAGCCCTGTGCCTGGCGGCGGCTCCCGCCCTGGCGCAAAGTCAGACCGGTTCGGCCAGCTACAACGCCGGCTACGGCCGCACCGCCGGCCAGGAAAACCGCATGGTCGACTATTCGACCCGCGACGCCAACGGCAACCGGGTCATCGTCGACGGCGTGATGCTCACCGGCGAGGACCAGAGCACCTTCAGCCGCGTCGGCGGGGCCTTCGACAGCTACGCCGGGGTCGGCAGCCAGGGCGGCGCCTCCACCGCCATCGGCAACAACCTCGTGGTCATTACCCAGGGCAGCTACAATACCGTCATCGTCGACAGCACCCAGATCAACAACGGCAACGTCTCGGCCAGTTCGGGCGGCGTTGGCGGGAGTTCCGGCAATGGTAATTAACCCCGCGACCCGCGTCGGCGCGGTCCTCTCGGCCGTCGCCCTGGTCCTCTCGGCCTGCGCCACCCCGATCGCCGGGTCGGACGGCCTCTACGCCAAGCCCATCGGCACGGCCCCGGTCACCGCCAACCCCAGCCCCTATTCGGCGGCCCTGGTCTGCATCGGCCAGTACGCCCGCCAGAACAAGCTGGGCGCCCCGCGCATCGCCGTGGGCCGGATCAGCGACTACACCGGCAAGTCGGAAGCCGACGGCAGCGGCCGCAAGATCACCCAAGGCGCTTCGCTGATGGCCATGACCGCCTTCGGCAAGGCGGGCATGCCGCTGGTCGAGCGGTTCGACACCTCGATCTCCGAGCTGGACCTCAAGTACAGCAACAACAAGCTGATCTCCGACGGCCCGCGCGGCCCCGGGCCCGGCCCGACCGAATCGCGCAAGATCTACGAAGGCCAGGTCGCCGGGGTCGATTTCTACCTGGTCGGCGGCATTACCGAGCTGAATTACAACATCTATTCGGTCGGCGCGGACGCCTATGCGGGCGACAAGGACACCACCGGCCTGAAGGGCACCTTCCGCAACAGCGTCTATGTGATGAACGTCGCCATAGACCTGCGGCTGGTCAACAGCCGGTCCCTGGAGGTGGTCGACATGATCTCCTACCAGAAGCAGATCGTCGGCAAGGAAGTCGGCATCGGCGTCTTCGACTTCCTCAACGGCAACATCTTCGATGTCTCCGCCGGCGCCGGGGCGCAGGAACCCCTGCAGCTGGCCGTCCGCTCGCTGATCGAGCGCGCGGTGGTCGAGATCAGCGCCAACCTCTATGGCATGCCCGGTCCCCAGACCTGCCTGACTTCCGACCCCTTAAGCGGCTCGACCACGGGCATGACCGGCGGCTTCACGCCTGCCTACGACAACCTGAGGACCAACAATGCGCAGACCCGCGAAGACCCTGATCGCTGGAACGATAAGCGCGATCCCGATGCTGGCCGTGCTCTGCGGGGCCGCTACTAGCCAGGACTACCCCAGCGAAGTGGTCAACGACCAGGTCCAGGTCGGCGACGTCTTCTCGCAGGGAACCCTGAACATCGTCACCGTGTCGGAGGGCGTCACCGCCTCCAACACCGCCACCGGCAACGCCGTCCAGGCCTATGCCGACCGCAGCAACATGCAGATACGCTCCAACCAGACGGTGGTCGGGGCGGTCGTCGCCCAGACCGTGGTCAATGTCAGCGGTTCGATGGGGGCCGAATCCAGCATTTCCTCGACCGCTGTCGGCAACACCTCCAGCGTCGGCGCGACGCAAGCCACGGTGACCGGCGTGCTCAGCCAGATCTCCACCTATTCGCCGGAGATCACCGCCCGCACCCAGATCGAGGGCCATACCGCCCAGGCCGGAAGCTTTTCCTCGGCCAGCACCGCCGTGGCCAACAACCAGGACATCGGCCTGACCAACGGCTCGGCCGGCATCCGGGTCAACCAGACCAATGCCGCACCCGTCCTCGCCGACGGCGGCGCCATCATGGGCTACGTCAGCGGCACGGCCTCGGTGGCCGGGGTGGCGGTTGGCAACAACACCAGCGCCGTCGGCGAAACCAGCTCGGCCCAGCGGCTGGCGATCACCCAGCGCAGCGAGGGCCCGCTTATCCAGGCCAGCAAGTTCACCGCCTATGGCACGGCCCAGACGGCGATCACCAGCACCACCGCCACGGCCAATTCCGCCACTGCCTTCAACCAGGGGCCGCTGCTGGACGTCACCACCTACCAGACCAACCAGTCCTATGTCCGGTCCCAGGCGGAAGGCACGGCCTATGAGTTCGGCGCGGCCGGGGTCACCGCCTATGGCGCCGGCAACAGCGCCATGGCCGGCAACAGCGGCGTTGAGGTTGTGCTGGACAACACCCAGTTCAACAGCGGCGGCGGCGTCGACGTCATCGCCACCTTCGAGGGCAATACCGGCTACGACGCCTATGCCCAGGCCACCGCCGTCGGCAACGATGTCACCGGCTACGCCTGCAGCGACTGCACGGGCTCGATGTCCATCAAGAACAGCCAGACCAACACCGCCGACGTCGGCGCCCGGTCAGATGTATCGGTCGGCAATTCCGGCCGAGCGGTAACCGGCGTCGCCACCGCCACCGGCAACAACGCCAGCTTCTACGTCACCCGCCCAGGCAGCTGAGCCTCCACGCGCAGCGGGGGAGGATCAGCTGCCGTTCCTCCCCCAAGCACAGCGCCGGGGGAGGGGGACCGCGCGAGGCGTGGTGGAGGGGGCAGCGCCGGCGTCTCCGATGAACCCGTAAGTCACGACCGGCACGGGCTCGGCCCCACTTGCCGACCCTGCTTCAGGGCCATCCCGAACCGCCCGCGCCGCCACCTCCACCACTTCGTGGTCCCCCTCCCCCGCGCTTCGCGCGGAGGAGGATCGCCCCCTTGCCATCCCCCCCCGCACAGTGTGAGCGTGTGCTCCTCGCCATCTGGCGCGTCCCCAAGAGCCCACCATGCCCATCGCCCGCCTCGGCCCCGACTTCATCGTCAACACCACGGCGACCTCAAACCAGTTCAATCCAAGCATGACCGCCCTGGCCGGGGGCGGCTTCGTGATGGTCTGGGACTCCTATGATAGCGGCGATGGGGGCGACCCACCCTGTATCCGCGCCCGGCTGTTCGACAGCGCGGGCCAGCCGGCTGGCGTCGACTTCGTCCTCAATACCACCGGCGTCAATACCCAACGGACACCCTCCGTCGCCGCACTGTCTGGAGGCGGATTCGTCGCCAGCTGGGTCTCCTATGACGGGGCGGACGGCAGTGGCGCCTGTATCCGCGCCCGCCTGTTCGACGCGGCGGGACAAGCCCTGGGGGCGGACTTCGTGGTCAACAGCACCGCCCCCAACTCTCAGAGCGAAACCAGTGTCGCCGCCCTGTCCGACGGCCGCTTCCTGGTCACCTGGATGTCGGTGGATAGCGGCGACGGCTCGGGCTACTGCGTCCGCGGAAGGCTGTTCGACGCCGTCGGCTCTCCGATCGCCGACGACTTCATCCTCGGCAATACATTCACGGCGGACCAACACGACCCCTGCGCCCTCGCCCTCTCAGATGGGCGCATCCTGATCACCTGGAGTTCCGCTGATACCGGCGACGGCGACCGGGGCTGCGTCCGCGGCCGGTTCTATTCAGCCGAAGGCGCCCCCCTTGGCGCGGACTTCATCCTCAACACCACGACGGAAGCCTACCAAGAGGCTCCCTCGGTCTGCGAACTGACAGATGGCCGGGTGGTGGTCACCTGGTACAGCAGCACCGGGTTCGCCGGCCAGCCGGTGGAGGTGCGCGCCCGCATCTTCCAGCCGGACGGCTCCGCCGCCCCTGATTTCCTGGTCAATACCGGCTCACCCAGCCGTTATCCCTTCCCCACCATCGCCGCCCTGGCTGACGGCCGTTTCGTTGTGGCCTGGCGCGACTCCGCCCTGACGGGAGCGGTGATCCACGGCCAACTGTTCAACGTCGATGGCAGCGCGTCGGGGGAGGAGTTCGCCGTCAACACCACCCCGGTCACCTTCCCCAGTGAATATTACGCCCAGCCCCAGGTCATCGGCCTTCCCGACGGCCGGTTCGTGGTCAATTGGCAGTCCTACGATACCGGCGACGGCACGGACAGCTGCATTCGGGCGGCCTATTTCGACCCGACCCGCTTCATCGGCGACGGGGCGGCCGATCAGTGGACGGGCGGCAACTTCGCCGACCGCATCCACGGCGGCGGCGGCGACGACATCCTGGCCGGGCTGAAGGGCAAGGACTGGATCAATTCCGGCCGCGGCGACGACCGGCTGGACGGCGGCGACGGTAACGATAGGCTGGTCGGGGACGACGGCGACGACCAACTCACCGGCGGCCGCGGCGCCGATAAGCTGACCGGCGGGGCCGGCGCCGACAGCTTCATCTTCGGCGACCCCAAGGATTCCAAACCGATCGCCGCCGCCCGCGACACCATCGCCGACTTCAGCCAGACCGACGGCGACATCATCGACCTCTCCGGCATCGACGCCGACGCCACCCAGGCCGGCGACCAGGCCTTCCACCTCGCCGGCGCGGCCTTCACCGGGAACGCCGGCGAACTGATCCAGACCGCCTCGGCGGGCGGAACCCTGCTGAGCGGAGACATCAATGGCGACGGCGCCGCCGACTTCGCCATCCTGCTCGCCACCCCCACCACCCTGACCAGCGACGACTTCTGGCTCTAGGACCATAGTGGCCCCCCCTCCCTTCCGTTCACCCCGACGAAGGCCGGGGCCCAGGGACATCCCGATCAGCCGGACAGACGGCGCTGATCAGCGCTTGCCCATCTTCGAAGGTGGCTGATCCTGGCCCCCGGCCTTCGCCGGGGTGAACGGGTGAGTGGGTAGGAACTGCTAACTCGCCGACTGGGCGCTCTCGCCGGGGATGAGCGCGGTGAAGACGCAAAATCCTCCGCCCTCCTCCTTGCTCCCGACATCTCCCCGCCTTGCCTTGGCCGCACCGGGCGACGATGGTGGCGCAACGACTGACCAGAGTGTTCAACGAATGATCCGTTTCTCCCGCGCGGCGGTGATCGCCGCGACGGTTCTGACCCTTTCGGGCTGCGCCCAGGTCAAGGCCTTCCTTCCCGGAAACAAGGACGAGTCCCCGGCGGCGGCGCCCGCCGTGAATGCCCCCGGTTCCGAGCCGGAGGCGGCCCCGAAGAGGAGCTGGTTCTCCAACCCCTTCGATCGCAAGCCCAGGTCCGAAAAGCCGGCCAAAGCTCCGAAGGCCGAAAAGCCGCCTATGCCGGGCAACGGCGATGCCGACGCCCGCAGCCCGCTGAAACTGCCCCCCGGCGTCTGGCCCCAGGCGATCAGCGATGTCGCGCCAGACCCCAACTTCCGGTTCGGCGCCCTGCCCAACGGCATGCGCTACGCCATCGTCAAAAACGCCACCCCGCCCGGCCAGGCGGCCCTGCGGCTGCGCTTCGACGCCGGATCGCTGTTCGAGACCGACCAGCAGCAGGGCCTCGCCCACTTCCTGGAACACATGGCCTTCAACGGCTCCAAGGCCATTCCCGAGGGCGAGATGGTCAAGATCCTCGAGCGGCACGGCCTGGCTTTCGGCGCCGACACCAACGCCTCCACCAACTTCGACGAGACGGTCTACAAGCTGGACCTGCCCCAGACCGACGCCGCCACCGTCGACGCCGCCATCCAGATGTTGCGCGAAACCGCCGGCGAACTGCTGATCGAACAGGGCGCCGTGGACCGCGAGCGTGGCGTGGTGCTGTCGGAGGAACGCAGCCGCGACAGCCCCGGATACCGGCTCTACAAGCAGCGGATGGCCTTCATGATGAAGGGCCAGCGGCCTCCCCTCCGCTACCCGATCGGCGAGGTCGAGGTCCTCAAGACCGCCGGCCGCGACCAGATCGTCGACTTCTACGACAAATACTACCGGCCCGAGCGCGCCACCTTCGTCGCTGTCGGCGATTTCGACCCGGACGTCATGGAAGCCAGGATCAAGGCAGCTTTTAGCGATTGGAAGGCCCGAGCGCCGGACGGCCCCGAGCCGCCCATGGGTCCCATCGCCAAACGCGGCCCCGAGGCCCTGGTGGCCGTCGAGGCCGGCGCCCCCACCGCCATCCAGATGACCTGGGTCCAGCCGCCGGAGCTTCAGGCCGACAGCACCGCCAAGCGCCGCCAGGACCTGATCGAGCAGCTCGGCTTCGCCGTGCTCAACCGCCGGCTCGGCTCCCTCGGCCGCAGCGCCGACGCCCCCTTCATCAGCGCCGGCGCCTTCAAGGGCGACCTGCTGCATGCCGCCGAGTTCACCTCCATCGCCATCACCGCCAAGGGCGGCGCCTGGGGCCCGGCCCTGAGCGCCGTCGAACAGGAACAGCGCCGCGCCGTGCAGTATGGCGTGCGCCAGGAGGAATTGGACCGCGAGATCGAGGAGTACCGCAGCTTCTTCAAGTCCCGCGTCGCCGGCGCCGCCACCCGGCGCACGCCGTCGCTTGCCGGCGAAATCCTCAGCAGCCTCGGCGATTCCGAAGTGGTCACCAGCCCCGCCCAGGACCTGGCCCTGTTCGATGAGGCGGTGAACGACCTGAGGGCCGCCACCGTCTCCGCCTCGCTGAAAGCCGCCTTCCGCGGGCAGGGGCCGTTGCTGTTCGTCTCCAGCTCCACCGCTATCGAAGGGGCCGAGACCGCCGTCCTGGCCGCTTGGGAGGCCTCCACAAAGCTGCCCGTCAAGGCTGGCCAGGCTGCGACCAACATCGCCTGGCCCTACGAGAGCTTCGGCGAGCCCGGCAAGGTGGTCGAAACCCGCGACCTGGTCGACATCGACGCCACCCTTGTCCGCTTCGCCAACGGCGTGCGCCTGACCGTCAAGCCGACCAAGTTCCGCGACGACCAGATCCTGGTGCGGGTCCGCATCGGCGACGGCCTGCTGGGCCAGCCCGCCGACCGCCAGAATTTGGCCTGGGCCGGCTCGGCCCTGGTCGAGGGCGGTCTTGGCAAGATCAGCACCGAGGACATGGAGCGGGTCCTGGCCTCGAAACAGTATGACGCCGGCTTCGCCATCGACGAGGACGCCCTGGTTCTGACCGGCGCCACCCGGCCGGAGGACATGGACACCCAGATGCAGGTCCTGGCCGCCTACGCCACCGACGCCGGCTGGCGGCCCGAAGCCTTTCAGCGGATGAAAACCTACGCCGCCACCCTGGACGAACAGTATCGCGCCACCGACAGCGGCGTGTTGGGCCGCGAGCTGCCGGGGCTTCTGCACGCCGGCGACCGCCGCTGGACCTGGCCTTCGCCCAGGGAGATATCCGCGACCACCCTGGATGACCTCAAGGCCCAGATCGCCCCGGCCCTGGCGACAGGCCAGATCGAGGTGGTCATCGTCGGCGACATCACCGTCGACAAGGCCATCGAGGCCACCGCCCAGACCTTCGGCGCCCTGGCGGCCCGGCCCGAAGCCGCGCCGATCCCCGACACCGCCCGGGTCGTCGGCTTCCCGGCCCCGGTCGCGGCGCCGGTCGCCCTGACCCACAATGGCCGGGCCGACCAGGCGATCGCCTTCATCGCCTGGAAGACCGATGACTTCTTCTCAAACGTCCAGCGGGCCCGCAACACCGCCATGATGGCCAAGATCATGGACCTGCGGCTGATCGATGAACTGCGCGAGAAACAGGGGGCCACCTATTCCCCCAACGTCGACTACAATCACAGCAGCGTCTGGACCGGTTGGGGCTACGTCTATGCCAGCGTCGAGGTGCCGCCGGCCATGATCGACGGCTTCTTCCGCGACACCCTGAAGATCGCCGCCGACCTGCAGGGCGCCCCGCCATCCGCCGACGAGATGGACCGGGCGCGCAAGCCCTATCTGGAGGCCATCGCCAAGAGCCAGTCGACCAATGAATACTGGCTGGGCCAGCTGGCCGGCGCCCAGACCGACCCCCGCCGACTGGCCGCCGCCCGCTCGGCCCTGGCCGGCATCGAACGGGTCACCCCGGCCGACGTCCAGGCTGCGGCCCGGCAGTTTCTTGACGAAGGCAAGGCCTGGCGCCTGGTCGTCCAACCGTCGGAAAAGACCAAATGAGCGGCTGGTCGATGGGCCTGAGACAGGGTCGCGGCGCTGTTCTTTCTACCGTGGAGGCAAGGCTCGGCGCCTCACTATCTGGGCCAAGCGACACCGGCTGCCTTAGACCGCGACGCATGGCGGCGTCGATCCACAGTGTCTCACCAACGTCCGGCTCTCTCCCGCCCGTTGGCCGACGTCAGAATTCGTATGCGAACTCTTCGATTTCCCTGGCGAACAGTCTGCGGATGAACTCGCGGGACTCGTCGTCATAGTAGTCGCGATAGCTTCTCGAGCCTTGGGGTCGGCTGCCGGTCTTCAAGCTTTCCGCCCGCAGCGGCTCCGCCAGGTTCAGTATAGTCGACAGAGTGTCGAGGTCCTCCGCCATTCTTTCGTACCGGCCAACAAAATTTATCGCCAGCTGATCATCGATCGAAATCTTATTCCAGATCAGATTGTTACCCATGTTGGACGTTTTCAGAAACTCCCTGAACGCTTCGGGACTATTGTCGTCGCTGGCGTCGCCCTTCCGTCCGCGCCAAAAGAATGTCGACACGGCCCGGTCCCAGGGATTGCGCACAAACGCGATCCGCAAGTACTGACTCCAGATCTCGTCGCCGACATAGGATTTGATCTTGGATGCAGGCATATGATTGAAGAAATCAAACTCTCGATCTGCCTTGGGAATGCCATCGCGTCGCGTTTTTCGAGCCGGCCCTCCCTCACGCAGGTAGTTTCGCGGCCCCATGCCCGTGCGATGCTTCTGCTCTTCATGCCAAAGCAGCGGGGTGACCGTATCGCCTTCACCGCATATTTTTGAAAGCGTCAGCTCAATGCTGGACCCCGCCGTCTTCTTTGTCTTGATGAAGATGAACTTGTGAACGTGGGACATAATCATGGGCGCATCGATAGAAATTTTCGCCGGCTTGTCGAGTCCGATGTTGCCCGCCCAACCGGGCGCCGTGACCCTGCTCGCCGGACAGGCATATTGGCGGCCACTAAATAGCGTCGGGATCACACAGATTGGGGGCGGCATCGTGCCGAGACGGCTTGACTCTGTCCTGTATTCCCACGGGCCCGCACGGCTCACGAGCGTTGAGGGCCTCTTCAGACAACCCCTTTGTCCTACCCCTTACTCTGGCGCCTCGGTTTTCGCGCGCCGATGGCGATCCATGCCATCGCTGAACGCGGCCGCGAGGATACCGGTGGGCATGGCGATCAAGCCGATGCTGAGGATGGCGGTGAAGCTGGCTAACACCTTGCCCAAGGGCGTGATCGGGTAGACGTCCCCGTAGCCGATGGTGGTCATTGTCGCCACCGCCCACCAAAGCGCGCGAGGGATGCTGCCAAACTTGTCGGGCTGCACCGCCCCCTCCGCCAGATAGAGCGCCGCCGCCGCCACGACGATCAGCGAAAGGCCGGCCCCAAGGCTCAACAACAACTCATCTCGTCGAGATTTTACCGCCGCCACAATATGGTCAAGCGCGCGGGACATCCGCCCAAGCTTGGCCAGTCTGAATATGCGGGCCAGGCGCACCCACCTCATCAGCAACGTGGCGGAAGGACCGACGATCACGAACGAAGATATGACCGCCGCCAGGTCGGCGATCGCCGAAGGCGAGACGATGAAGCCGAGCCTCACCCGCCACGCGGCCCGATCCGGATGGCGTTCCGGAATCGTCCAGAGGCGGGCTGCATATTCCGCCGCGAAGATCGAACCCAGACTATATTCCGAGACCGCGAAGGCGCCGCTGTAGCGAAACAGCACCGGCTCGGTCTCAGCAATGGCCAAGGCCGTCGCCACGAGGATCAGTCCGACCAAGACCGTGTTGACGATCGAGAGCCCTTCGGATCGGGCAAGTGGATCCATCTGGTTGTAGACGCGCCGACGCAAACTCTCCGCCGGCCGCACGGTCGGCGCACGTCCTTCCATGAAATCCCCCTGATCAGCCCGCCGCGCCGCGGCAATTTCGGCGGCGGCCCCAGCGCGCCGCCTGTGCAGGATTGCAGACTACCGCGCCCATTGGCAAAGGGCGCCCGCGATCTTCGCGGTCTTCCGCGCGGATGTGAGAATCCGCTATCCCCTGAAGGAGAATGGGCCGGAGACACAGATCGGAGGTATCCTCGGGCAGCGGAAATGCCTGCTCCCTGTTCCGTGCTAAACCTCCGGCCTCGCCCCGGTCGTTCAACTCTCGGAGACTGCGTCGTGAACCGCCGTTCGATGATCCCCGCCAAGACCGCCCAGGCCCTGCCGGTCGCCCTGTCCGTGATCCTGAGCCTAACCCCAGGCTTGGCGCTGGCGCCGGCTCTCGCCGAGGAGGCGCCTTCGGCCGCGCTTGAGGAAACGCCGCTGGAGCGGACCCGCTACTGGCTGGGCTGTTTCGCCGCCCTGGGGGCCTACGAGTCGATCACCCGGGGTGTGGAGACCGATCTCGACCGCGCCCGTCTGGCAAGGCTCGATCTGTTGGCCCCGCGCATGGACGCCCAGCTCGACGAACTGGCCGCGATGGTCGGCGAGGATGTCATGGCCGCGGAGACCGAGGCGACCTACGACTCCGTCACCGGCGTCGCCCGCGCCCTGGCCGCCCAGGAAGACGGAATCGCCATGGTCATCGCCAAGTTTGGCCCGCAGCTAGACGGATGCGGCGCAAGGGCCGAGACGCTTCCCCTCCCCGCCCCTTCACCGTCGTCCTAGGGCCTGTCCCTAAGACCCCGCGTTCAACCGCCGCGAACCTCAGCCATGCAGGCGCGGCCGCGCCTCCACGCCAGCCTGTCTTCCTAGCCGACTACCGGGGGACGAGAGGCGGTGAACACCGGACCTAGTAGATGGTCCCGCCGACGCCGCCGTCGAGGCTCATGTTGTAGCTGCCGCTCGACTGTTCCTGCACCGTCTCCTCGCGGTAGGCGGTGTAGGTTTCCACCTCGGTGATCACCAGCACCTTGATGCCGGCGCCAAAACGGCGGAGCAGAGAGCGTTCGTTGCAGTCCCGCGCCGGGCGCTGCGGACGACAGGACACACGGCCGGCCGCGCCTCCCGCCGAAGCGCCGGGTCCGCCGGGTCCACCCGCCAGGCCTTGCTCGTAGTAGAGGGCCGAGCCCTTTTCACAGGTATAGGTCTGGCCGCCGTCAAAGCTGGCCTTCTCCGACCATTCGGCCACCGACCACTGCATGCGGGTGCCGGCGATGCAGCGGTACAGCTCGCCGCTGTAGCCGTCGGCCACGTCCTGACCGGCGAACACCTGGCTGGCTGGGTGCGGGGTTTCGCGGTCGTCGAGGCAGAAGGCCCGGATGACCACCCGGCGGGTGCGGGTCCGCTTGGCTTCGTAAGCGGTCTGCTTCTTCGAGGCCGCGCCCTGAACGTTCAGGCCCTGGATGATGCCGGTGGCGCCGGGGGCGCTGTAATAGCCGCCCCCCCCGCCGCCGCCGCCATAGACGACCGCGCCGCCGCCGCCGCGGCCGGAGCTTCCCGAGACAGCCACGGCGACCGCATTGGCGTTGACCGTCACATTGACCTTGCCGCCGCCGCTGTCACAGCAGCCGGGAGGGCTCGGCGGACGCGGCGGAGGCGTCGGCGGGGTGCAGCAGGGCGGGGGCGTTGGGGTGGTGCAGCAGGGCGGCGGGGTCGGCGTCGTGCAACAGGGCGGCTGCGGCGTGCAGCACTGGGCCGCCGCCTTGTCCGGGGTCGCCGCACCGATCGTCAGCAGGACGAAGCCCGCCGCCAGTCCCAGAAATGTCGTCCGCAAACCCATGGGGCCGCTCCCTCGAAAACCGTACACGGCCATGCAAGAATCGCGCCCGCTGTGTCGTTTCGAAACAAAACGGCGGTGGCGCGATCCTTCCCTGCAAGCCCTGTGCGGCCGCTTTGAGCCGTCAGGAGGCAGGGTGAGCCATGGCCCATCCCAACACGGAACGATTGACGGAGTATTGGCGTGCGAAGGCGGGAGCCTTCTCGGCGCCGGCCCGCGCCGATATCGACCCGATGGATTTCGTCGACATCCTGCCCCAGATCCTCATCGTCGGCCGCCGCGAGGCGGGCGACCTGCCCTTCCGCCTGATCGGCGGCCTGATCGCCCAGCTCCATCAGCGCGACCTGCGCGGCGTCAACATGCTCAGCCTCTGGGCCGACGCCGACCGCGCCGCCCTCCGCCTGGCTCTCGAACAGATCCGCCGCCGGCCCGAGCCCCTGCTGGTCACCGGAGAAATCCGCACCGACAGCCCGGTCACCGTCGGCCTGGAGATGGTCCTGGCCCCCCTCGTCGGCGTCACCGGCGAAATCGACCGCTACCTCGGCCTCTATCAGCCGCTCGGCCTCACCGCCCGGCTGATGGGACGCACCGTCACCGGCCTGAAGGTGCTCAACCTGTCCCGCTCCGGCGAAGACGGTCCCCGCCTCCGCCTCGCCGCCCTCGACGGTCGCCGAATCGCCTAGAGCGCGTCAGGGACAATTAGTCCCGCCCGGCGCGCTCTAAATGTTTGGAATAGAGCCCTTTTGACGGGTCATCCAACCCTAAAGGGCTCTAGGCGCTCGCTTCGTTCAGCGCTGCGATCTGGGCCTCCGACAGCGTCAACCGCGCCGCGCCCATCAACTCTTCCAACTGGGCCACGCTGGTGGCGCTGGCGATCGGCGCGGTCAGGCCCGGCCGGGCCATGATCCACGCCAGGGAAATCTGCGCAAGGGTGGCGCCTGTCTCCGCCGCCACCGAGTCCATCGCCGCAAGCACCTTCGGCCCCTTGGCGCTCTCCAGATACTTCTTTACCGCCCCGCCCCGGGCGCTCTGACCGTAGTCCGCGGGAGACCGGTACTTGCCGGTCAGAAAGCCGCTGGCCAGGCCATAGTAGCTGATGATCCCCACGTCCTGCGCGATACACAGGTCGACCAGCGGCCCCTCGACCGCGCGGTCCATCAGGTTGTAGGCCGGCTGCAGTGTGTCGTACCGCACGAGCCCCTTGTCCTGCGAAACCTTCAGCGCCGAGCCGAGCCGGTCTGCGGCGAAGTTCGACGCGCCGATGGCCCGGATCTTTCCGGCCTTCTTCAGGCGCTCGTAAGCCTCGGCCGTCTCTTCCTGCGGGGTGTCGGCGTCATCCCTGTGGGACTGGTAGAGGTCGATGTAGTCGGTCTGCAGCCGGCGCAGGCTGTCCTCGCAGGCCGCCTCGATATTCTTGGCCGACAGCCCAGGCCGGGTCGGCAGCATCGCCACCTTGCTCGCGATGATCACATCGTCCCGCCTGCCCCGCGCCTTCAGCCAGGTCCCAAGCACCGTCTCCGACTCGCCGCCGGAATGGCCGGGAACCCAGGCCGAATAGACGTCGGCGCTGTCGATACAGTCGAACCCGCCATCCACGAAGGCGTCCAGCACCCCGTGCGACGTCGCCTCGTCCGCCGTCCAGCCGAAGACGTTGCCGCCGAGGACCAGCGGCGCGATGGACAGGCCGGACCGGCCGAGAGAACGCTTCTGCATGGGGTAACTCCTGCGGGAACCCTTCTCCCGATTTTCGGGAGAAGGGCGGTTGCCGTCTAAGCCGCCTTCACCGACGAGCCGTCGTAGACCGGTGCGTCGTAGGGGGCCAGGGCGGCCTTGCCGCGGATCATGTCACTGGCCTTTTCCGCCACCATGATCGTCGGGGCGTTGGTGTTGCCGCCGACCAGGGTGGGCATGACCGAGGCGTCGATAACCCGCAAGCCCATGATTCCGTTCACCTTCAGCTCGCCATCGACGACGGCCAGGGAATCTCCGACCGCGCCCATGCGGCAGGTCCCGACAGGGTGGTAGATGGTCTCGCCCGTGCGGCGGATCCAGGCGTCGATCTCGGCGTCGGTCTGCACGTCCTTGCCCGGCGCGAACTCCGAGCCACGATAGGGGTCCAGAGCCTTCTGGGCGGCGGCGTCCCGGCCGATCTTGACCCCTTCGCGCATCGCCCGGCGGTCTTCCTCGGCGGCAAGATAATTGGCGAAGATGGTCGGATCATCGAACGGATCGGCCGACCGCAGCCCGACCTTCCCCCGGCTCTCGGGCCGCAGCTGGCAGACGTGATAGGTGAAGCCGTCCTTCTCGATGACCGTCTTGCCATGGTCCTGCATGATCGCCAGCACGGTGTGGATCTGCAGGTCGGGACGGTCCAGATCCGGCCGCGAGCGCAGAAAAGCTCCGGATTCCAGGAAGTTCTGCCGACCCGGCCCCTTGTTGAACAGCATGTAGTTGAGGCCCGTGGCGAGCCGCTTAAGCCCCTTGTTGTAGCTGTAGGCCGTCTCGACGTTCTGGGTTTCCCAGCTCAGCGTCACATCCAGGTGGTCCTGCAGGTTGGCGCCGACCCCCTTGCTGTCGACCACGGTCTTGATCCCCTGGGCCTGCAGATCCTCGGAATTGCCGATCCCCGACAGGTTGAGAATATGCGGCGACTGCACCGCCCCGGCGCAGAGCAGCACCTCGGCGTCGGCGTGGGCCACATGGCGCTCGCCGCCCTTGACCGCGTACTCGACGCCGATCGCCTTGCCGTTCTCGATGACGATCCTGGTCGTCCGGGCGCCGGTGATGCAGGTCAGGTTGGGCCGGTTCAGCGCCGGATAGAGATAGGCCTTGGCCGCGCTCCACCGCTGACCGTCACGGATGGTCATCTGGTAGGGGCCCCAGCCTTCCTGCTGGAAACCATTGAAATCCTTGGTCACCGGATGGCCGGCTTGGCGCCCCGCCTCGATCGCCGCCGAATAGATCGGATTGGGCGACGACGCCTTGGAGACATGAAGCGGGCCGTCGCCGCCATGCCACTCATCGCCGCCGCCTTCCAGGCTCTCGGCGCGCTTGAAATAGGGCAGGATGTCGGCATAGCCCCAGCCGCCCAGGCCCATCTGGCGCCACTGGTCATAGTCGCGGGCATGGCCGCGGATATAGACCATGCCGTTGATCGAGCTGGAGCCGCCCCAACCCTTGCCGCGCGGCCACCAGAGTTTGCGGTTGTTCAGATGGGGCTCTTCCTCGGTCCAGAAGCCCCAGTTGAAGTCGCCCTTGTCCTTGATCAGGTTGCCGACCCCGGCCGGCATCTTGATCAGGATGGAGGTGTCCTTGCCGCCGGCTTCCAGCAGCAGCACCTTGGTATTGGCGTCTTCCGTCAGCCGTCCGGCCATGACGCAACCGGCGGAACCCGCGCCGATGATGATGTAGTCGTAACGATCGGCCATCTGGCGTGTCTCCCGGTAGATTATCGTTGTTCAGGAGACAGTGACGCGGGCGTCAGATTTGGGCAAGAGGCAGGTTTAAACATCCCGCCTCTTCCTGCTTTCGTATGAAAGACCGCTCGGCCGGGGCCGTGATATGGCTTGGCCACACCCTGGCAGGAGACCCGATGGCGCAGCCGCCGATCCCCGAGAGCAAGACCCCGGCTCCGACCTTGTCGACCCGCTTCGACCAGATGTTTCCCGTGCTCAGCGCCGATGACATCGAGCGGCTGAAACGGTTCGGCGAGCCGCGCGCCTTCGCCACGGGCCAAGTGCTCTTCAAGTCGGGCAAGCCCGGCCCCGGCATGTTTGTCATCCTTAAGGGTCACGTCTCGATCACTCAGCGCGACGGCATGGGCCACCTGACCCCGGTGGTCGAACAGGGCCCCGGCCAGTTCATGGCCGAGGTCGGCCAACTGTCCGGCCAGCCGGCCCTGGTCGACGGGGTCGCCGAGACCGATGTCGAGACGCTGCTGATCGTCCCCGACCGCCTTCGCGCCCTGCTGATCGCCGAGGCGGATCTTGGCGAGAGGATCACCCGGGCTCTGATCCTGCGCCGCGTCGGCCTGATCGAATCGGAGGCCGGCGGCCCCGTCCTGATCGGAGGCGCCGGCGGCCGCGACGTGGTGCGGATGCAGGGCTTTCTGACCCGCAACGGCCAGCCCCACCATCTGCTCGACCCGGCTGTCGACGACGAAGCCGAGGCCATGGTGAGCAGGCTCAATGTGCCGGCCGACGACCTGCCCCTGGTTGTCTGTCCCAACGGCGACATCCTGCGAAATCCGTCCGACTTCGAACTGGCGGCCGCTCTGGGCATGTCGGCGGCCCGCGATCCGGAGAAGGTCTACGATGTCGCCGTGGTCGGCGCCGGCCCCGCCGGCCTTGCCACAGCCGTCTATGCCGCGTCGGAAGGCCTCAGCATCGCCGTCCTCGACCGTCGCGCCTATGGCGGCCAGGCCGGAGCCAGCGCCCGGATCGAGAACTACTTCGGCTTTCCCACCGGCATCTCCGGCCTGGCCCTGACCAGCCGGGCGATGATTCAGGCGCAGAAGTTCGGCGCCGAGATGATCATCCCCGCCTGTATCACCCACCTCGACTGCAGCGCGGCCGAGGCCCCCGGCGGCCTGCTGGCCCTGGAACTGGAGGACGGAACCAAGCTTCACGCCCGCTCCGTGGTGGTGGCCAGCGGCGCACAGTACCGCCGTCCCGACATCGAAGGCCTGGCCGACTTCGAGGGCCGAGGCGTCTGGTACTGGGCCAGCCCTCTGGAAGCCCAGATGTGCGCCGGCAGCGAAGTCATCCTCGTCGGCGGCGGCAATTCCGCCGGCCAGGCGGCCGTCTTCCTTTCGGCCCACGCGGCCAAGGTGCGGATGATGGTCCGGGGCCCCGGCCTCAAGGAGACCATGTCGAGCTACCTGATCCAGCGGATCGGCGAGACGCCCAACATCGAATTGATGACCCATACGGAGATATCGACCCTTGAGGCCGGCCCGGACGGCGCCCTGGCCCGCGTCGTCTGGCGCAACCGGCAGTCCGGAGAGGCGAGGACCGGCGACATCGCCAACGTCTTTCTGTTCGTCGGCGCCGACCCGGCCACCGCCTGGCTGGACGACTGCGGCGTCGAGCTCGACCGCGCCGGTTTCGTCATCACCGGAGCCGATCGCGACCGCCCCGCTCTGGAATCCACGGTCCCCGGGGTCTTCGCCGTCGGCGACGTCCGTTCTGGCTCGGTCAAGCGCGTCGGCTCGGCCATCGGCGAAGGCGCCCAGGTCGTCGCCGCCCTTCACGCCTACCTCGCGCCCCAGGGAGAACCCTCATGAGCTGCGGTCATGTCGATACCGTCCACACCGTCACCCCCAGCGCCAAGGGCTGCGAGGAATGCCTGAGGATCGGCAGCCCCTGGGTGCACCTGCGCCTCTGCCGGACCTGCGGCCACGTCGGCTGCTGCGATGACAGTCCCAACACCCACGCGACCAAGCATTTCCACGCGACGAGACACCCGATCATCGAAGGCTACGATCCGCCCGAGGGTTGGGGCTGGTGCTATGTGGACGAGGAGTTCGTGGAATTACCGGACCAGACTCCGCAGGACGGTCCGATTAGGAGATTCGGGTGATGGCTATTACCACGCAAGGCTGGCTCAAACTCTTGTGGCTCGGCGTGGGCGGCTTGGTTGTTCTGGCCGTCGTGAACTGGCGAGGTGTCGTATTGATCCTGGCGCTTGTTCTGAGCGGATTCGCTTATCAGCCGCCCCTTGTCAAAAACCTTGAGGAGACGGGCAAGCCGGCCTTCACTGCCCGCCTCAACCGGACTTTTCCAGCGGGCACGCCGGAAGCGATCCTGATCTCAAAGCTTCGCAAGCAGCGATTCACCGTTGATCCAAAGGCACGGGCGGCGAAGTTCGACGGTGAATGGCTACCCTGCAACTACCTCTACGATGTGAGATGGTCGGTCGATCCGGGTGGCCGGATTGCCAAGGTTGAAGGTGAAGAAATTCAGGGCCCCTGCCTCTAACCCCTCCGCACCAACAATACCCCCATCACCACCAGCACCAGCCCGCCGATCCGCGCCAGACTGACCGGCCGGGGCTCGATCCCGAACGCTCCGAAGTGGTCGAGGATGATGCTGATCAGCAGCTGTCCCCCGACCATCAGGGTGATGGTCGTCGCCACCCCCAGTCGCGGCGCCGAAAAGGCCGCTGCGATGACGAAGCCGACGCCATAGACTCCGCCCATCCAGGCGTACCAGGGGAGCTGCGCCGCGCCCGCCAGATCCGGCTTGATGCGCAAGGCGAGCACCAGGCAGGCCAGCACCGCCGTTCCCGAGGCGAACGACACGAACGCCGCATTCACGGGTGAGTTCAGCGGCCGGGCCAGCAGGGCGTTGGTCGGCCCCTGGGCGGCGGTCAGCATGCCTCCGACCACGCTGAGGACGATGGCGAAGGCGATCATGGACTTGGTCATGTTGATTCCGGGGTCATGTTGATTCCGGCTCCCATCGCCTCCATACCGCCCCCTTGCCCCTTGAGCATGGGGTTTTCGAAGCCTGCCATCCCCCCGGCAATTGCCCTCTATCCCCAAGGAGACTCCCATGGCTCAGGACAACGACGAGAAGATCGACCGACTGTTCAACGCCGCCGACGAGGCCTGGGAAGACGGGGACCTGAAGAAGGCCGCCGACCTGTTTCGCCAGTGCGCCGAACTGGGCGACGTCGCGGCCATGCTCAACATCGGTTATTTCCTCGATGAGGGCCTGGGCGTGAAGGCCGACAAGAGCGCGGCCATGGACTGGTATCGCAAGGCCTATGACCAGGGCGACGCCAGCGCCGCCAACAACATCGCCATCCTGCACCGCGAACAGGGCGACACCACCGGGGCCGCTGAATGGTTCGAAAAGGCGGCCGAACTGGGCGACGGCGACGCCCACGTCGAACTGGCCCGCATCCACCTGGACGGCATCGGCGTGCCCAAGTCGCAGGACAAGGCCCGCGAGCACCTGGAAAAGGCCCTGACCTATCCTGTCGACACCGATGCCGACGACGCCGACGAAGACGTCGACTACATCACCCAGGACAGCCACGATCAGGCCGTCGCCCTGCTGGCGGGCCTATCCCGCTAAAGCTTGGCGGATAGCAACAGGCGGCCTGGGCCCAGGCGATCCAGGACCCGCGGCAGGTCAGTATCGGAGAAGGCGAAACAGCCCTCGCTTCGTCCGATACGGCCGGTCGTGGCGGCCAGGGCCGGGCTGACATACCAGGCGCTATGGACGACGATCGCGCGGTCCATGGCGTTGCTGTTGCCGGGATCAAGGCCGTCGAGCCGCATCGACCGGCCGTGTTTGCCGGCATAGTGGGCGCCAGTCCGGAAGGCCCCTTCGGAGCTGGCGTTCGATCCCACGGCGTTCGAGAAGGCCTTCAGCCAGCCGCTGTTTCCCGGGTCGGAGCCGCGTCCATGGGCGACCAGCAGGCTGCTGACCGTGCCGCCGAGCAAATCGACCAGATGGAAGCGAGGGGCCTTGCTGGGACCGGCGTAGTCGGCGACGGCGGCGACGTCCTGATGCGGAATCGCCTTGCCCAGCCGCGCAAGTTCGGTGCGAACGCGCGCCAGAATCTGTCTTACGTCCGGTTCGGCGACCGTATCAGCCAGGGCGGGAGCTCCGATCGACAAGGCCGCACCGGCGCTGGCCGAGGCGATGAACAGGCGACGCGTAAGCAAGTTTGAAAATCCGGGCGACTTGACCAGCCGCGTTCATAGCCTCGCATCGAGGTGCATGCGCTGTGGCAGATTGCCCGCCGCCCGGATCGCCAGGCGCTTGGCGTGGCGAGCCGGTTTCCCTTGACTTTCCCATGCTGCACTGCCACATGGCGGTTCTGCGCAGCTTTATCTGCGCCCTCGGCCGCGCCCGGCCGCGTGGAAGCGATCCGTCGCTTCGCCCAGGCGCGAGACCCGATCTTCCCCATAAGGACGCCATACGCGGGGCGTTTTCCAACGACCCCCGCGACTCGCCCGCGCCGGCTTTGACAGCCCGCGCGGCTCGTGTCGCATACTGAAAGCACGACACAGACTTGACCGATTTTGCTTCGCTTGGTCTCGCCAAGCCCCTCCTTCAGGCCCTGACCGCCGAAGGCTACACCTCCCCGACCCCGATCCAGGCCCAGGCGATTCCGCTGGTGCTCGAAGGCCGCGACCTGATGGGCATCGCTCAGACCGGCACCGGCAAGACCGCCGCCTTCGCCCTGCCGATCCTGCAGCGCCTGGCCGAGACCCGCAAACCCGCTCCGCGTCGCGGTTGCCGGGCTCTCGTCCTGTCGCCCACCCGGGAACTGGCCACCCAGATCGCCGAAAGCTTCCGCACCTACGGCAAGCATATGGGCCTGTCGGTCACCGTCGTCTTCGGCGGCGTCAAGTACGGACCCCAGGTCCGCGCCCTGGCCGCCGGCATCGACATTCTGGTCGCCACCCCCGGCCGGCTGATCGACCATATCAACGAGCGCGTCGCCAATCTGTCGGAGACCGAAATCTTCGTCCTCGACGAGGCCGACCAGATGCTCGACATGGGCTTTGTGGTGCCGATCCGCCGCATCGCCAAGACCCTGCCGCAACAGCGCCAGAACCTGTTCTTCTCCGCCACCATGCCGTCGGAAATCGGCAAGCTGGCCGGTGAGCTCCTGAAGGACCCGGCCAAGGTGTCGGTGACCCCGCAGGCCACCACCGTCGAGAAGATCGACCAAAAGGTTCTCTACATCGAACAGGGCCGCAAGCGCGCCCTGCTGGCCGAACTGCTGGATGACGGCTCCATGAAGCGCGTCCTCATCTTCACCCGCACCAAGCGCGGCGCCGACCGGGTCGCCAAGCAACTGGGCGTTATCGGCGTCGAAGCCGCCGCCATCCACGGCGACAAGAGCCAGGGCCAGCGCGAGCGGTCCCTGGCCCAGTTCAAGGACGGGGCGGTTCGCGTCCTGGTCGCCACCGACATCGCCGCCCGCGGTATCGACGTCGACGGCGTCACCCACGTCGTCCAGTACGAACTGCCCAACGTGCCGGAAGCCTATGTCCACCGCATCGGCCGCACCGCGCGCGCCGGCGCCGGCGGTGCGGCCATCAGCCTGGTGGCCGACGATGAGCGCAACCTGCTGCGCGACATCCAGAAGGTGACCCGCCAGACCATCCCCAGCTGGGACCGTCGCAACGACCGCGTTCTGGGTTCCGCCGAAGCCGCCTTCAAGGCCGCCGAGCCGGCCCAGACCAGGCCCGAGCCCGATCCCCGCAGCCGCAACCGCACCCCGGCCGCCAAGCGCCAGGATCATGCGGCGGGCAAGCATTTCGCCAATGCCCCCCGTCCGCAACGCCCCGGCGCCTACGAGCCCCTGGTCGAAGGCGCGGCGGCCCCGGCCGGCGCTGCCGCCAAGAAGCCCCGCAAGCGCTTCCGTGGCGGCGGTAAGAGCGGTGGCCAGGGCAACCAGGCCGGCTCCCGCGCCTAGAGCCCTTTAGGTTTAGATGGAATCGTCTAAACCGTCAAAAAGGGTTCTAAATCAAACGTTTAGAGCGCGTCGGGCGGGTTAATCGATTGCACTTAACCCTGACGCGCTCTCGGCTGCGACACTTGAGCTGAATGGAAATGCCCGCGGCTTCACGGCCGCGGGCATTTTCGTTTCAGGCGATCGGCTGGCCCTCAGCCCTGCCCAAACCCCTTGCAGAAATTTTCCCGCGCTAATTCCTATCTTTCTGATAGGGTTTTGTCAGCGACGTCGCTTCTCCCCTGGCGTCGCGGCTGATGGGAGCGCGGGCCGGCGAGTGACGCCGGTCCGCGTGACCCTCGCGGGGACCTTTGCCGGAGGCAGCGCCATGAACGCCATCACCAGCCAGAAGCGCTTCGAGACCGAGGTGGTCGAGGGCCTGACCTTTACGCCAGCCGGACCGGTCCTCGGCGCCGAGGTCATCGGCGTCGATCTGACCCAGCCGCTGGAGCCGGGCGCCGTGGCCGCCATCCGCGGCGGCCTCAACCGCTACAAGGTGCTGTTCTTTCGAGACCAGGACATCACCCACGACCAGCACATCACCTTTGGCCGTCACTTCGGCGAACTGGAGGGCCATCCGGTCACCGCCACGGTCCCGGGCCACCCGGAAATCCTGCATATCGAGGCCTGGGACGGCCTTAAGCTCAGCGACCGCACCCTGCCCATCCTGCGGCCCGGCAACAAATGGCACACCGACGTCACATTCCGGGAGAAGCCCTCGTTCGGCGGTATCCTGCGGGCGCGCAAACTGCCCCCGCTGGGCGGCGACACCCTCTTCGCCGACACCGCCGCCGTCTACGCCGACCTGCCCCAGGACGTGAAGGACAGGATCGGCCGCCTGCGCGCCGAGCACGATATCCTGCAGAGCTTCGGCTACCGGGTCTCGGCCGAACGGCGCGAGGAACTGCGTGGCCAGTTTCCGCCCCGCGCCCATCCGGTGGTTCGCACCCACCCGGAGACCGGCGAGAAGCACCTGTTCGTCAACCATGTCTTCACCACCCGCATCCTGGGCTTGGAGGAGGACGAGGGCCGCAACCTGCTGGCCTATCTGATCGAACGCATCAAGGCGCCGGAATACCAGATCCGCTTCCACTGGACGCCAAACGCCGTGGTCTTCTGGGACAACCGCGCCACCCAGCACTATGCCGTCCTCGACTACTGGCCGCATGAACGGATCGTCGAGCGGGTGACGGTGGCGGGGACGGACAGGCCGTTCTGAGCCTACTTGGGCAGCGGCTCGGGGAATTCCAGCTTGCCGGTGTCGTAGCCCAGCGCCTGGGCCCGCCTGACCAAGTCCGCCAACTCCTCCTTGCCGGGCGCGGTGCGGGTGTAGATCCACAGCTTCTCGAACTTCGGATCGGCGCTGATGAACCAGCTGTAGTCCTCGGCATGGTCCAGTACCCAGTAGTCCCAGGTGATGAAGAAGGGATAGCGCACCCGCAGCTTGGCGTTGGTCCCCACGTCAAGGATCTCGCCCTTGCCCTTGATCGCCTTTTCCTTGCCGGTCGGGGTCTTGTCGCGGCAGGTATCGGTGACGGCGATACGCCCCTTGTCGCCCGGCGCATAGGCCGTCGCCCCGGCCACGCAGCCGTCGGTCAGCGCCATCGGCAGCCGGGCGATCTCCAGCCACTGGCCGCTATAGAACCGCGCCGCGTCCACCGGCTTGGCCGGTTCCGGGGCCCTTGCCGGGGCGGCGGCGACCGGAAGGGCGAACAGGGTAGCGACGGCGAATGCCGTCAGCGATAGGCGTTTCATGGGCAAGCTCCTTGACTGCCCAGGGACCTAGACCGGCGCCTCGCCGCTTCAACCGGTGTTTCAGCTCAGCTCCAGTCCAGCATCTTCAGCAGATGGCCCCGCACGTCCGGCGGCCAGGTCTGGGTATTGGCCAGAAACCCCTCGCGATCATCGGCGAACAGGGTCCGGCTGGCTTCCTCGAAGCCCGCCAGGTCGCCGGTCAGGGCGCTCATCACCCTGTAGGCGGCCTCCCGCGCGGTTCGCCGCAGCTCGGCGGGATCCCTCCTCGCCGCCTCGACAAGCTTGCGCAGGGCCACCGAGGCGCCGCCCGGCTGGGCGGCGAGCCATTCCCAGTGCCGCGGCAACAGGGTCACTTCCCGCGCCGTCACACCCAGCTTGGGTCGGCCCAGCTTGCGCGGCGGCGGGGCCGGTTGGTGGCCCGGGTCCAGGTCGGTCAACCGACCAGTGGCGTCATCGAAGGCCAGAAGCCGGGCGTTCGGGTCGGCCGCCAGCGCCGCCTTGGCCCTGACCGCCAGCGCCTCCAGCGACCCCGCCGCCAGCAGGCTGTGGCCCTCGAACAGGGTGTAGCTCTCCGTGCTGGTCATCCCGTCACCTTCCCGGCGCCCAGCCGCTCTCGCCAGGCGGCGTCCAGGTCCTTCAGCCTGCTGGCCTGCTCGTAAGCCGATCGCTCTTCATCCGGCAGAGCCTCCAACACCTCAAAGGCGAAGGCGCCTTCCCCTTCTGCTTTCCAGACGGCCTGGAGGTCGCGGTTGGGATGGCTGCCCAGCTTCAAAGCGAACCAGACGCCGTTCTGACGGGTGCTCAGGTCCGCCGTCGTCCCGACCCAGGCCTGGCCGGTGGTCGCGCACCGCACGGCGAAGACCCCGGCGGGGGCCTTGCGCTCGCGATAGTCGCGGAGAGCCTGTTTTCGATCGCTTTTCATCCCGGCCTTTTACCCGGATGAAATAAGAAGTCAATTATGCCCGGGTAAAATTATCCGGCCAGCCGTTGCAGCATCTCGCCCATCTTCTGGTGCACGGCGTTGATCGCCTTCAGCGGCCGGACCATCACCTTGAAGCGAGTGATCTGGTTCGCCTCATTCCACCAGACCATGTCGATGCCGTTGACGTTGATCCCGTCGACGACGCAGGCGAACTCCAGGATCGCCGACCGTTCGGCGCGCCACTCGCCCAGATAGCGGAAACTGTCGTTGCCCAGCACATGCGCCGCGCCCAGCAGGTATTTGGTGGTGATCGCCTTGCCCGCCTGGGGCGTGTGGACCACCGGCGACTCGAAGACCACATCCTCGGCCAGCAGGGCGTCCAGCAGGGCGGGGTCCTTGGCGTCCATATAGGCGTGCCAGGCGTGGATTGGGTCGGTCATCGCAGGCGCTTCCACATCAACAGGTCATCGGTATAGGCGCCCTTGAACAGCAGCGCCCTCGGCTCCAGGCCATACCGCTCGAAACCGGCGCGTTCGTAAAGGGCGATGGCGGCGGTGTTTGTGGAAACCACGACCAGTTGGACGCTTTCGACGATCTCCGCCGCGTAGGCCAGGGCTGCGGCGATGAGCGCGCCGCCCAGCCCTCGGCCCCGCCCTTCGGGCAGGACGAACATGCTGTAGAGCAACGCCTTGTGCCGCTCCTTGGCGGCGGTGTTCTGGGAGACGCCCAGCACGCCGATGATGGCGCCGTCCCGCTCGGCGACAAACACGCCATCGACCGCGATTCGCTCTTCAAACCAGATATCCAGCTTATCGAGTTCCTCGGCCAGGGTGCTGCCGAAGGTCGCCTCGTCGAGACGCATGGCGGCCAACCGAATTTGGCGAAAGGCGGCGCCCTCTCCGGGCAGCAGACGTCGGATTTTGGCGGTCATCGGCCCCTAGCGCTCAACCCGATAGGGGACATGCGAGTAGTATTTCGGCCGGGAGTCCAGCCGAAGATGCAGCCAGTAGACACCTAGCCCGGAGGTGCTGATCCAGACCGGCCTCCCGGTCGCGATCCAGGCCTTTGCCTCCTCGGCCATGCGTCGCCAGACGTCACGGATCTGAGCCTGCGGCGCCGACCGAAGGAAGGTGGCGAAATGACCAAAATCGGCGCCGCTCACAGGGCGCGGCGCGATCAGGCGCGCGTCCCTTCCCAGGCTGTCAAACGCCACGACCTCGCCGGCCAAGCGTTTGAACTGGGCCCCAAAGGGCGACGGATCCGGGTCGACGCCCGCGAGCGACGGCGCGGGCACGATCACACACTCGAACGGACGCGCAAGTGAGGCCTGCGTCCAGCAGGGTGTTTCCCAGAAGAAGGCCTCGAACGGCGCCTGGGCCAAGGCGAGAGAAAAACGGTCCCGGAAGCCGTCGTCCGTTTCCCACAGGCCCAGCACCTGGCCGCACTCCAGCAGCTCGCCGGTCAGTCCATTCAGGATACGGAGCCGGATCGCGGCGCCGAGCGGCTCGTCCAGGACAACAAACCGCTCGGCCGCCAAGGACTACCCCTTCACCGTCACATCGATCTCCGAACCCATCTCCCGGAACTTGTCGCTCATCTGGCTCATGCCCAGCTCGATCTCGTTGGGCTTCATCCCGGCGGCGAACTCGCGGACCTCCTGGCTGATCTTCATCGAGCAGAACTTCGGGCCGCACATCGAGCAGAAGTGGGCGGTCTTGTGGGCTTCCTTGGGCAGGCTCTCGTCGTGGTATTCGCGGGCCGTCTCCGGATCGAGGCCCAGGTTGAACTGATCCTCCCAGCGGAACTGGAACCGCGCGCGGCTGAGCGCATCGTCCCACATCCGCGCGCCGGGATGGCCCTTGGCCAAGTCGGCGGCATGGGCGGCGATCTTGTAGGCGATCACCCCCTGTTTGACGTCCTCGCGGTCGGGCAGGCCCAAGTGTTCCTTCGGCGTCACGTAGCAGAGCATGGCCGTGCCGAACCAGCCGATCATCGCCGCCCCGATGGCGCTGGTGATGTGGTCGTAGCCAGGGGCGATGTCGGTGGTCAACGGGCCGAGCGTGTAGAAGGGCGCCTCGTGGCAGTGCTTCAGCTGCTCATCCATATTGGCCTTGATCTTGTGCATGGCCACGTGTCCAGGGCCTTCGATCATCACCTGGCAGCCGTGGTTCCAGGCCACCTTGGTCAGCTCGCCCAGGGTGCGCAGCTCGGCGAACTGCGCCTCGTCGTTGGCGTCGGCGATGGAGCCGGGCCTCAGGCCGTCGCCCAGGCTGAACGACACGTCGTAGGCCCGCATGATCTCGCAGATGTCCTCGAAATGCTCGTAGAGGAAGCTCTCCTTGTGGTGGGCCAGGCACCATTTGGCCATGATCGAGCCGCCGCGGCTGACGATGCCGGTCACCCGCTTGGCGGTCAGCGGCACGAAGGGCAGCCGCACGCCGGCGTGGATGGTGAAATAGTCGATCCCCTGCTCGGCCTGTTCGATCAAGGTGTCGCGGAACACCTCCCAGTTCAGGTCCTCGGCCACGCCGCCGACCTTCTCCAGCGCCTGGTAGATCGGCACCGTGCCGATCGGCACCGGGCTGTTGCGGATAATCCAGTCGCGGATGTTGTGGATGTTGCGCCCGGTCGACAGGTCCATGACCGTGTCCGCGCCCCAGCGGGTCGACCAGACCAGCTTGTCGACCTCGTCCGCCACGCTGGACAGCACGGCGCTGTTGCCGATGTTGGCGTTGATCTTGACCAGGAAGTTGCGGCCGATGGCCATCGGCTCCAGTTCGCCGTGGTTGATGTTAGCCGGGATGATCGCCCGGCCTCGGGCGATTTCCTGGCGCACGAACTCGGGGGTCACGAAGTCGGGGATCTCGGCCCCAAAGCTCTCGCCGTCCCGCACGCAAGGCGCATGCTGCTCGCGGCGCAGGTTCTCGCGGATGGCGACATATTCCATCTCCGCCGTGATCACCCCGGCGCGGGCGAATTCCAGCTGCGTCACCGGCGCGCGGTCCTTGGCCCGATAGATCGGCCGCTTGGCCATGAACTGCGGCGCCAGATGCTTGCCAGCCGCGAAGCCGTTGTCCTCGGGCTTCACCTGCCGGGGCTCGGCCACCTCCTCCACCCCGCCGCGCGCCAGCACCCAGGCTTCGCGCGGCCGCGGCAGGCCCTGTTCGATATCAATCACCGCATGGGGGTCGGTATAGGGGCCGGACGGATCATAGATGGTCACCGGCGGCTCATTGGCGCTGGGATGCACCGCAACCTCGCGGAACGGCACCCGGATATCCGGGAACAGCTCGCCTGACGCATAGACCTTGCGGCTGCCGGGCCGTTCGCCAACCGGAATGTCGCCATTCTGCGGCTTGCCGGTCTTGGGCCCATCTTTTGGGGGGATATGGATGTTCATCACTGCGGCCTTTCCAACGTGAAAGACCCGGGTCGCGCCAAAGGCGGATTGACGGCTGCAACGGTCGCGGCCGCGTCCCTCTCCCTTCGCCGGCATGATCCGGATCAGGTTCGTCGGGTCAGGGGATCACCCCTATCTCAGCCGCTTCAGGTGCGACCCCCCGGAGAACAAGGGTTGAGACTAGGCGGATCGGCGCCGCGAAACAAGGCGCGGTCGAAGACTGCAGAGACTGTTGAGTCGCGCAGGCTCCCCCTCAAACGCTGACCTGCGTCCCCATCTCCACCACCCGCCCGATCGGCAGCTGGAAATAGTCGGCCGGGGTGGCGGCGTTGCGGGACAGCAGGATGTAGAGACGCTGCTGCCAGCGCGGCATCAGCGGATGGGTCGCGGCGACGACCGTCCGGCGGCCCAGGAAGAAGCTGGTGCTCATGATGTCGAACTTCAGTCCCTGTTTGCGACAGGCGGCCAGGGCGCGCGGGACATCGGGAGTTTCCATGTAGCCCCAGGTGGCGATGACCCGCCAGAAATCGGGGGATACCTGTTCGATGGCAAGCCGCTGGCTGACCTCGACCCTGGGCGTATCGGCCGCACGGACCGTGAGTATGATGTTGCGCTCATGCAGAATGCGATTGTGCTTGAGATTGTGCATCAGAGCTGTTGGCGCCACCGCCGCGTCGGCGGTCAGGAAGATGGCCGTCCCCGCCACCCGCGCCGGCGGCCGAGCCGCCAGCATGGCGATGACGTCGTCCAGTGGCATGCCGTCCTTGAGCGTCCGGGCCTGGACCAACCCACTGCCCTTGGCCCAGCTGGCCATCACCGCGAACAGCGCCGCCCCCAGCAGCAGGGGCACGAAACCGCCCGACAGCAGCTTCAGGGCGTTGGCGCTGAGGAAGACGCTGTCCAGCACCAGCAGCGGCGCGACCAGGACAATCGCCTTCCACAGCGGCCAGTTCCAAAACCGGCGCACCACCAGGAACGCCAGCAGGGTTGTGATCAGCATCGTGCCGGTCACCGCCAGGCCATAGGCCTGGGCCAGACCGCTGGAGGTCTTGAACACCGCCACCAGGAACACCACCCCGACCAGCAGCAGGGCGTTGATCTGAGGCACGAAGATCTGGCCGGCCTCATGCTCGGAGGTCTGGCGGATGGTCATCCGGGGCAATAGGCCCAGCTGGATCGCCTGGTTGGTCAGGGAGAAGGCGCCCGTGATCACCGCCTGGCTGGCGATGACCGTGGCCAGAGTGGCCAGGATGACGATCGGCGCCCGGAACTGTTCCGGGGCCATGGTGAAGAACCAGTCCTGCGGCGCGATCGGCCCGCCCTTGGCGTCGACGACGACCTGCATGACCATGGCCGCCTGGCCGAGGTAGTTGATCGCCAGGCAGGGCAGCACCAGCCCAAGCCAGGCCACCGTGATCGGCTTGCGGCCGAAATGGCCCATGTCGGCCGACAGGGCCTCAGCCCCGGTCACCGTCAAAAACACCGAGCCCAGCACCAGCAGCCCGCCCCAGGGATGATTGATCATGAACCCGATCGCCGCGGTCGGGCTGAGCGCCATCAGCACCCCTGGCTGTCGCACGATATGGATCAGGCCCAGCACCAGCAGCACGACGAACCAGACCATGCATATCGGCCCGAACCATCGTGCCACGCTGGCTGTGCCCCGCGACTGCACGGCGAACAGGATGAACAGGATCCCCAGGCTCAGCACCATCACGCCCGACGGTGTTGCGAACTTGGCCAGGCTGGGCACGGTCTTCAGCCCCTCCACCGCCGACAGCACGGAAATCGCCGGGGTGATGATGGCGTCGCCGTAGAACAGGGCCGCGCCGGTGATGCCCAGGATGAAGATCAGCAGCGTCCGCTTGCCGGTCAGCCGCTCGGCCAGGGCCATCAGCGACAGCACCCCGCCCTCGCCCCGGTTGTCCAGCCGCATCAGGAAGAAGACATACTTGACCGTCACCACCAGGATCATCGCCCAGATGGCCAGGGAGGCGACACCCAGGGCCCCCGCCGCGGTCACTCCGGCGTGCGAGGCCTGGGTCAGGCCCTCGCGAAAGGCATAGAGGGGGCTGGTGCCGATATCGCCATAGACGACCCCCACCGATCCCAGGGCCAGGCCCCAGAATCGGGCGCGACTCTTGGCTGGCGCATGGGCCGGCAGATGGGCCGGGGCGGCGTCAGGCTCGGCGTTGGTGTTCAAGACGTCCAGCTTTCCTTGGAGATTGCTGGCGGTCTAATGCACGCCCAAGGAGCCACCGCCAAGCCTTCACCGCACCCGCCGGCGGGGGCCTCGCCTTCTGACCATCTGGCGGCGCAAGGCGCCTACAACGTCCGCGACCGGAAGGTATCGCAGGCCACGGGGTCGCCGGCTTCGTAGCCCTGCTTGAACCAGCGCATCCGCTGTTCGGCCGAGCCGTGGGTGAAGGCGTCGGGGACCACCTGGCCCTGGGTGCGCTTCTGGATGGTGTCGTCGCCCACCGAGGAGGCGGCGGTCAGGCCGTCGGCGATGTCCTGGCCGGTGAAGGCCAGTTTGCCGCCGCTGGTGGCGCTGGCCCGGGCCGCCCAGACGCCGGCATAACAGTCGGCCTGCAGCTCCAGCCGGACTGACCCGGATTCCGCGCCCTTGGCTCCCGCCCGGCCGGACTGTTCCATGGCGCCCAACTGGTTCTGGACGTTATGGCCAACCTCATGGGCGATGACATAGGCCCGGGCGAACTCACCCTTGGCGCCGAACCGGCTCTCCAATTCGCTCCAGAAGCTGAGGTCCAGATAGATCTTCCTGTCGGCCGGACAGTAGAAGGGCCCCATGGCCGCCTGACCGGTTCCGCAGCCGGTGCCGGTCGCCTGTTCGTACAGCACGGTCGATTCTGGCGGCTGATAGGTCTTGCCGGAGGCCGCGAAGATGGCGCTCCAGACGTCGTTGGTGGAGGTCACCACGACATCGACGAACTGCCCTGCCTCGTCCTGAGGCGTGCCTTCAACGCCGGCCTGCTGGGTGGCCGGGGCGCCGCCACTGCCGCCGACAATGCTCATCATCTGGGCCGGGTCGACGCCGAAGACGAAGACCCCGATCAGCACCGCGGCGATACCGACGATGCCCACGCCGCCGCCGACGGCGCCCGCGCCCATGCCCCGCCGGTCCTCGATATTGCCGCCCCTGCGGCCACCGCGCCAATCCATGAGACGTTTCCCCCACCTTCGCCCAAGCCGGCCCAGACCAAATCCGGGCCGGCCCTCCAGGCAGCAACGCGAAGCTGGCCCGAACGGATGCATCCGTCCAGTGCGCGATCAGTCCGCCGCGCGCTTCACCTTAAACCGGGCCAGCTGTCGCCTGGGCGCGTCCCACTCCGGGGCCAGATCCCGGGCTCGGCTATAGTCGCTCCAGGCGGCCTTGGCGTCGCCCAGACCCTCCTGCGCCAATGCCCGATTGTAGTAGGCCTTGGCCGGTTCATCGACGCCCAGGGCGATACCTCGGTCGATCAAGGTCAGCGATTCGGCATAGCGCCGGTCGGCCATGAGAAGCACGCCGCGATTGACCAGGGCTTCACCGAGGTCCGGCGCTAGCCGTATGGCCTCGTCAAGGTCCCGCTCGGCGGCCCCATAGGCCTTGCCGCGCATCAGCATCACGCCCCTGTTGACCAGGGTCCCGGCGCGGTCACGGATCGCCAGGGGCTCCTCCAGGGCGCGGGAGCAGAGTTCCACCGCCTGGCGGTCGGCGCGGCCGGCGAAGGCGGCCTTGGAACAGGCCGGCGCCAACCCTTCCCCGACCACCAGAACCGAGGCGGCCGCCGGCCCGGCGACGAGGAGCAGAGCCCCCGCCGCCAGCCAGCCCGGCCTCACCGGCGCTTCACCGAAAACCGGGTCAGCTGAACCTGCGGCGCGGTCCAGTCGGGGGCCAGTTCGACCGCCTTCTGATAGGCCAGGTAGGCCTGGGTCGGATCGTTCATGCCCTCGTAGGCGATGGCCCGGTTGAACCAGGCCTTCTCGGGCTCATCGACCCCCATGCCCATGCCCCGGTCGATCTCCGACAGACCTTCGGCGTAGCGGCCCTCAGCGATCAGGCTGGCGCCCCAGTTGACGTAAGCCTCGCCGAGATTGGGCGACAATCGCAGGGCGTTGGCGAAGTCCGTGCGCGCGTCGTCGTAGGACTTGCGGCGAAGCTTGAGAATGCCGCGATTGACAAAGGTGCCGGCCCGGTCGCGCGGCCCGAGCGCCGTTTCTTCCAGCGCCTGGGTGCAGACATTGATGGACTGGACATCGCTGCGGCCGTTGATCGCGGCTTTTGAGCAGACGGTCCCCAGCCCCGCCCCGAGAACGATCGAGGCGGCGGATGCGGGCGTGGCGGCAAGCAGGGTAAGGGCCGCGAGGGCGGCGGACGTGAACATCACTGAACGGGGCATTGTTTTTCCTCCCCTTCGTTCGAGTTATGACCGTATCCAGACTAGCACGCTTCGGCGAACACGGTGATCACAAAACCGGCGGTCCCGCGCGGCCCCGTCAGAAGGCCGTCCTCTCATGCCCGCCCTGTTCATCAGTCATCCGGAAGTGGTCATCGATCCGGCCGTCCCCATCCCGCGCTGGGGCCTGACCGACCGGGGGATCGCCCGTATGCGCGCCTTCGCCGCCCGCCCTGTCGCCGCCGGAATCACGGAAGTCTGGGCCAGCAGCGAGACCAAGGCCATCGAGGCGGCGGGCATCCTGGCCGGGCGATTCGGCCTTCCGGTCCGGGTCGATGACGCCCTGCACGAGAACGACCGCAGCGCCACCGGCTTCCTGCCGCCGGACGAATTCGGCCGCGTCGCCGACGCCTTCTTCGCGGAGCCGGAGGTCAGAGTCCGTGGCTGGGAGCGGGCCATCGACGCCCAGGCTCGCGTGGCCGCGGCTGTGGACCGCATCCTCACAGGATCGGCCAATCCTGAAGGGCTGGCCATCGTCGCCCATGGCGCGGTCGGAACCCTGCTGCTTTGCCGATACCTTGGGGAGCCGATCAGTCGCGCCCGCGACCAGCCCTTCCCCGGCCACTACTGGAGCTTCGATCCCACAACACGCACCGCGAGCGAGGGATGGCGCCCACTTCCCTCGGCGTGAGCTAGTCCCGCTCCAGAATTCCGGTCAGTTCCACCCAGGGGTGGGCGCGGTCCTCGTAGATGGATCTGATGGGCGCGGGAAACGCCGGATCGGCGAAGGCCCCGACGGCCACCGCCATCACATCCGGCGCGCTGGCGTTTTGCCAGGCCACCGTCGATCCGCAGGTTGGACAGATGTCGAAGGTGGTCGGCTGGCCGCTGTCGCCGACGCGAACCCAGTGGCGGACCGGGCCGCTGATCGTCACCTGGTCGGCGGCGAACCGGGCCTGGACGCCAAAAGCGCTGCCCGTGCGCTTCTGGCATTCCAGGCAGTGACAGACGCTGACCCGGATCGGCTCCCCGACACAGACGGCGGTCAGGGCGCCGCAGGCGCAGGAGGCGGTGCGGCTGGTCACGCGGCCGCCTCGAACCTCGGCCGGTCGCCCAGCACCGTCGCGCGGGTCATGATCCGGCGATGGGGCAAGAAATCGTCGACCGCCCGGTGCTGAGTGTTGCGGTTGTCCCAGAAGGCCACGTCCCCGGGCCGCCAGCGCCAGCGCACCACGAACTCCGGCTTCTGCACATGGGCGTTGAGGAAGGCCATCAGGGCTTGGCTCTCCTCCCGCCGCAGCCCCTTGATCCGTCGGGTGAACACCGAATTGACGAAGATGCCGGGCTCGCCCGTCTCCGGATGGGTGCGGATCACCGGATGGGTGACCGGCGGATTGGCCGCCACAGCCTTCTCATAGCGTTCGCGGCCGGCCTGGGAGCCGGCGATGCCGTCGGCGGTGAAGGCGTAGGCGAAGTCGTGGACCGCCTCCAGCCCTTCCAGGAACCGCTGCATCGGCGCCGACAGCGCCTTGTAGGCGGCGGTCATCGACGCCCACATCGTGTCGCCCCCGGTCGGCGGAAGCTGCCGCGCCGCCAGGATCGAGCCCATCGGCGGGGTGTCGATGAAGGTGACGTCGGTGTGCCAGAAATTGTTGTCGGTAGGATTGTCGACGTGGTTGTCGATGATCATAATCTCGGGGTGATCGTCGTTGCGGTCATAGAGGGGGTGGATGTGCAGGTCGCCGAACCGCGCCGCGAAGTCCCGCTGCTGGCCGGGCGTAAAATCCTGTCCCTCGAAGAAGATCACCTGGTGTCTCAGCAGGGCGGCGCGGATGTCGCCGATCAGGTCGTCGCTGGCCGTCTCGGAGAGGTTGACGCCCCTCAGCACGGCCCCGATGGCCGGCGTCAGAGGCTCGATCTCAAGGGTGTTCGAGCGGGTCATTGGGGCCTCCTCACCTCTGTTGTCGAGACGACTATAGACCGGCCAAGGCGATTGCGAAGGGCCTCCCCGGAGGGCGGCGCTACAGCGTCGCCGCCGGGATGTCGTCCTGTACGGCCGCCAGCCTGTCGCGCTCGTCCAGTTGCCGACGCACCTCGCCGTGGGCCTTGGCGTCCAGCCGGTAGCCGCTGATGATCCAGGCGGCCATCAGCCCGAGGATCGCCGGCGCCACCGCGAACATCAGGGTCAGGGCCAGCAGGGCGCCCTCGCTGTTGGCCGCCTTCTGCGCCGCCTGGAAGCCGACCGCCGCCAGCACGAACTGGCTGCCGCCGACAGCGATCATGCTGCCGATCTTGATCGACCCGCTCAGCAAGGAGAACAGCAGTCCGACCCGGTCGACACCGCTCTCCAGCCGCACTTCATCGCCGACATCGGCCATCATCGCCTTCAGCAGGATCGACCCGGCCGAGAAGGGCAGCCCGGCGAAGAACAGCACCACGATGGCGATCGGCACGGAGCCCGGCATCAGCACCACGCCGGTCTGCACCACCGCATAGAGGACCGCCGCGATCATCAGCGCCCGGTGCTTGCCCATCTTCACCGCCAGCCGCGTCCAGATCGGGGCCCCGGCCAGGGCTCCCAGAAAATAGACGATCAGCAACAGGCCGGTGGTTCCCCGGTCGATCCCCTTCACCGCGTCGAAATAGAAGAAGAGCAGGGCCGATGTGATCGACGGCGCCGTCCCCCAGCAGATGTCCGCCCCCAGCACCCGCAGCACCGACGGCCGCTTCATCATGGCGAAGACCTGTTTCCAGTGGGCCGGGGTATGATGCGGCTTCACCTTCGGCTCCCGCACCGCCAGCAAAGCCAACGTCACCGTCACCGGCAGGGCCAGGATGGCGAACCAGCCCATGGCCTGGACCCCCTCGGCGAAGCCGGTCCTGAACACCTTGGTGGCGATCGGCGGCAGCAGCAGGATGGCGATCATCCCGCCGACCGTCATCGCCTGCCACCAGCCATAGACCCGCGAGCGCTGGTCGTAGCCGGGCGCCACCAGGCTGGCCCAGGCCATGTGCGACAGCTGCCCCATCGACTGGCCGGCGAACCCGACGATCAGCCACAGCAGCAGGTAGCCGCCGCCCACCCCGGGCTTGGCCATGAACAGCATGTAGAGGGCGACCATGGCCACCGGGGCCGAGGCGACCAGCCAGGGGCGGAAACGGCCGAAACGGCTGTTGGTATGGTCCATCACCGCGCCGAGCGCCGGGTCGAACCAGAGGTCGAAGAACCGGACCGCCATAAAGGCGAACCCCAGGGTCACCATGCTGACGCCCAGATCGGAGGCATAGTAGTTGGGAAGATAGGCGCTGACCGGCAGGGCGATGGCCGAAAGCGGAATGCAGGGAGAGCAGAAGGCGGCCAGCCTCCACATCGAAAGACGCTTGGTCACCGTACTCAACACCTTCTCCCCTTGTTTTTTGCGGCCATGTTTCACCTGTAAACCGATGCCCCGCAAGCCTTCCCCCCTTTTCGGGAGGCGCGGCGGTCGCGCGCTCAGCCCTAAGCTGTCGATCGTGACCCGCTGGTAAGGCCACGCTTGAAGGGGAGATGCCGTGACCATCTACGCCAAGCGGGAAAACCTTCTTGAGCAGGGCGAGCACCAGTGGCGCGCCGACCCCGTCTCCCTGGTTTGGACACGGCCTTCCGGCGACAGCCTGACCATACTCTGGCCGGACGTCACCGGGATCCGCGCCGCCTTCGCCCCCACCAAATGGAAACCCTGGCGTCATGTATTGGAGCTGGGAACCCGCCAGGGGCGCCGGTTGCTGATCGACAACGGCCATTTCCGCGGCGTCGGTGATTTCGAGGACCGCTCCCCCGCCTTCACCGCCTTTGTACTGGCCTGCCTGGTTCAAATCGCCGCCCAGGCGCCCGAGGCTAAGGGTTGGCTGGGGCCTAGTCCCGGCGCCTACCTGAGCCAGTTGGCCGCCCTGGGCGCCATGCTGGTTCTGCTCGGCACCGCCCTGCTCCTTCCCATCTCGCAGGGCCTGCCAGCCTTGCTCAAGCTGCTGTTGTTCAGCGTTTGCTTCGCGGCCGCCATGATCTGGGCCATCCGCTCCCGGCCGCGACCCACATCGCTTACGGCCGAAGGCTTCTTCTCCGCCCTACCCAAAGTGAGCATGTAACTTCTTGTAAACCATAGACTTTTCGGAACTTTCCGGTCTCTAGTTCATTGGCATTGCACCACCTGGAAGTGCATCCCATGGCTGAGCACCGTGAACTCGCACCTGAAGCGTTTGAGCGGCTGCGCGAACAGATCGCCACCGCCTCTGCGCGATGCAGCGATGACCAGATTCTGACCCTGGCTGACGGCCTGCATGACGTCATCCGCCGCCGAAGCGCCAGACGGGCGGGCGAGGCCCGGCGATGGGCCACCTCATCGGCCACCTCAACTGTCGAGAACCGGACATAAGGTCCCGGTCCTGCGAAACAATTTTGATCTGAGCCGCGACCCGACCGGTCGCCGCGCGTTGTCGGCTCAGTCGATATCTCAGCCCATTTCCGCAGGACACCCCATGGCCCAGACCAAAGGCTCAGCCTCTACGCCCGCCAAGCGCGCGCCCCTTGCCGCCGAAAAGTCCGGCAATGGCGGAGAGACCCACCAGACCGCAAACACCCCTGACAACCGTATCACCACCAACCACGGCGTTCCGGTCAGCGACAACCAGAACAGCCTCAAGGCCGGCGGGCGAGGCCCCAGCCTGCTGGAAGACTTCGTCCTTCGCGAGAAGATCCAGCACTTCGACCACGAGCGGATCCCCGAGCGGATCGTCCACGCCCGGGGTTCGGCCGCCCATGGCTACTTCGAACTGACGGAGTCGCTGGCGCAGTACACGAAAGCCAAGGTGCTGACTGAAGTTGGCGAAAAGACTGAGGTTTTCGCCCGCTTCTCGACGGTGGCCGGAGGCGCGGGATCGGTGGACACCCCCCGCGATGTTCGCGGCTTCGCGGTCAAACTCTACACCAAGGAAGGCAACTGGGACATCGTCGGCAACAACATCCCGGTCTTCTTCATCCAGGACGCCATCAAATTCCCCGACTTGATCCACGCGGTGAAGATGGAGGCCGACCGCGGCTATCCCCAGGCCGCCAGCGCCCATGACACCTTCTGGGACTTCATCGGCCTGATGCCGGAGAGCACCCACATGATCATGTGGGCCATGTCCGACCGCACCATCCCCCGGTCGCTGCGGATGATGGAAGGCTTTGGAGTCAATACCTTCCGCCTGATCAACGACAAGGACGAGGCCACTTTCGTCAAGTTCCACTGGCGACCGAAGCTCGGGACCCAGTCGACCTGCTGGGACGAGGCGGTGAAAATCGCCGGGGCTGACCCGGACTTCCACCGTCGCGACCTGAACGAGGCCATCGCCGCCGGGGACTTCCCGGAATGGGAGTTCGGCGTACAGCTTCTGACCCAGGAAGAGGCGGACGCCCTCCCCTTCGACATTCTCGATGCGACCAAGCTGATCCCCGAGGAGCTGTTCCCGCTGAAGATCATCGGGCGGATGGTGCTGGACAGAAATCCGGATAATTTCTTCGCCGAAACTGAACAGGTCGCTTATCTACCGACCAACATTCCGCCGGGTGTGGACTTCTCCGAGGACCCGCTTCTGCAGGGTCGACTTTTTTCCTACCAGGACACCCAGCTGTCGCGCCTGGGCACGGTCAATTTCCACCAGATTCCGATCAACCAGGCCAAAGGCTGCCCCTTCCAGAACATGCAGCGGGACGGCCATATGCAGACCCAGGTCTTCAAGGGCCGGGCCAACTACGAACCCAACAGCCTGGCCGACGCCGGCGAGATCGGCGGGCCGCGCGAGGATCCGGTCGGCGGCTTCCGCAGCTTCCAGGCGCCGGTGGAGGAGAGCAAGGTCCGACTGCGGGCCGAGACGTTCGCCGACCACTACAGCCAGGCCCGGCTGTTCTTCCGCTCCCAGACCCCGATCGAACAGGCCCATATGGCCAGCGCCCTGGTGTTCGAGCTGTCCAAATGCGTCTTCGAGCATGTGCGGCTGCGGGTCCTTGGCAATCTGCGGAATGTCGATGAGGCGCTGGCGCAACGTGTCGCCGACGGGCTGGGCATGGACCTGCCGGCCAGGTCGGCCGCCGCCGCGGAGCCGTACGACATGGACCCTTCCCCCGCCCTGCGGATCGTCGGCAAGTATCCCGACACCCTGTTGGGCCGCTCCGTCGGCATCCTGGTCACGGACGGCGCCGATGGCGCGGTGATCACCAAGGTGAAGAAGGCGGCGGAAGACGCCGGGGCCACGGTGAAGATCGTCGCGCCCAAGATCGGCGGCGTCACCCTGAAAGGCGGCAAGAAACTTGCCGCCGACGGCCAGCTGGCCGGCACGCCCTCGGTGATGTTCGACGCCGTCGCTTTGGTCCTGTCGGAAGAAGGCTGCGCCCTGCTGCTGGCCGAAGGCGCGGCCATCGACTTCGCCAAGGACGCCTTCGGCCACCTCAAGGCCATCGGCTATACGGACGAAGCCCAGCCTCTGCTCGACAAGGCCGGGGTCGAGGCGGACCCGGGCGTGATCGACCTGGCGGACGGCGCCGCTGGTTTCATCGGTCCGGCTTCCACCCGGCAGTGGGACCGCGAGCCGAAGGTCCGCATCCTGGCCTGAAGGCGATGACGTCCGGAAACCGCCGGACGAAGGGGCCGGGGGCGGCCAGGGTGGACCAGAACCATCCGAAAGGCCGCCCTCGATGCCCTCCACCCTGACCCCTTGCGTCCAGCCCGCCGGGGCCTCCATCGTCCGGGAGGCGCTGGTCTCCGTCGCTGCCGACGTCGCCTGGGACGCGATCGCCGATTTCGCCCGGGTGCATGTCCGCGCCGCCCCCGGCTTCGTCACCGCCCTGGAGCTGAAGGGGGCCGTCCGCACGGTGACCTTCTCGGACGGCGCCGTGGCCGACGAGATGCTGATCAGCCGCGACGATCGGGCCCGCCGCCTGGTCTACGCCATCCCCGCGGGCCGCTTCACAAGCTACAGCGCCGCCTTTCAGGTCCTTGAGGCCCGCTCCGGAACCTGTCGAATTGTCTGGACCATCGACCTCGCCCCCGCCGCCTTCGCCGACTACGTCGCCGGCCGGATGGACTTGGCGGTTCCTATCCTGAAACAAACCCTGGAGGCCTGCATGGACTGACCGGGAGATGCTGAAGAGGGTCAAGCGCTGCATCGCCGCCCGGCAGGCTGCCTATGACGGTTGATCCGTGGCCCCCTTTTTCGCGTATCCGGATTGCCGGTCTGGCGAAGCGGTACGTCTGGCGCTAGGAAAGCCGGGACGCGAGTAACGGGCTTACATGACCCAGAAGCTTACCTACGCTATCGGAGACATCCACGGTCGCCTCGACCTGCTGCTCGCGGCGGCCGGCGAAATCGCGGCCCATCGCCGGGGCCGTGAAGCGCTGGTGGTCTGCCTGGGCGACTATGTCGATCGCGGGCCGGCCAGCCGGGGGGTCATCGACTTTCTCATGCGGGCCGAGGCAGAGGAGAACTGGATCTGCCTGATCGGCAACCACGAAGAACTGATGATCGACGCCCATGAGACGGGCGACATGGACCACTGGTTCAGCAACGGCGGCCAGGAGACCCTGGCCAGCTACGAGGGCGACGTCCTGCCGGAGCACCTGGAGTGGCTCAAGGGCCTGTCATGGATGTGCACCGACGACCACCGCGCCTTTGTCCATGCGGGCGTCATGCCCGGCGAGCCGCTGGAGGCGCAGGACGAGCGGACCTGCCGCTGGATTCGCGAGCGTTTTCTTCGCGCCGAGGCCGATGAACTGCCCTGCCACATCGTCCATGGCCACACCCCCTATCACGCGCTTAAGCCCAACGGGTCCGAGCCCGAACTGCTGGCCCACCGCACCAACCTGGACACCCACGCCTATTCCTCCGGCGTGCTGACGGTCGGGGTGTTTGACCCAGACATTCCCGGCGGCCCGGTGGAGGTCCTCTCGATCACCCAGGCCCTCGCCGCCCGCCGCCGGGCCGAAGCCTTCCGGGCGCGGGCCGCGGCTCGCTAGGGCCGGACCGCCCGTCGAATCACGCCGCCCCCGTTGACGGCAGGGGAGGATGGCGCACCATCCGTTCCATGACTCGCACCGTTCTCCTCTGGGCCATGGTCCTGGCCGGCGGCGCTTTCGCGCTGCAGTGGCTGGAGTACCAGTATGTGGCGCGGGTGTTTTCGCGGGAAATCTATATCGCCTTGATCGGCACGGCCTTCGCCGTAGGCGGGGTCTGGGTCGGCTGGAGGCTGTCGGCCCGCGCCCGTCCTGGCCCCTTCGAGCCCAACGCCAAGGCTCTCGCCGCGCTCGGTCTGACGCCGCAGGAGGTGCGGGTGCTGGAGCGTCTGGCCGCCGGCCAGTCGAACAAGGAAATCGCCCGGACCCTGGGCCTGTCGCCCAACACGGTGAAGACCCACATCGCCAACCTGTTCGCCAAGCTGGAGGTCAGCCGACGGACCCAGGCCATCGGCAAGGCCCGCGACCTGGCCCTGATACCCTGAAAGCCCCGAGGGCGCGGACGCCATCCGGGCGACAGCTACGAATTCACCCTTTCGGGTGATAGGCTCGCCGTCGGTTCGCGCCCAGGCTCCAAGGCCTGTTCAACGCAATCACTAAAGGGGCGCCATCATGATCCGCATCATCCTAACCTACGGCCTGATCTCGGGCGTGGTCATCATCCTCGCCATCATGGGGACCATGCTGATCTCCGGCGGGGCGCCGCATTCCGACGTCTGGCTGGGCTATCTGATCATGCTGGTCGCGCTGTCGGCCATCTTCGTGGGGGTGAAGCAGCACCGCGACCAGACCCTGGGCGGCGTCATCCGCTTCTGGCCAGCGCTGGGCCTGGGTCTGGCCATAGCGGCGGTGGCCTCCCTGGCCTATGTCGCGGTCTGGGAGGGCTATCTGGCCTCGACCAACTACAGCTTCATGGACAATTACGCGGCCAGCATGCTGGAGGCCAAACGCGCCGCCGGTGTCACTGGGGCCGCCTACGCCAAGGCCGTGGCCGAGATGGACGCCATGCGCAGATCCTACGCCAACCCGCTCCTGCGCATGCCGATGACCTTCGTGGAGATCTTTCCGGTCGGTCTGCTGATCGCCCTGGTCAGCGCCGGCCTGCTGCGTAATCCGAAGATCCTGCCGGCGCGGACCCCCAAAGCCGGGTGACGGCTTCGGGGGCCGGCGGGTCGGCCGCCGATCAGCCTCGGGCCAGAGCCTCGTCGATCGCCGCCGTCAGGCGCGGATCGTCGGCGGTGACATCCGGGGCAAAGCGGGCGACCACCTGTCCCGAGCGGTCGACCAGGAACTTCTCGAAGTTCCACAGCACATCGGGCGCCGGGCCCGGGGTTATGCCGAAGCTCTGCAGCCGCTCGCGCATCGGGCCTTCACCGATCGCGGCCGGCTGGGCGGTCGTCAGGCTGGCGTAGAGGGGATGCTGGGCCTCGCCGACGACGTGCAGCTTGGAGAACAGCGGAAAGTCGATGTCGTAGGTGGTCGAGCAGAAGCTGGCGATCTCCTCGTCGGTCCCCGGCTCCTGGCCCATGAAGTTGTTCGCAGGAAACCCCAGGATTTCGAGGCCCTGCTCGCGCTTTTCCCGGTAGAGGCCTTCCAGACCTTCATACTGAGGCGTCAGCCCGCATTTGGAGGCGACGTTGACGATCAGCAGCACCTTGCCGCGATAGGCCTCGAGAGTCGCCGGCGAGCCGTCGATCCGGTCGACGGGAATGTCGTAAAGCGAAGTCATCGGGTCTTCCTTGTTCTGCGGAGCCGCGGCTGCGGCTCGGCGGGGCTTGCGCCGTCCGTGGGCGGCGTGAGGGTCGGGGTTTAGGCTACCGTCTCGGGGGCAGGCTTGCCGCCGGCGGCGTCGGACAGCAGTTGCACCAGGGACCGGGTCGCGCCGTACAGGGTCATGACTTCTTCCTCGGTCATGGTGATCTTGCCGGCCAGGGCCGCGGGCACAGCCATGGCCCGGGCGCGGAGAGCGCGCCCATGGTCGGTCAAGGCGATCAGCACACGTCGCTCATCCTTCGGGTCCCGGCGGCGGGCGACAAAGCCGCCCAGTTCCATCCGCTTCAGCAGCGGGGTCATGGTGCCGTTGTCGAGGTGCAGGCAGCCGCCCAGGTCCCCGACGCTGACCGGTTCGCGGTCCCACAGCACCAGCATCACCAGATACTGGGAGTAGGTCAGGCCCAGCGGGGCCAGAAGCGGCCGGTACAGCCGCTGGATCAGGTTGCTGGCCGCATAGAGCGGGAAACAGACCTGCCGATCCAGCAGCAGGGGATTGTCCTCGGAGGCGGCCACGGGATTCCTATCCGATCATATTGCTAGCCAATAGTATGCTAGCCAATGATTATGGCAAGTCCCATCCCGCTCCCCTCTGGCCGGGCTCGGACTCCATGCAGGAGCTCATTGCCGTCAGGCGGTGATGCCCAGTTCGCGCAGCACCGCGCCGTGGTCGAAATAGGGCCGCTCGCAGATCACCTTGTCGCCGCCCGGCGGGAATTCGAAGGTTGCGGCCATCCGGACCTTGAAGGTCTTGCCGGTGGGCTGGGCGACCCGGCCGCCGCCGAGCTGCAGCGGGCCGAGGTGGCTTCCGGTCAGGAAGAACTCGACCAGCACGGTGTCGCCGCCGTGGGCGATGGCGATGATCTCGTTGGCCTGGTCCGGAAAGGGGGTGCGGGAAGCGGCGAAATAGCCGCGCACCTGGGTCTCGCCGTCGAACACCTGGCCGGCGCCATACATCTCGTATCGGGGGTGTTCGAAGGTGGCGATCACCGCGTCCCAGTCACAGACGCACTCCAGGGCCATATGGTCACGGACAGTCTTCAGGCGGCGTTCGGCAAGGTCGGTCACGGGCGTTTCCTATTGGGATTATTGGAGACAGGTCAGGCGACGGCGCGGATCGGGTCGCTGCCGTCCCAGCCGACGGCGGCCTTGCGGATGTGTTCGAAGAACCGTCCCTTGTTCCCGCTGATGTCGGAGATCTCGATCATTGCGCCCGGGTGGGGATCGGCGGTGTCGAAGTAGGCGAATCGCCCCTGATCTCCGCCGATCTGGCCCTCGTGGCCGATGCGGTAGCCCTGGGCCCGGGCCTTGTCGTAGAGGCCCTGGTAGTCGGTCGACCAGTAGGCGAGGTGCTGCAGCCCTTCGTTCCCCGCCTCCAGGAACTCCCGGTACAGCGAAGGCGCGTCGTTGGTCTGCTGGATCAACTCGATCTGCAGGTTGCCGGAGTTGGCCAGGGCGACGCTCATGGTCATGGCCGAGTCCAGGCCCCGATGCCGGAACCAGTCTGTCTTTACCTGTTCGACGAAGAACCAGGGCCCGACGCCGACGACATTAACCCAGTGGTCCATGGCCGCGCGGATGTCGCGAACCACATAGCCGTTCTGCCGGATCGGTCCGAACAGGCGGCTCATTCGATGAGCCCGCTCAAAGTTGCGATCACGGTGTGGCGCATGGGCCTGGTCTCCGGTTCGATCCGAGGATCATTGGGTCTGGGCGCCGACACGCGTCCGGCGCCGATCTGGCGCCCGGAGGCGTTCGAATTCAACGCGGACCGCGAGAGTGCCGGTATTTCCCTGCCTGTCACAACCATCCCCATCGCAAACTGCGTGGAAACCCTGCCCGTTGAGAGGTCTTTTGCGAAGGCTGAGAGCCGATGCCGTGGGCCGGGCGGTCAGCACGCCGGCTTCATATCGGCGAAATCGGCGTCGTGCTGGGCGATGGCTGCAGCGAGTGTCAGGAACCAGTCGCGGCCGGCCATGTCACCGTCGAGGAACAAGGCTCCGGTCGTCGCAATCACCCGGGCCCACTCGGAACCAGGATGGTCCGGATAGAAGTAACTGGTGTTCTGGACGCAATACAACCCGTCGGAGAGCCGCCGGAAGCAGCAGTAGACCCTGCAGGACGGCCGTCCGTCTCCAGCCCAGACAAAGGTGGATTCGTACAGTTCTTCGGTCGTGGAGATCATGGGTAAGACCCGCCTTGCGGGCCATGACGGCGTCCCTGGCCAATAGCGCCGGCACGCACAGTTCGCTGCTAACCCTGAAAGTCTAGGGCGGCGGCGACACCGTGTCGAGCGGGCACGGGCGGCTGCAGGCGCGCGAGATCGCCGGGGGACGACCGCCGACGATCACCGATCGGGCGACCGCCGGCCGACGGTCAGGTCACCGGCGTCTTGCGCGGCCGACCGCGGGGTTTCGGCGCCGCGGCGGGGGCAGGCTTGCTCTTGGCGACGGGCTTGGCCTTCGCGGCCGCGCGGCCGCCCTGGCCCAGGCCGATGGCCTTGGCGAGCGCCGAGCGGGAGGCGGCATAGTTGGGCGCGACCATCGGATAGTCTTTCGGCAGGCCCCACTTGGTGCGGTACTGGTCCGGGGTCATGCCCTTGGTCGAGAGATAGCGCTTCAGCGACTTGAACTGGCGGCCGTCTTCCAGGCTGATCAGGAAATCGGGCGTGATCGACTTCTTGATCGAGACGGCCGGGGCGGCCTTGACCGGGACGGGGGCTTCCGTCTCGCCCGTCTGGACCTGTTTCAGGGCCGTGTGGACATTACGGATCAGGTCCGCCACCTCCCCCTGTGACACCGTATTGCCTCCGACATAGGCCGAAACAATGGTGGTGGTCATTTCGACAAGGTCGTCGTCGGCCATTTTGAGCGCTCCGAATAATTCCAAAGGACAGTCTGCCCTAATTTATTGAGTCCAGCCAAGTCTTGGCGAAAAGTCTGGGAGCGGACGCAGAAAGACCGGTTTTGACGGCCTACCCTGACGCGAAAACCGATGGTGCCCCAGGCCGGACTCGAACCAGCACTTCTCTCGAAAGTAGATTTTGAGTCTACCGCGTCTACCATTTCGCCACTGGGGCCCGTCGGATCGGGGGTGCGAAGGCGGCGCAATCTAGCGATGGCGGGCGGCGCGTCAACGCGCCAAGTCATCGGGGCCCAGCCCCAACGGAATCTTCAGCCCCTGATCGCGCATCGCCAGCAGCGCTTCGGCGTTGCCGAGGGCGTCGTCGAGAGGATCGTGGGTGTGCCTGGTGCGCCGCAGAGACTTCCACTCGCCGACCTTGCGGGCGTCACCCTTCCAGCCAGCGTAGAGATCGCCGATCCGTCGGCCGGAGAAGCCGAACGGATTCGCGCCGAGGAAGCGGTGGAAGTAGGAGTTGATGAACTGCCAGTCGAAAGCCGGATTGTCCGACAGGAATGTCGCCCGCCCCTCCGGGCATTGTTCGGATATCCAGGCGGCGAATTGGGCCATGGTGATTTCCGGCGACGGATAACCTTCATGCTGCTCGCGGGTTTCGCCACTGATCGCCAGGACCTGCGGTAGCCATTGATCCGAAACCGGGGCGACCAGCCCCTTGAACCTTCGCCCAAGGCCGGGTTCGACAATGACAGCGCCAAAACTGATCATCGAATACAGGGCCGGACAGGGCCCATCAGCTTCAACGTCGACAACGATCCATGCCATCCACGGCTCTTAGCCGGTTTAATCGGCAAGCACAGTCGCCGACGAGACACGCCGCAGCGCCAATCGTGCGGCGGCCCTTGGCCTTCAGCCCACGCCGCCCGACAGCCGGGCCGCCGCCCCTTCCAGCCGGACCAGCAGCCGCTTCATGGTCGCCACCTCGCTGGGGGCCAGGCCGGTCAGCAGGGCCGCCTCATAGGCCTTGGCCAGGGGTGCGATCTCGCCGTGAAGACCGCGCCCCATGACGGTCAGGGCCAGCAGGTGGGAGCGGCCGTCGGCGGTGTTGACGTCGCGGGCCAGAAGGCTGCGGGCGACCAGCTCGCGAGCCGCCCGGGAGACGGTGACCTTGTCCATGGCCGTTCGGCTGACCACCTGCTGCTGGGTCATGCCGCCCTCGGCCAGGACCGCCATCAACCGCCACTGGGGGATGGTCAGGCCAAAGCGGTCCTCATAGGCGCGGGCGATCAGGCGGGAGACGGCGTTAGACGCCACCGACAACCGGAACGGCAGGTAGTCGTCGAGCGCCAGGGCGGTCTGATCCGCGACCTGCTGCGGCGTCGGGGCCAGAGACAGGTGGGATTGGGCCAGATTCGACATGGCGCGCCGTTTCCTCATGTTACGCGGTTACCGGGCCCACCGTTTGCTCGATGGCGCCAAAGATCGAATGCCGTCTGGCGTCGCGCATCTCAATCCGCACCGTGTCGCCGTGGCGCAGGAAGGGGGTCTTCGCCTCTCCGGCGAGCAGGGTCTCCACCGTGCGCACCTCGGCGATGCAACTGTAGCCAAGGCCGCCTTGACTGATGGGTTTGCCTGGACCGCCGTCGGCGTCACGGTTCGAGACCGTGCCTGAACCGATGATCGTCCCGGCGCAGAGGCTGCGGGTTTTGGCCGCGTGGGCGATCAGGGTCCCGAAATCGAAGGTCATGTCGACCCCGGCGTCCGCCTCGCCGAAGGCCGCGCCGTTCAGTTCGACCTGCAGGGCGCCATGCAGTCTGCCGTCTTTCCAGGCATCGCCCAGCGACTCAGGCGTCACCGCCACCGGCGAAAAGGCGCTGGCCGGCTTGGACTGGAAGAAGCCGAAGTTCTTGGCCAGTTCGCCGGGGATCAGGTTGCGCAGGGAGACATCATTGACCAGCAGGACCAGCCGGATATGGCCCAGCGCCTCTTCGCGGCTGACGCCTTGCGGAACATCGCCAGTGATCACCGCGATCTCGCCTTCCAGGTCGCAGCCCCAGGCCTCGTCGGCGAGCGGGATAGGGTCGCGGGGGCCGAGGAAGCTGTCGGAGCCGCCCTGGTACATCAGGGGGTCGGTCCAGAAGCTGGCCGGCATTTCGGCGGCGCGCGCCTGGCGGACCAGGGCCACGTGGTTCACATAGGCGCTGCCGTCGGCCCACTGATAGGCGCGCGGCAGGGGGCTCATGGCGTCATGCTCGTGGAAGCGCTCCTTGGGCACGCCGCCGACCTCCAGGCTGGCCGACAGGGCCTTGAGGATCGGCTCGCACCGTTCCCAGTCGTCCAAGGCCGCCTGCAGCGTGGGCGCGGCGGCGGAGGCGTCGAAACACCAGGCCAGATCGCTGGAAACGACCACCAGGCGACCATCTCTTCCCGTGTTCGGGGAGGCTGATTTGAGGGAGGCGAGCTTCATGGGGCGTTTCCTTCTTATGGTTTCTTGATGAGGCGGCTGACCCGCGCCCCTTGGTCGTATCTGGACGGACCGCCGAACACGGCGACCTCGCACAGGATGTCCCCGCCGGCGTCCGCCGCCCAGATGTAATTGCGCTCCACCTCGACCTCGCGGCCACCGGGCGACAGGCCCTCGAAGCTGTCGCCCCAGGGGGTGATCTTCGAAAGCTCCCGCCAGGACAGGGTCAGGGCGCGGGAGAGCTCATCTTCGGCGAAGGCCAGCAGGTCGGGATCGGTCTTAGGGTCGCTCAAACCGTGGCTCCGTGGGGCGCGGTGAAGTCGGAGACTGGTGCGTCACCCGTATTGATCACTTCCGAGGGTTCAAAGATCAGCACCTCTGCCTCATCGTCGGCGGCGGTGCGGTGTTCGACGCCTCGCGGGACCACAACCATCTGGCCGGGGTCCAGCACGACGACGCGGTCGCGGAACTCGACCCGGAAACGGCCCTTCCAGACCAGGAACATCTCCTCGGCCTGGGGATGGCTGTGCCAGGGGAAGACGCCCTGGACCTTGACCAGCCGCAGGTCCTGGCCGTTCATTTGCGCGGCGACGCGCGGACGCCAGTGGTCGGTGATGGCGGCGAACTTCTCGGCGAGGTCGATGGCGGCGGTCATGTGTCCGTTGTCACTTCGTCCCATTCGGCCTCGTAGCCGATCAGCCAGTTGAGGCCGCGATGCCGTTCCATAACGACGCCTCCGTTCAAGCCGGCGGGGTCTGGATCGCCGTCAAGGCCCGCCTGCCGGACGGCCCAATGGTAACGATAGATCAAGTCCGCCTCGTCCAGAATCTCATCGATTGAACGCAACGCGGCGATCGCCGCCAGGGTGCGCCCGCCATCATCGAGGGTTTTGGCCGCCAGCGCGTCCAGGTCGCATTCCTGGTCCGGGCGGCCAAGAACCTCGATCTGGCCGAGCGCCCAAGCCATCGGAAACGCCGGTTCGCACGCCCAGCTAAACTGGGTGATGTCACGGGCCGAAGGCGCCGGATCATCAAAAAAGGCCAGTTCACGGGGGGAGAATGCAACCCGATCCTCAAACTTGGCCCGCAACGCGCCGGACAATTTCGGATCGCCGGCGAGCGCGCGGTGCGTGACAAGCATCAAGGCAAAATACCGTCTCAAAACGGCATCCGCCGAGGGGGCGACGACGGTTTCCCTGGTCTCAATAACCGGAAGACCCGCATTGATCCGCACGCCTTCGAGATTGAGACGAGCATGAGACCGGTCGCGACGGGCCACAGCTTCATCCTCTCCAACAGCAGACGCGGCGTTGGAGACGACCATCCCGGACAGAAAAGGAAGGCTGCCCCCCACTGCGAGGAACCGCCTGCGAAGCTGATTGATCACGTCGCCGCCTTCCAGCTGTCGACATAGGCGGGGTTCTCGACCGATGCGGCGCACTCGCCTACGTCCAGCGGGTCGCGGGTGTCGATCATCACGGCGTATTCGTCGGTGGCCGGTTTTGGCTGGGTCAGCATGTTCTTCAGGGCCTTGGGATGAGGGCCGTGAGTGAAGCCGCTGGGGTGAAAGGTCATCATGCCGCTCTCGATATGGTCGCGGCTGAAGAAGTCTCCGGCGTGGTAGAAGAGCACCTCGTCGAAATCGTCGTTGTTGTGGAAGAAGGGGATCTTGATCGCCCCGGGATCGGTCTCGAACGGCCGGGGCGTGAAGGTGCAGACCACGAACCGGTCGCTGAGGAAGGTGGTGTGGACGCTCGGCGGCAGGTGGTAGCGGTGGCTGACCACGGGGCGGATATCCTTGACGTTCAGCCGCACGGGGCTGAGCTCGCCATGCCAGCCGACGGCGTCCAGCGGGTTGTAGTCATAGGTGGCCGTCGACACCGCGCCGCGCTTCTTGATCGCCACGGGAAACTCGCCGGTCGCCGCCTGGTGGTCGCGGAAGGCCTCGTCCATCACCGGGGTGTCGAGCATGGCCGGGTCGAAGATGGCGTGGGGACCGAGCAGGCCCTTGTCCGGCAGGGTGAAGTGGGTGTTGGTCGCCTGGATGGTCAGCACGGCGGTGGGCGCTGAAGGGGCCAGCCGCCACATGGTCCCGCGCGGCAGGTAGAGATAGTCGCCGGCCCGGTAGCCGATGCGGCCGAAGTCACAGAAGAGGTCGCCCTCCCCCGCGTGGACGAACAACAGCTGGTCGCCGTCGGCATTGCGGGCCAGCTGGCTGATGCCGCTTTCCGGCTTCCAGAAGCGCAGCTCCACGGCGCTGTTGTGCAGCACCACGGGCGCGTCCCAGGGCGAGGCCTGCGGCTGGTTCAGGCGGTTGAGGTCGAAGGCGCGGGGACGCAGCGGCCCCTCGAACGTCGACCAACCGGTGGGCGGCCGTGGGTGGTAGAGGAAGGCGGCCGGCCCAAAGAACCCCTCCTTCGACATCTCCCGCTCAAAGGCGCCGGCCGGCAGGTCGGCATGAGCCTGGCGGCTATGGGCGCCCTGCGCGCCCCGGACGGGGATCCAGTTACGCTTGCTCATGAGGGATCCCGTTCTCCAGCCCTGCCAGCATAGGATGGCCTTCCGGAAACCAGCCGACGCGGGTGACGAAACGATAGAAGGCCGACAGCACCTGCTCAGGCGGATAAGTGGCCCTCCAGTCTTGCCTGTGGTCGCGATTTGAGCCGATGTATTTGAACGTCAGGTGGCCTGGGTTTCTCGAAGAGTGGGAAATGTTCAGGTAGGGATCGTCCCAGCCAGCCTTCCCGCCCATGCTCAGCGAAAAACCCATCAGCCCTATTCCGCCATACAGCGACCGATCCATGCCTCGGGCGCGAATTTCCTGCACCAGTGGCCTGTATGCGGACCAGTAATTGTCGGCCTGCCTTTCAATGTCGTCCCAACTCACGGGAGAAGGCTGCTCGCACTTCGCCAAGTTTCGTTGGATCCAGACGGTGTGCCCAGTCGGCTTGCTCATGGCTCGTCCTTGTAGATCGCCACCACCGGGGCCTGCCCCGCCGCGGCGCGGGCGCGGTACATGCCGGGGGTGTTGTAGCTCCAGGCCATCTGGCCGTCGGGGGCGATGGCGATGACGCCGCCGTCGCCCTTCAACGCCGTCAGCCGCGTCTGGATGACCTCGTCGGCGGCCGCCTGCAGGGTCAGGCCTTTGTACTGGACCAGGGCGCAGATCTCGCGGGCGACGGTCAGGCGGATGAAATACTCGCCCGTGCCGGTGGCCGAGACGGCGCAGCTTTTGTTATCGGCATAGGTCCCCGCCCCGATGATCGGCGTATCTCCCACCCGGCCCCAGCGCTTGGCGGTGGTGCCGCCGGTGGAGGTTCCGGCGGCGATGTTTCCGGCGCTGTCCAGGGCGACGACGCCGACCGTGCCGAACTTGCGCTCGTCCAGCGGCGGTTGAATCTGCGTAACCTTGCGGTTCGGGGCCGGGGCGCCCTCGGGGCGGATCGGCATGGGCAGGTTCAGGTCCTTCAGCGCCTTGTCCAGCTGCTCCCAGCGCCGCTCGGTGAAGAAGTAGCCGGGGGGAACCTGTTCCAGGCCCTTTTCGCGGGCGAAGGCGTCGGCGCCCGCGCCGGTCAGCATGACGTGCGGCGACTTCTCCATCACCGCCCGGGCCAGGCTGATGGGGTTGCGGGTGCGGGTGACGCCGGCCACGGCGCCGGCTTTCAGGGTCGCCCCGTCCATGATCGCCGCGTCCAGCTCGTTGCGGCCCTCGGCGGTGAAGACGGCGCCCCGGCCTGCGTTGAACAGCGGATCGTCCTCCAGCAGCCGGATGACGGTCTCGACCGCATCGAGGGACGAGCCGCCGGCTTCCAGCACGCGGGAGCCCTCGGCTACCGCGCGGGCCATGGCCGCGCGGTAGGCGGCCTCCGTCGCCGCGTCCATGCTGGCGCGCTCGATGACCCCGGCTCCGCCGTGGATGACGATCGCCCATTTGGGCCCGGGCGTGGCGGCGGCGGCGACCGACGCGGACGCAGCGAGCGCGAAAAGAATCAGGGCCAGTCGTCTAATCAAAACGCTCCTCCAGCCCCTCATCCGGCGCTTCGCGCCACCTTCTCCCGCAAGGGGGGAAGGAACAAGGCCTACTCCGAGACCACGCCGCGGCGGATCTGGTCGAGTTCGATGCTTTCGAACAGGGCCTTGAAGTTGCCTTCGCCGAAGCCTTCGTTGCCCTTGCGCTGGATGATCTCGAAGAAGATCGGGCCGATGAGGTTTTCGGTGAAGATCTGCAGCAGCAGGCCCTGGCCCTCGGTCGGGGCGCCGTCGAGGAGGATGTTGTCGGCCTGAAGGCGCTGGGTGTTTTCGCCGTGGCCGGGGACGCGGGCGTCGAGCAGTTCGTAGTAGCTGTCCGGCGTCTGCTGGAACTTCACGCCGCGCTCGCGGAGGGTCTCGACGGTATGGAAGATGTCGTCAGTGCCGAAGGCCAGGTGCTGGATCCCCTCGCCCTTGTAGTCGCGCAGGAACTCCTCGATCTGGCTCTGGTCATCCTGGCTTTCGTTCAGCGGGATGCGAATCTTGCCGTCCGGGCTGGTCATCGCCTTGGAGAACAGGCCGGTGACCTTTCCCTCGATGTCAAAGTAGCGGATCTGGCGAAAGTTGAAGACCGTCTCGTAGAAGCCGGCCCACTTGGTCATGTTCCCCCGAAAGACGTTGTGGGTCAGGTGGTCGAGGTAGGTCAGGCCGACGGCGTTCTGCTTCTCCGCCTCGGCGGCTCCCTCGATCGGCAGGAAGTCGACATCATAGATCTCCTGGGCCCCGTATCGGTCGACCAGGTAGAGGTTGGTGCCGCCGATCCCCTCGATGGCCGGGATGTTCAGCTCCATCGGACCGACCAGGCCCTGCACAGGGGTGGCGCCACGCTCGACCGCCAGTTTGAAGGCCTTGGCCGCGTCACGAACCCGAAAGGCCATGGCGTTGGCGGACGGGCCGTGAGCGCCACGGAACTCGGCCGGCTGGCCGACCGGCTCCATATTGAGGATGAAGTTGATGTCCCCCTGGCGGAAGCGCAGCACGTTCTTCGAGCGGTGCTTGCTGACGGCCGTGAAGCCCATCAGCTCCCACATGGTCTTCAGCGCCTGGGGGTCGGGTGAGGTGAATTCGACGAACTCGAAGCCGTCGGTGCCGAGCGGATTGTCGAACAGATCGACGGGCGCTTGCGGGGTCTGGGCGGGAGCGTTCATCGGACGGGCCTCCGGAGGAATGTCGGTTTGCGCAATAGTATCATATGAAACTATCAACGCAACGCGAGGGGGCGAGACAAGCTCACCGTCGCCTGCTAGCACGCTGTTATGCTGAAGCGACTTTACGATTGGGTGATGGGCCTCGCCGGCTCGCGTCACGCCCCCACCGCCCTGTTCGCCGTGTCGTTCGCGGAGAGCTCATTCTTCCCCATTCCGCCGGACGTGATGCTGGCGCCGATGGTGCTGAAGCGGCCGGATCGGGCGTGGTTCTATGCGGGCGTCTGCACCCTGGCCTCGGTGCTGGGCGGCATCCTCGGCTACGCCATCGGTTATTTCCTGCAGGATGTCGGGGTCTGGCTGATGAGCGTCACCGGCCATGCGGGCGGGATGAAGGAATTCCAGTGCTGGTACGACAAGCACGGCGTCTGGGTCATTCTGGCCAAGGGCCTGACGCCCATCCCCTACAAACTGGTGACCATCGCGTCGGGCCTGGCGCAGTTCAGCTTCCCGATCTTCATCGCCGCCTCGGTGGCGACGCGGGGAGCGCGCTTCTTCGCGGTCGCCTGGGTGGTCAAGAAATTCGGGCCGGCCATGCTGCCGGTGATCGAAAAGCGCCTGGCGCTGTTCGCCGGCCTCGCAATCGCCTTGCTCGTGGCGGGACTTGTCGCCAGCCATTATCTTGGCGGCGACTCGGCCGCCGCCTGCTGAACGAGACCGCGCCGCCCCGATGACCGCCCTCAATCGCCTGATCCACCTCAACCTTCGCCACTGGCCGCTGGTCGCGCTGCTGTCCAGCGCCCTGATGCTGGCCATCGCCCATGGTTTCGAGACCTTCGGCCAGCTGATGCCCTGCACCCTCTGCCTGCGGCAGCGGGAGGTCTACTGGGTGGCCATGGCGGTGGCGGCGGCGGCCCTGGTCCTGCGGCGGACGCCGCTGCGGGCGAAGATCGCGCCCTGGGCTGACGCCCTGCTCGGCCTGATCTTCGTCTTCGGAACCGGTCTGGCCATCTATCACGCCGGGGCGGAATGGCATTGGTGGCCGGGGCCGACGGCCTGCGCCTCCACCGGCGGCGGCGGCGGCGGGGTGACCACCAAGGACCTGAACGCCATTCTCGACGGCGCGGCGGTCAAGGGCCCGTCCTGTGACAAGGCCGCCTGGGTATTCCTGGGCCTGTCGATGGCCGGCTGGAACGCCCTGGTCTACGCCAAGCTGGCGGTTTGGAGCTTCATCGCCGCCTTCCGCGAACCCCGGTCGTAAGGATCAGAGCATGAGCGCCAAGCCCATCCCCGCCCGCCCCATTCCTGCCCGGCCAGGTCTGGGCGCCTCTGCCGCACGCATCGCCGAGATCGTTCGGGTAGATCATGCCGGCGAACTCGCCGCCGTGCACATCTATCGCGGCCAGCGCGCTGTGCTGGAGCGCGCGCCAGGCCGCCAGCGGATCGCCGCCCAGCTGGCCGAGATGGAGGGCCATGAAGGCGTCCATCTGGCCCGGTTCGACGAAATCCTCGGGGAACGCCGTGTACGCCCCACCCTGCTGGCGCCGCTATGGCGCGCCGCCGGGTTCGCGCTGGGCGCGGGGACGGCCCTGATGGGCGAGAAGGCCGCTCATGCCTGCACCGAGGCCGTCGAGACGGTGATCGAGGAGCACTACGCCGGCCAGGTCGCCGAGCTTGAAGGTCGTGAACCGGCGCTGGCCGCCGAGCTGTCCAAGTTTCGGGACGACGAACTGGCCCACCGGGATCTGGCCATCGAGGAGGGAGCCAGGCAGGCGCCGGCCTATCCGCTGTTGGCGGCGGTGATCCGGGCCGGCTGCCGCACCGCGATCAAGATCAGCGAAAAGATCTAGGAACCAAGGCTCCGGGCGAAACGCTAGCTCTGACAACAGGAGCCAGCCCATGTCCGATCCCGATATCGCCCCGACCCCCGATCCCGCGCCGGCCTACGATCCCGAACCGCCGCAGACCGATCCCGACCTGCCGCAGGAACCCAGCCCCGCCCCGGCGATCGACCCGCCGCAGCCGCCGACGGTTTCCTAAGGACCCCTCCTGGAGCGGACGCCAGCCTCAGGCTTCCAGTTCGATGTCCCAGTAGAGGTAATCCAGCCAACTGGCGTGGAGGTGTCCCGGCGGGAACCGGCGGCCGCGATCCTGTAGTTCGTGCATGCTGGGCCGGCGCGGGTGGCGCATCGGATGCATTCCCGCCTCGCGCGGCGTCCGCCCGCCCTTGCTGAGATTGCAGGGCGCACAGGCGGTGACGATATTCTCCCAGGTGGTCCGGCCGCCGCGCGAGCGGGGCAGGACGTGGTCGAAGGTCAGGTCATCGACCTTGCCGCAATACTGGCAGGTGAAGGCGTCGCGCAGGAACAGGTTGAAGCGGGTGAAGGCCGGCGGCCGGTCCTGGGACACATACTGTTTCAGCGACACGACGCTGGGCAGCTTCATCTCGAACGAGGGGCTGCGAATGACCTGGTCATAGGTCGAGATGACGTCGACGCGCTCGAGGAAGACCGCCTTGATGACGTCCTGCCAGGGCCAGACCGACAGCGGGTAATAGCTGAGCGGCCGGTAGTCGGCGTTGAGAACCAGGGCGGGCCAGCCGGAAGGCGCGTGGGCGGTCACCTGCATGACCGTGACTCCCGCACCGGGGGCTTCCACAAAGGATACGCTGCAATCGGACTGAAGACCCGCCTGCCTTTCCGCCGTCGTCGGGGAATCGCCATCATTCCTCGAGGCTGTCTTAACAATGGCGCCGAAGCACGACAGGTCCAAGACGCTCCGCGGGAGCGGACAAAGAAAAAGGGACGCTTGCGCGCCCCCTGGCAGTTGATTGCGATTGGATCGGGATCTGGATCAGGACCGCGCCGGCCGAACGGGCCAGGGCCGAAGACGCGGCGAGCGCGGTCCTTGCGTGGAGCGAAAAGCCTAGCCGCCGATGAAGGCCGTCGCGCCGGCCAGGGCCACGCCCATGCCGACGAAGAAGACGACAACCGAACGGTCGAAGAGGCGTTCGAAGGCGATGAGTTTCGAGAAGGTCATGACACACACCTTTTAAGTTTGGGCCCCTGTTGTCAGGCGCCCCCCGTTGTTGGCCTCCGGGGGAGCGGAGGTTTGTCCGATCTGGACGATGCTTAGATAGCACCCATCTAAGCGGTGTCAAGATGATCTTTACGGCGTTCGGATAAAAGTCTAGGGTCCCTCAATGAGCACCGCCACTGTTGCCGACAACCGCCCCTATCACCACGGCGACCTCCGCCGCGCCCTGGTCGACGCCGCCGCGCGGATTCTGGAGCGCGAGGGTCCCAGCGCCCTGTCGCTGCGGGCCGTTGCGCGGGAGGCCGGGGTCAGCCCGGCGGCGCCCTATCACCACTTCAAGGACAAGGGCGAACTGCTCGACGCCGTGGCCCATGTGGGCTGGGAAGCGCTAGGCGAAGGCATGTTGGAGGCCAAGGAGAAGGCGGTCGACGTCAAGAGCATGATGACCGAGCTGGGGGTCGCCTACGTGTTCTTCTCCCAGCGCCATCCCGCCCTCTACCGGGTCATGTACGACTGCTCCCGCGACAAGGACTCGCTGCCCGAGGGCATGCAGGAGAAGGAGGATGGGGCCTATTGCCTGGTCCGCCAGACCTTCAAGACCGTGGCCGGGCCCGAGGTGGCGGACGTCGATATCGAGCTGGCGACTATCGCCGCCTGGTGCGCCGCCCATGGGCTGGCCGAGATGGCCGGGTTTGCGCAGTTCCACCCGCTGAAACAGGCGCTGGGCGGCGACGAGGCCTTCCTGCGCGGGGTGCTCAGCCACCTCGGCAGCTTTGGACCGCACAAGAGCTGACGGAACGGTCGGGCGGGCGACCCGTTAGGGTGGGCGAAATCCCCCCAACAGCCCAAAGAGCATCGCCATGAACGTCTCCGAAGTGATGACCCGCAATCCGCAGGTCGCCAGCCCGTCCGACACCGTCGCCGATGTGGCCAAGCGGATGAACGAGATCGACACTGGCGTCATCCCGGTCGTCGAGAACGACCAGATTCGGGGCCTGATCACCGACCGGGACATCGTCCTGCGGGTGGTCGGCGAGCAGCGCAGCTTCGACACCCCGGTCAGCGACGTAATGTCCACCGACGTCCTGACCTGCCGCGAGGACGCCTCGATCGCCGACGTCATCTTCCAGATGTCCGACAAGCAGGTCCGCCGGATCCTGGTGGTCGACGACAAGGCCAGGCTGACCGGCATCGTCTCGCTGGGCGACGTGGCGCAGGAGGCTTCGGCCCGCAAGGCCGGGGCGATCCTGGAAGAGATCTCCGAGGCCGCGCCGAACAACTGATGCTAGACGGGGGCGGTGAGCGCCGTTCCCACCCCAGATTTCGTCACCCGCTTTGCCCCCTCGCCCACCGGGCGGCTGCATCGGGGGCATGCCTATTCGGCCCTGACCGCCTTCGAGGCCGCCAGGGCTGTTGGCGGGCGGTTGCTGCTGCGGATCGAGGACATCGACGCCACACGCTGCCGCCCGGACTATGAGGCGGCGATCCTGGAGGACCTGGCCTGGCTGGGCCTCACCTGGGAGCAGCCGGTGCGCCGGCAGTCCGAGCATCTGGCCGACTATGAGGCCGCCCTGGACCGGTTGAGGGCCGAGGGCCTGGCCTATCGCTGTTTCCGCACCCGCAAGGAACTGGCCGCCGAGGCGCAGAGCGCGCCGCATGGCCTGCCCGCGCCGTTCGCGGGCGGTCCCGCGGAGGACGAGGCCGAGCGGCTGGCGGCGGGCCAGGCCTTTGCCTGGCGGCTGTCGCTGGAGGCGGCGCGGGCGAAGCTGGGCGGGTTTGAAGCCCTGACTTTTCAGGAGCTTGGCCGGGCGCCGGGCGGCGAGACGGGGCTGATCCGGGCGCGGCCGGAGCTGGCCGGGGACATCGTCCTGGCCCGCAAGGATGTCGGGGTCGCCTACCATCTGGCCGTGGTCGTCGACGACGCCCTGCAGGGCGTGACCCAGGTCATCCGCGGCGAGGACCTGTTCGAGGCGGCCCATATCCAGCGGCTGCTGCAGGCGCTGCTGGGCCTGCCGACCCCGCGCTATCGCCACCATCCGCTGCTGACCGGGCCGGACGGACGCCGCTACGCCAAGCGCGACAAGGCCCAGACCCTGGCCGAAATCCGGGCTATGGGGACCACCGCCGCCCAGCTGCGGCGGGAGCTGGGATTTTCATGAGCAACACCAGGGCCTTGCCGCTGTTCGCCCTGCTGGCCGGGGCCTGCGCCATCGGCTTCGCGCCGATCTTCGTGCGGCTGACCGAGGCCGGACCGGCGGCGGGCGGCTTCTGGCGGCTTACCCTGGCCCTGCCCATGCTGGCGCCCTTCGTTTTCCGGAAGGACTCGCCCACCGCCACCCCCTCCCCGGCCCTGCCCAACCTGGCCCTCATAGCCGCCGGGGTGTTCTTCGCCGCCGACCTGGCCTTCTGGCACTACGGGATCGGCATGACCTCGGTGGCCAACGCCACGGTCCTGGCCAACCTGACGCCGCTGGTGGTCACGGTGGTCGGCTTCCTCCTCTTCAGGGAGAAGGTCGGGCCGCTGTTCCTGGCCGGGATGGCCTTGGGCCTGCTGGGCGCCTGGACCATGGCCGAGGGGCGCGGGGCCAGCGCGCCGGGGTCCAACCCGCCGCTGGGCGACCTGCTGTCGGTGGCCACGGCCCTCTGGTACTCCGCCTACTTCCTCTGTGTCCGCCAGGCCCGGCTGAGGTTCGGGACCATGGCGGTGATGTTCTGGTCCAGCCTGGTGGGGGCCGTGGCCCTGGCCGGGATCATGCTGGCCATGGGCGAGGACATCCTGCCGGCCAGCCTGGCCGGATGGGGCGCCTGCCTGGGGCTGGCCATCGTCCATGTCACCGGCCAGGGGGCCATCGCCTGGGCTCTGGGCCGGCTGCCGACGGCCACGGCGAGCGTCGTGGTGCTGGTTCAGCCGGCGGTGGCCGCCCTGCTGGGCTGGATGATCTTCAGCGAGGCGATGACCCCGCTGCAAGGTGTGGGCGCCTTGGCCGCCCTGGCCGGGGTGGCGCTGGCCCAGTGGGCGGCCTCGCGCGACCAGAAGCGCAAGGATCAGGCTTCGGCCGGCCTGTCCCAGTAGCTGTAGCCGTAGGCGACCTCGAAGCCGAAGCCTTCATAGAGGGCGATGGCCGGGGCGTTGTCGGCCTCGACCTGCAGATAGGCCGAGCGGGCGCCGGCCGTGCGGGCGCTGGCCAGCAGGGCCGCCACGATGTCGCGGGCCAGGCCCTTGCGGCGATGGTGGGCCAGGGTCCGCATGCCGAAGATGCCGGCCCAGTCATCCTCGACCGCCGCCCCGCCGATGGCCGCCGGGTCGGTCTCGTCGCCGATGCGGGCGAAGAAGCGCGGGCGGGGGATGCGGTGGAAGGCCCCCATCCGCTCGGCGGCGTCCTCCGGATTGGGCTGGACGCCGAGGAAGACGGTCTCGAAGGCGCGGTCGGCGGTCTCTAGGATCTCGACGGTGCGGTGGGGGACCGCCTCGCCGATGCCGGCGACCATCATCAGGGTCGGGGTGCGGGCGCGGTAGCCCCGGGCTGACAGGGCCGAGGTCAGGGCCGCCGGCTCCCCGGCCGGCTTGAAGACCGGCGGCAGGCGACGGGCGGCGTACCAGGCCTCGACCGCATCGATGGCCTCTTCCATGGGGCCGGGCGTCTCGCCCAGCGGCCAGCAGGCGTTGAGCCGGCCCGACCACCCGGTCGAGGCGTTGAGGATCCAGTCGCCCAGGGCCGATCGCTCGGCGGCCGGGAAGGCGCGGTCGGCGGTGCGTTCCAGGGCGTCGATGTCTTCTGGCGTCATAGGTGGCTCGGGGCTGGGTTTGCGTGCTTCGACACGCGATCCGAAGGGGATCGCTGCTCAGCATGACGATTTTGGGATGGACGGCCACCCCCGGCTAACGCGCCCCTCGAGCCCCCGTCGTCGTCATCCTGAGCAGCCGCAAAGCGGCGTGTCGAAGGACGCAAACCCGCCAAAAGCAAAGGCGCCGGCCCCTTGCGAGTCCGGCGCCCGAAATGCTCCGTCACCCAGGAGGGTCAGAGGGCCTTGAGGTCCACGGCGGCCAGCTTGCCGCGCTCTTCCTCGACCCGGAACTCGACCTTCTGGCCGTCGTCCAGGCCGCGCAGGCCCGCCCTTTCGACAGCGCTGATATGGACGAACACGTCCTTGCCGCCGTCATCGGGCTGGATGAAGCCAAAGCCCTTGGTCCCGTTGAACCACTTTACCGTACCGCTCGCCATGAGGGTCGTCTCCTGAAGGTTTCCTCCGGACCCACAGGCGGCCCGGCGACAATCGAAACGCGGGCGGCGGCTTCTTCTGACGTTCGCGGGGGTGGAGGCCGCGGCGATGGCTGACAGACCGGGTCCTGATTGCGGGCGACAGGTGACCTTCGGGACGACGGCCGGTCAACGAAAAAGGCCGTGAGGGTCAAGGCGATAGACGGGAAAAGCGGCGGCTAGACATTTCTGGACATGGTGTTCAGGGGTTTTTCTGTTCAGTTTCAGGGTCTTGGCCCAGATCATGATTGGGGATCGCATGGCTCCCGTCTGGGGATCGTGTGGTGATCGAGCAGGGGCGATATCCCTCCCGTATGGGGATCGCCTGTGTCCCCGATGGGGGTTTTCTGCGGGGGCCCTGGACGCCCGGCTGCTGGAGCGGGGCGCAGCGAACCTGTGGAGGGGCTGGGCATGGGGGTCTCTCCTATCGAAGCGGGAGAGGTATTTTACGACGGTTGGGTGGGGGCGGGGCGGAAGCCGCGCCGGCGTCCGATATGGCCGCCGGCGCAGCGATACTATTCCGCCGCCAGCAGGACCGGGGCGCTGAGGTCCTGGGTGACGCGGGCGAACTGGCCGGGGACGGCGCCGGTGGTCTTGCCGTCGACGAAGGTGGTCACGCCGTTGACCAGGATGCGGCTGTATCCGCCGGCCTTGGCGTTGCGCCGCCAGTCCCCGTTGGGCATGTCGTGGACGATCGAGTACCGGTCGCGCTCGTGGTAGAGGTCTTCGAGCCGGTAGATCAGCAGGTCGGCCCAGAAGCCCGGCAGGATGGCGCCGCGATCGACCAGGCCCAGGGTGCGGGCGACCTTGAGGCTCAGCTGGTAGTGCATGTCCTCCAGGCTGAAGACTTTTTTCTCGCGAACCAGCCAGATCAGCAGTTCGGTCGCGTAGTGGCCATTGGCGAAGGCTTTGGTGTGGGCTCCCGCGTCGCTGACGCCGGTGGCGATCGCCGGGCTGGTCAGCAGGGTGCGGGCGAGGTCGGAGTCGTCGGCAGCCCAGATGTCGGACCTGAACTCCACCTTGAGGTTGGAGCGGACGGCGAGGTCTGCCAGTACGGCGACAACCGAGCTTCCGCTTTCCGCGGCGATGTCCCCCAGGCTTCGGCCGACATAGCCGGCAAGGTCTGACGCCTCGCCCACCTCGATGATGATCTGCGACTCCAGGCCGCCTGCGCCGCTGGCCGGACCGGCGCCAGCGTATTCTTCGGTGAAGCGGGCGACATAGGCGGGATCGGCCATCAGCTTGAGGCGTGCGGCGTCATCGGAGCAGGCGACCAGATCGCGGACGCCCTGCAGCTGCCCTGCGGCGGTATCGAGTTCGTTGACGCTGGCCTCGACCCAGCCGCGATTGAGCAGCGCGCTGCCGGAAATGTCGAGACCTTCGGCGCGCAGGCCTTCGAGCCAGGCGAGATCGGCGGTGGCGGCTTCGGGCATCTGGCCGTGGGTCAGGATCGCGGCGTGGATGACCCGAGCGCCCGATCCCTTGGCCATGCGGGCGACCTTTTCCGACACCGCGCGGTTGCCGAAATGGAAGATGGCCGAGAGCATCTGGATGATGCCTTCGCCACGCAGGGCGACGGCCCGGGCGATCTCGACGACATCGTCATCGTGCAGGCGGTCGGTGGGCATCGGCTCGCCGTCATAGTCGAGGTGCGAGTTGCCCTCGAAACCCATCACCGACATCGAAATGCCTGCCGCGCCGGCGTCCATCGCCTCGTTGATCAGGCGGTGCATCTCAGAGATTTCGGCCGCGGTCGGGCGGCGCTTACGGGTCTCCTCGACACCCATCACATAGACCAGCAGCGGATTGAGCGGCAGGAAGGTCATGATGTTGACCCCCTTTGGCAGAGCCCGAACGCAGTCGAGATACTCGGGGAAGGTTTCCCAGTCCCAGCTCATAGCCGCCTTCTGATGCTCGACCGGCACCTGCTCGGTGGTGGCCAGCATCATCATGGTGCGTTCCTGGTCCTCGCGACGGACCGGAGCGACGCTGAACCCGCAGTTGGCGTTGAGGATGGTGGTCACGCCATGCTCGCCGGAGTTTGAGCAGTAAGGATCCCAGAACAACTGAGCGTCGTAGTGGGCGTGCTGGGTGATATGGCCCGGCGCGATGACCATCCCGGCCGCGTCGATGACCTCACTGGCCGTCGCCTGGGCGAAGCGGCCGATCCGGGCGACCTTGCCGTCGACGATGCCGATGTCGGCGTAGACGCCGGGCGCCCCCGTACCGTCAAGGACCAGACCATTGCGGATGAGGGTGTCAAATCGGATCATTCTGTGTCCTCCCGGACGGCGCCGTGATCCAGCGCACTGATCATTGATACATGTGACGTATTTTGTAACATGATGCGACAAGGTCAAGCGAATTCGCGCGCCAAAATTTCTGAAAATGTGACGCTGGACAAATACTGGTTTTTGTACCAGCCTTGATCGAGGCCATTCATTGGCCGTGACAGACCGCGTTTAGCGGCGATTGGGGAGATGTCCGGTGAACAGATCACGCGCACTTTGCGCGAGCGGCCTTGCGCTCGTGTTCCAGATGGGGCTGGCGGCCGTCGCCGCAGCGGCTGACGCGCCTCCGCCAACCGCCGTCCCGCCCTCCGTGGAGGTCGACGAGGTTATCGTTACGGCTCTGAAGCAGAGCCAGAATATCCAGGATGTGCCAGCCGCGATCTCAGCGGTGGACGGCGCGGTCCTTCAGGAGCGCGGTGTTTCCAGCGTCGAGGCGATTTCGCAGCTGGTGCCCAACCTGAACTTCGGCAGCCACGCGGGCACGACCCTGATCACCATTCGCGGCATCGGTTCGACGGTGGATTCAGGGATCACCGAACCGACGGTGGCGATGTATGTCGACAACGTGTTCCTGCCCCGGTCGACCATGGCGACCCTGCGAGCGGTAGACTTGGCTCGGGTCGAGGTGCTGCGCGGGCCGCAGGGCACGCTGTACGGCCGGAACGCCACGGGCGGTGCGATCAACTTCATCTCCCAGGCCCCGTCCGACAGCTTCGAGGCGCAGGTCAACCTGTCCGGCGGCAGTCGCTCGGCGCTGGGCGTCAGCGGCTACGTCTCCGGCCCGCTGGGCGAAATCGTCAGCGCGAGGCTCAGCGCGGGTCACGACGAGCAGGACGGCTATGTGAAGGTCACGCCGGGCAGTCGGAAGATCGACGCGGTGGATGTCTCCTATGCCCGCGCCGCCCTTCGCATCGAGCCCAGCGACAGCCTGACCATCGACCTGTCGGCGCGCTATGAGGAGTCGAACGGGGCCAACGCCTACCAGCAGCTGTTGACGCCGACGGTCCTGCCCGGAGCCGTCCAGACGACGCAGCCGTACAGGATGAAGGCCGACGGCCCGTTCGTGCAGGAGAGCAAGACGACCGTGCTGGCCGCGCAGGTCGCCTGGGACATCAACGACAACGTCAGCCTCAAGTCGATCACCAGCTATGTCGACCACAAGAGCCGGGTCGATTTCGACGCCGACGCCACCACCTACCCCGGGTTCGACGCGGTGGACTTCAGCCGGCCGTCGGAATCCTATGGACAGGAGTTCAACCTGTCCGGAACGACCGGTCCGGTCGAGTGGCTGGCGGGCGCCTACTTCTATCATGAAGAGGCCAGCAACACCCTCCCGCTCCGGCTCGGCGCGGTCTTTGCGCCCGGCTTTGGCGTGCCGACCGGAACGTTCGTTCTGCAATCGGTGGCCAGCGAGACTCAATCGTATGCCCTATTCGGCGACCTCACCTGGTCGGTCACGGATGCGCTCAAGCTGACGGCCGGCCTGCGCTACAACAACGAAGACCAGTCCTTCGACCAGCTGTTCGGCCTGGACATCCCCGGCGTCGGGTTCGTGCCGGGCGCGGCGGCCTATGCGACCGGCCCGATCAAGGTCGACACCTCGTCGGAGAAGCTGCTGCCGAAGGTCGGGATCCAGTATGCGGTCAATGACGATATCAACCTCTATGCCCAGTGGTCGCGCGGCTTCAAGTCAGGCGGACTGAACCTGGAAGGCGGCTCCGGCCAGGCGATCGGCCGCGACGGGTTGTTCAAATCCGAACTGGTCGACGCCTATGAGGCCGGCCTGAAATCACAGTGGCTGGACCGCAGGATCACCGCCAATTTCGCCGCCTTCTACTATGACTATTCCGACCTGCAGGTGACCATTACCCGGCCGCCGTCGACGACGATCGTCCAGAACGCCGACGCCAAGATCTACGGCCTGGAGGGCGAACTGGTTTGGGACGTGACCGAGGCCTTCAAGCTCAATGCCGCGCTGACGCTGACCCACGCCCGGTTCGACGGCTTCGCCAGCTTCGACGACGCCCGTCCTCTGGGCGGCACGCAGGACCTGGATGGCTCGCCCCTGCCGCACGCGCCCGATTACACAGTCAGCCTGGGCGGTGAGTACAAGGCCACCCTGGGTTCGTTCTGGTTGTCGGCCCTGACGCTGCGGGCGGACGCCTTCTACAGCGATGACGTGGTGCTGCGTTACTTCGCCACCGCGCAGGATACCCAAGGCGCCTACGGCACGCTGAACCTATCGGCCAAACTGGCCACGGACGACGGCCGCACCAGCCTCAACCTGTTCGTCAACAACGCTACAAACGAGCAGTACCTTCGCAACATCACCTATATCGGCGCGATCGGGGCCTACATGGGCAACTACGCGCCACCGCGCACCTGGGGCGTTCAGCTGTCCCAGAAATTCTGACCCCTCACCCTGCTCCCGGCGCCCGCAGCGCCGGGAGACTCTCTTTCGGGGAGCGGATGCGACGGGGCGGCCTGGAGCCCTTCAGGGTTAGATGGAACCATCCAACCCGTCAAAAAGGGCTCCAAATCATACGTTTAGAGCGCGTCGGGCGGGCTGACCGCTTTCACTTCACCCTGACGCGCTCTAGCCGGCCTTGTCCCTGACCAGAGAGGGAACGACAAAGGTCTCAAGGTGGCGGCGACGGGTGGCCTCATCATCCTCGCGGATCATCAGAACCGCGTGCTGATTGCGGATCCAGGCCACCGCCTGCTCATTGGTGACCCCTGGTCGCAGCTTTCCATCGGCGCGGGCCTTGTTCAGCACCGGCGCCCACAGCGCCAGCATCATCTTCTGGATTTCCTTGGAGCCGCGAAAGAGAAACTGCTCGAGCTTGTGCTCGCCCGACTGGTTGACGATCTCGGCGAACAGCTGGTCCTCGGTCCCCAACTGAACCGACAGCATGGAACCCTCGACGAGCGCCTCCTCCAGGGTTTCGACACCAGCAAAGTACGGCCTCAGGCTTTCGCCCATCGCCGCGATGCGTTGGCCGACGATGAATTCCAGCAGGCCGGGCCGGGAGGGGAACAGGCGATAGACGCTTTGCCGGGACATTCCCGCCTCGTCGGCGACATCGGTCATCGAGGCGCGATGCACGCCGAAGCGCTGGAAGCACCGCACGGCGGCGTCGGCGACCGCCTGTCGGTTGGTCGCGATCTTTTCCGTTTCCATCTCAATCGCCCCTGATCCTGACCCGGACTTAACTCGGTCATCGCAAACCGCAAGACCGTCCGACCTAATCGCACAGTGTTGCATGTTACAATTGATGTTTTTTGACCGTTCGCATATTCTGGAATTAAGAGGGGTGACGCCGTCAGGCGATAAGGCCCCTCCGCGGAGGAAGGCAATGCACGACAGGATCACGCGCAGCATGGAGCCACACTTGCCCGGCGAGGTCGCCGCGGCCTTGGTTGACCCCACGACCTACGCCTCCGACAAGCTGCATCAGACCTATAGCTGGCTGCGCGCCAATCAGCCCCTGGCTGTCGCCAAGCCAGACGGGTTCGAGCCCTTCTGGGTGGTGACCCGGCATGCGGACATCCTCGAAGTCAGCCGTAACAACGCCCTGTTTCCCAGCGGCGAACGCGCGACGACCTTGACGGACAAGGCCAATACCGCTCGCACATTCGAGATCACCGGCACGCCCCATATGGTGCGGTCACTGGTCCAGATGGATGAGCCCGATCACATGAAGTACCGCCTGCTGTCACAGGCATGGTTCATGCCGGGCCAGATTCGCAATCGGGAACAGACGATCCGCTCGCTGGCCCGTCAGGCTGTGTCGGCAATGGCCGCACACGACGGACGGTGCGACTTCGTCGCCGATGTGGCGCTGAACTACCCTCTGCATGTGGTGATGGACATCCTGGGCGTCCCTCCGGAGGATTTCCCGCGCATGCTGAGGCTGACCCAGGAACTGTTCGGACCGCAGGATCCGGATATCAGGCAGGCGCAGGCGGCGCTGACCACCGCCCAGTATTCGGCCATCATCCAGGCCGTGATCGGCGACTTCAGCACCTATTTCGAGGCCATCACCGAGGACCGACGCCGCAATCCACGCGACGATCTGGCGACCCTGATCGCCAACGCCGAAATCGACGGCATGCCCATCCCGCCGCGTGAGGCGGCCGGCTATTACATCATCGTCGCGACGGCGGGGCATGACACCACGTCGTCCTCCAGCGCCGGGGCGATGTGGGCCTTGGCGACTGTCCCAGGCCTTCTTGAACAGGTGAAGGCGGACCCTGGCCTGGTACCGGCCCTGGTCGATGAGGCGATCCGCTGGACGACGCCGGTCAAGACCTTCATGCGCTCGGCAAGCGAGGACACCGAACTTGGCGGACGCCACATCGCCAAGGGCGACTGGCTGATGCTCTGTTACGCCTCCGGCAACCGGGACGAAGCGGTGTTCGAGGCGCCCTTCGAGTTCCGCCTCGACCGCAGGCCCAACAAACAGCTGGCGTTCGGGTCGGGCGCCCACGTCTGTCTGGGCCAGCATCTGGCGAAGATGGAAATTCGCATCCTGCTCGAAGAGCTGTTGCCGCGGCTGCGTAGCGTTTCCCTGGCCGGAGAGCCGAGGTTTATCGAAAGTTGGTTCGTCAACGGACTGAAGGCGCTGCCCATCCATTACGAAATGGATTGAGCGGCCCGTGAACTACGCCGAACCTGACAGTCCGCGACCGGGAATCGCCTCCCGTATCTCGATCGGGCAGGTCGCGCGCGCGACGGGCCTGACTCGGCGAGCCATCCGATATTATGAGGAACGCGGCCTCGTCCTCGCGCTGCGGGAGGAGGGAGGCACAAGGACCTTCGCGGCGGCGGATGTCGAGCGGCTTCTGCAGATCGTCGAGCTGCGCACGATCGGCCTGTCAATCGAAGACATCTGCAGGCTGACGATGGACGATGCAATGCCGGGGGGCGCCGGCGACAACGGCAGGCTGTCGACGCTGCTCAATGAGCACCGGGCCCGGCTGTCCCGATGCCTCTCCGCGATCGAGGTTGTCGCCAGGCGGGCCGGGATACCGGTCGAAGTCCCGGCGAACGATACGGTAGTGGGGTAAGCGGGAGCCGGCCGCCAGCGGCCAGGCTGGCAATGTGGTCCGTTTGCTCGGGTTCCCCCGCCGTTCGTCCCAGCTGAACCCTGGGCCGCAAGAACAGGTCTTGCCGTGACGACAGAGGGCGCGGCGGCTGGCGCCCAGGGCCGGCCAAAACCTGTAGCCTCGGATGACTGTGAATCGCGTAATTCGGGGGCCTCGCCATCCGGCCCGTTGAGACGGCGCGACCGGATCGGCGGGCAAGGAGCCAGGCCCAGATGAACGACACCGACATGGCCCGGCTGTGGCTGGATCAGGGGGCCATGGCCGGCCAGGCCGGCCAGCATGAATTGGCGGTGCAGGCCTATGAAGCCGCCCTGGCCCTCGATCCGGCGCTGGGTGAGGCCGCCCTGGGGCTGGGGCTGAGCCTTATGGCGTTGCGCCGGTTCACGGCGGCCCTGGCGCCGCTTCGCCTGGCCGCCGGGCTGCCGGAGGCAGTCAGCCTGTGGCACGGCTGCCTGGCCCAATGCCTCTATATGACCGGAGCCTTCGATGAGTGCCGCCAGGCCTTCGAGCGCGCCGGCGCGCTGGAACCCCTTGGCGACAACGCCCGCGTCACCCTGGCCCGGGCCCGCGCCCTGGCCGCGATGATCGAGGGGTCGGTCGAGGCGGCTCTGGACTGCTACCGGGACGAGATCGGCGCCAGCCCGGAAGACCTGGCCGCCTTTGTCGAAGAGGCCTCCGCGGTCCTGGCGGTGTTCGGCCATGTCAGGCCGGCGGCGGCGCTGGGTCGGCGACAGCTGGCGGATGACCCGTCGGACGGGGGGCCGGCCGACGGGGTGCTGGCCTACCGGCTGCAGGCCCTGGAGGGTGCGGCGGTCGACCGCTCTCCGGCCGACTATATCGAGGCCCATTTCGACGCCTTCGCCGAGCGTTTCGACCACCAGCTGGTCGAGATGCTGCGGTACGACGCCCCGGCAAGGCTGGCCGCCCTGCTGGCCGGGCAGCGGCCGCGCTTTGACGAGGTCCTCGACCTGGGATGCGGCACCGGCCTGGCGGCCGAGCCGCTGCGCCCGATGGCCGGACGGCTGACCGGGGTGGATCTGTCGGGCGGCATGCTGGCCCGCGCCGCCGAGCGACAGCTTTATGATGACCTCGTACAGGCCGAGGCCCTGGACTTTCTGGCGGGCCGGGAGGCCGCATACGACCTGGTCTTCGCCGCCGATGTGCTGATCTATTTCGGCGACCTGGAACCGCTGTTCGCGGCGGTCGGCAGGGCCCTGAAGCCGGGCGGCTATTTCGCCTTCAGCAGCGAAAGCGCGGCCGATGGATGGCGCCTGCTGACCTCCGGCCGCTTCGCCCACGCGGACGCCTATCTGGACCAGCGGGCGGCCGGCGGCTTTGTCCTGCGGGCCCGCGCCCCGACGGAGCTTCGGCTGGAAGGCAACAGGCCGGTCGACGGCGCCCTTCACCTGCTGGAGCGGCGGTAGCCTTTTGCCAGGAGTCGCGGGGAAGCCTGCAATGGCCGGAAGGGGCGTCGGGGTGTGGGTTACGGCGGGCCGGCCGCGCCTCAGGTCGGCTCGGTCGGGGCGTCCAGGGCTGCGCTTTCGGCTTCGGCTTCCGCCTGCTTGCCGGCGGGTTTGCAGCGGGAGATCACCGCCATGCCGAGGAGGGCCGAGAGGAGGGAGCCGAGGAGGACGCCGATCTTGGTTTCGTCGATCAGGTGCGGGTCGGTGAAGGCCAGGTTGCCGATGAACAGGCTCATGGTGAAGCCGATGCCGCAGAGGACGCTGACGCCGTAGAGCTGGGCCCAGCCGGCGCCGGCGGGCATGGCGGCGAAGCGGGTGCGGATCAGCAGGGCGGCCGTGCCGAAGACGCCCAGCTGCTTGCCGAGGAAGAGGCCGAGGGCGACGCCGAGCGGCAGGGGGTCGAGGACGGCCTTGGGGCTGACCCCGGCGAAGGAGAGACCGGCGTTGGCGAAGCCGAACAGGGGCACGATGAAAAAGGCCACCGGCTTGTGCAGGGCGTGTTCCAGCCGGTGCAGCGGCGAGTTCGGGTGGTCTGGGGCAGCCGGGCTTCTGCGCAGGGGGATGAACAGGGCCAGGGCGACGCCGGCCAGGGTGGCGTGGATTCCGGACTCCAGCACGAAATACCAGAGGACCAGGCCGACCAGCAGATAGGGCCAGAGGGCGGTGACCTTCAGCCGGTTGAGCGCCAGCAGCAGGACCAGCAGGCCGCCGGCGATGGCCAGGGCGAGGAGGTGCAGCTGCGCCGTATAGAAGATGGCGATGATCAGAATGGCGGCCAGGTCGTCCATGATGGCGATGGCGGTCAGGAAGATCTTCAGCGAGGTGGGCGCCTTAGCGCCCAGAAGGGCCAGGACCCCCAGGGCGAAAGCGATGTCGGTGGCCGACGGAATGGCCCAGCCGGCGCGGGTGGCGGGGTTGGCCAGGTTGAAGGCGAGAAAGATCAGCGCCGGGGCCACGACCCCGCCCAGCGCCGCCAGGCCCGGCAGCATGACGTCCGAGGGCCGGGACAGCTGGCCGTCGAGGACCTCGCGCTTGATCTCCAGCCCGACCAGCAGGAAGAAGACCGCCATCAGCCCGTCGTTGATCCAGTGGAGCAGGGTTTCCTGGAGGTGCAGGGGGCCGATGGCGAAGCCGTGCTTGCTGTCCAGGGCCGCGAAATAGCCGGCGGCCAGGGGCGAGTTGGCGACCACCAGGGCCAGGGCGGCGGCGGCCATCAGCACATAGCCCCCGGACGCCTCGTTGGAGAGGAAGTCGCGCAGGGCCGAACGGGGTCTGGCGGCACTGGTCATGGGTCAGGAGGTATCGACCGGGGCGCGGCGGCGCAACCGGAACCGGCGCCGGCGCGCCCGATCGGCGGAGGCGGACGGCGCAGCCTATTCCGCCAGCAGCATCCGGATCAGTTCGGTGGCTTCCGGGCTGGACCAGTCGGCGCCGCCGGAGAGGCGGGCGCGCTCGGCGCCCTTCTTGTCGTAGACGATGGTGGTCGGCAGGCCGCCGGCGGCGGGCTGGATGACGAAGGGCATGGCGCCGGTGGGGTCGCGGTAATAGGCCAGCGGGCGGTTTTTGGCGATGAAGGCGCGGGCCTTCAGGTCGGCATCGTCCTTGTCGATGCTGATGGCGACCACGGCGACGGGCTGGCTTTCATAGGTGGCGGCCATGCGGCTGAGGGTCGGCATCTCGATGACACAGGGGCCGCACCAGGTGGCCCAGAAGTTGACCACCGTGACCTTGCCCTTGAAGTCGGCCAGGGTGAGGGTCTTGCCGTCGGCGTCCTTGAACGGGGCGGTGGGGACGGGCGGCGGGGTGGCCGGGATTTCCAGCTTGGTCAGGGCGCCCTTCTTCAGATCGTTCAGATTCCCCGGCTGGGCCGGTTTCATGACCGCGCTGGCGATGACATATAGGAGCGCGCAGGCCCCGATGATGGTGGCCACCGCAATCGCCCACCGCAACAGATCGGGCCGCCGGCCGGCCTTGGACACTTCGCTCATATGACAGACGACTCCTCGACGACGGACGGCAAGCCCCAGGCAGGGGGACAGGCCATGTGGGGCGGACGGTTCAGCGCCAAGCCGGCCGACCTGATGCAGGCGATCAACGTCTCGATCGGCTTCGACCGACGCCTGGCCGCGCAGGACATCGCCGGCTCGAAAGCCCACGCCGCCATGCTGGCCCAGGTGGGAGCGATATCTAGCGAGGATGAGGCGCAAATCCAGCGCGGACTTTCCGCCATCGAAGGGGAGATGGACGAAGGCGCCTTCCCGTTCCGCGAGGAATACGAGGACATCCACATGAATGTGGAGGCCCGGCTGACCGAGCTGATCGGTGAGCCGGCGGGACGGCTGCACACCGCACGCTCGCGCAACGACCAGGTGGCGCTGGACTTCCGGCTGTGGGTGCGGGACGCCTGTGACCGGACGGTTCGGCAGATCAAGGCGCTGCAGGAAGCGCTGCTGACCAAGGCCGAGGCCCATGCCGACGCCCTGATGCCGGGCTTCACTCATCTGCAGCCGGCCCAGCCGGTGACCTTCGGCCACCATCTGATGGCCTATGTGGAGATGTTCGGGCGGGACGCCTCGCGGTTCGCCGATGCGCGCACCCGGATGAACGAATGCCCGCTGGGCGCCGCGGCCCTGGCCGGCTCGCCCTTCCCCATCGACCGGACGATGACGGCGGCGGCTCTGGGCTTCGCCCGACCGACGGCCAACAGCCTGGACAGCGTCTCCTCCCGCGACTTTGCTCTGGAGGCCCTGTCGGCGGCGACCATCTGTTCGACCCATCTGTCGCGGCTGGCCGAGGAGATCGTCATCTGGATGACGCCGCAGTTCGGCTTCATCCGGCTGAGCGACGCCTTCACCACCGGCAGCTCGATCATGCCGCAGAAGAAGAACCCCGACGCCGCCGAACTGACCCGGGCCAAGGTCGGCCGCATCCTGGGGGCGCTGACCAGCCTGACGGTGATGATGAAGGGCCTGCCGCTGGCCTATTCGAAGGATATGCAGGAGGACAAGGTCCCGACCTTCGAGGCCTTCGACTCGCTGGAGCTGGCCCTGCTGGCCATGGCCGGGATGGTCGCCGACCTTGAGCCCAACCGGGCGAAGATGGAGGCCGCCGCCGGGGCGGGCTTTTCCACCGCCACCGATTTCGCCGACTGGCTGGTGCGGGAACTGGGCCTGCCCTTCCGCCAGGCCCACCATCTGACCGGGGCGGCGGTAAAGCTGGCCGAAGGGCTGGACCTGGAACTGGCGCAATTGTCGCTGGATCAGCTGAAGTCGCTGGACCCCCGGATCACGCAAGGGGTTTATAGCGTCCTGACCCCCGCCGCCTCCGCCGCCAGCCGGCAGAGTTACGGCGGCACCGCCCCCGATCAGGTGCGCCTTCAGATCGCGCGCTGGAAAGAGAGTCTGTGATGAAGATCAAAGCCGCCGCCCTTCTCGTCCTGTTGCTGGCCGCCCCGGCCGTCACCGCCTGCGGCAAGGTCGGCGACCTGGACCGGCCCGCGCCCCTTTGGGGTCCCGACGAGCGGGCCAAGGAAGAGGCGGCCAAGCGGGCGGCCTCGACCGAGGCCAACAAGCCGTCGAAGCCCGGTTCTGTGCGCGAAAACGCCGACCCGGCCAGCAGCAACGGCAACACTCGCCAGTCGCCGCTGCCCGGCGCTCCGTCCGATCCGTTCGGCGGCCCCTCGGCCCCTGGCATGCCCGGCTCCGGCCCGCAAAACTGATCCAAGAGCCGACGTGAACCATTTCGAGGCCCGGTCGGGCGAGCTTCACTGCGAGGACGTGCCCCTCTCCCGCATCGCGGAGGCGGTGGGCACCCCCGTCTATGTCTACAGCCAGGCGACGCTGGAGCGGCATTTCAACGTCTTCCGCGAGGCGCTGCATTCGCACGCGGTCCTGGGCGAGCCGCTGATCGCCTATGCGGTCAAGGCCAACAGCAATGTCTCGGTCCTGCGCGTGCTGGGCGCTCTGGGGGCCGGGGCGGACACGGTGTCGGAGGGCGAAATCCGCCGGGCGCTGGCGGCGGGCATTCCGGCCGAGCGGATCGTGTTTTCCGGCGTGGGCAAAACGGCGGCGGAGATTGAATACGCCCTGACGGTCGGGGTGTCGGAGCTGAACGTGGAGTCCGAGCCGGAGCTGGAGCTGATCGCCGCGGTGGCGGAACGGCTGACCCTGCAGGCGCCGGTGGTGTTTCGGGTCAATCCGGACGTCGAGGCCGGCGGCCACGCGAAGATTTCCACCGGCAAGGCGGAGAACAAGTTCGGGGTGTCGTTCAGCGAGGCCAGGCGGCTGTACGGGGTGGCCGCCGCGCATCCGCACCTGAAGCCGCTGGGCGTCGCCTGTCATATCGGCAGCCAGATTTCCGACCTCGCGCCCTTCCGCGCCGCCTTCACCCTGATGCGGGGCCTGGTCGAGGACCTGCGGGCCGAGGGTTTCGCAGTCGAGCGGCTGGATCTGGGCGGCGGGCTGGGCGTGCCCTATTTCAACATGCCGGAGCCCCCCTCCCCGTCCGACTATACGGCGATGGTGGCGGAGGTGGTTTCGGGGCTGGACGTCAAGCTGGCCTTCGAGCCGGGCCGGATGATCGCCGCCAACGCCGGAGTGCTGGTCAGCCGGGTGATCCACCGCAACGAACGGCCGGAGGGGCGCAAGTTCCTGGTGCTGGACGCGGCGATGAACGACCTGCTGCGGCCGGCCATGTACGACGCCTTCCACGACATCCGCCCGGTGGCGGCGACCAACGCTCCGCCCGAGCCCTTCGATGTCGTCGGCCCGGTCTGCGAGACGGGGGACACCTTTACGAGGGACCGCCTGCTGCCGGCCCTGAACGGCGGCGACCTGGTGGCCTTCATGTCGGCGGGCGCCTACGGGGCGGCGATGGCCTCGGAGTACAACAGCCGGCCGCTGATCCCCGAGGTGCTGGTCCACGGCGACCGGTTCGCGGTGATCCGCAAGCGACCGACCTATGACGAGATGCTGAAGGACGAGACGGCGGCAGGGTGGCTTTAACCGTCATCCCGGACGGCCGCAGGCCGATCCGGGACCCCGGGGCGGCGGCTCTGACTTAGACGCCCCGTCACCCCCTGGGTCCCGGCGCTTCGGTCGGGACGACGGGGTTGGCTGTTACCGGGGCCTGATCCGAACCCGCTTGGTCCTGGCCTTCGGAATGGCGGCAGGGTCCGTGCCCTCGGACACCTCAAGGCGCATGACGATATCGAGGCCGCCCGTCGCCGGGTGATCTATCCGGCTGTAATCGTAGTCCCAGCCGCCATGCGGAACGATGGGCCGGTGGACCAGGTGACGCCCATGCTCGAGCAGCTGGCCGTCCTTGAGCTGGTAGATGACCAGATAGGCCGAGGTGGCGCTTGTGCCGTGCCCCTCACGCATCGTCACCAGGATGAACTGATGGCCCATGGCGTCGGTCTCGAGGCGAAGATCGACGTGGCCATAGGCTGAGCAGAAATCCTGGCGAAGCACGTCCCGCCCGCCCTGGTCCACCACCAAGGTCATGTCGTCCTCTGAGGCGTCGCAGGGGCCATCCGCCATGACGTCCACGAAATTCGAAAGGATGTTTACGGTCGGTCCATCGGGAAAACCCCGCGACACCACGACTTCGGGTCCTTTGGGTTCAGCTCGCGATGGCGCGGCCGGAGCCAGCGGCGGGGACTCGGCGGCGGGCCTTTCGGCCTGAGATAGGTGGCCACCCTCCGACTTCTGGCCCGATGGCGAGCAGGCGGACAAAGCCAGTGCGACGGTAAGCAACGGTATGGAGCCGAAGAATTGGATCGCCATTCGGATCGCCGGATTAAGGGAAAGGCCAAACCCCAATCTGGAACAAATCAAGTACGAACGCCAGGGAGTTGTGACTAACCCCCTGGGTCCCGGCTCTTCGCTGCGCTCCGGCCGGGATGACGGGCGGATTGAAGGGTTCGAACTTCCCGAGGACTTGCCTGACCGGAGGGGGCCGGAATGACGGGGCGCTAATCCATCGCCCCGACATACGGCAGCCCGCGATACCCGCCGCCGACGTCCATGCCGTAACCGACGAGGAACCGGGCCGGGGCTTCCCAGGCGACGAAGTCGGGGTCTATGGCGCGTTGCTCGGGCCAGGGCTTGCGGGCGAAGACGGCGGTGAGGACTTCGCTGGCGCCGGCGTCCCCCACCAGCCGGGCCGCCTCGCTGAGCGACAGGCCGGTGTCGAAGACATCGTCGAGGATCAGGGCCTTGCGGCCGACCAGGGGGCGCTGCAGGTCGGCGCGGACCTCGCAGCGGCCATAGCTCTGGCGGGCGTCGCGGTAGGAGGACAGCCACAGGGCGTCGAACTGGACCATCCGGCCCAGGCGGGCCAGCGCCCGGGTCATGTCGGCGGCGAACCAGATGCCGCCGGTGAGCAGGCAGACGGCGACGGTGTCGTCATCGACGCGGGGCGCGATCTGCTCGGCCAGGGCGTTCACGGCGGCGGCGATCTCGCCCTCGGAGATCAGGACGGTGATGGCGGCGGCGTCAGTCATGATGGTCGGCGGACTTCAACGCGTTGGGATCGCTGGACGGCAGGGGCGTGGCTTCTGTTGCATGGGCGGCGCCTTCCGCCTCGGACGGAGAGATCGGCGTCGGCTCGGCCGAGCCGCGCAGGGACAGCGTCTTGGCCGCGGGCGCCGTGGTCGTCGTGGGCTTGACCGGCTTGGCGCCCTTTTCGGTGACGAAGGCGACCTCGATGGTGGCGGCGGTGCGGGGCGGGTCCAGCATAACCACGGCGAAGTGGCGGGTCTCGCCGGCCGGGACCCTGGGATCGGCGGCCTGGGCGATCTTGGCCATCACCCGGCGGCCTTCCTTGTTGATCAGGCCGATCTGCAGGGGCGGGGCGACCACCGGCTCGGAGCGGATATTGCGGATGACGCCGCTGACCGACAGGGCGGCATGGCCATCCTGCAGGGCCGGCTCGGCGCGGATGTCCTCGATCTGCAGGCCAATGCGATTGACCGGAAAGCCGACGGCGGCGAAGGCGGCGGCCGAACTTGGCCAGATCCCGACGACGTTTTCGCGCATGATGAAGGCCGTGCCCATCAGCACCACCAGGAAGGCGGTCATGCCGGCCCAGACGACGCCGGTGGTGGCCGCCTCGCGCACCCGGCGCTCGGTCTGGGCCTTGGCGCGAAAGACCTTGGGAAGCTCTTCGCCCGGCAGTTCGACCAGGGGGGCGGGGTCGGGTTTCAGGGTCGGGGGTTCGCGGCCGAAGGCCCCCTCTTCACCGGTTGTCGACAGCTCAAGCACAGGTTCGGCGCGGGCCATCCACCGGGCTCCGCAGGCCGCGCACTTGACAGTACGGCCAGACGCGCCGACCTGATCGTCGCCGACGAAATAGCGGGTGGCGCACTCAGGACAGGTCAGTATCATGGCTGGCGAATCGGACGCTCCCGCAACCTCCCATGAGGTCGCCGATTTCGGCTCCCATGTCCAGAAACCCTGACGCCTTCGCGGCTGGTGCAGCCGCCGGACCGGTATTGCGCTTCGAGGGCGTCGGCATGCGCTATGGCCGCTCGCCCGAGGTGCTGAAGGACATCGGGTTCGAGCTGGCGCCGGGGTCCTTCCACTTCCTGACCGGGGCGTCGGGGGCGGGAAAGTCCAGTCTTCTCAAGCTGATATACCTGGCGGAACGACCGTCGCGGGGGCGGATCGAGCTGTTCGGGCGGGACGTCGAGGCCATCGCCCCGGCCGACCGGCCGTTCCTGCGGCGGCGTATCGGGGTGGTGTTCCAGGAATTTCGCCTGCTGGATCACCTGTCGGCCTTCGACAACTGCGCCCTGCCCCTGCGGATCGGCGGCGGGCGACCAGGCGACTATCGCGGCGACGTGGCCGAACTGCTGAACTGGGTGGGGCTGAAGAACCGGATGCACGCCCAGCCGGCGACCCTGTCGGGCGGGGAAAAACAGCGGCTGGCCATCGCCCGGGCGGTGGTCGGGCGGCCCGACATCCTGCTGGCCGACGAGCCGACGGGCAATGTCGACCAGGCCCACGCCCTGCGGATCCTGCGATTGTTCGTCGAACTGAACCGGCTGGGGACCACGGTGCTGATCGCCACCCATGACGAGGAGCTTGTGGCGCGCAGCGGCCAGCCGGTGCTGCATCTGGAAGGCGGACGGATGACCCAGTACGGCCGCGCGGGAGCCGAGCGATGAGCGACGCGCTGTTCGATCCGGCCCGCTGGAAGCCGGCGCCGCTCCTGCCGAAAAGCGACGCTCGGGACGGGGCGCTGGTCTTCGTGGTGGCGGTGCTGTGTTTCCTCGCCTGCCTGACCGGGGTCGGAGCCCTGGCCGCCGACCGGGCGACGCGAGGCTGGACCAGCCAACTGTCGGACTCGGCCACCGTCGTCATCCAGCCGCGCGGCTCGGAGACGCCGGACTCCGCCGCCGCCCACGCCGCCGAGGTTCTGGCCGGGGTGAAGGGGGTCAGCGAGGCCCGGGCCCTGGAGAAGGAAAAGGCCGAGGCCCTGCTGGAGCCCTGGCTGGGTCGCGAGGCGTTGATCGACGACCTGCCCATTCCGCGGCTGGTGGCGGTGGACCTCAATCCCAAGGCCCCGGCGACGGCCGCCGACCTGGACAAGGCGCTGAAGGCCGCAGGCATCCAGGCCACGGTCGATGACCACAGCGTCTGGATCGCCGACATCCAGCGGGCCGCCGGCATCGCCCGGTGGGCGGCGCTGGGCGTCTGCCTGCTGATCATCGCGGCGGCGGCGGCGGTCATCGGCTTCGCCACCCGCGCGGGCCTGGCGGCCCACAAGGACGTCATCGAGGTGCTGCACCTATCCGGCGCCGAGACCGGCTTTGTGGCCAAGCTGTTCCAGGCCCGGTTCGCCACGGCGGCGGGGATGGCCGGACTGTTCGGGGCCGGCGGCGCGGCGGCGGTCGCGGCCCTGGCGAGGGTGGCGGGCGGCGGCGCCGGCCTGACGCCGGTCCTGCCCCTGGCCTGGATCGACCTTCTGGCCGTGCTGCCCGCCCCTCTGATGGCGGCCCTGACGGCGGCCATCGCGGCGCGGCTGTCGGCGGCGGCGATCCTGCGGGATATGGGATAAAAAACGGGGCGGCGACCTCGGGACTGGGGAGACATACGGATGCAAAAGCAGGCTTGGGGTGAGGCCGAACATCGGCTGCTGTTCGAGGATGAGACGCCGTCGCCGGCTGACAGCCAGGCGCAACGGACGGACATCGCCGACCCGGCGCCGGGCGCGACCTTCGTCCTCCCTACGGAACAGGACGCTCCGGTCCTGTTCGTCGATCAGCAGGGCCTTGTGTCGCCGGCCGGCCCCACCGTCGGAGACGGCCTGCCCGCCACCGCCGAGTGGGTCCCTCGGGGAGACGGCGCTCCGGACCTGGCGAACGCGCCGGCATTGTTCGGCCCGACAGCCCTGGCCGCCGGGCCGGAGGCGGGCGACGTCCAGACTTCAGGACCACCCAGCGCAGCCGCCGATGGCCGGCATGTGGTCTTCATCGGTGTCGACGGCGCCCAGTACAGCCAGATCCTGGCCGCTGCATCGGGCCTGCTTGCCGGCATGGACTATCTGGAAACCTTCACAGGCGGGGTCCGCGGGACGGCGACACAGCAGCCGACCTACAGCGGCCCTGGGTGGTCGACCCTGTTGACGGGGGTCTGGGCCGACGAGCACGGCGTGACCGCCAACGATCGCCGCCCCATCGATTCCGATGTGCTGAGCCTGTTCGAGCGGATCGATCAGGCCGGGGTCGGCGCCATCGCCTCCATCGTCAACTGGGCCGATATCAACAAGGGCCATTTCTCTCGCGAGACGGGCCGCCTGGGCGATCCTGCCGTGGTGGACGTCCAGGCGTCCGGCCTCAGCGATTCGCGCGTCGTGTCCCGGGTGACGGACCTGATCGGCGACGACGCGGCGCCGGCCTTCACATTCATGCACCTGGACGGGCCCGATCACGCCGGCCACGCCTATGGTTTCGGCGACGAATATACCGAGGCGCTGCAGCTGGTGGCGCAGCAGATCAACGCGGTCAGGGCGGCGGTGGCGGAGCGCGAGGCGACGCACCCTGGCGAAGAGTGGATGATCGTCGTCTCGACCGACCATGGGCGCGAGACGTCCGGATTCAACCACGGGGGCCAAAGCGCCAGCGAACGCCAGAGCTTCATAGCCTCCAACCGGGAGCTGACCTCCGACGGCGTGGCGCCGGCGACCTCGGTCGCGGCGACGATCCTCGACTTTCTCGGCCTTGGCGCCGATGGCGTTGCGGGACCGTCACTGCTGGCCGACGATGACGCCATCGACACCCGCGCGCCCAGCCTGCTGGCGGTCCGGTCCGTCGACGACAGCGGCCAGGTGGGGGTGACCCCTACCCTGACCATGGTCCTGAGCGAACAGGTCCGGGCGGGAGAGGGATCGATCGTCCTGCACCGCGCCAGCGACGGGGCGGTGGTGGAGACCATCGACGCCGGCTCCGATCAGGTCACGATCCGTGGGGGTGTCGTCACCATCGCCCCTCGGGACGATCTTCAGCCATCTACCGACTACTATGTCACCGTGGAGGCCGGGGCTTTTGTCGATATGGAGACCCGGGCGCCGACCCGCCTGTTGTGGGAAGATTTCGAAAGCCTGGCCGGTTCGCTGCAACCCTATCAGAGCGACACCGAGCAGCAGGACGGCGACCTGACCGACTGGACCGCGACCGGACCAGCCGGCTGGACAACCGTCGACAGGAGCACGCCCGGCGGGGTGCCAGAGTTCGCGGGCTGGACCTTCCATGACAGGCAGAGCTGGATCGACACGGCCGGCGATCAGGGCCGCGGCTATTTCTCCAACGGCCAGGGCGTGGTCGCGGTCGCCGATGGCGACGAGTATTACGACAGCGGACTGCAGGGCGGCAAATTCCGGACGCTGTTCGGCTCGCCGAGCATAGACCTGACCGGCGTGGAGGCTGGAACCGCGACCCTGCGGTTCGACAGCTCCTGGCTGCCGGAATCTCGGCAAACCGTGCGGATCACCGTTTCCTATGACGGCGATGCGCCGGTCGAGGTCCTGCGTTGGACGTCGCGAAGCGGTCGCGGCGACTATCATGCCGATGCGCCCAGCGAGAGCGTCCTGCTCAATCTCGATAATCCGGCCGGCGCCCGGACCGCCGTTCTGAGCTTCGAGGTGGTCAAGGCCGCCAATGACTGGTGGTGGGCGATCGACAACATCGCCGTTGACGGAGTCCGCCCCGGCGACGAAGGGGCCAACGCCTTCGGCGGCGTTCAAGGCCCGGACGCCTGGACCTTCAGGACCGACCTCCCGGATAGCAGCGCCACAATCACCGCGCCGCAGACCGATGATGGGTTCACAGCGCCCGTGGTCTGGCAGGATCTGCTCTGCCTGGCCTAGGCGTTCGGATCCGGTCAAGCTCCGGAATCCGGGGCGCGGCCCTCGCGAGCTCGGGTCTCCGCCGGCTTCGAGCGGGTCGCGCCCGTCGCCCATTCCACGACGCGGGCTAAGGCATTAGAACGGTAACCATGAGACGCCTCTCCCTGCTGCTGATCCTGGTGCTGGTCTGGGCCGTGGGCCTGTTCGCCTTTGCCGGGCGGATCGACAAGCTGACGCCGGCGGTCGAGCCGCCGGTGTCGGACGCGGTCACCGTGCTGACCGGGGCCTCGACCTTGCGGTTGAAGGCGGCGGTGCGGTTGCTGGAGCAGGGCAAGGGCCGGCGGCTGCTGGTTTCCGGGGTCAACCAGGAGGTCACCCGCGACGACCTGCTGGAGGTGACCGGGGCCTGGAAGCCGATCTATCAATGCTGTGTCGACCTGGGGTTCGAGGCCGCCGACACCAAGGGCAACGCCCAGGAGATCGCCGCCTGGGCGAAGAAATACAGCTATCGCCAGATCATCGTCGTCACCGCCGACTACCACATGCCCCGGTCGATGCTGGAGCTGCGCGGCCGGATGCCTGACGCCAAGCTGATCCCCTATCCGGTGAAGACCGACTCGGTGGACGCCGCCCATTGGTGGCGCAACCAGACCCAGGCCAAGCGGTTGACCCTGGAATACTGCAAATACCTGGCGGTGCTGGCGCAGGAATCGGCCAGGAGCCTGTTCCGCCAGAAGCCGACGGCCAAACCGGCCCCAACCTCCGCGCCCGAGAAGAAGGAAGACGCCAATTGATCTGGGTCAGGTCCGTCCTGTTCATGGTGGTCTTTTACACAATGTCGGCGCTGGTGGCGGGCGGGCTGTCGATCCTGCTGCCGCTGGCGCCGCGAACCGCCATCATCCGGATCATGAGCCGTTGGGGCCGGGCGACGACCTGGCTGCTGCGGGTGGTCTGCGGGGTCAGGGTCGAGATTCGCGGCCGTGAGCACCTGCCGGCCGGCGCCGCCCTGATCGCCGCCAAGCACCAGCGGATGTTCGATATCTTCGGCAGTATCGCCTTCCTGCCCGACGCCTGTTTCGTGCTGCGCAAGGAGCTGGTGAGCATTCCGCTGTTCGGCTGGTGGGCCGTGCGATCGGGGATGATCGTGGTCGACCGGGAGGGACAGGCGACGGCGCTGCGCAAGCTGGTGACCGACGCCAAGGACCGGATGAACGAGGCCCGGCAACTGGTCATCTTCCCGGAGGGCACCCGCAAACAGCCGGGCGAGGTCGGCGCCTACAAGCCGGGGATCGCCGCCCTGTATCGTGAGCTGAACATGCCGGTGACGCCCCTGGCCCTGAGCACGGGAGCCCACTGGGCCTATCGCAAGGGCTTCCTGATGAAGCCGGGCGTCATCGTCTTCGAGTTCCTGCCGCCGATCCCGCCGGGCCTCAAGCGCGGCGAGTTCATGCGACGGCTGGAGGAGGCCATCGATCCGGCCTGCCAGCGGCTGCTGGATGAGGGGATCTAGGCTTCCACCAGCTTGAGAAGCTGTTCCATCCCTGCGTCCCGAATTCCTTCGGCGCGGAGGTGGGCGACGAGGTCGGTGAGGTAGTCTTCATTGCGGCCGGAGAGGCCTACGGCGCCGTGGATCAACTCCGCCTGGCGCTCCAGGGTCAGGTCGCCAGCCCACTGGCTGTGGCCCTTGTCGGACAGGAAGACCAGGGCGGGGACCCGTTCGCCCTGCTCCAGACGCACCTCGCGCCAGGCCTCGACATAGGTTTCGGTCGGCTGTTCGCGTTCGCGCAGATAGGCGTAGACGGCCGGCCATTCGGCAGCGGCCACGCGGTAGGCGGCGCCGCGCGTCGCTCCGCCGGGGGCGAGGCCGAGGACCAGGCCGGGGCGTTCGTAGGTGCCGCGGTGGTGCACCGAATAGATGCAGAAGGCGCGGCGGCGGCCGTGGAGCACCGCCGTTTTCCGGTCTACAAATGGGAACCCAGGCCGCCACATGAGCGATCCATAGCCAAACACCCAGCGGTCACCCTCAGGATCGCCTAAGCCTGCCTTCGCCATACCCGTCCGATCGACCTTTCAGAGCGCCCTGTCCGATGACCCTGCCCGATCCCGCCCCCGGCCGCAAACCCCGCCGTCGCGGTCTGTTCGGACCCTTCGTGCTGTTGCTGCTGTTGATCATCGCCTGGTCCGGCGGCTGGTACTGGCTGCAGGGCGAGGCGATCCGGCGGATGGACGCGGCCTCGGCCCAGATGGCGCAGCGCGGCTATCGCCTGACCTGGGACCAGCGGTATGTCGGGGGCTATCCCTTCCGGCTGGATATCAACCTGACCGGGGTGTCGGTTTCCGAGCCTTCGGGCTGGGCCCTGACCGCGCCGGAACTGCGGGGCGAGGCCTATGTCTACAGGCCGGATCACTGGGTGATGGTGGCGCCGCAGGGCCTGACCTTCACCCGGCCGGACGGCGGGGCGGTGATCGTCAGCGGCAAGGCCATGCGGGCCAGCATCAGCGAGATCGGCGCCCGACCGCCGAGGATCGCCCTGGAGGGGTATGACCTGACCTTTTCGCCGGAGGCCGGAGCAGACCCCTATTTCCTGTCGGCGGTGCGGCAGGCCAATGTGCGGATCATGCCGGGACCGAACGACCTGGGCGGCGTCCTGCTGCATCTGGGCGGCACCAAGATGGCGCTGCAGGGGCTGGCGGCGCGGGCGACGGAGGGCCGGGACGTCGACATGGACCTGGACTTGACTCTGACGAAGATGAGCGCCTTCCAGGGACAGGACTGGGCGGCGGCGGCGCGGGGCTGGAGCCGGGGCGGCGGCCAGGTGCTGGTGCGCAAAGCCCAGGTGACGGGCGGGGCGGCGGTGCTGTCGGCCAAGGGGGGCACGCTGCATGTGGCGGCGGACGGCCGGCTGGAGGGCGACCTGGACGCCACGTTGGGCGACATCACCGGCAGCGGCCAGACCCTGCAGGGCCAGGTCAACCTGGCGAACGGCCAGGCCAGCATCGGGCCGCTGCCGATCGGTCCCTCGCCGAGGATCTACTAAAAGGCGGCGTCAGGCGGACGGCGCCCGAAAAGGGCATGACCTTCCCGGGCAAGGCCGTTGCGGCGGCGATGAAACTGCGGCAGGTACGGATTATGCGTCTCTTCCGGAAACTTCTGCCCGTCGCCGCCCTGCTGGCGATGACGGCCGCCGGCCAGCCGGGCCTCTCGGCGACGCCCGACAAGGCAATGAAGGAACAGGCCGTGACCGAACAGACCGCCACGGGGACCTTCGAGGTTTCCTTGAAGCCGCTCGGCGCGCCGGATGCGCCGGTCGGGGCCCTCTCCATCGACAAGACCTTCCACGGCGACCTGGAAGCGACCAGCCTCGGCCAGATGCTGGCCGTCAGTTCGGCGGTTCCAGGCTCGGCCGGCTATGTGGCCATGGAGCGGGTGAACGGGACTCTGGGCGGCCGCACGGGCTCCTTCGCCCTGCAGCACAGCGGCACGATGAACCGGGGCGCGCCGACGTTGAGCGTCACCGTCGTGCCGGACTCCGGCACCGGGGAGTTGGTCGGCCTGAGCGGCGCGATGACCATCGACATCCAGGGCGGCGTTCACAGCTACGGTTTTCGCTATAGGATCGCCCCCTGACCTCGCTTCATCTGTTTTGGACCTGATCTCCTGAGCCAGTCGCCTCCCCTTTCTCTTGACGCCGTCCGGGCCCGTATCGATGCGGTGGACGCCGAACTGCTGCGCCTGCTGGACGAGCGCTCTTCGCTGGCCGTGGCGGTGGCGGAGGCCAAGAAGGCGGCGGGCGACGGCGACAAGTTCGGGCTGCGGCCCAGTCGTGAAGCCCAGGTGATCCGCCGCAAGCTGGACCGGCCCAATCCGGTGGCGGGGCCCGGCCTGGTGATCCGCGTCTGGCGCGAGCTGATGGCCGACAGCCTGGCGCGGCAGGGGCCGTTCCATCTGACCGTCTGGGGCGGCAAGGCCGAGGCCCGGACCCTGGAACTGGCGCGGCTGCGCTTCGGCATCGCCCCCAGCCTGAGCATGGCCGCCAAGCCGGAGGAGGCCCTGGCTGCCGCACGGTTGCGCGGCGGCGTCGCCGTCATGGCGCTGCATCCCGACACGGCGTGGTGGGGCAGGATGCTGGCCGAACCAACTTTAAGGGTGTTCGCCACCCTGCCCTGCCTGACCGCCTGGGGCCCGTTGAGCGCGCTTGCCGTGGCCAATGTCGCGGTGGAGCCGACCGGGGCTGACCAGACCTTCTGGGTCACCGACGCGCCGCAAGGGGCCGGGGCCATCGTCGAGGCCCTGAGCCGCGATGGCGTGGCCGCGGCGCCGGTGGCGCAGTCCAGCGGGCTAAAGCTGTTCACGCTTGCCGGCTTCTACCAGCGGGACGATGCGCGCCTGGCGCGGGCGCCCGGACGGCTTTCCGGCGTCATCGGGGCTGCACCCGAGCCGTTCGACGTGTAAGAGGCGGGCCTCCTTCAGGACCGTTGCTCATGACCGACCGTTTCAGCGCGCCGCGCCCCGTTCCCAAACCCGGCATCCTCGACATCGCGCCCTACAAGCCCGGCAAGGCGGCGGCGGAGGGCGTGGTCGATCCGATCAAGCTGTCGGCCAACGAGAATATCCTCGGCTGTTCGGACAAGGCGCGGGCGGCCTATGCCGAGGCCGCGGGCAAGCTGAACCTCTACCCGGCCGGGCGATCCGACATCTTGCGGGCCGCCGTCGCCGAGAAGTACGGGCTGGAGCCCGAGCGGCTGCTGTTCGGCTGCGGCTCGGACGAGATCTTCCAGCTGCTCAACCAGACCTTCCTCGAGCCCGGCGACAATATGATCCAGGGCGCCCACGGCTTCGCCGCCTACGCCATCGGAGCGCAGGCCTGCGGCGGGGTGGTGAAGTACGTGCCGGAAAAGGACCTGACCATCGACGTCGACGCCATGCTGGCCGCCGTCGACGAGCGCACCCGGCTGATCTTCCTGGCCAATCCGGCCAATCCGACCGGCACCTGGATCAGCGCCGAGGAGGTCCGCCGCCTGCATGAGGGCCTGCCGCCGTCGGTGGTGCTGGTGCTGGACGGCGCCTATGCCGAGTTCAACACCAATCCGGGGTTCGAGGACGGCTTGGGCCTGGCCCGGAACGCCGACAACATCGTGGTCACCCGCACCTTCTCAAAGATTCACGGCCTGGCCGCCCTGCGGGTCGGCTGGGGATACCTGCCGGCCGAGATGGCCGAGGCGGTGGACCGCATCCGCCTGCCGTTCAACGTCAATATCCCGGCCCAGATCGCCGCCGTCGCGGCGCTGGGCGATGACGACTTCATGGCCCGGTCCGTGGCCCTGGTCGAGCAGTGGCGGCCCTGGCTGACCCAGCAGCTTGGCGGCCTGGGTCTCGATGTCGTGCCGTCGGCGGCCAATTTCGTGCTGGTCGGCTTCCCGGCGACGCCCGGCAAGACCGCCGTCGAGGCGGAAGGCTTCCTGGCGAGCAAGGGCCTGCTGACCCGTGGCGTCGGCAACTACGGCCTGGCGGACCACCTGCGGATCACCATCGGCCTGGAAGAGCACAACCGCGCCGTGGTCGCGGGTCTTGAGGAGTTCATGGTCCGATGACCAGCCTGCCGGTCTATGAAAACCTGACGGTGATCGGCTGCGGCCTGATCGGCTCCTCCGTCGTCCGGGCGGCGCGCGCTTCCGGGGCCGTCCGCCACATCACCGTCGGCGACCGCAGCGAGACGGTGCTGGCGCGGGTCGCCGAGCTGGGCATCGCCGATGCGGTGGAAGCCGATCTCGGCAAGGCCGTCGCGAGCGCTGACCTGGTGATCTTCGCCACCCCGGTTCTGGCCATGGGCGAGGTGATGGCGCAGGTCGCCGCCTCGCTGAAGACCGGGGCGACGGTGTCGGACGTGGGCTCGGTCAAGGGCTCGGTGTCGGAAGCGCTGCAGGCCTCGGCGCCCGTTGGCATTCACATCATCCCCGGCCACCCGATCGCCGGGACCGAACAGTCAGGCCCCGACGCCGGCTTCGCCGAACTGTTCGAGGACCGCTGGACCATCCTCACCCCCCTGGCGGCGCGGACCGACGACAGCTACGCCCTGGCCGTGGCGCGGCTATCCAGCTTCTGGCGGGCGCTGGGGGCCCAGGTCGAGCTGATGGACGAGAAGCACCACGACCTGGTGCTGGCCGTGACCAGCCACCTGCCCCACCTGATCGCCTACAATATCGTCGGCACCGCCGCCGATCTGGAAGAGGTCACCCGGGCCGAGGTGATGAAATATTCCGCCGGCGGTTTCCGCGACTTCACGCGGATCGCGGCGTCGGACCCGACCATGTGGCGGGACATCTTCGTGGCCAACCGCGAGGCGGTGCTGGACGTTCTGGGCCGGTTCACCGAGGACCTGCAGGCCCTGTCCCGCGCCATCCGCTGGGGGGAGGCGGAGAAGCTGCACGAGCTGTTCACCCGGACCCGGGAAATCCGCCGCGGGGTCATCGCCCTGGGCCAGGAAAGCGCCGAGCCGAACTTCGGGCGGGATCGCGGCAAGCACTAACCCCCCATCACCACCCGCTTCAGGTTGGCCAGCACCTTGCCGCAGTCCTGCTTCAGGCCGGCGCGGATCATGGCGGCGGGCATCTTGATGTCGGCCTGGACGCGGTTTTCGTAGATCACCCGCGTGGTCTTGCCGCCGTCGAGGGGTTCCAGCCGCCATTCGCCCTGCATAACCTTCAGGTCGCCGCCGGTCTTGTGGAAGGTGATGCGGCTATAAGGCGTGTAGTCGGCGCGGAAGACATTGCGCAGGTCGGGGACGAAGGCATTGCCCTTGGTCACCTGTTCGCGGATCTCAAAATTGGCGGTCTTCTGGACCACGCGGCAGACGGTCATGTTGGCGATGATCCGTTTGGTCTGGGCGCAGTCGACAAGGATGGCCCAGACCTTGGCCGGCGGCGCGGCGATCTCCACGGCGCCCAGGATGGCCACAGCCTCTCCAGACGGCGTGACCGTGACCCAGGGCCTGCCCGATTTCAGCGTCGCCTCGGCGTCGCCGGGGATGGGCCGGGCCAGGGCCGGCGTGGCCAGGACAACCAACGTGAGGCCGAGCGATATCAGGGCTTTCCGGGTCATGGCAGTCCTCGCGGTCCCCCGACCTTGATCGTGTCTTACGCGCCGCAGCGGGCGGCGGATTGGAAGACCGTTGAAATTTCCCGCTTGGCGATCCTGAAAGGCGCGTGCTATCGGCCGCGCCCTCAAGACTGAAAGACCCATGACCCACCTGCCTCGCCCCATCTCGTTCGCCAAAACCATGCTGAGCAATCAGCGTGAGGATGGTTGCGCGCGGGGAAGGGCTTCGGCTTAGGGTCTGACGATCTTGAGTTTGTACGAAGGAACCCCTCCCGGCCCGGCCTGGAGGGGTTCCTCGTTTCAGGGGTTCTCTTGATCCAGACCGCGACGCCGGGAGGGGGTGGAAAAAAGAGAAAAGGAGAACCCCATGAGCGGGTTCGAGGCGTTCGAAAGCACCGGTGTTCACATCAAGTCCTGGACCCGGGGCGTGCCCATCGAGGATGCGGCGATGAAGCAGCTGTGCAATGTCGCCAGCCTGCCCTTCATCCACCACCACCTGGCGGTGATGCCCGACGTCCACTGGGGCAAGGGCGCGACCGTGGGCTCGGTGATCCCGACCCTGGGGGCGATCATCCCGGCGGCGGTCGGCGTCGACATCGGCTGCGGCATGATGGCGGTGCGGACCAGCATCCGCGCCGAGCACCTGCCCGATGGCCTGGCCGAAATCCGCAGCGCCATCGAGGCGGCGGTGCCGCACGGCCGGACCGACAACGGCGGTCGCAACGACATCGGGGCCTGGGGTGACGAGCCCCCGGCGGCGGCGACCTCGCGGTGGGCGGAGCTGGAGGCCGGCTACAAGGCCGTGGTCGACAAGCACCCGAAGGCCGCGCACCCGCGTGGGCTTGGCCACCTGGGGACGCTGGGCACCGGCAACCACTTCATCGAGCTCTGTCTCGACGAAGCGGGGGACGTCTGGGTGATGCTGCACTCGGGGTCCCGGGGCGTGGGCAACCGGTTCGGCAGCTACTTCATCGAACGGGCCAAGCACGAGATGCGGCGGTGGTTCATCAACCTGCCGGACCAGGACCTGGCCTATTTCGCCGAAGGCAGCGAAGGCTTCATCGACTACGTCCGGGCGGTGAGCTGGGCGCAGCGGTATGCCCGCGCCAACCGGGAAACCATGATGGAGCGGCTGCTGGACGTGCTGCGGGACACCTTCCCGGACCTTGTGACGACGCAGGAGGCGGTGAACTGTCACCACAACTACGTCTCCAGGGAAAAGCACTTCGGCAAGGACGTCTTCGTCACCCGGAAGGGGGCGGTGAAGGCGGGGCTGGGCGACCTGGGGATCATCCCCGGCTCGATGGGAGCGCGATCCTTCATCGTGCGGGGGAAGGGCAACCCGGACAGCTTCTGCAGCTGCTCCCACGGCGCGGGCCGGGCGATGAGCCGGAACGAAGCCAACCGGCGGTTCTCCATCGAGGACCACGTGGCGGCCACCGCCGGGATCGAATGCCGGAAGGACGCCGGAGTGATCGACGAAACGCCGATGGCCTACAAGGACATCGACGCGGTCATGGCGGCGCAGTCCGACCTGGTGGAGATCGTCCACACGCTTCGGCAGGTGGTCTGCGTTAAGGGGTGAGGCGCGGTCGGGCCGACAGGCCCGAGGGATCAGTCCGGTGGACTGATCCCAGCGCCGAACGCCGGAGCGAGAGCGACGGCCGGCTAAGCGCCGTCGGAGCAAGCGCTCCGGCGGCGTTTTTCATTGGCCTTTCCAATCCGCGACATGCGCGTCAGGAAATTTGTCGGCGATGACGTTCAGCGCGATGCCGTGCTCCAGGAAGGCCTTCATGGCGCAGAGAACGGTGCTGAAGCCGCCCATGGAGTCCAGGGCCGCGGCGACGATGGCGTCGCCATCGCCGTGCAGGCCGCTGTCGGTGACGGTAACCATGGTCTGGTCCTCGCCGCGCGGCTCCAGGAGCCATTCGACCCGGGTGCGGCCGCCGGGGCCGTCCCAGTCCATGACGATGCGGCGGTCGGGCTCCAGGAGTGCGACGGTGACATCGGTCCCGGCGCCGTACATTTCCCACTCCCAGCGGACCGGCTGGCCCGAGTCCAGCCTGGCGCTCCCCTTGGTGAACCAGAAGCGGGTGGTGACCAGGGGATCGACAATGGCCTCATAGACCACCGGCGGCGGCCGGCGGATCAGTAGGCCGGTGCTGACGACCGGGTCCTTGGTGAGAGTCTTCACGGACGGCCCCTAATGGTTCGCCGGCTGAGGCGTAGCCTGGCCGGTCTCAAGCAGGCTCTTCAGGGCCGAGAGGATCACCGGCCAGCCATTGCTTACGCCAGGCCGAACCTTGCTGCCGTCCGGGAACTGGTCGTGGGTGACCGTCAGCTTGACGCTGTCTTCGACGGGCTCGAGGTCATAGGTGACCCGCGATGGGGCCTCTCGCTCAGCGGCCGGGTCGCTGGGGCTGTTGTGGAAGGTATAGCTGAGCCGGCGGGGCGGGTCGCTCACCAACACCTCGCCGTCGAAGTCGAGACTGCCGTTGGGAGCGACGAGGCGGTGTGCCGAGCCGGCCTTCCAGTCGCTGTCGCAGCGGCGGCCGAACCAGTATTTTTCCTTGAAGTCGGGATGGGTCAGGGCCTCCCACAGTCTGTCCGGGGTGGTGCGGATGTAGGTGACATAGACGAAGGCGGGTTCACTCATTGTCGTCGCTCCCTTGGGGCTTCTGCTCCAGCGTCCGTTTGAGATCGGCGAGGGCGTCGATCCGGCCGCGTTCGAACTTGCCGATCCAGCGATCGGCGATCTCCGCGATGGGCACGGGATTGAGGTAGTGGAGCTTCTCCCGCCCCCGCTTCACGGCGGCGACGAGGTTGGCCTCCTCCAGGATTCCCAGATGTTTGCTGACCGCCTGGCGGGTCATGGCCAGGCCGTCGCAGAGCTCCCCCAGGGTCTGTCCGTTGCGCGCGAACAGGCGGTCGAGGAGATCGCGGCGGCTCGCATCGGCCAGGGCCTTGAAGACGGCGTCCGTATCCATCGGCGAGGACATTAGGCAACCATTTGGTTACCCGTCAAGCTCTGGTCAAAAAGGATGGGTCGGCCGGCTGAGGGCGTCGAGCACCGCCTCGGGCGACCATTCGATGACCCTGAGGTAGGCCAGCATGGCCGCATCGGGGATCGCCCGGCCCGCCTCAACCTCGCAAAGATGATCGGCGTCGAGGCAGAAGGTGGCGGCGAAGGCGTCCTGGGACAGGCCGGCGCCCCAGCGGACGCGCTGGACCAGGGCCCGGGCGCAGAAGCTGTCTCCCGGCGGGGCCTCGGGATCGATGGGCAGGTCGGGGTGGATCATCGGAAGTCCCATGGCGTCTCTCCGTCCGGGTCAGGCAGGCAAGTCGGCCCGGAGAGACCTGTAGCCCTGGGACGGCGCCGCAAGAGGACCGCATTAAGTCAAAGGCTTGGCGCTTTATCCTGCCACGGACGGTTACGTTTCAACCCGGGCAACAAGCAGGCCGTCATAGCCCTTGTCGCCGACCGTCTGCAGCGCCGTGGCGCTGATTTTCGGGTCATGGGCGATCCGCTGGGCCAGTTGGCGGACACCCTGAACACTGGCGTCGCCATTGGGATCGACCACCGCCCCGCCGCGCACGACGTTGTCGACGATGATCAGGGCGCCGGGGCGAGACAGCTTCACCGCCCAGTCGAAATAGGCGGTGTTGCTGGGCTTGTCGGCGTCGATGAAGGTCAGGTCGAAGGGCTCGCCACCCTCCTCAGCCAGGATCGGCAGCAGGTCGAGGGCCGGGCCCTGGCGGACCTCGGCGATCTCCGACAGGCCGGCGAAGGCCAGGTTGTGGCGGGCGACCTCAGCGTGGTGGGGGTCGAGCTCCAGGGTGACCAGACTGCCGCCGGGCGCCAGGGCGCGGGCCAGCCAGATGGTGCTGTAGCCGCCCAGGGTCCCGACCTCGAGGATGCGGCGGGCGCCGATCGACCGGGCCAGGATGTTCAGCAGCTTTCCCTGGTTGGGGGCCACGGCGATGGCCGGCAGGCCGGCGCCTGTGCTGGCCGCCAGGGCGTGGTCGAGGGCGGCGTCGGTGGTCCCCAGGCTGTCATTGAAATAGCCGTCAACGGCGGTCCAGAGGGGCTGGGTCACAGCTGGTCCTCCGGCGGGATCTTTGCTGCATTCTGGGGCGCGTCAGTTGGCGGGCCGATGCCGCGCGAGCGCATGTAGAGAATGCGGCCGCTGACCGCCAGGATCACCGCCAGAGCGCCGGTCCAGACCAGGGCGATGGCGCCGGGCGGATCGACTTTCACCTGGCCCGTGCCTTCGGTCTGGATCAGGACGATGGAGACCAGGGTCATGATCGGCGGCCCGAGGATCACCAGGGCGGCAATCGCCCACACCCCCCAGAGCAACGCCAGCAGTCGCTTGTCCATGCGCTTCGTTTCCATGGATTCAACATGCCCGAAATCGGGCTTCCCGTCTTGGAGAACCGGTCTCTAGGAATCGGACTTGAGGAACTCCGTCGTCGCCTCGATGGCCTCGACCAGGCCGACACGCTGGATCTCAATTCCCTCGGGCAGGGCAGCGAACAGTCGGGTGGGCGATGCGGCGTCCAGCATGACGAAGACGCCTTTGTCATCGGCCCGGCGGATCAACCGTCCGAAGGCCTGGGCGATGCGGGAGCGGGCGACGGAATCGTCGTAGTTCTTGCCCCCGAACCGGGCGCGGCGGGCCTTGTGCAGGATGTCGGGGCGGGGCCAGGGGGCGCGGTCGAAGACCAGCAATCTCAGGGACTTGCCCGGGACATCGACACCATCACGTACGGCGTCGGTGCCGAGCAGACAGCTGTCCTCCTCGGCCCGGAAGATGTCGACCAGGGCCCCGACCTCCAGCGGATCGACATGCTGGGCGTAAAGGGCCAGGCCCTTGTCGGCCAGGGGGGCGGCGATCAGGTCGTGGACGGCGCGCAGCCGACGGATGGCGGTGAACAGGCCAAGGCCGCCGCCCCCGGCGGCCAGGAACAATTCCCGCATGGCGGCGGCGACCTGGCGGGCGTCGTCCTTGGCGACATCGGTGACGACGAAGGCGCGGGCCTGGCTGGCGTAGTCGAAGGGCGAGGTCAGCTTCAGGGTCTGCGGCCGTTCGGGCAGCCGGGCGGCGCCGGTGCGCATCTCGGCCAGCGCGAAGGGATCGTCCGACGAGGGATCGGTCAGGGTGGCGCTGGTCACCAGCACCCCGTGGGCCGGGGCGATGACGGCGGCGGTCAGGGGCTCGGTCGGGTCGACCCAGTGGCGGCGGCTGGCCGCGTCGACCACCCGGCCATAGAGGAAGGTGGCGTCGAACCAGTCGACGAAGTCGGGGTCGTCCTCGGCGTCCTCCTCGATAGCCTTCAGCATTGATCGCCAGGACGGCAGGGTCATGCGGGCGCGGCGGTCGAGGCCGCGCAGGGCGCCCTCGATGCGGGCGCGGTCGGAGGTGGCCAGTTCGTCGGAATCCTCGTCGAGGACGTCTTCCAGATGGCGGGCCAGGGCCAGCAGCGGCGCCTCGACCGAGGCCAGGGCGGAAGCGGCCTCGGCGGCGGTTTCCCGCACCCGGTCGATGGCCGGCCGGGCCGAGCATTCCATGCCGATGTCGGCGGCGCCGGCGTTGCGCTGGCTGTTGCGGGCACGCAGCTGTTCGAGAACGGCGGCGAGGAATTTTTCCACCGGGCCCATGGGGTTGATCTCGCCATTGGGCGGGGCGATGCGGCCGGACCACCCTTCGCCGGGCAGGATGGCGGCGGCGCGGGTGGCTTCATGCAGGGCGCGGCGGGCTTCCTCACGGTCGCCCAGCACGTCCATGAGCCGGGTCTCCAGCCCCCTGCCCCGCCGGCCGCGCGTCTCCGGCCCGCGGATCCAGCGGCGCAGTTCAGCGGCCTCGGCCCCCGACAGGGCGGCCGAGAAAGCGCTGTCGGCCGCCTCGAACAGGTGATGGCCTTCGTCGAAGACGATTCGCTTGAGGCTGGCGGTCTCGCCGTCAGCCTTGGAGCCCCGGGCGCGGCGGGCGCCGTCGAAGGCGGCCTGGGTCAGGACCAGGGCATGGTTGGCGATGACCAGGTCGGCGCGGCGGCTGCCCCGGATGGCCTTTTCCACATAACAGGCGCGGTAGTGGCCGCAGGCGGCGTGGACACATTCGCCCCGCCGGTCGACCAGGTTTGCGGCGCCGGCCTGGGCCGAGGGCGCTACGGCGAACAGGTTGGGCAGCCAGGCGGGGAAGTCGCCGCCGGTCATGTCGCCGTCGCGGGTTGCCCGCACCCAGCGGGCGGCCAGCCCCATGCCGATGACATCGCCATTGCCCAGTTGCGAGGCCTGCACCTGTTCCTGGAAGTTCAGCAGGCAAAGGTAGTTTTCCCGGCCCTTGCGAACGACTGCCTTGCGGGCGCGCACATCGGGGTCGGGGAAGATGGCGGCGCTTTCCCGCTCGATCTGCCGCTGCAGGGCGCGGGTGTAGGTGCTGATCCAGACGGCCGGGCCGTTCTCCTCGGCCCAGACGGAGGCCGGCGCGAGGTAGCCGAGGGTCTTGCCAATGCCCGTGCCGGCCTCGGCCAGGACCATGCGCGGCTCGCCCTCCCGCTCGCGCGGGGAGAAGGCATAGGCGGTTTCGGCGGCATAGACCGCCTGCATCGGGCGGGCTTCGTCCAGGCCGGACTGTTGCAGCAGCTGGGTCAGCCGCTCGCCGGCGGCCTGGGCGGTGACGGGACGCGAACCCGGCTCGCCGACCGGCGCCTGGTCCTCCCATTCGGAGACGCGGGCCCAGACGTCGAGGCCGGAGCCCCGGCGGCCAGCCTCGCCGACGGTGCGGCTGCGCAGGGCGGCGACCACGGCGGGACCCCAGGCCCAGCCGGCGCGATCCATGGTCTCGGCCAGATTCAGCGCCTCTTCCCGCGACGGCCAGGGCCGGTCGGAGAGCTCACTGAGCAACTCGGCGCAGATGACCCGCAGGGCGGCGGCCTGGGCGACCACGCCCTTGGGCTCGGCCAGCCCCAGCGCCTGGGCGAGGCCGACGGCGGAGGGGGCGGTGAATTTGGCCGGCCGGACGAAGGCGAACAGCTCCAGCGCGTCGAACGCGCCCCGCGCCCGCATCGGCGGATTGAGGCCAAGCCGCTTGGCGGTCATCCCGGCATGGGCGACCAGGATAGGCCCAGCCTCGGCCAGATCCCGCGCCGATGGGGGGCGGATATCCCGCGCCCCCGCCGCGTCCGCCACCCCGCAACGGGGCCCGGGCAGCACCACCAGAGCGGGGGCCAGTTCGAGAGTCGGAGTGACGGCGTTCACGAGGCTGATGTACCAACTTGCACTTCGAAACGAAACAGGAACATTATGCGCTGAAATTATTGGGAAGATGTATGTTTGTAACGGACTTTGTCGCTCCGGAAAAAAGGCGGCCGTTTGCGGAAGGCGGTGTTGAAAAGCGCATCACCGAGCCCGCCGTCATGTTAGCCGTCGCCCTGCATTTTCTGGCCGAGGGTGCGACCACAGTTTGGGTGCACCCAGATGGAGAGCACGCCAAAGTTTTCGATTTGGTTGGATTCTTGGAACGTCGTGAGTTCGAGCGGGTCGAACCGATGGGCTCGACCGCTTACGGAGGCGTCTACCGAAAAGCCGACTCTACAGTGATCATCCATCCAGCATCCGGGAAGGGCGATGTCGTCGCCGAGATCGGCGGGCGGCGCGTTGTCGCCGAGTGCAAGGGAGGCGCGATCAACACCTCGCACAGCGGCCAAAAATCAAAACTGCGGAGGGGGCTAAGTGAGTTGATCGGGCAGTTGATGCTTTTACCCGACAGCCAGGATCGCCAGATGGCCGTACTTCCCGAGACGGCCGAGTCATTCCGATTGGCCACTCGGTTGGCTGCGCGATGCGCCCTCGCCGGGATCGAGATCGCACTGGTGCAGGCGGACGGCGGTTTACGGTTTGTTCGAACTGAGATGGTCGACGCGGCCGCGTCGCCAATCCAACCGTCAGCGCCGGACAGCGGCGACGATCTGAAAAGCCTTCTGGCCAAGATGGACTTGGATGGCGTCGATCTCAGCCGCTAGGCGGACGGTTGGGGGCAGGGCAGCTGTTCGCAGCGATGCCTACCGCGGACAGGTTCTCCGCCTGAGGACAGATAGCCAGTCACCTCCCCCTAACTCGCCTTCTCCGCCATCGCTTCAAGCGCCGTCATGTCCGGGGCGAACCAGACGTGGCGGCCCCGATTGGATTCCATGACGTAGGCGCGCAGGGCTGAGCTGGCCGTCAAGGCGGCCGCGATGTCGCCCAGGATAGCGACCCTGATCCCGTAATTGGTAAACTTCTGCAGGATGTCGCCGGCCAGCCGCGAGCCGAGATCGAGGAAGGCCGGGGACAGGCGCTCGACCGGGATGATCACCATCTCGGCGCTGGTCGAGAAGGCATCTCCGATCAGCTCATTCGCGTCATCGGCGTGGGCGATCAGCGGGCCCTCCGACGCCGCGAAAAGCGTCACCCGTCCACCAAGGTCTCGAACCTCCATCGTCTTCCTCCCCATCCTCGCATCCTTGTAGCACGGCCGCGCCGAGCCCCCTCGAAACAGAACAGGAACATGCTATATCGCCCCGATGGACGCCGCCGCGCTGCCCGCGCTATTGCCCGATCGTTTCGAAGCCTGGTTCGCCGGGCGGGGCTGGGCGCCGCGGGCGCATCAGTTGGAGATGGTGGCGGCGGGGCGAGCCGGCGAGCATGCCCTGCTGATCGCCCCGACCGGCGGGGGCAAGACCCTGGCCGGCTTCCTGCCCAGTCTGATCGAATTGACCGAGCGGCCGGCGCCCAACACGCCGCGCGGGGTCCACACCCTGTATATCTCGCCGCTGAAGGCGCTGGCCGTCGATGTCGAGCGCAACCTGATGATCCCCATCGCCCAGATGGGGCTGGCGGTCACCGCCGAGTCCCGCACCGGCGACACCGGCGAGGCGCGCAAGGTTCGCCAGCGGATCAAGCCGCCGGACATCCTGCTGACCACGCCCGAACAGCTGGCGCTGTTCTGCGCCTGGGAGGGAGCGCGGCGGTATTTCGAGGACCTTAGCTGCGTGATCATCGACGAGGTCCATTCGCTGTGGCCGTCGAAGCGCGGCGACCTGCTGGCGCTGGACCTGGCGAGGCTGCAGGTCTTTGCGCCGACCATGCGGCGGGTCGGGCTGTCGGCGACGGTGGACGATCCGGATGTGATCCGGCGGTGGCTGAGCCCTGCGGAGGGTATTGATCCTCCTCCAGGCGCAGCCTGGGGGAGGGGGACCGTCGCCGAAGCCGGTGGTGGAGGGGGCGGCGCCGGCGGCGGTGATGTCGCTCTCATCACTGACGACGGTGTTCTTGGGCCTTCCGCCGAGGCAGGCGCGGGGGGGGGGGGCCCCCCCCGCCCGC